>DIWF01000024.1 GCA_002422545.1 Firmicutes bacterium UBA6113 | reverse complement strand
AAAGAAGCACTTGAAGAATTATATTCACCGGATATTTAATTGATATCCGGTGAAGTGTTATTTAGGTTAGGCGTATTTGACGCTTACAAAGGAACTAGGTATTTCTAGATCAGTAGGTAAACGATGGTGGAAAATGTATAGTAATCATGGATATGAAGGATTAATAATGAAATCAGGAAGTTATTCTGGCGAATTCAAATTAAATGCTGTAAAATATATGCATAATAATCATTTGTCTATTAATGAGGCTTCTGCTAAATTAGGTATCCCCTCAGATGCAACTCTTTTAATGTGGGAACGCATATATTATGAAGAAGGAGAGGAAGGACTCCTTATAGAAAAACGAGGTCGTCCAAAGAAATCTATGAATAAAAACTCAATGAAAACTCCTAAGAATATTTCTAAAGAAAGAGAAGAAGATTTAATTGCTGAAGTTCAGAGATTAAGGGCGGAGAATGCTTATTTAAAAAAGTACAATGCCTTAGTTCAGGAAAAGCAGAGCTTACAAGCAAAGAAAAAGCCAAGATAGTTACAGAATTAAGGCAGGAATATTCTCTGGATATGTTGCTTGAAATAGCAAATATTCCGAGAAGCACTTACTACTATCACTTAAAAAATCTAGAAAAGCCTGATAAATACTCAGATATAAAGAAGAAAATACAACAACTATTTCATGAGAATTATGGAAGATACGGATATCGTCGTATAACACTTAAACTTAGAGAAAGTGGATATATGATAAACTATAAAACTGTACGAAAACTAATGAAAGACCTCGGTCTAATTTGTCTTGTGCGAATGAAAAAATACAAATCTTACAAGGGTGAGGTTGGGGAAATTGCTCCTAATTTACTAGAAAGAAATTTTGAAGCAACTAAACCAAATGAGAAATGGGTAACGGATGTAACAGAGTTTTCTTTGTTTGGGCAAAAGCTTTATCTTTCACCTATATTAGATCTCTTTAACAGGGAAATTATTAGTTTTTCAATAACAGATAGACCTACATATGCACAAGTACAAGAAATGCTTAACAAAGCTTTTGCTAAGTATCCCAATCTTGAAGGATTAGTTTTCCATTCTGACCAAGGATGGCAATATCAGATGAAGCATTATCAAGCTCAACTAAAAGAAAAAGGAATACGACAAAGTATGTCTCGAAAAGGGAACTGCATTGATAATTCAGTTATGGAGAATTTTTTTGGATTACTTAAATTAGAGCTATTGTATTTACAAGACTTTACGAGCATAGAGCATTTTAAGAAAGAATTAGAAGATTATATCAACTGGTATAATACAAAAAGAATAAAGAGTAAACTAAAAGGACTGAGTCCTGTAAAATACAAAACTCAATCCTTATTGGTTGCTTAAAACTATATGTTTAATTTTTTGGGGTCAGATCAAAACCGGGTTCTTTTTTAATACAAATTGCATAAAAACTTTACAATTGAAGAAAAAAGCACACCTCTTAGAGGAGTCTTTTATTGTAGACGGGAAGTGATTTGCGATGTATAATATTGGTAATAGCATATAAGTGAAGGTGCATGTAATGGATAGTAGTTTTGTCTTTTTTATATTCGGATTTCTAATGTTTGCTTTAGTAATTGGGCTGTTAATAGCGGAGCATAAAAATCTAAAAATATTTGCATTGATAACACCCGCACTAATTAGTATCATACTATTCGGAGCAATTTTTATAAAAGATTATGATACGAGTTCAATAGATGAAATTGAAATAGGACTTTCAATATTAGGTATTGCAGTGACTGTGTGGGTGGGACTAAATATATATATAATTTAATGGAAAAGCAAGAATTTGATAAATTAAAAATAGAATATAAAAATGAAATTAATAGCTTACAGAAGGATTACGAAGATAAAATCATAAAGTTAGAAAATGAAAGTAAATCTTTTTTTAAACAATTATATTTTTCTTTGTATGAATCTGCTTATAATGATTACAATCCTACAGGACGATTTGCTGAAGATATTTTGGTAGGCTGTAAAGTTGCTGAAAAATACGATAAATATCTTGAATTTGAAGATAAAATTCCGTTTGCGAATACTCTTAGTCTATTCGACTTTATCAGTATGCATATTAATGGATTTGGCGAATATCTAACCGAACTACAAACACAAAACGAGATGTATGTACGTGGAGAACTTGAACAAACATTACATTGTATTAACAAGCTTCTGAATTATATTATTGAATATATTCCTAAATTATATAAAGATCATGGAACAATGGATAGGCAATTAATAATGGTTATTACTATAAATGAAAATCTTAAAGAAAACTATAGTTTAATTGATAATCTTCCGAATTCATCTAATATAATTAAACTAAGAAAATTAGCCGCGGAATTAGATTATCTAGTTAGTAGAATATTGTGATTATTTGAAATCAATCGTGTACAGGAGCAAACTGTGGCTAAAAAGAAGGTTAAGAAGAAAATTCGATGGGATATAATTTCTATAGTGATACCTATTATGACACTTTTGCTGTCAATATGTCAGTAATATTATATAATTAAAAAAGATAATCAAAATGAAATAGAAGATATTTCAATAGTATTATCATCTATACAGTATAAAGACATTGTAACATACAAAAAATTGGATTCTAAAAACTCATTAATTGATGTCGTTCAATATGATGTTATAATAAGCAATGCCTCGAAACAACGTATTTCAATTATTGACTATGACCTTTTTTTGTATGAAGATGATACATTTATACAGTATAATAATATTTTAAGCGATATTGTCTACATTGATGGTCAGAAAGTTACAATTCCTGTTTCGCTTGAACCAGGAGAAGCAAAGAAATTAACTTTGAATGTAAATACATTATTATCACGAAAGCCCTTAAAATCCCCGTATATATTTGAAGCAGACCAAATATTTTATATAGACTATTATATTGAAAGCTTATATGGTAAACCTATAGACGAATCAGGAAGTGTTAAATTAGATTATATTAAATTAAAAGAATATTTAGCGGCTAATGGTTTTGATATATTTAATAATAGTGTTTCAATTGAAAACTATGGGGAGAGTAGTTTACATATAATAGAAGAACCTAAGTTCCCACATATAAATTAGAACTTATTACATCTAAAGATAATGCCTTTTATAAAATCTTAACTCATAGTAGCATATCATCATAGTATCTACATAGTACTACATTTAAGCATTTTGGCGACATTTTACATCTTATTCTTCAGGGAGGTTAATTTACATATAAAAAATGAGATTTACTTAAGTGTAATTTTTAAAAAGATTGTATTTAAAAAGATAGTATGATGACGAAAAAAGTAAACGAACAAAATATTAAAAATTAACGAATTCAAATAATAAAATTGTAGGAATTTGGGAATTTAGCGGATACAATCCTTGACATAAGGAGGTGAATAGAATGGAAAAATACACTGATGAAGAAATAAGAGGTTTTAAAAAGATAACCTGCAAAATTGCTGCAGATTATCTTGGAATTTCTTCTATGGCTGTGAGCATTGGAATGAGAAATGATTTATTGCCGATTGGATTCGCTATTCACAATGAGGACAAGTATTCAGAAAGCTGGAGCTATAATATTATTGCCGAGCGCTTAATTGCATATAAACATGGAAAGATTTCAGAGGTCCAGGTACAGAACATTGAAAAGAGCCTTAATACTATCATATCTCAATTTGAAGAAATGAAAAAAGATTTTCTTTTTTTATTAAGCGAAAGCGCGGAATAGGAAACATCAAACTTTTTGAATATGCGTTTTCGCTTTTTGAAAATACTGAGTCCAAAGATTAAAAAACTACGTGTTAAATTATGAAATGAGGAGTTGTCTTGGTGGATACTATGAAAATACTAAGGGAGCAGTTATATAATGAAATTTGGGAAACGTCACTTGTAAGTGTTTCAAAAAAATATAATGTACCGTATTCGGCATTGCAGAAAATATGCAAGGAAGCCGATATACCCATACCACCTACTGGTTACCGGACAAAAGTAGAATTCGGTAAACCTGTCACGAAAACGCCACTAAGCGTGTCGCAAATAACGGAAGTTTCTCTGCCGATAAAGCGTACCATGAATATTGAAAAGGTTGATGTTATTTCAAACAACCTGGAAGAAAGAATAAACTCCCAGACAAAGAACATGGATGATCAACATCCGAATTTGTTAACATTTTTATCTGTAAGTGAAAAACAGAGAATTTTGCTTGCTGCTCAACAGATTAAAATGTCAGCAGAAAACGCTCAACTGCACAAAAAAATTGTTGCTTATAAATATGTGGTAAAAGAGTGGAACAAAAATGATTCAAAAGAAGAGTTTGCTCAAAGGAGCCCTAAAAATTATTCCAAACAACCTCCTTTCCTTGCAGGAGTAGTTTCTAATGAAACTTTAAATAGAGTTTACAGGATTTTAGATACTCTGTTTCGACAGGTAGAAAGTCTGGGCGGGTCTATAAACGATGACCTTACATTGCAAATAAGAAATGAGCGAGTTTCAATGGATATTGTTGAAAATCAGGATGTAATTGAGCATGTGCTGACTAAAAAGGAAGCACAAGAATTGATAAAGTATGAAGACGATAAAAAACGCTTTTCATGGACATCAAAGCCTAATATACGTAAATATGATTATGTATTCAACGGGAAATTAAGAATTTGTATCCGAAAGAATAGATATTTTAAGGACACAGGTAAGACAAATATTGAATCTATGCTTGGTGAAATGCTAGTTGAACTATATGAGCAGTCCGAGGTTGTCAGGATTGAACGGGAAGATAGAGAAGAGGAAATCCGAAGACGCGAAGAAGAGGCTAGATTAAGAGAAGAAAAACGAAATCTCTTTAAAGATGAGGTTGATAGAACACAGGCTTTACAGAATTTGGCAATGGACTATGAGACAGCATGCAGGATAAGAGCTTATGTAATTGCAGTTGAAGAAAAATACATAGAAGACGGGCTGAGTGATGAAATGGCTGCCTGGATTGAATGGGCAAATAAAAAAGCTGACTGGTTCGACCCAACCATAGCAAGAAGAGATGAGTTGCTAGGCGTTCGCGAGCATGAAAAAAACGAGGAACAAAAAACTTTAAAGAACACGGGACGATTTTGGTGGTAAAAGCCTTACAATTAATTATAAAGCAAGATATTTATAATGAAGGTTTCATTATTTGATTCAAAACATAAATTGTATATTTATTTTGAATATCTTCAAAATTTGAGAGTTAAATAGCTTTATTCTGTAAAGTTACTTTGTAGTAGATAAATAATGAATTTGATATATTGAAAGGAGTATTGTGTATGCCAGCCCATATCTTTGTACTGGATGAAACTAATTACAAAATTTGTATAAATAGAGGTTTGGTAGGCTTGCCTGAAGCAAATCCTGATTCAAAGAATCATAAGTCAGTTAATGACGCTCTGCTTTCTAGGCTTGCAATTATGAAAGATGGAGACTACGTTCTATTCTATATTACAGGCTTAGAGGAACTGCGAGGAGTTTGGAAAGCAGAAGGTGAAGCCTTTTATGATGAAACTACTGTTTGGGAAGATAAAAAATATCCATTCAGGTTTAGAATAAGTAGTACAGAATTTAGCTTTGAAAAACCGTTACGATTACATGATATATATGACCTGCAAAATATGGGGAAAATCTGGACATTTGCACTTAATCGTGCAAGTGGAACCAATGCTATGTTCTCTATATCGGACGAGGAGTTCCAAATCTTATTGCAGGAGTATTTAAAAATCAATCCGTTTACTATTAGAAGGAATATCATTATGGAGCCTTATCCAGTTAAACCGGCAAACCTTTGGAAACAAATTCACAGGACAAGTGATGATAAACCATGTTATGAAGCCACGCTTATGGCAATGTTATTACACGATTTTGTGGATGGCAAACATCAAGATATTTTTGGCAATTATACAGATTATTTAAGCTATATTCCAACAAATTTAGGTACTGAAATGGATATTCTGTTGATGTTTGGAAATCTACATGTTCCATTCCAAATAATGTCATACGATGTAATTGAAGTGAAGCTGGATCGGTTTGATGGCAAAGCATTACATCAATTAATCGGATATGAGTCTTGGTTCATTCAGAAAAAAGTTCAAGGTGATTTGAATATGGTTAGGACAACTGCAATTGCAAATAGGTATGATGCTGATGTTGTAGATTATGTTCAAAAACGTAAGAAATATGAAGATAAGATTATCAAGTTATTAAAATATAATATCATGCCTAACGGTGGACTTCAGTTACTATCGATATAAAACAAACTTTTTTATTAAAAGGCATGATGTAGTCAACATATAGATTTAAATTGCAATAAATATTCGAATTATCCAAGGAGGTGAAAATTGTTGTATGAGTGAAAAAGCGTTTTATAAAAAAATTCATCCCAATTTATTTTCAGATTCAAAGGTTATAAAAGTAGGAAAACTTTCAAAGGAATTTTTTTCGTTTTTTTTAGAGTCATTGACAAGTCAAAATAAAGAAAAAGAATTTGAAAATTTTTGCCGTAAGATAATTGAAGCAACGATTTGCCCTAATTTACTCCCTCAAACGGGACCAACTGGAGGCGGCGACAGTAAGGTTGATTCGGAAACTTATCCAGTTTCTGAATTTATTGCAGAGAGCTGGTTGTACGGATACAATAATTTGGCACATAGTGAAAGATGGGCTTTTGCTATTAGTGCAAAGAAAGATTGGAAACCAAAACTAAAATCCGATGTAAAAAAGATTATTGAGACAAATGGAGAACATGACAGAGGATATAAAAAAATATTTTTTATTACAAATCAATTTGTATCTGATAAAAAAAGGGCAGAAGCAGAAGATGAATTAAGAAAAGAGCATCAAATAGATATACGTATTTTGGATAAGACATGGTTATTGGAAAATACATTTAAAAATGATAATCAAAAATTTGCAATTTGCTCCTTTAATATGTCAGATGAATTAAGTAATATAATAGAGGAAGGTATCAGAGATATAGAACGAAAAAGACACTTAGATGAAATTGAAAAAGAATTACAAAATCTTGAGCAGCTAAAACCTGCAAGAATTATAAAATTATCAAAAGAATCTGTTGAAATATTAAGAGAACTGGAAACTGATAAGTCAACAATTATTAATATTTCGGAAAGAAACCTTAGGTTTTCTAAAAAATATGGTGGTATAAATGATCATGCAAATGCTTTGTATGATTATTGTTGGACAATGCTATGGTGGTATGAGGATCGTGATATATACTATGAGAAATATATTGAACTTGAAAATCTTTACAAAGAAAATATTGAAAATTATCTTATTTTAAAAAATTTAAGTACTTTATGGATCACCTTATTTGCTAATCATAATAAAGGAACAAAAGTGATTGAAAATATAGATAGTCATACACAATTATTAATAGATTCGTTTGATAAATTTATCAATGATAATGAAAATCCAAAAAGAGCGAAATTAGCTAAATATGATTATCAAATGATTAGACTACAAAACCCTGAGTTGTGGTCCGATGTAGTTGAAAAATATATTGAAATACTTAAGAATATGAAATTTAATAACGATATTGATTTATTTCAATTAAAAAAAATATTAGAACTTCCAATTCTGAAGAGATGTAACAAATATGATGAATTATTTGAACTTCTAATTAATTTATTAGGTGAACAGTCTCAAAATATTGAATCATCTCAATTACTACTTAATAGAGGCGATGATTACTTAGAAAGTGATATTTATAAAGCAATTAAGTTTTATAGCAGAGCATTAACTAGATTGTACCATGAAAACTCTAAAATTGATTTGATAGAAACCTTAATTAAGCTCGGTAGTGCTTTTGAGCAAGTCGGGTTACTTTGGGGGGCTAGAAGTTATTACATAAGAGCATTTATGGATTCATCTAATTTATACCTTTATGAGGGGAATGTCACTCCTGGTATATTTCTGTCTATGAGAGCTCTTAAATATTTGGAACTACACTTAGGACGAATTAATCATTCACTTCAATTTAATGAATTAGAATTAATCGGATTAAATTTATATCCATATGAAATAGATGATGAAAAAGAATGGGAAAGATATCTTCAATATGATGGTTTACTATCAATAGCATTATTAAATTTGAAACAAAGTAATATTGAACAATTTGAAACATTGCCTGATTATTTAAGCGAAAATGAACTGATGACAGCGTCTGCTGCATTAAAGTATATGCTGGGGTATTATGATGAAAATTATGTTCATGAAATGGGGTCAAAAGAAGCATTAGATGTATTTATGAAAAAGCTATTTGAACAACCGGCTTCAAATAATTTTCATAAATTATTAGATACAAACCTTTTAACTGATAAAGTAACGTTAAAGACAAAAATAGTGGGTTGTAATGTAATTGTAAATACTGGAATAAGTAAATTTTATCAAGAATTAGGGTCAACTTTATTAGCTATGTTGGAGAACATGTTTGCAACATCTATTTCAGAGCATATAATTCCTATGCTTTCAGGGTTTACTATTAATATTGAGGGGGTTGAGGCGGAACAATTTGATATTGAAGTTACAAAAATAGATAACACTATTAGAATTATTGTTTCAAATATAAAAGAACTGACGGAGTATAAAAATAGAGGAAAGATTTTAGAAAAACTAAATATTGCTTTGGCTATTTTTACTTCACAAATAATACCTTTATCAAGTGATTTAGAAAAAATAAAAAAATCTATTGAAGAAGAAGATTCTATGTTCAGAACACTTAATTGCTCCAATACATTAGATACGTTCGTTGTTAATGAAGAAGATATTTCTTTGATGAGCAAAGTAACATCGGAGATGAAAGTATATAAAAACATCAGAGAAAAAGATGTTTTTCAGAATGATAAATTAGAAAATCAAAAAAATTATGAAAATATAGAGCCTATTAAAGAAATGCATTATGGGGAATTGCCAGAAGGAATAGATTTTTCTAATGTACATCATGATAAAATTAAAATAACTGATATCATCTATATTCCATTATGGGATAAAGCGAAATGGGAAGGCCTTTCTTTTTTGACAGATAGAGATCTTGAAGATCCGCCTATTGTGGGGTTAGTATTTGGTAAAAAAGAAGGACTAGATATTTTTAGAAAATGGAAAGCTGAATCTAAAATCGATAAGATTACCATCGGTATTATCACAGGAATAGATAAGAATAATCCTTATTGGTATAGAGTAGTTATAGGAGAAAATATTCTTGGTAAGAACCCTGCGAAAGAAAGTGAACTTACTATCATAAATTACATAAACCGCTTGCATACGATGGAAGCAAAAAATGATTTTAATATAAATTTGTTAAAGCAGGCTACTGCAAAACATAAAACCTTTAGATTTATTCCTATTTTAAAGGAGGATTTAAAGTCTCAAAGGTTAAGATATGAGTATGCATTCACAAAAAAAAGTGAAAGTATTATTATTAAAGATGTTTCTGAAATTAATGAAAAAGACGTATTTCTTATAAATGGAATAACCCCTTTTGATAAACCAGTGAATAATACTGGAAAAGAACTATTTGTGGAGGAGCTGGTCAAAGAAAAACAAAAGATTAGTAGGGATATATAGAAGAGGGGTTTAAGGATTCGTCAATGGCTTTCATGTTGTAGAAATATGTTTATAGTTAATATGCTAATAATATTAGTGAGAAATATTATTGTATCGCTAATATTATTAGCTTATTCAATATATAAAAATAATAGTGTAAAGGATTATTTGCATAGGTATCAAGGGAGGGAATGAGCATGTCAGTTGAAATATCTGGTCCTCAAGGATATGATTTTCAGTATTTGAATTCACTATTAATTGCGTTAGAATATTTGGACAAAGATGAAGTAGAAGTATATATAGAAAAGGAAAATGGAGAAGACGCGCAAATTATTTTCAGTCAAGATGGGAAAAAGTACATAATTGATATTCAAGTGAAAAATAGAGGTCAGGAGATAGACTTACAAAGCTTTGCTGATTGGATAAGCCATTTCGAAAACAGAAGCGTAAGTTCAAGCTTATTGAATAAATTGGAAGAAAATGATAATAGATTTGCTGTATTCATTTCTGATGCAAGGGGCAAGGATGATGTTAGTTTATTTGTTGATGAAGGGATAATTCATACAGAATCAAGTATTGGATTTAATAACGAATATTTAAGTAAGATTAAGGAATGTATAAAGGGTTGCTATTCCGATAGCAGTTCTACAAGTATATCAAGAAAGGCTTTTTTAGAAAAATTTATAGATGATATAACAAATAATGATTTACGCAATATATTAAAAAAAATAAAATTGAGAGAAAAATATGCGGAAGCCCATTCAATTGAAAAAATAAGATGCTTACTAAATAAAAAATTCTATATATCTCAATGTAAAACAGATGATGTAATAATTGAGTTGTTAGACAAGATAAGACATAGTAGAGGAACTAATTTTTCCATTACTAACGATTTAATGCACATCATGGATAAGTATAGTGGGAAAATTGTTTTAAATAGAAATGAAAATTATATTAAAAGAGTGGAAAGAGAATCATGTGGAAGAATTTTAAGTACTAATAATGTTTTATTACTCACAGGTGTATCTTTTTGTGGCAAAAGTTACTTAGCAAAAGATATTGCACAAGAATATCTTGAAAATGGTTATAAGGTCGAACGAGTGGGTGAACTTTATGGGGATGGGGGAGCTATTTCATTTATTAGACATAGAGGTATTGAAGATAGAATATTAATTTTAGAAGATCCTTTTGGGCAGGTTGAAACTAAAAAAGATGCAATAAATACTTTAAACGAAATAAGAAATTTAATTAGAGAGGCAAAATCAGATAGGAAGATTATTATAACTTCAAGAAAAGATATTCTCCTTGATACAACAGCGAAAAAAACTATTAGTGAATGCTCGATTGATTCACATTGTTGGATTGATTTAACTCTGGATAGTTCAGAAAAAATGATAGAACTATGGGAAAGCTATTACGGAGATTCTTTGGAATCAAGAAAACTATGCAATGATATAATAAAATTGCTTCAAGAAACTGAGAAAACCTCATCACTTCAGTTAGGACATATAGCAAATATTTATAGTGCAAAGAAGGAATTGAGGTATTTGGTAATGTCAGAACCAGTAGATATCATAAGTACTGCGAGGATAGATTCAAATGATTTGGCTGGAATTATTGAGAGAAGAGGAAGTGAAGCAAGCAAGGTTTTTCTTTTATTAGGATTGAGTTGTAACACATATAAAACTGTTACCTTGAATGATTTAGCTTTCATTTTGAGTAATTGTGAAGAAAAACCAGGGATATATAAAGATAAAAAAGAGCACATCGAATTTACTTTAGATAAGGACATAGAATATGATAAGTACGAAAATTATCCTAAATACGAAGTTGATTATAAATTAAATAATGAATACAAGAATGAGCTTAAGTATTTGCAACAGCATGGATATATACAAATTGATAATGTAAAAAGAATTATGTTTGTTCATCCAATCTATCATTTTGCTACGCAGTTATTATTTAAAAAACAATTTATTGATATTCTGGAACAGCAGGAAGTAATAGATTTAGTTCAAAGAAACTTAAGTTCACTTTCGATTAATGCTAATTTGTGTACCTTGACAATGCTTGAAAACTTATATAAAGAAAACCCAGATAGCGAGTTAAAACAACTTATGTTAATCGGATTGGATTCTATTTTTCCTTCTGTCAGAGACAAAGTTATAATGTTTTTTGATCGTAGAATTAATGCTTTAAATGGATTAGAACAAAATAGGTTTATTGAATTACTAATGTATGGTCAGAATATTGATAATGATGATGTCTGTTGGTATAATGGTATGCCTTATTTTAATGTTTCGAGAAAAAGAGATTTTTCTTATCGTGATTGGTTACAAAATAAAATAAGTAATGGCGAAATTGGTTTATTAGAGAATAAATTTGCTGATGGATTTGATATATCCTCTGAAGAAATGTGGAATTTATTAAACATTAGAAATAGTGAAATTATAAAATTAAATATTCTAGAGAAAGCATTAACTTATGATGAAAGTTTTATACGTGGAAAAGCAATTAGATTAATCTTTGAAAATTATGCTTTCAGATTTGAAAAGGTGGATGAATATTTAAATAATCATGAGCATCCTGAAGTTATTTATAATCTATTTAGGGGAGCACTTAATTCATGGCTAAGATATAGTGATGAATCAAAAAGGAAAATAATAGATTATTTTAAAAATTCACTAAATATCATGTCTGTGGCAATAAGAGCAAAAAAATTCTTAGAAAACTTTGAAGACGAATATTCTAGTGAAAGTATCGATTGGAGTGAAGTTGAAGAGATAGGCAAAATTGAATTATGGAAAGTTTGGTACGAAGTTTTCGTAGAATTTCTCAATGAATTTCCTTCTAGATATGTCAAGATGGATGAGCCACATATGGTAAATGTTATAGAGCACTCTTTAAAGTATACTAAAGATGAACAAAAAGTTATTGAGCTGTCTACAGCATGGTTTAACTGGTTAGCCAGATATTTACAGTATAATTTGCCACATGATTATGGAATGAGTGTAGCTGAGTATTTGATGGATGGAACTGGGAATAAACCTGATTATAGGGAAAGTATTTTTAAAATGATGCTTTCAACTGAAAAAACAAGTTTTATTACAACTAACATTAAGGTTTTTGTTGATCATTGGAATGATTTATCTGATGAAGAAAAAAGAATAGTATTAGGATTATATAAGTCATCCAGAAAGGATGTTAATTGGATAAAAGCTGTTTCTTTAAACAGGAAGACTATTCCATATGAAATTCAAGTTGAAATAATGGGCGATAGTATAGATGATAAGAGTATATCTGAAGTAGTTGATATATTAATTCAAAAAGGTTTGTTGGAACAATGTCTTAATGTTCATTGTGGATATCCACAGCCCTTGTGGTGGAATGGGTATCATCATAACAACTATAAATTGTGGGATTCTGTTATAATAGAAGTTTTAAGGAGAAATGAATTAAATAGAGCATTTGATATTGCATTACGAGAGGTAATTGATATATTGTATAATTATCACGATAGAAGAATTAGTAATATTTATGATGTGTATGAACAAGATTTATTGGAGATTCCAGACAAAAGGAAATTAGTGTTTGAAAGGCTGCTATATGAAACGATTAATCAAAATCAATGTAATAAAAAGCTATGGGATTTATTATTGCAATATAGTTCCCAAGGAGAAATAGAATTCTATTTTAAGAAGATCACTGAAGATATTGAATTAGTTCAATATTATCAAGAAAGTGATGGAGATTTATTTGTGCTATTTGATGAGGCAATAATTTTTGAAAAAATTTTTCCACAGTTAGAAATAGACAATTTCATTAGGTGTTTTGGGGAATCAATTATGATGTGCTATAAAATGATACATGATATAAATAATGATATGGAAAGTTTTTTGGATAATAAGGGAATATTAAATAAAAATGATAAATTAGAAAACCTTAAGAAGGAATTTGAAGAAGTTGTAATCAAAACATATAGTGATAGTCCCCCACGATTGTTTTTAACTAACAAAATTATTAAATATGTTATGGATAAAATTGATATTACTTCTTCTGAACTTGAGGAATTAATTGAGAAAAATCGTAGAAGACTAATAAAAATCACTAGTAATTTGAGACAAAAGTATGATGATCATTATGATTTAGTAGACTGGATTAATTAATGCATAAATTCATGGGGATGATGATTATTAAATTATAGGTAATGTTTTTTCAGAAATATGACCTACCACCAAGGACATATTATGTGTCCATGACATCATTTTACCATTTAGCGACAAAGAATATTATGCGGTTATCATTCAAGAAGAAGTAAAGAAAACAAATTTTAATTGTGTATGGTGATTTTGTGAAGGATGCGGAGTAGCATATTGTGTATTAAGTAAACTGGCAAACAAGGATGATTCAACCATGACTGTAGATGGTATTAAAACATTGGATTCAATTGGGGAGTTCGATGAGGTAAAAGAAATGCTTGCAGAAGTAGAATGATAGTATGAAAGGGTGATTATATTGGAATTTAGGACTGATATTTTCTCGTTGGATAAACCTTCAAGTTTTAAGTTTAATTTGATTGGCGCAAAACTTCCAAACAATAAAGATGTCTTTTTTAGAGCAAAGCAGAAAGAACTTGTAGATCAGTATTCAGCTGCAAGGATCTTTATACGTGAAACAGAAACTAATGATTGGAATCATTGGTTTAATCCTGTTGAGAATGAAGTAGCGGATAAAGCGTTCAAATTAATTTTCAGGTCTTATTTTTATGAGGCTGCGTTGTTCTACTATAATGCTATAGTAGATTTATCTTGGACTTCATGTTATGTGGCAGTTGAATTCGCTTGCAGCCAAAATGGGCAGAGGGTCAATATGGATGGAATCAAGTCCATTGAGGAAGCTGCTGAATTGCTTAGAAGTGCAGAGCGAAATGTTACATCACCAACCGCAGAAACAAATCCATTTATATACTTGAAGAATATGTGTCCAGAATTTGCTCCAGCAATAGACCAGATTATAGACTTTTGGAATCAATTTAGTTCTTTGGAAATCAGAAAAAGATATAATTTTTGCAAGCATAAAGGAAGGCCGGCATATCTTGAAATTGAGCAATTGAGTCCTGGAAGAATCATGGGATTTTATATGGAAAACAAGAGTACAGGTGAAGTTACTCAGCTGGCATCAGATATAAGTGATGTGAGATATTCTTTTTCTCTAGAAAAGGCAATTGAAGAGCTCAGAGATTTTGATGATGAAGTTCTGTTCCCTTACATTGAAAAGCTAATAAACACAATCGATGGCATATTACAGCCATCGCCTATGATATAACTAAAAATAAGGATTGAGCATTGGAATTATTGAAAATACACCATGACACCAAGGGGTTATTAGGTGCAATTGTCATCATTATCACCGCCACAAGGCATGTTGAGACTGTGATAATGATGACGTCTTGTGGTTTTGAGGGCAATAAGTAGGCGTTGACCACAATATATTGTGGTTCGAGACCAAAAAAACAGGGTAAAAAATGGACAAAAAACACCGTTTTTTTTGCCCTGATTTTTTGAAGGAAATATGGATGACATAATAGCTTTTAGGAAAATAGAGAACTTTTATAGCCATTTACTCATGTGAGTTAAAGAAAAATTATTTTTATTGTAATGATATAAAAAATTAATAAATTAGAAATACAAATAGGAATTTAAAAGGTAGCATTATGAAAAAGATTTTATTAAATGAAAAGAACATAATAATTAAACGATAATGATATTTGTAGAGGGAACCATTTTAAAGCCGAAATCATGGTTTTCATTATATAATCATAATACCTATGTCCCTATTGGAAACGCAGTGAAAATTATTAAGGCGTGGCAACAACAAGGAGCAAACATCATTTACTGTACTTCGCGAAAGGAAAAGCAAGCTAATGATATTGCAACTCTCTTAAAAAGCAGTATTGGGATAATGAGCCAAGACCTATGTATATAAAATATAAATGAATGATGCGATTACTAAAGGAAAAAGATTGGAGGGTGCATTTTGGAGATAAAAAGTATTTGCGAAAACAAAAAGCAGTTCAAAGGCAGGTAAACGACTATGATTGTGGGCACAGGTGACAGCCCATGGATATTACGGTTTTACGAAAAAAACGGTTTTAGGATCTCGCATAGGGTTAAGGACTTTTTCATAGACAATTATGACCACCCAATGTTTGATAACGGTATTCAATTAGTGGATATGATTTATTTGAGTAAGGCTTTATAACGCAGAAACGCATTATCGTAAGAATGCGAAGTAACGATTAGTTTTTATTATTTACCCTCGACAGATACTACGAATGGAACTATTTTAACTTCCTGTAATGAGCATAATGCGAAACTGACAAATTGCAATGTATAAGAGGAGGAAATTACGTTGAAGAAAGTAGAACTTAATCAATTAAAACCCGAAGAATTTAGTGCATTATTTAATAGTGTTGGTTGGGAGTCTCCTGGTGTAGAGTAGATAAAGATTGCTCTGGATTATTCGATATGTACATTTAGTTTATATGAAGATAACAAATTGATTGGGATGGCACGACTCTTAGGTGACCGGGCAATGAGCTTTTACGTTAAAGATTTTGTTGCTTTACCCCAAAGCCAAAGTCAAGGAAATGGGAAACTATTGATGAACACAATTATTGCTACAATCAAAAACAACTTATCAAACGGATATAGGGTTAGTATAGAGTTGATAAGCTCGAAGGGAAAAGAAAGATTTTATGAAAAGTTTGGTTTTGAAAAGCGGCCTTGCGAACATGACGGTGCAGGTATGTTCATGATGATATAGCTGAAAAATTAGAATTTGTTCAAGTGCGTCTTTGGCAGAGAAGGCGAAATAAAGGAGGGAGCCCTATGGGTGAAATACTGCAATTTCCCAATCGGGAAGAATTTAGAAAATGGCTATCAGCGAATTGCCTATCCAGTGACGGCATTTGGCTGCTATTTGGCAAGGCAGGCGGCCCGGAAACAATAACCGCAAGTGAAGCGCTTGAGGAAGCACTTTGTTTTGGATGGATTGACGGGCAAATGCAAAGCATTGATAACAAGACTTATAAAAAATATTTTTCTTTACGCAGAGATAACAGTAAGTGGTCAGAGAAGAACAAGGCATTGGTAAAGCAACTGGAGCAGCAGGGAATCATGACCGACCACGGCAGGCGCAAAATTGAAGAAGCCAAGCAAAATGGACAGTGGAACACCGCAAAACCGGTGACAATTACGGAGGAACAGATTGTGTTGATAGCCGCTATGTTAAAAGGCTTTGACCCTGCCTACTCCAATTTTATGTCGATGTCTTCATCCGTTCAGAAAACCTATACACGGGCATATCTTGACGCAAAGACAGACGCAGGGCGTGCCAAACGCTTTTCCTGGATGGTAGAAAGGCTCAATAAAAATTTAAAGCCCATGTAGCGGCGTTATGCGACTTCTTGATATAAGTTGTACCTACCCAAATTGCAATTTGACGTATAGCCGAAATTAATTACATTATTCTAATGAGCTACCTGTTATTTATTAGAAAACAGAAATTTTACATGTGTGTATTTTTATTTGGAATACGCATAAGATTTTGTTATAAAATTTTTGAGGAAATCACTATTGTGCGTTTATATCGATCTGAAGTACAATTAGATAATATAGTTGAACAGAAAAATTACTTGCATTTTTAATTATCTTGATAGATTTGATAATGTAATTGATTTATTCTCCTTCAGAGCGAATCCCCTGGATTTCTGAATGTAATTTCCATAATAGGTATAAATTTGCAATGGTGCTTTTTAAATCTATAATCGCATGATTTCAATAGAAAATCGAAATGCGTTATTCGTAAATCTTGAATGCTTGCCTCATACGGATAAAAAGCGCTATTTAAAGTGACTTAAAATTTTTGAATTTTGCATAATTTTACATATTTTACTTAATTTTGCCGAGGCCTTGTGCTCATACCATATTATTATGTGCTAATTATAACTTTGTTAATTATTCTTTTAAATTCGGGGAGTTAGTTATTTTTGCGGGATATATTGCTATATCTACTGCAGCATAATCTTTGCTCACATTCTTTATATATTGCGATGTTTATAGGAGCACTTAATGAAGCTGTGTTTTATATGAGTTATTTGCCGGAGTATACTAAAAAAATAATTGTGATAAAAAAGTCACGTTATCCCAAAAAAACTGAAACATTGGCTGAGTACTACTATAGGACGTATATGCATTTACTTGAAGGAATCACATTGATGGAGGTAGATGCGGAAACAGACAGCCTAAGTGTTATTGTATAATAACTATTTGAAGGTATTGTTGTGAAAACGTCAGCTCAGTTAAAAGCTTTAATATGGCTATAAGATATTTTTCACCTTTGACACAAAACCTGTCTCCTGTTATAAAGTTTGACCACAACATAAAGTGGTTTGAAGACAAGAAAGGGGCTAAAATCGGAGCAAAAAATGCACGATTTTGACCACTATTTTTTGCAAAAAACACTAGTGCAGAGACATAATTTTTAGATATAACATACAAAATGAATCATTTTTAAATAGAAGAGAATATATTGTAAATCAATAGCCGTGTGTTTTTGGCTGTTTTTATTATGTAACAAATCAATCGTTATCAGTAATATCTTGAAACAACTCAGAATCGAAAAAGTCTTTCATATCTATTTTTAAACCAAAACAAATATAATATATAGTTTTAATTGTTGGATTTTTGCTTTTACCGTATACAATATCATTTAAGGTTGATTGCGTGATGCCAGATATTGTTGAAAGCTTATTTATTGTTATATTATTTTCTTGACATAGTTGCAATATTCTTTGAGAAATTGCTTTTTTAATAGTCATAATTCACACCTCTTAATTTATATTAAAAGTATAACAGAATATTAATAAAATAATTACCGATACATCGTTGACAAAATCGTTAACCAATAGCATAATTATTAACGATGTGGCGTTAATAATTATGCTATGAATATTACTATAATTTATGTAGGAGAGAGACTATGGCGGATAAAAATAAAACTCTATGCTTTAGCGGTCATAGAACTGAAAAATTGCCTAAAAGTAGGAATGAATTTAATTTAATGATACAAAGCTTGAATTATGAAATTAATAAAGCAATATCAGATGGCTATGACACATTTATGTTTGGTGCATGTTATGGATTTGACTTAATTTGTGCAGAACAGGTTTTATTACGAAAGCAAATAGTAAGACGTACAGATCCTGTTAATATTAACCTTGTTGCAGTAGTACCGTTTGAAGAGCAAGCGTCAGGATGGAAAACACAGGATAGGGAAAGGTATTTTAATATTTTGTCCAAATGTGATGAGGTAATTACTTTAAATAAACATTATCAAAGCGGATGTTATCATGAAAGAAACAGGTATATGGTGGATTGCAGCAGAAGGTTAATTTGCTATTATGACGGAAGCTGCGGAGGAACAAGATATACAGTAGAATATGCTGAAAGCAAGTCTATATCTATAAGTAACATATGTAGTAAGCATATCTTAAAAGAAAGAAGACATAAAACCTTAATGCAACCAATGATTTAATGATATAAAAATAGCGAGTAATACTTAGGATATATTCGCTATTTATTTGTGCCATGCGGCGACAGCCTGACGGTGAAAGTCCATTATGGTTTAGCGTGTTAAGACATTTGCACTATCTAATTATTTTCTAAACATTTTTCCGGGTTAAGTGTTGTTAATTTCCAGTCTTGACCTTCACTCTTTATATATTGTGCAATTTATCTATGAACTAAAAATAACTGAATCCTGAAAATTAGCAGGGTATTTTCTTAAACGAAGATACCTTTCTTTTTTTATCCCCTTTTTTAGGGGCTTGAACTAAAACTCTTGCACCAGGATCGTCGGAGCCAATTCTATCGCGGCCACGTAGCAGAACTATTACTAAAGTTTATAAATGACTTGAAGAGAAAGATATGGTAAAATAGGAAAAAGATTAGTGAAAACTGTTATTTAAATACCTTATTAATGAGAAGTATTTGTGAAAAAAGTCGATGATTTCAAAAATACAGGGATGAAAAGCTTTGAAAAATAAAAGCTAGAAATTCTGAGAATTTATTAATATTATGAGGAGGAAATAAAAATGAGCAGGTATGAAGAAGGATTAAAAATAATTGAGGAAAGGTGTGGCAACGGAAAAGATAATATCATCTCTCTCTCGACTATCGCAATGGAACCGAACGCTGATGGTAACCCCCGTCCTTACGTCCGTGATGTGGACGCTTATTATGAAGATGGTGTGTTTTATGTTACTACTTGGGCAAAATCAACTAAAATGCAGCAGATAGCTCAAAACCAAGAAGTTGCCTTTGCGGTTTGTTTCGAGTGGTTTTCTGGAAACGGAATCGGCGAAAGTCTCGGGTGGGTTTTAGACCCCAAAAATGCCGAGTTAAGGTCTAAACTTCGTGAAGCATTTGCCGATTGGTATGACGACGCAAATAATGAAAAGGATGAAAACTGCATTATTTTGGCAATCCGTATCACAAGAGCTACGGTAATTAAAGATCACGGTACTGTTCGCTACAATATGGACTTTGTGAATAAAGTGGAGACTGAAGAAGGGAAAATTAAATAATGTGGTAAGCCATATCTATATATTCGATGCTTAAAAATGGCATCGAATATATAGATGCCTTAGGCGGATTCAAGGGAAGATTGCATAATGGGACACGGACAGGTATATGGCTGTCTGCTGTTTTATCACAATTTATTTGATATGCTGTCTGACCTATGAATAAATTTGGCTATTTTCCCTTGCTTTACAATTTAGTTAGGTCTTATGGACGATTAGAAACACGCTAGACTCATCCACCTCTTGCACCTGATAGGGGTATCCCAACTCTTCGCCAATTTTTTCAAAATCCTCGGTTGAATGGAACGTCGCCTTAAAGCCCCCACTGCAGATAATCACACCATCTTTGGTTTCGTTATAGTCAATTTTCCCCAAAAGCCTTTTGGAGGCCTGCTCCTCAAACCATTTCAGACGAAAATCCCAAAATTTAGTGCTGTAACTACTGAAATAAGCCGTTCCACCTGGTGCCACGCTATCAAGAATTTTGTGAATGACAGTGGAATCAGCACGCATGGCAGACAATCCGTTTTGCAGACACAAAATAACATCAAAGGGCCTAGGAAATTTTATCCGGTGAACATCCATCGCAACTATGCTCGCGTTGGGGTAGTCCTTGAGGTACTCATTGCCTAACTCAACGCTTTCCACCGAGATATCTATCCCGACAATAGATCCGCAGTAGGGAGCCAATTCCCTAATAATTCGGCCGTATCCGGCTCCAAGCTCCAAAACACTTTGTGTGTTTGATAGATTTCCCTTGACAAAATCTATCTCTGCCTGTAAATACTGCTTGACACGTGGAATTTGGGTTTCATACACCTGAAACAACTTTTGGGAATTTAATTTTTCGGCATAGTAATTGTCCATACTTCATATCCTTTCTCTTCATGGTCTCCTTTATAAACCTAACTAAAAAACAAATATAGTTTTAAGGGTGATTAATATAGTATAATTATATTTATTATTTGTTCATATTAGTATAATGTAAATTATATAAAAATTTGGAAAATATTACAATAGTTGTTATGAAATAAAGAAACATGTTTACACAAGCGGGAACCAATTCTATTAAGCATAGTCGTGGATGGATCAACCATTGTTTTCATTAAATTAGAAAATGGTATAAATTGGGATGCAAACATGATATAATTCTATTACTTATCACGTAAGAGGAGGATCTAACATATGGGGTTGTTTGATAGATTGCTGCTTATGAATAAAGGGCTATGGGCAATTTATCTTTTGTAATTGTCAGGGAACATGCTTAAATATATAATTGGAATGTTCAGTCCATTATAACTTTCAGAGGTTGTTCAAAGCTTAACAAAACGGTAAATTTATTAATTATATCAAACATAAGAAAGACATAGTTAGATGAAACTTTATTTTTGTTTAGTTAAATAGAAAATTAAACCCTACAGTATACCACCACCTATAAACGGTGATGGTATACTATTTTTGTTTAATAAAAAATAGGAGATGAAAACATGTACATTAAAATAAAAGGTGCAAAAGAAAATAATTTAAAGAACATCGATGTTCTGATTCCTAAAAATAAGCTAATTGTATTTACAGGACTTTCCGGTAGCGGTAAGTCAACGCTAGCACTTGAGACACTGCAAAGAGAATGTCAAAGACAGTATATGGAATCCATGGGCATGACCATGGATGTGGGAAGCAAACCAAAGGTGGAGAGCATTGAGGGATTATCACCGGCCATATCAATTAGTCAACATCAAACAAGCAATAATCCTCGTTCCACAGTTGGAACGGTTACAGAAATATCTGCTTATCTTCGAGTGATATTTGCAAAATTGGGTGAAAGGCCGTGTCCTCACTGTGGTAAAATAATTGCTCAGTACTACGACAATACAGAATTTTCTGATTATTCTGATATGCAGGAGCAGGAAGCAGATAACACTGAATTATATGAACAGATGCTTCCCTGTCCTCATTGCGGAAATCCTGTTGTTGAGCTTACAGCCAGTCATTTTTCTTTTAATAAGCCTCAGGGTGCATGCCCGGAGTGCCGTGGGATTGGGGTTGTAAACACACCGGATGTCAACCTTTTAATTGACCATACAAAAAGTATCCGTGAATTTGCTGTGTATGGATGGGATCAGGTGTTTATAGACAGGTATGGTGCATCGATGGTTCAAGCCGCAAAGCATTATGGTTTTGAAATGAATATTGACATGCCTGTAGGCAAATATGATGATACCCAGAGAGATTTGCTTTTTTACGGTGTTCTAAGTCCACAATTTAAGACGCGTTTTCCTCATGTAAATCCACCAAAGACTGTGCCTGAGGGTAGATTTGAAGGAGTAGTCACTAGCCTTATGCGCAGATATATGGAAAACAGCTCTGCAAGTGCTAGACAGAAGCTTGAGAAATTTTTGGTGCGCCAGAAATGCCCTCAGTGCCATGGAGTACGCTTCAGGGCTGAAATGCTTGAAGTAAGAGTTGAGGGTATAAATATAAAGGAACTTCTGTCAATGTCACTTTCAAGTATAAGCAATTGGCTAAAGGTGCTTAAAACTTCAATTGCGTTAGAATCTTGGGAAATTGTAAAGCAGGTTGTTTTTGATTTACAAAAAAGAGTTGATAGAATTATTGATGCAGGTGCAGGTTACTTAAGTCTTGACCAGCCTGCTGCATCTTTGTCTGCAGGTGAATGGCAGCGTATCAAACTGGCTTCTGTATTGGGAAGCGGATTGACAGGCGTGTTGTATGTGTTGGATGAACCAACAACCGGCCTTCATTCCAGAGATACTCATAAAGTTATTGAAGTATTAAAACGTCTGCGCGATATGGGGAATACGGTCATAGTCATTGAACATGATTTAGATGTCATGAAAGCATCGGATTATATCATTGACTTTGGACCAGGAGCAGGTAAGGATGGAGGAAGAATTGTAGCATGCGGTGATGTTAATGAAATAATGAGCTGCGATGCTTCTATAACAGGAAAGTATCTCAAGAACAGCTTTTATGAGCCAAAGAGAAAAAAGCTAATAGGTGAAGATGGCTTTATAAACATCAGGAATGCAACAGTAAATAACCTTAAGAATATCAATGTAGATATACCGCTTGGCAGATTTGTTTCAGTGACCGGTGTTTCAGGCAGCGGAAAATCCAGCTTGATTTTCGGACATTTGGCTGAAGCAGCTGAAGATTATTTCCGGTATAAAAAGAGTGTAAAACCCAAAATTGCAGGTTTGGAAAAGCTCACAGGTTTAGTTGTAATAAATCAAGCATCCATTGGTCGCTCTAACAGGTCTAATGCTGCCACATATACTGACCTGTTTACTGACATACGAGATTTGTATGCATCTTTAGCTGATACAAAAGTAAGAGGTCTTTCAGCAAAGCATTTTTCATACAATGTGCCTGGGGGTAGGTGTGAAAAGTGTCAGGGAACAGGAAGGCTGAGCATATCAATGCACTTCTTGCCGGATGTAGAGGTTGTGTGTCCTGTCTGCAGGGGTAAAAGATATAAGAAGCATGTTTTGGAAAGCAAATATAAAAATCATTCAATATCAGATGTGCTTGAATTAAGCATTGATGAAGCACTGAATTTGTTCAATGAAGAAAATAATATTGTTACAAAACTACAAATTCTAAGAGATGTGGGTCTTGGTTATCTAAGTCTTGGGCAATCTACAGCTACTCTTTCCGGAGGAGAAGCACAAAGGCTTAAATTAGCAAAGGAACTTTCTTCAGGCGCAGGGGGAAGGGTGCTGTATTTATTTGATGAACCAACATCCGGACTTCATCCCCATGATGCAAATAGACTTGTTAAAGTTTTTGACAGATTGGTGAAGAATGGAAACAGCATAGTTGTCATTGAACACAATCCGGAAATGATAATGGAATCAGACTGGGTGATTGATCTTGGGCCTGAAGGAGGGAATGAAGGCGGTGAAATTATTGCACGAGGAACACCAAATGATATAATGGAAAATCTATCTTCATATACCGGCAGAGTATTATCACAGCTTCATTGCAAGTTTTAAGTATACAGATGAAGAAAATAATGTATAATGATTAAAGAGTATAAAAAGGAGGTGCGATTTGAAGTTTTATAAAACTGCTCAGGTTGCAAAGATAATTGGGGTTCACCCAAATACAGTACGGTTTTATGAAAATATGAAGCTGCTTCCTGCCATACCCAGGACTGAGAGCGGCTATCGCATATTTGATGATAGACATCTGGAGCAGCTTCATTTGCTTCGAACTGCATTTAGAGCTGAAATTATAAGCGGCAGCCTTAGGCAGGAGGTTTATGAAATTGTAAAAACAGCCGCCACATCCCATATTGATGGAGCATATCAACAGACTAAGAGGTATCTGTACCATTTAGAGGAAGAGAGATTGAGGGCCGAAGAGGCAATCCGCATAACGCTGGATTTATATGAAGCTAATCCAAAGACAGATGAATATGCACCGTATTACGGCAGGCCTGAGGTTGCGAAAATTCTTGGCATAACAACAGATGTATTGCGTGATTGGGAAAGAAACAGTCTTTTACATGTGCCGAGAGATTCCAGAGGATATAGAAAATACGGGTCAAAGGAAATGAATCGGCTAAAAATCATAAGGATTCTTCGGAATGCAAATTATTCCATGATGTCAATTTTGCGTATGCTGAATCGTTTGGATAAAGGTGATACAAATATACGCAAGATTATTGACACTCCTGGTGAAGAGGAAGATATAGTGTGTGCAGCTGACCGATACATTACTTCGCTTAATATGGCTGAAAAAGATGCATTGGAAATGTTAAAAATACTTGATTCTATGAGGAAAGAAAACACAGGTGACGGTTTGGTAGACATGGAGAACGGTCCCGATATCAATTAGTTATTTTATAATAAAAAGGAGAGTGAAAGTAATGTGGAAATGCCCGAAATGCGGACGATCATTCAAGAACCAAAATCAAGACCACTTCTGTGGCGAGCCGCCGAAAACAATTGATGAATATATTGCTGTACAGACTGAGAGTGTTCAGCCACTTTTAAATCAGGTTCGAGATACAATCCGCACTGTACTTCCGGATGCAGAGGAGAGAATATCGTGGAGTATGCCTACCTATTGGCAAAAACATAACATCATTCATTTTGCTGCATTTAAAAATCACATTGGGCTGTACCCCGGGGATAAGGCAATGGAGCATTTTGCGGACAGTCTAACAGAGTACAAGACCAGCAAGGGTGCATTGCAGTTGCCGTACAACAAGCCGCTTCCGCTGGAGCTGATTACAGAGATTGCAAAATGGTGTTATGAAACGGGAAATCATCACTAACCAAAGGGGCCAAGCCTCAGGCGACGGTTCTCGGTGGTCACTTCAAACCGTCCCCTATCAAGGATATGTTCTAAGCCAACCATCTAAAATGTTCATAAGTTTTTTCAAGTGAAAAGAAAATTAAGATTTTATATAAGGCAAATTATCATATTAAATTTCAAATTGATGAGGTACATATGGAAAAAAACATTTCTTGGTTTATTGATAAACAAGTTGAAAAATTAATAAACAATTTAGAAAAACACAATATGAAAGGAATCTTTGTAAGAGATGAAGAAGAATTAATAAAGATATTAACAGATTTAATTCAAGAAGGTTCTGTTGTTGGAGTAGGTGATAGTGTTACTCTTCGGGAAACCGGCATTTTGGATTTTCTGCGTTTAGGAAATTATAATTTTCTAGATAAGTATAGAGAAGGAATAACCAGCGAAGAGAAGAAGCAAATCTATATCCAAAACTTCTCTGCTGATACTTTTATGTGCAGCACGAATGCTATTACCGAGGATGGAGTTCTTTACAATATTGATGGCAACGGAAGCAGAGTAGCGCCAATGTTATATGGACCGAAACAAGTTATAATTGTTGCAGGAATTAATAAGTTGGTTCGTAATCTTGAGGATGCTGAAAATAGAGTCAGAAATTATGTTGCTCCTATTGATGCAAGAAGATTAGGTAAAGATACTCCATGTACTAAACTTGGACATTGTGTGGATTGTAAAAGTCCAAATAGAATATGCAATGATTTTGTAACCATAACCGGACAATTTGTCAAAGACAGAATAAAAATAATCATTGTGGATAAATCACTTGGATATTGAAAACATGGGACGGTTCACATTGGTAAGTTTAAAGTGATAGTAGAGGATGGCTGAATCTAGAGCTTATGAAAAATGCTGCTTAGATTGGCTGTGACAGATTTTTATGCCTCAAGAAAAAGCAAAAAGGAAGGTAATCATGAAAAAATATGTCAATATAGAAGGGGTTCCAGCATTAATTCAAGGTAATGGGTCAAATAAGGTTTTAATAGCCGTGCATGGTCTCATGTCAAATAAGGAAGACACAGTTATCAATATAGCTGCCAAGTGTGCAATTGAAAGAGGATATCAGGTAATAAGCATTGATCTTCCTGAGCATGGTGACAGAAAAGATGATAAAAAGCTGGTTCCATGGGTATGTGTTGAAGAAATTCAGAAAGTATATGAATATGTTCAAAATGGACAGAAGGAAATATCAATATTTGGTTGCAGCATTGGAGCATACATGAGCATGATTGCTCTAAAGGATATGAAAATTAAGAAGAGTTATTTCCTATCACCAATTGTAAATATGTATTATCTCATTCAAGGGATGATGTATGGATTTAACATAACTGAAGAAATGCTGGAGCAGGAAAAATACATTTCTTTGCCAATTGGTCAGACACTGGATTGGAATTATTATATGTTCGCAAAGGAACATCCAGTTTGCTGGAATCATGAAACTTATGTTCTATGGGGCAATAAGGATAATATGATGCCTGAAAGTGAAATCGACTCCTTTGCATATCATTCACATGCTATAGTTGAAAAGGTAAACTCAGAACATTATTTTCATCTGGATGAACAATTGGAGTTGTTTGAAAATTGGATTAGAAGAGTTTTGTAGATTTTGAGAATTTTACGATGAAGAGTTTTATCCGTATATACGGAACATGAAATTTTAATAATAAAGGAATGATATTTATTAAATATTTAGCTAATGGAATAACAATAAGCAGAATTATATCTTCAGCTTTTATGCTGTTTACAGAACCATTGTCTCTTGAATTTTACTTTCTATACACTTTTAGCGGTATTACAGATATGGTTGATGGAACAATTGCCAGAAAGATGCATACAGAAAGTAAAGCTGGAGCTGTTTTGGACAGCCTTGCAGACTTAACTTTTCTATTGGTTGCATTTATAAAATTATTTCCGCTCTTAAGCCATGCATTTCCACCGTGGATTTTAAGCGCTGTCATTTCAATAGCAGTTATAAGGCTTAGCGCATATGCAATTGGTGCATTGAAGTTTCATAAATTCATTGCATTGCACACAATTGCTAATAAAATTACCGGAGCTCTTCTTTTCTGTGTTCCATATATTTTTTTGAGGATAGATATTAATCTTGTAAGTATAATTCTATGTATTACAGCAGGTATATCAGCTATTGAAGAATTGCTGATCAATATTAAGATGGGGCAGTATAACCCAGATGTCAGAAGTATTTTTGATATATAAACAAGAGCAATAACATTGCACTATATATGAATATAAGCTGTCAGGCTATGAACATAGCCGGTTCTTAAGTAAAAGACTATTAAATTTTAAGGAGGAAACCATGAATTTAAAAATTACATATAATACAGAAAATATCAATTGGGAAATTGTAAGTTCTATTTTAGCAAAAGCAGGGTTAAGCAGCTCAGATCCTGAAATTTGCAAAATGGCTTTTCAAGGAAGTCAAGTAACCGTATTTGCTTTTGATGATGGAAATATGATTGGAACGGCAAGAGCAATATCAGATGGAGTGAAGCAGGCAGCCATATATGATGTTGCAATACTTCCGGAGTACCAGGGAAAAGGAATCGGGAAGATTATGATGGAAAGCATTATGGATAAATTGCCCGGATGTAATTTTATATTGTATGCTAATGTTGGAAAAGAAACTTTTTATGAAAAATTAGGTTTCAGACGTCTTAAGACAGGCATGGCAAAATTCGTTAAAACAGAACTAATGGCAAACAGAGGATTTACAGATTAATATTTTTTTATGTCTGCTGAATGTTGTTGAACACATTGGCAGTAAGAAAATTAATACAAACTAAATAATTTATATTATCAAAAGACCAGATATGGTCTCAGGTTGCTGACAAAGTTATTTTAATTAATAATATTGGTAATTGTGGTGATGTTGGAATCTAAGTACGTAGGGGAGAGCCTTGTGCTCTCCCGCAGATAACAATTTATTGTTTGCATTAATCCCACGGGAGGACACAAGATCCTCCCCTACAATATGTAGAAATTAGGTTTGTCAATAGTCTAAGACCAGATATGGTCTTTTTATTTTGCTGCTTGACGTGTACAAGGCACTTTTATAGCAATAAATTTTACGTGAAATATAAAATTTTCAATATTATTAAAAAATTCATAAACAGTTCATATTTAAAAATTATATTATATGCAGTAATTCAAAAGGAGATATGTATTTTATTATCCAATTATTATAAAGGTAAATTGAAGCATTTTATTGTATAGTAAGTTAAATGGTACATGTAAGATGCCGATAGCATGAGGTGAAAAATGTTTAAAATTTTAGCTGTTGATGATAATGAAACTATAAGAAAACTTATTGCAACTTATTTGTTACGTGATGGTTATCAAGTATTTCTTGCTTCAGACGGAATAGAAGCTTTAGATATTTTAGACAGGGAACATGTGGACTTAATGATTGCTGATATAATGATGCCTAATATGGATGGTTATACTTTAACACAAGAACTGAGAAATGCCAGATATTATTTTCCTATATTGATGATTACTGCAAAGGGGAGCATTGAAGACAAGAAAAAAGGATTCATGTCCGGCACAGATGATTATATGGTTAAGCCCATAGATTTTGATGAAATGCTTTTAAGGGTTTCAGCTCTGCTGCGCAGGGCCAAAATCTCCAATGAACATAAAATTAAAATAAATGATATTATTTTGGATTATGATACATTGACAGTGAGTGTAAATGGAGAAGATGTTCTATTGCCAAAAAAGGAATTTCAACTTCTGTTTAAACTTTTAAGCTATCCTAAAAAAATATTCACTCGACAGGATCTTATGGATGAAATATGGGGATTTGATAATGAAACCGATGAGCGAACCATTGATGTGCACATTAAACGTTTGCGTGAAAGATATGGTGAAATCAAAGATTTTAAAATCATTACTGTCAGGGGCCTTGGGTATAGAGCGGAGATAAATTCATGAAAAAGTTGACTTTTTTTAAATCTATTTATATAAAATTTGCAACTATATTTTTAAGCATTTGGTGGACATCTACTTTTTTGTCCATCATAGCAATAAAATATATTTTAAATAAAAACACACTTATTAAAAATATAAGGTTTTATAACAGATTTCATGATTTAATTAGAACAATAGATATTTCTTTGCTTTTGATAGGAATCATTGGGACCATTGCAATTATTTTCGCAATAAGAAGTATTGTAAAACCAATCAAACAATTATCCAAAGCTTCAAAAGAAGTTGCAAAAGGAAATTTCGATATTTATTTATATGAAAAAGGTGATGATGAAATAAGTCAATTATGCCACGACTTTAATTTTATGGCAAAAGAATTAAAGAGTATAGAAACACTTCACAAAGATTTTGTATCCAATGTTTCTCATGAGTTCAAAACACCTATTACTTCCATAAAAGGATATGCAAGTCTTATTAAAAAAGAAAATATGTCCATGGATCAAATAAACGAATACAGTGAAATTATAATTGAAGAAAGCGAGCGCTTATCTTTGCTTTCAACTAACCTTTTAAAATTATCTGAACTTGACAGCAATATAGTTACTGAACATGCAACGGAATTCAAGCTTGACGAGCAGATAAGAAAATCAGTCCTAATTCTTGAACCCCTGTGGTTTAAGAAAAAAATATCATTTGATTTAGAACTTGAAACGGTTGAAATTACATCTGATAAGGATTTACTTCAAGAAGTATGGATTAACTTAATACAAAATGCAATCAAGTTTTCTAATCCACAAGGAATTATAAAAATTAAGTTAAATAAATATGACGATGTTATAAAAGTATTTATTGAAGATTATGGTTCAGGCATAGCAGAAATTGACAAAGGGAGAATTTTCGAAAGGTTTTATAAAGGCGACAAATCTCATTCAAAAGATGGAAATGGGTTAGGGCTTGTAATAGTCAAAAAAATAGTTGAACTTTTGAATGGTAAAATATATTTCGAAAGCAAGGAAGGAAAAGGAACTGTTTTTATAGTTGAGTTACAATATTAAATTTATTGTTTAATGTGATATGAAAAGGAACGAAAGGTTGACTCTGATGAAGTTTATTCCTTAGATTTAATGGAAGGTTGTTCATTAGCAAGGTTTATAAGTAAATAAACCATAAAAAATACTAGAAAGGATTCAGATATGAAGAGTAAAAATTTAAAGTGGGTTATAGTAATTGTAATAGTGTTTGTTGTAGTACTTGTTGGAATTAATTTAGTTACAAAGAATAATTCGGTTAATGCAGATACAAATGCAACATTAAACAAAGAGTTAGAATACAAAGTTGTAAAAGATAGCATATCAATATCAGTTTCGGAAAGCGGAAGCGTAAATCCAACTGATAAAAGAGTTATTAAATCTGAAATTGACGGAACCGTGTATGGTTTATATGTTACAGAAGGGGATGTTGTAGAAAAAGATCAAATACTTTTATCTTTGCAATCAGATGCTGCAAATGACAATCAAAATGAAATTAATGATATAAATTTCAACATCGAAAGAGTTCAGAGAGACTTGAATGATTTGTATGAGAGTCAAGGTGACTTAAATATATATGCTTCAACATCAGGTGTTATTTCTAATCTGAACATAGAAAAAGGTGATCAAGTTAGTACTAATTACAGTGTTGCTACAATCAAGGATACAGACAACTCATATATTGAGGCGTACTTTACTAAGGAACAGTTTGATAAGATATCTGTAGGAGATAATTCATCAATATTTATGACAAAGTTTTTCTCTACTGAATCAGGAACAGTAACAGAAAAAGACAGCACTCCTGTTCAGATGGGAGGAGGTATATTTGGGTATATGATCACTGTTAAAATGAAAAATCCAGGAGGTTTCAGCGTAGGTGACACCGCTCAAGTTACTGTAACTAATTCTCAGGGCTCTAGCCAGGGAATGAGTAACGGTAAAATAATTGAAGTAAAAGAAGAACAAATTACAGCAAAAGTTGGCGGTAAAATTAAATCTGTAAATGCTGAAAACGGCAAGTATGTTAATGAAGGAGATATAATTGCAACAATTGAAGGTGATGATTTAAGCTTTGAAATTGCTGAAAAGCAAAATACAATTAATAATTACCAGTCACAACTGGAAGATTTAGTTGAAGGAGACACTGTTTATTCACCTATGAAAGGAACTGTACTTAAAGTAAATGTATCAGAAGAAGAGGTTGTTGACAGAACTACAACTTTAATGACAGTTGCTGACCTTGAAAGTATGGAAGTCGTTATAGCTGTTGATGAACTGGATATAAATAAAGTAAAATTAGGACAGCAGGCAAATATAACAAGTGATGTTTATCCAAATGAAAAATTTACAGGCAAAGTCACTAAAATATCTATGGAAGGAACAAATGTAAGCGGAGTAACTACTTACGATGTAACTATTAAGCTAGACGATAGAAAATCATTAATGTCCGGGATGAATGTAGATGTTGAAATACTTGCTGATAGCAAAGAAAATGTCTTGGTTGTTCCTATTGATGCAGTTCATAAATTAAAAGGACAGTACATGATTACCGTAAAAGACTCCAGCGGAAATAAAACAGAAGTTAATGTTGAGCTCGGTCTTGCCACTAAAGATAAAGTTGAAATAACCTCAGGTCTGAATGAAGGTGATGTAATAATATATAATGCGGTCCAATCACAATCTTCTGAAAATAAATCGGGAATTAACGTGAGAGTTCCAGGCATGGGCGGAGGTCCGGCAGGAGGCAATGGGGGTTCAAGGCCATGATATATTTAAAGGATATTACCAAGACATATGATATGGGTTCTGTACAGGTTCAAGTTCTTAGAGGTATTACACTTCATGTTGCCGAAGGAGAGTTTTTATCAATTATTGGACCTTCAGGTTCAGGAAAATCAACTCTCATGAATATGGTAGGCTGCCTGGATGTTCCAACTACAGGAGAATACTATCTGGATGGAAAAGAAATAAGCACATATAATGAGAAACAATTGTCTAAAATCAGAAATCAAAAAATAGGATTTATTTTTCAGAAGTTTAACCTTCTGCCTAAATTATCTGCTTTAGAAAATGTTGAGCTTCCACTTATTTACAGAGGCATGAGCAGCAAGGAAAGAAAACAGAGAAGCATTGAAGCTTTAGAAAAGGTAGGCTTGACAGATAGAATGAGTCATAATCCTACAGAGCTCTCAGGAGGACAGCAGCAGCGTGTGGCAATTGCACGAGCACTAGCAGGAGATCCTCCTGTTCTCTTAGCTGATGAGCCAACTGGCAACTTGGATTCTAAATCAGGCAGCGATGTTATGAATTTGATAAGACAACTCAGTGAAGAAGGAAAAACCATTGTACTCATAACCCATGACACCGATGTGGCTAAAGAAGCCAAAAGAACAATAACTATTAAAGATGGATTGCTCTTAGACAACATAATAAATTAGCATAGAGAAAGGAATGTTGTATGAATATTAAAAGTGTTACCAAAATGGCCTTTCAATCTATTATATCCAATAAAATGAGAACATTTCTCACAATGCTGGGAATTATTATAGGTGTATTTGCTGTGATAGTACTCATATCCTTAGGGCAGGGTGCAACAGCCGGTGTTACTGATTCCATATCAAGCATGGGTTCTAACATTATCAGTGTTAATGTTTTTGATAGAAAAAAATCAATTGATTTCAATGATGTTTATGAATTTGAAAAGTTGGAAGGAGTAAAAAATGTAACTCCGGTATACACATCTAATGTCACTATAAAATATGAATTAGAAACAACAGATGTATCCGTTACAGGAGGAAATGAAAATTATCTCAGCATAAATAATTATGAAATAGGCTCTGGAAGAGCAATCAGTCCGGTTGATGTAGATTATAGAAATAAAATTGCTGTAATTGGTTTAACAACAGCAGAAAACTTATTTGGAAAAGATGATCCGATTGATAAGGAAATTTCAATAGGTGGTGAAAAATATACTGTTGTGGGCGTTCTTCAAGATAAAGGAAGCACAATAACCGGTGACAGCAATGACACAGTTGTTGTTCCTGTAACAACGATTATGAGACAAAGCGGCACAAGTGCTGTGAACAGCATTACTGTACAAGCTAATTCAGCTGAAGAATCTGTTACTGCAAAAGAGAATGTGGAAAATTATTTGTTGGATTATTTCCAAGATGAGGATTCATACAGAGTATTTAGCCAAGATGAAATGCTTAATGTGTTGAATCAAACTACATCAATGCTTACAGCAATGTTAGGTGGAATCGCTGGAATTTCTCTCTTAGTTGGAGGTATTGGAATTATGAATATTATGCTTGTAACTGTCACTGAAAGGACAAGAGAGATAGGCATAAGAAAAGCAATAGGCGCAGGAAGGGCTAACATATTAATCCAATTCTTAATAGAATCCTCAGTAATGAGCGGTGTGGGAGGGATTATTGGCGCAGTTCTTGGTGTTGTTGCATCAAATGTAATAAGCAATATGATGGGAATAACTTATAAAATTAATTTACCAGTAATAATAGGTGCCTTTGGTTTCTCATTGGCAGTAGGTGTTTTCTTCGGATTATATCCAGCAAATAAAGCATCTAAATTAAAACCGGTGGATGCATTAAGATATGAATAGACTGTAATCAAGCACAGAACAAATTGTACAGATGATTTATTGTTAAAGACCAAAAAATTTGGTCTTTTTATTTTACTACTTGACACGTACTACGTTACGCGATATAATGAATTATACTACGTGATACGTAATAAAATGATTTAAAAAAGGGAACTTAAGGAGGCATATATTGAAGGATAAAATACAAGAAACTCCGCTTACAGAAACAGCACTGCTTATTTTGTTAGCTATGTACAAACCAAATCATGGTTATGGAGTAATGCAATTTGTAGAAGAGAAAACAAAAGGCAGAGTAGTTTTCGGACCAGGAACATTGTATGGTGCTATTAACAATCTTGAAAAGAAAAAGTGGATTACTCTTCATGCTGTCATTGAAGGAGAAAGAAAAAAAGAGTATGTCATTACTGATTTAGGAAAAGAACAAGTAAAGGCAGAGCTGGAAAGAATTCAGGAAGTTTACAAAATAGGTATGGAAATTACAAGACTGGGGGAATGATGTATGATTAAAAAATTTAGGATTTTTTTAAATCCAATTGAAGGGCAGGAAAAGTGGCTGAATGAAAAGTCCGCAGAAGGGTTGAGGCTGTCAAAGGTTGGAAGATTTTTTTATGAATTTGAACAATGTAAAAATAATCAATACCAATATGCTGTTGATTATATAGGAAACAATTCAAATACTCAGAGAAAGGAATATGAGAGCTTTCTGGATGATGTTGGGATAAATTATTTTGAAAAGCCATTAAATATAGGACAGTTTTCTTTTGGCAAAGTGAGGTATCGCCCTTATGCAAACAAAGGCGGTAAGCTGGCTACCTCATGGGGAATGATTAACAGAGAACTTCTTATTTTAGAAAAAGAGTGTAACGGAAAGCCTTTTAATATATATAGCAATGTTGAAGATAAAATTCAAGCACTAAAAGAAAGAAGGAAGCCTCACATTTATCTGTTCATATTGTTTCTTCTCATGGGAGGATACTTCACATTTGCTGAAAGATCCATGCTTGATGTTGCTTACATGAATAGTCAGACCAATAGTTTTTCAAATAGTGATGTATTATCATTATTGCTTGGAGTTATGGGAATAATCACAATAGTAAGAATGGTTCAATTATCTCTATCCATAAAAACACTAAAAGAAATGGTAGATATCCAAGAGTAGAAGCTGCTGTGAAATAATATTTTATTTTTTTAGCTGGTATAATAGCATACACATCGAAAAATAGAAATACAAATGTGTTTGCAGTGATCTTCCTCCCTATGCTAGTGACATTCAATGTGCGACCGGACTTCCTTTATTTGATTTTATCACTTTGATAAATTGGGTTGAACAGACAGTAGTACAGAAGAGATATTATGGATATTTTTAAATACATTAAGTTAAATTATTTTGCAATACCACACAAAATTGTTGAAAATTTTTTTAAATTAATGTAAAATAAAAAACTATATAACTTATTTGATTCCTCAGACTAATAGTTTGAGGAATTTTTTTAAAATATTATCTATAAGCATAAATGATAGGAGGAATTATGACGTTACAACAACTAAGATATGCCATTGCAATAGCAGACTGCAATTCTATGAATAAGGCTGCTCAATCATTATTTATTTCGCAGCCAAGTCTATCAGCTTCTATCAGAGACTTAGAAAATGAAATTGGTATTACTATATATAAGAGAACTAATCGGGGAATAACAATTACACCAGAAGGTGAGGAGTTTCTGGGGTATGCCAGACAGGTAGCAGAACAATATGAACTGATTAATCAAAGATATGTTGATAAGAAAAGCGTAAAAAAGAAATTTAGTGTATCAACACAGCATTACTCATTTGCAGTAAAAGCATTTGTGGAAATGGTAAAACAATTCGGTATGGATGAATATGAATTTGCAGTTCATGAAACGAAGACGTATGAAGTAATAGAAAATGTGAAAAACTTTAAAAGTGAATTAGGTATTTTGTATCTTAATGATTTTAATAAAAAGGTAATAACAAAAATATTGAAAGAAAACAATCTGGTATTTAAAGAATTATTTCAGTGCAAGACATATGTCTATTTATGGAAGGGGAATCCTTTAGCTCAAAAGGATTTGATTACCATGGAGGACCTAGAAGAATATCCTTGTCTTTCCTTTGACCAGGGAATGAACAATTCTTTTTATTTTGCAGAAGAAGTGCTCAGTGCGAACGTGTATAAAAAGATTATAAAGGCAAATGACAGAGCTACATTACTAAATCTTATGGTGGGACTGAATGCATATACATTGTGTTCTGGAATCATATGCGAGGAACTGAATGGAAATGACTATAAAGCGATTCCATTGGATTCGGATGAAGTTATGAGCATTGGCTATATTACCAGGAAGAATACAACCATGAGCCAGCTGGGACACAAATATGTGGACGAGTTGATTAAATTTAAAGAAAATGTGTTATAGTTTTTACCTATAACGAGTTGTCGGTTTTATGTATTAACACTAATCCTGCAGATTAGGTATAATACAAAACATGGACGACATAGTTACAAAAAAATTAAACAGAAAATAAGGAGAGCAAAATGCATACTGAAAAATCAATTTTGAAAGTAAATATGATTATGATTAGCTATACCATGCGAATGCAGATGCATATGAAAATGGATGTATTTAGTGCGCCTTATGTTACCTGATTATAATTTCTTTTAAGAAAATATAGATAAAGCAGGTACTTACGGTACCTGCTTTTTGTATGTCAACCGCAATGAATTTCAAATCTGTGTGAGCGGAAGCGAGCAAACAAATTTATGAATGAAACTGTGAAAATTATGCGAACGATAGTGAGCTGATAATTTTGTGAACGAGACTGCGAATTAAAATACCGGAAATGGAGGAAAAGTATTGATTATATTTGAAAATGTCAGCAAGAGTTTTGAATCATATGGAAAAACAGTTGAAGCAGTAAAAAATGTCAACCTGCAAATGGAAGAAGGAAAAATACATGGAATTATTGGATTTTCAGGAGCAGGAAAATCAACATTGGTTAGAATGATCAATCTTCTTGAAAGACCAACAGAAGGTAAAGTTATTTTAGGAGATACGGAAATCACCTTGCTCTCAGAGAAAAATCTCAGAGAGGAACGAAAAAAAATCGGCATGATTTTTCAACAGTTTAATTTATTTTCATCCCGAAATGTTTATGAAAATGTTGCTTATCCGTTAAAACACAGCAAGATGAAAAAGAAAGAAATCCAGGATAAAGTAAATTATTTGCTGGAATTAGTTGATCTTCAAGATAAATCTCTTGCTTATCCATCACAATTAAGCGGAGGTCAGAAACAGAGGGTGGCAATTGCAAGGGCATTGGCCTATGATCCTAAAATTTTATTAAGCGATGAATCTACAAGCGCACTAGATCCCCAGACCACAAAATCAATTTTAAAATTATTGAAACAACTGAATGAAAAACTGGGGATTACCATAGTAGTTATTACACATGAAATGCAGGTAGTAAAAGAAATATGTGACAATGTGGTTGTTATGGAAAACGGTGAAGTGGTGGAGCAAGGAGATGTCTTTAATGTATTTGCTAATCCCGTAAAGCAAATTACAAAAGATTTTGTGGACAGCACATCAAATTTATCAAAAATACATGAATTAATCGAGGAAAAGGTGTCGATTACAAAACTCAAGGAAGGTGAATGCATATTAAAGTTTACTTATCTGGAGCGAAATGCTTCAGAAGCATTGGTGTCACAAATCTCCAGGAGGTTTAACCTGGATGTGAACATTATCTTTGGAAATATTGAACTGATTGGAGAGCATCCTATCGGCGGTCTCGTATCAATTGTCAGTGGCGAGGCGAAAAATATTACGGAAGCAATTGAATATCTGCGAAATAAGAATGTAGGGGTGGAGGTGATTTTAGATGCAAGGGTTTCTGCTTAGTCTTTTTCCAAATGTATTGTCGAAACTGCCGGATTTTTATGAAAGCATTAATGATACTTTAATTATGGTTGGATGGTCCGGTTCTATTTCATTTATTCTTGGATTAGTTTTAGGAATTGTTCTGACCGTTACAAAAAAGGGAGGAATTCTTCAAAACCAGGCACTTTTTCAGATACTGGACAAAATAATTAATTTTTTTAGATCAATACCATTTATCATCTTGCTGGCAAGTCTGATTCCATTGACAAGATTAATTTCAGGCACTGCAATTGGAGTTGATGGAGCAATAGTTCCTCTTGTCTTCGGTACGGTTCCATTCTTTTCAAGACAAATAGAATCTGCTTTGGCCGAGTTGGACAGTGGGTTGATTGAAGCGGCACAGTCCATGGGCTCTGGACCTATAGAAATTATATTCAGGGTTTATCTTAAGGAATGTATTCCTGGTATTGCAAGGGGAACAACAATTACAGCCATAAGTCTCATTGGACTTACTGCCATGGCAGGTGCCGTTGGTGCAGGGGGCCTGGGGGATTTTGCCATACGCTTTGGATATCAGAGAAATCAGATTGACGTCACGTATGCTTCGGTTATTGTGCTGGTAGGAATGGTTAGCATCATTCAAATTGTAGGAAATACCATAGTAAAGAAAAATAGTCACTAATAAGGAGAGATCAAAATGGCATTAACACCAAGAAAAGTTGTAATTATAGGAGCAGGGCACGTGGGTTCTCATGCAGGATATGCACTGGTTTCTCAGGGACTTGCAGAACAAATTGTATACATTGATATTGATGAGGAAAAAGCAAAGGCACAGGCGCTTGATATTTTTGATTCAACAGTCTATCTGCCGCACCATGTGAATGTAAAAGCAGGAAATTATTCAGATGCAGCGGATGCAGACTTGATGGTTATTGCAGCAGGTCCACTGCCTGATATCAGCAAATTCCAGACCAGAATGGATACTCTTTCTGAAACAGTAGCAATCATGAAAAATGTTGTGGAAAACATAAAAAATTCCGGTTTTAAAGGCATTATTATAAGTATTTCAAATCCTGCAGATGTAGTAGCACATTATATACAAAATCAATTAAATTATCCGCCATCAAGACTGATTTCTACCAGCACAACTCTGGATTCTGCAAGGCTTCGAAGGGCTTTGTCTGGAGCAACAGGCATAGATCAGAAATCAATTTATGCTTACGCACTTGGTGAGCACGGTGAAAGTCAAATGGTTCCATGGTCGGTTGTAACTATTGCCGGCAAGCCAATTTTAGAATTAATAAAAGAAAAACCAGAGAAGTATGGCACGCTTGACTTAAAGACAATAGCTGCAGAAGGAAAAGCGGGCGGTTGGCATGTTCTTAAGGGTAAAGGATCTACTGAGTTTGGAATAGGTGCATCCATTGCAGAAGTTACAAGAGCAATTTTTGCTGATGAGAAAAGAGTTCTTCCTGTATCTGTTCTGTTAAATGGTGAATATGGGCAGTACGATGTATATGCTTCCGTACCGGCTGTGCTGGGAATCAATGGAGTGGAAGAGATAATTGAACTTCATATGACCAGTGAAGAAAAAAAAGAATTTGATGATTCATGTAAAACCATGAAAGAAAATTACGAGATAGCATTAACATTATAATAAAAGCATTACAATTCTTATAAATTATTTTAAAGCAAATAAAATGAATACATTACAACTAAAGGAGAACAAAATTATGAATAAGAAAATATTATCAATTTTATTAGCATTAACAATTACTGCAACATTTACTGCATGCGGAAAATCAAATTCAGATGTAAAAGAAGAAACAACGTCAACAACTGTTAAGGTAGGAGTTGTAGGAGAATCAAATGAAATGTGGACACCGGTCATTGAAGAAATGGCAAAAGAGGGAATTAATGTTGAGTTGATCAGCTTTACAGACTATGCAACACCAAACAGGGCTTTGTCAGATGGTGAGACGGATCTGAATGCATTTCAGCATTATGCATATTTAAATAAAGAAATTGAAAATAATGGATATGAAATTACATCCATAGGGGATACTTTTATATCAGCCATGAACATTTATTCTGACAAAGTGTCCAGTATAAGCGAAATTGGTGAAGGAGCAAAAATCGCTGTTCCAAATGATGCAACAAATGAAGGACGTGCACTTAAAATATTAGAGGCAGCAAAGCTCATTGAAATAGATGCAAATGCAGGTGACAGCCCTGAACTAGGTGACATCACTCAAAATCCATTGAATATTGAATTTGTAGAAGTGGATGCAGCAAATGTATACGCACTTCTCCCAGATGTTACAGCAGCAGTCATCAATTGCAACTATGCCTTGGATAACGGGTTAAATCCCGGAGAAGATTCTATATTTCAGGATAATGTAAGCTACTATTCAGGAAACAGTTATGTGAACCTGATTGCAGCAAGAACAGAAGATGCTGATAATGAAACATATTTAAAAATTGTAGAAGCTTACCAGTCAGATGCCGTAAAAGCAATTTATGCAGACACATTTAAAGGCGCATACATCCCGGCTTGGAAATAACAATAAGGAGAACAGAAGTGAAAGAATTAAGTAAACGTACCTCAGTTTTCACTGATTCAGTCATACGCAGGATGACCAGAATTTCAAATGAATATAATGCAGTGAATCTATCACAGGGCTACCCTGATTTCGAACCACCTGTAGAAATTACAAGGAGGCTCTCTCAAGTGGCAGCTGAAGGACCTCATCAGTATGCGACCACATGGGGTGCTCAAAATTTTCGTGAAGCCCTTGCAAGAAAACAAGAACATTTTTCAGGAATGAAAGTAGATCCCAATAAAGAAATTGTAGTTACTTGCGGAAGTACAGAAGCAATGATGGCGGCCATGATGGCTGTGACAAATCCTGGTGACAAGGTAATCATCTTCTCTCCATTTTATGAAAATTATGGGGCAGATACAATTCTTTCAGGTGCAGAACCAATCTATGTGCCATTAAATCCACCAAACTTTAATTTTGATGCTGATTTGTTGGAGGAAGCATTTAAGCAGGAGGCCAAGGCATTAATTTTATGCAACCCTTCAAATCCTTGCGGAAAGGTGTTTACAAGGGATGAACTTAAGGTAATTGCAGATTTGGCAATTAAATATGATACCTATGTGATTTCCGACGAGGTGTACGAACATATAATTTATGCACCACATAAACATACCTATATTGCTTCTCTTCCGGGAATGAGGGAAAGAACAATTTCATGCAGTTCCTTGTCTAAGACGTATTCCATAACCGGATGGCGTCTGGGATATGTAATTGCTGATGAAAGAATCATCGACAGGGTAAAAAAAGTACATGACTTTTTAACTGTTGGTGCTGCAGCACCTCTTATGGAATCAGCAGTTGCTGGCTTGAATTTTAAGGATGATTATTATCTTGAACTGCAAAGACACTACACGCATATGAAAAACTTATTTATAAATGGATTAAATCAGATCGGGCTCAACTATACAGAGCCTCAGGGAGCTTATTACGTCTTAGTAGACATCAGTGAATTTAACTATAGCAGTGATATAGAGTTTTGTGAGTGGCTGGCGAGGGAAGTTGGAGTGGGAGCAGTTCCGGGTTCAAGTTTCTTTCAGGAAAATGTGAATCAGTATATTAGATTTCATTTTGCAAAAAAGGATGAAACATTGAACATGGCACTTGAGAGATTATCTCACATATATTCAAAGGCAAGAGTGTTATAATACTATTAATTTAATTCAGCTCATTTAGAAAATGGCTGACAAAGCATAAAACTTTGTTGGCCGTTTTTATTTTTGTCAATGATAACTATAATGAATATAATATTATAAACAATTGATTTCATATGGACAAAATATTGAAGAAGTGGTATATTTGGTACCGAAAATTAAAATTTAAACATATGCATTTCATAATTTTATGATATAATTTAAAAGAAATTAATTTCTTAAGTTAATAATTAATAAAAAATATCGCAATCTTTGTAAGGCAACAGGAGGAAAAATGAAAATAGGTGTTTTTGATTCAGGCATAGGAGGAATTACCGTACTGCATGATGCAGTGAAAATGCTTCCTAATGAAGATTATATATATTATGCAGACACTACGAATGTTCCTTACGGAACAAAACCAAAAGAAGAAGTAAAAAAATATATTTTTTATGCCATGGATTTTATAGTAAACCAGGGAGTCAAGGCAATAGTAGTTGCCTGCAACACTGCAACAAGTGTCGCAATAGAAGAGTTAAGAAACAGATACAGCATTCCAATAATAGGGATGGAACCTGCCGTGAAGCCTGCGGTTGAAAAAAATAAAAATGCAGACAAGAGAATTTTGGTTACTGCAACAGAACTGACACTTAAACAGGATAAGCTTCAAAATCTTATTGCAAAGCTTGACAATGAACATATAGTTGATCTTTTGTCACTGCAGGAACTGGTGCGTTTTGCTGAAAATTTTGATTTTTCTGAAGAAACAGTCCTTCCTTACCTTAAGGATCGATTGTCTAATTTTGATTTGAGCAATTATGGAACTGTTGTCCTGGGGTGCACTCATTTTACATTTTTCAAGGACATGATACAGAAACTTCTTCCAGAGGATGTTGATATAATTGATGGAAACATGGGAACCGTGAACAACTTAAGAAGAATTCTCGAGGAAATGAATTTGCTTAATGAGGGAAGCGGCACCATTGATTTCTACAATTCAGGTGTAAGGGTTGAAGAAGAAGAAAAGCTAAAACAGTACAAAAAATTGCTGAAACAACTTGACTAATGTTTTCTGCAATTAAATGACAGCCGGAAACGGCTGTTTTTTTAGTCTGTTGCAGAACAAAGTGGTTAAATTTCTGCGGAGCAGAATTCTGTGACAGAAAGCATGTCTACAAAAAATTATTCCATATTGTTTAATTTATGATATAATATAAATGTTAAAAACTACCAATGAATAAATGGGCAAAACTGATGAAAATTAGTGACGCAAAGCTATGAAGTCTAAGGCACATGCTATGACCGTTCGGCTGCAAAATTTTTATTTTGCAGCTTTTTTTTTAATGCAGTTGATATTAAATGTTTTGCTGCATCAAGTAATAATTAAAAAGGAGGAGAATTGGTAATAAATATGCTGCAGTAAAAAGTTAATAATTTTGAAGTTTAAGGGGGGCTTTAAATGGAGAAAATAAAAAAAGGTTTAAAACATGAAGGTGGACAAGTGTTGGTGCTGGCAGCGCTGCTGATGACAGTACTGATGGGCATGGCCGCCCTGGCAGTGGACATAGGAATGGTTACCGTAACAAAATCGAAACTGCAAAATGATGCCGATGCTGCAGCATTGGCAGGAGCAATGGAAATAACATCAGGCAAGACAAAGGCAGAGGAAGTTGCAAAGCTATATGTCAAAGCCAATGACAGCAAGCTGGCAGATTCAAACATAAAAGTGACTGCTAACACAAGTGCCCGCACCATAGAAGTTGTTTGTACAAAAAAGGTATCTTATACATTTGCAAAAGTCTTAGGGTTTAGCAATACAGAAGTGTCTGCAATTGCTGTAGCAGAACTTCCTGCAGTACAGTGGACTGGAGATGCATTGCCTTTTATAAACATTACATTCGATTATTTAAATACAGATCCTATGGCATGGACAAACGCAGGTAAGGGACTAAAAGGAACACTAACTGATTTTTACACAAGAAACAACGGAACAGACAATGCTTATTTTGAATTGGAATATGCAGATGGGCTAACCATTAAGGAAGGATTTTCTAATGGAGAGAAGGGGCTGGATGGCAGTAAGTTAAGTGATGGTTTGGATTATGTTTTGGCCGATGAAGACAAAAATATCAAGAAAGTATATATTTTCAGTCTAAGTTCAAAAGTAATACAAAGCGGAGAGTTTACTGTAAATAATAGAAAAAAAACCATACCGCTTAATAAATTAAATCAGCTCAAAAACAATGATATCGTAGACCCTTATCAACTTGTACTTATTGAATGCCTGCTTATTGACTATAAAGATTCCAATAAGCATGATATTGAGCTTAAATATCTGGGAAAAGCGTATGATTTGGGAAATAATGATCCGAGCAACCCTCTGCCTGATTATCCTACAGATTATGTACGGCCTGGAGGTGGCTCTACAAGACTCATAAAATAAAATCAAGCAAACGAAGTTAATTAAAGTATTGTGAAATTCCTCTGGATTATAATTCAGAGGAATTTTAGATTCGTGTGGATATTATAATATTTAACTCCGTTAATTACACGTAATAGTTTTGATATTAGTGAAAATTGTGATATAATATATCATTATATTAGAAGAGTGTGAAAATGGCAAAGGAGTACGACATGATTGTAATAACAGAAAAGGCAGTAAATTACCTGAATAAAAAAGGCAGGCATGAAGTAATAATTGAATATCCGGAATATAGAGCCAGCTGCGAGTGTGCATTTGTTCAGGTTCCTGAAATTATCGCCAAAAAGCCGAAGACTGAAGAAAACTACTGCAAGATGGTTGTTGATGGTATTGAGGTTTTTCTATCAAAACAGGTTACTCTTCCTTCAGAAAATGATATAACAATTGACCTTGATTCATTTTGGGGAATAAAAAGCCTGACAGTATCTGGATTCAAATCTGAGGACTAAGCATAATACAAAAGCTCCTGCATTGCAGGAGCTTTATACTTTTAGGAGATATTGAACAATTTTCAATGACAATTTTTTTATCTATGTTCCAGAAATCGACAAATTACACTAAATATAGATGATAAAATAAAATGAACTCTGGTTAAGAAATGTATGCATAATGCCAGGCGATTAACTAATATCAGTTTAAAGGATATAAAGTTGAAATAATGTTAAGAAATATCATTTGTTATAATAATAAGTCAACGGGGATTAAAATATACATCAAAGGAGATAATCATGGACAATGAAGTTAAAAACAAAACCCTAAAGGTGCTCATCATTGATGACAACAAGGATTTATCAGAAATAATGTGCGATCTAATTGGATTTTTAGGTCATAAAACCATTTGCTCACCGGATGGGAAGGATGGCATTGCAAAGGCAAAAGAACATCATCCGGATATTATTATATGCGACATTGGTCTTCCGGTCATGGACGGGTATGAGGTGGCTCAGCAATTGAGAAGAGACGATGAAATAAAGGAAACATTTTTAATAGCTCTATCAGGATATGCAGGACCTGAAGACAGGAAGCGATCAAGGGAAGCGGGATTTGACAGGCACCTTGCAAAACCTGCTGACATATCAGCAATAGAAAGAGTTATTGCAGAAGCATCCATGAGAATTAAACAAGCGGTATAAAATTAAATCATAACAAGGAATAATTCATTAGGAATATCCTTGTTTTTTTATTTGCTGATAATTAGGGAATTGCAAAAGATAAGCATAAAAATTAAAATTCTAAAGATAAAAATTTATAATTAATGATTTGAACAAAATCTGCAAAAATCACTTTTTCGAAAATTTATATGATAATAGCAAAAAAATAGTATAGTGAAAATTGATTTCCTATTAAAAATGTTACGGAATATTAACAATATACAAAATTACTCTTTGGATATTGAAAAATGTTCCGAAATAATTTTAATAAAATTGATATTAATAAAAAACATCAAAAATATATTACATAATTTTAAAATAATGCTTGTATGATTATAAAAAATCTAATATAATAGTAAAAAATTTAAAACAAAGATTAAAATGACAGGGGAGAGCATTATGAACAATTATGGAGTACCTAATAAACAAGGTCTTTATGACCCGGCATTTGAACACGATGCATGCGGAATGGGTTTTGTTGTTAATATAAATGGCGAAAAATCTTACGACATCGTAGATGATGCTTTAACAGTTCTTGAAAATATGAGTCACAGAGGAGCAAGCGGTTCGGATGAATCAGGAGACGGCGCTGGAATAACAGTGCAGATACCCCATGATTTTTTCAAACGTGAATGCGAGGTTTTGGACTTTGAACTTCCTGAAGAAGGAAGTTACGGTGTAGGCATGATATTTGCCCACAAGTATGACAAATTTAGAAATATACAAATGAAAACATTTACTGATATTGCCGAAGAAGAAGGTCAGCATGTTTTAGGCTGGAGGGATGTTCCCGTAGATGGAACTATAATAGGTGAGAAGGCTAAAGCTTCTATGCCTAGAATTATTCAGGTATTTATCAAGAAAAATGATAGTATCTCAGATTCCATGGCTTTTGAAAGAAAGCTTTATGTAATAAGGAAAAGAGCAGAAAAAACAATTGGTCCCATGAGTGAGCAAAACGGAGGAATATTTTATTTTGCAAGTCTTTCATCCAAGACTGTAGTTTACAAGGGCATGCTTACGTCTGAACAGCTCAGAAATTTCTATCTTGATTTATCAGACCTGGAATTCAAGTCTTGTCTTGCAATGATACATTCAAGATTCAGCACAAACACATTTCCAAGCTGGGAAAGAGCACATCCTAACAGATATCTTGTTCACAACGGCGAAATAAACACAATAAGAGGAAATGTCAACTGGATGAATGCAAGACAAAAAAGAATGACATCTCCTTATTTTGAAAACATTCACAAAGTTTTTCCAATTATAGATGAAACAGGAAGCGACTCCTCCATGTTTGATAACTGTCTGGAGTTTTTATATCTCACAGGAAGATCTCTGCAGGAATCAATCATGATGATGATTCCTGAGCCATGGGAAAAGAATAAGATTATGTCCAAGGAAAAGAGAGAATTTTACAAGTTTAACAACTTCCTCATGGAAGCATGGGACGGACCTGCAGCCATGGCTTTCACAGACGGCGAAATAATCGGAGGAATTCTTGACAGAAACGGACTCAGGCCCTCAAGATATTATGTTACAAAGGATGACAAGGTTATACTTGCTTCTGAAGTTGGAGTTATTGACATTGACAATGACAACGTAAAATCAAAGGGAAGGCTTGAACCTGGAAAAATGCTTTTGATTGACACAAGCGCAAAAAGAATAATAACAGACGATGAGCTGAAAAAATATGTGGCTACTCTTCATCCTTATGCTGAATGGAACAAGAAACATGTCATAAATCTCAGCGACCTGCCGGTTGCACTGGAAAAGGATGTAAAGATGAAAGATCTTCTGCAGCAGCAGAAAGCTTTCGGATACACATATGAAGACATAGCTAAAGGCATACAGCCTACAGCCATAGAAGGAGAAGAACCTGTGGGTTCCATGGGCATTGACGCTCCGCTTGCAGTTTTGTCGGAAAAGCCTCAGATGCTTTACCTGTACTTCAAGCAGCTTTTTGCCCAAGTTACAAATCCTCCTATAGATGCCATAAGGGAAGAAATCATCACATCAACAAGCGTAAGTCTGGGTGACAGCGGAAACCTCATAAATCCTGACGGAGACAATTCTGCCAGCTTGTTTTTGGAAAACCCCATACTTACAAATGAGCAGCTTAACACTATCAAGCACCTTAACAACGATCATTTGAGAGTTGCAACAGTATCAATACTTTACAAGGTGTCCGAAGGACCGGCTGCCATGGAAAAAGCACTTGAGCGCATTTTTGCAGAAGCTGATACGTCTATTACAAGAGGAGCAAACATAATCTTGTTGTCAGACAGAGGAGTGAACAAAGACTTTGCTGCAGTTCCTGCACTTCTGGCTTCATCAGGTCTTCATCAGTACCTCACCAGGATGGAAAAAAGAACAAACATAGGAATAGTTCTTGAATCAGGAGAGCCAAGAGAAGTTCACCATTTCTGCACTCTCATAGGCTATGGTGTAACTGCCATAAATCCTTATTTGGCATTTGAAACTATAAAGGATTTAGCAGACAGTAAATCCCTTAATGGAATTACATTTGAAGAAGGAAAGAAAAATTACATCAAGGCAATGGTTAAGGGTATACTCAAAGTTATTTCAAAAATGGGTATTTCAACAATCAGAAGCTACCACGGAGCACAGATATTTGAAGCAGTGGGAATCAAGAAAGAAGTTGTGGACAAATATTTCACCAAGACACCTTCAAGAATCGAAGGTATAGGTCTTGAAGATATAGCCCTTGAAAATCAAATGAGGCATGAAAGTGCATACGATGAAAATTCACCATACACGGACACTCTTGAAGTGGGAGGATATTTTCAGTGCCTGGACGATGGTGAAGTTCACATGTACAATCCTGAAACCATATACATGCTTCAGAAAGCCTGCAGGGAAGGAAACTACAACCTGTACAAAAAATATTCAGAAAAAATAAATGAAGAAAAAGTTTATACCCTGAGAAACCTTCTTGATTTCAATTACAACCACAAGGAAGCAATTCCTGTAGAGGAAGTTGAATCTGTTGATTCCATTGTAAAGAAATTCAAAACAGGAGCTATGTCCTACGGCTCTTTAAGCAAGGAAGCTCATGAAACACTGGCCATAGCCATGAACAGGCTTGGAGGAAAAAGCAACACCGGTGAAGGCGGCGAGGACTGTGAAAGATTTAAAATACTTGAAAACGGCGATTCCAAAAACAGTGCTGTAAAACAAGTTGCATCTGGACGTTTTGGAGTAACAAGCAACTACCTTGTAAATGCAAGAGAAATTCAAATAAAAATGGCTCAGGGAGCAAAACCGGGCGAAGGCGGCCAGCTTCCTGGACTTAAGGTTTATCCGGAAATAGCAAGGGTAAGGCATTCAACACCGGGTGTTACGCTTATATCACCTCCTCCTCACCACGATATTTATTCAATTGAAGATATTGGTGAACTGATTCATGACCTTAAAAATGCAAACCGTTATGCAAGAATAAACGTTAAGCTCGTATCTGAATCAGGAGTAGGAACAGTTGCAGCTGGTCTTGCAAAGGGTAAGGCTGATGTGATCCTCATAAGCGGATATGACGGTGGAACAGGAGCTGCACCAAGAACAAGCATCAGAAATACAGGACTTCCATGGGAATTAGGTCTTGCTGAAGCTCACCAGACGCTTGTTCTTAACAACTTAAGAGACCGCGTTGCTCTTGAAACAGACGGGAAGCTTTTATCAGGAAGAGATATAGCAATTGCAGCAATGCTTGGAGCCGAAGAATTCGGTTTTGCCACAACTCCTCTGGTAGTCTTGGGCTGCGTTATGATGAGAGTGTGCAACTTAAACACATGCCCAATAGGAATTGCAACTCAGGATGAGAATTTAAGGAAAAATTTCGCAGGAAAACCAGAACACATAGAAAACTTCATGAGGTTCATGGCTAGAGAACTGAGAGAAATAATGGCTCAGCTTGGTTTCAGAACATTGAAAGAAATGGTTGGAAGGACCGACAGGCTGAAACAAAAGGAAAACATCACAAACTGGAAGGCCAGGAAGGTAGATATGACACAAATATTGTACCAGCCTTTCTCGGGGGCTGATGTGGGCAGGTACAACATTCAGCCGCAAAATCATATGCTTGACAAATCAATGGATATGAAAAAGCTTTTGAAAATGGTGAAACCTGCTCTTGAAAACCAGAAGCCTATCCGGGCCAAACTCAAAATAAACAACACAGACAGAGTTGTTGGAACAATAATAGGAAGTGAAATATCAAAACAATACGGAGAAGCAGGACTTGCAGATGACACTATACATTTGTCTTTTGTTGGAACTGCAGGACAAAGTTTCGGAGCATTCATTCCTAAAGGAATGACACTGGAGCTTGAGGGAGATTCAAACGACTATATAGGCAAGGGACTTTCAGGAGGAAAAATAATAGTATATCCTCCAAAGGATTCTGATTTTGTACCTGAAAAAAATATTATCATCGGCAATGCTGCTTTCTACGGAGCAACTTCAGGCGAAGCTTACATTTGTGGAAAAGCGGGAGAAAGATTCCTCATAAGAAACAGCGGAATGAAGGCTGTAATTGAAGGTGTGGGAGACCACGGATGCGAATACATGACAGGCGGAAAAGTAATCATACTTGGAAAGACAGGCAGGAACTTTGCAGCAGGCATGTCCGGAGGAACAGTATATGTCCTTGATTTTGAAGAAGATTGCCTCAACAATTCAATAGGCAATGTTGAAACAATAACAAGCCAGAAGGAAATGGACGAAATAAAAGAAATGATACAGAAGCATGTTGATTACACAGGCAGCACTCAGGGCAAAAGAATTATTCATGACTGGGAAAGTTATTCTCACAGATTCACAAAAATAATTCCTGCTGAATACAAGCATATGATGGAAAGCATAGAAAAAGCATACAGCCTTGGGCTTACCGGACATGAAGCTTTAAGCTACGCATACAGAGAAAGGTACTCAACTGCCGAAAGTAAAGAAATAAAAAGTGAAACTGTTGAAAACATTGCTAAATGATAGGAGGCGTACTATGGGAAAAGCTACAGGTTTTTTAGAATATAAAAGAATTGAACATAAAAAACGAAATCCAAAAGACAGAATAAAGGATTGGAATGAAATAAAGCTTCCTATGGAAGCAGAAGAACTTCAAATGCAGGGAGCCAGATGCATGAATTGCGGAACTCCATTCTGCCAGGGAGGTATCATTTTAAACGGCATGGTGGCAGGTTGCCCCATGCACAACCTGATACCTGAATGGAATGATCTTGTTTACAAGGGACAGTGGGAACTTGCCTACAAAAGGCTTGTGAGAACAAACCCGTTTCCGGAATTCACAGGGAGGGTTTGCCCCTCCCCCTGTGAGGGTTCCTGCACCGAAGGACACATTGCAGATCCTGTTGCAATTCATGACATTGAATTTGAAATAATTGAAAAGGCATACAAGGAAGGTTGGGTAAAACCAAGAAAGTCAAAGGAAACGGGAAAGAAGGTTGTTGTTGTAGGCTCAGGGCCGTCGGGTCTGTCGGCAGCGTATTATTTAAATGCCGTGGGTCATGATGTAACCGTGTATGAAAGGGAAGATAAGCCTGGCGGACTTTTGATGTATGGGATTCCAAACATGAAGCTTGACAAAAAGGTTGTAGAAAGACGAATTGAGCTCATGAAAAAATCAGGCATAAAGTTTGTTTTCAATGTTGAAGCAGGAACAGATATTACAACAAATGAGCTTTTAGACAGAAACGATGCAGTTGTTTTGTGCGGCGGCGCCAAAAAGGCTAGAGGTCTTGAAGTTGAAGGTAAGGATTTAAAGGGTGTTTGCGGAGCCATTGAATTTCTTACAAACAGCACAAAGAATGTTTTGAAGATCAACAAAGAACACAACGAAGTTTTAAGTGCCAAAGGAAAAAATGTTATTGTAGTGGGAGGAGGCGACACAGGAACAGACTGTGTAGGCTCATCCATCAGGCAAGGTTGCAGCAGTGTGTTCCAATTTGAAATTATGCCGGAACCACCCAAGGAAAGGGATGACAGAACAAATCCATGGCCTGAATGGCCTAAAAAACTGAAGGTTGATTATGGTCAGGAAGAAGCCATAAGCCTTTACAAAAAAGATCCGAGAAACTACAACATTTCTACGAAGAAAATCGTAGGAAATGAAAAAGGCGAAGTGAAGGAAATCCATACAGTAGAAGTGTGCTGGACAAAGGATGAAGCCGGAAGAGTCATTCCAAAAGAAATTCCAGGTTCGGAGAAAGTGTGGAAGGCAGACCTTGTGATAATAGCCATGGGTTTTTTAGGACCGGAAGACACAGTAATAGATGAGCTTAAGCTTGAAAGAGACAATAGAAGCAATGTTAAGGCTGAATACGGAATTTTTAAGACAAATGTGGAAAAACTGTTTGCAGCAGGTGATATGAGAAGAGGACAAAGCCTTGTTGTATGGGCTATTCAGGAAGGAAAACTTGCAGCAAGAGAAATTGATAAATATCTGATGGGAAAAAGCGTTATAAAATAGTAAGATTTACGGTATGATTAGTTTAGAAAAATCAAACAATGGGTGGATAAATCTCCCCATTGTTTTGTTTTTAAATAGTAGGAATGTTCTCTTTCCTACTATTTAAAAACGAGGATTGCAAAGGACGGGACGTCCTTGCCGTTTAGGGGGGGTGCTCAGTAAAAACGCGTATGCGTTTTTACGCCGAAGGGGGACATAGGTCCCCCTAGCGGAGTTGCGGAGCAACTTTTAACCATTTTTTGTTTGACTTCAAAGAAAACATGGTATATAGTAAACAAAAATATTGCATAACAGAATGTTGACGGAGGAAATTATGATAAACAATATTTGGGAAGAAAACAAAAGATGCCTGCAGTGCAAAAATCCTGCATGTAAAAAAGGATGCCCGGTTTCAACACCTATGAATGAAGTGATAGGTCTTTTAAAAGAAAACAAAATCAAGGAAGCAGGCAAGCTTTTGTTTGAGAACAATCCTTTGTCTGTTATAACAGGACTCATATGTCCCCACGAGGAATTCTGCATGGGACACTGCGTCTTGAACTTTAAGGGAAGCCCGATACAAACAGGCTCAATTGAACATTATACATCTGATTATTATTTGAATTCAGTGGATCTTAAACCTGAAATAAATCCGGAAAAGAAGGTGGGCATAATAGGTTCGGGTCCTGCAGGCCTCACCATGGCCATACTCCTTGCAAGAAAGGGTTACGATATAACAATATTTGAATCCCACGAACAGATTGGAGGTGTATTAAGATACGGCATACCTGAATTCCGCCTTCCAAAATCAATTTTGGACAAATATCATGACATCCTCATAAAAATGGGAGTGAAAATAAGGCCGAACACTTTGGTGGGAACCGTAATAACCCTGGATGACATGTTCAGGGACGGCTACAAGGCAGTGTTTGTTTCTACAGGAACATGGAAGCCGAGGAAACTTAATATTCCCGGGGAAAGCCTTGGTCATGTGTACTATGCCATTGATTACCTGAGAAGCCCAAACACCCACTATCTCGGAAAAAAGGTGTGTGTAATAGGGGGCGGCAATGTTGCTCTTGATTGCGCCAGAACAGCAATCAGAAAAGGTGCCAAGGAAGTAACTGTTTATTACAGAAAAGGTGAAGCTGACATGCCTTCAAGCAAGGTTGAAATAAGTTATGCAAGGCTTGACGGCGTTAACTTTGAATTTTACCTTTCTCCTTTAGAGATCAATGACAAATCCATCAAGTTTCAAAAAACTGACAGTGATGAAGAAATTAGCTATGATGCAGATTCTGTGATTATTTCCATAAGCCAGGGACCAAGGTCTTTGATAGCTGATTCAACTAGAGGGCTTAAGCTTGACAGATTAGGACTGGTTGTAATAGATGAAACAGGAAGAACTACAAAAGAAGGTGTATTTGCCTCCGGAGATGTTGTTACAGGAGCAAAGACTGTTGTGGAGGCAGTTGCTTCAACTAAAGTAGCTGCAAAATGCCTCGATGAATATGTAACACAAAAGTACAATTTGAAATAATATAATCAATGCGGTTGAAATAAGCTTAGGAGGTGTATATGGAAAAGATCATAAGAGCTGCCAGGGGCCTTGAAAAAGCAGATCTGGTGCTTAAAAACGGAGAAATAGTCAATGTGTTTACTATGAAATTGGAAAAGGCTGACGTTGCCATATGTGAAGGGAAAATTTGCGGAATTGGAACATACGAAGGTCTTGAAGAAGTGGACATAAGCGGAAAATTTGTGGCTCCAGGATTCATGGACAGCCACATTCACATAGAAAGCTCCCTTATGCTGCCGGCAGAATTTTCAAAGGCTGTTACAGTTCATGGCACTACAGCAGTCATGACCGATCCTCATGAAATTGCCAACGTGTGCGGAACTTCAGGCATTGATTTCATGATGGAGGAATCTTTGGGACTTCCCCTTGATATATATTTTCTCCTTCCATCATGCGTTCCGTCTTCTTTTTTCGACGAAGGAGGAGCAGTTCTTGAAGCATCTGATTTAAGTCCATATTATTCAAATGAAAAAGTGCTTGGACTCGCTGAACTGATGAATTACCCCGGAACAGTTTCAGCGGATGAAAAAATACTTGATAAAATTAAAGATGCAAAGGGAAAAACAATAGATGGTCATGCTCCGGGACTTAGCGGGAAAAATCTTTGTGCATATATTGCCGCAGGAGTCATGTCTGACCATGAATGCGCGAGTATGGATGAAGCCGTGGAACGCATCAAGCTTGGCATGACAGTTATGATTAGAGAAGGAACAGCTGCTAAAAACTTAAGTTCACTTATTAAGCTGTTTGAAAAACCATACTGCGACTGCTGTATTCTGGCAACAGATGACAGACATCCTGAAAGCCTCATAAATGGAGGTCATATTGATTACATAATAAGAAAAGCCGTAAAACTCGGAGCAGATCCAATAGTTGCTGTTAAAATGGCGACTTACAATACTGCTAAGTATTTCGGTCTAAAAAACAAGGGAGCTGTTGCTCCGGGATATGATGCTGATTTGGTTGTTTTGTCTGATTTGAATCATGTGGCTGTGGACATGGTATATAAAAACGGAATTTTAATTGCTGAAAAAGGAAAAGCTGTCAGCGCATATGATAAATGTGACAGTCTTGCTGCTGATAAAAAAACTACATTGAATGATAAATATTATAAAATTTTTAATTCATTCAACCTGAGGATGTTACAGGAAGAAGACTTTTTTATTAAGACACCGGATGTCAACGCATGTAAAATCAGAACTATTTCTCTGGTGCCCGGTGAAATAGCGACAAAAATGGAGATAATGGAATTCAATGAGGGCAATAACGGAATTTCTGTTGAAAATGATGTGCTGAAGCTGGCTGTAATAGAAAGACACAAGAATACAGAGCACATGGGGATTGGATATGTACACGGTTACGGGCTTAAAAGAGGAGCCATTGCGTCGTCTGTATCTCACGATGCTCACAATTTGATTGTTATAGGTACTAATGAACACGATATGTGCGCTGCAGCAAATATGGTCAGAAATATGCAAGGAGGTTTTGCTGTTGTAGACGGAAATTTTTCAGAGATACTTCCACTGCCTGCTGCTGGTATCATGAGCAGATTAAGCGCCGCTGAACTTTCAGAAAACATGACTAACATAAGGCGTGCAGCTTTGAGCCTTGGATCAGTGGAAGGAATAGATCCTTTCATGACTTTAGCTTTTGTCAGTCTACCTGTAATACCTGAAGTAAGGCTTACGACTTTAGGACTGGTTGATGTTGACAGCCAGTCGCTGATTTCGCCTTTTGTACAGTAAGGATAGAAATATATATTCCTTGTATATGGAAAACACCTGAATTATACCATTTGTAGGGGCGGGTCTTGTACCCGCCCGGGCGGGAGCCACGAGGCCCTCCCTACATATTGAAATAACTTTATATCGAACTAAGAGTGGAATTGTCCACTCTGTTATTTTGCATAAATTTCGACAACAAATAACTTTTTATACCGAAATGTGACAAATAAAATTATTGTGTGATGAATATTTTTTGATTTTTTGTTTTAACACTTCAATAAATGGTATATATGAAACAATCAATAGATTAATTGAAGGGAGATGCAATATGGGGAATAATAAAAAAGGTGTTATTATACCATTTACCGGAAAATTAAACAACGAATCTATGAAAATTAACACCAATATGACCGTAGCTTCGGGACAAGGGTCATTCGAAGAAAGTGCCGCCCGCGATAAATTAAATGTTGAACGTGATTTGTACAATGAAGAAAAATTCAGGTACAGTGGATTTGCAGCCAAAGGATTTGATGACAGCAAAAACGTATTTTTAAATATTTACAGTGAGCTCAAAATTCCAATGGATATTATATATGGGGCTTCGCAGCTGGTTGAGCAGCATCTAAAAAACAATTATGAGGAGTCATGCGACGAAAAAACAATAAAAAGCATGAATTCCATAAAGCAAAACTTTTTTAGACTCACTAAAATGATTAATAATTTGCTGGATTTATCAATAATATCAGCAGACCAGTACGATTTGAATTGTTGCAACGAAAATATTGTTGCGATAACTGAAAATGTTGTGGTAAATGTGGTTAAAGCTGTTGAAGTGATCAGCGAAAAGAAGCTTGAAATATTATTTGACACTGACGCAGAAGAAAAAATTATATTGTGTGATACTAGAAAAATTCAAAAAGTTGTTCTGAACACTCTTTCAAATGCCGTGAGGTACTCGACTGCCGGAGGGAAAATCTTTGTGGATGTGAGGACTGCTGAATCAAGTGTTGAAATATCAGTTGATTATGATGAAGTGAAAACTGACAGCATATACCATGGAAATATATGTAATATTTTGGGAAAAGGAAACAAACAGTGCAGAAAATACAACAAAAAAGATTCAATTGAACTGAATCTATCCAGATTAATAGCAAATTTGCACGGAGGAAATCTGTCGGTTGAATACTCTCAAAGCGGTAGAAACAAATTTGTTATTTCCTTGCCTTACAAGAAAAATGAGTCGATTTACTACCTTAACAGCAAGGAATGTCCTACTGCCGCTGACAATCTTCTTACAATGATAAATATTGAATTTTCTGATTTGATTAATACAGGATGGAATTAACATAGTACTTGCCGAAGAAATACAGTGTTGATTTTTGTCGCTCTTTAGTATATTATATATAAAAATATAATATAGATAGGAATTGACATGGAAAAGCTAAAGCAAATGATCCTCGAAAGAGGAGAGATCAGGGAAGGAAATATTTTAAAGGTTGACAGTTTTCTAAACCATCAGCTTGATGCTGATTTTCTATATGAGATGGGAGAAGAGCTCCACAGACTTTTTAAGGATCAGGGAATTACAAAAATTCTTACCATCGAAGTGAGCGGTATAGCCATTGCCATTATGGCGGCGTTAGTTTTTAAGGTGCCTGTTGTTTTTGCAAAAAAAACTGAAAGCTTGAATCTGGATAAGGATGTCTATGTTGGACAGGTTCATTCATACACTAAAAACAAAGATTATAAAATAATGATAAGCAAGAAATACTTGAATGAAAATGACAAACTTCTTATCATAGACGATTTTCTGGCTGAAGGAAGCGCCATGAGAGGTCTTTTAGATGTGGCAGAGCAATGCCATGCTGAAGTGAAGGGAATTGGTGTTGCCATAGAAAAAGGCTTTCAAAAAGGCGGCGAAATTTTAAGGAGTGAAGGCTATAATTTAAAAAGCCTTGCAATTATAGATGACATGAAGGATGGCAAAATAACTTTTAGGGATGAGTAGGTGAAACATGAAAAACATATTTGTTTTCCAAACTAAAATAGGTCCTGTGGCCATTGAAGACAACGGAACGGAAATAACGTATGTCAATGTAGTCTCGGAAGACCAGAGCTTTGAAATGAATGAAACAAGTCTTTTGAAAAATGCAGCGATGCAGTTAAATGAATATCTTGAGGGAAAAAGAAATTCCTTTGACTTGCCGCTAAATCCCAAGGGAACAGAATTCCAAAAAAAAGTCTGGGCAGCACTTTGTGATATTCCTTACGGAGAGACCAGGTCCTACAAACAAATTGCTGAATGTGTGGGAAATTCAAAAGCCTGCAGGGCTGTGGGCATGGCAAACAACAAAAATCCAATTATGATTTTTATACCCTGCCACAGAGTTGTGGGTTCTGACGGAAGCCTCACGGGATATGCCGGAGGACTTGACATGAAGGAAAAACTTCTGTCATTGGAAAAAGGAAATATGTTTTAAATATGCACATGCAATTATATGCATAAAACCCCAGCAGAATTTAAAATGCACCCTGTCAAGTAGAAAGTAATAATAATATAAAATTCTTTTAAAGTGTCATTCATATGAGTGGCACTTTCTTTATGCATCAAAACCATTTAGATGCGCTCTAAAATTATTTTGTTTAGAAATTACAGTTTGTTAAGTGTAAACTCAAATAATATTCATGACTTGTTAACTCGTGTTAATATAAGTGAACATCTTGACAAGCATTTAAATTAAAATAATCAAGTTTTTATGTCAAATATATTGAAAATAAGTAATTATGATTATTGGCATGCTAATTGCATAAACTTTTCGTAAGTAAAATTCTAACAATGACTTAGGAGGAATTATGGAAAAAACTAAAAAGGCAGAATACTCAAACACTAAAAAAATAGGACTATTCTTGGGTATAGCTGCAGCAGCAATTATTTTAATGCTTCCAGGAATTAACGGATTGAATGCTGAAGGTCAAAAGGCTCTGGCATTGACAGCCATTATGGTTATATGGTGGGTAACGGAAGCAGTGCCTATCTGGGTAACAGCACTTTTACCGTTAGTACTGTCACCCTTGTTTGGACTGGCTGGAACAAAGCCAACTGAATCAAAAATTAACATTTATTCTCAATATGCTTCACCGGTTGTAATGATGAGCTTAGGCGTTTTTTTGCTTGCAGCTGTTATTGAAAAATGGAATCTGCACAAAAGAATTGCCTTAAACATTGTATATAAAATGGGTGATCGTTCTTCTATGATTATATTTGGTTTTGCAATTGCAACCGGATTTGTATCTATGTTTATGTCAAATGTAACTGCAGTTGCAATGATGCTTCCTATAGGCGTAGCCATGATAAAGCAATTGGGGCTTTCACATGACAGCGGATTTGCTAAGGCACTGGCACTGGCAATTGCATTTGCTGCATCTATTGGCGGCATGGGCACAATGATAGGTTCCGGAACAAACGTAGCAGGCGTTGCTCTGATGAAGGAACTAGCAGGAATTGACATTACGTTTGTAGAATGGCTGAAAGTTGGTTTGCCGTTTGTCGTTATTCTATTGCCATTAAGCATTTTTACTCTAAATAAAATATATAAGGTTAAAGAGGTTTCATTAGGAGATAACAAGGTAATTGAAAAGGAATTAAAATCTCTTGGACCTATGTCAAAAGCTGAAAAAACAACTACCATATACTTAATTTTAGCAATAAGTGGATTCGTTTTCAGAGCACAACTTTCAAAAATATTTCCGTTTTTAACAGATGAAGGATTTGCGGTATTGGTTGGCGTTATATTGTTCTTAATACCTGTTGACTTTAAGAACGGTTTGTTTTTAATGGATTCTAAGACAGCTATCAAAGAAATATCATGGTCTACGTTCATACTGCTGGGTGGAGCCTTAACTTTGGGAGATATTTTCTCTAAGGCTGGAATTGCCGCTTGGGTTGCATCTGGATTAGGATTCTTATCTGTACTTCCGGAAATTGCGATAATATTCGTAGTAGCTGTTTTAGTAGCTGTAATAACAGAAGCATGTTCAAACTTCGTTGTTGCAAGTGCTTTCTTACCGGTAATTTACGGCATTGCATTGGAGCTTGGCATTGAACCTATGCTTTTAATGATGACAGTAACATTATCTGCAAGTTTTGCATTCATGCTTCCTACAGGAACACCTACAAATGCAATTGCGTTTGGTTCTGGTTATATAGATATAAAAGATATGATTAAAGGCGGTTTTGTGGTTAAAATACTTTCAATCATAATATTCCCGATTGTAATGTACTTTATAGCTGCACCATTGACAAGTTTATTCTAAGATACAAAATAAGGGAGCGATTTTCGCTCCTTTTTTTGTTAGCTAAGAGCAAGGGTGGATCTTGAGGTTAAAAATGACTTGTGTTAATTTGCGTTAACCAAAATAAACATCGCTTTTAAGCTTGTAATATCTATAGATAAAAAATAAGAAATTTACTTAAAATTTATTGACCGTAAAGTTGGCACGGAAATTGCTAATATTATTTCATATAGAAATTTATCGGAGGTAAAAATGGAAACGCCTAAAAAAGTTATAATTCGTGAAACAGCGCCAAGGGATGGGTGGCAAAATCTTAATGTTATAGAAACTGATATGAAATTCCAGGTTATTGAAAAAATAGTTAGTATGGGAGTACAGGAAATGGAAGTTACCTCCTTTGTTAATCCCAAAGCAGTTCCACAAATGGCTGATGCTGTGGAATTATCAAGAAGAGTAATTGATATGGTTTCTCTAAAAGGTAAATCAGTTAAGTTGACTGCTTTAGTTCCTAATAAAAAAGGAGCTGAAAATGCTTATGCAGCTGGTATTAAAACAATTGATTTTGTTATGAGCGCCAGTGAAGAGCATAACAAAAGAAATGTAAGAAGAACCATTGAAGAAAGCTTTGCTGCTATTGAAGATATTGTAAACAACTCACCGGAAGATTTAGAAGTACGACTTGCATTTGCATGTGTATTCGGAAGTCCGTTTGGAGATAAAATTGATGTGGATAATGTAGTAAGAATAATAGAAAAATGCTTGAACATGGGTGTGAAAATAATTGGCCTGGCTGATTCAGCGGGATTATCAACACCAGATCACACAAGTGCTGTTTTAAGAAAAATCAAGGAATATGCAGATGTTAATTTGCTGGCTTGTCACATTCATGATACAAGAGGCTTAGGTATTGCAAATACTTATGCAGCATTTCAGGAAGGTATTTACAGATTTGATTCTGCTTTAGGCGGTTTAGGTGGATGTCCATTTATACCAGGAGCTGCAGGAAATATTTCATCAGAAGATGTTATAACAATGTTTAGCAGAATGGGTGTTGATACAGGAATTGACTTGGAAAAAATGAAAGAAGCTTCATTATTTTTATCAGCAAACATTAACGGAAAGTACAACAGTAAAATATTAGACATTAACAAGTTAGGCTAAGAATTTTCCTATCTTAATACTTGCACCATAATTGCAATATGTACTGTAACATGTTCATATGTTGAAAGAAGGTGAAACATGGATTTACTAAATCAACTGACAAAAGAAAAAACTAATTTCATTTTTATAGGAGAAGCAGGAAGCGGAAAAAGTGAAATTGCCATTAATTTTGCTAAACACCTTTCTAATCTAAATAAAAAGGAGTGTCATTTGTTTGATATGGATATGACCAAGACGTTATTTAGGTCAAGAGATTTAAATATTGAAATTGAAAAAATGGGAATCAAGTTTCATTATGAAGAACAGTTCATGGATGCACCAACTTTAGTAGGTGGTGTCAACCGTTTTTTGAAAGATGATAATTCTTATGTAGTAATGGATGTTGGAGGAGACTATATAGGTGCACGTTCTGTTGGGGGATTTGCACCACAGCTTAATAAAGAAAATACTGTTGTGTACTATGTTTTAAACGCTTACCGCCCATGGTCTTACAGTATGGAGAACATTGACAAAACTCTTGGGGAAATCCTGGGGGTTTCACATATTCATTTAAATCAGTTGCGTTTTATAAGCAATCCAAATTTGGGACAGACAACAACAGTTTCAGATGTTATAGATGGCAATCGAAGAATGTTAGAAATTGTGTCTTCTTATGTTGAATTTGATTTTATGTGTGTGAAAGAAGAACTGTATGAAGAGGTTCAAAAGCAGGCAGAAATGCCCGTGATGCCAATCAAACTATATCTCACATATTCAGATATAAAATAAAAGTTAATTATATTATTAGCAAAATGAAAGTATAAAGGAGTGAATTAAATGCCTAAAATTCAAGTTATTAAAGAACGTTGTAAAAGCTGCGGATACTGCGTCAAAGTATGTCCTAAAAAAGTAATAGCAGTTGGCAAAGATGTAAATTCAAAGGGTTACGAGTATGTTCAGCCAGTGAATGATGATTGTATTGGATGCATGGCGTGTGGACGTATATGTCCAGATGGAGCAATTGAAGTTTATAAATAGGGAGGATTAACATGTCAAGACAATTTATGAAAGGCTGTGAAGCTATAGCTGAAGCAGCTGTTAGAGCTGGATGTAGATTTTTTGCAGGATATCCAATAACTCCTCAAAATGAAGTTCCAGAATATTTTGCAAGAAGAATGCCAGAAGTTGGCGGTGCATTTGTACAAGGAGAATCAGAAGTAGCTTCTATAAATATGGTTTATGGTGCTGCATCAACGGGAACCAGATCAATGACTTCATCTTCCAGCCCAGGAGTTGCTTTAAAGAGTGAGGGTATTTCATATTGTGCATCTGCCAGAATACCTATGGTTTATGCCAATGTTTCAAGAGGGGGCCCAGGAGTAGGCTCTATTCAACCAGCACAGATGGATTATTTACAAGCTACAAAGGCATCCGGTAATGGTGGATTCCAAATGATGGTACTTGCTCCGGCTTCAGTTCAAGAAGTTGTAGATTTAACATATGCTGCATTTGATTATGCAGACAGAGACAGAAACCCGGTTTGTTTGCTTGTTGACGGTGTAATCGGAACAATGATGGAACCAATTGAATTACCTGATTTTAAAAGTGATGAAGAAGTTGACAAGATGAAGGAAGCAAAAAAATCCTGGGCGTGCGTAGGTCATAGGTTGGATTATCCTAACCGTTCCTGGATTGAACCAGGACACTGGAAAACATCTGATATGCAAAAAGCAAATGAAGATGCTGCTGCTTTATATAAATCTTGGGAAAAAGATGTACAAGTTGAAGAATATTTCGTAGATGATGCAGAGATTGTAATAGCCGCATATGGAATTTCAGCCAGAACTTCAAAAACAGCAATTGATATTTTACGTAAAGAAGGGATTAAAGCAGGAATGATTCGTCCTATTACACTTAATCCATTCCCTCACAAGAGTTTTGAGAACTTAGATTATTCAAGAGTAAAGGCTATTTTGGATGTTGAGATGTCAATCCCTGCACAATTTATCAATGACGTTGCAGTTGGCGTAAACAATAGATGTCCTATTGAAACTTGTCTTTGTTCAGGCGGAAATCTTATGAAACGCAGTACAATTATTGAATCTGTAAAGAAAATAAACGCAGAGTTAGGAGGCAAGTAATGGAAAAAATCTATTCCAGAACTAAAACAATACAAGAAGATAAAGTTTCAGGATTTTGTCCTGGATGCTTCCATAGTACAATTATAAAGTTAATAGGTGAAGTATTAGAGGAATTAAATGTAGTTGATAAAACAGCATGTGTTCTTGGAATTGGATGCTGTGGGCTTCATATGGACTATATAGCTTATGATAACACAACAGCACCTCACGGACGTGCTACTGCAGTTGCAACAGGAATGAAGCGTGCTAATCCTGAAACTTTAGTATTCACTTATCAAGGAGACGGTGACTTTGCGGCTATAGGTCTTGGAGAATCAATATCTGCTGCTAACCGTGGAGAAAATATTACAGTAATTTTTGTTAACAATGGTATTTATGGAATGACAGGCGGTCAAATGGCTCCTACAACTCTCATGGGCATGAAAGCTTCTACAGCACCAAAGGGACGTATTGCAAAGGAGCATGGTTATCCAATGCATATGTGCGAGATTTTAAATCAATTAACAGCACCTGCATATTTGGAAAGGACAAGCTGCAATACAGTTGCTAATGTAATAAAAACTAAGAAAGCAATTAAAAAGGCGTTCCAGAACCAATTAGATGGAAAGGGATTCTCAATGGTAGAAATTGTATCTAACTGTCCAACAAATTGGGGAGTAGATCCACTTGCTTCTCTTGATTTTATTGAAGAGAAAATGCTTGTTGAATATCCTTTGGGCGTAATCAGGGATAAATAGGAGGAGTATATGGAAACAAATTTATGTATAGCTGGTTTTGGTGGTCAAGGAGTTATGACAATAGGGAAGTTTTTAGCTTCTGCAACTTGTGATTCCACTGATAAAAATGTTACTTTTTTCCCTTCTTATGGCGCAGAACAAAGAGGTGGAACTGCTAACTGTTTTGTAGTAATTTCTGATGAAGAAATTGGTGCACCATTAGGGGATGTGATGGATGATTTAATTGTTTTAAATGATCCATCACTTCAGAAATTTTTAAATACAGTAAAACCAGGTGGAAATTTATTTATAAACAGTTCTATAGTATCAGGTGATATTGAAAGAGATGATGTGAACGTTATAAAGGCTCCTGTTACTGAAATTGCACTGGTTTTAGGGAATTCTAAGGTTTTAAATGTAATTATGTTAGGGGTTTATGTAGGATATACAGAAGTAGTTCCACCTGAAGTTGTATGGGGAACTATTGAGAAAAAATTGGGAAGTAAGGCTAAATTGCTGCCATTGAACAGAGAAGCATTCGAAAGAGGACTGGCTATAGGCAGAGAATATAAAAATAATTAATAGAAAATTATAAATAGTGATATAATCAGGAAAATTTTTGGAGGAATATTAATGGATGGTTTATTAAATGGCGTACGAGTATTAGATTTTACAGACTTTCTTGCAGGTCCATATTGTGGAATGTTTCTTGCAGATATGGGAGCCGAGGTAATTAAAGTTGAAAATCTGGCAAGCAAAGGTAACTTTGTAAGAGGTGCAAATCCAAAGGAAAAGAAAACCGGTCGAAGCATGTATTTTCAGAACTTAAACCGTAATAAAAAAGGTGTGGCACTGAATTTAAAAACTGATGAAGGAAAAGAGCTTTTTGCAGAATTAATTAAATCAGCTGATGTGCTAATTGAAAATATGAGACCAGGTGTTCTTGCAAAACTGGGCTTTAGCTATGAAGCTTGTAAAGACATCAACCCAGGAATTATTTATGCATCAATTTCAGGCTTTGGACAATATGGACCATATTCTAAAAGACCGGGTTATGATTTAATAGCTCAGGCAATGGGAGGTTCTATGAGTGTTACAGGCTGGCCAGGAATGGAGCCAACACGTGCCGGATTAGCTGTTGGTGACATGTTTGCAGGTTTAAACAGTGCCATTGGTATTTTGGCATCACTTTATAAGAAAAAAGAGACAGGTTTGGGAAATCAGATAGATGTAGCATTGGTTGACAGTATTGTTTCCGCTATGGAAAATAAGATTATGCAGTATATCTATGATGGCAAGGTACCGGAAAAGACAGGCAATAAATATGTAACATCGGCACCATATGATTCTTTTAGAGCAAAAGATACTCACTTTGTGATTGCAAGCGGAACAGATGCTCACTTTGTAACATTGTCAGCAGCTTTAGGAATGCCGGAGTTAGCTGAAGATCATAATTTCCATGATACACCGTCAAGAAATAAAAATGCTGCAGAGTTAAAGGAAATAATTGAAAAATGGGCAAGTGACAAAACTGCAATGGAATGTGTTGAAATCATAGATAATGCAGGTATCCCTGCTGCACCTATTTATGATGCCAAAGATGTTGTTGAAGACAAGAACATTTCAGAAGTTAGGGAAATGTTGGTAACTGTACCGCATCCTGAAGCAGGAGACATGACTGTTCTTGGAAATCCAATAAAAATGAGCAGTCATCCATGTAAATATGAAAAAGCTGCACCAGACCTTGGCGAAGACAATGAAGCAATTTTTACATCATTGGGAATTTCAAAAGAGAAATATGAACATTACAAATCAATTGGTGCTGTCAATTAACTTAAAATAATGGAGTTACAAAACAAGGGAGTGATTTTCGCTTCCTTTTTCTTTGTTTCATGTTATAATAAACACAATAATTAAACAAAGACTAACGTCATAAATATTTTTTGCATCAGCTGAAGAATATAATAATTGTTTTGCGTTTTTTAAATTTAATAATAAATCATAGAAGGTGAGAATATGAAAGCTACTATTGGTTTAATAGCTCCTAATAAAAGAATAAGCGATAATGCATACAGGGTTTTAAAAGATGAAATATTGAATAAAAATCTTATTATTAGTCTGCTTAAGGAAGGTAATATAGTACAGCAAGCAGAAGCATTAATAGCAAAAGGAGCAGAGGCGATTATAGCAAGGGGCGGAACGTATTATGATCTCATAAACGGCAATATTTCAGTCCCTGTTGTACAATTGACATATAACACTGAAGACATATTATATTCTATCAATAATGCCAAGGAACTTGGAGACAAGATTATATTGATTTTAACTAAAAACGTAATGTTTGAAATAGAACACTGGAAAGACATATTAAAAGTTGATTTGGAATTAATAAAATTTGATGATTTGAAAGATATAGATAAAATTGTTTTCGATATATTTAAAAAGTATGATAATCCTGTAGTACTGGGAGGGTCTTATACTATTGCCAAGGCAGATAGGATAGGACTTAAGTGTGTTGAAATTGACAACAGTGAAACAACCATAGCTGCCACTTACCATCGTGCACAGGAAATAATGGACCTGATTATAACAGACAACAAGCACATGCAGTTATTGTCAACTGTTCTTGACAATGTTAATGATGCAATTTTGGTTATAAACAATGAAGGATATATTGAACACATCAATCATAACTTGCAAAAGTTTTTTCCGTTAGTTACAAAACAATTTATTGGAAAGAAATTAAATGATGCATTACCGGAACTGAAGTTTATTTTAGAAGTAATAAATGGGAAAAGATTTGTGAACCATATTTTAAAAAAAGATAAATATATATTAAACCTTAATGCTGTAACTGTAAAAACTGAAAGCAATAAAACGGGAGTTGTTTGTACAATACAGGATTTGACAGAAATACAAAAGCTGGAAGAAAACTTAAGAAATAAATTAAATCCTAAAGGCCTCAGTTCAAAATATACCTTTGATACTATATTTACAAAAAATATAAATATGAAATCTGTTATTGAAAGAGCCAAGGAATTTGCTAAAACTGACAGCACAATATTAATATATGGTGAAAGCGGAACAGGCAAAGAAATGTTTGCTCAGAGCATACATAACTACAGCGAAAGAAAAAATGCTCCATTTGTGGCTGTAAATTGTGGTGCCCTTTCTAAAAGTTTATTAGAAAGTGAACTTTTTGGTTATGTGGAAGGCGCATTTACAGGTGCAAGAAAAGGCGGAAAGCAAGGTTTGTTTGAACTTGCTCATAAGGGGACTATATTCTTAGATGAAATAAACAGTCTTCCATTGGAAATTCAATCAAGATTTTTAAGAGTTATAGAAGAAAAAGAAGTGATGAGGCTGGGCTCTGATTATGTTATTCCATTAGATGTAAGAATTATAGTTGCCAGCAATGAAAAGCTTTTAAATATGGTAGAACAAGGAGAATTCAGACGTGATTTATTCTATCGACTAAATGTGTTGGAAATAAAAATTCCATCTTTAGCTGACAGAAAAGATGATATTATTCCTTTGTTTGAAATGTTCTTAAAGGAATTTAATGCTTCTGATAAGCAGGTTACTGATGAACTTGCTGTAAAGTTAAAAGAGCATAATTGGAAAGGAAATGTCAGAGAGCTTAGAAATGTTGCAGAAAGATATGCTCTTTTGAAGGAACGAATGAATTTTGATTTTCTAAGTGATTTAAATACTGATATTAATCTGATAACTGAAGACTTAAAAATAGATTTAAAAGAATTAAATAAAACGGTAGAGGAATTAGTTATTGAATCATTATTAAACAAGGGAATTTCAAAAAATGAAATATCAAACATATTAGGAATAAGCAGGACTGCATTGTGGAAAAAAATAAATAAGTAAATTCTAAAAATGAGATTAAGAAATTTAATCTCGTTTTTTATTGCGATTATGATGCGTTAATAAATGTAAATAAAAAAGCAGCTTTCACGAAAGCTGCTTTTTGTTATTTTACGGAATCCCGTACCATTAAAATCGGTGAAACAATTTTATGAACAGTCTCCTTTATGTTCAGGTTTAATATATCCATTATTATGTTGATGCAGTGAGCTGACATTTCCTCAGAGGGTATGGACACTATGGTCAATGGAGGCGTTGTGTATTCGGTGCTGTCAGTACTCATGAGTCCGTAAGCGATTATCTCTATGTCTTCGGGAATTTTTATGTTATTTTTGTTGAACACATAGGAAGCACCTATTGCCAGCATCTCAGAATCGCATATGACGGCACGGGGCATGTTGGTGCCCTTCAGCAGTTTTTCTGCTGCAAGTACTCCTCCCTTGTATGTGTTTTCTGTCTTGATAACATAATCTTCTTCAATTTCTATGCCAAGAGATTTGCAAGCCTTTATAAAGCCTTTAATACGGTACATTGCAGCTATGGGAGACCCATCCTCGCAAATCAGGGCAACTCTTTTGTGCCCGTTTCTAGCAAAAATAGATGCTGCTTTAAGTCCGGATTCTTCATCGTTGTTGCATACGCAGTTGTATTTGTCTATAAAACGGTTGTACAAAACTATAGGAATTGAAGATTCAAGTCCTTCAAGATATTCCATGTCTTTTTCCGAGGTCGCTCCTACAATTGCCGCACTGAATTTGTTTTTGCTCGTTAATCCGTTTTCCTTGTAAAGATTGTCGTTTTCGTATGTGCAAACAATAATTTCGCTGTCAAAATTTCTTCTTTTTATTTCGCCCTGCAGCCCCATGAGCACTCTTGCCAGGAAATTCGTTCTGTAGTCAAGAGGCCAGTACAATGCTATAACAGGTTTGTTTTCATCTGAGCTTCTTAGTCTTCTTGCTGCCATGCTTGGCTTGTATTCCAATAATTTGATTGCTTCTAATACTTTCTCGGCAGTTTCCTTAGCAACTTTTCTTTCTTCAGCCTTGTCATTTAAAACAATTGAAACTGTTGAAATTGACACACCAGCGAGCCTGGCCACATCTTTTATAGTAGGCATTTCATATCCATCCTTATTGTTGTTACAAATATCATAGAAGATAAAGCAAAATTTGTCAAGATTAGAACGTTATAAACCACAAGATAACATTTTCAAAAATAAAATTAAAACGTTCTAATATATTCATTGACAATCTTTAAACATTTGCTATAATGTTATTAGAACGTTTTAAGAAAGAGGGATTATATATGACAGGGTCGCATAAAATACTTGCAAAAGCAGCTGGTCTTGATAATGTATCGGCAAATCAGGAAATAACTCTGCATTTTGACAACATAATCATTAACGATGGTGTAAGCCACAAGGCAGAAGACATGGTAAATGAAGAAAAAGGATTGAAAAATAAAGATAACATTACGGTAATTTTAGATCACGACATACCTGCTGGCAGCTTTGACAGTGCCTTTATTCAAAAAAAGCTCATAGATTTTTCAAAAAAATATGATTTAGATTTCATTCAGTCTGCGGGAACAACTTATGAAATAATGCTGAATGATTATGTTAAAAAAGGGACGGTTGCTGCAGTCTGCGGAGGACATCACGGTACGTTCGGAGTCAACAAAGCCTTAGGATTTAAGCTCACTGTTGAAGAAATGGCAAACTTGCTAATGGAAGGCAGTATTACTATAAAGGTGCCTGAATGCATAAACATGGTGCTGAACGGGAGTTTCCCTGAAGGTGTCACAGCGAGAGATTTTTGCCTTTCAGTCATATCACAGTTTGGCGAAGATGCATTTAAAGGATATATTGTTGAAGTGACAGGACCTGCAGTTGAAAATTTGAGCAGGACCGACAAAATTTCAATTTGCAGCCTCATGAGCAGGACTGGAGCTGAATCGGTAATAATGGAAACGGAATCAGACGGAGATTACAATAAAATAATCAGCTATGATTTGAATAATACAAAGGCGGTTGTTTCACTGCCCGGTGACATATATAGCACGAAGACTGTTGATGAAATGAAGGGAACAAAAATATCTGCAGGATTTATTGGAGCGTGCACAGGAGGCCACATTGATGATTTGCGTCTTGCAGCAAGCATATTAAAAGGAAAAAGAATAAAGCTTGGTTTCAGACTTTTAATAGGAAGTGTGAGCAATGAAGTATTTTTGCAGGCAATGGATGAAGGACTCATAGACATATTCCTTGATTTTGGTGCTCAGGTAACAAATCCCGGATGCGGCTCATGCAAGACTACTTCAATAGGTGTTGTTGGTGACGGAGAAAGTCTTATAACAACAGGTTCATACAACTTCGCAGGATGTGCAGGAACAAAAGATTCCTCAGTCTATCTTGCAAGTGTTGAAACAGTTGCAAAAACAGCCATATCAGGTATTATTGGTGAATAGGGAGGAAAAAATGGAAGAAAAATTAGTGGGAAAAGTGTGGAAACTGCCGGACGATGTTGATACAGACACAATAATTCCGGGAAGATACGGCGTGCTTCCTGATGCAAAGGCAATGAGTGTACACTGTCTTGAACCTTTAAGACCTGAACTGGCAGCAAATGCAAAACCAGGAGACATTTTTGTAGCTGGAAAGAATTTCGGATGCGGTTCATCAAGAGAACAAGCACCTGCATGTATTGCTGCTCTTGGTGTAAAAGTGATTATAGCTAAATCATTTGCGAGAATTTTTTACAGAAATGGAATAAACAACGGCATGCTTTTAATAGAAAGCGCTGACGTTCCGGACAATTGCGAAGATGGAGATATGATTACAGTTGAAGTAAACAACAAAATTACTGTAAATGGAAAACAGTTCAGTTTTCCGAACTTTCCTGACAATGTAAATGCAATTATAAAAGACGGCGGCCTTGTGAGCCGATACAGAAAACTCAATGAAGAAAAAGAAGCCAACAAGTCTAAGGGACATACAATGGCTGAAAAGCTTTTGATGAAAAATACCGGATTGTCAGATTTGGAGCCAAGGCAGCTCATAACTGCAAAACCGGACATGTGCATGATACATGATATATATACTCCGTTTGTCATACAGCAGCTTGACAACATGAAGTTTAGGGAATTGGCTGACCCGGAAAAGGCTGTTGTGGTACTGGACCACTTAATGCCTACAAATCAGGCGACCGGTGACCCAAGGCATTACAGAGCAGGCATTGAGCTTCATGAGAGATTCGGAATCAGAAAAATCCATATAGGAGAAGGAATAAGCCACAGTCTCATGCATGAAAAAGGTTATGCTCTTCCTGGAACGCTGGTTGTTGCAACAGACAGCCACACTCCCACTTATGGAGGTGGAGGATGCTTCTGCACAGGAATCGGATTTACAGAAATGGCAGCAACCTTGGGAAGCGGCGAACTGTGGATGAAAGTTCCTCATGCAATTAAAGTTGTCATAGAAGGGAAACTGCCAAAGGGAGTTTATGCAAAGGATATAATATTAAAAATACTCGGTGACATTAAATCAGACGGCGGCACAGGAATGTCAATGGAGTTTACAGGAAGCACAGCTCGTGAATTAAGCATGCAGTCCCGCTTTACAATAACTAACATGGCTCTTGAAGCAGGCGTTAAGACAGCATTGTTTGAAGCCGATGAAAAGACAGCTGAATATTTCAATATGAAACTTGAAGATATTGACTGGATTAAAATAGATGACAATGCAAATTACTTTCAGGTTCTCCAGTACAGGGCCGAAGACTTTGTACCCCAGCTTTCATGCCCACAGGGAGTGGACAATGTTCATCCTATAAATGAAGTGATGGGAACACCACTAAATGAAGTATACATCGGTTCATGCACTAACGGAAGCATTGAAGACATGAAGGTGGCGGCTGATATACTCAAGAATAAGAAAATAGCAAAATACATGAAGCTTGTTGTAATCCCTGCAACGCTTAAGGTTTACAAGGAAGCCATGAAACTTGGCTACATCAGGACATTTGTTGAGGCAGGAGCAATGGTTTCCCATCCATGCTGCGGTTTGTGCTGCGGACAGCCTTACGGCCTCATGAGCGACGATGAGGTTGTGCTTGGGACAAACAACAGAAACTTTATAGGAAGAATGGGAACAAAAAAATCTCTCATTTATCTTTCTTCACCGGCAGTGGCTGCAGCAAGTGCACTGGCGGGCTGCATAGCAGATCCCAGAGACATAATGTAAGAAAATAATTTGTTAAATATTTAGGTTAATGCAAAGTTTTTCAACTACTTATGGTTAGCCCTCCCCTACAGTTGGTAGAATTCAGGTTTATCAATAATCTAGACTATTTATTAAATATTCAATAAGTATATAAAAAAATCATATCTAAAAGGAGATTAAAATGAACTTTAAAATTGCAGTAATACCGGGTGACGGAATAGGCGTAGATGTAATCAATCAGGCAGTTAAGGCATTGGACAAAATAGGAGAAGTATACGGACATACATTTGAGTACCATCACAGACTTGTAGGAGGCTGCTCAATAGATGAGTGCGGTGTTCCAATAACAGATGAAACAGTTGAAATTTGCAGGACATGTGATGCAATATTGTTCGGTGCTGCAGGTGGACCAAAGTGGGATCACCTTCCAGCAGAAATGAGACCAGAAAAGGGGCTGGCAAGATTAAGAAGAGAATTCAATTTGTTTGCAAATTTAAGACCTTCTAAAATATACGAAGATTTAAAGGAAAAGTCTCCTTTGAAAAACAGAGTCATTGAAAAAGGTGTTGATATGATGCTCATAAGAGACCTGACAGGCGGAATTTATTTCAATGAAAAAGGGACAAGAACAGGAAAATACGGCGAAGAAGCATTTGATGTTGAATGTTACAGCAAGTTTGAAGTTGAAAGAGTTGCAAAAAAAGCTTTTGAAATTGCCATGACAAGAAAGAAACATGTAACAAGCGTTGATAAGTTCAATGCGCTGTATTCAGGAAAACTTTGGAGAGACACAGTTACTGAAGTTGCCAAGGATTATCCTGAAGTTACATTGGAGCACATGCTTGTGGACAAGGCAGCAATGGATATAGCATGCATGCCAAGCCACTTTGACGTGATTCTTACAACAAGCATATTTGGAGACATATTGTCTGATGAAGCCGGAGTAACAACAGGGTCTATAGGAATGCTTCCTTCTGCAGCAATGAATGACAAAGGATTTGGATTGTTCGAACCCATACACGGAACAGCACCTGACATTGCAGGAAAGGGAATTGCAAATCCGTTAGCTTCCATGGCAGCTGTAGGAATGCTTCTGGAATATGGTCTTGGTCTTACTGAAGAAGCAAGAGCCATGGACAGAGCAATAAACAAGGTTCTCCATGACGGGTACCGTACAGGGGATATTTTTCTTGAAGGCAATACCCGTGTGACAACTGAAGAAATGGGTGCCCTGACTGTAGAAAGAATCACAAAATAAGGAGATAAAAATGGGATTAAGCATTACAAATAAAATAATAAAAAGCCATTTACTTGAAGGAAGCATGGTTCCGGGAGAACAAATCACAGTCAAGGTTGACCAGACCCTAGCTTCCGATCTTACGGGAATAATGGGAGCACAGGTACTTGAAAGCGTAAATGCAGACAAGGTGAAAACAGAAGCATCGGTTTTTTACATGGATCACAACACGCTGGTTGTTTCTTCTGAAAATTCAGATGATCACATGTATATGAAAACAGCAGCTGAAAGGTATGGAGTTTACTATTCAAAGCCTGGAAATGGAATTTGCCATTTCCTCCACTGCCAACGATTTGCAAAGCCCGGTAAAATAATGCTTGGGGCAGACAGCCACACTCCTACATCAGGAGCTGTGGGAATGCTTTCAATAGGAAGTGGCGGGTTTACAGTTGCAAAATGCATGGTTGGTGAAGGATTTAAGATGACAACGCCAAAGGTACTGAACATAAAGCTTACAGGAAGATTAAATCCAGGGGTTGCATCTAAAGACATATCCCTTGAAGCATTGAGGATTTTATCTGTGAAGGGCGGTGTGGGTTCAATTGTAGAATTTACTGGTGAAGGAGTAAAGACTCTTTCTGTTACCGAAAGAGCCACACTGGCAAACATGAGCATTGAGCTTGGTGCTACAACAGGCATATTCCCAAGCGATGAAGTGACAAAAAAGTTTCTTAAGGCACAGGACAGAGAAGAAGATTGGGTGGAGCTTTTGCCTGATGAAGATGCTGAATATGACAAAGTGATAGAAATCAACTTAAGCGAGCTTGAACCATTAGTTGCCAAACCTCACATGCCTGACCTTGTAGTGAAGGCAAGAGAAGTATCAGATGTCAGACCAAACTCCGTATTCATAGGAAGCTGCACAAATGCATCTTATTCGGATATATTAAAGGCTTCAAAAATATTAAAGGGACATAAGGTTCACAAAGACATAGACCTTACCATAGCACCGGGTTCAAAACAAGTGTTTGAACATTTAATAAAAGACGGCATACTGGCCGACCTTGTTGAATCAGGAGCAAGAATTCTAGAATGCGCATGCGGCCCATGCATTGGAATAGGGCAAGTTCCTCCCGTAAACGGAATTGCGGTGAGAACTTCAAACCGCAACTTTGCCGGAAGAAGCGGATGCCAAAGCGCTTCAGTATACCTTGTGAGCCCTGAAACTGCAGCAGCAACTGCCATAACAGGACACATAACAGATGCAAGGGATTTCATGGATGTAAGCGTGCTCGCCCTATGCAGTGAACCTGAGATGTACAAGGTAGATGACAGCTCCATAATAAAACCTGGAGATGTGGAAAACCCCAAGGAAGTAAAATTAATAAAAGGTGAAAACATAAGCGGCCTTCCAAACAGAGGACCTTTGCGCGACAAAATTGAAGCTGTTTCGGTAATAAAGCTGGGTGACAACATTACGACAGATGATATCATACCAGGGGGCTCCAACATACTGAAGTATATTTCAAACATTCCGAAATTTGCCGAGTACCTGTTCTGCTACACTGATCCTACATTGGTTGAAAGAATAAAGGGACTTGAACATTCAGCCATAATAGGCGGAGAAAATTACGGACAAGGATCAAGCCGCGAACATGCTGCAATGCTTCCCATGTTTTTCGGAACAGAAATTCTCTTTGCAAAATCATTTGCCAGAATACACAAGGAAAATCTCATAAATTACGGAATACTTCCGCTGGTGTTCAAAAACAAGGAAGACTACGATAAAATCCATATGAACGACACATTTGTCATAGAAAATGTATTGGATCAGGTTGAAAAAAGAGAAGTAACAGTGAAGGTGCCTGAGAAAAATCTTGAGTTTGTAACGTTGCTTGAAGTATCAGACTTTGATCTTGAAGTTCTTAAACAAGGCGGAGCATTGAACTACCTGAAGAATAAAATGAAATAAAAAATGTTGCTTTGCATTAATTATATTGATACTATATAATAAAAATATATTTTAATCACCAGGAGTGAAAAATGCCTACTACGTATGCTCATTATAAATTTGGTATGGAAGTGCTTAAAAAACTAAACGGTAATATCAGAAAAGTTATTGATGATAACATTGAACTTTATAACATAGGACTTCACGGTCCTGATATATTGTTTTATTTTAAGCCTCTGAAATCCAATGACATAAGTGCCATGGGGCATGCAATTCACAAAAAAGAGGCTAAGCAGTTTTTTGAAAATGCCAGAAATACAATGAACTTGAGCAATTATTATGATGCTTCTCTTTCCTATACAGCAGGTTTCATATGCCACTTCATACTAGATAGCCAGTGCCACCCATACATCAGGCAAAATGAAAATCATTTTTCTCACAGCGAAATAGAGGTTGAACTTGACAGGGCTCTTATGATTGAAAGCAATTTAGAGCCTTTATCTTTCAAACCCACAGCCCACATTAACCCAAGCTGCCAAAACTCCATGATTGTTTCTTCGTTTTTCACTGGGGTTACAGCTGAAAATATTGAAAAATCATTGAAATCCATGAAGTTTTATTTGAACCTTCTTGTTGCACCGGGAAGAATAAAACGGTCCTTGATTTCAAGAGCACTGAAGGCTATAGGAAATTACGACAGCATGATAGACCTTATGATGAAGTATGAACCTGATGAAAACTTTAAAGAAATCAATGAAAGACTGCTGTATTTGTTCAGTGATGCAATAGAACCAACAGCAAGTTTGATTGAAGAATATTGTTCTAATATAAAAAGCAGTGATGATATTAATCAGCGCTTTAACAAAAGTTTTGGATAAAAAACAAGACCCTCTGGGGTCTTGTTTTTTTAGGGGACATAAATTGTAAAAGATTAACAATCTAGATCTAATGAATTATACAGAAAAGTTGTGAAGATTTTATGAAGATTTATATTTCTTGTATTTATGGCGGAATTAATATAAAATTATATATAATTAAAACTTGCTTAAAGAGGTGGTTATGATAAAATCTAGAAGCAATTTGTCAAGTCTTGAAAAGTATTGGATTTTGTACGACGTTGGAAATTCTGCTTTCATAATGCTTGTATCAACAATTATACCAATTTATTTTAAAAACATTGCTGCAGCCAATGGTGTATCCCAGGCAAACTCAACAGCATACTGGGGATATGCAATATCAATTTCAACTTTGATTGTGGCAATTTTAGGACCAACCCTTGGCACGCTGGCTGACACAAAAGGATACAAGAAACCTTTGTTCACATTGTTTCTGATGCTGGGTGTACTTGGGTGTGCTGCGCTTTCCATCCCCATGATGTGGCTTATCTTTCTTGTTGTTTTCATAATTGCCAAAGTTGGTGTGTCCGCAAGTTTGATTTTCTACGATGCCATGCTGTCTGATGTTACAACCGATGACAGAATGGATATGCTTTCTTCTCTTGGTTATGCCTGGGGTTATATTGGGTCATGCGTTCCGTTTGTAATAAGCCTCGTACTCATATTGTCAGCCGAAAAGATTAATATGACGTCAGCAGAGGCTACGGGAACTGCATTTCTCATTAATGCAGGATGGTGGTTCTTAGTGACAATTCCTCTCCTTAAGAACTACAGACAAGTTCATTATGTCGAAGTTGAAAAGCATGCATTTGCCGATGCCTTCAAAAGGCTTGGAAATACATTTAAGGATATAAAACATCAAAAGGAAATTTTCATGTTTCTTCTGGCATTTTTTTTCTATATTGACGGAGTGTATACCATAATTGAAATGGCAACATCCTACGGAAAAGATGTTGGAATAAGCGACAACAATCTTTTGTTTGCCCTGCTTCTCACACAGGTGGTTGCTTTTCCGTTTGCCATATTGTTCGGTAAGCTGTCAAAGAAGTACAAAACAAAGGATTTGATAGGATTTTGCATTGGAGGATATTTCCTCATAGCATTGTTTGCTTTACAGCTGGACAAGGCCTGGGAATTCTGGTTCCTTGCCGTATGTGTGGCTATGTTTCAAGGAGCGATTCAAGCGCTGTCACGCTCATATTATGCAAAAATAATTCCAAAGGAAAAATCCAGCGAATATTTCGGATTTTTTGATATTTTCGGAAAAGGAGCATCATTTACAGGAACAATGCTCATGGGAATAACAACGCAAATAAGCGGCAGCTCAAAAACAGGAGTTGCGTTCATAAGCCTCATGTTTGTGGTGGGATACCTCATATTTAAAAAAGCAGCAGGAATGCAAAAAATTGAAAATGTTTAGATAAACTCGAAGAGCGGATTGTCCGCTCTTTTTTTAGTAAGATTGAATTTTCTGTCTTAAGTTGTTTAAAACACAGAAAATAGGTATAATAATATAAAAATACTCTACAAAGGAGTGATAAAATGCCAATAAAAGAAGCTTTCATTGTGCCGCACCCGCCGCTTATAATACCCGTAATTGGCGGAGGACAGGAAATAAAAATCAAAAAGACAGTTGATGCTTATGAAAAAATTGCCCATAGAATAGCAGAAATAAAACCGGATGTAATTGTATTGACAACTCCACATTCCATTATGTATTCAGACTACATTCATATTTCACCGGGAAGAGGAGCAAAGGGAAATTTTAAAGAATTCGGCCATGACCAGATTAGCATGGAAGTTGAATATGATACTGATTTTGTACAGCATTTATCCCTGCTGGCTGAAAAAAACAATATTCCTGCAGGAACATTGGGAGAAAAAAACAAAAATCTCGACCATGGGGCTATGGTTCCATTGTACTTTGTAAATAAATATTTCAATGATTACAAGCTTGTGCGCATTTCCATATCAGGACTTACATACATAGATCACTACCGTTTCGGGAAATTAATAGGTGTGGTTTCGGAGGAAAGCAGCAAAAATATAGTGTTTATAGCAAGCGGAGATTTGTCTCACATGCTGAAGGATGAAGGTCCTTATGGTTACAGGGAAGAAGGTCCCATATTTGACCGGGAAGTTACACAAGCCATGAAAAACGGTAATTTTTTAAAATTTATGAAATTTGACGAAGAGTTCTGCGAATCTGCTGCAGAATGCGGGCTAAGGTCATTTATTACCATGGCAGGGTCCCTTGACGGTAAAAAATTAAAATCCGAACTTTTGTCATATGAAGGACCTTTTGGTGTTGGATATGCTGTTGCAGCATACCAGGTCATAGGCAATGACGGTAACAGACATTTCGATGAAGTGTATAAAATGGAAGAACAGGTAAAAATAGAAAACCTGAAAAAAGAAGAAGACAGATATGTGAATCTTGCAAGAAAAACCCTAGAAAGTTATGTTTTAAATCATAAAAAAATCAAAAAAACAAATGACTTGGATACCGAACTTTTAAGCAATAAAGCTGGAGTGTTTGTTTCATTGAAACTTGACGGACAGTTAAGAGGTTGCATCGGAACAATTGCCCCGACCACCAATTGCATTGCCGATGAAATAATTCAAAATGCCATAAGTGCCGGCACAGAAGATCCGAGGTTTTATCCTGTAAGTGAGGAAGAACTTCCACGGATTATTTACAGCGTGGATGTTCTTGGAGAACCTGAAGCAATTCAGTCAATGGAAGAACTTGACCCTGAGCATTACGGCGTTATTGTAACAAATGGGCCGAGGAGAGGCCTTTTGCTTCCTAATCTTGAAGGGATAAACACACCTTTTGAACAGGTTAGTATTGCACTTAAAAAAGCAGGAATATCAGAAAATGAAAATTTTTCCATGGAAAGGTTTGAGGTGGTGAGACACAAATGAAAATCACGTGCAGAACATGCCACCACCTCTGCAGCATTGATGAACATCACATAGGGATGTGTGGAGCAAGAAGCAATGAAGGTGGAAAAATTATTCCCATAAATTACGGACTGCTAACTTGCATTGCGCTGGACCCCATAGAAAAAAAGCCCTTGATGCGCTTTCATCCTGGAAGTAAAATATTGTCTGTGGGAAGTTTTGGATGCAACCTTAAGTGTCAATTCTGCCAAAATCATGAAATTTCCATGGCTTCAAAAGAAAACGCAAACGTGCGATATGTGCCACCGGAAGACATTGTCATGGCTGCTGTAGATTTGATCTCGAGAAAAAACATAGGAATAGCATACACTTACAACGAACCACTTGTGGGATATGAATATGTGAGAGACTGTGCAAAGCTTGCAAGAGAAAAGGGCCTTAAAAACGTAGTTGTAACAAATGGTTGTTTCCTAAGAGAGCCCATGAAAGAGGTAATGCCATTAATTGATGCTTTCAATATAGATCTAAAAGGCTTCACAAATGAATTTTACAAAAAAATAGACGGGGACCTTGAAGTAGTGAAAGACTTTATAGCTTTTGCAGCAGAATCAAGCCACGTAGAAGTTACAACTCTCATAATACCAGGTGAAAATGACAGCGAAGAAGAAATTGAAAGCTTGTCAAAATTCATTGCTAGTATAGATGTAAACATGCCCCTTCACATTTCAAGATTTTTCCAATGCTACAAAATGCAGGATAAAAATCCGACGGAAGTGAAAAAAGTTTATAGGCTGGCTGACATTGCCAGAAAAAATCTAAACTACGTCTACGAAGGAAACTGCTGATAAACTGAGGGGACGGACCTCAAATCAAATTACAATAATAAAAATGCTCTCTTAAGACTGTAATCTTATGAGAGCATTTTTTATAAACTTTACTGAAAGGTACGTCCCCGGAATTGGGTTATAAGTCGTAGTACATTCCGAATTCTGCAGGGTTTGGAACTAAAGAAACAGCTCTTGCTTCGTTTCTTTTTTGTTCAGCCCAGATTTCAAGAAGGCGTTTTGGGAAAACATCGCCTGCCAGCAAAAATTCATGGTCATTTTCCAAGGTTATAATTGCTTCATCCAAACTTGAAGGAAGAGATTTGATTTTTCTTTTCTCTTCTTCAGGAAGGTTGTACAAATTCACATCATATGGTCCGTATCCGCCTTTAATAGGATCAATTTTATTTAATATGCCGTCAATTCCTGCCATAAGCATTGCTGAATATGCCAGGTAAGGATTTGCTGTACCGTCTCCAGCTCTATATTCAAAACGTTTCTTTTCAGGCTTCACGGCATATCCCGGAATTCTTATGACTGCGCTTCTGTTTGAACTTGCAAAGCATATATTAACAGGAGCTTCATAACCCGGAACCAGTCTTTTGTAGCTGTTTGTTGAGGGATTGGCCAGGGCGCTTATTGCAGGGGCGTGTTTTAAAATTCCTCCGATAAAATACATTGCAGTGCTGCTTAAATCAGAGTATCCTCCCTTTTCATAAAAAATAGGCTGGTTGTTTTTAAACAAATGCATATGTACATGAAGACCATTGCCTGCTTCGCCATATAAGGGTTTAGGCATGAATGTGGCGGATTTTCCTGCCTTGAAGGCTGCATTTCTAACAATATATTTTACAAGCATAGTCTTGTCGGCCATTTCCCTTAAGTTTCCAAATTCAACTTCTATTTCAACTTGTCCAGGTCCTGCAACTTCATGGTGATGATATTTTACTTTTACTCCTCGTTCTTCTAGAAGCATGCAAATTTCACTTCTTAAATTGTAAAGGTCATCAAATGGTATATCTATGTGATATCCTCCTTTGTGAGGAACATTGAATCCTAAATTGTCATCATCCTTGCCGCTGTTCCAGTCTGCCTGCTTGGCATCAATTCTGTAACCGGTTTTGTGAGGGGATGTTTCATAACTTACGTGGTCAAATACAAAAAACTCGAATTCAGGACCTATACGGATTTCATCAGCAATACCTGTTGAGCGCAAATAATCTTCTGCGGCTTTTGCGATTACTCGCGGATCCTGATCGAAAGTCGTGTGTGGATTGCCAATGACATATACATCTCCTATCATATTGATGGTAGGCACCGGGCAAAATGGGTCGGTGAAAGCAGATGTTAAATCAGGTATAAAAACCATGTCGCTTTTTTCCAGTGGAGCAAAGCCATAGTTGGAAGCATCAAAGCCTATTCCGCTTGCAATTGTTTCTTCTGTAAACCTTTCAGCAGGTATGGTGAGATGACGCCAGCGTCCAGACAAATCTATCATTTTGAAATCAATCATCTTCACACCATGTTCCTGGATGTAATGTCTCAGTTCTTCACAATTTTTAAACATATTTACCTCCGTTAAATTAGCAACTTATGCATTATTGTTATAATTATACCAATAATCCCTGAGGAAGTCAAAGAATTAAGAAAATGTTTTCCATATTAGATTTTTGTTTTATTTTAAGCACTAAATCATTTTAGGTTGATATAAGTGGTAATTTTTTGTATAATCTAATAGTGGCAATATTAATCGAGGTGTTGAGAATGAATTTTATTATTGGTTTTTTAAAAGGTCTTGCAATGGGCGCAGGCGCCATAGCTCCTGGGGTGAGCGGCGGGGCTTTGGCAGTAATATTTGGCTTGTATGACAAGCTTGCAAATTTCATTGCCCATTTGAACAAAAACTTCAAGGAAAATCTACTGTTTTTCTTGCCTGTCGGTATAGGTGGGGTTGCAGGCATATTGGTTTTCAGCAGAGTAATTGAATATCTGTTCAATTTTTATGAAATAGAAGTGAGGTATGCTTTCGTAGGACTTATGCTTGGTACATTGCCCTCTGTGGTGAAACAAGCCAACAGGAGAGGCTTTAAAAATAAATATCTTGTGCTTTTCATGATATCCTTGTTTCTCACAGTCCTACTTACTTATCTTGAAAATAATGCAGTAAACATTATAAGAGATGTGCAGACAACTCCTTTATATTTGATTATTTACGGAGCAATAATCGGATTCGGCACTATTATTCCCGGAATCAGCGCATCAATAATCCTAATGTATATAGGAGCATATGAAGCTGTAATAGGAGCAATTTCAAACATAGATTTAATCATGATTTTCTACCTGGGTGTAGGATTCGGTCTAAGCATCTTGTTGTTTGCAAAACTGATTTCAATGCTTTTTCAAAAAGCATATGGCTATACATACTACACAATTTTGGGACTTGTTATAGGATCAATTTTTTCCATTTTCCCGGGATTTAATTTAACTCCTGATTATGCTCTGAATTTTATTATTTTGATTGCTTGCTTTTATCTTACATATTCTCTCAGCAGGTATATGGGGACAGGCAGATAATTGTCTGGAAAAATTTAATTGATTTACAAATTTATGATTATAATTACAAATGAAATTTATAAATATAATCATAATTTTGAACACAACATTAAAACAGCTGGTACAGGGGCGTTAAACGCTTTCAGACGGCTGTTTTTATTTTTAAACTTTAAATTAAACGTTTAAGTGCAAGGTTTTCCTGGAAAAAAATAGTGTTGACAGACTTTGTGCAGAATAGTATAATACGTTTTGTCGGCTGAATACTGTACAGTAAATAGAAACAAATAAAAATTATTGTTTGTGAAAAGACTATGAAACAGCAAATGATTTTAATAAATTAAATGCATAAAAGTTACATTTTTAACAATAAGTTTCGTGCTGAAAAATACATAATCCTTATGAGGATTATATTCTAATAATACTAAAAGGAGAAACATATGACGACATTTATAATCGGATTGGCAATTCTGCTTGTCGGAGGATTAGTTTACGGTAAATATTGTGAAAAGGTCTTCGGACCGGATGACAGAAAAACACCAGCTGTTGCGAAGGCTGACGGCGTTGACTTTGTTGCCATGAAGTCCTGGAAAAACAGTCTGGTAAACTTGCTCAACATAGCAGGCACAGGCCCTATACTTGGACCAATACAGGGAATTTTATTTGGACCGATTGCATTCCTTACAATTCCAATAGGATGTGTTTTAGCAGGATCAATGCACGACTACTTTGTAGGAATGATTTCCATGAGAGAAGGCGGAGCACAGCTTCCAAAGATGATTGACAAATATCTAGGAAAGAAAATCCGCGGAATATACAACGTATTTATTTGGATATTGATGATACTGGTTGGAGTTGTATTTGTTTACACACCAGGGGATTTGATAGTTAAAGAACTTATAGGACAAGAATCAGTTGCTACAAATCCTACCATGTGGATGGTTTACGGCGGAATATTCCTTTACTACCTGGTAGCAACATTGTTCCCTATAGATGCAATAATCGGAAGAGTCTACCCATTGTTTGGAGCGATACTAATCATATCAGCAGTTGGTGTTCTGTTTGGAATATTTGCTGACGGAGGAGCAAACTTAACGAATTTATCTTTCACAGGAACTATCTTTTCACAGCATCCAGGCAAGCTTCCTTTCATACCGGTATTCTTCATAACAGTTGCATGCGGTATAATGTCAGGATTCCACGGAACTCAGACAACTTTAATCTCACGTACAATAAAGACAGAAAAAGAAGGAAAAATGACATTCTTCAACATGATGCTTGCTGAAGGCTTCATAGCAATGGTATGGGCTGCAGGGGCAATGGTATTGTTCAACAGAGGAACAGAAGTTTCAACAAACGCAACTTTGATGATAGGTGTTATTTCAAGAGAATTTCTGGGAACAATAGGAGCATTGTTTGCAATACTAGGCGTTATAGTTCTTCCTATAACATCAGGAGACACGGCATTCAGAGGATTGAGACTTATGATTGCTGAACAGTTCAACATAGACCAGTCAAAAAAAGGAAAAAGAATAGCTGTAACACTGGCAATATTTGCTCCTGCAATAATAATTTTAGTTTATGCAAAAATGAATCCATCAGGATTTAACATTCTTTGGAGATACTTCGCATGGACAAACCAGACAGTTGCAATATTTGCTTTAGCCCTGGTTACAATATATCTCAAGCTTAACAAAAAGAACTACTGGATTTCATTAATACCAGGAATGTTCTACACATTCGTAGTAACAAGCTACATTCTTCATGCACCAATTGGTTTTGGTCTTGAATCAAGATTAGGAATGAATCCTGAAAGCTATGCTATTTCATATGTGGTGTCAGGAGTGCTCACATTGCTTTACGGATGGTACACTCTAAAGCTTTCTGAAAAAAGAAAAGATATCATAGCAAGCACTGTATTAGATTAATTATGAGATATCCCCGTCTGCATCATAATGCACGCGGGGATATTATATTTTGGAATATGGGGTGTTATTTAAAATCTTTGAATTTTGCAGCAATTTCTCCTATGTTATCTGATTTCATATCTTCGTCAAGCATGGGGAGCTTGAATATTTTTTTCTCTTTGAATTTTTCTCTGATAATTTCCAGGTATTTTAACTCCTGTTCTTTTTTGCTCTTCCAGAAATCGTCCTGCATGTTGTCCGGCAGAATTTTGTTTACTATTATTCCATCAACTGAAATGTTGTATTTTTCCAATATATTTATGGCTTTAACCGTTTCGTCTATGGGAAGTTTTTCTGCGTTTATTACGAAAATAAAGGACAAAAGTTTTTCATCCATCATGATTTTTTTGGCAAGATTGATTTTATCAAGCCTTCTTTTCAATATTTTAATGACTTCATCCTTTTCTGCTTCAGACTTGTCAGCATAACCATTGTGGTTTGCCATGGACATCAATGAAACCGACTTTTGTCTTTTGCTGATCAATGTTTCAAGCCAACCTCCCAACAGCTCCGGAAGTGTCAAAAGTCTCACGGTGTGTCCGGTGGGAGCAGTGTCAAATATTATTCGGTCGTAATCCTTAACCTTTTCGGTTATAATATCTATCATTTTGTCAAATAAGGCAGCTTCTTCTGTTCCCGGAGAAACAGAGGCAGCATCTATCTGTTTGTTGATTTCCTTTACAATTACAGGGCTTACAACATTCTTAAGGCTTTTTCTCACACTGTCCATGTAAAGTTTGCTTTCTTTTTCGCCGCTTATTTCTATTGCGTCAAGATTAGGCATAATGTTTGTAATTGTATCTGTAATGTTTTTTTCAAAAATGTCTGAAGTGGAGTGAGCCGGGTCTGTTGACACCAGCAGTGTCTTAAGTCCCATGTCTGCCGAATAAACCGCATAGGAAGCGCTGCAGGTTGTTTTGCCGACACCGCCTTTTCCTCCGAAAAATATTATTTTGTTCATAATCCCTCCTATGCGTCAAAACCGTAGTCTGACCACTTTTCTTCCCACACATACAGCCTGTTTATCATCCTCTGCTGCCAGCCTTCAAGGTCGTCGGCAATAAGAGGGAGGAGTTCCAGAGAATAATAGGTTGTGGGTATTGGAATTCCCAAAATATCCCCAAAGCACAAAAGGATGAATTCATCCATTTCATTGTGGGCTTCCTTAAAAAGCATTGATCTGGATTTTCTGTTGAAGTCTGTTGCGGCTCCGAAGAATAATCTTAAATTTTCTAAAATGTCCTTTAATTTTTCCTTATCCAACAAATTACCCTCCGATAACGATTTCCTGACATTTGTTTCTTTTCTTAATTTATTGTATTTTAATTGTATAAAAAAGTCAATGATTTTCAGTGGCTCAAATTGATGACAAGACTGCAACAAAGGAAAAATAACACGAAAACAATTGGAAATTCAATATAATTTTTTGGTTTTTACACAAAACACCAAATATTTATCGCATAATTATTCAACTCAAAGTGAAGGGAAACTGTCGTATCACAATTGTATTTTAATGCTGAATTTGTCGAAAAATAGTACTTGTAAAAATTTAGAAAGTCCGCGATTTAAAGACGAATCGAAAACTCAAATGTTTCAAGGAAAACAATTACCATGCTGAAAAATCAGAAGATGTCGAGAACTTGTTTATTAAATTGTATTTATTTAAAAGACGAGTTGTTAAAAAACGTTTAAATTTTATTTGACTAATTTATTCATCGGTGATAAAATGCAGTTGTAAGGATATTAATGCATACGGTATGCGATAATATTACTCAATTTAAATAAGGGGCTAAAATGGATTTTACTCAATATATTGAATTGGTAGAAAATAAACTGAGAAGCAGTTTTGATATTTCAAAAAATTACGTCATTAATGATGTACAGTATGATTTGTATGCTGAATTTCACTTGAGAAACGAAAAATATGTTGCAGTAAAAAATGCTGTCATATATGCCTTTGAAAACAACGAATATTGTTTGATTAAACACTTCGAAAAACTAAATAAGTCTGACTATAAAAACTTAACGGAATCAATGATTCAATCTGTGGAATCAATTGTCAAACCCTCCAACGAACACATGTCCAGCATCATAACAGGAGTAATAGTTGCTGATGATATTCCTGATGATGATTTAGAATTTTTTATAGAAGCTGTAAGAAAGTTTAAATTTGGAAAAAGTTTTGCACTTGGATTCAAGGGCTGGGCTGACATACGACTAATGTTGGTCTTACTTGATGAAGGTTTAATATCAACAAATAAAAAGGGAAAGGAGGTTAGTAAGGTTTATAGCTTTTAGTTCCAAATGTTAAACGTTCTGCAATCGTTTCTATTTTATTTTAAAGGAGGTTTTTTTATGAATGCATTATGGTTAGTTCTTTTAAGTATTATTTGTTTTATTGTTGCTTATGTTACTTATGGTGCTTGGCTTGCAAAGCAATGGGGCATCGATCCTTCCAGAAAAACACCTTCAGAAGAAATTAATGATGGAATAGACTATGTTCCAACAAAACCGGCAGTACTCTTGGGTCACCACTTTGCTTCTATAGCAGGAGCAGGACCAATCAATGGACCTGTTCAGGCAGCCATATTTGGATGGGTTCCAGTTCTTCTTTGGATAATTATTGGTAGTATATTTGTCGGAGGAGTTCATGACTTTGGAGCATTGTTCGCATCAGTGCGCCACAAGGGTAAATCTATCGGTGAAGTTATTAATGCCAACATGGGCAAAAAAGGTATGATGTTGTTCTCAGTGTTTGCATGGCTAACACTATTACTAGTTGTTGCTGCATTCACAAATATAGTTGCCAGCACATTTGCTGCAGTTCCAGCGGCTGCTTCATCTTCGTTGATGTTCATTGCATTGGCTGTGGTATTTGGATGGGCAGTGTACAGAAAAGGATTATCATTGAAGGTAGGAACAATAATCGGCGTAATCCTCCTGTTCACATGCGTGTGGCTGGGATATGTGTTCCCGCTTGCTTTAAGCGTGAATACATGGATAATAATATTGATGGTGTACATATTTGTGGCTTCTACAGCTCCTGTATGGATTTTGCTGCAGCCTAGGGATTATTTGAATTCATTCTTGTTGTATGCCATGATTGCAGGCGCAGTATTAGGAATAATAATTTACAGACCAGGTATTCAACTCAAGGCATTTACAGGATTCACTGTAAACGGACAGTTCTTGTTCCCAATGTTGTTTGTAATAGTTGCATGCGGCGCTATTTCAGGGTTCCACTCATTAGTAGGTTCCGGTACAACATCAAAACAAATTGCCAATGAAAAAGATGCAAAGACTATCGGTTACGGTGCAATGCTGATTGAAGGTGTATTGGCTACAGTAGCTTTAGTAACGGCAGCTTATGTATCACAGGGCGATTTGACAGAGCTTCTGAAAGGCGGCCCTGTTAATGTATTCTCCAACGGTGTTGGAACGTTCATGTCTAAATTTGGTATTCCATTTGCTATTGGTAAATCATTTGTTGCACTGGCCGTATCGGCATTTGCTTTAACAAGCCTTGATACCGCAACCAGACTTAACCGTTTCATATTCCAGGAATTTTTCGAAAATCCTGAAAAAGAAAAACAGTCAGTTTTTACAAACATGTATGTTTCCACAGCTATAACCGTAATTATCGGCGGTTATCTTGCTGTTGGCGGATACGCCAAGATATGGCCAATATTCGGTTCGGCAAACCAATTGCTTGCAGCACTAGCGTTGTTGGCTATAGCAGTATGGCTGAAAAATACTGGAAAGAACTATCACATGCTAGTAATACCAATGGTTTTCATGCTTATCGTCACATTGAGTGCATTGTTGTTGCTGATCAGATCCAATTTCATTGCAGGAAATTACCTGCTGGTAATATTCCCTGTTTTGCTTTTCGTTCTTGCAGTTATTCTGGCTAAGGAAGGTTACAGTATTATCTTCAAAAAAGATGGAATTGAAAAGGTTACTAAGTCAAGTTAACCCCATTGAAAATCCTGCGCAAAGCGCAGGATTTTTTTGTTGCCATCCTTGGAGTTACAGCAACTGTAATATAAAAAAAGTTAATAATATTAAATAAGAAAAAAAATTAATATTATATAGCGTTTGCATTAATAATTTCCATAATGCATGAAACTTGTCGAAAAAGGTAACGGAATAGCAAAACATACTGCCTTAATCATTACTTTTAGAATTATTTTTCAAAGAATTGAATACTTAAAAAATCATTGACTATATTTATCAATGATGTTACAATTCAATATGTTTGAAAAGTTAAAGCTTTAAAGAAATAAACGTTTCATGCGCAATTGTTGAATTTTAGTTTATTTTATGAACGTTACCATGAAATGCTAAAAATGAAAAGGTTTATTATTCTTTTAGCTTTACGGGAAGTATTCTTCCAGAAAACATAAAAATATTTTATTATTAGGGAGGACAATTAATATGGCAACGTTTTTAATCGGAATTATTATTTTAATTGTTGGCGGTTACGTTTACGGTAAGTACTGTGAAAATGTTTTTGGACCTGATGACAGAGAAACACCAGCAATAGCAAAAGCAGATGGAGTAGACTTCGTCGTAATGAAAAAATGGAAAAATGCACTAATTGAATTGCTTAACATCGCAGGTACAGGCCCGATATTCGGGGCAATTCAAGGAATTCTATTCGGACCTATAGCATTTATCACAATCCCAGTTGGTTGTGTGCTTGCAGGATCTATGCATGACTACTTCTCAGGTATGATCTCTATGCGTAACGGTGGAGCTCAGATGCCTAAACTTATCAAAAAGTATTTAGGAAACAATGTTATAAAAGCTTACAACTTCTTCTTATGGATATTGATGTTCCTGGTAGGTGTTGTATTCGTTTATACACCTGGAGACTTAATTGTAACTCAAATTTTAGGACAAGAAGCAGCAGTTGCTAACCCAACAGTTTGGATTGTATACGGAGGTATATTTGTATACTACCTGATTGCTACATTGTTCCCAATCGATGCAATAATCGGAAGAATTTACCCAATATTCGGTGGATTCCTGATTCTTTCAGCAGTAGGTATTTTCGCAGGAGTTCTTATGGATGGCGGAGCTAACCTTACTAATTTATCATTCTCTTCTAACCCATTTGCACAGCATACAACAGGACTTCCATTTATACCAACATTCTTCATCACTGTAGCATGCGGTATAATGTCAGGATTCCATGCAACTCAGGCTACTTTGATTTCAAGAACAGTTAAGTCAGAAAAAGAAGGTAAATCTACATTCTTTAACATGATGATTGTTGAAGGATTCATAGCTATGTGCTGGGCAGCAGGTGCGATGGTTATATTCGGAAGAGGAACAGATTTGGCTACAGCTCCTACATTGATGGTAGGTCTTGTATCAAGAGGTTTCTTGGGACCAATAGGCGGTATGATAGCAGTTATAGGAGTTGTAGTACTTCCGATAACTTCAGGAGATACAGCATTCAGATCATTGAGACTTATGGTTTCTGAACAGTTCAACATTAATCAAAAAGTAGCAAGAAACAGAATAATAACTACAGCATGCTTGTTCGTTCCTGCAGTATTTGTTCTTTACTATGCTAAATCATCACCAACTGGATTTAATATTTTGTGGAGATACTTCTCATTCACTAACCAGTTTGTAGCTACATTTGCATTAGCAACAATTGCCGTATATCTCTACATCAACGGCAAAAACTTCCTGGTTGCTTTAATTCCTGGAATGTTCTACTTCTTCGTAACATTGAGCTTCATTTTCCATGCTCCTATCGGTCTTAAACTTGATGAAAGACTTGGACTGGATCCAAAAAGCTATACAGCATCATTCATTCTTGCAGCAGTATTCTGCATAGCATATGCATGGTTTGTTAAGAGACATGGCGAAAAAGAAAAAGATCATATTTTACAGGATGTAATTTCTTAAATTTAAAAAACGAAGGATCACCAAAAACGGTGGTCCTTTTTTTTATGCCCTAACCCCATTTACAAAACATTTAATTTTTGATACAATTTACTTGAATTTGCTGAGTTTAGTCTGCTAAAAAATGGAAAAATACATTTAAAAGGGTGTCATTATGAACAGAGTAATAAGATTGTTGTTTAATAGGGTTACGTTGGTAACATTGGCAATATTGTTCCAATTGCTCACATTTGCATTAATTATATGGAAGTTCAGCAGTTACTTCGTTATATTCGATGCTGTTTTTATGATAGTCAGTGTGCTTGTTGTTATATATATTCTTAACAGAAGAAGTGACCCGGCTTATAAAATTGCTTGGATAATACCGATAATGCTTTTTCCCATATTCGGAGGAATATTTTATCTCATGGTTGGAGGGCGAGGTTTGTCTTTGCGCAAGAAAAACAACATGCAGGGTATAACAAATCAGCTGAGAAGTTCGCTGAGACAGGATTCTGAAACTCTTGAACTTCTGAAAAAAGAAAGTATAAGCGCTTACAATCAGGCAAAGTATATCGAAAATTACTCACTGTGCCCTGTTTACAATGATACTGAAACGGAATTCTACCCATCGGGGGAATTGTTTTACGAACATCTTCTTGAAGAATTAAAGAAAGCTGAAAAATACATATTTCTTGAATTCTTCATAATAGAAGAAGGAATTATGTGGAATTCAATTTTAGATATACTGGCTGAAAAAGCAAAAAAAGGTGTTGATGTCAGAGTTATTTACGATGATGTGGGTTGCGTGTTCACGCTGCCTTCGGATTATAACAAAAAACTTCAATCAATGAAGATCAAATGCTGTGTGTTCAATCCGTTCCTTCCAGTTCTCACATTCAGCCTCAACAACCGGGACCACAGAAAGATTGCTGTCATAGACGGAAAGGCAGCCTTTACGGGAGGAGCAAATCTGGCAGATGAATATATCAATGAACGGGAGAAATACGGACATTGGAGAGATTGTGCCATCAAGCTAAAAGGCGAGGGCGTTATGAGCCTTACAGCCATGTTTTTGTCCATGTGGAATTTCCTTGCAAAAACAACTGAAGACTTCAGTAGGTTTAAACCGGAAATTCTTCCTAAAGACTCACAGTGCCAGGGTTTCGTGCAGCCTTTTGACGACAGCCCCCTTGATGATGAAAATGTAAGCGAAGCAGTGTACATGAATTTAATCAACCAGGCAAAAAAATATGTATATATAGAAACTCCGTATCTTATAGCAGATAATAAAATGATGGTGGCTCTTTCAATGGCGGCCAAAAGGGGAGTTGACGTAAGAATTCTTACTCCTCACATACCGGACAAGTGGTATGCTTTTGCAGTCACTCAGTCCAATTACGAAGAACTCATAGAAGCCGGAGTTTCAATCTATGAATACACTCCGGGCTTCAACCACGGAAAGACATTTGTGGTTGATGATGAATATGCGGTGGTCGGAACAATTAATCTCGACTACAGAAGCCTTTACCTTCATTTTGAATGCGGTGTGTGGATGTACGGCACAAGGTGTGTAAAACAAGTGAAACAAAGCACATTGAATGCTTATGACCTGAGCAAGAAAGTATCAAGTGAAGAACTCAAAAAGATATCAAAAATCAGAAGGATTGGAAGAACTGTTCTTAAAATTCTTTCACCTCTGATGTAAAATAAAATAGTTAAGGGATTGGGACAGATATGAAAAAAGACATGAAATTTTATTGGAAGCTGTTTTCTTCAACTTTTTCATTAAGCGCTTTCACAATAGGCGGAGGTTACGTCATTGTGCCGTTGATGAGAAAGAAGTTTGTTGAAGAGCTGAATTGGATTGAAGAGGAGGAAATGCTAAACCTGGTTGCAATTTCTCAGTCGGCTCCAGGACCTATTGCAGTCAATACATCAATAATGGTTGGCTACAGGCTTGCAGGGGTTATTGGATCATTTGTATCAATACTTGGAACAGTGCTGCCCCCTTTGATAATAATAACGATTGTGGCTCAGTTTTACACGGCTTTCAAAGAAAACAAAATAGTTAATGCATTGCTTTTGGGCATGAGAGCAGGTGTTGCAGCCGTAATTATAGACGTGATAATAAAAATGGCAAAAGATATTGTAAAGAGCAAAAATAAAGTGTCAATCATGATTATGGCAGTAACATTTATCGCTGCTGTTGTGTTTGACATAAATGCTGCACTCATAATAATTTTAAGCGGAGCGTTCGGTGCATTTTATTATCAGATGCTTAAGAAGGGCGGTGATCAGCAATGATATATTTACAAATATTCTGGAGCTTTTTTCAAATAGGATTGTTCAGCATCGGCGGAGGATATGCAGCGCTGCCTCTTATTGAACATCAGGTGCTTGAAATTCACAAATGGCTTTCCCTTGGAGAATTTGCAGATCTTCTTACAATTTCCCAGATGACTCCGGGACCCATAGCCCTGAATGCATCAACATTTGTTGGTACAAAGGTTGCAGGATTGTCAGGAGCTGTCATTGCCACTGTGGGATGTGTTACACCGTCCTGCATAATAGTAATTACACTGGCTTATTTTTATTTTAAATATAAAAACTTATCTACCATTCAAGGTATTTTAAAGGGATTAAGACCTGCGGTGGTATCCTTGATTGCTTCAGCAGGTTTGTCGATACTTCTTCTTGCAGTATTTAAAACCGAAGGAGTTACTTTGACAACAATGAAAATAAGCGATATTAATTTTATTTCAATTGCCATGGTTGCAGCAGGGGTTGTGGTGCTTCGAAAGTACAAGATGGATCCCATAAAGGTAATGATTGCAGCCGGTATAGTGGGTATATTTATTTACGGTATATAAAACTGTCATTGTCTTTCTATATAAAGCAATGCGAAGGAGAGATAATATGTCAGAAAACAAATTTACACATTTGCACGTCCATACGGAATTCAGCCTGTTGGACGGTGCATGCAGAATTGAAGAACTTGTGAAGAGGGCAGCGGAGCTTGGCATGGATTCCCTGGCCATAACAGACCACGGCTCCATGTACGGTGTTGTTGAGTTTTTCAAACAGGCAAAAAAAGCAGGCATAAAGCCCATACTTGGTTTTGAATCATATGTGTCGCCAAGAAAGATGACTGACAAGGATCCGCAAAAGGATAAAAATCAGTACCATCTTGTTTTGCTTGCAGAAAATTATACTGGATGGAAGAACATCATCAAGCTTTGTTCTGAAGGCTTTGTAGGTGGATACTATTACAAGCCTAGAATCGACCATGAAACTTTAAGGCGTCACAGCCAGGGTATAATCGCCCTGAGTGCGTGCCTGGCGGGAGAAGTTCAGACAAGATTGCTTGAAAATAATTACGATGAGGCTGTGAAGGCAGCCTTGAAGTATAAAGATATATTCGGAGAAAATAATTTTTATCTTGAAATGCAGGACCACGGCATGCATGAACAGCAGGATGTAAACAAGAATCTTGTTCAGTTAGCCAATGAAACAGGAATAAAACTTGTTGCCACAAATGACGTGCATTACATAAACAAGGAAGATGCATACTTTCATGATGTGCTTCTCTGCATTCAAATGCAGAAATCAGTTATGGATGAAGACCGCATGAAATTTCCGTCAGATGAATTTTATCTTAAATCATATGATGAAATGGCACGGATTTTTCCGGATGATGTTTTAAAAAACACTCATGACATAGCAGAAAGATGCAATGTGGAACTTGATTTTGATACGGTACATCTGCCGGAGTTCAAGATACCCGCAGGTTATGAGAAGTCAGAATATTTCAGAGAAATATGCCAGAAAGGCTTAAGAGAAAGATACAAGAATGTTACAGATGACATTCAGAAGCGGCTTGATTATGAAATTGGAATAATAGAGCAAATGGGATATGTTGATTACTTCCTCATAGTGTGGGATTTCATAAAATATGCCAAGGACAACAAAATAATGGTGGGACCTGGAAGAGGCTCTGCAGCAGGAAGCTTGGTTGCCTATTCCATGAAAATAACAAATATCGACCCTCTTAAATACAACCTAATTTTTGAGAGGTTCTTAAATCCTGACAGAATAAGCATGCCGGATATTGACGTTGACTTCTGCTATGAAAGACGAGAAGAAGTTATAGAATATGTGAAGAATAAATACGGCAGCAGCAGGGTGGCCCAGATAATTACATTTGGAACAATGGCTGCAAGAGGAGCCATCAGAGACGTTGGAAGAGCTTTAAATCTATCATACGGAGAGGTTGATTTCATAGCAAAGAAGATACCAATGGACCTTGGAATGACCATTTCTAAGGCTCTGGAGGTAAACAAGGAGCTAAAGGACCTGTACGATGGCGATGCCAAGGTTAATAAGCTCCTGAATGTTGCCCTAAAGGTGGAAGGATTACCAAGGCATGCTTCAACCCATGCAGCAGGAGTTCTCATATCAAGGGAAGATGTTACAGAATATGTTCCTCTTTCAAGAAACAAGGATATAATAACAACTCAGTTTAACATGATAGAGCTTGAGGAACTGGGACTTTTGAAAATGGATTTTTTGGGACTGAGGACACTTACTGTCATAAGAGATGCCATTGATTTAATTGAAGCAAATCATCATGTCAAGATAGATTTTGCTAACTGCAGCTACGACGACAAAGATGTTTACAAATTGTTTTCAAACGCTGACACCCTGGGGATATTTCAATTTGAAAGCTCGGGCATGAGGGCGTTTTTAAGCGAACTTAAGCCTACAGAATTCGAAAATATAGCAGCTGCCAACGCCTTGTACAGGCCGGGGCCTATGGGACAGATTCCCGTATATATAAAAAACAAGCTTAATCTGGCTATGGTAACATATCTTCACCCCAAGCTTGAACCAATACTTAACGTAACATATGGCTGTATGGTTTACCAGGAACAGGTCATGCAGATAGTTAGAGACATCGGCGGATTTACCATGGGGCGTTCGGACCTTTTGCGCCGTGCCATGGGAAAGAAAAAAATGAGCGTCATGCTTGAAGAACGTCAAAACTTCATATACGGCAAGAAAGCTGAAAATAACGAACCTGCAATATTAGGAGCAGTAAACAACGGTGTCGATGAAAAATCAGCCAACGACATTTACGACCTGATGGTTGAATTTGCAAAGTATGCCTTTCCAAAAGCCCATTCTGTTGCATATGCGGCTCTTGCCTATGAAACAGCATGGCTGAAGCACTACTATCCAGTGGAATTCATGGCAGCTTTGATTTCAAGTATAATGGGAAGTTCAGGCACTGTTTCACTGTACATCAGGGAATGCAAGAGGTTAGGAATAGAAATACTGCCGCCGGATGTCAACGAAAGCCTGGACAAATTTACCGTTGAAAATGGGAAAATCCGTTTCGGCCTGGCTGCAGTAAAAAACGTGGGAACAAATGTAATAGCTGATATTGTAAAGGCAAGAGAAACTAAGGGTAAGTTTACAAGCTTTGCTGATTTCTGCACCAAGGTTGACCAGAATGTGCTCAACAAAAGGCAGATAGAATCTCTCATAAAGTGCGGAGCGTTTGATTTTCTTGGAGTTTTCAGGTCACAGCTCATGGCTGTTTATGAAAAAACAATTGATTCAATTGTAAATCAGAAAAAAAGAAACATCGAAGGTCAGTTTTCAATGTTTGACGACAATGCATCCTCAGAAATCGACATATCATTAAATGATGAAATGCCAAATCTTCCGGAATACAATGAAAAGATGCTTCTGGCCATGGAAAAAGAAATGGTTGGAGTTTATTTAAGCGGTCATCCTCTTTCTGAATATGAGGATGAACTTGATAATAGAGCTACCACAAATTCCAGCGAAATAGCGGAGATTAAGGATCAGGAAGAAAACAGGGACTTAAGAGACGGAAGCCGCGTCGTAATGGGTGGAATAATTATCAAAAAACAAAATAAAATAACAAAGAACAACAATATGATGGCTTTTATAACATTGGAGGATTTGTACGGTACTTTTGAAGGGATTGTATTTCCCAAGGTTTATGAGGGTTGTAAGGATGTTTTGTACGAAGACAGCATCGTCCTCATTGAAGGAACAATAAATGCAGCAGAAGATGATGCACCGAAACTGATATGCAACAAAATTACGGAGCTTAAAAAAAGCAGCACAAATACTGCTAAACATAAGGAAAAGAAATTATACATCAAAGTTGCAGATAAAAACCACTACATGAAAATAAAAAATGAATTATTTACAAATATTAGTAAATACAATGGCAATGATTGTGTTATAATCTACAGTGAACTTGAAAAGTCAAATATGGTTCTGCCAAAGAATTGCTGGGTAGATGCAAGCGACATGGAACTAATAAATGATTTAAAAGCATTGCTGGGAGAAAACAACATAGTTCTAAAATAAAAAATTATCAATTGTAGGGGCGGGTCTTGTACCCGCCCGCGCGGGAGGACACGAGGTCCTCCCCTACAAAATTGAAATAACTTTGTCATCAAACTGAATTATATTTAAGTAATAATTCTTAATTCTTAACTATTAATTCTTAATTAAAAAAACAGGAGGCTTTCATGAAAAAAATCGGAGTACTTACCAGCGGAGGAGATGCGCCGGGAATGAATGCTGCTATCAGGGCAGTAGTAAGATACGGAATTTTCAATAACATAAATGTTGTGGGTATTAAAAACGGATTCAGAGGCCTGGTTGAAGGGGATTCTGTGGAGATGAGCCTTTCTTCAGTTGCAGATATTATTCATAGAGGTGGAACCGTTCTTGGAAGTGCCAGAAGCAAGGAATTCCAGGAAAAGGAAGGCTTTGAAAAGGCATTGAAGAATGTAAAATATTTAGGCCTTGACGGTATTGTTACCATAGGAGGAGACGGTACGTTTATGGGAGCCATGGAGCTTGCAAAGGCAGGAGTGCCCACAATCGGAATACCCGGTACAATAGACAATGATTTGGCATACACTCAGTATACCCTCGGATTTTTCACGGCACTTACCACGGTGCTTGAGTCAGTTGAAAAAATCAGGGACACTTCATCATCTCACGGAAGGACAAATGTAATTCAGGTTATGGGCAGAAACTGCGGAGACATAGCTTTGTATGCAGGCTTGGCCGGCGGAGCAGAAATGGTTATAATTCCTGAAGTTGATTATAATATTGATGAAGTGTGCGATAAAATAATGCAGGGCAGGGCAAGAGGAAAGAAGCACAGCATAATAATCCTGGCAGAAGGTGCAGGAGATGCAAAGGACATCAGTGAATTGATTGAAAAAAAGACAGGAGTCGGCACAAGATATTCTGTTCTCGGATACACTCAAAGAGGAGGCACACCCTCAGCATTTGACAGGCTCATGGGAAGCCAGATGGGTGCCATGTCCGTAGAGCTCTTGACAAATTCTGTTTCCAACAGAGTGCTGGGAATAAGAGGAAATGAAATATTCCACATGGATATTGAAGAAGCTCTTTCAATGGAAAAGAAATTCGATGAAAAGACATACGAGCTGACAAAAATACTTTCCATATAAATGTTCAAGGTGATTTTACAATAGGAAGTTAAAAGGAGTGATAATATGCAGAAATTAAGAAAGACGAAAATTGTGTGCACCATAGGACCATCATCTCAGGATGAAAAGTCCTTCAAGGAACTTGTTTTAAACGGATTAAACGTGGCAAGGCTTAATTTTTCTCACGGAAACCATGAAGAACACAAGGCAAAAATAGATGTGATTAAAAAAGTACGTGAAGATCTTGGAACCTGTACTGCGATAATGCTGGATACAAAGGGCCCTGAAATAAGAACAAGAGATTTTGAAAACGGTGTTGCTGAACTGGCAAAGGATCAGGAATTCATCTTGACCACAAGGGATATACTGGGAAACAAAAATATTGCAAGCGTTACATACGATAAGTTTGCTTTGGATGTAAAACCTGGCGACACAGTGCTCATAGATGACGGTCTCATATGTCTTGAAGTCGTTGAATCATTAAACAGCACTGATTTAAGATGCATTGTAAAAAACGGAGGAACCGTAAAAAACAAAAAAGGAATAAATGTCCCAAACGTTCAAATAAATTTGCCTGCTCTTACTGAAAGAGACATAGACGACATCCAGTTTGGAATCGAAAATGGCATTGATTACATAGCAGCATCATTTATAAGAAAAGCAGAAGATGTAATTGCCATAAGAAGGATTCTGGAAGACAGTCTTGCAGACAACATAATGATAATCTCCAAAATTGAAAACAGGCAGGGTGTGGAAAACATTGATGAAATTATAGAAGTTTCAGACGGAATTATGGTTGCAAGGGGAGACTTGGGAGTTGAAATACCTGCTGAGGAAGTTCCTCTGGTTCAGAAAACTCTCATCAAGAAGTGCAACGATGCAGGTAAACCGGTTATCACAGCAACACAGATGCTGGATTCAATGATGCGAAACCCTCGTCCTACAAGGGCTGAGGTTTCAGACGTTGCAACAGCCATATTTGAAGGTTCAGACGCCATAATGCTTTCGGGAGAAACAGCATCAGGAAGTTATCCAACAGAAGCAGTCAAGACCATGTCAAGAATAGCAACAATGATAGAAAACTCGTTGGATTATGATGAAATATTGAAAAACAAAAACATAGCATTTCAAAACAGCATAACTGATTCCATAAGCTACGCAACATGCAAGACTTGCCTTGACCTAAAGGCTTCTGCAATAATTTCAGCAACATCATCAGGCTACACAGCAGCAGCAGTATCCAGGTACAGACCAAAGGCTCCAATTATAGCAGCCACTCAGTCAGAGCAGGTAATGAGAAGGATGTCACTTTACTGGGGAGTATACCCTATTCAAATTGAAAAGCTTAATTCTACTGATGAAATAGTTGAAAAGTCTGTGGAAAGAGCACTGGAAATGGGCTACATCGAAAACGGAGACCTGACAATAATAACAGCAGGCGTTCCCGTTGGAGTTTCAGGCAGCACAAACCTTTTAAAGGTTCATATAGTAAGTGAAATTCTTTACAAGAGAGTGGGAGTTGGAAAAGAAACTGTCATTGCAAAGGCAAGAGTTGCTATGAACGCTGAAGAACTGAAAGACAAGTTTGAAGACGGTGATATTATAGTCATGACCGCAACTGACAAGGATGTAATTGAATATATGTCTAGAGCTTCGGCAATAATAGTTGAAGAAGGCGGCCTCACATCTCATGCATTCATTGCAGGACTGAATCTTGGAATTGAAGTAATAGTCGGAGCAGAAGACTGCACAAAAGTCATAAAGGATGGAGAACTTCTTACTGTCAACGGAAGACAGGGCGTTGTTTACAGAGGCCAGGCCAAAATAATGTAGCAAAGGAGATAATACCATCGAAAAATATAAAAGCATAGTAAGATTATCACTACCCATAATGTTCATGGCTTTGATAATTTTGCTGATTGTTTTTAATCCAGGCGCTTTCAGCTGGATTATAGATTCATTCAAGCCTGTTATTTATGCGCTTATAATTGCGTATCTTCTTGACTCGGTTGTTGAGTTTTTCATGAAGAAGCTCAAGGTAAGAAGGGCACAGGGGATTTTCCTTGCCTGCATAATTCTAATAGGTCTCATAAGTACACTTATATACAAGGTTGTGCCTCAGATTGTTGAAAATATTAATAACATAGTAAATTTTATCATGGATGGAAATGTGGACGTTGTTAAGATAGTTACGGACCTTAAGAATAGAATTGACCACCCATATGTTTTATACGTTACGGATTATATCCTTGAAGCAAGCGAATCTGTGAAGGGGCTCATAAATGATTTGCTCCTCAGAGTGTCAAACATGCTTATGAGGCTTGTAACCAACATAGGTTCAAGCACTTTTACTGTTATAACAAGCTTTATCATAAATATTTACATGCTTTCTGAAAAAGAAGACATTCTGGCCAGGGGAAGAAGATTCATATATGCTTATTTTAACGAAAATAAAGCAAGAAAAACTCTTGAAGCATTCAGCCGCGGAAATAAAATTTTTAAAAGCTTTTTAAACGGAAAATTGCTTGATTCAGCAATTGTGGGAGTTATATGCGTAATAGCGTTCTACATATTCAAGGTGCCATATGCGCCGCTCATGGGAACAATTATAGGAGTGTTCAACATCATTCCTTACTTTGGTCCTATAATAGGATCGATTCCTGTGGTTATTGTTTCATTTTTCGTGGATCCGCCTAAGGCTGTATATGCTCTCATTATAATCATAGTGATTCAGCAGCTTGACGCAAACATTCTTGACCCTAAGATTGTGGGAAACAACGTTGGCGTAAGTCCATTCTGGATAATCACATCTGTTACGGTAGGAGGAAACTTGTTTGGTATTCCTGGAATGATAATGGGAGTTCCGGTTGTGGTGTTAATTAAGACCATCATAGAGGAAGCAGTTGACATGAGACTTATAGAAAAAGGAATGTGCGACATAGAAAAAGAAAAAATGAGGAAATAAAAAAACCTGCCGAGGCAGGTTTTTGATTTTTTTATTAGTCGTCAAGTGAAGTTGATCTTGGTCTGCAACCACCGCCGGCTCCGCCTACAGAGTTTTCATCGATTTGTCGTGGGAACAATCTCGGGAATGTCGGGCAAAGAGCAGCCTGTTCTGGTGATAATTGTACGAATCCTGTTGAAAGTACACAAAGCTGAACAGGAACAACTATTTTCTTTTCGCAGGAAACGCAAAGAGAAATAATCAGGTTGATTGACAATTCGCCAGTTCTTGGGTCTAAAGTAAAGTCTCTTGGAATGCTGTTTGTTGCAAGCCTTACTATGCATGACAGGTTGCAGAATTCAGTAAATCTTGGCAAGAATGCTGTGTCTTGCACTGAAGGAACACAAATTTCAAAGAAATTTGTCAATATTAAAGGATTACATTTTGGTGCTATTTCAACAAGTGCTGTAAGTGTTATTATGCTTTCGTTGGTTGAATTGCACGGTGAAACCACTAAATCAATTTCTACTTCAACACAGCCTGTTATTTCAATGTTCTGAGTTCCAAATACCGGAGTTCCCAGTTCTTCTTCGTCGCAGAACTGAGTGTCTGCGAATACTAGTTTTTCGCTTAATGTTCCGTCTGGTCCTATTACCTTGAAGTCGCAGCCGTCTTCTTTCTTAACAAATTGTCCGCCTGACAATTGTGTGTTTGGATTGATTTTCAAATTGCAGTCGTCATTGATGTTGTCAGGATTGAAAAATTTTCTGCATCTGATGTCAGCAATTCTAATTATATTTGTTCCGCATCCTAGGTTTGGTTCGAAAACTGTATCCGGAGCTGTTTTTAATCCTTGCAGATTAAACAACACAGCATCGTAAACTTTTTGTACATATATTGGTTCGGTTACCACATTTCTCAATGTACCATCCCAATCACAACCTGACTGACCTGTACAGCATCTATCTGCAATACCGCCAATGCCTGCAACGGGATTATTGTTATTATTGTTTGAGCATTTCATGCTTATATTACCTCCTCATATTTTACTGTTGCTTTACTTCAATATATTCTAAATGGCAATAGTTGTTACAACCATCCAAACTTAAAAATATTTCTTGTATTTTGGTTTTTTATTGAATTTTTTTTGATGTTAGTGTAAAGTATAATAAATAATATCAATAATGGAGGAAATATGAAATTACCAATAGTTACATTTGAATTTGAAAATGGCGATGTGATAAAAGCTGAATTGTACCCTGAGATAGCTCCAGTCACTGTTAACAATTTTATTTCATTAATCAACAAGAAATTTTATGACGGAAAAATATTTCACAGAGTTATAGAAGGATTCATGATTCAGGGAGGATGCCCTAACGGAAACGGAATGGGAGGCCCTGGATATAGTATAAAGGGTGAATTTTCAGGCAACGGTTTTAAAAACGACCTTAAGCATGACGCAGGAGTTCTTTCAATGGCAAGATCAATGAACCCTAACTCAGCAGGTTCACAATTTTTCGTAATGCATAAAAAATCTCCTCATCTCGACGGACAATATGCTGCATTTGGAAAAGTAATCGAAGGCATGGATGTTGTAAACAAAATTGCTGCAACAAAGACTGACCGCATGGACAGACCTGTACAGGAAGTTAAACTTAAACAGGTTACAGTTGACACATTCGGAGAAACATATCCAGAACCTAATAGAAGCAATTAAGAATAAAATGTGAAAAGACGTGTCAACAGACACGTCTTAATTATTGTTTATTCTGCTGATTGTAGGGGCGGGTCTTGTGCCCGCCCGCGGGAGGACACAAGGTCCTCCCCTACATAGCTCTTAACTATTAATTAAGAGTGTAGAGCCGTTTCTGTCTTTTTGAACTGTAATTGACGACTCTATTGTTTCCTTTAAAAGCTGAACGTGGGATATGATTCCCACAAGTCTCTTGGATCCCTTTACAGATCCCAATATGTTCATGGCATCTCCTATGGATGAGGAATCCAGGCTTCCGAATCCTTCGTCAATAAACATGGTGTCTATTTTTATTCCACCGGATTGTGCTTGTACAACTGCAGACAGTCCCAGGGACAAAGCAAGTGAAACAAGGAATTTCTCTCCTCCTGACAAGCCGGCAACACCTCTTTTTTCTCCGGAATAACCGTCAAAAACTTCCAGTTCAAGCCCTGCTTTTCTTGTTCGTCCGCTTCCTTCAAGAGTTCTGCAAAGCTGGTATCGACCTCCGTGGACGTTTTTCAAAAGGCGGTTTGCTTCAACCGTTACGCTGGTAAGCATTACTCCCAGGACGTAACGCCTGAGGCTTATTCCTTTGTCGCCGCGAAGAGTTGTTCCAAAGCTGTAGTAGGAGTCATATTTGCGTATGAGTTCCTGCAGGAGTTTCTGTTCTGCTGAAACACGCTTGATTAAAGTTTCCAGTCTATTTCTTCGTTCGTTTAAAAGAGCTGATTGCTTTTCAAGCTGTGTAATTTTGTTTTCCAGCTCGCTGACCTTATTTTTCATATTTTCAATATCAGGCCTTGATTTGCTTTCTGTAAGTTTTTCAAGCCTTTCAAGATTTTTTGCAACTGATTTTTTTTCAATGATGTAATCCTGAATTTTTTTGTCCAATTCATCCAATGTATCTTGATCAGTCAGGAAGGATTTAAACTCCTGTGTGTCTGCAAAGCCGTTTTGTTTTAGCAATTCCAGGTAATCTTCCTTTGCTGTGTTGTAATCCTTTGTTTTTATTTCGAAATCTTCCTTAAGGAACAAGAGGGAAGCATCTGACGAGCTTAGTGCTTTGTCGGCAAAAAGGCTTTTATCTGTTAGTGTTGAAATCTCATCATTATACCTGTTTATTTCATTTTTTAAAATATTGATTCTATTTATCAGAGATTTTTCATCATTTATGCCGGCAATTTTTCTTAAGCTTAAGGAGGTGTAATTTGCAGATGCTTCTTCCTTTAATTTGCTTTGAGAAGACAATTGATTGCTAAGCTGTGAAATTTTGTTTTCAAACTTAGTGATTTCTGATGACGTGGAGGCAATGGCATCCATCAAATCATTTAATTTTCCTGCTTCTGCTTCAGCAGTTTTTAACTCTGTCAATGTGTCTTCCTTTATAGAACCTTCGAGGCTTTTACTTAATTCTGCAATTTCATTTTCAAGACTTTGGTATTTTTCTGATTTTGAAGATTTAGCGGCTTCCTGACGAGCAATAATGTTGTTAAGTTCAGATGCCTCCTCGCTTAATTTATCCAAGGCAGTGCGCATGTCCTTAATAAGAGCAGAATCTACATACTCAGTAGATTTTGATGCTTTTTCCGGATGATGGATGCTTCCGCAAACTGGGCAGGGTTTGCCGTCTTCAAGTTTTTCGCTTATAATGTATGCTGTTTGTTCAATGTACCTGTTGTATGTCTCTTCATACATTTTCATCTTGGAAGTAAAGGTCTTTTTGTTTTTTTCCAGATCTTTTTTGAGCATGTTTATTGCATTTTCTGCTTTTTTTATTTCTAGTCCTGTAATGTTAAGTTCCAGTGTTTTCTTGTCAAGGAGAACGAATTTTTCTGCCTTTTCCCTGAGTTCCGGCAGTTTCATGTTAAAATTTTTGAAGATGAAATCCTTTTTGTCGGAATATTTCTTCAGCTTGTCCTTTGCAAAAGCAAGTTGTTCCTGATTTAAAGTTTCGTCAGCTTTAAGTCGGTCATACTTGTTGATTTCATTTTCAGATGATGTTCTGGCGCTTGAAATTTGGTTGTATACATCAATGAGTCCTTCGGCAATGATTTTATTTTCCTTCAGCTTCTCAATTTCGCTTTCTCTTTTTTTAAGTTCATCAAGAGATTTTTGTACATTTTCCCTTGAGAGGATGCACTCAGTATTGTTCTTCTTCTCAGTTTCCAGTCTTTGTCTTGCTTCATTAAACTGGCCATGGAGACTTAGTGCATTTAAGTATTTTTGCTCAATGCTTTGGGATTTCCTTCCTTTATCAAGTTTTGCTGATAGAATGCCAATGTTGTTTTCCTGTTCCTTGATTGCTTTGAGTTCATTTTCAGTCCGTGTTTTTTCCTCAAACAAGTTGAAAAGGTCCGTGTGAATTTCAAGCTTTGTTTTTTCTGTCGCAAGGAGTTGTGCAGTGGCTTTTTTCTCACCGGAAGTAATTTCAATGTTAACTTTAAGCTCAGATATCTGATTGCCCAAATCTTCAACGGTTCCGGCGTTTTCTGATTTCAGAATCATATTGATATTTTCTCTTTTAACTGTCACATCACGGCTTATGTTTCTGGCTTCATTGCAGATCCATTCTGCTGCTTCCTGCCATTTTTCTGCATTGAACAACGTAACAAGTATTTCTTCCTTTTCTTCAGACTTGGCAACAAGAAGCTTTTCAAACTTTCCCTGAGGAAGCATTATAACCTGTATGAACTGCTCGTGATTAAGGCCTATAATCTCACATGATTTTTGCTCAACGTCTTTTATTTTGGGATTTTCAAAAAACGGAACAAATACTCCGCCTTTGTCAAGAAACATGGCATTTTGTGCTGAGGTATATTCCTTTGTGCCGTTTCGTTTAGTCCTTATATTTAAACTTCTTGTAAATTTATATGTTTTTTCATTAACCTTGAAGATGAATTCAACTTCCGTGGGGATTTCCTCCTTGCAAAGCTGGCAGCGCATGGCTGTAATATCACCTCGTTGTCCGCCGCTTGATTTGCCATAAAGGGCGTAAGTCATTGCATCAAGTATGGTCGTTTTCCCTGAGCCTGTTATGCCGTGAATGAGAAAAACGCCTGAATTTTCAAATTTACAGAAATCTATTTCTTGTTTTTTAACATATGGGCCGAAGGCCTGAAATGACAATTTCAAAGGTATCATTGCAAAACCTCCTGACAGCTTAATGCTTCCATTGCTTGTTGGAACAATTTTAATTGTTCTTCTGTCACATCGCATCCTGTTGTTTCTCTGTAGAATTTCTCCAGTATATCGTTGGGAGAAAGGGTGTAAAGTTCTTCCACAGTGAGCTGATTTTCTTCTGTTTCATTCATTTTTCCTGTGATGTTCAGAAGATTTGCATAGTATGTCCTGAAAAGCTCAACTGCTTCCATGCCTGCGTACATGTCAGTGATTTCAATTTTAATGTAATCGTCCCTTTTCATATCGAGATTAGCAAATTCAAGGACTTCGTCAAAAGTTCCCCGTATGATTCTTGTTTCTCTGAGAGGCACAATTTCAAGCTCTTCATATTTTATGCCATCTTCAATGTGAAGCATTGTAATAGTCTTTGAGTGGCTTGCTTCACTGAACGAATACTTGATGGGGGAGCCGCTGTATCTTATGTTATAGCCCCTGTCCTGAGCCTTGTGGAGGTGTCCCATGGCAACATAATCAAATCCGTCAAATATTCCCGAAGGAACAACAGATGATCCTCCAACCAGGGCGGTTCTGTCGCTTTCAGACAATACAGAGCCACTTACGAAACAATGGCACATGAGGATGTTGCTGTTTCCTGTCTTTAAGTTTTGTTTTACATTTTTAAGCACGATTTCCATAGCATCTGCATAGCTTGATATTTTTTCTTCGGGATACAATGCTTTTACTTCATCAGCATTGAAGTAGGGGATGGGATAAATGCTCAAATTTCCTATTTCAACAGCATTAATTTCACCTGTAAGTTTCCCGTATATATAAAGTCCTGCTTTTTTTAACAATTCGTTGCATGAAGCAAGGCGTGCTGCTCCGTCGTGGTTTCCAGCTGCAATTACTACGGGAACTCCTATTTCATTGCACAGCTTGGTTACGGCATAATTGTATAAGGTTATAGCTTCAGCACTGGAAACCGAGTGGTCAAAAACATCGCCTGCAATTATAACCGCATCTACTTTTTGTTCCTTTACAACATTTATGAGGTAATCGATGAAGTATCTCTGTTCCTCAGCTAATGATGCATTGTGAAGGCTTATTCCAAGATGCCAGTCAGATGTATGGATTATTTTCATTTTTTCTCCTTTATAACAATTGCGTTATATAAATGTAGGGAGGGTTACTGCCCTCCCGAAGGTACCAGAATTATTGAATTAATAACACGGGCGGATACAAGCCCCTACGAATCGATAAATTGACATTTTACGATGATTTAGAATAACAGGTTGTAGGGGAGGACCTCGTGTCCTCCCGAAGATAACATAAGTTATTGAACTAGTAACACGGGCGGATACAAGATCCGCCCCTACGATTTGTGGAAATTAGGTTTGTCAATAGTCTGAGAGCTCAATATGCGCTCTGTTTTAATTGTCAAGTTATAAAATTATTAGAATCCTAAATTTTCTCCAACCAAAATAACCTTTATTTTGTTATTAGGTCTGCAGTATCTTGTAACAAGAATTTGTCCGCAAAGGGTGTCAGGCATTGTGCATTCTGAACATTTTCCTGTAATGCGGCACGGTGTGTTTGAATTCGTTCTGAAAGTGTTTGGAATAGTTGCTTCTGCTCTTGCTCTTTTCATTGCTGTATCTATGTCTGTAGCAACTTTGTTCATTCCTGCAATTACAATCACGCTGTCAGGACCGTAGCAGAAAGCAGCCAGTCTGTTTCCGTTGCCGTCAATGTTCAAGAGTTCTCCGTTCATTGTTATGGCATTTGTGCTTGTTAAAAACACATCTGCTGTGAGAGCCTGTTTCATGAGTCGTACTCTTTCTTCAGGTGATTTTGCCTTGTCTCTGTCTATTACTGAAATTTGTTTTTCTTCAAGCAGTTTTTTGATGCCAAGTTCGTCAATGGTGTATGAACCTCCCCATGAAACCACATCATTCTGATCTATCATTGACATTGCTTTTTCTATAGCTTCTTCCCTTGTGTCAACGTAGTAACCTTCCATGCCTCTTTTTTGAAGATTTTTTATAATTGTGTCACTTTTAACTTTATATGATTCCTTTAGAAAATCCATATTATTCCTCCTTATGATATAGTCATTTTATTATATAATAAAATGACTGCAACTTCAATTGTAAATTTGGTTCGGCATTGACGAATTAAGCTTATAGACACATTAAAACGAATGATATGAATGATATAAATGATAGTCAAATGTGAATAACAAATATATGCAAAATTAGAATATTTACCAATCAGTAATCTTGCTAACAAACTTTAGCAGTGCTATAATAAATTATAGCAACTGAAATTTTCATAGAAGGAATAGAAGGGATATAAAATGAAAGTACACGAAAGATTTTTAAATTATGTCAAATTTGACACTCAATCAGTTCCGGACGTTGAAATAATTCCAAGCAGCGAGAAACAAAAAAAACTTGGACAGTACCTGGTGGAGGAAATGAAATCTCTGGGAATCAAGGATGCATTCATGGATGAACACTGCTATGTTTATGGCACTCTTGAAAAAAACACAGACAAAGAGACACCTGTTATAGGATTTATCGCACACATGGACACGTCCCCTGACATGCCCGGCAATGACATTAAAGCACGTATCATAGAAAATTATGATGGCAGTGACATTGTTCTCAATGCAGAAAAAGACATAACAATGAAGACTGATATGTTTGACCATTTATTAAAATATGTGGGAAATGACCTTATAGTTACAGACGGCACAACACTTTTGGGAGCAGACAACAAGGCTGGAATTGCTGAAATATTGTCCATGGCTGAATATTTTGTCTCCAATCATGATGTTGAACACGGAACTATTAAGATTGCCTTTACACCTGACGAGGAAGTTGGAAGCGGGGCAGACATGTTCGATGTAAAAGGATTCGGAGCAGACTTTGCATACACGGTTGATGGAGGAGAGCTTGGGGAAATTGAATATGAAAACTTCAATGCAGCAAGTGCTAAGGTAACAATCAACGGAGTAAACATCCATCCTGGATCTGCAAAAAACAAAATGAAAAATTCCATATTGATAGGAATGGAATTTCAAAATATGCTTCCTGTTCACGAAAGACCAGACAGCACTGAAAATTATGAAGGCTTCAGCCACTTAAACGACATGAGCGGAGATGTGGAAAAAACACATCTTAACTACATAATCAGGGATCACAGCAAGGAAAAATTTGAAGCTAAGAAAAATAGATTTTTGAAGACTTCCGATTTTTTAAACAGCAAGTACGGTGAAGGCACAGTGATTGTGGAGCTTAAGGATTCATACTACAACATGAAGGAAAAAATACTTCCGCACATGCACATAATAGAAACTGCAAAACAGGCACTGATTAACATTGGAATAGAGCCTGAAATAGTGCCCATAAGAGGAGGCACAGACGGTGCAAGACTTTCATACATGGGACTTCCTTGTCCTAACCTTTGCACAGGAGGTCACAATTACCATGGAAGATACGAATACATACCTGTTCAGTCAATGGAAAAAGTAGTTGAAATGCTAAAGGAAATAGTGAATCTATACACAAAATAAAAGGGCGCATTCGCCATCAAAGTATTGAATTTTCAAAACTGTAGGGGCGGATCTTGTATCCGCCCGTGTTGTTGATTCAATAATAACTTCGGGAGGACACGAGGTCCTCCCCTACAACCCGTGATTTCAAATTCATGGCAAGATATCAATTTATCGATTTGTACTGGCGGATCTTGTGTAAGCATGTGTTGTTGATTCAATAACATCTATCTACGGGAGAACACGAGGTTCTCCCCTACAACCGGTGATTTCAAATTCATGGCAAGATATCAATTTATTGATTTGTAGGGGCGGACCTTGTGTCCGCCCGTGTATGAGCATAATAAAAGGGCGGAATTATCCGTCCTTTTGTGTTATTCTTTTACTTTTTTTAAGATTCCCGTGTACGTGTCGTCGATGGAAGATTTGGCTGTTTTGTATAGATCAAATGTCTTGATTATTTCATAATCATTTATTCCTTCTACAAAAGCTCTTTCCTTTTCGCCAATGAAGTTAAGCACATACAGCCTGTTCAGAGAATATTTGCTGAAGATACTCTGATAATCCGCAAGGCTTGCTGTTGAAGGCTTGATGCTTTTTTCAATAAGCAGCAGGTTTACCAGTTCAACAATTTTTGAATTGTAAGTGACAGGCGCAACCGGATTTAATGAATATCTGTAATATGTTGTGTCCTTGTAAAGTGAAAAACTGTAATTTCCAAAGCTGTAGTTCCTAAAGTCTACTGACGCTGCTCCTGCTGTAAGTCCCCAATTAATGTCCAAAAGAGAAGGTATGTCATTTGCTTTTGTTAAGTCGTCATAAACCAGGGTTTGAAGCATTGATTTGTTGTTGTTTTTAATGTAATAAGCATATCTGTAAAATAAAATATTTGCTTTGGCATTATTGCTGGTAGTAATGCTGTCCCATTTTTCCAATGCTCCCATGTACAGGGATTCTTTTACGTCGTACTTGCTCACCGCTGCGAAAACCTGCATAAGCTCTGAGTCCTTGAAGTCATTCCTTGCAATGATGTTCGTTAAAATTTCATTGGCAAACTGAGTTTTCTCGGATTCAGTGTAGCTTCCGAAAGTAATCATGTAAAAATTTGTTCCGGCCACATTGTAGTAACCGCTTGAACGCAGCGTCGCCATAGTTTCAACCGCATTCAAATCATAAAGGTGTGAATCCTCTGGAAAAATGTATCCGCCAAATGAAACATATTCCAATGTGTCCTTGGCTTTTATGAATTTTTTGTCATTTGTGTCTGTAGTATTTAAGTTATAAGTGCCAAAATAAGAATACATGTCTTCGCCCTTAATAGGCATAAATTCCAGTTTAGTCAAATATTTGCTTGAGTCGCTTGTTTTAATGTCCAGATAAACTCTTTTTATGAGAGCTGCAGCTTCTGCCCTTGTAATATTAGTGCTTCCGCGGAATGTATTGTCTTCATATCCAACAACTATTCCTGCATTGTTGAGTCTTTTAATTTCGTTGTAAAATCTGTTGCTTGAAGTTACATCTTTAAAAGCAAGTGGATTGTCATAAATAGATTCCTTGCAAAAAGCTGCAATTAGGGCTGCTGATTCTTCCCTTGTTATTGCTTTGTCCGGATTAAAATCTGTACCCGGAAAAATATCTTTGAAAGAAAAATTTCCGTTTCCCTTCAGGTGTTCATACATTGATATCACAAATGTATGAGACCAATGTTTGCTGGACATATCGCTGTAGGACATGTCGCTGGTGTAAACTTCGTTCATTTGATTTTGCCTGTAAGCTGTTCTCGCCAGGATAGTAATAAATTCGGCCCGGGTTATGTTGTTTTCCGGCTTAAAGGTAAAGTCTCCGTAGCCTTTAAAAACTTTTAAGGTGTTGGAAGCAAAATCAATTTCGCTTTCTGCCCAGTGATTATAGGTATCATAATACACTGTTTTGGCAAAGGCGGGTTGAACTGAGAATACAGTAAAAATAATAAGTAATAATAATAGCTTGTTTAATCTTCTCAATATACGTCATCACCTTTTTTGTACATATTTGTTTATTATATTATTTACCTCCTCTTCGCTTATATTAAACACCTTTTTTAGGAATATTTCAATACTAATTTTTCCTAAATCAGATATATTTTGTTGAATGTTTTCCTGAGGAATGTAAATTTTTACGTTATTCAATTTATTTGGATAATATTCATAAATTGCATTTCCGACCTTTTTTGCCTGACATTTGAAATAAAATTCAAAAATGCTTGAATTAAGGTAAGAAACAAGATAATCAGGATTGAGCACCTCTTGGAATCCATTTATGAAATAAACATCTGCACTGCAAAAAAATGCATTTTTGTCATAATAGAAATAATTTCCTTTGGCTTTGTACGGGAAAATAATCTTTGGATTTTCAAGGTCAGATTCTATTCTTTCCCACTGGAGGTCAAACCATCTCCTGTAACCCCTTTGACATTCCCTCCTGTTTTCAAGCTTTTCCCTGTAAACAGACAAATATTTTATTGCGTTTGGGCAATGTTCCTCATTCTGAATATTGTTGGAATATATCAGGTACAGATTATTATATTTTATTCCGGAATCCCTTATGTTGCTGTTTTTAATCCATTTTTTAAGCAAAAAACTCTCAATTTCGTATTTTTCGATTGTTTCTTCGTCAACAATAAAAGCTTTGTCTAAACCTGTTATAATTCCCTGCTTTATAGTGCAGATATCCTTGATAAAAGCGTTGGATATTTCTTCAATTCTTTCAAAAAGGTTTAATTCCTCATCCCTTAAAATAATCCAGCCTGAGGTTTTAAGTTTGTCCTGATTAAAGCTGAACATTTCATGGGCATTTTTTTCGCCATTATATTTGACGTATGAAATGTCTTTTTTGTTCCCGGTATTATTTGACAATGTTATTACCGCAGGACTTATCATGGCATCCTTGAAAACATTGTTTCCGCTGTAATCAGTCAGTGAAAGTATTTGAAAGTTGTCATTTAAAAATTTTCTGAGCTTGTCAGCATACATTGCTTCCATGAAGTATCTGGAAGTGATAAAAGCCATGATGCCGTCTGCCTTGAGAATTTCAGCACTTTTTTTGAAGAAACAATATGAAATGTCGGATTTGTCATAAAACACATCGGGGTATTTCTCATAAAGAGCTTTTTTGTACCCGGCAGTTGAGTTTTTATGACCAACATACGGTGGATTTCCTGCTATTATGTCAAACTTGCCCATATCAAATGAATCTGTGAGATAATCAATATTAAAAATTTTAAATTCCACATCACTTAGACCGCTTGCTAAGAGCATTCCTGCTTTAGCAAGAAATATTGCAAAATCATCAATGTCTATGCCATAGATCATATTTTCCAGAATATATCTGTCATCAACACCGTCAATATTCAGTGATTTTATTTGTGCGAACATTTCAGTGAGAAAATATCCGCCTCCGCAGGAAGGATCAAGGAATCTAGTATGCTTGTCTATTTTTTTAAGGCTCAGAGACTTTTCCAGCATCTGTACTATTATTTTCAAAGGGGTGTAAACCTGTCCCAATGATTTTTTTTCCTTTGAAGTAAGCAGTTCTTCATAAAGAGTACCCGGGTTGAAGTTTTTTGTTTCCGGTAGGTCTCTCATTGATTTCAAAAGATTGTACAGATTTTCTTCTGCTTTTCTGTCATTTAAGTTCAAAAATCGGTAATCAGTAAATACTTTCGCCTCATCCCCGGAAAAAATTGGGGTTGACTTGTAATATGCATAATCGCAATCTAAAATTTCAAATCCTTTTTGCTTGCATGTGTAAATTATTTTTGACATAAAAAAAATTACATATTTTACACCGCATATATAATCGCAATCCATGTCTTTAATTATCTGAGCTATTTCCCGCAGGAACGACTTGTCCATAAGTACCTCTTGAATTAACTTCTTTAGCTTATATTATCATGTTGGCAGGATTTAATCAACAAAATTGCCTTTCATTTGCTATATAGTATCGGGAGGTGATAGGATGGCAATAATAGCTAACCAAGCAGATTCAAAACTAAAACTTGTGTTTAACGCAGGACTTGACGAGGAAAATAAAGACATCATGAAAAACAAGACAATTGCCAATGTTAAGCCGGCAGTGACAAACGAAAATCTTTACAATCTTGCAGTTTCAATGTCAGATCTTCAGTCGTACACGCTTTCAAAAATAGTGAGATATGAAGAATATCAGCTGTCAAATGAAGTTTAAGGATAAATAAGGAAAAACAGCAAATAATGAAAGGGGTGATAGGATGGCAAAAAGATTAGTGATGACTTTTGCTACTGCTCAGGGAACAAATACGTCACTGTCTCTTGATGAACCAAAAGATGGTTTGACAGAAGCAGAAGTGAGGACAGTTATGCAATCAATCATAACACAAAATGTGTTCAACACAACAAAAGGCGACCTGGCAGAAATAAAATCGGCTGAAATTATAACAACAACTGAAGAAATTTTAATATAACAATTGCCTGAAATATGCTATAATTAACCAAAAGTGCATTAAGATACACCATTGAGGGTACGGATAAAATATATGTCATCCCGGTGAGGCGCTCTGGTGCTTCGCCAGGATGGCATGATATTAAATAGTCCAAAGTCTCCTCAGAAAAAATATCATTACCTTAGAATGCAGGAGGAATCCATGATAAACAAAAATGAACTCATAAAAAACAGCCAGGAATTAAAAGAAGTTTCAGAACTTAAGGAAGTTTTGTGGCTGAATCCAAATCTAAAACCATACCAGGAAGCATCAAAAATAATAAAAATGGATTTGTCAGCAATAGATGATGCCGAAAGACGCCTGGAAAAATTTGCGCCCCTCATTGAAATACTTTTCCCTGAAACTAAATCATCCCATGGCATTATTGAGTCGCCACTAAAAAAAATTCCAAATATGAAAGAACAGCTTAATTTGTTTTATTTAACGGAAATATCGGGAAATCTGCTTTTAAAAATGGACAGCCATCTTGCCATTGCAGGCAGTGTAAAGGCAAGGGGAGGAATTTATGAAGTGCTTAAATATGCCGAAACTCTTGCTCTGGAAAACAACATGATAACTGAAGATGACGATTATTCTATTCTTGCAGAAAAGAAGTACAGAGACTTTTTTAACAGGTATAAAATTCAGGTAGGCTCCACAGGAAACTTAGGATTAAGCATTGGCATAACTTCAGCAGCCCTTGGATTTAAGGTTGCTGTACACATGTCGGCTGATGCAAAACAGTGGAAAAAGGATTTGCTGAGGTCAAAGGGAGCACAGGTTGTAGAATATGACAGCGACTTCTCAAAGGCGGTTGAAGAAGGACGAAGACTGTCGGACCAGGACCCAATGAGCTACTTTGTTGATGATGAAAATTCAATGAATTTGTTCTTGGGATACAGCGTTGCAGCAAGACGACTTGAAAAACAGTTGGATGAAATCAATGTAAAAGTAGATGATGGCCATCCATTGTTTGTGTATCTGCCATGCGGAGTAGGAGGAGCACCGGGAGGAATAACATACGGACTTAAGTCAGTATACGGGAACAATGTTCACTGCTTTTTTGTGGAACCCACACATTCACCATGTATGCTAACAGGAATGGCCACAGAGCTACACAATGACGTATGTGTGCAGGACATTGGGATTGACGGAAAAACCCATGCAGACGGGCTGGCAGTTGGAAGACCTTCAAAGCTGGTTGGAAAGATGATGGATTATGTTCTTGGAGGTATTTTTACCATCGATGATTACAAGCTGTATGACAACATGAGGCTTCTGCACAATTCAGAAAAAATTGACATAGAGCCATCTGCCTGTGCTGCATTTGAAGGGGTTGTAAAATTGGAAAAATCGGACAAAGGCATGGAGTACATAAAAAAACACGGTCTGGAAAGCAAAATGAAAAATGCTTCTCACATAGCATGGGCAACAGGAGGAAGTCTTGTTCCGGAAGAAATAAATCAGCAGTTTTTAAATACGCATCTGGAAAAATGATGTAAGTCATCCTGAGCATTAGCGAAAGTTGCTCTAACCCTATCTTTAAAAAAGCTGACGATAAAAAAATATTGTAAATATCAACTATATTTGATAACATAGAAAATAATTGTTCTACGGAAAACGGAGGTTTATATGAAAGCAAATTTAAACCCTGCAAAAGGCATGAGAGACATTACGCCGCAGGAAAAAGAAATAAGAGATTACGTTGAAGGTGTAATAGTAAATACATACAAGCAAAGCGGATTTGAACTTATTGAAACACCGGTTGTTGAAAACATAGAAAATTTAATAGGCAGCAAGGGCGGAGAAAATTTAAAATTAATATTCAAGATTTTAAAAAGAGGTGAAAAGCTTGATTTTGCCAAAGAAGGTCTCACAGAAGAAGATTTGGCTGACTTAGGACTAAGATATGACCTAACAGTTCCGTTGAGCCGTTTTTATTGTAGCAACAGAGCAAATCTTCCTTCAGTATTCAAGGCAATGCAGGTAGGAAATGTGTTCAGGGCTGAAAGAGCACAAAAGGGAAGGTACAGAAGCTTCAAACAGTGCGATATAGACATAATAGGGGACGGAACAAAATCAGCTGAATTGGAGCTTATAGCTACAACAGCAAAGGCACTGAACGCCCTCAATGTTACGGACTTTGTTGTAAGGTTCAACGACAGGAGAGTGTTGAAAGCAGTCATATTAAAATGCGGATTTACTGAAGAAGAATTCGACGGAGTGTGCATAGTAGTTGACAAACTAGACAAGGTTGGCTTGTCAGGCGTTGAAAAAGAAATGAATGAGAAAAACTACTCTCAGGACGCTTCTGCTAATTTAATAAAAGCTCTTGAAAGTATCAATGAAAAAGGAACGACATGCCTCATGGAATACGGAGTTCCTGAAGAAGTTGTAAAAGACGTTGAGGAAATTTTAAACGAATCAAGAATGTTTGCAGATGGAAAATATGATGTTGAATTTGACTTCACTCTCATAAGAGGAATGGGATATTACACAGGTTCCATATTTGAAATTGCCTACAAAAATCTTGGATATTCCATTGCAGGCGGAGGAAGATACGATGAAATGGTAGGAAATTTCATAGGAGAAAAGATACCGGCCATAGGTTTCTCAATAGGATTTGAGAGACTTGTTAACCAGTTGATGGATGAAAAATTCAAGGTTCCAAATCTTGAGAAACTTGTTCTTCTTTATGAAACATCGGACAGATACATAGATGTTCTTAAAAAAGCAGATGATTTGAGGGCTCAGGGTTATACAGTTGCAGTTTACGAAAAGGCAAAGAAGCTCGGAAAGCAGCTTAACCAGTTCACAGAATACGGATATAACAAATTTGCCGTATACAGCGTTGAAGAAACAGAAGTAAAAGACTTGTCTTCCAATTAAAAATTGTTAATTAAAAAAGGTTCTGTCACTTAATGGCAGAACCTTAATTTTATTATTCATGCTTTTCTTCCTCATGAGGAACCTTTTTTAATATTCTTGAAAAAATAAAAGTAATCATAGTTGCCGACAGGAATCTGGCGGCCAATAAAGCAATAGGATTTGCTCCTGAGGCTGCAAATATTATTGAATCTTCAAATACGGCGTGGCACAGGGACAAGAACATGCATATGAGGAATATGCTTCTTTTGTCAATGTCGTAATCCTTTGTGCTTTGAATTATGGCTCCGGCTCCGATGGTGAGGCCGAAAATTATTCCAAAAAGCATTGAAATTCCTGATTGCTCGCTTAAGGTAAAGAAATTTGAAACAGGTCTGAACGCATTTGAAATCTTGTCAATGAGTTTTGTGTCCTTGAAAATTTCTATTACAACCATTATAGGAATGAGAATTCTTGCTATGCTCCATAAAAAAGAAATCAAACTTGTCAGTAAATTTAAAATTATAGCCATAATATCACCCGAATATAAAATTATATAAAAAACCCATAATAAATGAAAATAAAAGTCTCAATGTTATGCTTGCTGTTGTGCTGACTCCTAGTTTCCTTATTACTGCCCCTTCTGTTATGAGGCTGTGAGCAATTGAAACCATTATTGCCAGGGTTGTAATCTGTACTCCTGTGAGCTCTATTACTGCCATTGCTCCAAGTGCAGCATATCCTCCTGAAAAATATCCGAGAATCAGCACCAGGGATGCTTCACCCGGAAGTCCGAAAACAGACATGATTGGAGTGCAGAAACCGGCAATGGTGTTTAAAATTCCGGAAATAGACAACAGCTGCACGCCTATGTACACAGGGACAAGAATTTTGGATAGTTCAAAAAAAGTAGTGATGCCTTTATAAAAGCCTCTTTTAAAAGTGTCTGTGGTAACCATATATCCTCCTTGAGTCATAAACAAGATTATAGCATAACAAGCTATTGCAAACAACATAATTTAAAAATACTAAAGCTTAAATCATTTAAAACAAATGCAATTGACACTTATCTCTCTGTTTGATAGAATTAAAATTGCTACAGGTAATTTATATGGAACGGTTGAAAAAAGATCGGATGCCAAAAATAATGAATAGGGGTACATATGAGACAGAAAAAATTATTTGCATTAATGATAATTATGATTTTTATGCTTTCAATCAACACAGCATATGCAGATGAACAAAATACGAGCACAACTTTTACTACATATTCTTCAGGTTACAACAAATATTCAAATAATCCATACGGATATGAAATAACACTTCTTAACAGCCTTAAACTGAACGAAGACATAGGGACTGTGAAAAGCAGATTTGAATCTGAAGGATTGGTGGTCGAAGTATTGTATGACAATTTTGCCAATACTCTTAATTCAAGCAGCATTTATTTGAATTATGGGAACAAGGGGATTTTAAAAAATTCCGATTTTAAAATTACTGATGAGTACAACCACAATTTTAACGGAGAGTTAGGACACATCGTTCTTTATGAAAGAAAAAAACTTACTAATGCTGAAACTGACCGAAACTTCTATGCCACAATAACTTTTATCAGGAGTTCAAAAGAAGTTATAACTGTGTTCATGAAGTCATCGCAGCCTATATACATTGATTACATAATGCCTAGTTTTAAACTTACGAAAAAGTCGGGCACAATGAAGGAAGATGTTGTTTTTGAGCCTGTTGAAAAGAATTTCGATGAACAGACAAAGAAATTTTATGAAGATTATTTATTGAACAATGAAAAGGTTGATTTTGGCATATTTGAGCCCACATTTCCTCTTTATGCTTACAGGCTTGCACAAATAGAACAAAACCTGGATTACAACTTCCCAGTAGTTCTTTTGTACAACTCCTTTTCTCTTCCTTACAAAAAAGATTACATGAACAAGGCAAAGGAACTTGGGAAGGTTGTTGAATACACCCTTTACACAACCGACATCATCAATGGCAATGAAGAAGACATAACACTGGAAATTCTTGATGGCAAATATGACGATTATTTGATACATCTTGCCCAAAGCTTCAATGAATATGATTTTCCTGTTCTTTTCAGATTGAACAATGAAATGAACGGCGAATGGGTATTGTATTCGTCACACAAGGTTGGAAAGGACACAGATTTGTTCATTGAAAGCTGGAGATACATATATGATTTGTTTAAGGAACAGGGAGTTGACAATTTAATTTTTGTATGGAATCCAAATGAGAAGTCATTTCCGGACTTTTCATACAACAATTACCTCTGTTATTACCCGGGCAATGAATACGTTGATGTTGTAGGGCTTACAGCCTACAATACAGGAAATTACTACAATGGTGAAACATGGAGAAGTTTTTCGCAGGCTTACGATCATTTTTACTATGACTATGCAAAAAGGTTCAAACATCCTATGATGATTACGGAATTCAGCTGCGCATCAGCCGGAGGAAACAAGAGCCTTTGGCACCAGGACATGTTCAATATAATAAACAGATATGAAAGGATAAAAATTGCAGTTTTGTGGAACGGTCAGGATTACGACAACTCAAAACCGGAAAAGACAGTCTCAAGAAACTACAGGATTGATCTTGATCAGGAAGTAATAAATGCAATCAGGAGCGGACTTCAGAATTACAAATAACAACAATTTTTAACATAAGGGCGGGCCAATGTGCCTGCCTTTTTTTAAATTGAACTTTTTATAAAAATAATCGTCTAAAAAATTAAACAATAAAGGAGGCTTATATGAGCAAAAAATCAATCTTATGGATAATAGCGCTAATTTTAGGTGCAGCAGTTGTGCTTGCAATAATAAACGGAGTTATAAAAAATGAAACAGGTATTGATTACGGCGACAAAGTTAAAACATTCAACGCAGTTGTACTTGAAAACAAAAAAACAACACTTCTGGTTGAACCTGTAGAAGGTGAAGATGAGCTTAGATCAAGCGATAAAATTACAGTATCTGTGGTAAAAGACGGTGCAGTCTTTGAAGACTTGTCCCAGTTCAAAGTTGGAAGTACTGTAAAAATCACTTACGACGGAACAATAATGGAAAGCTACCCTGCACAAATAAGAGCAATGAAGGTGGAAGAAGCAAAATAATTAAATCGGGAGGATACAAGATCCTCCCCTACGCCTTGTAATAACAATATTTTCGATAATCAACACGTAGGGGCGGACCTCGTGTCCGCCCGCATAAACCTAGGAGGTATAAAATGAGTGAAAAGCCTATACGCAAAAAAATAAGGCTGACTGACTATAATTACTCTCATAATGGGTTTTATTTCATAACTATATGTTCTAGTGAACATAAACCTATATTAGGACATATAGAAGAAGGAAAGATGATTTTAAACGAATATGCTGAAAAAGTAGATTCACTTTTAATGGATATTGCTGATAAAAAGCATAACATTATTTTGGACAAGTATGTATTCATGCCAAATCATATTCACATGGTTCTTGTCATCGTAAATCAATGCAATGATGTGGTTAATGAATCAGGGATAATTGAATTCATACAGGAATTTAAATCAAAGACTGCAAACATTTATATTAAAGGCGTCAAAGAAGGAGTGTATGAACCGTTCAGCAAAAGACTATGGCAAAGGTCCTATTACGACAATGTAATTAGAAATAGGGATACTTATGAAATGATTTGGAATTATATAGACAACAATCCATTAAAATGGTCGCTTGATAAATACTACTATGATAATAGTGATTCATGAAATTCACGGGAGGGCACAAGACCCTCCCCTACGACTTGGAATAACAATATTTTCGATAATCGACACGTAGGGGCGGACCTCGTGTCCGCCCGGAAGGATTAAAACAACAATAGCATAATTATGAAATTCAAATTTTGCGGGAGGATACAAGATCCTCCCCTACGACTTGGAATAACAATATTTTTGATAATCAACACGTAGGGGCGGACCTCGTGTCCGCCCGCATTTATTTTATTGTTGTAGTTTTTTTAAATAACATGCTATAATAGTGGTAATTATCATAGGAGGACTTTGAAATGAACATTTTGGTTTGCGATGATGATATAGAAATAGTAGAAGCAATTGAAGTATATTTAAAAAATGAGGGATACAACATTTTAAAATGCTACTCGGGACTGGAAGCAATTGATATTGTTGAAAAAAATGATGTGCACCTTGTTATAATGGACATAATGATGCCCGGAATGGACGGAATCAAGGCTACAACAAAAATTAGGGAAATAAAAAATATTCCTGTCATAATGGTTACTGCAAAATCAGAAGAAAGCGACATTGTGCTTGGGCTCAACATGGGAGCTGACGACTACATAACAAAGCCTTTTAATCCGCTGGAACTTACAGCAAGGGTTAAGTCTCAGCTAAGACGTTACACGACTCTTGGGGGAGCAACCGAAAAAGATAAAAAGGATTATTACAAGACAGGAAATTTGTTGATAGATGATGAAAGAAAAGAAGTAACTGTTGATGGAGAGCAGGTTAAGCTCACTCCCGTTGAATATAAAATACTTTTGTTTCTGACAAAAAATAAGGGACGAGTGTTTTCAATTGATGATATTTATGAAAGTGTATGGAATGAGCCTTCGTTTAATCCAGAAAATACAGTGGCAGTACATATCAGAAGAATAAGAGAAAAAGTGGAGATAGATCCTAAAAATCCAAGATACCTGAAGGTGGTGTGGGGTGTTGGTTACAAAGTGGAAGACATATAAAAGAAAAAAAATTACAAAAATTGCAGCCTTTATATTATTGATTATATGTCTTTTAATAGGGGTTTCTTCATCACTTGACATAGTCCTCCACGTGCAGGATTATGAAAGCATTACGGTAAAAAGCTACATGAAAAGCAACACGCTGAGCAACGAGCTTCGTTATGCGGCAAACCGCCTTGAGCACCTCATAAGGGTTTACAAAAGCGAAAGGTACATCCGTGACGGAAAGACTGTAAAATATATTGACATAGAAGACAGCTGGCAGCTGACAAATTTATACAACAACTATCTTGCAGAAAATGGATACGAAGACAATGCTGACTCTGAGGCACTTTTCTGGAGTGAAAAAGATAAGGAAATACAAGAAATAAAAGAGTCAATAAAAAAATCAGACCTTGCCAACTACCAGAACATAATCGAAGACCTCAACAATCCTGAAGGGCTGATTTATTATGCCACAGATGGATATTATGAGTGCACAAATACGGGAAATGACAGCAGAAACCATTACTCACTTCAAAATGCATATGTTCTCATAGATGGTAAAGGAATGAAGGTTGAACCTGACAACGGTTACAGCAGCTATTCATCTTCACTTGTTGACACATATGAATCAATTGAGGACGGCACAAACAGTACCGTAATATATGCAGCAATTACAGATGAAGGTCTTAGTCTCAGGGTGAATAAATGGCTTGAAGACAGGCACACATTGATTGTGAACAGTGTAATAATTTCAATGTGCCTTATTGTACTCATTTCATGCTTGACATACCTGGTGGCTGAAACAGGAAAAGTCACTGAGGATGAAGAAATCCACATGACGAAATTTGATAGGTTCTTTCCGGATTTGAGCCTGCTGGTAATAGCAGGAATTATAGCACTTATAAATATGGAATTTTATAATGTTTTTAACATTAGGTACACAAGTGAAAAATTAATGAAACTCGCCATGTTATCTTCAGCAGCAGCACTGTTCTCATTATTTTTGATTTTATTTTTGTCAGTTGCAAGACATTATAAAAACAGAACATTAGTAAAAAAATCCCTTGTTTATATGATTATATCCAGGTCATCAGTGGCGGCAGTAAAAATTGCGGCAGGCGGACCGCTGATGTTCAAGTCCATTGCAGCACTCATTATGTTCATGTCTGTTTCAGTATACTTTGCAGACAAACCGGTATTGTTGATTATTATCGGTTTTGCAGCTGTTTATTATGTATACAGAAAAGTCAGGACATTTGAGGCAATACTCAAAGGATTGAGGTCAGCAAAACAAGGTGATTATGGATTTAAAATTCAGGTTGACGGCAGCGGAGAGTTTAAACAGCTTTCAGAGGACATAAACACAATAACAAGCGGATTTAACATAGCAGTTCAAAATGAAGTTAAAAGTGAAAGGCTGAAGAGCGAGCTCATTACAAATGTGTCTCATGACATAAAAACACCTCTAACTTCAATAATTTCATATGTTGATTTGTTGAAAAGAGAAGGGCTACAGTCTCCTAATGCTCCTAAGTACCTGGATGTTCTCGACAGAAAGTCAAGCAGGCTTAAAACACTGACAGAAGACTTGTTTGAAGCTGCCAAGGCTACAAGCGGAAGCATTGAAGCTCATTTTGAAAGAGTCAACGTGAATGCTCTAGTTTCTCAGATATTAGGTGAGCTTGATGAAAAAATAATCGATTCAAAATTGACATTCAAAGTTACATCTACTGATGAAAGACTGTTTGCAAAGGCTGACGGCAGATTGCTCAGCAGAGTAATGGAAAACCTGCTTTCAAATATTTTCAAATATGCACTGAAGGAATCAAGGGTATATATTGATTTAAGCCAGACAGAAAAAGAAGTGTTCATATGCTTTAAGAATGTTTCAGCATTTGAGCTCAATATTCCCGCAGATGAGCTGATGCTCAGGTTTAAGAGAGGCGATGAGTCAAGAAGCTCTGAAGGAAGCGGACTTGGCCTTGCAATTGCAAAGAGCCTCATGGAAATACAAAATGGAATTCTTGACATAAGCATTGACGGAGATTTGTTCAAGGCCGAAATAAGACTTGAAAAATTTTATTAAAATATTTTATATTTCATGAATAAAAAAATTAATTGAGATAATAATACAATTATAAAAAAGAAGAAGCGTCTTAATTTTAAATATAACGTCCCCCTTTATTTTAATCATACGCTTTTTCTTTTTTGTTTTTTTGGAAATTTTTCAGAAATAAATTTACTTTAAGTCAAATTTATAATTGAAATGTTATATAAAAAGTGTTATTATATTCGAGTCTTTATTAAAGCTTAAAAAAATAATCGAAAATAATGTTTTACATTACATATATTTGTTATTGAGGAGAAACATGGAAAAAATCACAGTAAAGAAAAGCCTCGGACTTAAAGGTAACATCAGAGTCGACGGATCGAAGAATTCTATCCTTCCCATACTGGCAGCAACACTTTTGTCAGATGAAGAATGCATTATACATGATATACCAAGTCTTCAGGATGTGCGCGTAATGTGCAAGCTGCTTGAAGCTTTGGGAGCAAAAATTGAAAAAATTGGAAAAGGATCATTGAAAATAAAGGCCGAAACAATAGTAACATGTGAAGCGCCTTATGAACTCATAAGCAAAATGAGAGCATCGTTTCTGGTAATGGGACCGCTTCTCACAAGATGTAAAAGCGCAAAGGTTTATATGCCGGGAGGCTGCGCAATCGGTTCAAGACCAATAGATTTGCACTTAAAGGGGTTTAAATTTCTCGGAGCAGACATAAAATCAGAAAACGGATATGTGAACGCTGTTTCTGAAAAACTGGTTGGAACTGATATATATCTTGATTTTCCAAGCGTAGGAGCAACTGAAAACATAATAATGGCCGCAGCTCTTGCAGAAGGGGAGACTGTTCTTGAAAATGCAGCAGAAGAACCTGAAATTGTAGATCTTGCAAATTTCATAAACAGCATGGGCGGAAATATTATCGGAGCAGGAACAAAGACAATAAGAATCAAGGGAGTGAAAAAACTCCATAAAACAGAACATACAGTAATACCTGACAGAATAGAGGCGGGAACATACATGGTTGCTGCAGCAGCTACAGGAGGAGATGTTACAATAGAAAATGTTGTTTCAAGCCACCTGCAGCCTGTCATAGCAAAGCTCAGGGAAGCTGGAGCAAAAGTTGAGGAAATTGACGATAAAATAAGAGTAACTTCTGATGGAATAATAAAACCCGTGGATATAAAGACTCTTCCATATCCAGGTTTTCCAACAGATATGCAGGCTCAATTCATGTCGCTATTGTCCATAGCCGAAGGAACAAGCATAATTCATGAAACCATATTTGAGAACAGATTCATGCACGCCAATGAACTGGCTCGCATGGGAGTGAATGTTAAAGTAGAAGGAAGCAGTGCAGTACTGAAAGGAAACAGCAAATTAAGCGGTGCCAAAGTAAAGGCAACTGATTTAAGAGCAGGTGCAGCACTTATAATAGCAGGACTAATAGCAGATGGAGAAACTGAAATAACAGAGGTTTACCACATTAAAAGAGGATATGCAAACATAATTGAAAAGCTTCAGGAAATTGGAGCAAATATAGCTTACGAAAAATAATAAAATAGTGGCGGGTAATCATATCATGTACCTGCCACTTTAATTTTGCAAAAAAATACTATATGATTTCGAAAAACTTAATTCCAAGCTTTATGCCGTAATAAATGATGACTATTCCGCAAGCAATGTTTATTATCTTAAGCGCCTTTTCATTGAAGGCTTTCTTGAACACGCTTACAATTGTGCCAAGAGACATAAACCATACAAATGATGCCAGGGAAGAGCCAATTATGAAAAACTTGGACATTTCAGCAGAAAGTGAAGCCCTGAATCCACCGAACAACAAAGTTCCGTCAATTATAGCCTGAGGATTTGCCCATGTAACGAGAAAACATGAAAGAGCAACCTGAAGCATAGTCTTCTTGGTATCAATTGAATTACTGAGCTTCGGCGTTGAGCGTAAGAGCCCGATTCCAATCCATATGACAGCAAGGGAACCAACCCCGAGGAAAATCAGCTTCACAACAGGTGCTGACTCTATAAGAGCACCCATTCCGAAAAAACAAGCCAGTGCCAGTGAAATATCAAAGAAAATCGTTATCAGTGCAACCATGTAAAGCCGTGTCTTTGTCTGAGTCATGGCTGTGTTGATAACATACATGTTTTGCATTCCGATAGGAGCGACATATGCAAATCCAACCGTAAACCCTTTCAAAATTGTTTCAATCATAAATTAACCTCTCTTAAATTATTTTGCCTGATTGAATCATAGCAAGTAAACAAGCCTTTGTCAATCCATCCCGAATTTGTTGATTTTGCATTGACACATATTCTTCACATGTTATAATTAATCAAAGAAAATAAGAAGAGGTATTTATGAAACTTCGAATAGACAAGATGCTTTCCAACATAGGAGTTGGATCAAGAAAGGAAATAAAACAATTTGCCAAGAATGGCCTCATAAAAATAAATGATGTGGTTGTCAAAGACAGTTCCAAAATAATAGATACAGACAAAGACACAGTGAAATACAATGGTGAAACGATGAAATATGTCCAGAACATATATCTTATGATGAACAAGCCACAGGGAGTTGTTTCAGCCACGGAAGACAATTACGACAAGACTGTAATAGATTTGCTCTATGATGAGGACAGTTTTTACGAGCCTTTCCCCGTGGGCAGGCTTGACAAAGACACAGAAGGTCTTCTTCTGATAACTAACGACGGACAGCTTGCTCATGATCTATTGTCGCCAAAAAAGCACGTAGACAAAACATATTACGTGGAAGCAGCTGAAGAAGTGACAGAAGAAGATGTTAAAACATTTGAAAAAGGGATTCTTCTAACTGAAGAAAATTACACTACGCTTCCTGCAAAACTTGAAATAGTTGAATCTGGCTACCCTTCTAAATGCTACGTTACAATAAGGGAAGGCAAGTTCCACCAGGTCAAGAGAATGTTCATTGCCATAAACAATGAAGTAACTTACTTGAAAAGAATATCCATGGGACCAATAAAACTTGATGAAAAATTAAAGCTTGGTGAATACCGCCATCTTACAGAAGAAGAAGTGGAAATTCTTAAGAAGCATACCAAGTAGCTTGTTGGAAGCATTATATATTAATTACAAGACTATATTAATCTAGGAGCATAACATGAAACTGGGAATGCCTGCATTGGTTGAATACACATCCATAAATGAACTGGTAGAATTGTGTCTAAAGCTTAAGCTTGACTTTATTGAGCTCAACATGAATCTTCCGTACAATTTTATAGAAAATATTAATCCTTCAAAATTAAAAAAAATTACTCAGGACAAAGGCATTGAATTTACTATGCACATGCCTGATGATGCTGACATAGGAACATTTTACGAAAGCGTTAGAGAAGGGTATGTCAAGCTTTTTTCAGACACTATTGACTGGGCTGAACGAGCAGGAATCAAGCTTTTGAATATGCATATAATTGAAGGAGCAAAAATGACTCTCCCTGACAGGAAGGTATATATATATGACCAATACTCGGAAGAGTATACAAACAACTTCATTAAATCCATCAAGATTCTTTCCCAAAAAGCTGAAGAAAAAAATGTGATTCTTGCCATAGAAAACAGCAGCAATTTCGGCAAGGCTTTCATACAAAAAACTTTGGATCAATCAATCACTTATCCTAATATAAAACTCACCTGGGACACAGGGCACGATGCTGTAAGCTTATTTACAGACAGGAAGTATTTGATGGAGAACGAAAAAAGCATTGTTCACATGCACATACACGATTGTTTAGATAAAAAGGACCACCAGGTTCTCTTTGAAGGTGAACTTGACATCATGGAACTCATGAATTTTGCAGGACATAAAGACATAAGGGCTCTTGTAGAAGTGAAGACTGCAGAAGCACTTGAAAAATCAATTTGTGCATTAAGAGAAAAAATGGAACAGGGTAATTAAATATTTTTGTTTCAATAATGTAGGGGAGGACCTCGTGTCCTCCCGCGGGCCTCCACAAGACCCGCCCCTACGAATCGTTAGTAATATATTTACATATATTGCATTTTACATTGTAATTTTTCTGGATGATTTTTTCTTTTGGTACAAGAAAGCGGCTCCCAGTATTACCAATCCGGCTATGTCCGTGACGGCATCTGGGTCCACAAGACAAAGTCCTCCTATTAAAAATGCAGCTCTTTCAATTTTGTTGGCTGTAGTGTAAAGATAACCTTCCATTGCTGCGCTTATTCCTACCATTCCAATTACTGATGTTACAATTATCTGAACAACCTTAAGTGCCGTGGTGTCTATCAAAAGTATTGCAGGATTCAAGACAAATATATATGGAATTATGAATGCAGCTATGGCAAGCTTGCTGGCTGTTATGCCTGTCTTCAGAGGATTGCTTTTTGCAATAGCGCTTCCTGCAAATGCAGCTAATGCAACAGGAGGAGTTATGTCAGCAATTATTCCAAAGTAAAATGTGAACATGTGGGCGGCCAATACCGGAACACCAAGTTTTACAAGAGCCGGAGCAGCAATTGTTGAGGTTATTACATAGTTGGCTGTTGTAGGAGCTCCCATTCCCAGAATAAGTGATGTAATCATTGTGAATATCAAAGTTATTATGAGGTTTCCTCCGGAAAGTGAAACCAATCCGTTTCCAAGCTTGAGGCCAAGTCCTGTCAGCGTAATTGTTCCTACTATAATTCCTGCGCATGCACATGCAACTGAAACTCCAAGTGCATTTTTAGCTCCTTGTTCCAGAGCTTCAAGTATATTTTTTAAGCTGAGCCTTGTGATTTTTCTTATAAAACTTGTTGCAACAGCAAGACCTAATCCGTAAAGAGCAGCCTTCACGGGAGTCGCTCCTTCAACAAGAAAATAAACTATTCCAACCAAGGGCAGGAAAAGATATCCTCTGTCCAGCATTACCTTTGAAAATCTCGGAAGTTCTTCTTTGCTCATTCCTCTCATCCCAAGCTTTTTTGCTTCAAGGTGAACACTTATCCATATTCCCATGAAATACAAAAGAGCAGGTATTACAGCTGCCTTTGCAATTTGAGCATATGGTATACCAATGAATTCCGCCATCAGGAATGCTGCGGCTCCCATAATAGGAGGCATTATCTGACCACCTGTGGATGCAGCTGCTTCAACTGCAGCAGCAAATTCAGGTTTGTAACCAAGGCTTTTCATCAATGGAATTGTGAAACTTCCGGAGCCTACGGTGTTGGCAACAGAACTTCCTGAAACAGTTCCTTCAAGGGCGCTTGTTAATACGGCGACCTTGGCAGGACCACCTGCAGCAAAGCCTGCAACGGAGTTTGCCAGGTCAATGAAGAACTGCCCAATGCCCGTCTTTTCCAAAAATGAACCAAGAAGTATGAACAAAAATATAAATGTAGCAGCAACACCAAGAGGAATACCCAAAATTCCTTCGGTAGTATAATACATGTGACTTACAATACGTGCAATTGAATATCCTCTGTGATTCAAAAATCCAGGAAGATATGGCCCAAGCACTCCATATGCTAAAAACACTGTTGCAATTACAGCAATGGGAAGTCCCACAACTCGCCTTGCTCCTTCAAGAACAAGCAAAATTGCAATGCCGCCTATAACAATATCCAAAGTTGTCTGATCACCGGCTCTTAGCAGCAGTGATTGGAAATTGAATGTTAAGTACAATGCAACACCTGCTCCGAGAACAGCCAAACACATATCGTACCATTTGAATTTATCCTTGCTCATTTTTTTGCTGGCAGGATACATCAAGTATACAAGTGCAAAGACAAATGCAAGATGTATGGAACGCTGAAGCTGTGCAGGCAATATTCCTGCAATTGAAGTATATAATTGGAAACAGGAAAATAAAATTGCAACAACGGACACAATTTTAAGCTGTGTTCCGCTTAGCCTTCGGTAGGCGGATTCCTTGTCGTACTTGGCCATTATATCATCAATGTTTATTTCTTCCGGAACTTGATTCTTATTTAAATTGTCATCATTCATAAATCTGCCTCCTTAATATATCATAAATTGATACCCTCTTTATTTTAAAAAGAGCTTGATTTTGGGGCTCAACATACTTATCCAGCTCAAAGTTCGTATTAGACCCATGAAGGGTGTGGTCAGCCAATGTTCCGACTAAGACGGTAAATTCGCTTAAAATTCTGTTAATATTGTCAATTTCAACTTTTCCATCAACAAATTTTATATGGGCGTCAGGATTGTCGCTGCCGTCAGGCATACCGGCACCATATGAATAAAATGTTGTTTTGTAAACAAGAAATCTGCAGTTTTCAATCCTGTAATATTCATTTACGGGAGTTCTGTTGACAGAATGAATGAAGCTAATGTAAAATTCTTCAAAGTCTTCAATTTTGCCGCAGTACACTAACTTTCCTGTTTTCCCGTCAGAAATTGTGAACCTGCTAAACATTGGGATAAAAAAAATAATTATTGCCAAAAAAATTATTATTGTCGCACTAATTATTGACTTTTTCATAAAAGCTCCTTTGGATGATGTAGCAAAGGGAATAGCTTTAATAATTGAATAAATGTATATGAAATTTCAGTTTGTAGGGGCGGGTCTTGTGCCCGCCCGCACAGGTAGACGCATACACGGGAGGGCACGAGACCCTCCCCTACAAGTTGACATATATGTCAACTTGTATCAATAATTAAATTTACTATTTAATCAAACCTGCTTCTTTGAAATATTTTTCTGCTCCAGGATGAAGAGGTATGGAAATACCGTTTATTGCTCCTTCAAGAGACAGTTCGGCTCCTTTGGCATGAGCTGATGCAAGTTCGGCCTGATTGTCGAACAATGATTTTGTGATGTTGTAAATAACATCTTCGGAAGCTTCGGCGTTAGTAGCAAGTGTAGCCATTACAGCAACAGTCTTTACGTCATTAGTCTGTCCGTTGTATGTATTTGCAGGAATTGTGTACTCAACAAAGAACGGATATTTTTCTATCAGTCCTTTAATTGCTTCATCTGACAATGAAACAAGAGAAACCGGGTTTTGGGTAGAAATATCCTGAATAGAAGCATTAGGAATGCCTGAAGTAACAAAGAAACTATCAATGTGTTTGTCCTTGTATGCGTCTGCTGATTCGGAGAAAGACAAATAGCTTACTGACATATCATCATATGTTAGATCAGCTGCTTCGAGAATTTGTCTGGCATTTGCTTCAACTCCGCTGCCAGGTGCTCCAACTGATACTTTCTTTCCGTTTAAGTCTTCAACAGTTGTTATACCTTCGGAAGCAACAATCTGAACTATTTCAGGATACAATATGGCAATTCCTCTTAAATTTTCAATTTTTCCTTCACTGAATGCTTCGGTTCCATTGTAAGCATAATCCAACATATCATTTTGAAGAATTGCCAGCTCAGCTTCATTTTTACCAAGAAGCTTGCAATTTTCAACAGAAGCGCCGGTGGCCTGTGCTGTGACATTCATATTTTCAACTTTAGTGTTAAAAATTTGCGCCATAGCTCCGCCGAAAGGATAGTAGGTGCCTGAAGTTCCGCCTGTGGCAAGAATCAGGTTTGTTTTTTGTGCAGCGCATGCAGTAAATACTGTACTCACCAATAAAACAAGTACTAATAAAGTAGAAATTCTTTTTTTCATAAAATCCCTCCATGTTTTTGATATTGCGTTAATTATTTAATGATTCAGGACATACCTCCTATATTATATTCATATAGAAACAAATTCATTCCATAGCATGCATGTGCTGAAGTATAACTTTATAACAATTTACGTTTATAGTTGAATTTATAAACAAAAAGATATATTATTATATAAAAAATCTTGGAGGGAATAATATGAACAATTTTACATCACCATTTAGCTTTACATTACCTACAAAAATTGTGTACGGGCCTGGATGTCTTAAATCATTAAGCGACGAAATGAAAACCTTCGGAGGAAAAAGACCTATTATAGTAACGGACAAGGGCGTTAGAAATGCAGGCATTTTAGATAAAATTACTAAAATTTTGAACAAAGATAGCATAGAATACATAATTTATGACGGAGTGGAAGCAAATCCAAAGGACGTCAATGCAGAAGAAGGAGCAAGAATTGCAAGAGAATTTGGAACGGACTCCATTATAGCAGTCGGTGGGGGAAGTCCTATTGACTGTGCCAAATCCGTAGGTGTTCTTCTTGCCCACAATGCTGATAAAATAAAGAAGTACGAAGGCAAGACTGCTGCTACAGAGCCTCTTCCTCTTTTAATAACAATTCCAACAACATCCGGAACAGGAAGTGAGCTTACATTTTCATCGGTAATCACTGATACTGCAAACAATTACAAAATGACTGTAAAAAGCCAGTACACAGCAGCTAAGGTTGCCATATGCGATCCTGAACTGACTTTGTCCCTTCCTTCTCATATAACAGCTTCAACAGGCATGGATGCACTTACTCATGCAATAGAAGCTTATACTGCAACATGTGCTGAACCCATAAGCGATGCTGTGGCATTGTATGCTGTGGAACTGATTTACAACAATCTTTTGACTGCAGTCAATGAAATGAGCAATTTAGAAGCAAGAAGCGCCATGCTTCTAGGCAGCATGCTTGCAGGCATAGCTTTCAGCCATTCTGACGTGGCTTCTGTTCACTGCGTGGCTGAATCATTGGGAGGAGTTTACGATTTGCCTCACGGTGTGTGCAACGCAATATTCCTGCCATATGTTATGGATTACAACATGAGCTTTTGTATGGAGCGCTATGCAAGAATTGCCAAAGCAATGGGTATTGAGTACGATACTGTTGAAGATGGAGCAAAAAAGGCAGTAAATGCAGTAAAAAAACTTGCTGTTGATGTTAAGCTTCCTTTGTTTTCAAGCCTCAGCGTTAAAAAAAGCGACTTTGAAATGCTTGCTGAAATGTCAGTGAGAAATATTTCAACTGAAAGCAATCCACGCGCAATGAACAAGGAAGATTACATGGCGGTTCTTGAAAATGCATTTGCAGGAAACTTGTAATAAGGCCTTTACACCGCTTAAATGATGTGATATTGTTTAAAAACAAGAAAATTTTGTCAGCGGTGAAAGGAATAGATATGAAAATAGTTTGTTTGGGCGATAGCCTCACATATGGATTTGGAGTAAGAAGATCAAAAATATGGACCAAAATTGCTCAGGATAAGCTGGTCATTGAAATAATCAATGAAGGAATAAACGGAGACACAAGCGGAGGAATGCTCAGCCGCTATCACGAAGCTGTTTACATGAAAAGGCCTGATGCAGTGTTAATCATGGGAGGAGCAAATGATTTTATTGCAGGAGCTGATTTGGGTGTTGTAAAGGCAAATATCATGTCCATGGCTCATCAGTCCATTGCAAAATACATAGACCCTATAATTGGAATTCCAACAAAGATAGATTTGAAAAATATAAGACAGGACTGGAGCGATTTCACTGATTTTGAAATGGTAGCAAAAGAACTTTACGAATACCGCCAGTGGATTTTTAAATTCTGTAAAACATTCAACATCAAGTATATTGACTTTTACGAGGAGTTTGATAAGGCAACAGAATTGTCACAGGGAGATTACTACACAGACGGACTGCATTTCAATGAACAAGGAAATGAAATATTGGCAGAAATTTTCTGCAGCGCAATAAACAGTTTTAAAAAGAAATAATAACAACGGGCGGATTTTGTATCTGCCCGTTGTTATTATTTCAATAATTTTCTTATCTTCGGGAGGACACGAGGTCCTCCCCTACAAACTGAGGTACATATTCACCGCAAAATACTAATATTAATTAATTCGTAGGGGCGGGTCTTGTACCCGCCCGCGGGATGGCAGTAGCCATCCCTTATTTATTTGAAGTTTTCAACCACTATTATGCTGGCTATTTGAGTAACACTCTTGTAGTTTTTAATTTCTTCAAGAGCAGCGTCTATGTTTTTTCTGTCTACTTCATGAGTGATGAATACAAGAGGAGCTGTTTCATCTCCGTTTTTCTGTCTTTGAACAACGGATGCCAGGCTTATGTCATTTTTTCCGAATATGCTTGCAATGTTAGCAAGAACTCCGGGTTTGTCAATTACCTCAAAGCGGATGTAGTATTGCTTGTGGGCTTTGTTTGCGATTAAATATTTGTTTTCTTTCTTCAAATCATCTTTAGCTTTACCGCCTGTTTTCACAATGTGCATAACATCTCCGAGAACAGCACTTCCTGTTGGCAGCGAGCCTGCACCCTTGCCGTAGAGCATGAGTCCACCTACAGCGTTTCCTTTCAGGAATACAGCATTGTACTCATTTTTTACAGTTGAAAGAGGATGGTTGACTGGAACAAAGGCAGGATGTACTCTCAACTCTATTTCATCACCTTTTCTTGATGCAGAAGCCAGAAGCTTTATGTTGTAACCAAGTTCCTTAGCATAGCTTATGTCTTCCTTTGATATTTTTGTTATTCCCTCCTTGGGAATGTCATTTACTTTTATTCTTTGTCCAAATGCAATGGTAGACAAAATGGAAAGCTTGTATGCAGCATCATCACCTTCAACATCTGAAGATGGGTCGGCCTCTGCAAATCCAAGAGCCTGTGCATTTTTTACTGCTTGTTCGTATTCAAGGTTGTTTTCAGCCATCTGAGTGAGTATGTAGTTTGTAGTTCCGTTGATGATGCCTGTTATGTCGGTAATTTCATTTGCACAAAGATTGTCAGTCATTGTGTTTATTATTGGGATACCGCCTGCAACGCTTGCTTCATACATGAGATTTACACCGTTTTTATTAGCCAGATCTTCAAGCTCTTCGCCGTGTGTTGCAATAAGTGCCTTGTTAGCAGTTACAACATGTTTCTTGTTGTTGAGCGCTGCCTTTATGTACTCGTAAGCAGGATTTATTCCGCCAATGAGTTCCACAATGATTTGAGAATCTTTGTCGTTTATTACATCAAATGCATCTGTTGTGTAAACTTCCTGCGGCAAATTAACGTCGCGTTTTTTGTCAAGATTTTTTACCAGCACTTTGTTTATAACTAATTCTTTATTTATACTTCCGGTTATTTTAGAATTGTTAATCCCAATTATATTAATAAGTCCTGATGCTACCGTGCCCATTCCTAAAATTCCTAATCTTACTTTTTCCATAATTACCTCCGCAAATTGTTCTCCGTATGTGTACACGTGTTCTTTGAATAAATACCTGACTAATATAACACAACTTTTTAATAAGTTCAATATATTATTTTAATAATTTTTTCAAACAAAAAAATACCGGAAAATCCGGTATTAGTAATTGCATATATTTTGTAGGGGAGGACCTCGTGTCCTCCTGCATATACAAATTCATTGATATAATAGCAACGGGCGTATACAAGATACGCCCCTACAGATTGATAATATAACATTTTGCGGTGAATTCAGATTCCCGGTTTATTGATAAATCGGTATTTTACGGTGAACCTGAAATCCCGATTATTTCTTCTTCAAATTATAAACATATGCTGCAAAAACAGACGTTATTGGTATTGCAAACAAAATTCCCATGCTGCCAATGATGGCCTGAATTATTTCAAATACAATCATCTCCAGGTTAAACAGCAAAAGTGTGTCGTTGTAGTTTGCAACAAGCAGGAGCACTACAGCCAGAGAACTTCCTATGTACGCCAGGATCAATGTGTTTGTCATTGTGCCTATGGCGTCCTGTCCTATGTTCAGTCCTGACTTAAGCATTGTTTTGAAACTTTTTTCAACCATGTTTTCTGAAAGTTCATTTAACGCAGAAGCAATTGACATGGAAACGTCCATTACAGCTCCAAGGGAACCGATAACTATGCTGCTCCAAAGCACTGCAATCAGGTCAATAGGTTTTTCTGTGTCAAGCATGAGTAAAAACATGGTGTCATCATCTGTTATGCCGGTGAGATTTAAAATCTTGCTGATGAAGTAGGCAAGGATCCCAGCAATCATAAGTCCTCCAAGGTTTCCAACAATGGCGCACAATGTTTTTTTGTCTGCTCCGTTTATTATCAACAGGCTCATGAAAATTATGAAAATGCTCACGATTATTGATGACAAATAAATGTTGTTTCCTTTAAGAATTGATGGGACAAACACCATGAATATGGATAAACATGTGAGTACCAGTGAAATTATGGTGTTAAGTCCTTTTTTTTGCCCAAACAGGATTATCAGAAGGAAGAAACTTATCAAAAGCATTAAGAGCACGCCGCTTCTGTCATATTCAACAAATGTCCACTCCTTGCCGTCACCGTCCCTTGCAATAAGAGAAGACATGAGAATCTTGTCACCTTGTTCTACCATCTTGGCATCAACAGCCACCATGTCATCCATGTATTGTCTTGCATCGGTTACGGTCCCTTTCTGGTCACCGTTTGTTATTCTTGCAGTAAAATTTACTGTCTTGCTTGAAAAAGTCTCATAGCCGCTGTCAATGGTTTCTTCTGAAACATCGTTGACAGAAACAATTTCCGCCCTGTATGATTTTTCGTATTGCTGACTGGCAAATCTTACCTTGTTCATGTTATAACCTGTTAATATAAATGCTATTGAAAGCAGTATAGTCAAAATGTACACTACTTTGCCCTTATTTGAATTGTTAAAATTTTTCAGTTCCATAACATACCTCTTAAAAATTAATCTTACTAAGTATATCACATTAAAGAGATTATTCAAATTAAAATCCAAAAATATAGATAGCACCCAATTTTCTTTTCAATTTGAAAATCGGGTGCTATCTATTTGGGTTTTCTAATTCGAATCCTGTTGGAATCACCTCATTCGTCACCATCAAGATCAAATTAACTATCTTACATCTGTTTTCATTTTCTGATACTTTGACTGCAAATTGAGCTTTCAAACAAGCTCTTTTTCTTCAACTTTATGCAGCGATCTGTTGGAATTACTTGCAGATTATTGTAAGTAAGTACAATTTGTTGTATTAATAATATACCCAGATGAAAATACCTTAAACACTGTTTTAATAAATTATATGCACAAGAATAAAAGGGGTTACTGTTATTCCATTCGACCCCATTTCATTTCAGTGCCGCTTTTATCATATTTTTTTCTTTTTCCTGTAACATGTTCAATATCAATTCTCAAAAGATATGTAACATTGTAGCTTACATCAATTGCTGCGTCAAAGTACTCCATATCACCAGGCGTGTACTTTTCGCTTATGAGCCTAAGCCCCAAAATTTTCTCGCTTTTATCTTCAACTATGTTCACATTACCAAATACAACCGCAGATTCAAACTCAGTGGTGAATCTTGTCTCCAGAGTTTTTTTGATTTCCTGATTGGCATCTGTGTTTTCATTGAGTTCAACAGGAACATGCACGTCTCCTACAAAAGACATACAGACTTTTGGATTTCTTTTTATATTTTCAATTTTAGTTCCAAGTTTTGCAGAGTGAAAGTAAATTTTATCATCTCTTCTGGCAGGAGAAACAGGAATACAGTATGGGCTTCCGTCTTCGTTTATTGTGGCCAAAGTTCCAAACTGTGATTTGTCAATTACAGCGTATGCAAAGTCCTTGTCCATTTCACGGTCTTTTCTTCTCATTGGATTCATTAAATACACCTCTTTCCATATTTAATCCACTACTATTTTATTTTTGTTTTCAAAACTTCCAGCAGATCCATCTTTAGTGGTGAATATATTGTATTATTAAAATGTAAACTTTGCAATAAAAATCAGAAATGATTAATGTTTGGCACAAAATCTGCAACTATTAATATTCTTGATGTTTGCATAATTAAATTTTCATTTTATTATTATACTCTTGCTAAAATTGCTGCAATAATATAAAATATTTGTATTGCTTGTTGAAAACATTGGTAGTTCTTGTGAATACGATTTCGTCAAATAATTTAATTAATTTTTTCACCCTGTTTTTTCCATGATGTGCCCGAATAATATAAAACGCAATAAAATTTAGGAGCAATTATGAATAAAAGACTACAAGTGTTAGTTGCTGACTTGGGTAAGGACACATATAATTATCCACTGAGCATTGTTTTTATTATATTTTCTATTTTCTTAACAACTTTGATAGCATACATGACGGGAGGAAGCAATTCATCCCTTCACCTTTTATATATACCGTTATTTTTTTCTGTCTTGGTTTTCGGCATCAAGGGAGGAATCATCACCGCTGTTGTTGCAGGCCTGGCAGTAGGGCCTTATTTGCCTTTTAATTCTGCAAACAATATTATGCAGCCACCTGCCATGTGGTTGTTCAGGATTGGCATATTCATTGTCATAGTTGTATTTGTGGGATCACTGATTGAACAGATTAAAAAAACAGAAGAACTCGAAAAAAGAAAAGCTTATGAGGATTTGAGGACCGGATATTATAACTTCAACAAGTTCAAGCTTGATTTGTGCACTATGACATCAAGCGGCAAACACCAGTATATATCGGTGATCTTGTTTGAATTTCAGAATATTGATATGATCAAGCGTTACGTTGACATAGAAACAAGTCAGAAATCTTTTATTGAACTGTTGAAAAAAACTGAAAAATATTTCGCAAACGGAACAATTTATGCTGTATCCAACGATAAAATTACTGTCATACTTCCTGAATGGGATGCATGTGAAACAGCTAAATCAGCCAAGAATTTCATTGTCACAACGAAAAGTCCTGTCTACATAGAAAACTTTCCCGTATCAATAGTGGTGAAGGGAGCTGTAATAAATTATCCAAAACATGAAACCGACGGGGACAGGCTGATTGAAAAGCTTGACAAGGCTATTGAGCAATGTTTGAGGTGCCACAGTGAAGTTGTTATTTATGATGATATTATTGAAATAGAGCAGGAGAAGTATTACAGCGGTCTTGTTTCATTGTACCATTCTCTGCAAAATGACATGTTCACATTATCATACCAGCCAAAAATAGATGTGGAAAATAATTCAGTTATTGGAGTGGAAGCACTTTTAAGGTGGAAGGGCAAGGACAAGAAAAGCATGTCAATTTCCGAACTCATAAGAAGAGCTGAGGATGCCGGTTTCATAAACCAAATAACAAGATGGGTTATAAAAAACGCTGCCATGCAGATGAAGGAATGGAATGAAAAGGGCATAATCATGCCTGTTTCTATAAATCTTTCGGCTAAGGAATTATCCGATGATACATTTGTGGACTATGTCAAAGAATGTTTAGATGAATACGATGTAAATCCTAATAATCTGGAGTTTGAACTTACTGAAAGAATAATCATACTAGATGAGAAAAATGCCCATGAGCAATTGAGAAAATTGAAGGAAATGGGAATTAAGATGTCTCTGGATGATTACGGCTCTGGTTTCAACTCAGCAAAATACCTTATGGAATACGGGGAAATATTTGACTACATGAAAATTGAAAAATTGCTCATAGACAAGATTTCAAATGAGAAAAATTTTGCAATAATAAAATGCATGATAAAGTCATGTCACATGTTTGGCATGAAGGTTGTGGCAGAAGGAGTGGAAACTATCTCTCAAGTTGAGGCATTAAAATCTGCGGACTGCGATTATATACAGGGATTCTACTACAGCAAGCCGTTGTTTGCAGAAGAACTTGAAAAATTCTTGCAGAAACAGAATATTTAACTTTATCAAACTGTAGGGGCGGATCTCGTGTCCGCCCGAATTCATATTTCAACAAAAACGGAACATTTGCTCATCAATCCGTAGGGGAGGGTCTCGTGCCCTCCCGTGGTCATTCATTACATGGTAGAGATTATCTTGTAATCCAAAAGAGACACCCAAAGGTGTCTCAAAACATACATAAAATTAATCTAATGCTTCTCTTAACAGAGCAAGCAAGCATTCAAAAACACATTCGCATCTGTTTTTGCTTCCTCCGCCGGGGCTAACAACTCCGGGTTTTTCATGACAAGGATGCCAGCATCCTTTTTTGTCTTCTACGGCTTCAGCTAACAATTCAAACAAACATTCATAAACACATTCGCATCTGTTTTTGTTTCCTCCGCCAGGGCTAACAACTCCGGGTCTTTCATGACAAGGATGTGAGCATCTTTTTTTGTCTTCTACAGCTTCAGCTAACAATTCAAACAAGCATTCATAAACACATTCGCAGTCGCATCTTCTTAATCCTGTTTCGCCGCCTACATTACCATTGTTGCATTTTTTTCTGCCGGTATTTCCGGCTGCGTTTCCATTATTTGGTCTACCCATTGATAAAAACACCTTTATATATAAATTTGAGTCAAGCTCATTCGTATCATATTCTCCAGCACGTAAAGTGTGACGAAAAATGCCGAAAAAAGGCATAAAAAGTTTAGAACAGTCGGAAATTTGAGCTTTTTATGGCTTTAAAGCAGTGTTAAAGATGATATAATGTTAATGGAAATAAAAAATGTTACCTAACAATAATATCAGTATGAGTCTGATGTTTTTTAACAAAAATATTAATTTGATTAAAAAAAGCAAACTATTTGAAAAAATAGGACGCAAAGCATGAAGTCTAAAATATGAGCAATCATATTACGATGGTTCGGCCGCTAAAGAATCTTTAGCGGTTTTTTAATTTCTTATCTCACTTTTTAAAAGTTTAATATAGACTAAAAACTTTATGGGGGAATACTATGCATAAGAAAACGATATTATTTTTGTTGTTATTTGCAATGATCTTTGCAGCAATACCTATTGCAGTGTATGGAAAAAGCAAGGATTATGAAGGTCATTGGGCAGAAAACACAATAAAAGGGTGGGTAGATAAAGGTTATATAAATGGGTATCCTGATGGTTCATTCAGACCGGAAGGACAAGTTACCAGAGCTGAATTCGTGAAGTTGGTAAACAATTTGTTTGGATATACTAAGGTTACTGAAATCAGTTTTGAAGATGTAAATCAAAATGAATGGTATTATGAAGAAGTTCAAAAATCACTGGCAGCAGGTTATATAAAAGGTATTTCAGAAAAAATATTTGCTCCTAATGATTACCTTACCAGGGAGCAAGCTGCAGTTATAGTAGCAAAAATACAGGGATTAGAAAATAATTCGGAAAGTGTACAAGAATTCGCCGACAGCAGTCAAATTTCTGACTGGGCTAAAGAATATGTGAATGCTGCAGCTAATGCGCAATTATTGATAGGGTACAGTGAAGATAGAACATTCAGACCTCAAAATCCCATAACTAGAGCAGAAGCTGTAGTATTGCTTGACAGAATGGACAACACAATGAAGTATGATTTGACTATCACTGAAACAGGAACCATCATAGAAAACAAAACATACGAAAATGTTTATATTTCAAAAAAAGTTGGCAGTGGAGAAGTAACATTAAAAAATGTCAACATAACTGGAGAGCTTCTTGTTGAAGGCGGCGGCGAAAAATCAGTTATAATACAAGATTCCTCAATTAATAAATTGATTATTGATAAAGAAGACGGGAAATTGCGTATATTGCTTCAAGGCAGTACTGAAGTAGACTTGACCAGTATTTTATCAGGAGTCAAGTTAGAACAGAAGGACTTAACCGGAACTGGCTTCAATAAAGTTTTAATAGATGAAAATGCAGATTCAAGCAATGTTGTTACAATTAATGCCAACATAAATGAGCTCACTTTCAATGCAACTATAAGGTTAAATATCAGGACAGGCATAATCGAAAGTCTGGTAATTAACGGAGCACCGGAAGGATTCTCGATTTACTTGGGGGAAGGTGCAACAATACAATCTGCAATAATAAATTCGCAAATTTCATTTACAGGAAACGGCACCATAGAAAATGCCCAAATAAATTCAAATGGAGTAACATTTGAAAAAGAACCTGAGAAAATGGATGTATCACCTGGAATTTCAGAACCTGAAATAATACCTCCTGCAGCAGGAGGAGGCGGCGGAGGAGGACCAGTTGCTCCTGTGGTGTTAAATTGGACAAATCCATCTGGAAACAATTATGAAGGTGACACAGAAATAATAAACGTCAATTTAAGTTTGATTGACGGTGTAAGTTCCATGGATGATGTCACAGTGGTTATGTTGTGGGAAAAAAAAGAGGGCACAGATTTTAAATATATAAACAGTGGTGATATCACTATAAGAGATACAGAAAATAATGAAATATTTAATATAAATGATATTTACAGGATTGGTGAAGGGTTAAACATCAGCGAAAGTATAAACATTTCTGCATCAGCAACCTTCAACAATCTAGGTGAATATAAACTCACAGTCTATGTAATCAAAGAATGATGTATCAATTATCTAAAATCTTCTTTGATGGTAAATGGAGGTGAGCGCAAGGGTAAAGGGATACAAAATTGAAAAGAGCAAACTTGCCGCAAGACAAGGACGCAAAGCTATAGGGCCCTTCGGGGGAAAGGCAGCCTAGCTACCAATTAGTTTTTAAACAAATAATAAAAATTAATCGGAGGAAAGAAAAGTGGTAAGAACAAGATTTTCAAAAGTATTAGCATTGGTATTGGTTTTTGTGATGGTAATGTCATCGGGAACATCTGCGGCGGCTTATACAGTAATTTCAAATAAGCTGACAGCTACAGTAACTGTAACTGCAAATCAGGCTGCAGAAGCACTAGCAGCTGTAAATGCTCTTAATATTACTCAAGTGGAGGATGACCCAGGGTTTGCAATGCAGGCTGCATTAGAAAATACTGCACTCGGTTTAAATCTAACAGAATATAATAAACTTACAGCTGGCGGAAGACGCCAAGCAGTTGCAGATTATGTAAGCTTCACTAAGTTTGCAAAAGGTAATTTTGCATCTGTTGCAGAGGTACAGGCAGCATTTGACCTGGGTGTAGAAATAGAAACTAACAAAATGAATCTTCTGCAGCTGTTAAACAGCAATACAACAAGAACATTAGAAGAAATTGTAGCAGACTTGAAGCTGGATAATGATGGACTTTTGGATAATTTCACAGAAACAGAAATAAATAGTTTCTACGGAGTTAATTATGGTTATAATGCTATAATAGCACAAAACTCAATTTTTGATGCATATCAGGCTCTTAACTCAGCTGACGAAGAAAAAGTTAGTACTTTGTTCATGAACAATGCATACAGCGGTTCATATGTAACTGTACTTGGTTATTTAAAAACTGCCATAGAGACCATTTCCGCCGTTCCTGCAATCACACTTAAATGGGTATCCGGAGGTACAATTTCAGGCGACAATTTAGCAATTGGAAATGCACTGACAGGAGAAAGTAAGACAATATCATTTGAAGCTACTGCAAATAAAGAGGTAAGCAATATAGGATATGTTGTTACTAGTGATAAGTACATTTCAATTAATGGAATTACTGCTATTAAACATTTCATTGATTCTGAATTACTGACAAGTGGGGGCACTGAAACTAAGTCTATAACTGTTAAGTTTGGTGTAGCAGGAGATTACAACCTGACAGTTGAAGCTGTAGAACAAGATGATACAACACCGACAACATTTTCTAATACTTCAGCAAGCGTTACATCAAATTTAGGAAGTCCTCGTATTGAATTAGGATTTTCACTAAGCGAAGAAATAGATCTTAGTCAAGATAAACTAGGAAATATATTAATTAGCTATGGAAAAATGGATGGATCTACTTTTGTAGAAACTTTAAAATCAGACGGTACTCCAATTGTTAAGTCAAAGACATGGAGCGGATACCTGAATTTAGGAGATACAGGCGTTAAATACTGTTCAGGTGCTGAAAATAATACTGCATATGTAAATACAGTACCAGCTGATCAAGAAATAAAGACTGTAGTTGATCCTAACTATTCAACAATGGGGTATGCAAATGACGCAGAATGGTTAGCTGCTATTCAAGCTGGTAATGTTGTCGTAAAAGTTACAGTAATTGATAATGAAGGAAATATGAGTGTAACATTTATCACAGCTAACTAATATGGTATTTTATACAACATCTAAGAAATAAAATATGCTCCCTTGTAAGAAACAGAAAAATATGGCTGTTTTGCAGAGGGAGCATTTTTATTGAATTAATAGTGTTATATAATTAAACCAAACCAACATTCTTAAGCTATTTTGTATTTATCCAGGAATAAAAACTAAACCGTTTTAGTTCATAGGCATATTTTTGTTTGCATTTGAAGCATACCGTGTTATAATATATAAGCATAAAATAAATGTGACAAATTACTACAATAATATGGGGGACCAAAATTGAAAGTCAAAAAAGAAAAAGCAAAACAAGAACCTATTAATATAGATTACGAAAACAAAAGGTTATCAACGGTTTACTTCATGCCCCTTTTGTTGATTGCAGGCTTCGTGCCTCTTATAGTATACGCTAAGTACATTGATTTGACAGGTACAACCCAATCTCTTTATTGGACAGGCCAGCAGCAATACCTGGATTTCTTCAGCTACTGGAAATCCCGCTGGGTAATGGCACTCACATTAATAGGACTTATTTTTTACATAATATTATATAAACAAAAAAAATTACCATTCAAGAATTTAAAACAATACTACATACCGCTTGGAATATACGCAATATTTGTAATAATATCAACTATATTCGCCATAGATACACAAACAGCACTGTGGGGATTTGTGGATATGTATCAAGGCATGTTTGTCCTGTTAAGCTACGTCATCATCACATTCCTGACAATCAATTTTGTAAATAGCGAAAGAGATGTGAATTTATTTGTAAATGCATTTTTGTTCCTGATGATAGTGGAAGGAATAATAGGAGTAGGTCAGTACTTCGGATTCGACTTCTTCCAGACAGAAATAGGCAAGAGCTTGATAGTACCGGGAGACATTCAGGTTGACGGGCTTTCATTTTCCTTCGGACCAAAGACAATTTACGGAACATTGTTCAACACAAACTTTGTTGGAAGCTTTGCAACACTGATGCTGCCTATGGCGGTTGCTATACTGATAGGAACAAAGAACAGGAAGCAAAGAATTGCATCAGCAATTGCAGTGGTTTTAATGTTGTTTGTGTGGATAGGGTGTAATTCGAGGGCAGGGTATCTGGGAGTTGCAGTGGCTGCAGGGTTTGCACTGTTACTTTTTAGGAAGATTATTAAAAAATATTGGATGGTGTCTGCTGGAATATTAATAGTATTTGCCTCGATTTTAGTAGGTCTTAACAACTATACTGAAGGCAGTATAGTTAACAGATTAAAAGTATTCAATGTGAAAGAGCAGATTGAAACAATCAAGGCATCAGCTAATGATGAAAAAACAATCAGATTTGAAGATATAATATTGGGACAAAATGAATTTACATTTAAAACAAGCAGAGAGACGCTGAATTTCAAAATAGACGGAAATAAGCTTTATTTTCTGGATGAAAACAACAATGAATTGGAAATAACAACAAAAGGGAATGAAATAACTATTAATGACAAAAGATATGCAGGATATAAAATTACAATTGCTGAAAGATATCCTGGTATTACAGTGATTAGGGTGGGTAGAAACTTCAACTTTTACTTTACAAACAGCGGTGTCAAGATGATAAGCTCTGGAGGTAGATTAACTGAACCTATAACAGCTGATACTTTTAAACAGCTCGATGGCCTGGAAAGTCTTGCATCAAACAGGGGTTATATTTGGGGTAGGACAATACCCTTGCTTAAAAATTATGTAATTTATGGTTCGGGGCCAGACAATTACCCAATAGCATTTCCACAGGATGACTTGTTAACTAAATCAAATGTATTTTATGATCCAACCACAGTTGTTGACAAACCACACAATATGTACTTACAGATTGCCACTAATACGGGAGCCATTTCACTGATATCATTAATTTCAGTATGGGGAATATATATTATAAACAGCTTGAAATTATATTTCAAAATAAACTATAATTCTCTTGAAAAATATTTAGGTGCGTCATGCTTGATTTGTGTAATTGGATATCTAGCAGCAGGTATGTTTAATGACAACGTGGTAAGTGTTACACCGATATTTTGTATAATTCTAGGATTGGGAATATGTATAAATCTTAGATTAAGAAATAGAATTTTGGAAGAAAAGTAGCAGGGGGCTAAAATGTCCGATATGTATAACAAAGTTTTCAAGTTATTAAATAAATACCGCAAGTATATATTGGTGCTAATAGACACATTTATTGCAGTTATATCATATTTATCACCACATATTATCAGTGGTGTACACCCAACTAAAATAGATTGGTTCCTAAACACTTGGTATATATACACTGTAGTATATATTGGAATGTTTATAATAATGGGTGTATACAAAAATATATGGAGATATGCAGGCATACAGGATATTTTTAAATGTCTGCAGGCTTCTGTACTGGCTAACTTTTTGTTTCTCATATTAACCAAGACACTAAATATATTTGTGAGATATTACGTATATATTGTAGCATTTTTTGTAACAAGTTTCTGTACCATGGCCATTAGAGTGGTTTATAGGGCTGTGCTGATTATAGGTGATAAAAGCTCAAAAAAATTGAGTCATTACACAAACATAATGATAGTTGGAGCAGGACAGGCCACTTTAGCCATATTACACGAAATAGGCAGAAATAATCCTAATAGTTATCAAGTGAAATGCATCGTGGATGATGATAAAGCGAAAATAGGCAGAAGTATTAATTCCGTGCCCGTAGTATCAATAACTGATAAAATACCTCAGATGCTAAGGAAATACGATATAGAAGAAATAATAATTTCCATACCATCACTCGACAAAGAAAACAAAAAGCGAATACTTGATATTTGTGCAGACACAAAATGCAAGCTAAAAATATTGCCTGAAGTTTATAGCCTATTGACCAATGACAACAATATATTGGAAAAGATTAGAGATGTCCAGGTAGAGGATTTACTGGGCAGGGAACCTATAACCCTGGACTGTACACTGACTAAGGAGTACATCCGAGGAAAGACGATTTTAGTAACGGGTGGCGGCGGTTCCATAGGTTCAGAGCTTTGCAGGCAAGTATCATCATATATTCCAACCAAATTAATTATCCTTGATATATATGAAAACAATGCCTATAGCATTCAGCAGGAGTTAATCAGATTATATGGCAATAAACTAGATGTAGAAGTTGAAATAGCTTCCATAAGAGACAAAAGTAAACTTGATAAAATTTTTGCTTCTCAAAATATTGACATAGTGTTTCATGCTGCGGCACACAAGCATGTTCCTCTCATGGAAAAAAATCCAGAGGAAGCAATCAAGAACAATGTTATAGGAACGTACAACGTAGTGCAATCAGCTCATGAAAATAATGTTGAAAAGTTTGTTCTTATTTCTACTGACAAGGCTGTTAATCCCACAAATGTAATGGGAGCAACAAAAAGAATTGCTGAGATGATAATTCAGTCTTATAATAAGTACAGCGAGACGGATTTCGTTGCAGTACGTTTTGGAAATGTACTAGGTAGCAATGGCTCAGTAATTCCGTTGTTCAAAGAGCAGATAAAAGAAGGTGGACCGGTAACAGTAACTCACGAAGATATTACACGTTACTTCATGACTATACCCGAAGCAGTTCAATTAGTTCTTAGAGCTTCATCCATGGCGGAAGGCGGAGAAATATTTGTTCTTGACATGGGAGAGCCTGTTAAAATTAAGGACTTAGCATACAATTTAATTAAACTGTCCGGCTTAGAACCTGAAATTGATATAAATATAGAATATACAGGACTTAGACCAGGTGAAAAACTCTATGAAGAGTTGCTGATAAGCCATGACAAAAATCAAATAAAAACAAATATAGAAAAAATATTCATAGAAAGACCCAGCGAATTTGATGAAAATGAATTGTTTGAATTAATAAAAGAATTGGAAAAAGCAGCTAATGATATGGATATTGATAGAATTATTTTTTTAATAGAAAAATTAGTACCAACATATAAAAGAACAACAAACAAAGAGTTCAGTAAAGCTATAGAGTGTGCATGAGGTAAAATTGAGGTAAAATATGTACTTAAAGATTAAAAGACTAATTGATATACTATTATAATTGATAGGTATAATTGTAGATATTGAAAGAAGTGATTTGATTGAAATCTTTATTTAAAAACATCAAGGGTATTACATTAATTGAATTGATAATAGTATTTTTGACTATTGTTATTAAATTTTTGATTGCAACTCCAAGATTTTTAGCTGTATTTGGACACACTTAAAGAGGTGTAAGTAAAGCAAATTCCGTTTTTGTAGGTTGGATGGTATTTGCGAAGTGAGTATGGTGGAAGGATAAATAGGCTGTAAGTCAGCGATATCAGAACGAATGTTACAGAAGCATTACATGGCTAAGCATCCAATCAGAATCAAATAAATCAGGATTTTTAGATACATAAACTAGAAATTGAAGGTGCTCAAAATAGGAGAACTTGTACTTATATAGGAAATTACATTACATGAAGTGAGGTAGGGAAGATGAATTATTTAGTAGTAGTAGCACATCCAGATGATGAAGTTTTAGGCGCAGGAGCCACTATGTATAAATTAGCACAGGAAGGTCATACGGTAAATGTATGTATTATGTCTGGAGAAGTAAATGCTAGAAATCATAGACCAGCGACAGAAGAACTTCATGAGGATGTCAATAACTCATTAAGCCTATTAGGCGTTAAAAGAGTCATTAAATGCGAATTCCCAAATATCGAATTCAATACAGTACCTCATTTAAAATTAGTTCAATTCATAGAAAAAGCAATTGAAGAGACAAATTCTGAAGTTGTTTTTACACATCATCCAGCTGATTTAAATAATGATCACTTTCATACGTCTCTTGCATGTCAGGCTGCAGTGAGACTTTTTCAACGAAGATCAGAAGTAAGTCCACTAAAGGAATTACTCTTTATGGAAGTACCTTCTGCAACTGAATGGGCATTAAATAAATCTATGAATCAATTCAATCCAAATACCTTTATTGAGGTGGGAGAAGAAGCTGTAGATATGAAGATAGAAGCACTTTCTATGTATAGAGGGGTCATGAGGCCTTATCCACATCCTAGAAGCGATGAAGCTTTAAAAGGACTAGCTGCATATAGAGGTGGACAGGCTGGTATGGTTTATGCTGAAAGCTTTGAAAGTGTATTTAGAAGAGGTTTTTAGTATCTAGTAAACTCAACATTAATTGGAGAGGAATCGAAATTATGAAGAAGAAAATCGCATTTACTACTTGTGTCCAGTTGGGCCTGAGTTGTATTGAAGAAATATATCGTATTGGTGGAAAATTAGACCTTCTCATCACGTTGAAAGATGAAAAGGCTAAGAATAAGTCTGGAAGAATCTATCTTGACGAAGTGGCAGAAAGAGAGAATACACCTCTTCTTAAGATAAATAATATCAACGATTCAGAAGTAGTTGAAGCTCTAATAAAGCATGAGATCGATTGGCTTTTTATTGTTGGTTGGTCTCAGATGGCAAAGCAGGAAGTTCTAGAAACAACGACTAACGGTTGCATAGGGATGCATCCAACACTCCTTCCTGTAGGCAGAGGTAGAGCAGCTATTCCTTGGACGATTATAAAAGGACTTGATAAGACTGGCGTTACAATGTTCAAACTTGATGAAGGTGTAGATACTGGTGAAATTATCGGTCAGGGTGTTATTGAGATTAATGAGAGCACTACAGCAACAGACCTGTATAAGAAGGTTGATGAAATGCATGTTGAACTTATCTCAAAATACTGGGATGACATAGTGAATGACAGAGTTGTTCTGACAAAGCAAGACGAATCTAAGGCAACTGAGTGGCCAGGTAGAAAGCCAGAAGATGGAGAACTTATTGGTTCAATTACAATGGATGAAGCGGATAAACTCATTAGAGCAGTTACGCATCCTTATCCAGGAGCTTTTTATAACGATGGAGATAAAGTGATTAAGATTTGGTCAGCTAAGGTTAATCCAAGCGAAGGTGAAATTAAACTAAGCGATGGGTATCTGATGCCAATCGATTATGAAATTGAGGGGTAGAGATGCAGAAGGCAATTAAAAGATTAATAGATATCATTCTTTCTTTAATAGTATTAATAGTATTTTTGCCTATATGGATTATAGTTGCCATCTTAATTAAAGCGACTTCAAAAGGTCCCATATTCTTTTTACAAGACAGACCAGGGCAACATAGGAAGATCTTTAAGGTTTATAAGTTTAGAACCATGAAGCTTGGATCTGAGAAGATGATAAAAGGGCAAGAGGTTATGAAGGATGATGATAGAGTAACTTCCATTGGTAAGTTTTTAAGAAGAACAAAGATCGATGAGATACCACAGGTACTTAATGTTCTAAAGGGTGAAATGAGCCTTGTTGGTCCAAGACCAGAAAGAATTGCTTCTCTTGAAGAGTACGATGACGAGATTTCAAAGAGACTCAATATAAAGCCAGGTATGACAGGTCTTGCTCAGGTAAGTGGAAATATTCACTTGGATCTTGAAGAAAGATATAAGCATGATGTTTACTACGTGGAACATTATAGTTTATGGCTTGATATCAAGATTATCTTTAGAACCGTAGGTGTTGTATTATTTGATGAAGATAAATATGTAGATAAACGCTTGGTTGATATAAATTCTGCTCATAGGGGTACATCAGTATGAAAAAAATTCTAATAACTGGAGCAGGAAGTTACATAGGCACTTCATTTGAGAAATGGGTTAGCCAATGGCCTAATAAGTATGAGGTGGAGACTATTGATATGAGAGAAAATCAGTGGAAAGATAAATCATTCAGCTCATATGATGTGATTTATAATATCGCTGCAATTGTTCATGTCAAAGAGAATGATACTGAGAGGTATTTTAGTGTAAATAGAGATCTTGCAGTTGAAGTCGCGAAGAAAGCGAAAAGAGAAGGTGTTAAGCAATTCATCTTTTTGAGCACAATGGGTGTTTACGGTAAGGAGACAGGGTTTATGGATGAAAATTCGAACCCTAATCCTAAAACACCATATGCTAAATCGAAATTAGAGGCTGAAAGTTTATTGAGTGAATTAGCAGACGACTCTTTTAGGGTTGCGACTTTAAGACCTCCTATTGTTTATGGTAAAGACTGTCGAGGGAATTATCCAAGACTTGCTAGTATAGCGCTGAAAGTGCCTGTATTTCCAAAGGTAAAGAATGAACGCAGCATGATTTTTATAGATAATTTATCTGAATTTGTGAGACTAACGATAGATAAAGAGTTGAGTGGATTGTGTTTCCCTCAAAACAAAGAGTATGTTAATACGACTGAGCTGGTGCAGTTAATTGCTAAAGCTCATGGTAAAGAACTTAAAGCAACAGGTATATTTAATCCTTTTGTGTCTTTAGGGATAAAGATGTCAGAGACATTTGCTAAGGTTTTTGGGTCGTTTGTATATGACAAAATGATGCCAGGTGGTCCAAGTGAATTTGATTATGAGACTTGTTCGTTTAGAGAAACTATTGAACGGACGGAGAAATAGATTAGCAGGGAGTAATGTAGATGAAAGAAAAAAAAGATGTTCTGTTTTTATGCCAATACTTTTATCCAGAATATGTATCTTCAGCTACACTACCATATGATACAGCTAAGGCGCTCGTAAAGGCTGGTTTTAGTGTTTCAGCATTATGTGGCTATCCAAGTGAATACAATAAAGAAGGTGAAGTTCCAATGGAAGAAGTACACGAAGGAGTAAAAATCAAAAGATTAAAATATCTACAATTAAAACGTAGTAACTTCCTCGGAAGACTAATTAATTACTTTTCATTTACTGTTTCAGTAGCGAGTAGAATTTTATTTTTCAAAGGATATAAATCTATTATCGTCTATTCAAATCCGCCTATATTGCCCTTCGTCCCGATAATTGCAAAGAAATTATTCCGTTCAAAGGTTGTATTTGTTAGTTATGATGTTTATCCGGAAATGGGATATATTACAAAGAGTATCTCGAAGAATGGATTTATTAGTAAAATGATGAAAAAAATGAATAAGAGCATATTCAAAAATATCGATCGCTTAGTAGTGATATCTTATGAAATGAAGAATTATTTAATTAATAATCGAGATAATTTATCAGAGGACAGAGTTTCTGTAATACCTAACTGGTATGCTGATAAGATAATTGACAATATGATGGTAGAAAGATCATTGAGAAACCCATTATTTTCTGAAATTAAGTTAAAATCAGAAATAGTTATTTCATACTTTGGAAATCTAGGTATTTGCCAAGATATATCAACAATACTTGAAGCAATTAGACACTACAGTAATGATTCAAGAGTTAATTTTGTCTTTGCGGGGCACGGTATTAAGTTTGAATATCTTAAGAAAATTGTCAATGAAGAAGATCTGAAACATGTTAGAATTTATGATTTCCTACATGGGCAAGATTTTCAAGATGCATTGAATATTAGTGATGTATTTTTGGTAAGTTTAGCGGAAGGTGTAACAGGGTTAGGAGTACCAAGTAAAACATATAGTTACATGATGGCAGGCAAACCTATTATTGCGATAATGGGAGATGAATCTGATATATCTATAGATTTAAATGATAGAATTGCTGGTTACTCAATGAAAGTAGGAGATAAAGATAAAATTATAGAAGCAATAACTGAACTTCGAGATAATCCAGGAAAGAGAAAAACTATGGGTCAAAATTGTAGAAAGGTTTTTGAAGAAAAGTATACTGAAGAAATTTGCACTAATCAATATGTTGATATGATAAAAAACGTTTTGGGGGAAAACAAAAATGTTTAATGATAAAACTTTATTAATAACAGGTGGAACAGGATCATTTGGAAATGCGGTTATGAAAAGATTTTTACATACTGATGTAAAAGAAATCCGTATTTTTTCTCGTGATGAAAAGAAACAAGATGATATGAGAAAACTTTACAAGAATGATAAATTAAAATTTTATATTGGAGATGTTAGAGACCTTGCAAGTGTAAAAAATGCAATGCATGGAGTTGATTATGTATTTCATGCTGCAGCTCTTAAACAAGTACCTTCATGTGAGTTTTTCCCTTTAGAGGCTGTTAAGACTAATGTGATGGGAACAGACAATGTTCTTACTGGAGCAATTGAAATGGGTATTAAGAAGGTTATTTGTCTGTCAACAGATAAAGCAGCATATCCAATTAATGCAATGGGGATTTCAAAAGCCATGATGGAAAAAGTGTTCGTTGCAAAATCAAAAACAGTAAATCCAGAAAAAACATTAATCTGTGGTACTAGGTATGGAAATGTCATGGCCTCGAGAGGCTCAGTTATTCCACTATTTGTAGATCAAATTAAAAGTGGACATCCCTTGACGGTTACAGATCCGAATATGACTAGATTCTTAATGAGTCTTGATGAAGCTGTTGAGCTTGTGGTTTTTGCTTTTGAGAATGCAGAAGCAGGAGATATCATGGTTCAAAAAGCACCAGCATCAACAATTGGAGACTTAGCTCAAGCCGTTAAAGAGCTATTTAATGCGGATAGTGAGATTAAAATTATCGGGACTCGACATGGAGAAAAGCTGTACGAAACGCTCTTAACTAAGGAAGAACATGTAGGTGCACAAGACATGGGCGGTTTCTATAGAGTACCTGCAGATAAAAGAGATTTGAATTATGATAAATATTTTGTTGAAGGAAATGAAGAGCTACTTCAAGTAGAAGATTACAACTCACACAATACAGTGAGACTTAATGTTGAGCAGATTAAGGAGAAGTTACTAAATCTTGATTATATCCAAGAAGAGTTAAAGAGCTGGGAGGGAAGATAATGAAGATCCTAGTACTCGGTGGGACGGGTATGGCAGGCCATACCATTTCTATATATTTTAAGGAAGCCGGTCATGATGTAACTGCTTTTAGCAGAAGAGAAGTAGATTATTGCAAGAATATTAATGGTGACATCACGGATTTCGAGAGTTTAAAGAACATTATCAATGAAGGTCAATATGGCGCAATTATAAATGCAATAGGAATCTTAAATCAGGATGCAGAAGATAACAAATCTAATGCAGTTTTATTAAATAGTTATTTGCCACACTTCCTAAGTGATACAACAAAAGAGATGAGGACAAGAGTTATTCATATGAGTACTGACTGTGTTTTTTCGGGAAGGATTGGTAATTACTCAGAGAACTCGTTCAGGGACGGAGAGACATTTTATGATAGATCAAAAGCGTTAGGTGAGTTAGAAAACAATAAAGATTTAACATTTAGAAATTCAATTACTGGACCTGATGTGAGTGAAAGTGGAATTGGTCTTTTCAATTGGTTCATGAAGCAAGATTGTCAGATACATGGTTTTACAAAAGCCATATGGACGGGTGTAACAACATTAACCTTAGCAAAAGCTATGGAACAAGCATTAAAAGAAAATCTAACTGGTCTTTATAATCTGGTTAATAATGAAACTATTAGTAAGTATGAGTTGCTTAAACTCTTCAATAAATATATGAAAGATGATCAGATTGAGATTTTACCAAGTGATAAACTTTTGTTGGACAAGTCTTTAATTAACAATCGAACTGATTTTTCATTTAAAGTACCTAGTTATGAAGCTATGGTAGCTGATATGAAAGAATGGATAGATAATCATAAAGACCTCTATCCACATTATTTTAATTAGGGGGCAAGTTTAATGAATAAATTAAAACTAATGACAATAGTGGGTACTCGCCCTGAAATCATAAAGCTTTCTGAAGTTATTAAAAAAAGTGATAAATACTTTGACCATATATTGGTTCATACAGGCCAGAACTATGACTATGAGCTGAATCAGGTGTTTTTTGAAAATCTTGGGCTAAGAGAGCCTAACTTTTATCTTAATGTTGTAGGTGAGAATTTAGGGCAAACTATGGGGAATATATTAGCTAAGTCCTATGAAATCATGGTTCAAGAACGACCAGATGCATTACTCGTACTAGGTGATACAAATTCATGCCTCAGCGTAATATCAGCTAAGAGACTTAAAATTCCAATATTCCATATGGAAGCTGGAAATCGATGCTTTGATGAAAATCTTCCAGAAGAGATTAACAGAAGAATTGTGGATCATACAAGCGATGTGAATCTATGTTATACAGAACATGCCAGAAATTATTTAAATTGGGAAGGAGTTCCTAAGGAAAGAACTTACGTTGTTGGTTCACCAATGGCTGAAATATTGAAAGTAAATAAAGAAAAAATTGATAGTAGTAGAGTACTCGAAACACTAGGACTAGAAAAAGGAAAGTATATCCTACTATCAGCTCACCGTGAAGAAAACATAGATAATGAAGAAAATTTCATGGCGTTAATGAATGCTGTTAATACTATGGCAGAAAATTATGATCTTTCTGTGATATATAGTACTCATCCTAGAAGTAAGAAATATATTGAGCAGCGAAGATTTAAATTTCACCCTAATGTGAGGAGTTTACAACCATTTGGTTTTGCTGATTATAATCATCTTCAGCAGAATTCATTCTGTGTAGTCTCTGATAGCGGTACGATAGCTGAAGAGGCTTCTTATTTTAAATTCCCTGCAGTATCAGTGAGAACAAGCACAGAAAGGCCAGAGGCACTTGATAAGGGTAATATGGTTATTGGTAGTATAACTACGGAACAGGTTCTTAAGGCAGTAGATATGGCTGTTGAAATGAATGCTGCCGGAGACTTTGGAGAAGATGTTCCAAATTATGTTGATCAGAATGTAAGTACTAAGGTGATTAAATTGATTCAGAGTTATACGGGAATAGTGAATAAAATGGTATGGAGGAAGTCATGAAAATAATGGTTTTTGATGTTCCGGCTGAAAGTGGAGGTGCATTAACAATACTAAGACAATATTTTCATGAGGCATTAAAAGATAAAGAGAATGAGTGGGTTTTCGTTGTAAGTAAACCACAGCTAAAAGAAAGTGAGAATGTTAAAGTTTTAAACTATCCTTGGATTAAAAAAAGTTGGTTTCATAGATTGTATTTTGATAGATTTGTAGCTCATAAATTAGTAGAAAAATATGAAGTTGATGAAATTTTATCTCTACAGAATGTTGTTGTACCAAAAATTAAGGTGAAGCAGACATTATACTTGCATCAGCCACTACCTTTTGTTGAGAAAAGGTATAGTATAATTGAAAATTTAAAATTTTGGGTTTATCAAAATATCATAAGTAAGATGATCGTTAAATCAATACGAGAAGCTGATAAAGTAATTGTTCAAACCAAGTGGATTATGAATGCAGCGATAGAAAAAGCAAATGTAAATAGAAATAAATTTATCTTGAAACAGCCAGAACTAAACATAATGATAAACAAAATATATGAACAAAAGAGTGATCATAAGAGATTGTTTTTCTATCCTGCAAGTGGGTTATCCTATAAAAATCATGAAGTTATTATCAAAGCATGCAAATTATTGAAAGACAAAGGTATAATTGATTACGAAGTGATTTTTACACTAAATGGTAATGAAAATAAAGAAATTAGAAAGCTACGTGAGCTTGTTCAGAGAGAGAAATTGCCAGTTAATTTTATCGGGTCACTTAATATTAATGAAGTGTATGAATATTATTCAAAGTCAGTACTTATTTTTCCTTCTTATATAGAAACATTTGGATTACCTATGTTAGAAGCAAAAATGCATCAAGCACCAATCTTTGCTTCAGACTGTGCTTTCTCTCATGAAATATTAGATGATTATGAAAATGTTGAGTTTTTTGATCCATTTGATTCCCAACAATTACAAAACTTAATTTTAAAAGATATACAAAGATAAGAGTATATAAAAAGTAAACAGAATCTTATATTGCTAATTATACTTGATTTATTTATTATTAGGACTATTATATTTAATTAAAAATTATTTTAGATAAATAAAGCAAATATTTAAAAACCATTTAATAATTAGTTCTAAAGAAATTATAGTGGGAGGGTAGGAAATGAAAAAAACAATTGCTCTATTAGTATTAAATTATAATGATTTCCAAAAAACTTACAATTGTTTAGAAAGTTGTTTGAGACAAAAAAGCGATGATATAATAGTTGTATTAGTTGATAATGCTTCTACGGATAATAGTTTATCTAGAATAAAGGAAATTTTTAAAGATAAAATTGAATATTTACTACTTGATAAAAATTGGGGTTATGCTGGAGGAAATAATCGAGCAGTAAAAACTTATCATAAAAGAGGCTTAAAATATTCTTTTATTTTAAATAATGATGTAATCTTAGTAGGCGACTACTTAGTTAGTTCATTAAAAAAAGTTATTGATAATTATGAGAGTTGTGCCATTGTAGCTCCAACTATATATAATATTACTTCAAGAGGCAATGTAAAGGTGCTCAATAATTCTGGTTATTTAAAGATGCTAGAATGTTTTGGGGTAATAAAACAAAATAAAGTTTCATGTAGAAATAATATTAATACAATTAATGAGGCCCATGGATCAGCAATTTTTGTTGATAATTCTAAGTTTTTAGAAGTGAATGGATTTCCTGAAGAAAATTTTATGTATGGAGATGAATCTGTTCTAGCAAAAAAAATTATTAATGCAGGATATAATATATTGCAGTATTCCTCTGAAGAATATTTTGTGGAACATCACCATGATACAACTCAGGGTGTAGATTTATGGCGATTATTTCTAATGGGGAGAAATAAAGTATTAGAAACAAGATATTTTAATAAGGATAAATTATATGTTGGTAGGTTATGTCTGGAAATATCGTTAATGTACACAGCATTAAAGATGCATAATAGGAATGAAAAAAAAGCATTCTTCCAAGGCGTTAAAAAAGGTAGAAAATTAATAAATATTAATGCAAGTAATGAAAAAATATTTGAAGATGCAAAAATGGTATTAGAAGAATATATCTAATATTATTTAAGTGTTTAATGAGGATGAAAAAATATGGTACTAGAATTTTTAGTTATTTTTTTTATATTGCTTCTATTGGTCATAAAAAAGAATGGATTAATAGTATTGAGTAGTGATTTGTTCTGGATTTTCACAGTATGGATATTTCTACTAGGTATATATTATAGTTCGGGTATTGATTATACATATCCTTTATCGTTAAAAACTATTTTTTATTTAATAGTTGGGTTCACTATTTATTTCCTATTTAGGTGGATAGGTTTGCATGTAATAATGTTTAAAACTCAAGATAATATTGAAAATAAAATGTATCTTAAAGATGAAAGCCATATAAATACTATAACTTTTTTCTTTATTTCATTAATAGGATCAATTATTTATATTCTTGATATAATTAGAGTTAATGGATTTTCTATGGGGACAAAACCTGATTATGCAGTATCTAAAATTGGCGCACTATCATTTGTTTTTGTTCCAATTATGCTAGTGATATGGATTTATGAAATCAATTATTCTATTCGTTATGGAAAGAAAGTTAAACTGAGAACTATATTTGCTTTTATAGTATATTTTATTATTTCATTAGTTATATCGGGGCGTCAATCTATTTTTTATTTATTACTAGCAACTATTGTATCAGTACCATGGTCATTAGCAATTTCTGGTAAAAACCAGAGCGTTTTAAAAATATTAAAAAACAATAAGATTTTTAATAAATTAAGATACCCATTTTTAATACTACTAATAATAATTATCACTTATTTTATTTTTTTATCAGACACTAGATATGGGAATGGTTATATCCAAATGTATGAATATTTCATGGCAACAGATTTTCCAGATAGTATAATCAAGCAAAGTGAAATGCTAGGATATTTTGGCAAAATTTATCTTAATATAATTGTATATTTTTCTCATCAATTGTCTAAACTTGAAATTGTTTTTAAATACTATGATGGTCCATACTTATTGGGATTATACCAACTAAATATAATATCAAGAAGATTACCACTTTCATGGGGATTGGATTACAGATTAGTAAGTATTAGTAAAAGAAGTATACTTGAATCAATTGGACAAATGGGATTAGCGTCAGGATGGGATACGATATGGGGATCATTAATCTCGGATTTTGGAAGAATAGGTAGCATTGTTGTGGTAGCGATATTAGGCTTGATTGTGGGTAAAAACAGAAAAAAATTTAATAACAATAAGACAGTAGCATACTTAGTTACACAATCGCTAATATGTGTCGGAATATATTCAACAGTTCAAATAGGACCATTTTTTGATATAGGGTGGTTATATGCAGTTATATGGTGGAAATTCATTTTGGTAATAAATAGGAATAAGATTAGTAAGAACAAAAATTTTAAATTTTAAATGAAAGGAGAAAATATATGAGATATGGAGTTGTTATTGTCACATTTAATAGACTTTCTCTTTTAAAGGAATGTATTTCATGCATATTAAATCAGACAAGAAAATTTGATGAAGTTATTATAGTAGATAATTGCAGTACAGATGGAACAAAAGAATATTTAGAGGACTATATTTCAAATAATGAAAATGGAGTTATTAAATTCTATAGTCTGGAGAAGAACATTGGGGGATCTGGAGGATTTAATTTTGCTCTATCTCAGGTTAGTAATGATATAGATTGGGTGTTAATAATAGATGATGATGCTATGTTAGAAAATAATTACATAGAAGAGATTGAAAAACACATTTTAAAAAATTACTATTATGCGTATTCTGGCGCAGTTTTAACAGATGATAAGATTGATACTACACATCGAAGATTAATAACGAATAATATTCTGCTAAGACAAGAGGATGTTAGAATAGAAGAATATGAAAAAGATACATTCGAGTATCATTTAAGTACTTTCTGTGGTTTGTTAATAAAACGTGAATTAATTAATACAATTGGATTACCAAATAAAGATTATTTTATTTGGTACGATGATACAGAATATTCATTAAGAATTAATCAATTTTCAAGGATATTGAATGTCAACAATGCAAAATTAAATCATAAAACAGTTAAAAATTCACAAACGATATCTTGGAAATCCTATTATGGTGTTCGGAATTCAATTCATATGGGTAAATTATATTCTTCTAATAAAATTATTTTTTCTATTCTTACCTATATCTATTGTATGTTGGTAATTATAAAGAATATTATGAGAGTACTCTTAAATAAAAGGAGAGAATACGGATTAGTATGTATAAAAATATATACAGATGCACTACATGATAGTTTTAAAGGCAAGTTGGGAATTAATGAAAATTATTTACCTGGGAAGAAAATTTGATTTTTACTAATAACTTTAAAGAGGTGATTTATTGATGAAGATAGTATACATTGCTGATAATAGGAATAGAGGTAATTATGGATGTCGTGCTACAAGCACTGCTTTATCTCAATTAATTGAAGAAGATCATGAGATTGTTGGAACAATAAGTGGTAAGTATACTCATAATGAAACTGGGGAACTCTTTTTTGTTAAAGGGTTACCTGCTAAAGGATATGAGGTATTGAGTAGGTTAAAATATTGGAAGGAATTAAAGAAGATATTATATATGTTATTTAGATATTTAAAAAAGGGGGGGAGATATTATTATAGCAATTTTGACTTTATATCACTTGACTTAGATAAATCAATCGATAATTTAATTAAATGTTTACCAGCTAACCCAGATTTAAAGGAATTTGATTTGAGGCAATATGATTTTGAGGCTATTATTGTTAATGGTGAGGGTTCATATATTTTTTCATCACCTCCTTGGAGAGAATCTTTGGTTATATCTATGTTGATACACTGGGCTCAAAAACTTGATAAAAAGGTTTATTTTATGAATGCCATGTTTTCTGATAGTCCATATTCGGTTAGAAATATGAAAACAATTAACATTGTTAGTGGTATATTAAGAAAAAGTCAATTAGTATCTGTTAGAGAACAATATTCATATAAATATGCAAAAGAAATCTTAGATTTAACACATACACAGATTTATCCTGATGCTTTGTTTTCTTGGTACCCTTTAGTAAATGATGATCATAGAATACTAAATGGGAAATATTATATTCCACATGGTTCTGAAACAAATGAATCATATTATTCTTTTGATTTCACAAAACCATATGTTTGTATTTCAGGTTCTTCAGCTGCAGGTACAGCTACTAAAAATGTTAACGAATTAGTAGAATTATATTCTAATTTAGTCATTAAAATGAAAAATGGATTCAATAGTAACGTATATTTAGTTCATGTATGTGAAGGTGATGATTTTTTATTAGAAGTAGGTAATGCAACCAAAACACCTGTCATACCTTTAAATACTCCTCTAATAGCGGCAGCTAAAATTTTAGCTAATGCACGTATTTATATTTCAGGAAGATATCACCCAGCAATTATGGCATCACTAGGAGGAACTCCATGTGTATTTATGAGCTCAAATTCTCATAAGACTAAAAGTTTACAAGAATTATTAGAGTATGATGAAGTAATTGAGTATAGTGTTGTGCCTGATGATAATGAATGTGATAAAATTGTTACGCATGCATTAAAGCTAGCTAGTCAAGGAAGTAATTTGAGAGATAAGATAAGAAATAGAGCTAAATTATTATGTGATGAATCAAGGAAGATGAAGGAAAATATTATATAAAAAAGATTGAGGAAAACTATGGACAAGAATAAGATGTTGATAAAAAATACAATAATAATTGGAATAGGTCAATTTGTGCCTAAATTATTATCTTTTATCACGCTACCTTTAATAACATTATACTTAACCACAGCTGAATATGGCAGATATGACTACTTTATATCATTAGCATCCATAATAATTCCAATAGTTACTCTTCAAATACAACAAGCATCTTTTAGGTATATAATTTCCTCTAAAGATACTAATGAAGTTTCTAAATATTTTACTAATTCACTTATTTATACAATTATATCATCTACTTTTTTATTACCGCTTACAATATTATTGCTCCCTGTTCAAAATGTTATGATGTCAACACTATTATTTTTGTTGTATTTAAGTCAATCTATACATGGATTATTAGCACAAGTAGCAAGAGGGTTAGCGCAGAATAAACAGTACTCAATTAGCATAGCTTTGTTTTCAATTATTAATTTTTGTTGTATTATAATTTTCTATTTTTTTAAGTCTATAACTTTGGAATTGCTGATTTCTTCCTTGATAACATCTTATGTTATCTCACTTTTATATCTAATTAGATATGTTAAATTATCATTATATTTCAATCCAGAGCTCATAACTTTTAAAACTATTTCTTTATTGCTAAAGTATTCGATTCCCTTAATCCCAAGTACTATCTCATTATGGATAGTAAATTTATCAGATAGACTTATCATTTTAAATATACTGGGAGCAGATGCAAATGGAATTTATGCAGTTGCAAACAAAATCCCAAGTATTTTTATAATGGCTTATTCTATATTTAATCTGGCTTGGACTGAAATAGCATCGAGGGTTTCTGATGAAGGAGAAGAATCATCAGAATATTATAGCTCTCTTTTTCACATGTTGTATAAATTCTTAATTGGATCGATGTTGTTTTTGATATCAGTAACACCTATTTTGTTTAATTTGCTAATTAATGCTCAGTATTCGGAAGCCTATTACCAGATTCCTATTTTATATTTAGGTAGTTTTCTAAGTAGTATTGTATTGTTTTATGGCGGGATATATATTGCAATCAAAAAAACAGAGCAAGTAGGAATGACTTCTACGATTGGAGCACTTTTGAACCTTATTATAAATTTAGTTTTAATAAAAAAGATTGGATTATATGCTGCATCAATTTCAACTGTATGTTCATATTTAATAATATTAATTTACCGTACAATCGATTTGAGGAAGTATTTAGATATTAAATACAATAGAAAAGAATTAGTAATTAGTACAATTTTAATGGCAACATCTATAACTGTTCTTTATTATAGAAATACATTTGCTATTTTAATTAATCTGATTATATCAACAATTTATAATATTATCTTTAACAAAATATTAATTGTAGCTTCATATAATAAATTAAAATTACTGCTTAGACAAAATAAAGGAGGATACTATGAATAGAAAATATGATTATCTAATTGTAGGCGCAGGGTTATTTGGAGCCACATTTGCTTATGAAGCAAAAAAAAGAGGTAAAAAATGCTTAATAATTGATCGACGAAATCATGTAGGTGGGAATGTATATTGTGAAAATATTGAAGGAATTAATGTACATAAATATGGGGCCCATATATTCCATACAGATCAAAAGTATATATGGAATTATGTGAATCAATTTGTAGAATTTAATAGATATACTAATTCTCCAATTGCAAATTATAAAGGTGAGATCTATAACTTGCCTTTTAATATGAATACATTTAATAAACTTTGGGGTGTAATTACACCAGAAGAAGCAATGAGAAAAATTGAAGAACAAAAAAGGGAATCTGAAATCAAAGAACCATCTAATTTAGAAGAACAAGCTGTTTCATTGGTTGGAAAAGATATATATATAAAGTTAGTTAAAGGATATACAGAAAAACAGTGGGGCAGAGATCCAAAAGACCTCCCAGCGTTCATTATAAAAAGACTGCCAGTAAGATTTACATATGATAATAACTATTTCAATGATAAGTTTCAAGGTATACCAGAGGGTGGTTATAATATAATAATAGGAAAGATGCTTGAAGGTGTAGATGTTCAGTTAAACAAAGATTATTTTTCTGATAAAGAAAACTTTGATAATTCTGCAAACAAAATAATTTTTACAGGAATGATTGACGAATACTTTAACTATAAGCATGGACGATTAGAATATAGAAGTTTGATATTTGAAAATGATATATTAGATATTAAAAATTATCAAGGAAATGCAGTTGTAAACTATACTGATTCTGAAACACCTTATACAAGAATTATTGAACATAAACATTTCGAATTTGGCACACAACTTAAAACAGTTGTTACTAAGGAATATCCAGCTGAATGGAAACCTGGTGACGAACCATACTACCCTGTAAATGATTACAAAAATTCAGCTTTATATCAAAAATATAAAGAGGAGGCTAATCAATTAGATAATGTTATTTTCGGTGGTAGATTAGCCGAATATAAGTACTATGATATGCAGCATATTATCTATCATGCTCTTGAAACAGTCAAAAAGGAATTTGGTACCTATGAAGAAAGCTAAGTTAACATTGAAGATACAATAAGAGAGTGGTGTTAGTATATAAGTGTGGACACGAAAAGTTTAACACGATAAAATATAAATACAATGAAAGGTGCGTGTTAAACAATGTCCAAAAATGGTACCCGTTATACGGATGAATTTAAAAAACAGATTGTAGATTTGTACAATTCAGGAAGCTCTGTAGCCTACCTGAGCAGTGAGTATGGTGTAGCAACAGTAACGATATATAAGTGGATTAAACAATTAACTCCAGTCAAGGTCACTGATAATGAGGAAATGACCACTAAGGATTATCAAGCAATTAAAAAACGCATTGCTGAACTTGAGATGGAGAATGAAATCCTAAAAAAAGCTACCGCCATATTCGCAAGAAAACGATAAAAGAAGTCGTTGCTTTTATCGAAAAATACAAATCAAAATATACTGTAAAACTTATATGCAAAGCTTTAAAATTCCCAAGAAGTACTTATTACAAGGCTTTAGTTAGCATCCCTCTAAACGTCAACTTGAAATGGAAAAATTAAAAGCTGAGATTCGACAAATCTGGACAGAAAGCAAATCCAGGTATGGAGCTCCCAAAATCCGTAAAATCTTAACCGACCGTGCCATAATTGTAAGTATTAAACGTGTTCAGAGATATATGAGTACAATGGACATTAGATCCATAGTTGTTAAAAAGTTTCGTTATCATTCAGAAAAAGTTACATCAGATGATAAAGAAAACATCTTGAACAGAGACTTTAAAACAACCAGCATCAACCAAAAGTGGTGTACTGATATCACTTACATATATACCATTAAAGATGGCTGGACTTACTTAGCTTCTGTTATGGATTTCCATAGCAAGAAGATTATCGGTTACGCATACGGCACTTCCATGACCGCAGAATTAGCAGTAAAAGCAGTTAAAAATGCCTGCATTAATGTTAGAGATACAAAAGGCATTGTTCTGCACAGCGACTTAGGTACACAGTACACAAGCCGTTTATTTGAGGACTATTTATCTTCAAAAGAAATCGTCCATTCCTTTAGTAGGAAAGGTAACCCCTATGATAATGCATGCATTGAATCCTTCCATTCCATACTTAAAAAGGAAGAAGTAAACCATCACAGATACTTTGATTTCAATGTTGCCCGCAAGGCAATATTTGAATATATTGAATCCTGGTACAACCGTAAAAGGATTCATGGTTCTATAAATTATATGACTCCACAGGCTGCTCATGAAGCTGCCTGAGCGGTGTCAAAAAAGTTAAACTTTTTGTGTCTACTATATTGACACAGGTCCAGAGAGTATGATATAAAAGATAAAATTATTTATAAGTGTTTATAATTAAGAAGAATAGTGTTTAGCTTACACCTATGTCCTGAAACTACTATAAAGCTAACTAAAGTGTACAAACTTTAAACTGAAATTAAGTTTATTCGTTATAATTGTTACAAAATTTAGAAATTCTATGAATGCTATTATCAAGTATTCATTATTTTAAAAATATGAAAATGTAAATTGAGGTGAATAGGATTGAAAGGAATAATTTTAGCAGGAGGATCAGGTACTAGACTATATCCATTAACAATGATTACAAGCAAGCAACTATTACCAGTTTATGATAAGCCTATGATTTATTATCCACTTACAACTCTTATGTTGGCAGGAATTAAGGATATATTAATTATCTCGACTCCTCAAGATTTACCTAATTTTGAGAGGTTATTAGGGAACGGAAGTCAATTTGGTATTAAATTATCATATAAAGATCAACCATCACCTGATGGGCTTGCTCAGGCGTTCATTATAGGAGAAGATTTTATAGAAGATGATATTTGTGCAATGATATTAGGGGATAATATATTTTATGGGAATGGCTTTACATCAATATTGAGAGAGGCAGTAGAAAATGCAGAAAAAGGTAAAGCTACAATTTTCGGTTATTATGTTCATGATCCAGATAGATTCGGAATAGTAGAGTTTGATCAAACTGGTAAGGTCATATCTGTGGAAGAAAAACCTAAAAATCCAAAATCAAACTATTGCATTACTGGTTTGTATTTTTATGATAATCGAGTAGTCAAATTTGCAAAGCAAGTTAAACCTTCAACAAGAGGTGAACTTGAAATTACTGATCTTAATCGTTTGTATCTCGAAGATGGAAGCCTTAATGTGATACTTTTAGGAAGAGGTTATGCTTGGTTAGATACCGGTACTATGGATAGTCTTGTCGAAGCAGCAGATTATGTACAGATGATTGAAAAGCGTCAAGGTATAAAGATCTCAGCACCAGAAGAAATTGCGTATATCAATAATTGGATAGATAAAGAAACTATTCTAATATCAGCTGAAAGATATGGCAAATCTCCTTATGGAGAACACCTAAAACGAGTGGCTGAAGGGAAGATCCGCTATTAATAATGGTGTAATTGACTTTGTGCAAAGGAGCAGTGAAATATATGAAAGTAACTAAAACTAAATTCAAAGACTTATTGATTATAGAAACAGATGTATATGGAGATTATAGAGGCTGGTTTACAGAGACTTATACAAAGAATAAATTTGCAGATAACGGCATTGATATTGATTTTGTTCAGGATAATCAATCCTTTTCAGCTCAAAAAGGCACATTGAGAGGAATTCACTTCCAGACTAACCCCAAGGCCCAAACAAAAATGATTAGATGCGCTAGGGGAGCGATTATTGATACCGTAGTTGATTTGAGGAAAGGTTCAAATACATATAAACAATGGTTTAGCATTGAATTGTCTGCTGAGAATAAAAAGCAATTATTTATCCCTAAAGGTTTTGGACATGCCTTTTTAACTATAACTGATGATGTAGAAGTACAATACAAAGTAGATGAATATTATTCTAAGGAATATGATAGAAGTATAAGATTTGATGATCTTGAGATTGGTATAGATTGGGGTGTTGAAAATCCTATTTTATCAGAGAAAGATTTGAATGCTCCTTTTCTTAAAGATAGTGATACTAATTTTAGTATTAAAGTTCTTGTAACAGGAGTGAATGGGCAGCTAGGATATGATGTTGTTAAAAGACTCAATGAATTAGAAATTGAAGTAATTGGTGCTAGTAGAAACGAATTTGATATAGCTGACAAAGAACAGACACAAAATTATATACTAAAAAGTAAGCCGGATGTAATAGTACATTGTGCTGCATATACAGCTGTTGATAAAGCAGAAGATGAAAAAGAAAAATGCTATGTAGTTAATGTAGAAGGAACAAGAAATATTGCAGAAGCTTGCAAGAAGTTAGATGCTAAGATGGTATATATTAGTACTGATTATGTATTTGATGGGCAAGGTATTGAACCACAATCTGAAAGTAAAGCAACTAATCCAGTCAATTACTACGGTCAGTCTAAAGAAGAGGGTGAACAAATAGTTAGAGAGTTACTGGAAAAATATTTTATAGTCAGAACATCATGGGTATATGGAGAGAATGATAGTAACTTTGTAAAGACCATGTTGAGATTAGCACATGTGAAAGATGAAATTAATGTAGTAAACGATCAGATAGGGGCGCCAACATACACAAAAGATTTAGCAGTCCTTGTTTGTAATATGATTCAAACTACTAAATATGGGACCTATCATGGTGTAAATGAAGGGTATTGTAGTTGGTACGAATTTGCCCTAGCAATATTTGAAAAAGCTGGTATCAACATAAATGTAAATCCTGTACCTACATCAGAATATCCTACTAAGGCAAAAAGACCTTTAAACTCAAGATTATCTAAAGATAATCTTGAAAAAAATGATTTCGAAAATTTACCGCAGTGGGAAGATGCCTTAGGTAGATACCTAAAAGAAATACAATAATGAGGGGTAGTGGACATTATGAATACTATTTTAGTTACAGGTGGTGCGGGTTTTATTGGAAGTAATTTTGTAAAGTTAATGTTAGACTGGCACCCTGAATATAAGATTATAAATATAGATGCATTAACTTATGCCGGAAATTTGGAAAACTTGAGAGAAATATCTTATAATCTAAATTATATATTTATTAAAGCAGATATCACAGATAGAGGGAAAATTGAGGAGATTTTCTCATTATATAATATTGATAATGTTGTAAACTTTGCTGCTGAATCTCATGTAGATAGAAGCATCGAGGAACCAGAAGTGTTCTTGACTACAAACGTTTTAGGAACTCAAACATTATTGGATGTGGCAAAGAAATATTGGAAGGTTAATCCTGATGATAAGTACTGCAAGGAATATAAAAATGGAGTTAAATTCTTGCAAGTTTCAACTGATGAAGTTTATGGTGCTTTAGGGAAAAAAGGAATGTTTATTGAGACAATGCCTTTAATGCCTAACAGTCCATACTCTGCTTCTAAGGCTAGTGCAGATATGATAGTTAGAGCATATCATGAAACTTTTGGTATGCCAGTTAATACAACTCGTTGCAGTAATAATTATGGACCATATCAGTTTCCAGAGAAATTGATACCCCTTATAATAAATAACTGTTTAAAAGATAAAGATTTACCTGTTTATGGTGATGGAATGCAAGTAAGGGATTGGCTCCATGTATCGGATCATTGCGCTGCTATTGATACAGTTCTACATAAGGGTGTAAATGGAGAAGTTTACAACATCGGCGGGAACAATGAAAAGGCAAATATAGAAATTGTGAAGTTAATTATTAACACTTTAGGTAAATCAGAAGAGCTTATTAAATACGTTAAAGATAGACCTGGCCATGACAGAAGATATGCAATTGATAATACCAAAATTACAACTCAATTAGGATGGTCGCCTGCATATACTTTTGAACAGGGAATAAAAGAAACTATTGAATGGTACTTGAATAATACTGAATGGATTGACAATATAGTATCCGGTGATTACATGAAATATTACGAATCAATGTATTTCTGAAATGAAGAAGTTGCGGCTTCTGAAGAATGATAGGTGATATGATATTATATTTGAAATCAGCCATTGAAAGGGGGCTTCTTATAATGCCAATACTAATAACCGGAGGAGCAGGCTACATTGGCTCTCACACAGTTAAATATTTTCAAAATCAGAATGAAGAAATAATTGTGGTAGATAACATGCAAAGTGGACATAAAGAATCTGTCCAAGCTGACTACTTTTATAATATAGATATTAGAGATAAAGACCAACTAGATAAAGTCCTTAAAAAACATAACATAGAAGCAGTAATTCATTTTGCAGCAAACTCTTTAGTAGGGGAGAGTATGGAAAAACCTTATGAGTACTATCATAATAATGTTTATGGTATGCTTTGTCTCCTTGATGTTATGAAAGAAAATAATGTAAATAAAATTGTCTTTTCTTCTACGGCTGCAACATATGGTGAGCCTAAAAGTATTCCAATATTAGAAAGTGATGAAACTAATCCTACTAATACATATGGAGAAACTAAGCTTGCCATGGAAAAGATGATGAAATGGTTCGATCAGCCTTATGGCACAAAGTATGTATCTCTTAGATATTTTAATGCAGCAGGAGCATATGAGTCCGGTAAAATAGGAGAAGATCATCACCCTGAATCGCATCTTATTCCATTAATACTTCAAGTGCCACTTGGAAAGCGTGATAAGATTTATATGTTTGGTGATGACTATCCAACTGAAGACGGGACATGCATTAGGGATTATATTCATGTTATGGATTTAGCTTCAGCTCATTATAAGGCCTTGGACTATTTAAGAAATGGAAATAACAGTGATGTGTTCAATCTTGGAAATGGAAATGGGTACTCTGTAAAAGAAGTAATTGAAACAGCAAGGAAAGTAACTGGTCATCCTATATCGGCAGAAGTAAAAGAAAGAAGAGCAGGAGATCCAGCTACATTAATCGCATCATCCGATAAAGCTAAGAGTATATTAGGTTGGAAGCCACAGTTTGACTCATTAGAGAAAATTATTAAGGATGCTTGGAACTGGCATAAGAATAATCCAAATGGATATAAAGACTAAATCAAAGACCTTACTAAATTCTATACATTCCTAATATCCCCTCTTGCTTACTAGACGCAAGTAAGGCTGAGAGGGAACTAGGTTGGAAAGCAAAGCGTGGGTTAAAGAAAATGTGCTTAGATATCTGGAAATTTGAGAAGAATAATAAATAGACTTATTTTTCTCATATAACTCCAACACTCTAAATCTACCATTACTTATTTGAAAACCAAGTCATCAGAGAGACTGAGCGCTGGATAGTAAAGAAGTGAACTGGGTGATTTAATTAATATTTAGGGTTCGAGAATAGCACAATCTGGAGTAGGAGATTAAGAAATATATGGGACCAGCCTAATAAAGTAGATACTTCAAAACTCTCAGGATATGAGCCTGGAAAGCCATGTAACTAGCCTTTTGTATGAGGGATTGTACAAACTGTCCACTTTTTTGGGGTAAATTTTGAGGCAAAGAAAACACAGAGAACAAGATATAATCCATCATAATCCCTGTCTGTAACGTTCTATTTTTTTGCAATGGCAATTACACTGATTGGTGTAACAGCATAATCAGCTTAAGATTTCTTTTTGTATTACTATCTATAATGTTTTTATTGCTTAAAGGCATCCAAAAGCTACCAGACTTGCATGTCCGTTGATAGATGAGTATAATGCGCACCGAATAATCAATAATATACATTGTTGAAATTATGTTGAATATGAATTGTTTTGCTGTTATAATTAACAGGTGGATTTTAAAGTAAATATATAATCGGAGAGTTAATAATGAACGAAAATCAAAATAACATACAATATAACGATGATGAAATAGACTTAAGAGAGCTTATTATGGCCTTGTGGAAAAGGAAAAAGATGATAATAAGTCTTACTTTGGTTGTTGCAATATTAGCAGGAATGTTCAGCATGTTTGTGCTGTCGCCTGTTTATGACACAAAGCTAAACATAGTCATAAGCATGCCGGAAACTTATACAACAAGGTATGGTGAATATAAGCTTCCTATAACAACCAATGATCAGTATATTAACTTGATTACAAGCAATGATGTATTGATCAGTACCATAAGGGATATGGAATATAATTCTGAAGAAGTATCTGTGGACAGTCTTAAGAAAAGAATATTAATTGGAAAGTCTGATGTAAAGACAAATACTGTTCAAAACAGCTTTGAAGTGACTGTTTCTGCTGATAATCCAGAAGAATCTTTAAAACTTGCACAGACATTGTATGACAATTATGTGGAATTTATGGATGTTATGACTAAGGAAAGAGCCATCAGCTATTTTATAAATGATTTCAGCATGGATGTCAAAGCTCAGGAAAATCAACTGGATAGTGTAAAAGAAATATTAAAGAAAAATGAAGAATTGTTGGCTGCAACTCCTCAGATAATTGCTAAGGGTAATGGTAACCTGGAAATCCAGACACAGTTGACATCAAACAGCGATTATGTGATTCCTGTTGATACTGTTAATCCAAACTATATTAAGATTGAAAATGATATAATCCAAAATAAGCAGACAATAAATAATATTGAAAATACAATAAGGTTAAACAGCAGGTATTTGGAAGAGCTTAATAAAGAATATTCTGCTTTAAATAAATATTATGAGACCGGACAAGCAGAGAAGCTTGAATCCAGTGTAATAGGTGTTGTTGAAACAAGTGTATATCTTCCTTCACCACCTGTAGCTCCTACTCAAAAAACCAGCCCAAGCAATGCTTTAAATACAATCATTGGTGCAGTAATAGGCGGCATGCTTGGAGTTATGATAGCTTTGTTTATGGAGTATTGGTTTAAGGAAGAAGTTAAGCACTAAGCAATTTTAGATAGATATAAACAAAAAATAAACATGATATATTCATGTTTATTTTAATATATGCAGAGCACCAATGTTAGGAGAATGGAATATGAAAAGGTTCATTGGAGAAATTCAAAAGAGATTGATGATATTTGGACTTAGTAATAACTATATTTATAGTATATTGGGAGTAGTGGTTGGCATATTCTCAATGTATATAAACATAATTCCTGAGAACTTACAAGGTAACGGAAATACAATTGAAATATTAGTTATTGCATTCTCAATATTTTCAATTGTATATAAATTTCATGTTGAAACACAAGAATTAGATGAAAGAAATAATGAATTCTTTGAAATTGATGTTTGTAATTACAAGGCTAGTGTTCGTGATAAAATCATATTGCCATATGTTTACAGGGAGAACGGGTATAGTATTCAGGAATTTAATAATGAAAGATATGTAATGAGTAACGAGGTCAACAACTTAATTTACTCGGACAAGTTTTCATTGAACCTGGATTACTCGGGCAAGTTTTTATTATCTAAGGAAATAAAACTTATAGCTCCTTTTGCTCTTAATAAAGCATTTAAAGCAAAAAGTACAATATACAACAGCCAATTGATTAGATTAGCTGATGAAATATACCTTAACAAAGATAACAAAATTAGAGTACAGAAAACCGATTACTTTCAAGGATTATGCACAAATGAAATGGTTTATACCAAGCTTAAGAGCGTTTTAAACATTTATGATCCGTTTGTTTTCAAAGGTGAAGATTTATTATTGGATGAAAATGGTGAATTAATACAATTGTGCGAAAGTCTTTGCTCGAACTACTTAGGTGGATCAACTTTAGCAATAACTAATGATAATTACATAATAATTAACAGTCAATCAAATAAATCTGCTGCAAACGGCGGCAGGTTAGCACCTTCAGGCTCAGGCTCAACCGACTTCAGGGATTTAAAGAAACTTATTAGAAATAAGAAGAAATCAGAACAAACGTTTCAGGAACTGGTGAAGATTACAATGGAAAGAGAACTCAGAGAAGAATGTGGACTCCTTTACAAGAATGTTAAAATGAAGTCTAAGGTAATTGGTTTTGCAAGGCTCCTGGAAAGAGGAGGGAAACCTGATTTTTTTGGAATTACTTACATCGATATTAAACATGACAAAATCAAAGAATCATTGAAGGAGTATTTTGAGATTGGCAATTATCGGATAATGCCTATTCACTTTAACAGCTATAAAGAAATACCTGATATATTGTTTGAATTAACCAATAAAGATAAAAATAAAATTTCAATACAAATATATATTATTGCGGTAATATTAAAATATTTTTATGACAATGGCAATGATTTATTTTCAGATTTAGAATTTTAGTCAAAGTTGGTACGAGCCAACAGATGAACAAATTTGCAGATTACGAAGTGATAATGATTCAAGAGTAAATTTTGCTATTCAAAGTATTATTAAAATAGAAAACTTATTAGCCCCAAAATGGAAAAACTTATATGGAAACAGAATAACAAAAGATGTAAGTGCAAGCTTGCAGGACAAACGTTATCAACAAACATTCTAGCTAAATGCTGAGTGCATAAATTCAAAATATAATGTAAAAAAGGAGTATGACCATGAGTAAAAAAAATAGCAAACATATAGTTCTATTATTATTTGTTATTATCATTTTATTTTTAAATGGTTGTGAGGGGGAAAGTTTAGACAGTTCAAAGGATGACATATATGTAGATGATTTAATCATTTCAAGGAATGACGGCAAGGTTATGCTTCTAAGCATAAATGATGAAGTACTTAACGAATTTGATAGTATAACTCCTATTTTGGCTAACGGATTGATACCTGTTAAAATAAAAGGAGCTTGGGGTTATGCTAACAAAAAAGGAGAAGTTGTTATAAATCCGGACTATAATGATGCAGCTCCATTTTATGGTAAATTAGCTGCGGTGAATATCAAAGGTAGATTTGGTTTTATTGATTTAAAAGGCAATGTCATTGTAGAGCCGCAATATCAAGCAGCAGGAGGTTATAGTGAAGGTTTATGGACTGTAATTAAAAATGGGTTAGTGGGATTTGTTGATGAAAGCGGAAACGAGGTTATAAAGTGTCAATTCACAATACCAAATGATATATTTCCGCTAGCATACAAATTTACAGATGGATTTGCAGCTGTGTATATTGATGATGGATATGCTTTAATAGATAAAAAAGGAAATACTGTTTCAGAAGATATTGTGGATTCTTTTGTTGCGGGAAGAAATCTATCTAATGATGGCATGATTAAATTTATGAAAGAAGGCAAGTATGGGTTTATTAATGCAAAGGATGGCAAAATAGCCATATATGCCTTGTATGATTATGCTGAGGATTTTTCAAACGGTCTAAGCTGTGTTGAATTAGAAGATAAATGGGGATGTATCAATAAGGAAGGTAACTATGTAATTGAACCTGCCTTTGATTACATTGGCGGATTCTCAGAAGGAATGGCCTGTGTAATGATCGATGAGAAATATGGATTTATTGATGAAAGCGGCAAAATTGTTATTGAGCCTATATACGAAGATGTTGCTGATGGCTTTTCTGATGGATTAGCTTGTGTTAAGGCAGATGGTAAATATGGAGTAATTGATAAAGAAGGGAAATTTGTTATACAGCCAATATATGAAAGCAATATAACATTTTCAGATGGAATGGGAATGTTTTATGAAAATGATAAGGTTGGATTTATTGATGCACAAGGAAATATTATAATAAAACCTGAACTTGATCCGAAGTATGTAAGGCCTTTTTCTAACGGGTACGCTTATATTAAATTAGAAGATGTTTGGCGTAGAATAAATAAAAAAGGTGAAATTGTAACAACTTATGGGGATGAAAGCGTAGACATGGAGGTAAATAAAAGCTATTCTTCAATGATGGCAACAATGAAAGATTTATTTGATAATGATTTGGATCTAGTATTCGGTTATGACGGATATGCAATTTTTTATGATTCTGACGCTGGGTATAACGGTGGAATTATAAGCAGGGAGGGTGAAATCATAATAGAACCTAAATACAGTGTCCTCGAACGAATAATTAACTATAATGTATTGGATAAAATATCAAAATTACAATAATTTAAATTCTGTAAATTCTAATAAAAGTAATTCTAGTTCATATGGATACACTTTGGAAAAATTCTCGGTGCCTGTCACTTAAGTTATTTAAGTTATTGCGAAATGTTGATATTTCAATGTTTATTGTTTGCAACTTAAGTTATTTGAATTGGCTAGAATTTGAGCTAACGTAGGTTTTGCGACATACTACTATAAATGTAATAAGGATAGGAGACTTCATATTGATTATCATTCTCCTATTTTATTGTTTATTATGTTTATATTATATACGCAATTGTAACAAAAGAAATGTGATTTATTTGCCGAGGGGATTCAAATTGAAAGAAAACTAAGGGTAGAATTTAAATTTGCACTGAAATTAAATAATAAATTTTGGTTTGAATATATCTAAATTATAGTATAATAGATATATAATAATTTATTTTAATAAAAAATATTCGAATAGGTGGGATATTTATGAATGAAAGCAACCGTGTTGAATTCAAAAGAGAATTAAATGATAGTTTGGAGAAGGAAGTAGTAGGTTTTTTAAATTATGCTGAAGGCGGAGAAATATATATAGGTATTGAAGACGACGGATTTATTTTTGGTGTAGAGAATTCTGATGATCTTCAGAAAAGAATCGTAGATAAAATAAAAAATAATATATACCCTTCTACAATGGGATTGTTTGACGTGATGACCGTTAAAATGGAAGATAAAGATATTATTAAAATTGCTATATCAAGCGGTCCTGAAAAGCCATATTATATAAGAAAGTATGGGTTGTCTCCAAATGGATGCCTTATAAGAGTAGGTACTACTGTTCAACAGATGACTATGGAAATGATTGATTCTTTATATTCCAAAAGAATTAGGAATTCACTTGGAAAACTTTTATCACCTAGACAAGATCTAACATTTAAACAACTTAAGATTTATTACGAAGAAAATGGATACGATTTAAATGATAAATTTTTAAATAATTTAGAATTATATAATGAAGAAAATAAGTTTAATTATGCTGCATATTTATTAGCTGATGAAAATGGAATTTCCATGAAGGTTGCAAAGTATTCAGGAGCTGATAAAGCTGATTTAATTGAAAATGCAGAATTCGGATATTGTTCATTGATTAAAGCAACTGAGAATATATTAAGTAAGTTAGATATTGAAAATGTAACAAAAACTGAAATTACAAAAACTTTGAGAAAAGAAAAGCGTATCGTAGATCCTACCGCATTAAGGGAAGCTGTTATAAATGCAATTATTCACAATGATTATTCTAATGGAATACCTCCAGTTTTTGAAATATTCTCAGATAAATTTGTTATTACATCATCAGGGGGCTTACCTCAAGAATTAAGTCAAGAAGAATTTTTTGAAGGCATTTCAGCCCCAAGGAACAAGGAACTTATGAGAGTTTTTAAAGATGTTAAGTTAGTAGAACAACTTGGTTCTGGCGTTCAGAGAATATTAAAAAAATATAATCGAAGTATATTTAAGTTTAGCCCTAATTTTTTAAAAGTTAATTTTCCTATAGAGAATGTCGGTGAGAATGTCGGTGAGAATGTCGGTGAGAATGTCGGTGTAAAAATGGTTAAACTTAATAAGACGCAAGAAATTATTATTAGCCTTATTAATAAAGATAAATATATCACTCAAGCAGAGATAAGTGAAAAATTGAATAAAACTATTAGGACAATAGAAAGAAATATGAAAAAGCTTCAAGAAGAAAATCTTATTGTCCGTGTTGGTTCAGATACAGCGGGTTATTGGAATATCAAAGATTAATTCGAACCTTGGCTGTGCCTGTCACTTAACTTAATGAAAATTGTATCTCCAAAATACTGATGCAATTTATTTCAAAGCATCTTAATGATAATTTTTATTTAGAAGGAGACCGAAGAATTAGCCTAAGGGACAACATTTTATTTAAAACTATTATTCCGCTTACTTCTAAAGCTACCGACCAAGCTACCGAAGATATAAAAAGGCTATTAGAGTTTTGCAGAACTCCACGAAGCAGAGAAGAAATGCAGAATTTTATGAAACTCAATCATAGAGGGAATTTTAGGAAGGCGCAAAACAATATGTTGAAACGAAATTAAATAGTGCAAAACGTAGAATCGACGTGTACAATGTGTATGATACATTGCATCAAATCGGTGTGAAGGGTACAAGGAATGTCAAGTGGGCAGACATTAAGGCAACTGCGAAATTTTCATTTAATCTTTCTATGGACAAGTATAATGAAATCTGCGAGGTTTGGTGCAAGCTCTAACAGAACCGTACGTGAATCTCTTGATTCATACGGCTCAGGTGGTAGCAAGATAATTTGAGAAATCTAAATTCCTTAGCCCGTAGGTGAAGGTAAAAATAGCAAAACATATGGAAAAATCTGATGAAATGATGTAGAATTAATTATCAGATTTTTTTTGCGTAAAAATAATAAAAGTGCGATAAATTTTTCGAGGTATTTTATGAAGTATTTGCATCCAATACAGGAAACAACATATTTGAGTACTATAAATGCTCCTAACTACAGGAAGATTATGCGTATATTTTTTCAAGAATATGAAAAGGTGCATTTCCAATTGTACAAGGAGGATGTTTACGAAATTATAAAAACACATCCCGAGTTTCAGGATTATACTATGGAACAACTTAAATCAGACTTGAATGCGCTTGTGGAGTGGAAAAATCTTGTTACGGTTCAGGATCCTAAGCGTGTCTACACTATAGCTGATTATAAAAACAAGCAGTTCAGGTATTCCATGTCTGAGTATTCAGTTGAAATAGAGAGGATGACCATGAGACTTGAAAATTTGTTTATCGGGAGCGGTAGCTTGTCGCCGAACTTGTTTTTGAGAATATATCATGGAATTGAACAGTTTGAGGATATGAGATCAATGCCGTTGAAACAGGTTAATGAATGGTGGCATAATCTGCAGGAGGATTTCAGAAGGCTGAATCAGAATTATCAGGATTATTTGAGAGAGTTTTACTCGGGAAATGCAGATAAGCTTCTTAAGTCTGTAGAATTTATATTGCACAAAGACAGGCTTATTACGTATTTAAAGGATTTTGTAAAGGAGCTGCAGGTTAACTCTGCTATGATAGAAACAGCTATAAAAAAGATTTCTGATGAAAGTGGAAAAATCGTTTTGAGTAGGGTTGTGCAGAGTGAACTGGAAATACCCAGAACTATGTCGGAAAGCCGAGAATCTCTTAAAGAAAACATTGCGGACAATGTAAACAGAAAGTGGTACATACTTAAAAATTGGTTTATTGGGGAAGGCGGCAGCATAAGTGAGAGAGTCAGGGTTATGGAAATAACCGATGACATAATCCGTAAGATTGTGCAGAATGCAGCTATGATAGTCCAGCTTCAGAATTGGGGAATAAGCCGGAAAAGTGATTATAAAAAATTTATTGAAATGTTTTTGAAGTGCAGTGATGTGGAAGAAGCACATAAATTGTCCGCTCATTTATTTGGAATACAGCGTGTAAGGCATTTCAAGGCAAATGCAGAAAGAAGCACTGACAGTATTTTTAGCAGTACCTATGAGGAGGAGCCGTCTGAATTTTTACTCAGACCCCGCACAAGAAAGTACAAGCCACGTATAGATAAGTCGGGATTTGAAAATAAGGAATTTGAAAAGATTCTGCAGAGAAATGCGTATCTTGAGCAAATGGATGAGGATAAGAGAATGGTGCTAAAATATATTAATAAGAACAAGCTTGATATATCGGCTATTGATGAAGTTGTGCCGGAAAGCACCAGGACGGCTCTGCTTAGATGGATTTCTGCAGCAGGTATGACCGCTTCAAAGACAGGAAGAACAGAATACGGGAAAAAGTATAAGCTCGTTAAAAAGACTGGAATATGCACACTTAAGTGTGAGGACGGAAATCTTGTGATGCCTTCATATGTGCTTGAATTTGAGGAGGATGCGGATGAGTGATGCAAGGGTTCTGACAGAAAATTACTGGATAGACAGGTCAAAAGATAAGGAGCTATATGCGGCAGCTAAAAAGAACATGCCTTTGTATAAAAGGTTTTTCAATGAACTGCTTGGCTGGAGGATTATTGAAAATGAGAAAATAATAAAGGCGGAAAAAATTCCCGCCTATGCAGAGTCATCCATGGGAATTACTGAATTTACAGATATACGTGATTATTGCATACTTTGCTCGCTGCTTATTTTTATGGATGACAAGGAGGACTATGAACAGTTTTTGCTTTCAGAATTAGTGGATTTTGTAGAGGCTCAGATGAGGGAATATATGGATGTGGATTGGACTATGTTTACCCAAAGAAAATCCCTTATAAGAGCATTGCAATTTATAGAAAATATGGGCATGCTTAAGGCATATGAAGGGTCCAGCTCAGATATATCATCAAGTATGGAGCATGAGGTGTTGTATGAAAATACGGGATTGTCCCGTTATTTTGCAACCAATTTCGGATATAGTATATCTGATTATGAGTCCTACAGGGATTTTGAAAATCTCAATTCTGATTCAGGGATGTCCGACAGAGGACATTACAGGATAAACAGAGTATACAGGATGCTGACTTCCTCCCCTGCCATGTACTGGAAGGACAGTGATGATCAGGACTCAATATACGTCAAAAATCAAAGGCAGTGGGTTCATAAAAATCTTTCCGAAAGATTAGGAGGGAATCTTCACATCCATAAAAATGCTGCGTTTTTTGTTATGGAGGAAGGAGATTGCTTTGGAGAGAGGTATCCGGGAGATTCAGTCCTTTCTGAAATAGTACTTTTGATTTGCGGCATAATAATTGACATGGTTCATGAGGGAATATTAGAAAAAAGGAATGACGATTGTATTGTCATGAGCAACGGGAATTTTATGAAGATGATTGTTGAATGTAAGAAAGAATATGAAATAGCATGGAGCAAGGAGTACCGCGAAATGGATGCGGTAAAGATTGCAGCAGCTGTTGCAAGATACATGGAGATGTGGATGCTTATGGAAAAAAACGAATATGGGTGGATAATATATCCCGGAGTCGGTAAATTCAGAGGCATATATCCAAAAGATTTTAAATTGGAAAAGGAGACTGAAGATGAGTAATCGCTGGCACATGAACCGAATAGGCTTTGTAAATTTCTGGCTTTATGATACGGAAACATTTATATTTGAAAATGGCAGGCTTCTTTTGAGAGGACAAAACGGTTCTGGCAAATCCATAACCACACAGAGCTTCATACCTTTCATTCTTGATGGTGACAGGACTCCCAGCAGGCTTGATCCCTTCGGCTCCAGCGACAGGAGGATGGAATATTATTTCTTAGGCGATGGGACTAAGGAGGATGAAACGGGTTATCTTTTTTTGGAATTTAAGAAAGAAAACACAGAACAGTACAGAACTATTGGAATAGGGCAAAGAGCTCAAAAAGGAAAGCCTATGGATTTTTGGGGCTTTATAATTCTCGATGGCAGACGTGCAGGATATGACTTTGAACTATACCGGAAAATAGGCAGTAAGAATATTCCATATACTAAGCAGGAACTAAAAAACGCACTGGCGCAGGATAACATTTTCTGTGAAGCTCAGAAGGAATATATGACCATGGTAAATAAATATATATTCGGATTTCCCAGAATTGAGCAGTACGACCAATTTATAAGACTTTTGATAAAGGTACGTGCTCCGAAACTGTCAAAGGAGCTTAAGCCTACAAAGGTGTATGAAATACTAAATGATTCTCTGCAGTCGCTGTCCGACGGAGATCTCCGAGCCATGGTTGATGCCATGGAAAAAATGGATGACATACAAGTAAGACTTGACGGATTAAAAACAGCGTATAAAGATATTCAAAGCATACGGAATGAATATGGAAATTATAATCGCTACATGTTGGGCAGGAAGGCCACAGCATACTTGGAAATGAATAAAAGTGCTGATGGAGCAAGACAAAAGCTTAGGGAGGCACAAAATGAGCTTGATAGGATTTCCAAGGAGCAGAATAAATGTCAGGGAGAAATAAAACAGCTAAAAGATTTGATTGCCCTGCTTGAAAGGCAGAGGGATGCTTTAGATGTTGCAGACATTGAGGCTGCTGCTGAAAAATTAGTGGAATGTAAAAAACGCAGGGGTGAGCTAAACGAGGAAAAGAGTTTTTATCTGCAGCGCATAGATGGCAGAAAACAGAAATTGAATTTATATAATAGTCAGGTTAGAGAACTTAAAAATAAAATTGAAGAATTTGAGTATGAAATTAATTCTACGATTCAGGAGATGGAGAATATTAATGAAATACTTGAATTTCCCCTTCACGGAGATATTGTGATACTTAAGCAGTCTCAGAATTTTCAGGCTTCTTATAATCAGATTGAAGGTGTGGTAAGAGAGCTTGAGGGTGCAATTAAAAAAGGGGAAGCTGCACTGAATGCATCTGCAGAGGCTGAGAAAAAATGGGATGAGGCTTCTGAAGAATTGAACAGGCTAAGTATAGAGAAGGATTCCTGTTATGAGCAGTTAAATGATGCAGACAGTATAGAATCAGGATGCCGTGATGAAATAATAGAAGGTTTTTATGTTGCTTCATCCGATAACAAAGAGCTTAATATAGATGGCAGAAGCCTTGAACTTATAGTATCGGGTATAAAAAAATATTCTGGTCCCAGAGATTTGGGATCTATCAGAGACATATACGAAGGAATCAGAGAAAGTCTTCGTAGAAAACTTATAAATGAAAAAATCAAGAAAGAAGGAGAAATATCAGAAGCTGCAGAAAAGAAAAACAAGGCAGAAAAAGAGCTTAATGATATATTAGCTGCCAAAGACCCCGCTCCTCATCGTTCAGATGCCACGGAGGAAGCACGTAATATACTCAAAAATAAAAACATTAGCTTTATGCCATTTTATGAGGCGGTGGAGTTTAGCCCGGATAAAAATCAGGAAGCTATGGATTTGTTGGAGGAACAGCTGAAAGATTCTGGTCTGCTGGACAGTCTTGTAGTTCCTCCAAAGGATTACAACAGAGCTAAAAAAGAGTTGTCGGTGCTTTCCGATATCCTGATTAATACAGTACAGACAGGTACATCCTCGTACTCGGGATTAGTTATCGCAACAGAAGATACAGATTTTCATGAGGCAATAAAAAACATAATATCATGCATCTATGAAAATGATGAAGAAGAAGCTGTTCTTGTCTTGAAAACGGACGGATATTTTAAGAATGGAATCCTTGAGGGGCACAGTGCTGTTAGGGAGCCTGCCTCCTATGTAGGCTATTTAGCAAGGAAAAACAAAAAATTACGCCTTATAGAAGAAAAACGTTGTGAAATTGAAGAATTAATCAATGCAATAGGTGCATTGAATATTTGCCTTAATGATATTAAAAAAAGAATTGGCATTTTAGATAGTGAATATACATCTCTGCCCAAATTCGACGATTTGGACGAGGCTATTGATATGACCAGAGAATACAGGCGAAATTATGAAGATGCATCTAAAAGGTACAATACAAAATCTTCAGAAACAGAAAAACTTCTTCATATTGCCAATGAGTGCCGTCAAAAAGTTATAGAAACCTGTAAAAGCCTTCCATATGCACGCACTGAAGAGGCATATACGGAAGCATGCGCCGGTGTGGAGGAATACAAGACGTGTTTATCACAGCTAATGTTTATTATAAACTATTTGAAGAATGCTCAAATTAATTATACTAATAAAGAAGAATGGATCACAAGCGAAAAAGAGCAAATGGATGATGATTTTTTACATGAAAGAAAGGCTAATAACAGTATAGCTCAATGTGAGGCTCAGGAAAAGCAATATGAAGAATTTTTAAATAATCCTGAGAACAAAGAAAAAGCTGAAAAGCTTAAATCCGTTTTGGGAGATATTAAAATAAATACAGAGGTCTTCAACCAAAGAAATACAGCCCTTGCGGTACTTAACAAAGAAAAGGATTTAATTTCTGAGAGTATACTGCAGCTAAGTTCTGATGCGGAAATTAAAAACAAGGCAGAATCAAAGCTTAGAGAATACTTTTCAGAGGAACTTTCCTTGGGACTCATCATAGAGAGGGAAGAAAAATCCATATCCGAATGCGCCACGGAAGCAGCTGCAATGCTTAGAGAAACAGACAAAAATAAATCTGTCGCTGATGTTGTGGCTTCACTTAATAAGAACTATCAGCAGCACAGCGGAAGTTTGGTGGGATACGGGACGTATATTGAAGACTGTTTTGAGGACGATCCATCGGATGCTTTTATTCTCAGGAAGAGACAAAGGATTGTTTCAACATGGAGAGGACAGAGACTATATCTGGAAGAATTTTATAATGCGGTAAAGCTTGAGATAGAAAGCTACGAGCTGCTGATACTGCAAAAAGACAGGGAGCTATTTGAAGATATTTTAGCTGATACTTTGAGCAGAAAGTTGAGCGGTCGAATTGCCGAAAGCCGAAGATGGGTCAATGACATGTCCGGGCTTATGAAGGATATGAAAACATCTATGGCACTTACATTTTCACTGGATTGGAAGGCGAGACCTGCTGACGGAGAAGGAGAACTGGATACATTACAGTTGGAAAAACTTTTAAATAGAGACAGGGAACTATTAACATCTCAGGATATAGAAAATGTATCTATGCATTTTAGGAGCAAGGTACGGGCTGCAAAGCAGACAGCTGAAGAAAACGGTGACGTAATTAACTATTTGGATTTGGTGCGGGATGCCCTAGACTATAGAAAATGGTTTGAATTCAGGATGTATTATTATCGTGACGGCGAAGGGAAAAAAGAGCTTACGAACAGTGCATTTAACAGATTCAGCGGTGGAGAAAAAGCTATGGCCATGTACGTTCCTTTGTTTGCAGCCGTCAATGCTCAGTATAAAAAATCAGACAGCTCCCAGCATCCTCGTATAATAGCTTTAGATGAAGCATTTGCGGGAGTTGATGATATGAATATAAGCAGTATGTTTCAGCTGGTACATCAACTAGAATTTGATTACATCATGAATTCACAGGCACTTTGGGGATGTTACGAAGCAGTAGATTCCCTGAAAATTGCCGAACTTCTCAGATCGGCTAATTCTAACGTAGTTACGGTAATCCATTATATCTGGAATGGAAGGGAGAAAATTTTGGATCAGTAATTGGAGGCAGCCTATGAAAAAGGAATGTGTAAAATACTTTAAAAATAATAGGGGATTTGACAGGGCTTTTAAGCTTATGCTGCAAAAGTGGAGAAAATATGGACGTGCTGCTGGGAGCATAGTTATTTCAAAGCCTTCTAAGGAGGAAAGAGAAGCTTTTAGGGGATTTTTCGGAGGGAGCTTCACGGATGAGGAAATCAAGTTTAAAATGCAGGATTTTGAAAAAACTTTGGGTGAAATTAAGTATAGTGATATATCACTTGAAGAGCTTTTGGAAGAATATTTCTCATGTAAGCTTCAGACTAATAAAAGGTTGAAAGAAATCAAGTATACAAAGAAAAGAAAATTCTTAGATAGGCTTTACAGAGAGGCGGAAAATTCCGACCACTCGGGAGCCTCATGGATGAAAGCCCTTATAACTGAAAAGAAGTACGGCTATAATCTGCTTATGGGAGAATATGAGAAATCAGAGGAAAAGATCTATGATTTTGTAAAACATACTTTAAATGCATTAAAGTATTTAAACTCCTGTGAGACAAAAGAGGTTAGACTCGCCGTGCTGGGAGCGGAAATTACAGCAAACCCACATTATTTTGATAGAAATACGGTATCGGGACGGCTTCTCATATGGGCTCTCAGTTATATTAAGGGTAAGACGGAATGCCGCAATGCGGAGGAAATTTTGGAATTGTATTATTTATCCGGCATAAAACCGGACGATATTTCAAGTACGGTTGCCTTATATGGAATATCAATGCTTTCAGAAAAGGGCCCTCACCCGGGATATGAAGAGTTCATAAGAAACAAGGAATCTTACCTGGTTACTATGTCAAACCTGAACAAAATAAAAAAGGCTGACTGCATTGGAAAAAAAGTATTTATCTTTGAAAACCAGACGGTATTCTCACATATGTGCGAAGTTCTTAAAGACTTGCCTGTATCAATGATGTGCACCTCCGGACAACTTAGAACCGCCGCTTTGATTGTAATAGATATGCTTTGTGCTTCCGGTTGCACCTTATATTATTCAGGAGACATTGACCCTGAGGGGTTGGGAATTGCAGACAAGCTTTTATCACGAAGCGAGGGCAACATAGTGCCCTGGAGGTTTACGAAAAAGGACTATGAAAAATCCATTTCCAACGAAACAATCAGCCAAACAAGCCTTAAAAAGCTGGACGGACTTACCGACTCAAAGCTCATCAACTTAGGAGATGAAATAAAGAGAATAAAGCTTGCCGGATACCAGGAAATGCTCATGAATGATATGGCAGAGGAAGTTAGAAGACTTATGTAGCAGGAAAAGGTAACGGTACCTGGGAGACCTCTGAAAAACTATACTTTTTGCCCAATTGCCATTTATTTCATTTCAGGTAGATATAATCGGCTGATTTTGCAAAAGGAAAGATAAGGGGTATTCTAGTTTTTATTCATAATAAGCATAAATTTGCAACGATGCTCTTAAAATCAAAAATCTCACAATTTCAATAAAAAATCGGGAAAATTTATTCATAAATCTTAAATTTTTGCCTCATACGTATAAAAAGTGCTGTTTAGAAGAATATGAGATTTTTGATATTTGCATAATTATATATTTACTATAAACATTGGATGTTCCTGTTTTCCAAATTGGCATTAATTATTCCATATTCTAAATCCATGCATTGAGGAGATATATGTCTTGATAAATTCCTTAAAATGTCTTTT
>DIWF01000027.1 GCA_002422545.1 Firmicutes bacterium UBA6113 | reverse complement strand
ATGTTGAATTTGTAAAAGAAGTATTAGCTTCATTATAAGTTATTAATTAATATAAAAATGGTTCATTAACATACATGGACCATTTTTTATATTACAGGAAAGTTTTCTTTCCTATAATATAAAACGAGAATTGCTCAATTAAAACGCGTAATGCGTTTTAACGCCGAAGGGGGACNNGAGTTGCGGAGCAACTTTTTTATATGCTGAATAAATTTCAATTAATTTAAGGCAAACCTTTACAAATATTTCCTTAGGTGATATACTTTTGTCAAATGATATTTACTCCGAGCATAATAACCTAAAACTATTCATGGTTATTATGCCGATAGGGTTTGATTGGAAACGGTCAAGCCTCCTGATGGAAAGGAGAAATTTTTTTGTGCAGCATTCCATCTGGAGGAATGCTGTTTTTTGATAAATAAAATTATGATGGAGGAATTATGTTGAAAAAAACTAAATTAATTTCGTTGGTAATGGCAATAGCTTTAATATTGTCACAGGCTGCGGCTTTTGCAGCAACAGAAAGTCATGCTCTAGAAATAACAGTGTCNNAAAGCAATGCCTGCAGAAGCTCAGATTGATCAGCAGTACGTTTACAACAGCAAGACCGGTGAAAAGACAGCACAAGTTAAAGGAGTAAGTCTTGCTTATGTTCTTAAGGAAAAAGCAGGAGTAACCGCAGAAAATGCGGAAGTTATATTTGAAGCTTCTGACGGATATCCTATAGACCCTCAGCAGTTGACAGACATTTTCAATGAAGATATGGATTACGTCCTTGCTTATGAAGTTAATGGAGCTGTTATTGACAATGACGGAGTAACTGACAATGAAGAAATTACTGTTTACAGAAATGTAAAGGTTGCTGGAGAATTTGGAACTGTATTTAAAATGGTAAATAAAATAAGTGTCGGTGAAGCAACAGTTCCTGCAGCTGAAGGAGCGGTTGTTAATGAAGAAACTGCTGGTGAAGAACCTTCAATAGTATTTACAGACATTACAGAAGAATATAAATTTGCAGAAACTGCAATCATCGATCTTGCAAAAAGAGGAATAATTGACGGAATAGGCGAAGGGCTCTTTGCTCCTCAAAATGAATTTACAAGAGAACAGTTCTGCAAAATAATTGTAGAATCTTTATCATTGGAGACAAAAGAATATGCAGGAGCCTTCAGTGATCTCTCAGCTGACAGATGGTCTGCAGCATATGTACAAGCTGCAGTAGATGCAGGTCTGTTTAAAGGTTATGAAGATGGAACTTTCAAACCAGGACAAATGATCTCTAGGCAGGAAATGGCAGTTGTAGCTGCAAATGCAGCTATTGCAAAAGGGTTGGTAACGCCGGAAAAGCTTGCTAAGTTTGTAATGGAAAAATCAGCTTATATGGATAAGGCTTCAGTATCAAACTGGGCAGCAAATGCTGTTGCATGGCTAGAAGCAAAAGGTGCATTTACAGGAGTTGCAGGAGAAAACTTTGAACCTTTGAAAGTTGTTAACCGTGCTGAAGCAGCTGTTGTTGTTTTTAATACATTATTTGCAGAGTAGTGATTTATCTCAATGAGCGACGGCATATGCTTTCGCTCATTTGTAAAAATTGGGGGTTAATATGTTAAATAAAAAATCCAAGTTTTTAACTTTTATTTTAGCCGCAGCTATGATTTTCACGCAAGCAATATTTTTAAATATTCCTGTTTTCGGAGAAGAAGAACTTTTAATAACAGGCACCGGAGTAATTGAAGAAGTATCAATAACATCATCTGACTGGGCAAGATATTCGCTTTTGGAAAGAACTTATTCTACAAACAACAGCCTTGGTTTTCATAAAATAGTAAAAGCTAAAGGATATGATTTGTTTGAGCTGATAGGAGAAAAAAATCTGAAAGTCGACAATGACTATACGGTTAAATTCACATGTTCTGACGGATTTGAATTTTCAAAAACAATCAGCGAACTTAGAAATGCAAACTGCTTTAGTAATTTCACATCAAACAGCAAATCTAATGTTTCTCCTATGATTGCAAAGTACACTTTAGTAATGGCTGATTTTCCAAAGGATAGTTTTGTACCTCCTGTTTCATGGGTTGATATGACAATAACCGAATCCAATGCTGACAAGGACTTTCCAAAACTTGTTTTCGGACAGACAGACATTGATGACATGAACATGTCAAAGTGGGGAAAAGAAGTTGTCAAGGTGACAGTGGGAGATGAAAGAGAAGTCGTAACTTCATCTTCGCCATACAAGCACATTGATAAAAAAGGAGAACCGTACAATGTTGATGCTATAACAGGAGCAACTTTCACCATAGAAGGTCCTGGAGTCGAAGGATACCGCGCAATTTCCCTCCGACAAATAGAAGAAGATTTAAAAGGTCAGAGCATCCAAACATACTTTGAAAAAATGAATGGAAAAGTTATTAAAAATGCCTATGAAGGAATAAATGCAAAATATTTAATTGACAATTATGTTAATGCAAGGGAAAATGCAGGCAACATAATTTTCAAGGACAAATCTAGGAAGACAATTATTACAGTACCAATTGAGGAAGCTGGTAAATACATGGTTGCATATGGCATAAATGAACTTCCTCTTGTATTTTTGGACACGGAAGATGGATACGTGTCATCAAAATACAACGACAATGGATGCTTTAAGCTTGTATACCAGCAAGAAGAAAAAACAGCAGCCGAGTTTTCAAATGTTGCCTATATTTATATTGAAGAAAAAGATGCCAAAAATATATATGAACATTCCTATTCTCCATACAACGATAATAAGTTTACCGATTATGAGCTTATTATACACGGGGATGCTTTAAGCAAGGAAGTGAGATATACGGTATCAGAATTAGAAAAAATGACGGACCTTCATGTTACAAAAGAATACAGCCTCTCAAACAGCGAATATTTCTGGTATTACAATACTTACAAGGGAGTTCCTCTTTATGACTTGCTGCTCAAAGCAGGTCTTGACCCTAGTATTGATGAAAACACAAAGGTTAAGTTCATTGCAGCTGACAATTATAATTTTGCTCCCATGACAATTAAGGAAATAAAAGATGATTCTCTATACGGTTATTATGAAAAAAGTGCACTGGACACTGGCGACGGAACATTCCCGGGAGAATATGTCGATCCCCTTTACACAGGCATGCCTGTTCTTGCAGCATACGGCTTCAACAAATATCCGTATGTTACAAGACCTTCTGATATTGGATACAACTCTGGGCTTGGAAACGATGGTGGTCCTATCAGAATAATATTTGGAAAAACAAGTTACAATGACACAAACGGATCAAACCAGGTTCAGTATGCAAAGGAAATAATAATTGGTGAGGGCACATCAGTTCTTTCAAGTACTCAGGGAACAGGTGCGGGAGTAATAACAAGGACAGATATATCAGATGCATCATGGAAACATAACCAGGACTTGTATGATGAATATCTGGATACTCCTGTTCTTCGAGTAACGGGTTCACAGGTTAAAGAACCCATGACATTTACATTGAGGCAGATAGAAGCTATGACTTCTGTAAGAGACACATACACAGGTGATGGTGTTCACCAGTTTGAAGGAGTTAATTTGTGGAACATAATATCACATGAAGTTGGTCTAAAAGATGGTGTTGATGTTCCAAGCATAAGAGTATTCAGCGGACAAAATTACAATCAGATTTTAAGGAGTACTGAGCAGGTAAAAAGCGGAGTTCTCAACTCCCAGGGTCAGTCAAAGGATATTATCCTTGCTTATGCTGTTGACGGATATCCTCTGGTTAAAAATGAAAACGATGCAGGATATGCATACAACAATGCCTACGGACCGCTGAGACTTATTATTGAAGAAAGCAAATCCATGTGGGTTAAGTGGACTGACTGTATAGTTGTCGGTACCGGCGATTATGAAGAACCTTTAATGAAAGATGTACGAACTGGCGAATCTGATTTTAAAGATATTGAAAATCATTGGGCAAAAAATGAAATCATGAGAATGGAATCAAAAGGCTATGCAAATGGAAACGGCGGAATGTTCAGGCCAGATGACAATATTACAAGAGCAGAATTTGTTTCCATGGCTGCCCGCGTTCTTGGACTTGATACATCAGGAACTTTCAACGTAACTTTCAAAGATGTTAAATCATCAGACTGGTTTTACGGCAGCGTTTATACTGCAGCAAAAAATGGAATGATAAAAGGTTATGAGGATGGAAGCTTCAAACCTAATTCTCCTATATCAAGGCAGGAAATAAGCTATATCATGGGTAATTTACTGAAAGAAAGCGCCTCAGAGGAAGAAGCAGAAGAAATATTATCCCAGTTCAGTGATGAAATTTCTGACTGGGCAAAGGTAAAAGTAGCTTCAGTGGTAAAAGCTGAAATAATCAAGGGACTTCCTGGCAATTTGTTCGGCGGAAGTCAAAATGCAACCAGGGCCCAGGCTGCTGTCATGTTTCTTAGATACTTAGAAAATTAATGAGGAGGCAATAGTCAGCTATTGCCTCACTGGAGGAAATATGAAATTATACAACAGATTATTTATTATTGCACTAATGATAATTATTGTCATAGCAGGATGCTCAAAGGCTGATGAAACAATTACAGATGATATTCCTTTAACATCAGAAACAGAAAAAAGAGACGATGAAAAAAATCAAGAGCCTGAGATAGAGACATCCCAAAAATCTGATTCAGAAGAACAAAAATCTCCTGATGAAAAGAAAGAAATTTCTGAAGATACAACAAAAGAAACTGATGAAGAAAGTCTATTGCAGGAAAACAATGCACAAACAATTCCGGAACCTCCAAAGACTGAAGATGAATATACATCAGCTGAAAATCAGGAGAACTCTGAAGCTTTGGATACTGTAACTTTAAAAATAGAAGGGTTGGCTGATAAACATCTTGCTGTTTCACTAGATGAGCTTAAAGCAATGAGAGATATGATTTATGAAGCTGATTTTTATTCCCTTAACAGCTTTGGAACCACAGGATACACACACTTTAAAGGTGTTAACCTCTGGAGTTTGTTGGAATCAAATTCTCTCATTTCTGATGAATCTTCGAAGGTTTTAGTTGTGGCTGAGGACGGATACAAAATGGAATTTACAATAGAGCAGGTAAAAAGACAGGATTATATTGATGAAACAAACCCGGATGCAAAACATCCTATGATAATAGCCTGGGAAGAAAACGGCGAAGAATATTCAAGCAAGGAAGGATCTCCATTTAAGCTTGTTGTGGGGCAGAAGGAAGCAGGAGATGTAAACAAGCCCCAATGGGTTTCAAATATTGACAAGATTGTCATAGAATAATGAGGCAAAATATGAAAAACAAAAAGTTTTATCTTTATATAATTGCAATAACTTTGGTTGTCATCACATCATTATTTCTCATGAAGAACACATCATCTGAAGAAGAGAAAGCAGTGCTGTCTTTTTACCCTCATGCTAAAAAGGCTGAGCTTGTAAAGGAAGTGTCTGATGATTTATTCGTATCATTGAATTTTCCTGGAGTAAAAAGAGCTTACAAAGTTGACGGCGAAATAAAGGCATACGTTGTAAGCTGCGTAGGCTTCGGCGGCCCTTTGGATGTTCTTGCTGCTATGGATTCAAATAACGGAACTCTCATAGGCATAAAAATATTAAAACATGAAGAGTCCATGGATTATGCTGAACACATTGAATCAGAATGGTTTCTTGACAGGTTCAAAAATATTGCAGCCGATAGATATTTAAATCTTGTTGTTCTTGACAAAGAAAATGAAGAAGACATAGTTCAGGTTACAGGTGCCACCATAAGTTCCCAGGCAGTTGTAAATGCAGTCAATGCTGCAATAGGTGCCTATCAATACCAGCACAATAATGTAGAAATGTCAAAAGTATCTGACGTTGTTCCTCAGGAAATGCTCCAGAAGGACACAAACAGCTTTGCTATCAACTGGAATGACGGTTCTCTTAGAATTGACACAGATGAAATAAAGGATTATGAACAGGCTGAAATGGATGTAACCCTTATAAACACTACGGGAACCGAAACAGACATGCATGTGAAGGGACCGACTTTGAGAAAAATTCTTGAAACCGCTGGAATTGATCTGGACGATTATGCAGGGATAGGAATAACAGGCCGTGACGGATATTACACAATGGTTGACAAGGAAAAACTTGAAATAAATGATGTAATACTGTGCTGGGAAGTTGACGGTAAATCTCTTAAGGATGATGAAAAACCTGTGAGAATTGCAATTCCCAATGAACTTGGGCCATATTGGGTAAAAATGGTTACAAATATTGATTTATACCATGAAATATCGCCAAAGGATATTGACAAGGTTCACATGTTCCATGCGCTCACAAGTGACATAGAGCCTTATTATTACGAATATTACGGAAGCAAGGACAAATCTATAGAGGTAGGAAAAATTTTAAAAAAGTTTGATGTAGTTGACGAAAAGGGATTTTTCACCATGGGTGCCACAGACGGCCTCATAAAAAATGAAACAATATCACTTGTCAGACAAAGATATTTCATAAAAATTGAAGGTGAAAATGCTCCTATGAATATTTCACCAAACTTCAAACTTGGTATGAATGTAAAGGAGATGACTCATTTTTCCACGACAAAGGATGCAGTTGTTTTTCCTGATAAAATGAAGGAAGTTGTAAGAACTGAAAATATAAATGGAAAAGAAGCACTGCTTCTTGAAGATGTGTTATTGACAGCAGGAATGAGATGGGAAAAAGAAACATTCAAAGCTGTTTCCACTGACGGAAGCGAAAAAGAGTTGTCACTTGATGAAATTTTAAGCAGTTATATTGTATGTGAAGATGATAATGTTTCATTGTTTATTAAGGAAAAGGAAGTAATGAATAATCTTTTAAGGATTGAAAAAAATGAAATTAAAAAAAAGAACTGCAGTTCAACTTATTTCAGCATTGACTGCAGCCACCATGAGCATAATTTATTTTTTGTATATACATGATTATATTGATTTTAGAATTTTATCTATAGGCGACATGAACCCTTACGGAGGATGGACCGCCCTTAAATCTTATTTTACTGATTTGTCATACAAGTTCAGGGGCTTAACAAGCAGCATTTCGCTTACTGCAGCTGTTTTAATTCTTGCATTGTTTGGGGGAAGATTTTTCTGCGGATTTCTATGTCCTGTTGGTTCGTTTCAGGATTTCTTCAAATACGTGGGAAGTAAGATTGGAATTAAAGAAAAAAGATTATACCGAGCAAAACAATTTAATCCTGAAATGATGAAATATATAATACTCATATTAGTGTTATCTATGAGTGCATTGGGATATGGAAGTTTAATTTCTCCATTTTCCCCATGGCTTGCATATTTGAATTTGTTTTTCGGATTTAATGTTTATTTTGGTTCATATGTGCTTTTATTAATTATTTTTGTCTCATTATTTGTAAAAAGAATTTTTTGCAGATGTCTATGCCCATTGGGAGCATTTCAAAGCCTTCTTTATGCTGTTGGACCTATGAAAATCAATAAAAGTGAGACATGCAGTTCATGCGGAGAATGTTTAAAGAATTGTCCTGTGGATATAGAAAAATCTGAGGATGATATAGTATCCCCTGAATGCATTAACTGTCTTGAATGCACAGGAAGCAATTGTATTATTGGGAGAGAAGGCTTTGCAATAACATTTTCTAACAGAATAGTTATGAAAGGCAAATACATCATAATATGTCTTTGTTTGTTTTTCGGAATATATATCATACTTCCGGTGTTAAAATGTCCTTTGGCGGTACAAACAATTGCGGGCATTGGAAACTTAAGCAATGGAACATATGAGGGAAGCGGAATAGGTTTTGGCGGGAATATGGATGTTGCCGTATGTATAAAAGAAAATGAAATTATTGAAATCAAACTTTTATCAAACAGAGAGACAACAGGATATTATGAAGAAACAATTAAAGTGATGTCAAAGGAAATTATAGGTACGCAAAATTTAAATTTAGATGCAATAAGCGGTGCTACAGCATCAGGCAGAGGTTTCCTAAGTGCGGTAAAAGATGCTGTGAGCAAGTCTCTTGAGTAAAAAGGCGGTGCAATATGAATTTTAATATTAAATCAGCATCAGTTTTATTGATATTTGTGCTATTGCTTGCAGCTTGTTCAAAAGAAAAATCAGACCTTTCAATAAAAGCAGGAACTCAGGAGTATAATATCAATAGCAATGATATATACCAAAATGCTGAAGCAGTTGCCTTCTCCGCAGTATTGAGAAGCAGCGGAGAAAAACCTGTTGAAACTGAATACAAAGGAATTGAACTAAAAACTCTTTTGGCAAGTCTCGGCATTTCTGCAAAAGATACAGACAGAATTACTTTCAATGCTTCTGATGGTTACAGAGTAATACTTGATATGGACGAAGTTTTAGAACATAACAATGTCTACCTTGTATTTGAAAGAGATGGAGAAGTGTTGAAATCAAAGAAAAAAGGCGGAAGCGGCCCATACCAGCTTGTAATAAGAACAGACCCCTTCAGTCAGAGGTGGGTAAAAAATGTTGATGAAATTGTAATTAATTAGAGGTGATTATGAAGGAAAAAAGATTTTTAAACAGTTTTTCTGTTTTTAATTTAATATTAATTGCAGTTGTATCATCCTTGGGAGTTGCAACAAAACCAATTATTGTTCCACTTGTACATGTTGTGACCGGGCCATTGTTCATTCCGGGAGGAGCCATTGCCGGAGGATTTTATATGTTCTGGATAGTCCTTGGAATTGGACTTGTTAAAAAAAGAGGAACAGGAATACTCATAGGCATTGTTCAGAGCATAATTGTCATTTCAACTGGAACCATGGGCACTCACGGCCTCATGAGCTTTGTTTCCTACACTGTGCCCGGTGCAGCAGCAGATTTTGTATTTTTGTTTTCTAAAGATCAAGACTATAATGCTCTTCATTACATTATAGGATGCATGGCTGCAAATGTTGCGGGAACACTAATATCAAATATTTTGTTTTTCAGACTGCCTCCCGTTACAGTGGTCCTGATACTGTCATTGGCTGCATTGTCAGGAACTGTTGGAGGACTTATAGCCTCAAGCATTAACGAAGGTCTTGAAAAAATGAATATATATATAGGTGAATGACATAATGAAAAAATTTTTTTATATCATAAATATAATCTTCATTCTTGCACTATTTATTGCTCTTCCTTACGGGTGCAGCAAGTCCGAAACTAATACAAACATCCAATCTGAAACAATTGAAGAGAGTATTACCATTTTTGATAAAATTGATAATATAGAAGAAGACTTCATTGCAGATAAAAAAGCATTGCTTAATGAAATATTAACTGAAAATAAATACGAAAATGCTGCTGTAATAACAAACGAAGGAGCGACAGAAATTGTTTCAACAGACATTTATTTAAAAGGAGGTACTGTATTAACTGGTGACAAAGAAATAAATGACGTAAAAGGTATTTATCTTTTTAATAACTTTTACTCAATTACTGCTGCTTATTATGATACAAAAAAAGCTCTTGATAATGGAGAAAAAGTAATGGTTGTATTGCTTGACGGTTTTTCACTTAAACAGTATGAAGAAGCATCAGAGAAAAATTGCGTTCCTTTTTTAAGCAAGTATTATAAACATGAAGCATTAAGTGTTTATACTCCTGTTACAAATGCAGGTTATGCTGCAATAATAACAGGTAAGACTCCGGACATTAACGGCGTGCATGACAGAAGTTTCAGGGATATGAATGTGGAAACCATATTTGCGTATTCTTTAAAAAGCAATAAAAAACCACTGTTGTTAGAAGGAGATGTTAAAATCTTAAACATAGAAACAGAACCTGTTCTCCATGTTGATGAAAACAAAGACGGGGACACTGACGATGAGATGTATGAAAACTCCAAAATCATGGTGTCGGAAGATTATGATCTCATATTTTTGCATTTTCATGGTATAGATGACAGGGGACACAGCTATGGTCCAATGGCAGATGAAACTATGGAATACATTAAAAAAGTTGATGGATACATTGAAACATTAAGCAGCATGTGGCATGGAACCATTATTCTTACGGCTGACCACGGAATGCATGAAGATGTCGAAGGAGGAAATCACGGATTGTGCAGGATGTCAGACATGGTAGTGCCATACTTCCTAAAGGATTAAAACTCTGATATTTTAAGCTGAAATTTGTTTAAAAATTTTTCTGGGTGGTATAATCAATATATAAATAAATCAGGAGGGAATATGTATAAAGAAGAATTGGCTATTATAGCACAGGCAATTTTAAATGAAGTTGAAGGTTATGAATTTTATTTGATGGCAAGCGAAAGATCAACTTCAGAAGGAACAAAAGAAGCATTCGTGGAATTGGCAAACGAAGAAATGAAGCATGCTGAATATTTAAGGAAATTATGGTCTCAGATAAGCAATGGCGGAGATATAAAAATTGATAATATTTTAGATTCCGGAGTCGTTATTCCATCACCTGAAATATACAGATGGGATAAAGTCAGCAAAAATGACACTTCAATGGCTATGTCAGTATTTGGTATAGGAATGCAGATGGAACAAAGCTCAATTGATTTTTATGAAAATGCAAAAGAAAAAGTAAAATCATCTGCAAGCAAGGAGTTGTTTGACATACTGCTAGGCTGGGAAAAAGTGCATCTGCTTCAATTCAGTGAGCAATATGGTATTCTCAAAGAAGACTGGTGGGCAGAACAAGGTTTTGCACCATTTTAACAAATGTTATAGTATTAAAAACATGAGCAGGATTACTGCTCTTTTTTAAATTGATTATTCTTTTATATAAACATTGTAAAAATGATGAAAATATAGGATAATATAGATATATTATTAACGAGGACTAATATGAACAGGAAGATTACAATAACAGCAGTGGTCATAATTGCTGTGCTGCTGGCAGCAATATTTGTTTCTTTAAAATTAAGTGAAACATCTATGGAATTGCAAAAAGAAATTCTTTCAAATGCTGAAATTTTACTTAAAGACGAAGACAATGAAATAATTCTCACGAAGGAAGACATATCAAATTGCGGTGAAGAAAACTTCCATGCGATTCTAGATACTTCCGACACAGACCCCTCCACCCATAGCTACACAGGTGTCGAACTTAAGAACATTTTAATATCCTGCAACATTGATTTTCATGATAAATCAACAGTTGTTTTAAGTGCAGCTGACGGGTATTCTGTTGCTTATTCCATGGATGAAGTTGCCATGGACAACAACGTTTACATTGCATACATGGAAGACGGAGAACTTTTAGGCAGCAGGGATGTTGATGGAAGAGGCCCTTATGAAGCTATTATTGTTTCTGATTATTTCAGCAACAGAAGGTGCAAGTGGCTTACAAAAATAGAGGTTAGAAGATGAATGCAGTTGAAGTTAGAAATTTATGTTTTAAATATAGAAATTCACAAGAAAAAATTCTCGACAATGTAAACTTATCTGTCATGGAAGGAGAAACAATAGCTCTTCTAGGCGGCAGTGGTTCAGGAAAAACCACGTTTTGCAACTGTTTATGCGGCTTGATTCCAAACGTATATTCAGGGGAATTTTCTGGAGAAGTGGAATTGTTCGGAGAAAATATAAATAATATGAACATTGCAAAAATTGTTACAAAAGCAGGAATGATATTTCAAAATCCTTCAACACAGCTTTTTTCTCCCACAATAGAGGACGAGCTGGCCTTTGGACCTGAAAATTTATGTGTGGACAGAAAAGAAATTGCAAGAAGGATGGACAATGTTTTAAAAACAATTGACATGGAAGATTACAGATTTGAAAACCCTAACAATTTGTCAGGTGGTCAGCAGCAGCTCATTGCTATGGCATCTGTTTTAATGCTTGATCCCAAAATTCTCATATGCGATGAAATAATGTCTTGGGTTGATCAAAATGGAAAAAATATAATTAGGAATCTCCTTTTGAAATTAAAGGAAGAAAAAAGGACAATAATAATTGTAGACCATGATTTGGAAAACGTTAAAATATCAGACAGGGTTGTACAGGTGAGAGATGGAAAATTTTATTGAAATTAAGAATATTTCATATAAATACAACAAAGGAAGAACCATATTTGATAATTTTTCACTAAATCTGAACTGTGAAGAATCAACAGTTCTTACAGGAAGCAACGGCTCCGGTAAAACTACCCTGACAAAGCTTATTATGGGCATTTTAAAAATTCAATCAGGCGAGATAAATATTATGGGCAATGAATTAAGAAATTTAACTCTTGGCAGGACAGGAGAACTCATTGGATATGTTTATCAATATCCTGAAAGGCAGCTTTTTGCACAATCAGTAGTGGAAGAATTGACATTTCCTTTGATTTTTAAAGGTGTGACAAAAGAAGAGGCTAATTTAAGAGCACAAAATCTCATAGAAATTTTCAGTCTGGAAAAAGTAAAGAATTCATATCCATCTTTTTTAAGTTACGGAGAAAAAAGAAGGCTTGCAATAGCTTCTGTACTGATGAATCAACCTAAATATCTCATATTGGATGAGCCAACTGCATCATTGGATGCTGAAAGAATAGAATCTCTTTCAAGTGTGCTTGATAATCTGAAATCAGAAAAAATCGGAATACTTGCCATAAGCCATAACAAGGATTTCATAAAAAGGCACGGACAAAGGTTGATAAATCTAGAAGGAGGAAAAATCAAAGATGATATCAGCTTATAAGGCAGATCCTCGAACAAAGTTAACAACAGTGCTTTTCTTTTCTACAATTTCATTGATTTATGAAGAAATTTGGGTACTTGTTCTTATTCTTTTTTTATCAGCTATAACTGCCTTGGTAATGAGAAGCAGCCTTGTATCGATTCTGGTGAGGCTTAGAAAATTACTTGGTGTAATGGCGGCCATAGCAATAGTCCAGAGCATTTTTATAAAGACAGGAAGCTCCATTGCAAAAATCGGAGACATTACTTTACTTACTGATTATGGGGCAGCAAAAGCTCTTGAATTTATTCTTCGCCTTGGAATATTAATAGTATCTGCTGCAATAATTGCAACATCAAGCAGCAGGGAAATAGTGCAGGGACTTGTTCAGTGGCACTGCCCTTATGAAATAGCATTCATGTCTTCTGTCGCCATACGTTTTCTGCCATTGTTCAAGGAAGAAATGACAGACATGGTAACTGCTATACAGCTTAGGGGAATAGATTTAAAGAGGGTAAAGTTAAAGGAAAAAATAAAAGTATATAAATATATATTGTTTCCAATAGTAATTAATTCAGTACTTAAAGCAAAGGAACTATCATCTGCCATGGTAGTGAGAGGTTTTAGGGCATACCCGCAAAGAACAAGCTACATGGTTTTAAAAATGAATTATATTGATTATTTAATAATTGCGTCTTTATCAGCTGTTTTTATAATTATTATAGTATCGTATTTATAGGAGAAGAAAAATGAAAGTATTTTCAGTTATTGGAATATCAAAATCAGGAAAAACAACTACAATAGAAAAAATAATTCAGGAACTTGTACAAAGAAATTATTCTGTTGGAACGGTAAAAGAAATTCATTATCATGATTTTAAAATGGATATTGATGGAACAAATACGGACAGGCATAAAAAAGCAGGTTCAACCCTTGTAACAGCAAGAGGAGCATATGAAACTGACATATTATTTCAGAAAAAATTAAATATAAATGAAATTTTGGATTTTTATTCACAGGATTATGTAATATTGGAAGGAGTAAGAGACACATGTGTACCTACCATAGTTGCAGCTCATGATATACAGGGAATCGATGAAAGAATGAATGAAACTACATTTGCAATTTCTGGAGTAATATCCTCAAGTATAAGTGAATACAAGGGAATACCTGCAATTAACGCTCTAACCCATATAGAAAAGCTTGTGGACTTTATAGAAGAAAATGTTTTTGACCGTCTTCCAGACATGAAAGACGAATGCTGTAAAAAGTGCGGTCATACATGCAGGGAATTAAGCTCATTAATTTTAAAAGGTGAAGCAAAAAGGGAAGATTGTGTATTAGACGAACCAAAAGTAATTTTAAAGGTAAATGGAAAGGAAATAACAATGGTTCCGTTTGTACAAAATATTCTTAAAAATAGTGTTGATGCTGTTGTGAAGGAGTTAGACAGCTGCTCAAAAAACGGGGTCATAGAATTATGTATCAAAAAATGATAAGCAAAAGAAATCAAGTACAAAGAGTTATAAAAGATAACAATAGTTATATTTTCAAAACATTTGCACAAGCTGATGATTTTATGAATGAAGTAGAACTTTTGAAAATTCTGAAAGAAGACGGTGCAAATGTTCCAAATATTCTTGAGGAAGGGCATAATTTTCTCTTCCTTGAAGATTTGGGTGATGAAACACTTCTTAATGGGTTTGAAAGTATGGAAAAGCATAACCGTACGGAATATAAAGATTTAATCTTGAAATTGTCCAAATGGCTTGAAATTTTTTACAGCATAACTTTTTCAAGATATGGAAAAAAGTTAATTTTAAATGACGTAAATTTTAGAAATTTTATTTTATTTGAAAATGAAATATACGGAATTGATTTTGAACAATCATGTACAGGCGCCATAGAAACAGATGCAGGAAAATTGTCTGCTTATGCCTTGACCTATGAACCATCAATTACACAATGGAAAATTGATTTCAGAAATGAATTAATTGATATATTGTCTGAAGAATTGAATATTGACAGGCAACAAATTCTGAACGAAGAGAAGAAAGAAATAAAATCAATAGAAAACAGAAGAAAAATCTCTTTGGACAATTATTGGAATCTTTTGTAATACTAATGGAGGGGAAAATGAAAAAGACAGTAATATTTATTTTATGCTTCATGCTTTTTGCACAAAATGTCTTTGCCATATCAGTTGAAGAAGCTTACATCTCATTTAATCAGACAACTTTTGAAGACACTGTTTCATGGCAGGGTGAATATGATGTGATTGTTGTTGGCTATGGAGGGGCAGGAGCAGTTGCAAGTATCAAAGCAGCTGATGAAGGAGCTAATGTTCTTTTGCTTGAAAAGGCTCCGAAGGGTCAAGAAGGAGGAAACACAAGGTACGCAGGACAGGGTATACTTGGACTTGAAGAAAAGGACATTGATACAGCAGTTGAATATTTTAAAAATATTCGAGGAAAGTACAATACACCAAGTGATGCAATGATAAAATCCTATCTTACTTATTCAAGCAAAAATTATGATTGGTTAATGGAAATTGGAGCAGATTCTGTAAGTGTTTTTCCTTTTCAGGAGTATGATTATCCAGGGGGAGAAGTTATGAAGGCATTGGCAGTGGATGGCGAATTGTGGACCAGCTCCTTGTACAGAACTTTGCAGAAAGCAGTGGAGGAAAGAGCTGATTCAATTGAAGTTTGGTATGAATCTCCGGGAGTTGGTCTAATACAAGATCCTGAAACCAAAATAATACACGGAGTAAAAGTAAACAACAACGGAAATATTCTTAACATACGTGCCAGAAATGGTGTGGTTCTTTGTACAGGAGGATTTGAAAACAATCAGCAGATGATACAGGATTATCTAAACCTACCTTATGGATATTCAAAGGCTGCCAGATATAACACAGGGGACGGAATCAAGATGGCAATGGAAGTCGGAGCAAATTTATGGCATATGGGTAATACTGCAGGACCTGATTTAAATGTTCTAAATCCTGAAACAGGAACAACATTTACATATGCAATTCAGGGAGAGAAAGATATTTTAAGCTCTGGTTTTGCAGTTCAAAATACAATTTTTGTAGGAGCTGACGGCACCAGGTTTATTAACGAGTCAGTGCTGCCAAATCACGGTTACATAAATTTTCACGGCACATGGACTCAAATGACATTGTCTCTTCCTGCATATGCAGTGTTTGACGAAACAGCACGTTTATCACAACCTGTTTATGATTCATGGAGTAAAGGAAATGAAGAAGAAATTGAAAAGGGACTAATAGTAAAGGCAGAGACAATTGGTGAACTAGCAGAGAAAATTCATGTTAATCCCGCGAATTTAACACGTCAGATTAGAGAATACAACAGATACTGCTACAGTGGAAAAGATCCTATATTCGGTCGAAGCATAAAATACTTAAAACCAATTACAAAAGGTCCGTTTTATGCAGTGGAACTTGTTCCGTCATTTACAAATACCCAGGGAGGTCCACAGCGTAATGAAAATGGAGAAGTTCTTGACACTTCAGGCAACATAATTCCTCATTTATACAGTGCCGGAGAACTTGGTTCAATGTTTTCAAACATTTACCAGGGAACAGGAAACCTTGGAGAATGTGTTGCTTTCGGACGTATTTCCGGCGAAAATGCAGCAAAGAAAAAATACGATGTATCTTTGAAATCTGTAATGGATGGAAGAGTCAAAGTAACTGCATCCTGGACACAGCCTGAGGAAATTATCTTAAAATCAGGCGAATACTTGGGTGTTGACAGAGGAATAGGCGGACCGTTAAAGGTAAAGGTAACAATAAATAAAGATAAAATTACCGGTATAGAAGTTGTGTATCACAATGAAACAAGAGGTGTGAGCCAAAATGCCATAACAACAATAACAAAATCAGTAGTTGAAAAGCAGACTGCCGATGTGGATGTTGTAAGCGGATCAACTGTTACAAGCAGGGGAATAATAAATGCAGTAAAAGATGCTCTTGCGCAGGCTGGATTTCAGGAGTAATAATATTTACAAAATATAATTTAACAACAGTTATTATATAAAATAAGGTTTTGATTCGTGATGAAAAATAAAATTTATAAAAATGGCGGTTAAGCAGATTATAGCTTAACAGCCATTTTCATTTAAGGATTAGAATTTTTATGCGTGATGCCTGTCTGAAATATACCTTTGTAACTTACATTATGACTGAGAATATAATATATAAATAAAAAAATGGAGGTAGAAATGAGTACTAATCAACCCAATATGATTTACCGAAGACTTAATCCTTTAGATATATATGTATTGCCCGGTTACACTGTTGAAGTTTTTGCTCAAGGGTTAAATTCACCTGTAAGCATGGTTTTTGATGAAGAAGGCAATATTATAGTGGGGGAATCGGGAGAGATAGATGGAAATGCCAGAGTCATGCGACTTGCCAACGGTAATTATGAAGTTGTAGCTGAAGGCTTCAATGTTCCCTTGTTAGGTGTCAATATACTTAATGGTGATAAATATGTTTCTCATAAGGGAATGGTAACCTTAATAAAAGAAAATGGCATCAGACAAAATTTAATAACCGGACTTCCGAGCTTTGGAGATTATGGAAACGGCCTTGTAGAATTCGGTCCTGATGGAAGAATGTACTTTGGTCAGGGCCCTGCAACTAATTCAGGAGTTGTCGGCCCGGACAACAACTGGGTTTTTACCCATCCATATTTTCATGATTATCCGGCTGAAGACATTGAGCTGGTTGGACAAAATTTTATGTCTTATAACTTTTTTTCGTATTCTCCTTATGATTATGCGTTTACCGGAGCATTTCGTCCTTTTGGAATACAAAACAGGCCTGATTCAGTTGTGGCAGGAAGCAGGAGGCCGACCAGCTGCATTTACAGGGCTGATTTGGACGGTTCAAATCTCGAGGTATATGCATGGGGTGTTGCGCAGCCTTACAGAGTAAAATTTGACAGGTATAACAGATTGTTTGCAACAGATCAAGCATATGATGCAAGGGGAAGCAGGCCTATAAAAGATTGCCCCGATTCTTTTTTATTGATAACTCAGGGTGATTGGTATGGATTTCCCGACTATTGTGCAGGATTGCCGGTTACTATGCCGCGGTTCAGACCGGAAGTGGGTCCTCAGCCGGAATTTTTAATGTCTGTGCATCCTATGATTCCTCCAAAACCTTTTACTTTGATAGAGGCACATTCTGCATCAAGAGGATTTGACTTTAACTACAATGAAAATTTCGGACCATACGGAGATGCTTATCTTGCCTTGTCAGGCAGTATTTTCCCGATAACAACAGGAGGGTATCCTCTTCCTGGTGTAGGCAGAAGAATTGTAAGGATTGATATGAATGACGGCAATGTTAGTACTTTTGCCATAAACAGAACAGGGTTGGGGGCTTCCTTTACAGAGGGAGGTGGATTTGAAAGACCTATGGATGTAGTCTTTGGACCTGATGGGGCTATGTATGTGTTGGATTACAATATTGCTAATCCTATGAATCCAAATCTCTTCATACCAAATACAGGTGTGATATGGAGAATCAGCAGGACATAATTCAAAATAATATTTTTTAAATGATATAAAGTAAATAAAGCAGGCATAGTCTGCTTTATTTATTCTAAAAATCTAAGTTCTTTATATAAGCTTAGTAATTTATTTCGGTAGGGAATAGGTATGTTTTTATCTTCCTCATAGTTTTACCCAAATGCAAAGTTATTTATGCAGGTATTCGGACAAACATCTCGGAGGTTTTCCAGGAATGATTATTTCTACTGAATCATTGTTAATTACAGAATTTAGTCCCTTCAATTTAGAAACCGCTTTATTCGATTGGTATATCTATCGGACTTGGAGGAATTATGAATGTTTGTTCAGGAACTGCTCCTGCCTCACCTGCAATTACAGGAATCATGTCTATTTTGTAAATGGTTTTTATGCCGGGGAAAATACGAGTATTTAAAACGTTTACTGTGTAATAGTTGTTTGCCATAACTCTTAAGTTATAATTGGTAAAGTAATAGCTTGACATTTGTGATGGATCATGTATCACCGGCAATTCAATATCAGGCACACTTCCGCTGACATCTGTGTACAACTGGGCATGTGTATCTACTTCACCATTTTCTAGAATATGATAGACGGTCACTTCAGCATTTTCAACCGGAAGAGCTCCTAGTGCCGTATAAACTCCTACAGCTAAGTATCCTGTTTCAGCTGCTGCTTCTTCTCTTGCATGGTCTTCGTCTGCAGGAGGAGTTTCTGTTATTTTAACTAACATATTTTTTGCCATATATGGCCTAGAACTGAAGTTATTATATTTATTATTAAATCTGTAATAATCCATGAAAAACTAATCACTCCTTATATATGTATTCATGGTTATAATATGTGAAACCTATAATTTTGTGTTAAAACACTAGAAATGACTTGTGAAGCTATCTTTTGAAATCTTTAATAAATTTCATATATGCATTGAAAAAAACTTTAAAATATAGGATAATAAATATAAGGTTTACATCACGAGTTATAATTTACTCAGTCTGAGTACATATTAAACAAACTTGCTTAATTTCAAAGAATTAAGAAAGGAGGAAATTTATAATGAAAGAAAAAGAAATAATTTTAAAAGTAAACGGACAGGAAATAGCCATGGTTCCATTTGTGCAAAAAATTTTAATAAATTCAATCGAAGCTGTGACTAAGGAACTTAACGGTTGCCCTGAAAACGGAAACATTGAAATAAGCATAAAAAGACAGCAATAAACAAGGAGAGAAAAATGTACATAAAAGCATCTATGGATTTAATTGAATTTATAAAAAAATGTCCAAGTGTTTTTCATGCAGTTGATGCATTGAAGACAGAACTTAAGTCAGAAGGATTTGAAGAATTGGCAGAAGGTAAAAAATGGAACATTCAAAAAGGAAGTAAATATTTTGTTACCAGAAATCATTCATCGATAATAGCTTTTAAAGTTGGAGAAAATTTAGATGACTACAGCTTCAACATAGTTGCTTCACACTGTGATTCTCCAAGTTTTAAGATTAAGGACAATTATAAAATTGAAGCAAGTAAAAAATATGTCCAGCTCAATACAGAAAAATACGGCGGAATGATTTATTCTACTTGGCTTGACAGGCCTCTTTCTGTTGCAGGAAGAATTATTGCAAAAAACGGAGAAAACTTTGAAACAGTGCTTGTAAATATAGACAAGAACCTTGTTTTAATACCTAATGTTGCCATACATATGAATAAGGAAATCAACTCCGGCATGAAGTACAACGAGCAGGTTGACCTGCTGCCGCTGTACGGAATATATGCAGAAGGAAAAGACAGCTTCATGGATTTGGTAAGCAGCTATGCAGGTGTACAAAAAGATAACATCATCAGCACAGACTTATTCCTTTACAACAGGACAGAGCCTGCTGTATGGGGAGAAAGTGGTGAGTTCATATCATCGCCAAAGCTTGACAATCTTCAGTGCGCATATGCAACACTGCAGGGATTTTTAAGAGGAAGCAACACAAAAACAGTCAACGTTTATTGCTGCTTTGACAATGAAGAAGTTGGCAGCGGAACTAAACAAGGTGCAGCATCAACATTTTTGGAGGATGTTCTTAATAGAATAAATGACAATCTTGGTAAATCAAGGGAAGAATATCTTTGTGCTCTTGCTTCTTCATTTTTGATTTCAGCTGACAATGCACATGCAGTTCATCCAAATCATCCTGAATTAAGTGATCCCACTAACCGTGTGTACATGAACGAAGGGATTGTAATAAAGCACAATGCAAACCAGAAGTATACCACAGACGCTGTAAGCTCGGCTTTGTTTAAGGAATTCTGCAAAAGAGCAGATGTTCCATTCCAGAATTACACGAACCGCTCTGATGTTGCAGGAGGAAGTACACTTGGAAACATTGCATCATCAAAAGTGAGCATAAACATGGTTGATATAGGTCTTGCACAGCTTTCTATGCATTCATCATATGAAACTGCCGGCATAAAAGACACATTGTATTTGATTAAAGCTGCAGGAGAATTTTTTAATTCACATATTAGAGAAAAGTCATCTGGAGTTTTGTCTGTGACAAATTAAGAGGTGGAGTATGGAAAATAATATTTTAATTGACAATTATATCCTTACATTTTCTCCTGACATACAAAGTAAGCTCAATGAATTAAGAAAAGTGATACAAGAAGCTTCTCCCAATGCAGCGGAAAAAATAAGCTATGGGATGCCAACTTTTGAACTGCATGGAAATCTTGTTCATTTTGCAGCATTTAAAAACCATATTGGTTTTTATCCTACCCCAAGTGGCATAGATATGTTCAAGGAAGAGCTTTCCGCATACAAGATGTCAAAGGGTGCTGTTCAGTTTCCAATTGATCGGCCTTTACCCTATGAGCTCATAGCAAGGATAGTAAAATTCAGAACTGAAGAAAACAGAAAAAAACATGAGGCTAAAAAGAAATAGGTGAACATATGAAAGAATACAAAGACAAAAATATCGAGCTTAAATTAAGAAAATAAAGTTGAAGACCCTTGAAGGGTCTTTATTTTATTTTGCAGCCTGTTTGTTCAATGCGCTGCCTGATTGTGCTTTCTTCTGCAATATCTCCATATCCAACTTCTATGGATCCTCTTCCAATATCAATATTTATCATTTTAACACCAGGAATTTCGCTCAGGGCGTTTTTTACCTGTGTCTTCATTTCAGCATTTTGAAGTCTGTCTACGTTATAATGAACCTTATTCATAAAATTAATTCCTTTCAAAAGTATTTAAATTAGTATTTGTTCAAAACAGAAAAAATATTAAAAAAAAATGATACTGCAGTATTTAAATGCAATGTTTTAAAAAAGGGAAAAATGCCGAAATAAGGGATGATAAAGCTGCTGAAAATGCTAAAAAATATAACAAAAATGAAAAAATATAATATTTATATAATACAATCATGTGGTTAAGTCGTCTGTACAAGGGTATATAATAATTATAGTTCAGGAGGTGCTTATGCTTATAACATCAATGCTCAGAATTATTTTGACACGTTCATTCAAACCGTTTGTTTTTACGGGAAGAAACGAAAACAAACTTAAATTTGAATCTCTTGAAGACATGGGACTTTATGTTCACATTCCATTTTGCAGAAGTATCTGCAGGTTCTGTCCATATTTCAAGGAAGTATATGACAACTATAAGGCAGAATCTTACAAAACAGCACTACTTAAGGAAATAGACCTTGTGTGCAGAAACCTAAAGGAAAAAAAACATGCTGCTAGCTTGTATTTCGGCGGAGGTACTCCTGCTCTGATGATAGATGACATGAAGGAAATTATCGACAAACTTAAAAACTATTTCATCATTGAAGGTGGCATAGGCATTGAACTTCATCCGGAAGATATTAAAGAAACAAATCTCGATAAATTAAAGAAACTTGGAATAAATATGGTAAGCGTAGGAATTCAGTCTTTTGACGAAAAGTGCCTGCACAATCTTGGAAGAAAAAATGATCGTTTTGAAGAAAAGCTTAATCTCGTTAAAAGTTATGAATTTGATGTTGTTGATGTTGACTTGATTTTTGCCATTCCAGGACAGACGGACAAAATTTTGCTGAAAGACATTAAGACTGCATTTGATAACGGAGCCACTCAGGTTTCAACATATCCTTTCATTGATTTTACTTTTGCAGACAACAGTTGCAAGCCAATGCCGGAAAAAACAAAAAAGAAGATGCTTAATAAACTTACGGAGTACTGCGGCAATATTAATATAGAAAGGACTTCTGTGTGGACGTTTGCGAGACAGGGAACAAAACGATATTCTTCTGTTACAAGGGATAATTTTCTTGGTTTTGGAGTGTCAGCAGCTACACTTTTGAGTAACACTTTCAAAATAAACACTTTTTCAATTGCTGAATACATTAAAAGATTAAACAACGGCATACTTCCGTCCTCAGTGACTCTATATTTCACAAAAAGGCAAAGAGCAGTATATTATTTGTTCTGGAGCGCTTACTCTCTTAAAATTGACATTCAGAAATTTGAAAAAATGATTGGAGAATCCCTTGATAAGATGTTTGGCATTGAACTTTTACTGGCTGAAAAATTAGGTCTTTTAGTTAAAAAGAAGGACTGCTATGAACTTACTCCAAAATCTTCATACTGGTATCATATTATAGAACAATTTTACACAAGAGAATACATCGACAAGATGTGGAATGTTTCAAGAAAGGAAGCATTTCCAGACAAAATAGTCTTAAGATAGCTATCTAGATTACTCAGCCGGATATTGCATAATTTGATTCGGCAAAAAATTGGAGGTAATTATGCTTTCGAAAATTAAGACCTGTGTTTTGTACGGACTTGAAGGATATGAAATTGATGTTGAAACGGATTTATCAGGAGGACTTCCGAATTTTAGCATTGTGGGACTTCCTGATATTTCAATTAAGGAATCTAAGGAAAGAGTTCGTTCTGCAGTGAAGAACAGTGGATACAGTTTTCCTGTAAGCAGGATTACCGTGAATCTTGCTCCTGCAAATTTGAAAAAGGAAGGAAGTCAGATTGACCTTCCTATTGCTGTGGGAATTCTTGCAGCCAACAAAGTTATAAAAGAAAATATCGGTAATAATACAATCATAATAGGAGAATTGTCTCTGGACGGAAAAATCACCGCTGTAGAAGGCGCACTGCCCATGGTAATTTCCATGCGGAACAATCATTTTGAAAGAATAATAATTCCTGAAGACAACAAGGAAGAATGCGGTACAATAGAAGGAATCGAAGTCGTGCCAGTCAATAACTTAAACAGATTGGTTGAATATCTTAACAAAGAAATTGAAATAGATCCATACAGAAATGAATATGAAAAATTTAAGCAATGGGAAGTTTTCAATGAAGATTTTTCGGAAATAAAGGGACAGCCTGCCATGAAAAGGGCAGTTGAAATTGCAGCAGCAGGAATGCACAATGTTCTTCTCCTCGGATCACCGGGCTCGGGCAAGACTATGATTGCTAGAAGGATTCCAACCATACTTCCTGATTTAACATTTGAAGAGTCCCTTGAAGTTACAAAAATATACAGCATATCCGGTTTGTTGTCTGGCAAAGGCCTCATAAGGAAAAGACCTTTCCGTTCACCTCACCACACCTCATCACGAGTTGCAATGGCTGGAGGAGGTTCGAAGCCAAGCCCTGGAGAAGTGTCCCTGGCTCACTACGGAGTCTTGTTTCTCGATGAAATACCCGAGTTTCCCAAAAATGTGCTGGAAGTTTTAAGACAGCCCATGGAAGACGGGAAAATTTCCATATCAAGGGCCAATGGCTCCTTTACATTTCCTGCCAAATTCATGCTTGTGGCAGCAATGAACCCGTGTTTTTGTGGTTTTTTGAATGATCCATACCATGAATGCACCTGCACTCAAAGCCAGATTGACAAATATCTCGGAAAAATTTCTGGTCCCTTATTAAACCGCATCGACATACAGGTTGAAGTTTCTCCGGTAAAATATGAAGATTTGAAAAACACAAATGAAGAGGAATCTTCCGCTGAAATCAAAAAAAGAATAATAATGGCCCGCAACGTTCAAAAGGAAAGGTACAAGGAAATTGGTATCATAACAAATTCCGAGCTTTCAGGAAAATACATTTCAAAATACTGCAAAACAAACGCAGAATCAGAAAACATTCTGAAAAGTGCCTTTGAAAGGCTTGGTTTAAGTGCCAGGGCATACAACAAAATATTGAAGGTGGCAAGAACAATTGCTGACTTGGAAGGTTGTGAAGATATAAAGACCGTCCATGTGGCAGAAGCAATTCAGTATAGAAACCTTGACAGAAAATACTGGAGGTAATAATGGAAAGATTGAACATAAACCAAAAAACCATAGGCTGGTTAAATTCTGTTCGCGGGATATCAAACGGTAAAATTGAGAAATTACTGGATTACTTTGAGGGAAACACGACATACCTGTGGGATAATTTTGAGTCGGAAAAAAGAAACTTGCAGCTTAAGGAAGATATAATAATAGAACTTTCAAAAACAAAAGACAGCTTTGAAGAACTCATGCTTAAAAAATTATACAAACATAATGCATTTGTAGTTACAATTTTTGATGAAGATTACCCTATAATGCTAAAAGAAATAACATTACCCCCGCACATATTGTATTGCAGGGGAAGCATAAACAACATCGACAATCTGTCAATAGCAGTTGTAGGCTCCAGAAAGGCAACAAGTTACGGCAAATGGGCGGCTGAAAAATTCACCAGGGAACTTTCCGAGCTTGGAGTTAACATAGTAAGCGGCCTTGCTGCAGGCATTGATGCAGTGTCACACAAAACAGCCCTGAAGAGCGGTGCAAAAACAATAGGTGTCATAGGCTGCGGAATAGATGTTGTCTATCCCAAAATCAATGAGCAACTGTACAATGAAATTGCTGAAAGGGACGGAGCTGTAATTACGGAATACCCTTTCGGCATGCAGCCCATGCCAAACAATTTTCATGACAGAAACCGCATCATAAGTGGATTATCTCATGGAGTCCTGGTGATTGAAGCACAGGAAAGAAGTGGAACATTAATAACAGCAGGGCATGCGGCAGACCAGGGGAGAGAAATATTTGCTGTTCCCGGAAACATTGACAGCATTTACAGCAAGGGAACAAATGCCTTAATCAGAGACGGAGCTAAAATTACAACAACTTTGAATGATATAATAGAAGAAATTCCAATGCTTAAAGAAAAATCCGCGAAAAATAAGAACATAGATTTAAAATCTTTGAGCAGTGATGAAATGAAAATCATTGAGTGCCTTTTGTCAGGAAATAATACTGTTTATGAAATCGCAGCCAAAACCGGATTGGATGTTCCCATATTGTTAAGCTTTCTTACTTTCCTTGAAATGAAAGGAAAAATTGTTCAGATTTCAGGCAACAGATTTGCCCTTAATCAATAAAACATAGCTTGTATTGTAATTTTTCAACTGCCGATTATTTCGGCTTTTTTTATGTAATACTTTATGACCATGAATATATATCTTTAAATTATGGTATATTTTTTAATTATAATAAAAATTGGTGAGGTTTTTGCTTAATTGATAAGCTATTGACAAATAAAAAAATCTATTATATGTTATAATAGAATTATACGGTAATTATTGTTAAAATTAAACGTATACGAGGTATTGGAGGAAAAATGAATAATTTGTTGATAGTTGAATCTCCGGCAAAAGCAAAGACAATTGCTAAATTTCTAGGAAAAAACTATACTGTTAAAGCTTCGGTTGGTCATGTGAGAGATTTGCCCAAAAGCAAGCTTGGCATTGATGTTGATAATAATTTTGAACCAAACTATATTACCATAAGAGGTAAAGGGGATGTCATAAAGGAACTAAAAAAGGAAGCAAAAAAAGCAGACAATGTTTATCTTGCAACGGACCCTGACCGAGAAGGCGAAGCAATTTCATGGCATCTGGCTAAGATACTCAATCTTGATGAAAGCAAGGATATAAGAGTAGAGTTCAATGAAATTACTAAAGAAGCCATTAAAAAAGCAAGCAAAAATCCGAGGAAAATAAATATTGACCTTGTTGACGCTCAGCAGGCCAGAAGAATTCTTGACAGATTGGTTGGTTATAACATAAGCCCTCTGTTGTGGAAAAAGATAGAAAAGGGATTGAGCGCCGGTAGAGTACAGTCTGTTGCATTGAAGCTTGTAATAGACAGAGAAAGAGAAATAATGGATTTTGTTCCTGAAGAATACTGGACTTTGGAACTTGAAGTGAAAAAAAACAAAAAGAAGTTTATTGCCAAGTATGCAGGAATTATTAAAAATGATAAGTTAAGCAAAGTAAAAATCAAAAATGAAGATGAAGTAAAAGAAATCATTAAAAGTATGGATAAAGAAAAAATATCCGTCTATAAAACTGAAAAAACAAAGAGCTATTCAAAGCCAAGCACTCCTTTTACAACAAGCACCCTGCAGCAGGAAGCAAACAGAAGGCTTAATTTCCCTGCCAAGAAGACAATGATGATTGCCCAGCAGCTCTATGAGGGAATCAACATCAAGGGAGAAGGAAGTGTAGGTTTGGTTACTTATATAAGGACTGACTCATTCAGACTCTCTGACGAAGCTGTGTCCATGGTCAAGGACTACATCCTTACAAATTTCGGTGAAAAATACTACATGAACAGGGTGTTCACAAAGGCAAAGAAAAATGAAAACAAGGTTCAGGATGCTCATGAAGCCATAAGGCCAACATATGTAAACAAAAATCCTGATCACATCAAGGACAGCCTTTCAGCAGACCAATACAAGCTGTACAGCCTCATATGGAAAAGATTTGTTGCATGCCAGATGACTGATGCTGAATATGATGTCACAAAGGTGCTTTTAGACGGAAATGGAAATATTTTTGAAGCAAGCGGTAAAATATTGATTTTTGACGGGTACAAAACAGTCTACAAATATTCTGATGATGCCGAAAGTAAGCTTCTTCCGGAAGTTGAAAAGGGTGAGATGTTAGAAATTAGCCAGATAGATCCCGAGCAGCACTTCACGCAGCCGCCTGCAAGATATACGGAAGCAAGCCTTATAAAGGATCTTGAAGAAAGAGGAATAGGAAGGCCCAGCACATACGCTCCTACAATAACAACCATAACAAGCAGAGAATACATCGTCAAGGACAAAGGCAATCTTTTCCCTACAGACATGGGATTTCTTGTTACGGAAATGATGGAAAAGTATTTTTCCAAGGTAATAAACGAAAAATTTACAGCTGAGATGGAAAACATGCTTGATGAAGTTGCTTCCGGCAAGGTTGAATGGCATGAAGTAATAAATGAATTTTACAAGGATTTCAAAGAAGAACTTGACGTTGCCGAAAAGGAAATGGAAGAAGTTGAAATTAAGGATGAAGTCAGCGACGTACAGTGCGAGAACTGCGGTGCCTTCATGGTTATTAAAAAGGGAAGGTACGGTAAATTTTTAGCATGCCCTAACTATCCGGAGTGTAAGAATACAAAACCTCTGGGAGGCAAAGATGCTGTTGAGGAAACAGATGAAGTTTGCGAAGTGTGCGGAGCTAAAATGCTGAAGAGAAAAGGAAGATATGGTGAGTTTCTAGCATGCTCCAACTATCCTAGCTGCAAGACCACAAAGCCTATAGTAAAAACAATCGACGTGGGCTGTCCAAAGTGTAATGGTAAGATTGCAGTGAAGTTTTCCAAGGCCGGAAGAAGGTTTTTTGGATGCACAAATTATCCGCAGTGCAATTTCATGTCATGGCTTGAACCTACAAATGAAAAATGTCCTGTATGCGGCGAGATGATGGTTATGAAAGACGACAAACCAACATGCATCAATAAAAAATGCGGAAAGACTGAAGAATAAATTTTCATAATTTGACTTTATGCAGCTTTGAATAAATTCTGCAATTAATTTACAATTTGTTGTTGCAATTGAAAAATGGCTGTGTTATACTAAACATAATTACGCACAGATTTAGATTATGCGGGAGTTGTGCCGAAAGGTCTTCTGCATGAGATGATATTTCTGGAGGTAAAACAAAAGGAGGAAAAAATAATGGCAATAATTAGCATGAAAAAATTGCTGGAAGCAGGAGTTCACTTTGGTCATCAGACAAGAAGATGGAACCCTAAAATGGCAGAGTACATTTTTACAGAAAGAAACGGTATCTACATAATCGACTTACAGAAAACAAGCGATAAAGTAGACGAAGCTTACAACTTTGTTAAAGAAGTTGTTTCAAGCGGAGAAGAAGTATTGTTCGTTGGAACAAAAAAACAAGCTCAGGAATCAACCAAATCAGAAGCTGCAAGATGCGGAATGCACTTTGTAAGCCAAAGATGGCTTGGTGGTATGCTTACAAACTATCAGACAATCAGAAAAAGAATTGACAGACTCAATGAGTTGAAGAAAATGGAAGAAGACGGAACATTTGCTCTTTTAACTAAGAAAGAAGTTATAAAATTGAAAGGTGAAGCTGAAAGACTTGAAAAATTCTTAGGCGGAATCAAGAACATGGAAAAACTTCCGGGAGCATTGTTCATAGTTGACCCTAGAAAAGAAAGAATTGCTGTTCAGGAAGCTAAAATATTGGGAATACCAGTTGTTGCAATAGTTGACACTAACTGCGACCCTGATGAAGTAGACTATGTAATCCCTGGAAATGATGATGCTATCAGAGCCGTAAAACTTTTAACAGCAACAATTGCTGATGCTATCCTTGAAGGAAGACAAGGCGTTCAGTTGACTGAAGAAGAAGTTGAAGATGAAGTATCTGATGAAGAACTTGAAAAAGTTGAAGAAACAGCAATAGAAGAATAAAAATAAAAATAAAATAAAAATCAAAGTAAGGGGTTAGGAATTTTTTCCTTACACCTTGCTTTTTTAAATTTTGGAGGTATTTAAATGGAAGTTACAGCTTCAATGGTAAAAGAACTAAGAGATAAAACTAATGCAGGCATGATGGACTGCAAAAAAGCTTTAAAAGAAACAGATGGAGACATGGAAAAAGCAATAGACTATTTGAGAGAAAAAGGACTTTCTCAGGCAGCTAAAAAGGCTGACAGAATTGCAGCAGAAGGTCTTACAACTGCTATAATTTCTGCAGACAGAAAAACAGGTGTTGTAGTAGAAGTAAACTCAGAAACTGACTTCGTTGCAAAAAATGAAGAATTCCATAACTTTGTACAGGACGTGGCTAAGGTTGTAGTTGAAAATACACCTGCAGACGTTGAAGCATTAAAAGCTGTTGTTCTTGAAACAGGCAAGACTGTTCAGGAAACATTGACTGACAAAATTGCTAAAATAGGCGAAAATATGTCAATCAGAAGATTTGCAGCTGAAAAAGTAAACAACGGAGCAGTTGTAGGCTATATTCACGGCGGCGGAAAAATTTCTGTTATAGTAGCTCTTGAATCAGAAGGAGACAAAGAAGCTCTTGAAGTTCTTGGAAAAGACCTTGCAATGCAGGTTGCAGCCATGAATCCTAAATACATATCTACTGATGATGTTGATCAGGAATTCATTGCTCATGAAAGAGAAGTTCTTATTGCTCAGGCATTAAATGAAGGAAAACCACAAAACATTGTTGAAAAAATGGTTGAAGGAAGACTTCAGAAAGAACTTAAAGAAGTATGCCTGTTGGAACAAGCATTCGTTAAAGATGCTGATTTAACAGTTAAGAAAGTTATTGCAAATACAGCTGCCAAATTAGGAAAAGATATAAAAATTGCCGGAGTTCAAAGATTCGAAGTTGGCGAAGGCATTGAAAAGAAATCAGAAAACTTTGCTGATGAAGTTGCAAAACAAATGGGTAAATAATCCTGATAGAATTTGATACAAATGGAGGACTTTTTTAAGTTCTCCATTAATAAAAATACAGTCTTCAGGAGGATAAGATGGATTGCAAATATAAGAGAATAATATTAAAAATAAGTGGAGAAGCTTTATCCGGCAATGCCGGACACGGCATAAACCCTGAAATAGTATCTAAAATTTCCAATGTTGTGAAAAATGTTATAAATATGGGAGTTGAAGTTGCTATAGTAGTCGGAGGAGGAAACTTCTGGAGAGGTGCAAGCGCTAAGGACATGGACAGAACAACTTCTGATTACATGGGAATGCTCGGCACAATAATAAACGGCCTGGCATTACAGGATGCTTTAGAAAAGATTGGCGTGGAAACCAGAGTTCAGACTGCTATAGAAATGAGACAAATAGCAGAGCCTTACATCAGGAGAAGAGCAGTGCGTCACTTGGAAAAAGGTAGAGTTGTTATTTTTTCCGGCGGTTCCGGAAATCCATTTTTTTCAACTGACACAACAGCAGCATTAAGAGCTGCTGAAATAAATGCAGATATAATACTCCTTGCTAAAAACGGCGTAGACGGAGTCTACAGCGATGATCCTAACAAAAATCCGGATTCAGTGAAGTATGATGAGCTCAATTACATAGATGTGTTGAATAAAGGTTTGAAAATAATGGACTCCACAGCAACGTCATTGTGTATGGATAACAAAATTCCTATTTTAGTCTTTGGAATCGAACAACCGGAAAGCATCGAAAAGATTGTAATGGGAGATAATATAGGAACAATAATCAAGGAGGCGTAGTAATGTATAGAGAAGTAGTAGCAAAATCAGAAGAAACAATGAGAAAATCAATGGGTTTTCTTAAAGAAGACCTTGCCACAATCAGAGCGGGAAAAGCAAACCCTAAACTGGTTGACAAAATTCAAGTAAGTTATTACGGTACAATGACCCCCCTTAACCAAGTAGCAAACATATCTGTGCCGGAACCAAGAGCAATTATGATACAACCTTGGGATGCCAGCTTGGTAAAAGAAATTGAAAAAGCAATTTTAGCATCAGACTTGGGCATCACACCTTCAAATGACGGAAAGGTTATCAGACTTATTATTCCTGTTTTAACTGAGGAAAGAAGAAAAGATCTTCTGAAGCTTGTAAAGAAAGAAACAGAAAATGCCAAGGTTGCAGTGAGAAACATAAGAAGAGATGCTAACGAAGAACTGAAAAAACTTGAAAAATCAAGTGAAATTACTAAAGATGATCTGAAGAAATCTGAAGAGGACATGCAAAAACTCACGGATAAATTCATCAAATTTGTTGAAGACATCTACAAGGAAAAGGAAAAAGAAATTTTAGAGGTTTAACAATGGATACTTTAATAGGTTACCCGCTGTTAGAAGCTCTTAAAATAATAGAAGAAAACAACAATAAGATTATAAATATAAAGAAAATTACCGGCTGGAACAAAAAATTCAATGAACTGAACAAGCCGTATGTCATAAGGGAACATTATAAAGACAATTATGTAACTTTGTATGTTTCATACTACTAGTCTGAAACACAGGCTTATGATTTCATAAGCCTGTTTAGTGTATTTTTTGAGAAATGGTGAGGATATTATGAATTTAGAGGAACAAGTGCTAAGTGGTGAAATTCCTGCACATATTGCAGTAATACTCGATGGCAACAGAAGGTGGGCAAAACAAAGAAATCTGCCTACAAAAATAGGACACAAAGAAGGTGCCTTAAGAGTTACTGATTTGGTAAGAAACTGCGCAGACTTAGGCATAAAGTATTTGTCTGTTTATGCATTTTCAACTGAAAACTGGAGAAGAGAAAAAAAAGAAGTCGATTATTTAATGAACCTCCTAGTGGAATTTGTGGTGAAGGAGCTTGACTACTTAAACAAAAATGACGTAAAGATAACAATGATGGGTAACATGGATGATTTACCTGAAAAAACGAGGCTGGAAGTCAGACGCTCTGTGGAACTCACTAAAAACAACAATACACTTCATTTGAACATAGCCCTGAGCTATGGTTCAAGATTCGAAATTATAAATGCCGTAAAAACAATAGTTAAAGATTATGAAAACAATGAAATTGACATAGATGAAATTAATGAAGAAAACTTCAAAAAATATTTGTTCACCCATGACATGCCTGACCCGGATTTGTTAATAAGAACAAGCGGCGAAATGCGTGTAAGCAATTTTCTATTATATCAGCTTGCATATACAGAATTTTATTTCACAGATGTAATGTGGCCTGATTTCAGAAAAGATGAATTATTGAAAGCAATACTTAACTATCAAGCAAGAAAAAGGAGATTCGGAAATTAAGGCGGTGTTGTTATGAGACAAAGAGTGTTGACCGGAGTCGCAGGAGGAGCATTTATTGCTGCTGTTACATATTTTGGAGGTACCCTTTATGACTTTGTGTATTTTGGAATTGTATGCATAGGAATATATGAACTTTCAAAAGTATTTTTCAATAACGGATTTGATTACGGGGCTGTTGTGAACTATATGTTTGCAATTGCTTTATTCATAGAAAAAGCAACAAAATACCAGCATTTTTTTGATTTCTTTTTATTTCTGTACATATCCTTGAACTTCCTGATTTTTGTGTTCAATAAAAAAACAGACATAAAGAAAATTTCAGAAATAGTCTTTATAGGATGCTATGTGGTGTTTTTCATGTATCACATGATGCTTATGAACGGTTCTGTCTATGTTTGGCTTGTATACATAATAGCATTTGGATCAGACACATTTGCTTATTTTACAGGGAAATTTTTCGGCAGACACAAGTTGTATCCTGAAGTGAGTCCCAACAAGACAATTGAAGGTGCAATAGGCGGAGTAATAGGAAGCACTCTGTTATCATTAATTTATTTTAATTATTTAAGCATAAATAAATATATTTACATTATAATATTTAGTGTCAGTGCATCTGTATTTTCAATGGCAGGTGATTTGGCTGCATCAAAAATAAAAAGAGAACACAGAATAAAGGATTTTGGCTACATGCTTCCAGGACACGGAGGAATACTAGACAGATTTGACAGCGTGCTTTTCGTCGCACCGGTTGTTTATTACTTTGTTCGTCACTTCTTATAACATGGAGGGAATATATTGTTAACATTAATAGCATCTATACTTGTTTTTTCAGCCATAGTGCTTGTTCATGAATTCGGACATTACAAGGCTGCAAAAAGTGTAGGCATAAAAGTATATGAATTTGCCATTGGTATGGGACCAACAGTTCTGAAAAGGGAAAAAAACGGAACAGTTTATTCCATAAGAGCCATTCCTATAGGCGGATTTGTGCAAATGGAAGGCGAAGAAGAAGATGTAAGAACTTCCACGAGTTTTTCCACAAAGTCAGTATGGCAGAGATTTAAAGTTGTGGCCGCTGGACCGGTAATGAACTTTGTATTGGCTCTTGCCTTATTTTTAATTGTTGCTTTTTCATTTGGAATTTATGGAAACACAATTGATTTTATTGATGAAAATTCAAATGAATATGCTGCAGGTCTAAGAACCGGAGACAGTATTGTTTCTGTAAATGGTGATAAATCCTACATATGGGAAGATATTTATTATGAAATTACAAACCCGGACAATACATATTACACAGTGGAGTACGAAAGGGACGGAGTTTTAAAAGAAGTTAAAATTTCAAACAACTACAGAAAAATTGTTGGAGTTACTTCAAAGCTTGTAGATGGAAAAACAACCACCACAGTGTCTCCTTCGGATGTTACTTCTCCTGCATATGAGGCTGGAATAAAGGATGGAGATATAATAACCAAAATCAATGATGTTCCTGTTTCCACGTGGGAAGAAATAACTTCAAACATTGAAAAAACTTCAGATGAGGCTGTAAAGATCACTGTTGAAAGAAACGGTGAAACAATGGATTTCACCATTTCTCCTCAAACACAAATTTCAGTGAAATTCAATACAGCTCTTGACAAGTCTTTTTCAACAGCAATATCATCATCAGCATACAAGACTGTGTATTACATAAAGATGATGTTTAAAATCATAGTCCAGCTGGTAACAGGAAAACTTGGAAGCGACTCGCTCGGTGGACCTGTCATGGTTATTTCCATGGTAGGGGAAGCTGCAGAAAGCGGAATTTTATCACTTTTGAACCTTGCAGCGTTCATAAGCATCAATCTTGGATTCATGAACCTTTTGCCCATACCGGCACTTGACGGAAGCAAACTTGTATTTCTTGTTGTCGAGAGTATAAGAGGCAAATCAATTCCTGTTGAAAAGGAAGGATACATTCATTTCATAGGATTTGTTGTGTTAATCGGATTCATGCTTTTCATAACATACAAGGATATACTGAGATTATTTAGAATCTAAAAAAATGCAATTAAGAATTAAGAGTTAAGAATTAAGAATGAAGGTAGGATTTGTGCAAGCACAAATCCTTTCATTAATTCTTCACTCTTAATTGATTTGCGGAGGGATTTATGGATACAATAACTAGAAGACAAAGCAAAAAAGTCATGTGTGGGGATGTACAAATTGGCGGAGGAGCTAAAATTCCTGTGCAGTCAATGACGAACACGTTCACGAAAGATGTTAAAAAAACGGTAGATCAGATTCTGGGACTTGAAGAATCAGGCTGTGAAATAATAAGGGTTGCAGTAGCAGACACTGAAGATGCTGAAGCAATAAAAGAAATAAAAAAACAAATACATATACCAATTGTTGCTGACATTCACTTTGATTACAGATTGGCTTTAAAAAGCATAGAAAACGGCATTGACAAATTAAGAATCAATCCCGGCAACATAGGAAGCATGGACAGGGTTCAAAAAATCGTGGAAATGGCCAAGCCAAGAAACATTCCCATAAGAATAGGTGTGAATGCAGGAAGCATACACAAGGAAATACTTAAAAAATACAACGGCCTTCCTACTTCTGAAGGGATGGTTGAATCTGCACTTGAGCATGTTAAAATCCTTGAGGACCTGGATTATGACAACATTGTAATTTCCATGAAGGGCACAGACATTAAAATGACAATAGAAGCTTACAGAAGCATGGCAACAAAGGTTCAATACCCCCTTCATCTTGGAATAACACATGCAGGAACTATTTTTGAAGGAAGCATACGCTCAGCCATTGGAGTTGGAAGTCTTCTTGCTGACGGAATAGGAGACACCTTGAGAATTTCATTAACTGACGACCCAAGAGAAGAAGTAAAGGTTGCAAGAGAAATTTTAAAAAGCCTGGGACTCAGAAATTTTGGAATTAACTACATAACATGTCCAACATGTGGAAGAACAAAAATACAGCTTATTGAACTTTCAAAAAAAATACAGGAAGGGCTTAAAGATGTGGATAAACCCATAACTGTTGCAATAATGGGCTGCGCTGTAAACGGCCCCGGAGAAGCAAGACAGTCAGACATAGGAATAGCCGGAGGCATGGGTGAAGCGCTTTTGTTTAAAAAGGGCGAGATTATCAGAAAAATAAAGGAAGAAGACATCGTAAACACTCTTCTTGATGAGATCGAAAAGATGTAAAAACATTTTACATTAAAAAAACGCAGCCTCAGGGCTGCATTTTTTTTAACTTAAAGTTCTTCTATGTGAATTAATCCGTCAAAAGAACTTAAATGCTGCAATGTTTCCACATGGTTCAGGCGTTTGTCAGCTTCGAGCTGTAAAATAGCTACAACTGCAGCTTCATTCAGATGAGGGTTTTTTGTAATTTCTATGTCACGCACTTTATATTTTGATTTGTAGCAATATAAAATGAATTTGTCAAAGCTTTCAACGGATGAAAATGAAGTATAGACGGTGATGGCCTTGTTTGTTGATGTAAGGTAGTTGTCAAGTGTTTTGAAGACTGTAATGACAAGAAATACTGAAATGGCAACTATTAAGGCTCCGTCGTAAAAACCAATTCCTATGGCTAGGCCAAGACAAGCTGATGCCCACAAACCTGCAGCAGTTGTAAGTCCTTTGACCTGAGATCTGCTTGTGACTATTATGGCACCGGCTCCAAGAAAGCCTATGCCGCTTATGACCTGAGCTCCGAGTCTTGCGATGTCTGTTCCTTCAAAATGGATGAACATGTATTGATTTGTCATCATGACCAGTGTGGAACTAAGTGAAACAAGCATATATGTTCGAAAACCTGCGGGTCTGTTTTTTCTGCTTCTTTCCAGTCCTATTATTCCTCCGAAAACAAGTGACAGAAATACTCGAAAAGAAATTGACACAATGTTTAACTCATGCAATATTTCCATTTTAACACTCCTTTGACAACTGTTGAATATATATTATAGCAAATCATTGCCTGAGTGTATATAATTATAAATTATTTTTGATTTTATTAATTAAATAACATCCGGAAGCCATGCCTGGTTGTCTGTTACTTCAATGGACATTATTCTTCCCTGATCTTTTTCATATTTTGTCTGATGGTATTTAAAAAGAATTTTGTTGTTTTCAATTTCTCCAAGAATTTCTATTTTTCCTGTTGGGTGGCTCATGGCATACTTGAAACTTTTGCTTATGCCGTTGAGACGAGCTCTTGCTCCGTCCACAATTTTGCATGACGTTTTAAAAGGTACCTGAAATTGATTTTTAACACCAGAAACAGGCCTGCATTGAAATACATAGTATGGTACAACTCCGATTTCTGTAAGTCTTCTGAGCAGAGTGGCAAGTGTTTCTGAATTGTCGTTGATGCCTTTTAAAAGCACTGTTTGGTTTCTTGCTATTATTCCTTGGTTCTTCAATGCATCAATTGCTTTAATTGATTCTTCGGTAATTTCATTGGGGTGGTTGAAGTGTGTTATTACGTATATTTGTTTTTGCTTGTTGTAATGACCCAGTATTTCAAGTAGCTCTTCATCGCCATAAATTCTTGAAGGGAGAACAACCGGTGTTCTTGTACCGAAACGTATAAAACTCAGATGATCAATTTTTACTAATTCACTTAAATAATGTTTAATTTTTTCATTGGAGTTCATGAAGGAATCTCCGCCTGAAATGAGCACATTGGTCATTTCTTCATGATTTTTGATGTAATTTATAATTTCATCAAAACAGTTGTTGATTTCGTCATCGCTTTGGCCAACGAGACGCTTTCTGAAGCAATGCCTGCAATACATGGCACATTTGTTTGTGGAGAGTATCAGTCCTGTCTGCCTGTACTTGTGCTGTAGTCCTTTAACGACGGTGTTGCTGGCTTCGCCGCTTGTGTCAAGGCTTCCACTTAAATCTGTTTCTTTTATTGAAGGTATGCACAGCTTTTTAATAGGATCGTCAGGGTCATGGGGATTTATTAGGGACAAATAATATTCGGGTATAGACATGGGATATTTTTTTATGATACTTTTTAATTTTTCCTCGTCTTCGGCATCTAGTTCCCAGTTCAATGCCTTTTTAACCCCTTCTGCAGTCTTGATGTTAGTTTCCAATTCCTTTTTCCATTCCATATAGTTCTCCTTTAATAATATTAATTTACCATATCTCAAAAATTTCAACAGCAAATTGAATAAGTTAAATAATACTATATCAAAGAAATTTACCTGATAATTAAAAATGAATTTATAGAGTAGTTTTTGAGATATGAAAAATTTTAATGTAATTGGATAAGCATTAAAGTTACGCTTGTTAAATATTTTATCATTAAAATTGAAATTGGTAAAGCTTTTCATCAAAATTAATGAAATTATTACTAATCGTAAGAAGACGAAACGTCAAATGATATTGTGCATTATATCAATTATGTTTTCCGGGCTGTAATTATAAATGAAAAACTAGTCATGTACAGTTGTATAGATTTAGAGCACAAACAACACTGAGATAACTATAATTGATGGTTTATGATTAATTTTTATTCAATAATTTATGAAAAATTAAATTTATGTTTGATTTTTCGTAAATTTTGTGTTATACTACACAAAAGATGATTTTTGACGGAAAGAGTGGGATATCCCACTCTTTCTGATTGTATACTTACATAACGAGATAAGGAGAGAGAATGAACAAAAAATCTATTGAATCGTCAGTTCAGGACCTTGTAGAAGATATTATCAGATCTTCGGAAATTGAACTGGTGGATATTGAATATGTAAAAGAAGGTCCTTTTAAATATCTGAGAGTTTATCTGGATAAAGCAGAAGGAATAACTGTTGATGACTGTGCGGATGTCAGCAGGGCATTGAACAAAAAACTTGATGAAGTTGATTTGATAAAAGAACAGTATTTTCTGGAGGTTTCTTCTCCCGGAGTAGAAAGACCTTTCAAGACAGAGGCTGATTATCAGAAAAACATAGGTAATTTTGTTGAAGTGAAATTCTACAAGCCCATTGACGGCAGAAAGTCAGTTGAAGGAATACTTTCTGAAAAACAGGATAATCATGTAATTATACAAGCGGGCGAAGAAAAAATTAAAATCGAAATTAAAGATATTTCAAAAATAAATAACGTTATAGAAGATTTTTAGTGGAGGATATATGAACAAGGAGATATTAAATGCGTTAAGCGAACTTGAAAAAGAAAAAGGAATTCGCCAGGACGTAGTGTTGGAAGCTATTAAAGCTGCACTTGAAACGGGATACAAGAAAAATTTCGCTAAGGCGACTAACTTCAGCATAGACATAGATGAAGCAAACGGTGAATACAAGCTTTTTCAGGATAAGAACGTGGTTGAGGAAGTCGATGACGAGAATCTTGAAATATCTTTGGAAGATGCCAGAAAGATAGATTCGAGATATGAAGTCGGAGACATAGTAAAAATTGAAATAAAACCAAAGAAAGATTTCGGCCGTATAGCTGCTCAGACTGCAAGACAGGTAATTCTTCAAAAAATTAGAGAAGCTGAAAGAGAATCTATTTTCAGTGAATTTTATGGCAGAGAGTCAGACATATTAACAGGTGTTGTGCAAAGAGAAAGCAAAGGAAACATTTATGTGGACCTTGGAAAAATTGAAGGCGTCATCACTGCCAATGAACAGATACCAGGAGAAGTTTACAATCCTGGAGACAGGGTTAAGACTGTAATAGTAGAAGTTAAAAACTCCGGAAAAGGCGCAAGCATAATGCTTTCAAGAAGTCATCCTAACCTTGTTAAAAGATTGTTCGAACTAGAAGTTCCTGAAATTCACGACGGAACAATTGAAATATATTCAATATCAAGAGAAGCCGGCTCTAGAACAAAAATTGCCGTGTTCACTCATGACCCCAACGTTGAGCCTATTGGATCATGCGTAGGAAATAAGGGTACAAGAGTTAAAAATATAATTGATGAAATATGTCAGGAAAAAATTGATATAATAATTTATGACAAGGACCCTGAAAAGTTTATAGCCAACAGCCTTGGACCTGCTAAAATAGTCAAGGTAACAGCAAATGAAAAAGAAAAAAGTGCGGTTGCTGTTGTTCCGGACAATCAGCTTTCTCTTGCAATAGGCAAGGAAGGACAAAACGTAAGGCTTGCAGCAAAGCTTACAGGATGGAAAATAGATATTATCAGCGAAATGCAGGAGAAGGAAAGAAACTCTAAGGAGGAAGTATGAAAACCCGTAAAATACCTATGAGAAAATGCATTGGATGCATGGAGAGCTTTCCAAAAAAAGAATTGTGCAGAATAGTTAAGAACAAAGATAATGAGATTTTGTTTGATTCAACAGGAAAAATTAACGGCAGAGGCACTTATATTTGCAAGAAAGCTGAATGTTTTGAAAAAGCAATGAAAACAAAAAGATTGTCAAGATCCCTTGAGGCAGAAATTCCTGAAGAAATATATGAATCAATAAAATTGGAGATTGCCAAGAATGAATAAGATATATTCAATGATTGGCATTGCAAACAAAGGCGGCAAAGTTGCTATCGGATATGATGTGACTTGTTTGAACATAGAAAAAAACAAAAGTGTATTGGTTTTGATTGCATCAGATGCATCAGAGAAAACCAAAAAAAATATTCTGTATGTGTGCGACAAATTCAACTGCAAACATATAGAATATGGAGAAAAAGAACTCCTGGGTAAATGTCTCGGGAGGAAGATGGTGAGTGTTCTTTCGGTAAATGACGAGAACATTGCGTCATACTTACTAAATAACCTATAAACCGGAGGTGGTTGCATGAGAATATACGAACTTGCAAAAGAATTAGACTTGAACAGTAAGGATTTAGTTGGAATTGCAGAACAGGAACTTGGCATTTCAATTAAAAACCATATGAGTTCATTAACTGACCTTGAAGTGATAAGGCTTAGAAAAGCATTAAATTTAATTAACAACAATAAAAATACAACAAAGACAGTAAAAGGCGGTAAAAATATTATAATAGACGATGAACCATTAGTAGACGAACATATTGATTTAAACCAGGCAAAACTTAAAAAAGTTGACAAGAGCCTGATTTTGCCGGTTAAAAAACCGGTGCAGCAGCCTGCAAAAGCACCACAGCAGGCAAGAAGCAACAATTCAAACAACAATAACAACAATTCAAATAACAATAGCAACAATTATAACAACAATAAAAAGAAGCCATTCCAGCAAAAAAACAAGCCTCAGTACCAGCAGCAAAAACCTGCCGAAACTGAGCAGAAATCACATCAAGTGAAGATTAAAAATGTGGAAATGGAAGACACTATAGTAGTAAGAACCTTTGCCGACAAGCTGGGAGTTCCTGTTAACGCAATCATTTCAAAACTCATACTTCTTGGAATAATGGCAAACATGAACCAGGAAATTGATTTTGACACAGCTGTGTTAATAGGAGAAGAACTGGGTGCTAAGGTTTCTAAAATTGAAATGGTTGATGAGCTTCAAAATCTTGAAGATTCCATGTTCAAGGAAGACAAAGATGATGAAAAAGATCTTATGCCAAGACCTCCTATAGTTACTGTAATGGGTCATGTTGACCACGGCAAGACATCACTTTTGGATGCCATCAGAAATACATCTGTAACAGAACATGAAGCCGGCGGAATTACTCAGCACATAGGAGCTTCACAAGTTGAGATAAAGGGCAAGAAAATTACATTCCTGGATACACCGGGACACGAAGCTTTCACTTCCATGAGAGCAAGAGGAGCTAAGGTTACTGACATTGCAATACTGGTTGTTGCTGCGGATGACGGAGTTATGCCTCAGACAATAGAAGCAGTAAACCATGCAAAGGCTGCAGGAGTTCCTATAATAGTTGCAGTAAACAAAATCGACAAACCTGCTGCAAATATTGACAGAGTTAAACAGGAGCTTTCCGAACAAGGAATTGTTTCTGAAGAATGGGGCGGAGACACAATATTTGTTCCAGTTTCAGCAAAACAGCATATGGGCATTGAAGATTTGTTGGAAATGATTCTTCTTGTAGCTGAAGTTCAGGAATTGAAAGCAAATCCAAACAGAAAAGCAAAAGGAACAATCATTGAAGCAAAGCTTGACAAAGGAAGAGGACCTGTTGCTACAGTATTGATAGACAAAGGGACATTGAACAAAGGCGATGTTGTTCTGGTAGGCAGCGCTCACGGCAAGGTAAGAGCAATGTTCAACAGCAAAGGAAAAAGAATCAACCAGGCTGGTCCTTCAGTTCCTGTTGAGATACTTGGACTTTCTGAAACTCCTCATGCAGGAGACATCCTTGTTGTTATGGATAACGAAAAAGATGCTAAGAACATAGCTGAAAAACGTAAAGACAAACGACACATGGAACACATGAACGCTTCTTCAAAAGTTTCCCTGGATGATTTGTTTGACAGAATCCAAAAAGGTGAAGTTAAGGATTTGAACATAATAATAAAAGCTGATGTAAGCGGTTCAATAGAAGCTGTTAAGCAATCTCTTCTGAAACTGAGCATGGAAGAAGTAAAAGTTAATCCAATTCACGGCGGCGTAGGCGGAATAAATGAAAATGACGTTCTTCTGGCTTCAGCTTCAAATGCAATTGTTATAGGTTTTAACGTAAGACCTTCAATTGCAGCCATGGAACTTGCAAAAAGAGAAAATGTTGATATACGTACGTACAACATAATTTATCAGGCAATAGAAGATATTCAGCAAGCCGTAAAAGGTATGCTTGCTCCGATTTACAGGGAAGTTGTGCTTGGAAGAGCAGATGTTCGTCAGACATTCAAAGTTCCTAACATCGGTACAGTTGCCGGAATTTATGTAACAAGCGGAAAGATTACAAGAAAATCTAAAATCAGAGTTTTGAGAAACGACATAGTTATTCATGACGGAACAATTTCTTCATTGAAGAGATTCAAGGATGACGTTTCAGAATTGAATTCAAACTATGAAGGCGGTATAGGTATAGAAAAATACAATGACTTAAGAGATGGTGACTCTCTTGAAGCTTATATCATGGAAGAAATTAAGAGATAGTAAAAAGAAAGAAGGTATAACATGGCAAATAGAAGAAACAGCAGATTGTCAGGTGAGATGCAACGAGTTATATCTGAAATAATCAGAACCGAACTTAAAGATCCGAGATTATCTGAACTGACAAGCGTAACGGATGTACATGTTACTGAAGATTTGAAATTCGCCAAAATCTTCATATCAGTATACGGTGACACAAAGTCAACACTTGACGCCCTTCAAAGCGCCAAAGGCTTTATAAGAAGAGAAATCGGTAAGAGAATAAAAATGCGCATAATTCCGGAGCTCATATTTGAAAAAGACGACTCCATCGAAAAGGGAATTTACATGAGCAGTTTGATCAACAAAGTTATTGAAGAAGAAGCAAGCAGGAAGGTCGAAGATGAATCTGATGATGAATGATGTGGAAGAAATATTTGAAATTGTAAATAATTCTGAGAATATCGGCATCGCAGGACACAAGGCGCCTGACGGAGATTGTATAGGGTCTGTAATGGCCCTATACGAATTTTTAAAACCATTAAATAAAAAAGTTGATGTTTTTATTGACGGAGATGTGCCTTTTAATTACAAGACTTTTGCAGATGAAGATGCAATAATGAAAGAAATGACCGATACCACATATGACATTTTATTTATGCTTGACTGCAGCGATGCTGAAAGACTTGGAAAATTTAAAGATGTAACAAATAACGCTAAAAAAACCATATGTATAGATCACCACAAAACAAACCAAAGCTTTGCAGACATCAACATAATAGAACCGGAAATGAGTTCAACGGGAGAGCTTTTGTACGACATCATGAAAATAGCTGAAATGGAAATAAACAAGAAAACTGCAACACTTATTTATGTTGCCATTCTTACGGATACCGGGAAGTTTAGCTATTCAAATACAAGCAGCCTCACTCACATAAAAACTGCAGAGCTTATTGAACTTGGAGTTGATGTTTCTGAAGTTGACAATACAGTGTACAATTCAAAGCCTGCTAATGTGGTAAAGGCTTTTATTGACTGCATCAAGGGAATTGAGCTTCACTGCGAAAACAAATTTGGCATCACTGCCATAACAAAGCAAATTCTTGAAACAAACAATGCATCAATGGGCGACATTGACGGTGTGGTGGAATTCATAAGAGAAATAAAAGAAGTTGAAGTATCATGCGTTCTCAAAGAAACAGAGGACATGTACACAAAAGTAAGTCTAAGAGCGAAAAATGACATTGACGTTTCTGAAATATCACTGAAATTCGGAGGCGGTGGACACAAGAAAGCTGCAGGATTTGAGATTAAAGACACTGTCGAAAACACAAAAAAAATAATGATTAATACTTTTAAAGAATATTTTGGAGAATAATGAACGGAATATTAAATATTTTAAAACCTACAGGAATGACGTCTCATGATGTTGTCAGCTCTGTGCGCAAAATATTAAACACCAAGAAGGTCGGCCATGCAGGCACACTTGATCCTAATGTGGCAGGAGTGCTTGTTATTTGCGTGGGCAAGGGAACAAAGTTCAGTGAATATCTCATGAATGGAAGCAAGGAATATATCTGTGAAATGATATTGGGAGAAAAGACTGACACCCAGGACAGCTACGGTAAATCAATTGAAAAAAAAGAAAATGTTCATGTAAGTCATGAGGAAATAGAAAGAGTTTTAAAATGTTTTGAAGGGGAACAGCTTCAGGTCCCTCCAGCATTTTCGGCTGTTAAATTAAACGGCAAGAAGCTCTATGAATATGCAAGACAAAACATAATAGTGGAAAAACCAGGAAAAACTGTTGATATAAAAGAAATAAAGCTTATTAAATTTGATGGCAAGAATGTCCTCATGAGGATCAAATGCTCAAAGGGAACGTATATGAGAACACTTTGCAACGACATAGGCGACATGCTTGGCACTCTGGGACACATGGGTGTACTGGTAAGAACAAATGCAAAGGGTTTACATATCGAAGATTCTGTAACCCTTGACGAACTTAAATTTTTAAACGACAACAACAGATTGCATGAATGCCTTATTCCGGTGGATGTCATATATCCCCTTGAAAGAGTGGACGCAGATGAGCTTTATTTTGACAGACTTGTTTGCGGCAATGAAATACCGGCCAACACAAGCAGTATAATAGATAATGAATTTTACATATACTGCAAAAACAATCTTGTGGGCATTGGAAAAAAAGTGCATGAAAATATAATAAAAGTAGAAAAATTACTAATGTAAAAGCCGGGTGAAGATATGAAAAATGCATCATGTATTGCAATTGGTAATTTTGACGGCATTCATATAGGTCATGACACACTTATCAGACGGATGATTGAATTAAGCCGCGAAGCCAATGAAGACAGCATAATAATAACATTTAAATTTGTAAAAAAAGATTTGAAAAAATCAAGTTTCAACATAAAATACATAAACAGCCTCCCTACAAGATTAAATCTCCTCAAATTATACAACGTCACAGATGTTGTTGAAATTGAGCTGGATGAAGTTATTTCAAAGTATACTCCGGAACAGTTCATAAAGGAAATTCTTGTGGACAGATTCAACGCAAAAAATATCGTGGTGGGCTACAATTTTACCTTTGGCTACAAGGCAGCAGGAAATATAGCCACACTCAAGGAGTTTGCGGACAAGTACGGATATGATGTAGAGGAAATATATCCGGTGAAGTACAACGGCGTTGTAATTAGCAGCACGCTGGTGAGAAACCTTCTTCAGGAAGGCAAAATTCATGAGGCCAACAATTTGTTAGTTGACAACTACACAATTTATTGCGAAGAAATTGAAATTGATTATAATAAAAACATTGGTTTTGTAGATAATAAGAGCAGCATTGTTGTACCGGCCGACGGAAGATACCATGTTATGGCAGGAGATGAAAAGGCAGTTCTTACAATAGTTACAAACAAGTCAGGTTCCGTCCTCACATTTGACAGGACTGTAGGCAAAAACCAAAACATTGTTTTTCTTGATAAAGCTTTGTAAATAATTGTAAATATTCAAAATTTTTATTTACAAAAATAATGTAATATGGTAGAATTTATTGTGTTTCCATAGCCTAAGTTTTACGAATCCTCAACGTATTGCTTGGATTATGGTGAAATAAAACAGAAACCATGGAGGTATGAAATGAATAAAGAACAAAAAACACAAATTATCGAACAATACAGAATCAACGAGAAGGACACAGGTTCTCCTGAAGTTCAAATTGCATTGTTGACTTTCAGAATTAACAACCTTACAGAACATTTAAAGGGAAACAAAAAAGACCATCACTCAAGAAGAGGTCTTCTGCAAATGGTTGGACAAAGAAGAGGTTTTCTTAACTACTTAAAAGATAATGATATCGAAAGATACAGAAGCATTGTTGCAAGATTAGGATTAAGAAGATAATTTTAGGAGCGGGGATACCCGCTCTATTGTTTATGTCCTAACCCCATTTTTTCGACCGAAGGAAGAAAAAAATGGCGGTAGGTCAAACGCAATGAGTTCCCGATTTATGCGACCGTGAGGGAGCTGATAAATCGGTGAACGAAACTGCGATATGTTCCTCGAGAACTTTTCCGTAGGGAAAGAAAAATCGTTGGTAGAACAAACGCAACCGGGCAGCTAAATTTCTTAAGAATATGCAGCCTTACAGAAAAATATAAAAGGAGGTACTAATGGAAGAAAGAGTATTTAAATACATGCTTGCCGGAAGAGAATTAAAGGTTACTGTCGGCAAAATTGCAGAGCTTACAAATGGTAACTGTATTGTGCAGTATGGCGACACAGTCATAATGGCCAATGTAGCGGCATCAAAAGAGCCTAGACAAGGCATAGATTTTTTCCCGCTGAGTGTGGATTATGAGGAAAAACTTTACTCCGTAGGAAAAATTCCGGGAGGATTCATTAAAAGAGAAGGAAGACCGGGCGAAAAGGCAATTCTTACATCTCGTTTGATAGACAGACCTTTAAGACCGTTGTTCCCTAAAGGATACAGAAATGACGTATCTGTTACAGTAACAGTGTTGTCAGTTGATCAGGATTGTTCTCCTGAGATTGCCGGCATGATCGGTTCATCAATTGCATTGTCAATTTCAGACGTGCCATTTGAAGGACCAACTGGTGCAGTTAACGTAGGACTCATTAACAACGAGTTTATAGTTAACCCAAACAGCAAAGAAAGAGAAACTACTGTCTTAAACCTTACTGTAGCAGGAACAAAAGATGCTATAATGATGGTTGAAGCTGGAGCAAATGAAATTAAAGAATCTGTTATGCTTGATGCCATAATGTTCGCTCATGAAGAAATAAAGAAAATTTGTGATTTCATAAACGACATTCAAAATGAAGTTGGTAAGGCAAAATCAGATTACGTTAAATTTGTTGCCGATGCAACCATAGAACAAGAAATAAGAGAATATGCTGCTCCTATAATCAATGAAGTAATAATTGTTGAAGATAAGCTTGAAAGACAAGAAAAAATCGACAATTTTAAAGCTGCAGCAAAAGAAATATTCCTTGAAAAATATCCGGAAAATGCAGCTGACATAGATGATGCTCTTTACAAAATCGTAAAAGAAAAAGTAAGAGAAAACATACTTGTGAGAGGCATAAGACCTGATAACAGAACAATAGACGAAATAAGAAAAATTACATGCGAAGTTGGTTTATTGCCAAGAACTCACGGTTCAGGACTTTTTACAAGAGGCCAGACACAAGTTCTTACAGTTGCAACACTGGGTGTTTCCAGCGATGAACAAACTTTAGACGGAATTTCCGAAGAAACTTCTAAACGTTACATGCACCACTACAATTTCCCTTCTTACTCAGTTGGAGAAACTAAACCATCAAGAGGACCTGGAAGAAGAGAAATAGGCCACGGCGCATTGGCTGAAAGAGCATTGGAACCTGTTATTCCAAGCGTTGATGTATTCCCTTACACTATAAGACTTGTATCAGAAGTTTTAAGCTCAAATGGTTCAACTTCTCAGGCAAGTGTGTGCGGAAGCACAATGTCTTTAATGGATGCTGGTGTTCCTATTAAAGCTCCTGTAGCAGGTGTTGCAATGGGTTTAATAAAAGAAGGCGACGATGTAGCTGTTCTTACAGATATTCAGGGAATGGAAGACTTTTTGGGAGACATGGACTTCAAGGTTGCAGGAACAGCTGAAGGCATAACTGCAATTCAAATGGATATGAAGGTTCATGGGATTGACAAATTGATTCTTACTCAGGCACTTGAAAAAGCACTTAAAGGAAGATTGTTCATTCTAGACAAAATGCTTGCATGCATTGACAAACCTAGAGAAGAAGTAAGCAAGTATGCTCCTAAGATAATCAAGATGACAATTAAACCTGACAAGATAAGAGACGTTATCGGTGCAGGCGGAAAAGTAATCAACAAGATTATTGAAGAAACAGGAGTTAAGATTGATATTGAAGACGACGGTTCAGTTCTAATAGCAGCAGAAAATGTTGAAAGTGCTTACAAAGCTAAGAAAATTATCGAAGGCATCGTAAAAGAAATCGAAGTCGGAGAAATCATACTTGGTAAAGTTGTGAGATTGGCAACATTCGGAGCTTTCGTAGAACTTACTGACAACAAAGACGGACTTCTTCACATATCACAAATTTCTGACAAAAGAGTTGCAAAAGTTGAAGATGTGCTGAATGTGGGAGATGAAATTCTTGTAAAAGTAATTGAAATTGACCAGCAAGGCAAAATCAAACTTTCAAGAAAAGACGCCTTGAAAGAAACTGAAAATAACTAACAACTATAAGATAACAATATCATGACAAAGGTCATTGATTTTGTTATTTTTTATTTTATGTAATATATTAAGGCATATCTTGTCTTATGGCAAATTGTAGTGACTTTACTACAGCTGATCTGCGCTTTTGCCAATAGAAATTGTCTTAATCCAAGCTGTTATTATATATTACCATAAAACAGTTGTATTTTTTGCAAAAATTTGATAATATACGAATATAAAGCAAGCAATATTTATTTTTCAAATCATAAATAGACCCTTTCAATAATACATTATTATAAGGGGGATTTTTATGAGATTTTTTTTAAATAACATAGGGTTTATCAGAAGAATTATAATAATAATTCTCATGGCAGCAATTATTATACTGCTATTGGCTACAAGGTGCAGCTACTCTAGGATGAGATTTTTAAGCGAGGTTTATGCTTATGAGCTGTTAGAATGCAAATGATAAAATAATGGAGGAAATATGATAAAGAAACACACTTTGGATAACGGCATCAGAATTGTGATGGAAAAAATAGATTATGTAAAATCTGCATCCATTGGAATTTGGGTTAATGTGGGTTCAAACAATGAAAATGATCAGACAAACGGATTGTCACATTTCATTGAACACATGCTTTTCAAGGGAACTATAAACAGAAAGGCAAATGAAATTGCAGAAGATATTGACAACCTCGGTGGTCAGCTCAATGCTTTCACAAGCAAAGAATGCACATGCTTTTATGTTAAGGTTCTTGATGAAAATATAAAAGACGCTGTAGACATACTTTCTGACATGTTTTTCAACTCCCTGTTCCAGCAGGAAGAAATAGACAAGGAAATATCAGTTGTAATAGAAGAAATTAAAATGTATGAAGATTCTCCGGAGGACGTTGTACACGATAAGCTTACGGAAGTGATTTTTAACAACAGCCCCATGGCATACAACATTCTTGGTACAGAAGAAAATTTAAAAACATTCACCACACAAAAGGTGGTGGAATACATGAAAAAGAACTACACTCCTTACAACACTGTTATTGCAGTTGCAGGAAGCTTTGACGAACAAGAATTCGTGCGGATGATTAATGATAAATTCAAAGACTGGCAAAATGAAAACATAAAGCATGTTGACCCGGAAGCAGAATACAAAAGAAGCGTTGTGGGTGTAAACAAAGATTTAGAACAGCTGCATATGTGCATAGGAAACAAGACAATCGGAAGACACGATAAAAATTACTATCCTCTTCTGGTGCTGAACAACCTTTTCGGAGGGACAATGAGTTCAAGAATATTCCAGGAAGTAAGAGAGAAAAAAGGGCTTGTATATTCAATTTATTCCTTTGTATCCAATTATTCCAACACAGGAATTTTCAGCATTTACGCAGGAATGTCCTACAATCAGGCAGAAGATGCATTGAGGACAATTTTAAAAGAAATGATAAGCATCAAAAACGGAAACATCTCTGAAGAGGAGTTCAACAGGGCAAAGCAGCAGATCAAAGGAAACTATATACTCGGGCTTGAAAGCACATCCAGCCGCATGTCATCCATAGGGCGACGAGAGCTTTTATACAATGAGATACAATATCCTGAAGAAGTGATTGAAAGCATCAACAGTGTTAAAAAAGAAGATGTTCTTAATCTTGCTAAAGAACTGTTCGACATTGATAGTTTAAGCATCACATTTACAGGAAATTTAAATAAAAACAAAGACATTGAAGACAAAATAAATAAAGTTCTTGGAGAAAAATATGAAGATTAAAATTGTTAAAAACAATCCGTTTAAATTGCCGGAATATGAAACTAAGGGTTCAGCAGGAGTTGACCTGCAGGCAAATGTTGAAAGTCCCGTTGTTTTAAAGCCAATGGAAAGATACCTTGTACCAACAGGATTGTTCATTGAAATTCCAGAAGGCTATGAAGCACAGGTAAGAGCAAGAAGCGGTCTAGCAATAAAACATGGCATCAGCCTTGTTAATGGAATAGGTACAATCGATTCTGACTATCGCGGAGAAATAAAGGTGATTTTAATAAATCTTGGAGACAAGGACTTTACCATCAATTCAGGAGACAGAATTGCTCAGATGGTGTTTATCAAACATGAGCAGGCAGATTTTGAACTGGTTGAAGAATTAGATGAAACTGAAAGAGGAGCAGGCGGTTTCGGCCATACCGGAGTTTAATTCATTGTATTAAAGGGGGGATATTGTGAAGCTCAGCGAACTTTACAGCAAGGAAATAATAAACGTGGACACAGGAGAAAATTTGGGGATTTTTGGTGACTGTGACTTGGTTATTGAAGAAAAAACAGGAGAAATAATCAGTTTTATTTCCGGAAATTCATCACATTTCGGATTTTTTAAGGAACCAAAACGAAAAGAAATATTGTGGAAAAATATAAAAAAAATCGGCAGCGACATGATAATCATTGAAAACGAATAGAAATTTATTATGCGGTGAATAAAATATGCAAAACTTCAAAGAATAATCAGGATATCAAAAACCTGATTATTTTTTTGGAGGTAATATGGAAAACAAGAATTTGCAAGTTAATAATAAAGTGGCATTAAATAATTTAGACTTAAGCATGAAAACAAATATTGCCGGCAACAATCAAAATGAAAGACATGATTCAAGACAAAACTCAAACAACAACAATAATAATAACAAAGACCCAAACAGCAGGTATGAAGATAACGCAAATCAGAACGGAAGAACAAACATAAACAACAATTACGAGCCAGCCAATCCATTTTTGTTCAGCTCAAGCAACAACAAAAATGATTCGGATTCCGATGAACAACTTGAAAATGTAAAGGAAGTAGGAAGCGTAACAGACATAAATCCTATCAAGGATATTTGTTTTATAAGCATCATAGGAGAAATTGAAGGACACAATTCTCTTCCTCCACAGAGCAAGACAACAAAGTACGAGCACATAATACCTATGATAATCGGTGCTGAAATGGATCCTCAAATTAAAGGAGTTCTTTTGTTAATAAACACCATAGGAGGCGATGTAGAGGCTGGTCTTGCCATATCAGAGCTTATTGCAAGTATTACAAAACCTACCGTATCACTGGTTCTTGGTGGAGGACACAGCATTGGAACTGCTCTTGCCGTAGCAGCAAGATATTCTCTTATTGCACCAACAGGAACAATGACAATCCACCCTATACGCACGAACGGATTCGTAATAGGGGTTCCTCAAACCTTCAGATATTTTCAGAAGATGCAGGAAAGAATCACTAACTTCATAGTTTCTAATTCAAAGGTAGATAGGGAAGCTCTTCTTAAGTATATGTATGATACAGATGAAATAGCTAATGATGTGGGAACTGTATTAAACGCTGATGAAGTTGTTGACATAGGGCTCATTGACGAGATTGGCGGATTCAGCAGTGCTATGACTGTTCTTAGAGACTTAATCGACAAAGATAGCAATTCATAATGATTTTGACCAATCAAATAATCATTGCGGATTAACGTTGTAATATGATATAATTAAATTTAGAAAAAACAGGGGGACGCTGTATCAAATGGCTAAGTCACAAACTGAAAATAAAACAAAAGCAACTGTAAGAAAAAAAGGTACAAGCACAAAGTCATTGAAAAATGACAATGTGGAATTGCTTAAAAAAGAAATAATGGGGATTTTTATTGTAGCTTTTGCGGTGTTTTTAATAGTTGTAACATCAAAGGAAAACCAGACAGGCATTGTAGGCAAGACAATAAACATATTTACCCATTCTGTTTTTGGCAAGGGTTCGGAAGTTCTTCCGTATTTTATTTTGACAATAGGAATAATGCGTTTATTGAATATTATAGTATTTAATGACAGCAACCAGGTTGTTGCTGTACTTGGTTTTTTTACATGCTACATCATGTATTCAGCTCTTACCGATGCAGGGATTTACAGTCTGCTCACGGGAACGAACACTTTTAATGAAATAATGAAATCTTCCATTGACAATGGGATAAATAATCTAGGCGGCGGCCTTATTGGAAACCTGCTCACGTTTATTTTTGTTAAGCTTGTGGGAAAAAACGGGACCTACATAATTCTTGGGGCACTTTTATTTTCATTCTTCATACTTCTTACCAACCAGAGCTTAATTGGAATTTTTAAGCTCATAGTGGGATACATACAGAAGTTTTTAAGAGCTATATACAATTTCTTGTTTACGGAAACAGAGGATAAAAAAGCTCAAATAAAACAGGAAGCCAAAACAAAAAAACTTGGCGAGCAACAGGAAAACATAAAAATTTATGATTATTTAAACCCATCTTCTGAAAGCAAGAAAGCAGAAATAACCCAGCTTAAGCTTGACGACTATAAAAAAGATGAAGCAAAGACATTGCAGGAAGCTCCTTCAATCATAAAACCGGAAACAAAAGAACCGTTAATTCATGACATGCATGACAACATAGCAACTGAAGATAAAAGTCAGGAAAAAACAGAAGACAAAAAATCTAAGGAAAAATTTGAAACAAAAGAAATTACTGATGACATCATAAACATTGCAGGAGTAAAGGCAGACAAATATAAACTTCCTCCAACATCTCTTTTAGATCCAATTCCACAGCAGGCAAAAGGAGACAAGGAAGATTTAAAGAAAGACGGAGAAAAACTTATTGAAACGTTGAACAATTTCAATATTCCGTGCAACATTACTCAAATAAATAAAGGACCAACAATAACAAGATATGAAATTCAGCCGGCACCGGGAATAAAGGTAAGCCGCATCACAGGTCTTTCAAACGACATAGCTCTTGCACTTGCTACTTCAGAAATACGTATGGAAGCTCCCATACCGGGCAAAGCTGCCATAGGAATTGAAGTTCCAAACAGGAACAAGACCAGCGTTTATTTACGAAGTCTTATAGAATCAAAGGAATATAAGGCAGTTCCTTCCAACATTCCTTTTGCTCTTGGAAAAGACATTGCAGGCAAAAATATTATTGCAAGCATTGATAAGATGCCTCACCTTTTAATAGCAGGAGCAACAGGCTCAGGCAAGAGCGTGTGTATCAACTCCCTCATAATGAGCATTTTGTTCAAGGCAAAGCCTGATGAAGTAAAGCTCATACTTGTAGACCCAAAGGTAGTTGAACTGAGCGTCTATAACGGATTGCCTCACCTATTGATACCTGTGGTGACTGATCCGAGAAAGGCTGCCAATGCTCTTAACTGGGCAGTTTCAGAGATGACAAACCGCTACAAGGTTTTTGCAGCTAACAGCGTTAGAGACATTCAAACTTACAATGAAAAAATGATGCGAGAAAACGGCGAAAAGATGCCGCAGATTGTAATAGTAATAGATGAGCTTGCAGATTTGATGATGGTTGCTTCCACTGAGGTTGAGGAATATATCACAAGAATTGCCCAGCTTGCAAGAGCATGTGGAATACATCTTGTAATTGCAACTCAAAGACCTTCTGTTGATGTAATAACCGGTGTTATAAAGGCTAACATACCATCAAGAATAGCATTTGCCGTTTCATCCCACATAGATTCAAGAACAATACTTGATACGGGAGGAGCAGAAAAGCTTCTTGGAAAGGGAGACATGCTTTACCATCCAATGGGGCTTCCAAAGCCTGTTCGTATTCAAGGAACATTTATATCAGATGATGAGATTAAAAGGGTTGTTGAAAGCATAAAGGAACAACAGATAGAAATTAAAACAGGCAAACAAAACGAAATAATAGAAGAAATAGAAAAAGCACAGGTACAAGATGACGATGCTGATGAATTCCTGGAACAGGCGATTGAAATGGTTGTTCAGGACGGTCAGGCTTCAGCTTCATACATTCAGAGAAAGTTCAAGGTTGGTTACTCAAGGGCAGCAAGAATCATAGACCAGCTTGAAGACAGAGGCATTGTAGGCGGGCACGAAGGCAGCAAGCCCCGTAAAGTACTTATTACAAAAGAAGAATTAGACGAAATGAGAGGAAATTAATGAAGAAAATTTACATGCATTCCCTGGGATGCTCAAAGAATCTTGTGGATTCAGAAAACATGCTGGGTATATTAACGAAAAAAGGATACAAGGTTACAGACTATGCTGACAAGGCAGATTACATCATAATCAACACATGCTCGTTCATAAACGATGCTCAGCAGGAGTCTGTAAATGCAATCATATCTGCAGCAGACATTAAAAATAATGTGAACAAGAAAGCAAAAATAGTTGTTACAGGTTGTCTTTCTCAAAGATTCGGTGAAGAGCTAGCGAAGGAAATTCCTGAAGTAGATGTGATAATTGGAACAAGCGGATTTGAAAAAATCGATGAATACATCGATGAATATGAAAAGAAGAAAGAGCTGGTTGTTGACACAAAAATACAGCTTGACATCGACATGGACCTTCCTAGAAACCCTTTGACTTCAAAGTGGTACGCTTACTTAAAGATTGCTGAAGGATGCTCCAACAACTGCACTTACTGCGTAATTCCGCAGCTTAGAGGTCCTTACAAGAGCCGTAAAATAGAAAGCATAGTTGAAGAAGCAAAATCACTTGCTAAAAACGGAGCAAAAGAAATTATAATCATCGCTCAGGATACAAGCAAGTACGGACTTGACATTTACAATGAAAGAATGCTTCACGAAGTTATACGAAAAGTTTCAGAAATAGAAGAAGTTCAGTGGATAAGAGTTCATTACCTCTATCCTGAAGACATTTACGATGAGCTGGTTGATGAATTTAAAAACAATTCAAAACTTCTGAAATATTTTGACATACCAATGCAGCACATAAATGACAGAATATTAAAAAGAATGAACCGAAACACAAGCAGCGCAGAAATTAAAGGATTGATTGAAAAAATTAGAAAAGAAGTTCAAGGCGCTACGATTAGAACTTCTTTGATAACTGGTTTCCCCGGTGAAACTGAAGAAGAACATGAAGAACTGAAGGAGTTTTTACAGCAGTACAAGCTTGACAGGGTAGGAATATTCAAGTATTCAAGAGAAGAAAACACTCCTGCTTACAAACTTCCTGATCAGATTGATGAAGAAGTTATGGAGCAAAGACACAATGAACTCATGGAACTTCAACTTGGAATATCATATGAAAACAGCTTTTCAAAAATCGGCAGCACATACGATGTTCTCATTGAAGAAAAAGATGTTGAGAATATATATGTGGGAAGAACATACATGGATTCCATAGACATTGACGGCTGCGTATATGTTACATCTGATGAAGAACTTGTTATAGGCAATATTTACAAGGTAAAAATAAATGATGCCTTAGAATATGATTTGATAGGAGATGTGGTTGATGGATTGGTTTAAAAAAATGAATTTGCCAAACAAGCTTACAGTGCTCAGAGTTTTGGCAATACCACTGTTTTTGTTTTTTCTTTATGTTACAAAGGGAGTGTTCCGATTTTTGCCTCTTGTAATCTTCGTGGCTGCTGCAGTAACAGATGCAATTGATGGATACATTGCAAGAAGAGATAATTTGATAACTGATTTCGGTAAGTTCATGGATCCTTTAGCAGATAAACTTCTGACGGCTTCAGCCTTCATTGCGTTTGTTGAAATAGGATATATGAGCGCTTGGGTTGTTGTGCTTATAATTTCCAGGGAGTTTCTGGTTTCAGGCTTCAGAACACTGGCTGCTTCCAAGGGAGTTACAATAGCTGCAAATCCATGGGGTAAGATTAAGACTGTTTTCCAGATGATTTTGATCGTTGTGGTTCTTTTTAATTACACAGGATACTTTGCATTTACAAACGGCTGGGTTAACCCATTAGTTGCTGTAGTTGTTCTTTTGACAGTAACTTCAGGTGCAACTTACATTTATGAAAATATGAATGTCATTAAGGTTTAATTAGCCAAAAACGCCTCTATTGAGGCGTTTTTGATTAAAAATTGATTTTACTAGATTTAATTTAAGGGTACCATAACGTTTAAAATTATATAATACTGCCATAAGTTTCAGTTGACAAGGCACGTATTTATATATATAATTAAAGAGAACAAATGTTCTAAGAAGGAGTCGTGAAATGGAAAAAGATAAGGCCCTTGAGCTGGCAATTGCTCAAATAGAAAAGCAATTTGGAAAAGGTTCTATAATGAAGCTTGGAGAAAATGCCAAATTGAACATAGAATCAATACCAACAGGTGCGCTGCCTCTTGACATTGCAACAGGAATCGGCGGAGTACCTAAAGGAAGAATTATTGAAATATTTGGACCCGAGTCATCTGGTAAGACAACAGTCGCATTACATATAGTAGCTGAATCACAAAAAAGGGGCGGCATAGCAGCATTCATAGACGCGGAACATGCCCTTGACCCAGGATATGCCAAGAAACTCGGAGTTTCTATCGAAGATTTGATTATATCCCAGCCAGACACAGGAGAGCAAGGCCTTGAAATTGCCGAAGCTTTGGTGAGAAGCGGTGCTGTCGATGTAATAGTTGTTGACTCTGTTGCCGCTCTTGTACCGAAAGCTGAAATCGACGGAGATATGGGAGATTCTCACGTTGGTCTGCAGGCAAGACTTATGTCCCAGGCTCTAAGAAAGCTGGCCGGAGCAATAAGCAAATCTAACACAGTTGCCATATTTATAAACCAGCTGCGTGAAAAAGTAGGCATAATGTTTGGAAATCCTGAAGTAACAACCGGCGGACGAGCACTTAAATTTTACTCATCAATGAGGCTTGATGTAAGAAGAATTGAATCATTGAAAAAAGGCGATGAAGTATACGGAAACAGAACCAGAGTAAAAGTTGTGAAGAATAAGGTTGCTCCTCCATTCAAGCAGGCTGAATTTGACATTATATACGGCAAAGGAATATCAAAGGAAGGCTGCATTCTTGACATGGCTGTGGAAGCCAATGTGGTTAACAAGGCAGGGGCATGGTATTCATACGAAAGCAACAGGATAGGTCAGGGAAGAGAAAACTCAAAGGAGTTCTTGCTGGCTAACCCTCAGCTCATGGAAGAAATAGAAAAGAAAGTAAGAGAAAAGTTTGAATTGGGAGATATTAATTTAAGCTCAGATGATTCTGAAAAAAATACAAATGATTTAGACGATTAATTAGGCACTCATGTGCCTTTTTTTATTGTTTTAAACTCATAATTCTTCAACAAATTATTTTATGCAACAATTCGCCAAAAATTATATAAAAATTCATATTTTTGTGAAATAGAGATTACAGAAATAAAAATATGTAAACATAAATAACTTGTCAAAAACTTATGAAACGCTTAAAAAATGCAAACTTAAACATTATATCTTGACATTAGGCATAAAAAATTATAAAATATAGTATATTCAAGTATAAAGAAATAACTTTTACTATTTAAATATATCTTAGAAGATAAACATTTTTTATTTTTCATACTATAGTGATATGTAAAGAATGTATATATTTCGCAGCTTGAAAATTTAATATTGGGAGGTGCTGAATTGTTATTCAAAGAAGTAATAGTAGGTATTATCTGCGCAATAATAGGTATAATTGTAGGAATTATAGTTCGTAAAAATATATCTGAAAGCAAAATAGGTAGTGCTGAAGAAGAAGCTAAAAGAATAGTTGATGATGCAACAAAAGAAGCTGAAACAAAGAAAAAAGAAATACTTGTTGAAGCAAAAGATGAAGCTCACAAAATGAGAAATGAGTACGAAAGAGAAAACAAAGAACGCAGAAACGAATTACAAAGGTCAGAAAAACGATTAATTAAAAAAGAAGAAATGCTCGACTCCAAAAGTATGCTTGTTGAAAAGAAAGAAGAAACGCTTCAAAAGAAACTAAAAGATATTGAAACAAAGCAAAATAAGTTAGAAGCGATTCATGAAAAGCAGGTCGAGGAATTAGAAAGAATTTCCGGATTGACAACAGATGATGCAAAAAACATGTTAATCGACAATATCAAGAGGGAAGCGGAACAAGAAGCCTCAATAGCTGTTAAAGAAATTGAGAGAGAAGCCAAAGAAACTGCAGACAGAAAAGCACGTGAAATTGTTACATATGCAATTCAAAAATGTTCTGCAGATCATGTAGCGGAAACAACTGTATCAGTAGTTGACTTGCCTAACGATGAAATGAAGGGCAGGATTATAGGAAGAGAAGGTAGAAATATCAGAGCTCTTGAACAACTTACGGGTATAGATATAATAATAGACGACACACCAGAAGCTGTAGTAATTTCTGGATTTGATCCTATTAGAAGAGAAGTTGCCAGAATAGCTCTTGAAAAACTTATTGCAGATGGAAGAATACATCCTGCAAGAATTGAAGAAATGGTTGAAAAGGCCAAAAAAGAAGTTGAACAGCAAATTAAAGATGAAGGTGAACAAGCAACCCTTGACACCGGTGTTCACGGTCTTCACCCTGAACTGGTTAGATTGCTGGGAAGATTAAAGTTTAGAACAAGTTACGGTCAGAACGTATTGAAACATTCTGTTGAAGTATCATATTTGGCTGGAATTATGGCAGCTGAATTAGGCGCTGATGTTAAATTGGCTAAGCGTGCAGGTTTGCTGCATGACATAGGCAAGGCAGTTGACCATGAAGTTGAAGGACCTCATGTTACAATAGGCGAAGATTTGGCTAGAAAGTATAAAGAAAGCAAGGCAGTAATTAACGGTATTGCAGCTCACCACGGAGATGTAGAACCTCAGTCTGTTGAAGCAGTGCTGGTTCAGGCAGCCGACGCTATATCAGCAGCAAGACCGGGAGCTAGAAGAGAAACTCTTGAAACATATATCAAGCGTTTGGAAAAATTAGAAGAAATTTCGAATTCATTTGAAGGGGTAGAAAAATCTTTTGCTATTCAGGCAGGAAGGGAAATTCGTATCGTAGTTAAACCAGAAGTTACAAGCGATGCAAGCATAATTCTCATTGCAAAAGACATAGTTAAGAAGATTGAAGAAGAAATGGAATACCCTGGACAAATAAAAGTAAATGTTATTAGAGAAACAAGAGCAACAGAATATGCAAAATAAATAAGCGAAATATACGGAAGTAAACAAATTTATTGTTTACTTCTTTTTAATTTAGTTATAGAATATTAAATAAAACAGTTAAGAATGAAGAATTAATAATTAATAATGAAGGTTGATTCAGGCGCAGCCTGAATCTTCAAATAATTCTTAATTCTTAACTCTTAATTTTTAATTACCATACGAAAGGATATAAAATGTCAAGAGATACATATGAAAACCCGTTAATAACACGTTACGCAAGCAAGGATATGAGTTACATTTTTTCAGACGAAAGCAGATTTTCCACATGGAGAAAACTGTGGATTGCATTGGCTGAAGGAGAAAAAGAATTAGGACTTAACATAACTGATGAACAAATAGATGAAATGAAAGCAAATATTTATAACATCGACTACGACCTTGCAGCAAAAAAAGAAAAAGAATTCAGACATGACGTAATGGCACACGTACATACTTTTGGCACCGCATGTCCAAAGGCAATGCCAATAATTCATCTTGGTGCAACAAGCATGTATGTGGTTGACAATACCGATGCCATACTCATGAAGGAAGCACTTCTTTTATTAAGGAAGAAGCTTGTAAATGTCATAGCTGTATTGTCAGATTTCTGCATGAAGTACAAAGATGTACCTGCTTTGGGATACACTCACTACCAGCCTGCGCAGCTTACAACTGTAGGCAAGAGAGCAAGCCTCTGGCTTCAGGATCTGTATCTTGATTACGAAGAAATCAATCACGTAATAGACATGGTTAAATTAAGAGGAGTAAAGGGAACTACAGGAACTCAGGCAAGTTTCATGAGCTTGTTTGACAACGACAGCGAAAAAGTGAAAAAACTTGAAGAGCTTGTGGTCGCCAAAATGGGATTTAAAGAAGCGTTCAAGCTTACAGGTCAGACATACACAAGAAAGGTAGATTTCTATGTGCTGGCTGCTTTAAGCGGAATAGCGCAAAGTCTTCACAAGGCCACAAACGACATAAGAATTCTTCAGAGTCAGAAGGAAATAGAAGAGCCATTTGAAAAGAGTCAGATAGGATCTTCAGCCATGGCATACAAAAGGAATCCAATGAGAAGTGAAAGAATAGCCTCACTTTCAAGGTTTATCATTTCAAACGAAGCAAACATGGCAAACACAGTGACAACACAGTGGCTTGAAAGAACATTGGATGACTCTGCAATCAAGCGTCTGAGCATTCCACAGGGTTTCCTGGCAGCAGATGCAGTGCTTGGAATTGCCATAAATGTTTTCAACGGAATGGTTGTGAACGAAAAAGTAATCGAAAAGCACATTCTTGAAGAACTTCCTTTCATGGCAACTGAAAATATAATCATGGAAGCTGTTAAGCGTGGTGGAAACAGGCAGGATCTTCATGAAGAAATTAGAGTATTGTCCATGCAGTCTGCAGAGCAGGTTAAAAAGTTCGGAAAGCATAATGATCTCATAGAAAGAATGCATCAAAGTAAAATAATAAATATGACCAAGGAAGAAATAGATGCTACAATAAATCCTTCCAATTATATTGGCAGAGCACCTCAGCAGGTTGAAGAGTTCTACAATGAAACTATAAAGCCCATATTGGAAGAAAACAAAGAACTGCTGGGTGTAAATATAGAACTTAACGTTTAATATGTTATTTAATAATAATGATTTGGAATTCAGCCAGTTAGACAATGTAAAGGCGACATTTAAATAAATCATCCGGGCAATGACTTTTAGTTGTTGCCTTTTATATAATAGGAATGACCTCTTCCTATTATATAAAAACGAGGAGTGCATGTCGGACGTCCTTGCCGTTAAGAGGGGGGCGGAGTCTAAAACGCGTATGCGTTTTAACGCCGCGGGGGATATAGGTGCCCCCAGCGGAGTTGCAGAGCAACTTTTTATAAAAAAAAGGAGAGGGAAATGAAAGTAGCAGTTGTTTATGGAACTGAACACAAAGGAAGCACTTATAACATCGTTCAATTATTTTTAAAGAAACTTAAAAATGAAATTACGGAAGTTACAGAATTTTTTCTTCCAAAAGACATGTCTCATTTCTGCAGAGGATGTGCTCAATGTTTCATGAAAAATGAAAATTTATGCCCTGATTTCGAGCAGGTGAACAAAATCAAAGAGACAATGGAAAAAGCAGACTTGCTGATTTTCACAAGCCCAGTATACGCATTTCATGCTTCAGGGCAGATGAAAACGTTGCTTGATCATTTTGCATATCAATGGATGGTTCACAGGCCAAATAAAACAATGTTCAAGAAAATCGCACTGGTCGTAACCACTGCTGCTGGAGCCGGTATGAGGAAGACAAACACAGATATGATCGACAGCCTTTCTTTTTGGGGAGTAGGAAGGATTTACAAGTTTGGAAGAGGCGTTGCAGCAATAAACTGGGACGGGGTAAAAAAAGAAAACAAGGACAAAATTGAAAAAGAAGTTGAAAAAATAAGTTCGAAAATCATCAGCGCATCCAAAAATGTAACACCAAATATAAAGGTAAGAATTTTGTTTTACTTGATGAGGTTTGCCCAGCGGGGCGGAGGCTTTAACCCTGCTGATAACAATTACTGGAAGGAACAGGGATGGCTTGAAGGAGCAAGACCTTGGTAAAAATGCATGATAGGAGGACAAAATGGAATATAATCCATCTGAATACAAGTACAATTCTAGAAGAAACTTAGTTTACGGACAAAAGGGTATGGTTGCAACTTCACAACCCCTTGCAGCTCAGGCAGGACTTGAAATTCTAAAGAAGGGAGGAAATGCCGTTGATGCTGCCATTGCCACTGCAGCATGTTTGACAGTTGTTGAGCCCACATCAAATGGCATTGGAAGCGACGCTTTTGCAATAGTTTGGTTCAAGGATAAACTTCACGGCCTGAACTCAAGCGGTTATTCTCCATACAGCATTTCCATAGAAAAATTAAAGGAGAAAGGGTTAAAGGAAATTCCAAAATACGGAGTAATACCTGTAACAGTTCCGGGAGCTCCTGCTGCATGGGCAGAACTTTCTAAAAAATTCGGCAGATTATCACTTGAAGAAGTATTAAAACCGGCCATAAGCTGCGCAAGAAACGGATTTGCAGTTTCAGTGACTGTAAAAAATGCATGGGATAAAGCTTTTAAAATTTATAGCGGCCAAAATGGTGAAGAATTTAAAGGCTGGTTTGACACATTTACAAAAGACGGAAGAACTCCAAGATACGGAGAACTGTGGAAACTGCCATGTCACGGAGACACCCTTGAATCCATTGGAAGAACAAATGCTGAATCCTTTTACAGAGGAGATTTAGCCGACAAAATTTCATATTTTTTTGAAAAGCACAATGGATTTCTTTCAAGAAAAGATCTTAACGACTACAAATCCCAGTGGGTTGAGCCAATCAGCGTAAACTACAGGGGATATGACATATGGGAAATACCTCCCAATGGTCACGGCATGGTTGCTCTCATGGCTCTTAACATATTGAAGGGATTTGAATTTTCTAATAAGGAAGATGCAGATACACTCCACAAACAAATTGAAGCAATAAAGCTTGCATTTGCAGATGGAAAGAAATATATTACGGACAAAAATTATATGACAACAGGAGTTGAAAAACTTTTGTGTGACAGTTTTGCAGAAAAAAGAAGAAACTTGATAAATGATGCTGCTCAGATGCCAGAAGCAGGGGATCCAAACAGCGGTGGAACAGTATATCTTTGCACAGCTGATGGAGATGGAAACATGGTTTCTTACATCCAAAGCAACTATATGGGTTTTGGATCAGGGATAGTAGTACCAGAAACAGGTATAGCTCTTCAAAACAGGGGACATAATTTTAATTATGACAATAATCACGACAATTGTCTCATGCCTCATAAAAAACCATACCATACAATAATACCTGGATTCATAACCAAGGATAACGAGGCTGTGGGACCCTTCGGAGTGATGGGAGGATTCATGCAGCCACAGGGCCACGTGCAGGTTGTTATGAACATGATAGACTTTAACTTAAATCCTCAGGAAGCGCTGGATGCGCCAAGATGGCAGTGGATCAAAGACAAGAATATTGAGGTAGAACAAGATGTTCCTGTTCATATTGTTAAGGAACTGATTAGAAAGGGTCATGAAATAAAAATACAGACAGATGAAACATCTTTTGGAAGAGGGCAGATAATAATCAGAACAGAGGAGGGGACTTTGTGCGGCGGCACAGAAAAAAGGGCCGACGGTCACATTGCAGTCTGGTAAAATGAAGACGTTAATTGTTTATTATTCAGCTTACAAAAAAAATACCGAAAAAATAGCAGAATGTATGGCAGAGCAATTTGGCGGAGATTTAGTACATACAAAAGACTACAATGAAAATGATATTAATAATTACGACATAGTAGGATTTGGTTCAGGTGTTTACAATCAAAAAATGCATCCGTCTATTTTTAAAGCAATTGAAAAATCAAACTTAAAAAATAAAAAAACTTTTGTTTTTTCAACAAGCGCTGTTGGTATTAAAAAGTACAATAATGATGCTATAAAGCTTCTTTTAGACAAAAGCGCTAAAGTTGTGGGAAGTTTTTCCTGCAGAGGTTTTTTTACAACAAAATTTCTTGATATCTTTGGAGGCACTGCAAAAGGTCATCCTAACAATGTCGACTTTCAAAATGCAGAAAAATTTGCAGGAAGCATTATAAAGGAAATTAATTAATATTTAACATTAAAATTATACATGAATGCTATTAATTACCGATATATTATCAAATAATTGCATGATATAATCATTTATCTATGTATAATTTAGTTTACAAGGAGATAAAATGACAAAAGAATTATCATTAAAGAACTTAATTCATAAAGATGAAAAAAGATATTTCTTATTAGCACTTTTAGTCAGCATTATAATTTATGTATCATTACTATTTTATTTGGAAGGTCTAGCAGTGCTTTTATTATTAACTGCAATTTCTTTGCTTTCAAATGGATTAATGATAGCCCGCATTAGGACAAACGGAGTACGTTTAAGTGCAAATCAATTTCCTGAGGTTTATAATAAAGTTTCAGAATTATGTAATTCTATGGAAATACAAGTTATTCCAGAAGTTTATGTAATTGAATCAGGCGGAATATTAAATGCATTTGCTGCAAAATCATTTAGAAAGAATATAGTTATTTTATATTCAGACATATTTGATTTGATAAATACTGAAAACAATGATGAATTGTCATTTATAATTGCTCATGAGCTTGCTCATATTAAAAGGCGACATGTAGCTAAACATCTGTTTATTTTACCGGCCATGTGGATTCCTTCACTTGGCAATGCATATTTAAGAGCCTGCGAATTTACAAGTGACCGAATTGCTGCTTATTATATCAATAATACTGAAGCTTCAATGAATGCACTGACAATACTAGCAATAGGCAAGACATTGTTTAATAAGGTTAATCGCGATGAATATCTTCTTCAATACAGCAAAAATAAAGGGTTATTAAATAAAATGGCTGAAAAAAGCTCGACCCATCCTTCGTTGCCTAAAAGAATTTATGAAATTAAAAATTATTTTGAGAATAACTTTAATCCCATTGAAAAGAATTATAAAAAAGTATTATCATCAGTAATGATAGTTCTTGTGGTAGGTATTATAGCATTTGTTACGATTAAGTATAACAATGATATAATGGTGGCAGCAGATAACTTTTTATCAGATACATTTGTTGAAGAAGACGCAACAGCTATTACTGAGGCAGTAGCTGAAGGTGATGTTGAAAGGGTCAATGAATTATTAAATGATGGAATGTATGCTGACGTACAAGACATGGACGGATGGACTCCACTGATGTGGGCAGCTCAAGATGGTGATGTTGAAATTATGAATATTTTAATCCAGGCAGGTGCTGATCCAAACATGGTTGATTATTATGAAGAAACAGCATTAATAAGAGCCATATACAGTCAAAACATTGAAGCAATCAATTTATTGATATCATCAGGTGCTGACCTAAACATGTCTGACTCGTCTGGATGGACCCCTTTGATGTACGCAGCAGCCAACGGTGTTATTGAACCTGTTGAAGCATTATTAGATGGTGGTGCTGATCCAGAATTAAAAGATGTAAATAATTTCTCTGCATTTTTATATGCAAAAAAATACGGGTATAATGAAATTGCCGATTTATTAATACAGCAATAAGAGAATGAAAATGCATGTGATAAATAAATTAAAACTTATCACTATGAGCTGAGAGATAATCTCAGCCTTTTTTTTCTTAAAGGAACATAACTTACTGGTAAATCGTCTATTTATATGTTAGGCTATATTGTGAAAGATCTTTGCATTAATAATATAGTTTATATCAATTTAACTGTTTTAATAAAGGGGTGATAGTAGTGAGAAAATCAATACTTTTATTTGCTGTGATATTATTGACATTATTTCTTGTGGGGTGCTCTTCAAATTCCATGAAAGAACCGCCGGAGTTAGTAATTAAAATTGGGGATAAGGAAATTGAATATATATCAGCTAAAAATAAATGGAATGGAAGTATTTATGACAGAGAAGATACATTTGTTACAATATTAAAGGAACAAGAAGATATTCCTTTTTTTGAAAACAGCAGCATTGTTGAAATAGCTTTTAAAAGCAATCCACCTGACAAATTTACTGTTTCAGAAATTTTAATTGATAAAAACGGACGACAAATTTATACGAACAAAGAAATAAAAAATGTTCCAGTAGAATTAGTTGGCGGTAAGTATGTTATTGAAATAGAATATCATTTTGCCTCAGCCTTAAGTTCATATTATGAGCCAAATAAACAAGAATTGAGAGGATTCAGGATGATTGCTTCCTGGGGTGAAAATGAATGTGAATATGCCTTTGTAATCAAGACAGATTCTACTTCAGAAGGTACATTAACCGAAAAAATTAATTAATAGCAATGTAAGGATACCTGAAATTTTTAAATTATCATGTTAAAATATTGTTTAAATTTGAGGAGAAATTATGAAAATTAAAAATGTAAAAAATGTATATTCAATATTACTTATTATTTCACTATCCATATTTGGATTAGTGGGGTGCAACAAGAATGATTCTAAAAATGAAGAAATTGGAAGTGATACTGGTTCTGAATCAAGTTTCAAAGCCACTCATAAAGTAGAAATAGAAGTAGAAAACTATGGAACTATTTATATTGATTTAGATGCAGAGAGTGCTCCAATTACATTAAATAATTTTGTTAAATTAGCTGAAAAAGGTTTTTATGACGGATTGACATTTCATAGAATAATTTCCGGTTTCATGATTCAAGGAGGCGACCCTCTAGGGAATGGTATGGGCGGATCTGAAGAGACAATAAAAGGAGAATTTGCTGAAAACGGAGTAAATAATACGTTGTCTCATACAAGAGGTGCCATATCCATGGCTCGTTCAGATGATTATGACAGTGCAAGATCTCAATTTTTTATTGTTCATGAAGACAGTACTCCATTAGATGGCAGCTATGCGGTTTTTGGTTATGTTACAAAAGGAATGGATATCGTTGATAAAATATGTTCCCAAACACCGGTGCAAGATAAAAATGGAACCGTACTCAAAGAAAATCAGCCGGTTATTAAATCAATTAAAGTAATAAAATAATATGATATGGTTCATTCTGGCAAAGGAAAAGAATTAAACAGGATGATTTATTAGTTTGAGTTCCAAAATCCCAGAGGGGGTAATACAGTGAATGATTTGTTAAAACAAAGATGTGAACTGTTTGTAAGAAACAGAGATGTAATGAAGGAAAATTTCAGATGGGAAAATTCAATGATGTTTCCGTTATGTGCAAGTATTTACACAGAACGCGGATTGGAAATGTACCCGGACAAAATTAAGCTGTGCAAGGATATAATAAAGAATAATAAAATGCTACGATATTTTAAAAAGTAAATTTTTTTCATCAAATGCTGTCCAGTCACTTAGTCATATTTTGGCCTTAGATGAAAACAACGCAGTTGACAAATGTAATATTACCATTGATATTTTTGATAAATTAAAAGAAAGAAATTGCAAATTTGGAACCGGTATTGAACTTTCGGTGTTAGGCTTGCTTGCCATAACAACAGAAGATATTGATACAACAATCAATGAAATAGTTGAAGTAAATGAATATCTTTCATCTATAAAAGGCTTTGGTACTTTTGGAATAGGAAAGACTCAAAGGATTATGTATTCAGCTATTTTAGTTTCACAAGAATATCAAAAACAATTTTCCAAACATGCAATGAATATTTCAGCAGTTAACAGCATAACAAACTTAATTATTGCACAACAAGCTGCCATGACAGCAGTTATAGCATCCAGTGCTGCTGCATCATCAGCAAATTCTAACTAATATTAGACTATATTTTCTATATAAAGATAGAGGTGTTTTATATGAAAAGGAAAGATATTTTTGTACTCTGCATTTTTATAGTAGCAGTATTTATGGTTTTTTTAAACAGAATAAATAAAAATGAAAAAGGTATTCCTGATAAAACAGGCTCATGGGCACAAATTAATCAAAATGTGCAAAGAAGCAGAACTTGGCAGCAATTTGTAAAAGACAGTGAATTTAAGCTGGGTGAAAGAAGGGTGAAGGGAAGCTGGAATACTCCAAGCGGTAAAGAAGATTACTATGAAATTAAGTTTGGAACATATCCAAGCCTTGATGGATCAACAGTTGCAATACCAATGGCAGTTGAATTTTCAAGGCAGCACCTGGGTTTTTCAGATGAGGATGCCAATGATTTTGCTTCATTTTCAACAACCCATTATGCATATGAAAATTTAATATTGAAGCAACCTAACACCCTGGGTATGATTAGAACCTCCAATACTTTTTTGGATGAATATCACCCTGTTGATCTAATTATTGTAACACAGCCTTCAGATGAAGAAATTAATTTAGCAAAAGAAAAAAATGTTGAAATGATAATAGAACCTGTTTGTTATGATGCATTTGTTTTCATAACACATAAGGATAACACTGTTGATAATCTAACTATTGAACAAATACAAAAAATATATTCCGGTGAAATTACAAATTGGAAAGAGGTTGGAGGAAATAATCAAGAAATCAAGGCATATCAAAGAGAGCAAAATTCAGGCAGCCAGACTGCTATGGAGAATTTAGTAATGAAGGGTATACCTATGCTTCCGCCAAATATAATTAAGATTGCAGCAGGAATGGGAATGCTTGTTGATGTCGTTGGAGAATATGAGAACAGCCAGGCAAGTATAGGATATACATATAAATATTACATAGATACTCTATATAAGAATGAAAACATTAAAGTTCTTAAGGTGAATGGTGTTTCGCCTGAAGATGAAAATTTGAAAAATAAAACGTATCCGTTCACTACTAATTATTATGGAGTTATTCGCAAGGGAGATGAACAAAATACTGCAGGCAAGTTCTTAAAATGGATGTTGTCGCCAGAAGGACAGAAATGTATTGAACAAGCAGGTTATATACCATTAAATTAAAATTAGGTTAGAATATACTCTTTTTTAAAAGAAAACAAGACTTTAAATAATGTAAATATGAGACTATGATTTAATTGAACTTGTAATTGACTTAAATAATCTTGATGGCAATTCCATCTGGAGGTACAATGAAAAAAATTATTCTATTAGTTTTAATTATGATGTTGTTAACATCATCATGCACTAAAACTGTGCAAAACACTGAATCAACAACATAAGTGGTAATTCAGTAGAAGAAGCAGATAAAAATAATAATACTGCACCTGAAGAAAGTAATGAAAAATTTGCAGGAGGCAATTTAAATGAATTAACGCCTGTATTTTTTACTATAGGTATTTTACACGAGCTAAATAAAGATGAAGAGTTTAATGATGATAATTATTATATAATGCCTTATGAAAAGGTAAAAAATATGGCACCTTTGTTTTTTGGTGAAGAACTCATTAAATATTATGATAATAATTTTTATGCTCCGGATTTTAACACATATAAGGATATTATTCTTGAACCATTTGAAATATATAACAGTGGCAAAGAAATAAGTGTTTTATATGGTCGGTTTATAAATGATAAAGAGGATAGACGTCATTGGCTTTACCCTGTCAGATATACAGTAGAACCATATATTCTTAATGAAGATGAAATACCCTTAATATTTTCTGATGTTTTTAAAGCCGGAGAACAAAGATATCGAATAATAAATGTTGAAAATTATGATTTTAAAATGGCTGAAGAAATATATTCAAGTAATGGATATGGTGAGTTATTTGAACAAAAGGAATATGAAATAAGCAGTGCAGAAGATATTCTTGAAATGTCAAAAAGAGTAAACAGTCAAATTTATAATGAATTAAATGCAACATATATACTTAAAAATGATATAGACATGAGCAATGTGGAAGGATTTTTACCAATTGGTAAGAATAATCCATATAAGTATCCCGATCAAAGAGATCCAACTCATATTGGATTTTCAGGAATTTTTGAAGGAAACACTTTTGTTTACGAAAAAGAAGGTTACAGATGGGTATTTACTGAATTTCCTGCTTGGTGGTAAATACTGTAATCGTAGTTGAATTTCAAATAAAGCAATGGTTTATGCAACTTTAATAAACCTTCAAAAAGAAATTTAGAAAAATCCGATCAACAGCCGGAAGAAGCAGCTTTTATTATAAAGAATAGGTTTTCGCTTATTTAATACAATGTGAAAGTAGGTTTTAATGAAAATATACATAGCATTATTCATTTTATCGATATTAGTTTCATTCCTCGTTTGGCAAAACAATGACATTGTTATAACAAGATATAATTATATAAATAATAAGCTTCCAGAGGATTTAAACGGTTTGAAAATTGTACATATATCTGATTTACACAACAAAAATTTTCATGGAAAATTAACAAGAAAAATAAAAAGAATAAATCCTGATATTATCTTTATAACTGGAGATTTAATAGACAGAAGAAAAACAAATGTAGCTATGGCAGTCAAATTTGTAAAAGAAATTGTTACAATTGCACCTGTATATTATGTTTCCGGCAATCATGAACAGTTATCAGGAAATTATAAGGAATTAAAAAAGGAATTAAATAATTTACATGTTATAACAATGGATAATTTTTATACTAAAATTAATTATAGGGGCAGTGAAATTGGTTTGTTAGGTATTGCTGATCCTGCAATTAACCAAAATGAAAAAACATATCCTATTGAAAATAACACAACACATATGAGAAATACATTACATGAGCTAACTCACTACATAAAAACAGATTTTAATATACTTTTGTCTCACAGACCTGAGCATTTTGAAATTTACAAAGAATTTAACATAGATTTGGTGTTTAGCGGTCATGCTCACGGTGGTCAAATAAGAATTCCATTTTTGAAAGGAATTCTGTCTCCAAACCAAGGATTTTTTCCAAAGTATTCAGAAGGAATGCATAGGGAAGGCGTAACATCTATGGTTGTAAGCAGAGGATTAGGGAATAGTCTTTTTCCCTTTCGAATATTCAATCGACCGGAATTAATTGTTGTTTCTCAGAATAAAGAATAAATGCAGTGCTGTGAAAATTATCTTATGTACAATTTAACCAGCTAGCTACTTAAAAACATTTAACAATTGTCCTGACATGTTAATTAAAGTATTTATTATATAATTCACTATAAAACAATTTCAAAATCAAAAAGAGATTTTTCAGATTTGTGCAAGTTAACAATCCATACAATGATAGCAAGTTGTTATATGAAGAAATTTTGGAAATATTCCTAAGGAAATAGTGGAGATTTGACATTTTAAGAGAAAAATGTGCAAAAATCTCCACTTAAAAGGACCTTTATTATGTCGCAAAATATCTATTTTGCGACATATAAAATTTAAGAAAAAGAGGAGGGCTTCAAATATATTGAAATTCCAACGTTTATCGAATTGCCGGCTCTCAATGCTTTTTTGATTACAATGATTAATTTTATCGTCCTGTTGACAACTATTTTTATTTAATTTTCTGATATCATTTTTTAAATTATAATATAAATATTCGTCTATAATATTTATATATGAATTAATTTAATATTTCATTTTTATTTTTCATTCAGCACTACTTAGGTCTTCAAAATTTTGTGGCTTTAAAATGCGTTTAAACGAAAGATATTTTGTTTGTCGAATATTTGTACCTTTTGATTTTGTTGTTGAATGTTATATTCTATTAATTTGACTTCATAGAAAATTATTCTGCAATTTTCTTATGTGTGTTTTGCCAAAAAATGAGGCCGCAAAATGCGTTTAAACAAAAGATATTTTATTTGTCGAGCGTTTATACCAATGGATTTTATTTATTAATGTTTTTATATAAGTATTTACATTAAAATATATTAATTTTGCAAATTAATTATAATTAACGAAATTGTTTTGTTTTTGATTAAATTTTTGCTGACAATTAAATACATTGATTTGTATCATTTGAATATTACAACTATTAACAATTTAATTTCTAGCATTTAAAATTTACGGTTTCGATTGCATTTAATATAAATTTTGTCTATAATTGTATTGTAATTATTTTGCGACATTTTTGCAAAGGAGAAACTTATGTACATAAATTACAGTGACCTATGCCCTGCTCCCATGAGCAATTTTTTGGAATATCTTTTGTCCATCAGGGGTAAATCAGAAAAAACAGTTAACGAATATTTTCTTGACCTTCGCACATTTTACAGATTTCTTGTAATGAGATACAAATTAAGCGACAAGACTGATGTGTTTGAAGATATAGACATTTCCCTGGTGGACATTGACACTATCAAAAAAATTAAGATCATGGATCTCCACTCCTTCATAGGTTATATTGACAGGGAAAGAAACAATTCCAACAGGACAAAGGCAAGAAAAATTGCATGTCTTCGTTCTTTTTTCAAGTATTTGTATTCAATTGTAAAGCTTATTCCGGAAAATCCGGCACTGGACCTTGAAACTCCAAAGAAAAACAGTCGCCTTCCCGTTGCCTTATCTCTGGATGAGTCAAAAAGCCTTCTTATATCAATAAACGGCTCCAACGAAAAGCGCGATTATGCAATCATTACTCTCTTTTTAAACTGCGGACTGCGTTTATCTGAACTCATAAGCATAAACATTGACAAAATCAAGGGTGACACTCTTACGGTTGTTGGAAAGGGCAACAAGGAAAGAACAATTTATCTCAACGATGTTTGTGTACAAGCAATTGAAGAATATCTGGAGGTCAGGCCTGATCCTAAGCCTGGACACGAAAAGGCACTTTTCATCAGCAACAGAAAAAGCAGGTTTTCGCAAAAAGGCGTCCAACACATGGTTGACAAGTACCTGGCTGAAGCAGGATTGTCAGGCAAGCACTACTCTCCCCACAAGCTCCGCCATACAGCTGCAACGCTCATGTATCAATACGGTCATGTGGATATTCGTACCCTACAGGAGCTGCTTGGCCATGAAAGTGTTTCAACAACGCAAATTTACACTCATATAAATAAAGAACAGCTGCGAGATGCAGTTAAATTAAACCCATTAAATTTAGAAGAATCTGAAATATAAAAAACTGTAGATTTCATGAATACATGGAATCTACAGTTTTTATTACTGCCTTTCTTTTCTCATTTTCTGCAGTTTTTTTAGTGCATTTTTTGACCCTCTTGCAATATCTTTTTCTAATTTTCTTTCTGCAAAGCTTGTAAATAAAGAATTCAAATCATAATCTTCCGGATACAGCTCCGAAGCTCTAAATTCCAATTTGATTTGTTTTACATTCACTTCAATATACATATCATCATACAAAACAGTAACATTGTTGAATTCATTTTTTGGTTTATAAACTAAGACACTTTTTTTGTATTCTGTCAAATAGACTTTATCACCAATTTCATAATTATAATTTTCAAATGGAGCATTTTCTATAATTTTTTGTTCGATTCTGATTTTATTTTTATTTACAAAGGTATAATTGTAATCTTTGTTTTTAATATAATGCTCAGCTCTTTGTATAACGTCTTCATTAATACCCATTTTTTTAGAAATCCACAATGCATTGCTCTTTCCTGATTCACCAATTGATAATTTATATAATGGTTCTAAAGTATCGCTGTTAAAAAGCATAGCAGCATTTTGAAAATCGTTATGTCTTAATGAAAAGTTTTTAATTTCGCCGTAATGTGTTGTTGCAACAGTTATAGCACCTCTGTGATAAACTTCTTCCAATATGGAAATAGCCAGTGCAGCACCTTCGTTAGGTTCAGTTCCGCTTCCAATTTCATCAAAAAGCAAAAGAGTTGATTTATTTGTTTCTTTTATGATTTCAGCAATATTCTTTATGTGAGAAGAAAATGTACTCAATGCATTTTCAATGCTTTGATCATCACCTATATCTGCAAAGATGTTATTAAATACTGAAATTGCACTTCCTGTTTCACAAGGTACATGAAAACCTGATTGTACGGCTAATGTCAACAATCCTACAGCCTTTAACACAACAGTCTTGCCACCGGCATTAGGTCCTGTAATAATAAGTGTTCTGTAATCCTTCCCAACTGAAAAGTTCAAAGGTACAACTTTTCCTTTTAGCAATGGATGTCGTCCATTTATTATATTTATATAACCATAATCATTGATGTCCGGAGAAATGCCTCCTATTGATATGCTGTATTTTGCTTTGGCTAAAATCATATCATATAAACCTATGACTTCTACATTCGTTTTTAATTCGCTTATATACTCGCGAACCAAGCCTGTTAAATAACATAAAATCTGATATTCTTCATTTGACTCTTCTGCCTTTAGCTGCATTAGTTCTGCTGTCAACTTGCTCACCATGGATGGTTCAATAAAAACAGTTGAACCTGTAGAAGAAGTGTCTATTAAGGTTCCATCAACCTGATTTTTGTAGGATGATTTAATTGGTATTGTAAATCTTCCATTTCTTTTTGTCACAAAGAAATCCTGTATTAAAATTTTGTTGTTTGCTGATTTTAAAAATCCCTCCAGTTTTTCTTCTATTTTAATTTCCGCATTTTCAATGAGTCTTCTTATCCTTTTCAACTCTTTTGTTGCATTTGAGTCTATAACATTATTGTGAATAGAATTATTGATTTCTTCTTCAACATTTTCAAGCTCGCGTATTGAATAACTGTAACTCATTAATGTTGGAGCATAAAATTCTTTATCTTTCATGTAAAATTTGATTTTTCGACATCCTCTTAAAAAGTCAGAAACATTTCTTAATTGTTCAGGGCTTAGAACAGCTTCTTTTTCAACACTTATAATAATATTATCAATGTTGACTATGCCTTGCAGCGGAACAGTGCTGCTTTCCAGAAGTATTTTTCCTTCTGATGTTTCAAGAAGTCTATTTTTGACAGTCTGAATATTTGAAGAAGGCAGCAGCTTTTGAATCATATTTTTTCCAAGATTGCTTACGCAAAAATCTTTTATAATATTTTTTAATTCTTCAAATTGTAATTTTGATAAAGTTGTATTGTTCATTTTCGTTCCTTTCTTATTTAAATAAATAAGCTATGGAAGTACGAGGTAGATTTATTCAGTTGCACAAAAATAGCTGCGGATATACTCCACAGCTATATATTTTCTCAATTTTTATAAGGAAATATAACATTATAAATATAATGCGATAGTAGTGTGATTGTATCTTCCATAGACAATGATAATAAGCAAGTTCAAATAAGCGTGACATTTTTGTTATCACCACTTTTGCTTATTATATATTAATTTAATCTATTGGTTAGATACACTCTCTAACATAAAACTCTCCTGTAATCACTAAAATCTACCTTAATTATATTATATTCACTATAATGATGAATGTCAATAAAAACTTAACATATGCATTATTCCACACTCATAGGAACTTTAATCACATCGCCAGGATAGATGGAAGCATTATATATGCTGTTTTCATTAGATATTAAATAAACCAGTTCCCTTATGTCCGTATTGCTGTTATCTGCATAGCTTGATGCAATTGACCAAAGGGTGTCTCCGTCCTGAACAGTTACCATGTCAAACTGAGGTATGTCTTTGGAATATGCGTTAAAAGTTGCAGCAAATGTAAAAACAAGCATGCTCATTGATAATATCGATAAAAACATAAATCTTTTAAACTTTTTCATATTGTTTACTTTGTATTTGTTTAATATTATCATAATTCACCTCGAACATATTTTCTATCTCAATTCTAGCAGAACATCTGTTCGATGTCAACATGTTTTTACATTTTTCTCAAACAAATGTTTGATTTATTATGAGAAGTATGGTAATATAAAGAAAAAGAAAAGAGGTGGAACCATGAATTATGAAGGCTTGAGCGATAAGCAAGTTAAAATACTGCAATACATAAAGAATGAACTGGCGCTGAGAGGCTATCCCCCGTCAATCCGTGAAATCTGCAAAGCTGTAGGTTTAAGCTCTACTTCTTCGGTACATGCACACTTGAGCACATTGGAAGAAAAAGGTTATTTAAAAAAAGGAACAAACAAAAGACGAGCTCTTGAACTTATTGATATAGATGATATATGCTGCAATCTTCCAAAAAAAGAAATTGTGAATGTTCCAATAATAGGTACAGTTACTGCCGGAGCTCCCATACTTGCCGTTGAAAATGTTGATGACACTCTTCCCATTTCCGTAGACTTTGTAGGTAACAAAGAGTCATATGTGTTGAAGGTAAAAGGTGAAAGCATGATTGAAGCCGGAATTTTAAACGGAGACTTTGTAATTGTAAATTCTCAGAATACTGCAAAAAACGGAGACATAGTTGTTGCACTCATAGATGATGAAGCTACAGTAAAAACTTTTTACAAGGAAAAAGATCACATACGTCTGCAGCCTCAAAACAGCACCATGGATCCTATTTTAGTAAAAAATCCGTACATCCTGGGTGTTGTAAAAGCAGTTGTTCGAAAATATTAATATAAAACCTCATGTTATCATAACATGAGGTTTTTGTTTTATGACAAAAATCCGCACGATATGTTATCGTGCGGATTTATATTATGATATCTTATTTTTCACTTCTTCAAACTCCATCATTTTTTCAAGAGATAGCATTACGCCCAGCTTGCAGTGGTCATAGAACAACCCGCCCTGTATGTATGCTATGTATGGAGGTCTCATTGGTGCATCTGCGCTTAATTCTATTGATGAACCTGACACAAAGGCACCGGATGCCATAATTACCTGGTTTGAGTATCCCGGCATATCCCATGGAACAGGTGAAACATGAGAATCAACAGGTGAGGCGTTTTGAATTGCCTCGCAGATTCTAATCACCATATCCTTGTTGTTGAACTTAATTGCCTGAACAATATCGCTTCTGTCTTCCTCCAGTGTAGGAGTCACTTCAAAACCAAGTGAACTGAACACTCCTCCGAACAGCATTGCGCCCTTTACTGCTTCGCTTACTATGTGTGGAGCAAAGAAAAGTCCCTGCAGTGTGTTTCTGGTTGTACCGAATGTAAGACCTATTTCCTTTCCCACTCCAGGAGCTGTAAGGCGGTTTGCTACACGGTCTATTATTGCTTTTTTACCTGCAACATAACCTCCGGAAAGAGCAATTCCTCCTCCGGGATTTTTGATCAATGATCCTACTATTACATCGGCTCCTATATCAGAAGGTTCGATTTCTTCTATGAATTCTCCGTAACAGTTGTCAACCATTATGTAGATGTTAGGATAAACTTCTCTGATTTTTGATATTGCAATTTTTATTTTTTCAAGTGTAAGAGCAGGTCTGAAGCTGTAGCCTGTGGAGCGCTGAATCATTAGAAGCTTTGTCTTCATAGTAACAGCCTTTATTGCACTTTCCCAATCAATGTCATTGTTGTAAAGAGGAATTTCCTTGTATATGATTCCTGCTTCCTTCAAATTACAAGGTTCATTTCCTTCTTCTCCTAGAACAGTCAGAAGCGTGTCATACGGACGTCCTGATATGGCAATTGTCTCATCACCGTGCTGAAGTATGGCTGACAATGTAAGGTAAAGAGCATGAGTTCCTGAAGCTATTGACGGTCTAACAAGTGCATCTTCAGTGTGAAAGACGGATGCAAATATTTTTTCTGCTTTTTCTCTTCCTACATCGTCGTATCCATAGCCTGTGTTCCAGTAAAAGTTTGTGTAGTCAAGCTTGTGTTCCTGCATTGCATGGATTACTTTATATTGATTTGATTCCCTTGTTTTTTCTATTTTTTCAAAATATTTTTCTTTTAAATCTTTTTCAATTTTTGTAACATAATTATAAACAGTTTCGCTTATGCCAAACTGTTTACATAATATTTCTTCTGTCGACATTTATTACTCCTCTATAATTTCGTTGCTGAAAAGTCTTACCTGCTTGTATGGCAGTATTGATGTTATTGCGTGTTTGTAAACAAGCTGCTGTCCCTTGTCTGTTTCAATGAAAACCACGTAGTTGTCAAAGCCTATTACTGTGCCTGTAAGTTTATAACCGTTGTTTAAAAATATTGTTATTGTTATTTTTTCTCTTCTTACATTGTTTAAAAAAGCGTCCTGCAAATTGATTGAATTCATACACAAACTCTCCTTTCATGGTTAATTAAGGTTTAAATATTCATATATTTGTTCTAAAGATGCATCAATTTTATTCGCATCTTCAATGTTAAACCATTTCACATTTTCATCCTTTAAAAACCATGTGAACTGTCTCTTGGCAAAATGTCTGGTATTTTGCTTGAGAATGTTTACGGCTTCTTCCAAATTGATGTTTCCTTCAAGAAATTCTATAATTTCTTTATACCCTATTGCTTGCATTGAAATCAGTTTTTTTTCAAAACCTTTGTGGAGAAGTGATTTTACTTCTCCTACCAGCCCATCATCAATCATTTTGTCAACCCTTTGGTTTATTCTTTCGTAAAGGATCTTTCTGTCCATGCTAAGACCAATTAGTATGAAGTCATATTTGCTGCTTTTTTTTCTTATGTCCGTATTCGTCTCTGAAAATTTTCTTCCTGTGAGGTCATAAACCTCCAATGCACGTATTACTCGCTTTACGTTGTTCTTGTGTATCTTTTCTGCAGATTCAGGGTCAATTTTCTTAAGTTTTTCATAAAGGGCATCTTCGCCGTGTTCCTTATGATAATAAGAGTAATAGTCTCTTAGTTTGTCATTGGATTTTGCATTGGAAAAATCAAGGTTATAAATGAGAGAATTTACATAAAGGCCGCTTCCGCCAACAATTACAGGAATCTTGCCTCTTGAAAGCATGTCATCGATGTTTTTTTCTGCTTCTGTTTTAAAATCCGAAACAGAATAATCTTCATCGGGGTTAATCAAATCAATCATATGATGTACTATTCCCTGTTTTTCCTCATCCATGATTTTTGCGGTACCCACATCCATACCTTTATAAATCTGCATTGAGTCAGCTGAGATTATTTCAGTGCCCAGCTTTTTTGCAAGTTCAATTGAAACATAAGTCTTTCCAACAGCAGTAGGTCCGACTATCACTATTATTTTATTACTCATTTTAAATTTCCTTTAACTTTGGATTCTTTCAAACATTTTTTCTATTTCATATTTTGTCATTTTTATTATTACCGGCCTTCCGTGAGGGCATGTATAAGGATTTTCTGTTTTTTTAAGGTTATCCAGCAGTGCTCTTACTTCTGACACATGCAGCCTGTCGCCTGCCTTAACGGATTTGACGCATGCGTTTTTAATAATTTTGTCAATGAGCAAGTTTAAATTGGATTTGCCAGAGTCTTTCATCGAATCCAATATGGTTAAAAATACGTCCTTGATATTAGAATCTACGAATATGGTCGGCACATTATTTATTAGTATAGCATTAATCCCAAAGTTTTCAACGGAAAATCCTAAATTTTCGAAAATTTCCATGTTATCTGATGCCGTGCTGAAGTCATCATATGACAAATTTATAACCTCAGGCACTAATAGCTCCTGCTTAATGATTTGTTTTTTGTTGTACTGGCCCAAGAATTTCTCGTAGTTTATTCTTTCATGGGCAGCGTGCTGATCGATCATAAACATCTCGGTTTTTTCCGGATTTTCGCAGATTATATATGTGTCCATGACAATTCCAACAACCACGAGTTCCGGAATTTTGCTTTCTGTTTGCTCTTCAGGTTCTAAAAATGTGTGCTGTATTGGAGTATTAATTTCGTCTTTTGCATAATCGCTTTGTTTTAGATCATTGTCTTCAAAGATATTTATGTGGCCTAAATCTACATATTTATCTTTACTTGCCTCTTCTTCTATTGCATTTTCAAAAACATCAACTGTGTTATTTTCAGTGAAGCTTACTTCCTTGAACTTTATGTTATCGTAGTTTGAACTATCAGAATAATCTGTGCTGTCATACATGGATAAATTGCTATCTTTATTTATTCTTTCAAACACGGAAAAGTTGCTTGACAGTTCTTTTTTGACCCGATGTTCTTCTCTTAAATAAATATCGTTTGTTATTTCCTTCATTATGCTCTTAGAGTTAAGTGATTTGTATATAGCTCTTTTCACTTCACTTAAGACGAACTCCTCATTTTGGAAACGCACTTCAGTCTTGGCCGGATGCACATTAACATCAACAAGTGAAGGATCTAGTTCGATTTTTAAAAAGCATGCAGGATATTTATTTTTAGGTAAAAGCGTGTTGTATGCAGCTTCAATGAAATAATTTATTCTCTTGTGCTTTATGAATCTGTCATTGACAAAGACTACCTGCTGCTTTCTGTTTCCTCTGTAGTAATTAAGATTTGTTGTATATCCCGTTATTTTTATGTTGTTCTCTTCATATTCCACTTTCAGGAGTGAATTGTACAAATCCTTTTCGTAGAGGCTTGAAATTGTGTTTAAAAGATTGGTTGTCTTGGGCGTTCTGAATGCCATGGAACCGTTGTTCACATATTTAAATGAAATGTTTTGCTTGCTCAGGGCAAGTGACACAACAACCTCGTTTATGCTTCCGCTTTCTGATGAATCACTTTTTAAGAACTTCTTTCTGGCCGGAACATTGTAAAACAGCTCCGTCACCGTGATTGTTGTTCCAACGGGACATCCAACATCTTCCTTTAATTTAATTTCTCCGCCTTCTATGGTCATCTTTATGCCGTAGTCATCGCTTGCAGTACGTGTTATCACTTCCACATGTGCAACTGCTGCAATGCTTGCCAGCGCTTCTCCTCTGAAACCGAGAGTGAAAAGAGAATTAAGGTCGTCTGATGTCTCAATTTTGCTGGTGCAGTGTCTTCTGAAGGCATCTTCAACTTCATCCTTGTTAATTCCTTTTCCGTTGTCTGATATTCTGATTAAACTTTTACCGCCGTTTTTAATTTCAACTATTATTTCGTCAGCTTTGGCGTCGATGGAATTTTCAACAAGTTCCTTCACTATTGATTTAGGGCTTTCAATAACCTCGCCTGCAGCAATTTTGTTGATTGTTTCGTTGTCCAACAAATGTATTTTAGCCATGGTCCACCTTCTTTAAATGTGTTTTGCCTTTTCAATTATATCATTTAAAAGTGTAAAAGCTTTAACCGGAGTTACATTGTTTATATCAATGTTTTTTATTATTTCAGAAAGTTCCTTGTATTCTTTGTTCTTGCTGTTTTCAATCGGGTCTTCATGGAACATGGAAACCTGGAAATTATCTGTTATTCTGTCTTTCTTTTTCTTTGCAAACGGCTTGTTTATGTCGCTTTCGTCAAGCTGGGACAAAATTTCCTTTGCTCTAACTACAACTTCATCAGGCAGCCCTGCTAGGTTGGCTACCTGGATTCCGTAGCTTCTGTCCACGCTTCCTTCCACTATTTTTCGGAGGAATATTATTTTATCGTTGTCTTCCTTTATTAATATCCTGTAATTTTTAACACTTTTTAATTTGCTTTCAAGCTCGGAAAGCTCGTGGTAATGAGTTGCAAACAATGTTTTAGCCTTAATTTTTTTTGTAATATACTCAACTACGCTCCAGGCGATGCTTAAGCCGTCATATGTGCTTGTGCCTCTTCCTATTTCATCAAGAATGAGAAGGCTGTTTTCAGTGGCATTGTTCAGAATGTTTGAAACTTCACTCATTTCGACCATAAACGTGCTTTGCCCCTGGGACAGGTCATCGGAAGCTCCAACACGTGTGAATATTTTGTCCAGAATGCAAATCTCTGCACTTTTAGCAGGAACAAAGCTTCCTATGTGAGCAAGGAGTGCTATGAGGGCAACTTGCCTCATGTACGTGGACTTACCGGCCATGTTGGGTCCTGTGATGATTGACATGCGGTGTTCCTTGTTGTCAATGTATGTATCGTTAGGAACAAACATTTCGTTTTTCATTATTTTTTCTATTACCGGGTGTCTTCCATCAACAATTTTCATGCAGCCAGTGTTGTTCATGTTTGGCCTTACATAATTGTTCTTGACAGATGCAATTGCAAGTGAATTTAAAGTATCGATAACTGCAATTTCAAATGCAGTTTCCTGAATTCTCACAACCTGACTTTTGATTTGCTGTCTTATTTCAAGAAAAAGTTCATATTCAAGCTTCATCAACTGCTCATCAGCATTGAGGATTTTAGCTTCCATTTCCTTTAGTTCCGGAGTGACATACCTCTCGCAGTTTGCCAGTGTCTGTTTTCTGATATAGTGCTCGGGCACATTTTTTAAATATGACTGCGTAACTTCAAGATAATATCCGAAAACTTTCGTGTAGCCTATTTTTAAGTTTTTAATTCCCGTTGCTTCTCTTTCCTTGTTTTGAAGTTCAGAAATCCAGTTTTTGCCGTGTATTGTTATTTCCTTTATTTCATCAAGCTCTGAGTTGTAGCCTTCCTTGATGATTCCTCCTTCTTTCACTGAAATGGGAGGTTCGTCAACAATTGATGAGTCTATTAAATCGTAAATATCCCTCAGAGTGTCAAAATTTTCGTGAATTTCAGCAAACATTTTGGAGGAAAGCTCCGAAAGTTCGTTCTTTAAATCAGGAAGGCTTGAAACAGACTGCTTCAGTGCATTCATGTCCCTGCCGTTGCAGTTTCCGTAAACTATTCGGCTTATGAGCCTTTCTATGTCGTAAATGCTTTTTAAGCTTTCCTTGATGTTGTTTGAGGCCATTACATTACCGTAAAGTTCTTCAACAGCATCAAGCCTCTTGTTGATTAGAACCATGTTTTTTAAAGGTTCTTCAATCCATCTTTTAAGCTGTCTTCCTCCCATGGCAGTCATTGTATGGTCAAGGACGTGGTACAGGGTGCCCTGGCCTTTTTTGCCTCGTACCGTTTCAATCAATTCAAGATTTTTTCTTGTGCTGGAATCCAGGTACAGATATTCCCCCACATTGTAAAAATGAAGTTTGTTAATGTGGTCAAGATTAGTTTTTTGCGTCTGGTTAAGGTAGTTTAAAAGCATGCCTAGAGCCATGACTGCATAGATGTTGTCAGAAAGCCCGAATGAATCAAGGGATACCACTTTGAAGTGGTTGAGAATTATTTCCTTGTATTCGCCGTAGCTTAATGGTTCTGAGCATGTTATCATGGAATCAATTGCATCATTGTCTGTGAGCTTGTTTGAAATAATTTCTGAAGGATTTATTTTATAAATTTCTTCCTTCAAAAGATCAAATCTGCTGTTTTTTATATCAAAATCACTCAGTGATATGTTTTCTGTGACGTATAAATCTCCCGTAGATATGTCGGCGTAGCACATGCCGAAGCCCTTGTCTACATAGGTGCAGCAAAGGTAATTGTTGCTTTTTTCATCAAGCATTCCTTGATCTATTATGGTGCCGGGTGTTATGACCCTTATAACATCTCGCTTGACTATTCCTTTTGCAACTGAAGGGTCTTCAAGCTGCTCGCATATTGCAACCTTGTATCCGTTTTCGATAAGCTTTGAAATGTAATTGTCAACAGCATGAAAAGGAACACCACACATGGGTGCTCTTTCTTCCTGGCCGCAGTCACGGCCTGTCAATGCAATTTCAAGTACTTTTGATGCTTTTATAGCATCATCAAAGAACATTTCATAAAAATCTCCCAGCCTGTACATAAGAATACAGTCCATGTACTGCTCCTTGATGCTGAAATACTGCTCCATCATGGGTGTATACTTTGCCATTATGAACCTCCCGTAGTATTAGTTGACTATTTCGCCTTCCATGTGGAATGTTTTGACGTTTGTTATTTTTACATTCACTATCTGTCCCAAAAGTTCTTCAGTTCCCTTGAAGTGAACAAGTCTAAAGTGTTCAGTTCTTCCTGTAAGGAAATTGTCGCTTGTTTTGCTGGTTGATTCAACCAATACAGGATACGTATGTCCTATGCACTGGGAGTTTCTTTCAAGAACTATTGTGTACAGAACATCCAAAAGTCTGTCAAATCTTTCGTGCTTAACTTCATCAGGGATCTGATCTTCCATGAGAGCAGCCTTGGTTCCTTCTCTCATTGAATAAAGGAATGTAAATGCCGAATCATACTGCACATTTTTAACAACATCAACTGTTTCAAGGAAGTCTTCCTCTGTTTCGCCGGGGAAGCCTACGATTATGTCTGTTGTTATGGCAACATCGGGTATTTCTTTTTTTAGTTTGTAAACTAAATCAAGATAATGTTCCTTAGTGTATTTACGGTTCATTTTCTTAAGTATTTCATTGCTTCCGGCCTGAACAGGCAAATGAACATGATTGCAAACCTTGCTGCATTCTTTTATTGCCATTATCAAATCGTCAGTCAAGTCCTTGGGATGAGAAGTCATAAATCGGATTCTTTCAATTCCGTCTATTTTGTTAATCTCATATAAAAGCTCTGCAAAAGTGAACTTGCTTTCAAGATTGTTTCCATATGAGTTTACATTTTGTCCTAAAAGCGTGATTTCTTTACAGCCATCCAGTGCAAGTGCTTTAACTTCGTTGATTATTTCCAATGGTTCCCTGCTCTTTTCTCTTCCTCTTACATATGGAACAACACAGTAAGTGCAGAAGTTATTGCAGCCGTATGTTATGTTTACTAAAGCCTTGTACTTGAATTTTCTCTGCTTAGGCATGTTTTCATAGATAAGTTCAGAGTTTTCTATGATATCAACGCTCTTATTTTTGTGAATTTCGGCATTGTAGATAAGGGCCGGCAGTTCATGTATAGTGTTTGTGCCGAAAATTATATCGACAAATGAATATTTTCTGATGACCTTTTGCCTGATATCTTCATTTTGCATCATGCAGCCGCACACTGCAACAAGCATATCAGGATTGTTTCTTTTTAATCCCTTAACTTCCCCAAGTTTTCCAAAAAACTTAAGTTCAGCATTTTCTCTTATAAGGCATGTGTTGAATATAACCAAATCGGCATTTATGTCGTCATCTGTTTCTTCATACCCAATTGAAGTTAGCATTCCTGAAATTTTTTCCGAATCATGCTCATTCATTTGGCAACCATAAGTAAGAATGTGATATGTCTTTCGTCTGCCGTTCATTATAAAAAACTGCTCATTTTTATTTTTCAATTCTATCAATTTGTCACTATCAAGTTTAGCATCTTTAATAATTACTCTTTTGCTCATAATTCTCCAACTTTCTAAATATCCTTTATAATTTCATCCTGAGTATTATATCATTTAATAGAAATTTGTTCAATAAAAACTCTTTCAATGTAATTATAATGACAGTTAAAAGAAAACTATGAATACTGTTCAAGTATACCTTTAAGGGCACTTGCACTGCTGCTGTGTGAACGAGTAATAGCAATTTTGTTTTTTTCTGACTCATTTACTGCACAGTGTACCATTTTATGAGATGCTGTGGATGTAAAAAGAATCATCAGATCAGGATTTCCTATCTGATCCTTTAGATTTACAGGCATCTTAGTGAAAATTTTTGCCTTGCATTTATATTTTTTGCATATTTCTTTGTATTGAGCTTCCATTCGCTCATGTCCTCCAATTATTACAACACTCATATATCCTCCTTGGATTAGCGGCGACTAACTTAGTTATAAAATTTTTTAAGTGCTTTTAAGTAAAATCAATTTGTTATAGTTAGTATACGCTAACTGCGTTTTGAAGTCAATATTGAAATGGGATTAATGCTTAAATTTAATAATTTATAATGGTTTAAAGATTTATATTATAATAAATTTTTAAAAGTATTGCCGTAAAACGTTACATATTTTATAATGTATGTGAATTGCAATATTATGATTGAAAAATATGCGGGGGGAAAATGGCAGCCATTAAAGATGTAGCCAATTTGGCAGGAGTATCGGTTTTAACAGTTTCTGTAATAATCACACTTTGTATGAATCTGTTCTTTATGAAAGAGAATCAACATTACATTAATAAATCAAGACATAATTAATAAATACAATCAATTTTGCACAAATTGTGGTTAAATTAAAAATAATCATTTTAATTTTGTAAAATATGATGTAAAATACCATGGATAGAAAGTTATAATTTAGAAAGGATTTTAAATGAATAATATAGATATTATTAACAAAAGACGAATTTTTGGCATAATTTCTCACCCTGATGCAGGAAAAACGACTTTGACAGAAAAACTTCTGCTTCATGGCGGTGCCATAAGAGAAGCCGGTACTGTAAGAGCAAGAAAAAATTCAAAATATGCCAAATCAGACTGGATGGAAATTGAAAAGCAGCGTGGTATTTCGGTTACATCTTCTGTAATGCAGTTTGAATATAACGACAAGGTTATATCAATCATGGACACTCCTGGACACAACGATTTTGGCGAAGATACATACCGTATTTTGACTTCTGTTGACAGTGCGGTAATGGTTATAGATGCTGCAAAGGGTATAGAAGCACAAACAAAAAAACTGTTTCAGGTTTGCAGCATGCGTGGAATTCCAATATTCACATTCATAAACAAACTTGACCGAGAATCAATGGACCCCTTAGAATCAATGCAGGAACTTGAAGATGTACTTGGATTACCCTCAGTGGCAGTTACATGGCCAATAGGCTGCGGCAAGGAATTTGAAGGAGTTTACGACCGATTAAGAAACACGGTTTATTTGTTCAGAAAAAACGAACAAATTCACCTTGATGAGAACCGTGTAAATTCAAGCAAGCTTGATGGAGTTTTAAACCCCATAAATTTGAAAAATTTAAGATATGCAATGGATCTTTTGGACGGCGCAGGAAATGAATTTGATCTTGAAGCAGTTAAAAATGGAAAGTTGTCTCCTGTGTTTTTCGGCTCTGCCCTGGCAGATTTTGGTGTCACGGAATTTCTGGAGCATTTTCTTCAGATATCCCCTCCCCCTTCTGCAAGAAAAACAACAAAGGGAGTTGTTAATCCAACTGATGAGGAATTTACAGGATTCATATTTAAAATTCAGGCAAACATGGATCCTAATCACAGAGACCGTCTTGCATTCCTCAGAATTTGTTCGGGAACATTTGTAAGAGGAATGAACGTTACATTGTCAAGAACCGGTAAACAGCTTAAACTTAGCCAGTCCACTCACCTAATGGCCAATGAGCGTGAAACTGTGGATACAGCATTTGCGGGAGATGTAATAGGAATTTATGATTCAGGCAATTTCCAGATTGGCGACACATTGACAAACGGAAAGGATAAAATATTTTTCGAACCTCTTCCAACATTCCCTCCGGAGCTTTTCTGCCGCGTAAGCGCTAAAAACTCCCTTAAGGGTAAGAACTTTCAAAAAGGTGTTGAACAGCTTGCTCAGGAAGGCGCTATTCAGGTCTACAAGAATGAATACAATGAAGTTATACTTGGAGCAGTTGGTATACTTCAGTTTGAAGTTTTCGAATATCGACTTGTAAATGAATACAACACAGACATTCGCATGGAAAACATAGATTTCACCGTTGCGCGCTGGGTCAAGACCGATAATCCGGAAGAAATGAAAAAATATCAAAACTCAAGATGCATGCTTGTATTTGATCATTATGAAAGGCCGGTGCTGTTGTTCACAAACACATATGCTCTTAAAAGCTTCCAGGAAAGAAACGAAGACGTTGAATTAGTTGAAGCTCTTGATGTAATAGACGAAATTGATGCGTAAAAATATAAAATAATATAGTGGATAAAACAAAAAAACCAGAGTAATCTGGTTTTTTTAAAATTATTAATTCTTAACTCTTAATTTTTAATTGGCTCTATTATGCTTTTTGCTGTTCAGTTTCAAATAAAAATTTCATATATCTGTACAATACGTAAATTACCATCAATACTGCCGCTGCTTCCTGGAATTTAACAATATATTTAAGTATTTCAACAGACTGGTTTATCTTTATTAAAAATCCGTTCGTAAGTTTCATTGATATTCCGCTTATAACAAGTGGAAATGTAAACGCTGAGTAGCTTGGATAAAATTTAAGCTTAAGAAGATTAAAAAGTACCGCCAATACTCCTATGTACATTATTATTGACAATGCTGCCAAAAATACTATCATTGTCATGTTCTTTGTTTCAAAGGAATTTATGTACCCTGCCAAAAGAAGGCTCGCCGGAGCTGCAAATATTACAAGGGTAGGTTTCGCGGGTTCTGATATTTCTTTAATTTTAAAAACTCTGTATAAAACTATCGGAAGGAGAACAAGGTATGTAACAAGGCCAAACCAGAATGCTGCCTGACCAACAGATATCATTTTGTAAGCAGGAGCTGTTACGCTTGAAACCACAATTCCCACATACACTATAAACCATGAGGGGAAAACCGTCTTGATTTTAAAATTCACAACATATTTTTTTGTAAACAACACAATCAATACTGCATGTAAAATGACTGCTGCAATCCACATAGCAAATGCTATCGTTGGAACAAGTGTCTTTATGTAAGTTGACAAAAGCATTGCTGCCATTGTAAATGTAGGAAAAACACTCGCTACTACAGGATTGTCAAGGGCTTCCTTCACTCCTTTTGGAAATTTGATTATTTTTACAATCATTAAAATAAATAAAGCTGCAGAAATCAATCCAAACATAATTCTTAAAATTTCGCTATATGATTGAACCAGGTTACCTGCTGCAGCCAGGCCCAGAATAAGTCCTGTTGCCGGAACAGGATATTTTTTTAATATTGCGTTCATTGTTACCTCCAAGTAAAATTTCAAAGTAATTAATTATAGCATACAGACTTAAAAAGTTATCATCAATTAAAATTATAGTGAGTCCTCTTCTCATGAATTTTATTTATTGGTAATTTTCATGTGTACAAATTATAATTATGTAGATTATTAAATCGGAGGGTGACATGACTTTAATTAATACAATGGATTTTACAAAAGAAGAAGTTCTTGACAAAGTTCAGATTGATGCTGAAAATTTGTTTAAAAGTGGAACATATTTTTGCAGTGAAGCAGTGCTTCAAACTATAAACGAACTTTTGGGCATGCCTTACGGTGCTGATGTTGTTAAGCTTGCTAGCGGATTTCCAATAGGAATGGGAAAATCAGGATGTCTTTGTGGAGCTGTATCAGGCGGACAAATGGCTCTTGGCATTGTTTATGGACGAGTTGAAGGTGATCCAATGCAGGATAAAATGTTTGACATATCCAAGAATCTTCATGATTACATAAAAGATGAATACAATTCAACTTGCTGCAGAGTTATTACAAAACAATGGCAGGGAGACAATTTCAAAAGCCCTGAAAGAAAACAGCATTGTTTTACAATAACAGGCAAGGTTGCAAGATGGGTTGCTAACGAACTTATTAAGGACGGAAAAATACAAGTTAAATAATTGCGGCTATGCCGCTTTTTTTATTGATTTTTCACAATAAAAAAACCGGATATGCACCCGGTTATATTTTTTGAATTCAGCGTTATATGAATTCATTTATCCATTTACTATGTGGCCGCCGTTTATGTGGATTGTCTGACCGGTAATGTATGATGCACTGTCAGAAGCAAGAAACACATATGCTTCCCCAAGCTCCACAGGCTGCCCCGGCCTTTTAAGAGGAGTTTCTGCTCCGAAGGAATCAACTTTTGTTTTGTCAAATGTAGATACAATAAGAGGTGTCCAGATTGGTCCCGGAGCCACCTGATTTACCCTTATTTTTCTTCCTGCCAAATTTGCGGAAAGGCTTCTTGTAAAAGATGTTACTGCACCCTTTGTGGATGAATAATCAATGAGACTTGCATTTCCCTTGTAAGCTGTCACAGAACTTGTGTTTATTATGGAACTTCCTTCCTTAAGGTATTTGAGGGAAGATCTTGTCATATAAAACATGGAAAAGATATTTGTTCTAAATGTATCATCAAGCTGTTCATCTGTTATGTCTTCAAGATTTTCCTGTGGATGCTGCTCGGCTGCGTTGTTTATTAATATATCAAGTCCTCCGAAGTGATTAACAGTTCTTTCAACAACTTCATTGCAAAATGAAGAGTCTTTTAAATTGCCTTTTATAAGGAGCACATTACTGTCGTATTCTTCAGCAGCGTTCTTTGTGTGTCTTGCATCGTTATCTGCAATATTGTAGACTATGGACACATTGCAGCCTTCCTTGGCAAAAGCTACGGCAACAGCTCTTCCGATTCCACTGTCTCCTCCTGTTATTATTGCTGATTTGCCTCTTAACCTTCCAAAACCTTTCATGTTTGTGTCGTCGTATATTGGCTCTGGGTCCATGTGGCTTTCCCTGCCGGGCTGAGCCTGAGTCTGTCCCTTTATGTCATCGGGTGTATACATTTCATTGTCTTTCATGTTTCCTCCTTATGCAAGCAAATCTATTTTAACTTCAGATGTCTTGCTTCCCCACTTGCCGCAGCGGTCGCCGAAATATCCTATGATTTTATTTCCTTCACAGATTTTTACAACCTCACATTTGTTTGAGCAACCTTCACAATCAAAGCTTCTTGAAAAAATTTCTCTATCTGCAACATCAAATCCCCTGAAATTTGTGAATCCATTTTTGCTTACGGCAGATTTGGCAATTATTGCAGCACCTATAGCCCCCATCATGTTGAAATGTTCGGGAACAATCACTTCTGTTCCAAGGGCGTTTTCAAAAGCTTTTTTCATTCCGATGTTTGCAGCTACGCCACCTTGGAATAAAATTTTTGATTTGATTTGTTTTCCTTTTGCAATGTTGTTAAGATAATTTCTGACCAAAGCGTCACAAAGGCCGCGTATTATTTCTGCCTGATTATATCCAAGCTGCTGCTTGTGAATCATGTCCGATTCTGCAAATACGGCACATCTGCCTGCAATCCTAACGGAAGATGTAGCCTTAAGTGCGTAATTTCCAAATTCCTCAATGGGAATGTCAAGCCTTTCAGCCTGTCTGTCAAGAAATGATCCGGTTCCTGCGGCACAAACCGTATTCATGGCAAAATCCGAAACAATTCCGTCATTAAGAAGAATTATTTTGGAATCCTGCCCTCCAATTTCAATAATTGTTCTCACATCATTGTCTATTTCAAGGGCAGCAGTGGCATGAGCGGTTATTTCATTTTTAGCTGTATCAGCTCCTATAATGGCAGAGGCAATCATCCTTCCGCTTCCCGTTGTTCCTGCACCTATTATTTCATGTTTTTCATATTTGCTTTTTAATATTCTGAAACCTTCCTGTATAGCATTTATGGGGTTTCCCTTTGTCCTCAGATAAATTTTTTCTAAGACTTGCATATTTTCATCAAGCATCACAAGGTCAGTGCTAACAGACCCCACATCAACACCCAGATAATACATTGTCTCTCCTCCTTTCAAGCATATCAATAAAAGCTTCTATTCTAGTTATGTATCCTGCTTCTCCGGTCATGTCATCAACAACCAGGGACATAATCGGAAAATTCATGTCATTTGAAATTGTTGGAAGTATAGATTTAGAAACAATTTCAGGCATGCAGCCCATGGGGAAAATCTGAATAGCTCCGTCAAAACCTTCCAAGGATGACATAACTGCTTCGCCTACACATTCAACAGCATGGCCTCCTATACCGAGAGACAGATATTTTTTTGCATTTTTCCTTATGTTTATTGAGTTAAGTTTTAAGGGGCTCAAGACAGTGTTTTTTACCCACCAGCTTGGTGTCAGCCCTCTTTTTGAGGAAACTCCGTAATCCATGAGTTTATCTTCTATGAAAAAATTTGAATATGGTTCGATTACCGTGTAAATTTCTCCGATTATTGCAATTCTTAATGGGTTTTTGTTTATGTCAACAGGCAAGTGGTCGATTTTTTCTTTGTACTTTTTAAGCAGATTAAGCATTTCAGCAGGATTCTGACATTTCATTGCTTCTTCCTTGCAGCGTTTTAACAATTCTTTGCATTCGCCCTTGTTTCTTTCATAGCCTGCATACATATGAGCAAGCCCTTCTATTTCATCAATTAATTCTGTTGCTTTTAAAGCATTAAGAAGTGCATTTAGCTTTTGATAAGTTTTTTTGTTGCTGTTTGAAGAAATCAACCTTATCCTTCTGTACAGTTCCTTAATGCCGATGTCTCTTGGAAAATCAAGAACAATAAAGTTCAAGTCGTGTCCAAGGCTTTTTAATAAATTCATCTGCAGCTCGCAATACTCCCCAAACCTGCAAGGTCCGCAGCTCCCGGGAAGTATCACTGTGTCAGCTCCCTGTTCAATAGCCTGAATGTAGTTTCCAATCATTATTTTGAATGGAAGGCAGATTTCTTCAGGAGAATACAAAGATCCTATATCAAGAGCATCCTTGTTGCTGTTGGGAGGAATAGCATAATCTATACCAAGACCGTCGAAAAGAGCTTTGACACCTATGTACACATTACCCATGTGTGGAAATGTTGCTTTCATTGTGAACCCTCCTTTCGAGCATGTCGGCAAATGCTTCAATTCTTGTGTTTAGTCCTGCCTCTCCTGTATGCTCATCAACCTTCAGCGTCAAAAACGGAAAGCTGCCTGAAATGTTTTTTATTAGTTCGATTATAACTGAATCGGTCCCGCAGTTGAATGATGAAACATAAATGATACCTTCAACCTTTTTCTCTCTCAGCACATTTGCAGCAAAGCCGTAATTTTCTTTTAAATATGTCCAGAAAGGCTTCTTGTACAATTGCTCTATTTCAAGGTCTATTGATAAGGACTGGGTAAACTCCATTGTTTCCACGCCTATCCCCAAATCGTTTAGTTTATTTACAAGATTCATGTTCACATAGCTGTCATAGATGTTGTAAGGGTGTCCTGCCAGCGCTACATTTATATCATAACCTTCATCTTTTATACCGCTTGTACTTTGTAAATGCTTATCATATGCCTTTATAAATGCATTTTTAATTACAAAGCTGTTAGTTGTAATACTTTTTCCTGCTGTCTTGGCCCAATTGTAAAGACTTTTTTTTGAAAAAGCATAAATAGGCTCAGTTATGGACGGCGGCATGTTGTCAATGCTGTTTAGAACCATTTCAGGAAGCCCGCAGAATTTTGGACAGATATATTCATTTTTGTAAAGCTGCATAATCCTGGGAAGCACAATAATATCACAATTTTCTTTTAACTTTGAAACATGCCCGTGAAATATCTTCACAGGTAGACATGCCTCATCAATGCAGCATTTTACACCTTCATTCAAAATTTCTTTGTTTGTATCTTCTGATGTTACAACTTCAGCACCCAGCTCGCTGAAGAACACAGTTAAGAAATCATTATACTTGCAGTACAACAATCCCTTTGGAATTCCAACCTTCATAATACCTCCACAATAAAATAATATCACAAATTACATTATTTCCTATAATTTGTGATATTATTCCTGTTGTGTATTAATTTATTTTTCTATGAAAAAGATTATTTGGGAAACATATCAAAATTTATGTCGACTGATTATCTTTATTAAACTTAATTATCATATAATCATGCATCAAAAGATCTATAAAAAGCATCTTGTTTCTTAAAAGTTCACCCTTACCAAGAAGATATTTAATTGTTTCTGCAACTTCTGCGGAAGCAATCATGGCCGGTGTAAATGAAGGGTTGCCTAATTTTTTTTCTACTCCTGCTCCCTGCTTATCAGTATAAATTAAATCAAGAGTATCATCTCCGGGAGCAATGAAGCATACCTGACCGTACCATCCTCCTATGGAGCCGTGAACCATGGGAAGATTTAAATCTTTACAGATTTTTTGCAGCACAAAACGGGTTGTTATATTATCAACAGCATCTACTACAATATCAACGCCGGAAAGTATTTGACTAGCATTGGATTCATCGAAATACTCTGAATAACATTTAAGATTTACATTTGAATTCACCTTTGTAAGCCTTTTTTTTGCAGCTTCTGCTTTTAATTGCCCTATATTTTCTTCGGTTGCAAACAACTGCCTGTTCAAATTGCTTTCATCAACTTTATCGGCATCAATTAAAACTAAAGTTCCTATTCCAAGACGAGCAAGCTGCTCAGATATGTGCCCTCCCAGACCCCCGAGACCTATAACTGCAACAGTATAATCTGTAAGTTTTTTTTGATCATCTTCACTTATGAGTTCCTTGTTCCTTGAATACCTTGCTTCTCCCATTTCACTCTCCTGTTAGCTTTTTCATAGATTTTCCCATAACCTTGTATAAAACAAACAGGATACCGTAGTATCCTGTAATATAAAATTATAGCATTTTCATTTGTTATTGTAAAGAAACTGATTTTTATTCCTGTTCAGAGTTTACAGAGCCGATTATTGTAGATGGATCATCTTCTATTTTGTAGATGAATAATTTAAGGAAACCGAATATTACTACAACCAGTGGCATCATGTAGTTGAATATGGCATATTTACCGTATTCCCATGCAGTTACACCTAAAACTCCATACAGAAAGGCTCCGCAAGTATTCCATGGAATAAGAGATGATGTTACTGTACCTGCACCTTCCAATGTGCTTGAAAGTTGTTTAGGATGAAGTCCTCTTTCCTTGTAAGCGCTGTGATACATTCTTCCTGGAAGAACTACTGAAATATATTGTTCAGGCATTGTGGCATTGCATGCTATACATGTAAGTACAGTAGTTGCTATAAGGCCACCTGTTGATTTTATGCCTTTTAAAATAGTGTTAACTATAACTTCCAGCTGTTTAGTTTTTTCCATTACTCCGCCAAACATCATTGCAATGATTGTAAGAGAAATAGAATACATCATGTTGCTCAGTCCGCCAGCAGAAAGAAGTTCATCTATTACGGCTATTCCTGTTTCTGATGTGAAGCCGTCATAAGCTGCAGACAACAGAGCTCCTAAATCAGCTCCCTGGAATATAAAACCTTCTATTGCACCTATTAATATACCGATTGTAATACCGGGTATAGCCGGCATTTTAAATGCCATGGCAAGGATTACAGCCAAAGGAGGTAAAAGAAGCAGCGGAGAAACATTGAAGTTTGCTGCAAGACCTTCTCTTATTGCTAAAATTGCGCTTACATCTGAACCGGTGTTGGCATATTGAAATCCCATAACCAGGAAAGCGACGAAAGCTATTAAATATGCAACCAAAGTTGTAGGAAGCATCGCTTTAACGTGAGTAAATACGTCAGTACCTGAAACTGCAGGAGCAAGGTTTGTAGTGTCTGACAAAGGTGACATCTTGTCACCGAAGTATGCTCCGGAAATTATTGCGCCGGCTGCAACAGGAGCAGGAATACCCAAACCCTTTGAAATACCCATGAGAGCAATACCGATTGTACCTGCTGTTCCCCAGCTTGTTCCTGTTGCCAATGAAGTGATTGAGCAGATAATCAATGTTGCAGCAAGGAAAATGCTTGGCTTTAAAATAGCCAGTCCATAGTAAATCATGCTTGGAACAACTCCTGACACCAACCAAACACCGATGAGCACACCTATTATGGCCAGTATGATTACTGCCTGAAGTGCCTGGTAAATACCGTCAAACATGGATTTTTCTATGTCATTCCACTTATATCCTATTTTCATAGCTATTAGTACTGCAAATAATGTACCGATAAGCATCGGTATGTGTGGATTAGCTTCATATTTGGCAATACCAATTGCCATTACTAATATTAGGAATCCAAAAGATAGCATTGCTTCCCATAAATGGGGTTTTCTTACTGTTGTTTCTTTCATAACTAAACCTCCGTAGATTATTGTTTGCTATATATAAAGCAATATTCATACCAATATGAAAATATTTTCCTATAAAACAGATTTTACTTTTAAATTTCAATGCTTATTTTCAATAAAAAAAGACTGATAAAAATATGTCATTTATTAGTCTTTTTTAGTTGGGCAATAAATTTCCTAGTGTGGGCAACTTTTTTCCACATCAATGCTTAATATCGTATTCCACCAGCTTGTTAAAGAGCTGTCTTCTGCTTATGTCCATGAGCCTTGCTGCTTCACTGATGTTTCCGCTGCACTTAGCAAGGATATTTTTGATGTATTTTTCTTCTGCATTCTGTCTTATGTCCTTCAGTGATTTGATTTCTTTCAATGACTGCTGACTGTCATCGTACAGCTTCAAATCCGGCAAGTCCCTTTTTCTGATTGTTCCGTCGTCAGCAAGCACCACAAGTCTTTCAATGATATTTTTGAGTTCTCTTATGTTGCCGGGATAATCGTAGACAGTCAACAAATCTATGAGACCATCTTCCACCTTTGTAATTTTTTTCTTCATCTCCTGCTGCATCTGGATTAAAAAGAAGTTCAGTAAAATAGGAATATCTTCCTTCCTTTCTCTGAGAGAAGGAACTTCAATAGTTATGGTGTTTATTCTGTAAAACAAATCTTCTCTGAATCTGCCAATTTTAACTTCCTCCGACAATTTTCTGTTTGTGGCGCTTATAAGTCTTATGTTGGTGGAAATGTTCTTGTTGCTTCCTATTCTTTCAAAAGATTTGTTTTCTATGGCTCTTAAAAGTTTCACCTGAGTGTTAAGGGAAAGTTCTCCAATTTCATCTAAAAACAAAGTTCCGTTGTTTGCTTCTTCAAATCTTCCTATACGCCTTTCAATTGCACCTGTAAAGGCTCCCTTTTCATGTCCGAAAAGTTCTGACTCCAAAACACCATCTGAAAATATCTGGCAGTTGACAGCAACAAAATTTTCATCTTTTCTTTTACTTACATGATGAATGTATTTTGCAATAACTTCCTTGCCTGTGCCTGATTCTCCGAGAATCAATATGTTGGAGTTGCTAAGAGCTGCTTTTTCAGAAATCTTAAGAATATTTTTAAACTTTGTGCTGTTGCTTTCTAGCAGGTAATTGAAATCATTGAGCCTGCTTCTTATGGAAATGTTATCTTGTTCAAGGGTTTTGATTTTTACCAGCTTGTCAATTTCTTTCAATAATATCTCTGGGTCGTTTCCTTTGATAAAATATCCGAATGCTCCAAGTTTCATTGCATTTACTGCGCTTTCTATGGTTCCGTAGCCTGTTACAAGCATTACTTCGCAGTTGTATTTATGTTCGCGAATTGCTTTTAAAAGCTCCATGCCACTCATACCGCCCATTTTCAAATCAGTTATGACAAGGTCAAAACTTTGATCTTTCAATAGTTCAAGACACTCTTCCCCTGAAGAAACACAATAAGTATCAAAACCCTTATCTTCAAAAATAATTTTATAAACCTCCGTGAATTCTGTCTCATCATCAACTACCAATATTTTAAAGTCAATCACCTAGTTCTCCTTTAATGAAAACTTCAACTTAAATGTTGTGCCTATTCCTACCTGGCTTTCAACAGATATATCTCCGTTAATTTTTTGTATTTCATTGTAAACAATGTATAATCCTAAGCCCGTTCCCTTGCCTGCCGATTTTGTGGTGAAAAACGGGTTGAAAATATGCTCTATGGCATTCTTTGGAATTCCTTCGCCTGTATCCGTTACGTTCATATACAAATATTTAGTATCAATCGAACAGTCTATCGTTATACTTCCTCCTGATGATACAGCATCAATTGCATTTGAAAGTAAATTAAGAACAATATGAGTAAGTGTTTCCAAATTTGAAAGGAACATCAGATTTTCATCACAGTTTATTGTTACATCAATATTTTTTTCAGATATTCTCTTGCATTCAAAAGCAATTATTTCATTCAATGACTCAAAAATATTGATGTTTTTCCATTCACAATCATTGATTCTTGAAAAATTAAGCAGATTATCTACCATTTTTCCGGCTCTTAAAACAGAAGATTCAATAATGTTTATTGACTTGTCAATTAGAGGGTCTTTATCCTTTACTGGAAGCTTTCCTTTTAGAACATAGCTGTAATTTCTTATAAGACCCAGAGGATTTCTTATTTCATGAGCTACACCGGCAGCAAGCTGTCCCACTGCTATCATTTTATTCTGCTGAAGCATTTGCTGCTGTGTTATGATTTTATCCGTATCATCTTCGATTACTATGAGGACCCGATTGTCATCATATTTAAGGGGCGTAATGTACAGTACGTAGTGCCGTCCGTTGTAATTGGTTTCAATGATTAAATTTTCCCTGACATTAAGTGACGCTTTGTCTAAAATAGGAAACATTCTTAAATTGTTTCCTATTATTTCATACCTGTCTTTTTTGAACCACTGGCAAAATGAATTATTTACATTTTCTATTGTTCCTTCCTCTGAAACCACTGCAATGAAGTCAGACATTGCATCAAAAGTCATCTGCAAATCATTTCGGCTCCTTAAAAGTTCAAGAGTACGCTTTTTAACCTCGGATTTAAGAGTATAGCTCCACAATATTACTACAATAAAGAATATTGCAAAAATAACTATTATGGTCATGAAAAAAAGAATTACATTCGCAGACATTCTGTCATTTAATATAGGTTCTGAAAGTCCCAGCCACTTTTGCTGGATTTTTTGAACAAAATCTTTTTGTTTAAGGTTAAGTATGCCCTTGTTTAATATGGTTAAAAGCTGAGAATCTGATTTTTTCACTCCAAAACATATGTCTCTTTCATACAATGGTGGACTTAGTATTTCAACTTCATCTTCTATTCCAAGCTGTCCCATGAAATAAACAACAACAGGCTCATCTCCAACCACAGAGTCAACATCGCCATTAATTAGTAGTTTTATAGATTCAAGTGCATCTAAAGTGCTTACGATTTCAACATCCGGTATATTTTTTTCTATATATTCAACTGAGTAATCTCCCGATTGTATTGCCACTCTTTTACCTGAAAGATCTTTACTGGTAACCATATGATAATTTTCTTTTTTTGTCATTATTATTGATCTGAAGGTGTAAATACTTTCAGAAAAGGCAAAGTATTGAGACCTCTCCTGGCTTGGTATAAGTTCCGTCATGTCTGTTTCTCCGGAGATAACGCTTGAAAGAGCCTCTTCCCATACCTTTGGAACAAATTCCATTTCAACTTCAAGCTCTATAGACAGTGCGGACAAATAGTCAATGACCAGCCCTTTGTACTGACCATTTTGTTCATCCTTAAAAGTAAAAGGAGGAGCGTTTTTGTCAGAAGCGTGATATATTACATTTTTTTGTTGTAAATACTCTCTTTCCTGCTCTGTAATGTCAGAAGAATACTTTAAATATTCCAAAAGGGTTAAATCATAAATATTGTTTGTAAACTGATCTGCCAGGAATAAAAATGCGCATGCCACTAGCAACAGCATTACCTTGATAATTTTCTTGTCAAACATCAATTAATTTCTCCCGGAATATCCTCGCACAAATGAAAATACCATAACGTTTTTAATATAAATAATTTCATGATTTCTCCCTTTGTCAAAGATTTATATTTGCTTTTGCAGCCTGTGAATGCTGGAGTTTTCTCTCAATATTGTACAAACGACCATCCTTTACAAATTTTGCACCTGTCTGTTTAAAATGAAAATGAACATTTTTCTCCATACACTGATTACGTATGTCAAGAATCCAGTCGTATCTGCAAATTCTTGCTTCATTGCCGGATTCGCCTCCCACGGTGACCCCTTCAATGGATGAATCAAGGTATTTGGACAAATTAATTTTTTCAAGCATTGGCTCACATATTATCTGCTTGTGCTTTATGGGCAGGTTTTTGAAAATTGGGAGTCTGTAATCCGCCATATCCTGATTTTCGCAGGTGCAGCAAATTGTAACATTGTCATACCCTTTTCCCCAGTCCCATGGAAGATTTATGTTGAAACGGTGGATTCTTTTAGTGACAATCAAAAAATGTAAATCTCTTCTTGCCGAAATCATGTTCCAAGCTTCTATCCTGAAGTTGTCTGCATCTTCGAGAAAAAAATCCGATGTGAAACAGGTGTAAACAATTTCATTTGTATTGAGCTTGTATTCGCCGCTTCTTGATTTTTTAACCGGGAGATTGAAATTTCCTGTTTTTGAAATTACCGAACTGTCCCTGTCATATTTTGCATCTGTACGATAAACATAACAGTTTTTGCAGCCGGCACTTAATTTATGGCATCCATGCCACGGATTCCAGATTGCCATATATACTCCTTAAAATTTATTCTACATTATATCATAATTACGTCGGTAAAACAATTGTTTGGACATTAGGAATATAACAGATAAATTAAAGAAACAGCAGCGCCAGAAATATTATGTAGATGTTGTAAAGGCCATGTGCAATTATTAAGGACAGCACAGAACAGTCTTTGACCTTGTAAAGGCTTATTCCGTAAAAGGCTCCCAGAGATGCGGTGATGAATACCTGGATGAAGTCCTGCCTCCCGGAAAATGCCATAAACCAAAAATCACGGATGATAACAAAACAGATATTTTTTTAGAACCGCTGACAGCTTCAATTCGCTGCATGAAATATCCTCTGAACAAAATTTCCTCGCCCATTCCAACAAACAAAATATAAAAAAATATGTTGTATATAATAAGGACTATGTTAGTCTGCTTTGGGCCAATCAAAAAATATTTGTAATCTCCAACCATGAGTGATACTGCGGTAAGAACCATAGCGCTTATTGAAAACACATACAAACCTGCAGCAAGCTGTTTTAAAATATCTTCTTTTTTAAAAATCAAAGGACCTAATTGATTATCTGTAATTTTTCCTGCAATAAACGGAATTACAGCCAGAACTACATAAAACAAAGGCCTGACAGCCAGTCTTACATAAAAATTTCTGATAAAACCCATGAAAAATGGTGCGTAAAAAACAATTCCAAATGACAAAACAGAAACAACTGTCACTTCAACTACAGATATTTTATTTTTAGTTTTCAAAAATTCTTCGTTCATATATTCTCCCAAAAAGTCTTGTCTATTTTAAAAGAATGCAATATCCATTATTAATAAAATTTAATTTGTTAATGTTTGCACCTATATTATTAAATCATACCAATGAACTCAAGTCAACAATGCTATTTTTTAAAATTAACCCCAGTATATTAAAAAATTAAATGCAGAAGATATATTACATTCTTATAGTGAGGTGATATTATGAAAATGAACAAATCTGCAGGAAGCATGCTGCTTGGCGCAGGATTGACTGCTGCTGCTGTTTATGCTGTTCCAGCATTAAAAAACTTTGCAGTAAACAAAATGAATAAAAAAGATATGTCAAGCGGTGCTAATTCTGCTTATGACAAATTATCAATGCGCTAGAATAAAATAAACAAATTAAAGCCCTGATATTCAAGGCAGCTATAACTGACTCCGTTAATTCAACCAATGCAATAATGCATAATAGCCGGAATGTTCTTAAGTCATAGTATGCCTGTTTATCAGGGCTTTATTTATAAATTTATATATCGGAAAACTCAATGTTGATTTCAAGCTATACCTGTGCTTTACCTGTCATGTATTCTATGTTTATCTTGAAAACTCTTGTTGATCCCTTTGATTTTTCAATATATATTTTACCCTTTTCAACAAAATCGGAAGAATGCTTTTTTATGATTTCAAGAAGAGCTTCTTCTTTTTCTTTTTCAAACACTTCCACTGCCCTGCCGAATATTATGACGCTTTTATAATTTGTGTCAAACTTGTCCGGAAGATTTTCAATATCACAGACAGTGCTGAATGAAACCTTGTCACAGTTATTGATGTTGTCAATTTTCTGGCCTTCATTTGCAGAATGAAAGTAAATGCTGTTGTTGTAGTAAACAAAGTTAAGCGGCACTGAGCAAGGATATCCGTTTTCACAAATTGTTGAAAGATAACCAGTTTGTGCTCTTTTTAACAAGTCTTGATTTTCGGTATTGCCAAGTTGTTTGTCTTTTCTTCTCATTTCTCTGAACATTTAAGTTCCTCCTTTATGTAAAAAATTAAGCCTTATCCTGTACATACTTATTCCCTGATATGATTGACAATTCTGCCAATGTGAGTTCTTTCCCTAGATAAGCTGCATGGCTCAGTTCAGAAACCCAATTATTTTCGATTATTGCCCAATACATGTTTCTTGCATTTTCACCTTGTATGATATGAAGCAGCTGATTGTTGTTGCTGTAGTGTTCCACAAGAATTGTTTTGCTTTCATGTTCAGGCATTATTACAAAGTATCCTTCCTTGTCCAATTTTACATTGTTAGGATCTTTTTCTAATGCTGTAACTGTTTCAACGCTGTTTATATTTAAACCTTGATTTTCAGCAGATTTTGTATTGATGGCTTCATTCATTTGAGAGCTTTTTTTTCTTAGTTCCTCTATTTTATTAATAATTTCATTTGTATGTTCACAGCCGATCATGTCTATTACTATAATATTATTTCGAAATGATTCAATTTCCTCTACAAGGGTGTTAATTAAAACAGATTTCCTACCTTTTGAATTAATGACCTTGTTATTGTGATCCACTCCGTTTTCAAAGAGTTTCATCAATGTATTGCCGCTGTAATGACCTTCAGAATCTTTTCCGCAAAGGATAAGATACATTATGGAGGGAACCGCTAAAACATTCCTGATGATTTTTTCGACACCTATATTCTCTGTTTCAGTCTTGCCCACAATGCTTAATCCCTTGGGCTTTAAATCGGCTAATTCATCAGCAAGTTTAGAATTGCTCAATGTAGATACAGCAACTGGATTTAATTCATCCAGGCTCAGCACATGATACTCCCCTGCTGCAGGAAGCAAGTGAGTACTTCTTACTATGTTTTCTTCTATGGAATGAATGTTTTTTAAATCAGAAAATACTTTGTCAAAAGTATTCGTAACAACTGCTGACCAGCATGGATTACATCCAATTCATGTGTATTCAGATGGTTCAGTTAGATCAAGTGCATTTTGAATTTCATCTATAAGAACTGTGTAATCATTATTACTGGCATCTGATAAAGCACTTTTCATGCTTTCAAAAGACTTTTTCATGCATCCACATTTCCTGCACTTCATAAGTTCCATGGATTTTTGAATTGCTCCTATTACTTCTGTAGTATTGTCTTTATTCATATTTAGCTCCAATTTCTTATTTGTTGCTGCAGATTTACTTTCTGTACAGAATTTATTCCCAACTTTGTAGCTCAATTATGTTTCCTTCTATGTCCCTGGCGTAGACAAATGCACATATTTAATTTTCATTTTTTTTCCTCGTCAAAATAATTATTAAATATTATAGTTTCTGACACTTAGGACAGTAATAGATGCTGCCGCCCATGTATGCTTCTTTTACAATTGTCGTACCGCATGCGAAACATGATTTTCCGGCAGTGTTTTTGCTCATTTTTGTTTTGTAGGAGCCGGTGTTTCCGAACAGATTTTTTTCAGTGTCTCTGCCTCCGAGCGCATACATTTCATGTAATGTATTTTTGATTGAGTTGAAAAGATTCTTATTGTCCTGTTCAGTAAAAGATGATGCTTTTTTTGGGGATGAATTCCGGCATTAAATAAAATATCCTGAAGTGTGCCATTTCCGAGTCCTGGAATTCTTTGTTTCGTTGCAAGGACAGCTTTTGCGCTTAATTTCTCAGTTCCTGTTCCTGAAAGAATTGAATTGAAGTATTCCAGGTCAAATTTTTCAGACAACGGTGAAGGTTTTTCCATGGCTGTTTTGTAATATTTATTGTCAAATTCGTCTTTTTTGAAGCACCATAGTCCGCCTTACATCTGAACCGATGCAAGCAAATACGTGTCATCTTCAAATTCCAATAAGAGCTGATGTTTATCAGGCCTTTTTTCGTTCTTATCAAAAAAGCGCAGTGCTACTCCGTCATTGAACAGCAAAATAGCATCTTCTGCCATGATTTCAACGTACCCTGCAACAGCCTGAGATTTAATTATAGATTTTGTTTTTAATAAATTGTTGTAATCTTTCGGATTACCGTAAAACCATGCAAATTTGTGAGGAGAATGAAATGTTGTGACGTTACTGATTTGTTTTCAGGCAATGATTTCGTTGATTTGTTCTGACAGTACCATAGCTTCTGGTATTTCAATCATCTTGTACCTCCGAAAATAATATTTTATTTATGAACATAGTCATCAAGTTCAGATTATGTGATGTTTGATTTAATACTACACAAATGTCAAAAAATTGTCAAGTAAAACAAAGAGACCCTAAGGCCTCCTTGAATCATGATTGTGCTGATGGAGATGAAATGGATTGTGCATTTCAGTCCTTGTGGGCTGAATGATAAAATTGAATTCAACATCACTATATCCGTAGTGGTTTAAGTTAACCTTATATGAAGTCAGTATATTCGAATATACCTGTACATTCATGATGAAGGCATTGTTGAATCCATCAGCTCTTACAGTAATATAATAATAATCTTTACCTGACAATAATTCATTTAATACAGGCAGTTCAATTTTTTGAGTGTAACCGTGTTTATCAGTCTTATGCTGGCCTATCCGCCTTCCTACAGCCTTTTCATTGTACAAGCCCGAATAGGAAATTTTATAAATTGTTACTTCAGCACCCTCTATGGGTGTTTCTACTACATCGTGAAATACGCTAAGCTGCAGATAGCCATATTCATTACTATTTAAATAAATACAATCATAATCCATGTATTTACTTTCTAAATATTTCATTTTCAGCATCCTTTCTGGATATATCTATATATATAATATGCGTATATAATTTAACTTGTAACAACAAAAGTTCGTATGAAACAAAAAAACCGCTGAATTCAACGGTTTTTTAACAATAAGTAAATAAATATTTATTTTGACGCTGCGGTTACCTTGAGAAGTTTGATGCATTCAAGCACATCATTTTTATTTATTATTTCTGCAGCTGAATGAAGGTTTCTTGTTGGTATGGAAATTACTCCGCTTGGAATTCCTTCTCTTGTCATATGAATTGGTCCTGCGTCTGTTCCTCCGAACTCAAGAACTTCATACTGATATTTTATGTTGTTTTCTTCTGCCAGATTTGTGAGGAGGTTTTTTACATCAAGATGTGTGATCATTGATTTGTCCATGAGTTTAATTGCAGCTCCGCCTCCAAGCTTTACATCCATTTTGATTCCGTCAAGTGAATCTCCTGTTGCTGTAACATCAAGAGCCACAGCCAAATCAGGATTTACGCTATAGCCTGCTGTTTTAGCTCCTCTTGTACCAACTTCCTCCTGAACGGAAAATACATAATAAACGTCATTTTCAGTGACAGGATGGCTTTTAATTGCCTCTATCTGAATGTAGCATCCTATCCTGTCATCTGCAGCTCTGCATACAGTGCAGTCCGGCGTTTCGTAATATTCTGATTTAAATACGCACATATCTCCAATATGGAAGTTTTTCTTTACAAATTCAGGATCAGTTGATGCAACGTCAATAAAAAGTTTGCTCATTGTAAGTTTTTCATTGTATTTTAATTCTTCGCAGCACACAACTCCCTGAAATCCGTTGTCAAACACCATGGACAATCCTATTATTTCTTTTGCGTGGATTCCTCCAACATTTGAAAATCTCAAGAATCCTTTTTCATCAACATGAGTAATGATAAGTCCTATTTGGTCCATGTGTGCCGAGAACAATATTTTTTTGCCGTTTCCTTTTTTACGTGCAATAAGATTTCCAAGAGGGTCAACTTTTATTTCGTCAACATAGTCTTTTATTTCTTCTGTTATTATTTCGCGGATGTTTTTTTCTCTTCCTGAGGGAGAAAAACAATCTGATAATTTTTTCATTAATTCGCTGTTAAAATTCATTTTATTCCCCTTTCTGATTTGCTAATATAACTGCTTTGGTAAGATTTACAACGCTGTTGTAATCATTTTTACTGGCTACATTTACTGCTGAATGAATATATCTGCAAGGAACTGAAATTGCCATAACCTTGGAGCCGTCCTTTGTTTTGTGGATTGCTCCTGCATCGTTTCCTCCTGCAGATGACTTTCTGAACTGATATGTAATGTTGTTGTCTTCAGCAATTTTAGCTGTGCTTCGTACAATGTCAATGTCATAGACTGTTGAATTGTCCATAATGGAAAGAGCTGCTCCACCGCCTATTATTGTAGATTTTGAATGTTCTTCAATGCCAGGCATGTCTGCGCACACTGTTCCTTCGATAACAATCCCAAGGTCCGGCTCTAATGCATATGAGGCTGTAATTGCTCCTCTGCATCCCACTTCTTCCATTACGGTAAATACTCCGTAAAAATCAGCATCAAGCTTCATGCTTAAAAGTTCAAGTATGGCGCTGCAGCCTGCACGGTCGTCAAGAGCTTTGGCTTTTATGAGGGAATCTCCAAATTCAACATAATCGCTTACAAACACAACATAATCCCCAATGCTTACAAGTTTTTCGGTTTCAGCTTTTGAATTTGAGCCAATGTCAATATAAAGTTTCTCAACAGGTATTGTTTTTCCTCTCTCATCATCGCTCATGAGATGTACTGCCTTGGAGCCTATGACTCCCGGAATTTTTTTGTCTCCCACAAGAACTTGTTTTGAATTTAAAACTCTTGGGTCAATTCCGCCCACGGCCTGAAAACGGATGAATCCGTCACCATCAATGTGTGTTACTATGAGTCCTACTTCGTCCATGTGTGCAGCAACCATTATTGTCTTGCTTTTCTTTCCCTTGTTGTGTGCAATTACGTTTCCAAGCTTATCAATATCATAGCTGCAGCCTATTTCTTCCAGTTTCTTTTTTATGTAATTTCTTACTTCATACTCGCAGCCTGATACACCGGAAAGTTCAGTCAATTCTTTTAAAAACATAATATTTCCTCCAAATCAGAATTATCAAGCTCGTTGATGAAACGGGCAACTGCCCTGCCTGTGTTTTCAACATCAGCTATGTCGATTGTTTCAACAGAAGTGTGCATGTATCTTAGAGGAATTGAAAGCAAAATACACGGGATTCCTTCCCTGTTTACCTGCAGGGCTTCTGTGTCTGTTCCAGTCCTGGATGGAATTGCTTCATACTGCATTGGAAAATTGTAAGTTTTGCACACTTCCACGAATTTTTTTGTAAGTTTTTGGTTAAGTCTTCCGCCATATGCCACAACAGGTCCTTTTCCAAGGTGAGCTGTTTCAGCAGGCATATCAGGGGTCATTCCAAAGCCCACATCAAGTATAATTCCTATGTCCGGATTAACCATGTAGCTTGCAGTTGTTGAACCTCTGTAGCCAGTTTCTTCCTGGGCTGTTGCTGTATAATATATTGAGCTTTTGTGTGAAAGTTTTTTTAGCTCCTTAGCTGTCTCAAGCATCACTGCTACGCATGCCCTGTCATCAAAGGCTTTTGCAGAAACAACAGTTCCCTGTAGTTGAAGAGGTTTTCTCTTTATTGTTGCAACGTCTCCAACTCTGACCATTTTTTCAAGCTTTTCTTTAGCATAGCCTGTGTCTATGTATAAATCTTTAAGCTTCAATGGCTTATTTCTTTCATCCTCAGTTGTTACATGAGGAGGTTTAATTCCTATTACACCAAATACATTTTCTTTACCATAGACTGTTACTTCCTGTGATACAAGTGAAGCAGGATTTATGCCTCCCACGGATGTGAAGCTTAAAAACCCTACGTCAAGCACCTTAGTAACCATGAGACCGATTTCATCAATATGGGCTGCAAGCATTATTTTTTTGTCGTTTGTTCCTTCTGATTTGAATATGTAACTTCCAAGTTTGTCTCTTTCAAATGAGTCCGTGTAGTGTTCAAAATATTTTGTCAATATGCTGCCGTTTGCATGTTCAAAGCCTGAAACAATTTGATTTGAACATACGTCAAACAAAAATTCCTTAATCAAGTTACCCCTCCTAAATTATATTATTTAAACATCGCTAAAAGAGCAAAAAAAATGTTAGATCATATGACCTAACATTTTAAAATTTACTTCAACAAATCTCCAAGAGCATTTCCTATGGATTCGCCAATAGTAAAGTTTGCTTCTTCTGGCTGATATGATGCAGCTTCAGTATTTTCAAATTCGTCTCCCTTGTCTTCCAGTATGAATGACAAGTTGAGATTCTTTCCTTTTAAATCAATTCCAAGAACTTTAGCGTCCTTCATTTCTCCAACTTTTACAACCTGAGCAGGAGTTCTTAATTTTTCAGTTGATACTTTAGCTATTGGAATGAAGCAGTCAATGTTTCCATTTACGCTTACATGTACTCCGTCTAAAAGTATACGAGTAACTTCAACTTGAATTATGTCGTCTTTCTTAAGATCTTTTGCATATTTGTCAAATGGATGTTCAACAAGCTGTTTCATGCCAAGGCTTACTTTTCTGTCTTTTCTTGTGATGTTAAGTATTTTTGCAGTTACTTCCTGTCCTTCATGGAGTATGTCAGTAACTTTTTCTGTTCTTGCCCAGTCAAGGTCTTTGATGTGAAGCAGGCATTCAATGTCATCAACCATTACAAATGCGCCGAAGTCAACTATTCTTGTTACAACTCCTGTAACAACATCGCCCTTTTGATTTTTATCAAGGAACAGTGCCCATGGGCTCTTGATTGTTGCTTTGTAGCTCAATGACAATTTCTTGTTTTCTTTGTCAATGCTTTTAACTTTTACACTTATTTTATCGCCTGTTTTTAAAACTTCTGAAGGATGTTTTATTCTGGTCCAAGCAATTTCATTGATATGAAGAAGTCCATCAATTCCGTTGATTTCTACAAAAGCACCGTAATCCTGAATATTCTTTACTGTTCCTTCATAAATTTCACCTTCTTTGATTGTTTCCCATACTTCGTTGTCTTTAGCTTCTTTTTCCAGTTTTTCGATAGCTCTTGAAGTAAGTACCAGCTGTCTTCTTCCTTTGTTGTTTTTTGTTTCAAGAACCTGTACCTTCAAGTTCTTGCCAACATATTCTGAAGGATCTGCATTTCTGTTGATTGAAATCTGGTTTCTTGGAATGAATCCCTTTATTCCTTTTACTTTTCCGTAAATTCCGAATTGAGAAGCTTCAACGATTATTGTTTCAACAACTGTTCCGTCGTTTTTCATGGTCTCAAGCTCATCCCAAACTTTGTGCTCTTCCAATGGCTTTCTTGTCAATACAACGTTGCCGTCCTGATCTGAAATTTTAACTACCTGAGCTTCAATTTCATCTCCTTCTTTTACTAACTTTGTTAAGTCCTGCACTTCGCCGATTGAAAATTCATCTCTTGTGATAATTCCATCTGATTTATAATTGATGTTCACAGAAACAGCCTCTGGAGTTACGTAAATTACAGTCCCCTTGATTCTTTCGCCTGTTCTGATATATGATACTCCGCCATAATTCTCAAGCAATTCATGCATAGTACCGGCTTGTTCTGCTTGTTCGTTCTTTTCATTCATGTCGTTATTTAGGTTTTCCAACATTTTAATAACCTCCTCAATGATCCAGTCAGGGGCCGAAGCACCTGCGGACACTCCCACAATAGTTTTTTTATCAATATATTTATAAGGTATTTCCTTATAATTTTCAATTAAGAATGTGTTTTCACAAACTTTTTTGCTCAGCTCATAAAGTTTTTTTGTGTTTGAACTTGTTTTGCTTCCTATAATGAGCATCACATCACATCTTGAAGCAAGCTCAAGGCATGCATCCTGTCTTTTTCTCGTGGCATCGCAAATTGTATTCTCTGCCACAACATTTGTTAAGTGCTTTTTTTCAATATAATCAGTTATTTCATCAAATGTCTTTGAGTTGAATGTTGTCTGGGACAACAGTAAATATTTTTTTGTAACATCGAGATTCAAACTTTCAAATCCTTCAACATTGTCAATCACTTCTGCGTCATAACCGCACCATCCAATTATGCCAAGCACTTCAGGATGGTTTTTGTCCCCTACAATGATTATATTGTAATCATTATTTTTAAATTCTTCAACTATTTTGTGTATTTTTTTTACTTTTACGCAAGTTGCGTCAATTACTTCAATATTACTTTTACTTATTTTTTCATAAACATTTTTTCCGACGCCGTGAGCCCTTATCAAGAGCTTGGCATCAGTTTTATCTGGAATTTCATCAACCACAGTCAGGCCATTTTCCTTAAGTTTGTCTATAACATCCTTATTATGTATTATTTCTCCGTAACTGTAAAGCTTTTTTTCTTCTTCAAGCGTTTTAAAGGCCTTGTCAACGGCAACTTTAACCCCTGCGCAAAATCCATTGTACTTTGACACTTCAATTATCATTATTCTTACCATCATACTGCAAATTATAGATATCTTTTAAAATTTCCTTGCCAATTTGCGTATATTCTTCAGTCTTGATTTTTCCGGTGTAATTTTCAAAATAATCCTTTTCTTCACCCACATACAGTTCGAGATTTCCTCTGAACTTGTATGGCCCCTTGATGTATACTGGGAGTATTTTTGCTTTTGCCTTGTTGGCAATCATCGCAATTCCAGGCTTGGCATTGCTTTCATCATATCCTGTCTGAATTCTTGTTCCTTCAGGGTAAATGCCTAAAACTCCGCCTTCATTAAGTACACCAATCGAACTTTTAATTGCCGACAATGAAATCCCCTGTCTGTCTACTGGAAATGCTCCCAGCTTTCTGAACAGAAAACCAAGAATTTTGTGGTCAAAGAGTTCTTTCTTGCCCATATAGTGAATTTGTCTCTTAGTTGAAACAGCCAGTATAACCGGATCTATCATTGATATGTGATTTCCGCACACTATGAGGCCGCCTTCAGAATTGTCAATATTTTCGGCATTGTGAACCTTCAGGTCAAAAAGAATGAAAACTAGAAACTTTAAAATTTTTACAACAATTCTATAGAACATTTTGCCCTCCGACCAAATCTTTAATATTCCTGACAACTTCATTAATTTTCATATGAGTTGTGTCAATCAATATGGCATCATCAGCTTTTTTCAGAGGTGATATTTCTCTTGTGGAATCATTGATGTCTCTTTTCTTTATATCCTCAAGGACATTGTCCCGGTCTGCATTTGTTCCGCTGGCAAGAAGCTGTTCATATCTTCTCTCTGCTCTGGTTTCAACAGACGCTGTTATAAAAAACTTGAAGTCCGCATCAGGAAAAACTTTAGTCCCAATATCTCTGCCGTCCAATATCACATTTTTGTTTTTAGCAATATTTCTTTGCAATTCAACCATTTTAGTTCGCACATTTTTAAGTGCAGAAATTTTAGAAGCATATTTGGATATTTCTTCGTTTCTTATTAAACTTTCAACATTCATTTTGTCAAGGAATATTTCATTGTCAGAATAATCAACTTCAGTGGTTTTAAGCATTTCATCTATTGTATCTTCTTTAATTTCTATGTTGTTGATATATGCCTTATATGCAAGGGCGCGGTACATAGCCCCTGTATCAATATATTCAAAACCAAGTTCCCTGCTTAATAGCTTTGCAACAGTGCTTTTGCCAGCTCCTGATGGTCCGTCTATTGCGATTATCATTATTTTTTTCCTTTCAAGTATATTTAAACACTTTACTATTATATTACAAATTTAGAAATATAACAACAAAATTTTTTAAAGTGAAATTTGGAAATTCAATGCAATAAAAGGACAATGTCTTATAATACATTGTCCTTAATAATAATTGTTAATTGTTGTCATTTTGATATATGCTGTTGTTATCCCACAGCTGTTCAAGCCTGTTGTAATATTCAACTATATCTTCTTTTTCCTGAAGTCCTATGTTAATAATCAAATTGTTGATCATGGCAAGAGGAACAACCAGGGAATCTATGAATGACACTATGTTGCTTTTTGCAAGTAGAGAAACATCGGCAATGTTGTATACGGGAGATGCTTCTGTGTCTGTTATTGCAACTATTTTTGCATTGTGTTCCTTGATGAATTTTGTAGCATCAATTGTAATCTTTGAGTATCTGGGATAGCTTATGACTATCAGCACGTCTGTTTCCTTGATTCGTATGATTTCTTCGTAAAGAGAATTAACGCCGCTGTTGTTCAATACCTTTACGTTGTCAAGTATTACATCCAGATAAAAACCCAGGTAGTTTGACAGCGTCGATGAAGTACGAAGACCAAGTATGTATACCTTTTTAGCGTTCATTATGATTTCAGTCGCCTTGTCAAGAGCCTCAATGTCAAAGTTTTCAAACATGTTGCGCATGTTATTCATTTCATTTTTTATAATTTTTTTGTGAAGCTTATCCTTGTCGTTTACAATATCATCGTCAAGACCAATTCTCTGTACAGTTGTAAGCTTGTTTTTAATAAGAACCTGCAAAGCTTTTTGAAGCTCCGGAAATCCGGAATAACCAAGGCTGCTTGCAAAACGCACAACGGTTGATTCGCTCACATCAACAGTCTCACCAATCTTTGCAGCAGTCATGAATGCTGCCTTGTCATAGTGGTCTATTATGAATTGCGCAATTTGTTTTTGACCTTTGCTGAATTTATGATAATTGCTGTTAATAAGACCGATTAAATCATTTGTATTGTTCATATGTCATCCTCGAATTAGTTTTATTCCTTCTTCGAAAGCGCTGATGTTCTTGTCTACTGTAACAGGAGGAACCCTGTTTGTAATTGATTTTAGCATTATATCCTTGTCAATTACATCTTCTCCTATCAATGCGTACAAAGCACCCACAGAAACAATGTTTGAAACCATGTGAGTTCCTAACTTGTTTTGAGCAGTTTCAAGAATTGGAAGACTGTAAATTGTATATGGAGCATCATGCACTATGTCAACACTTTCGTCAACAACTAGTATACCATTTTTGTCTAAAGTTGCAATATATTTATCATATGAATTCTGTGTAAGAGCAAGCAAAATGTTAGGTGTAGTCACTTTTGGAAAATTAATTTCATCTTTGCTTATGATGACTTCAGCTTTGCTGGAGCCCCCTCTAGCTTCCGGTCCATATGACTGGGTTTGTATTGCGTTTATTCCTTGTTCAATGGCAGCATCAGCAATTATGATGGCAGCAAGTATTACTCCCTGTCCGCCTGAACCGCTCAGTCTTAATTCTAATTTATCAAACATAACAGTCTCCTCATTTATTTTGAAATTTGTCAATTATAACCTGATAGCTTTCTGTGTACTCCGGTTTAGGATTATTGTAAAATTCACCTAAAAGTATTTTGTTTTCTGCCTTTTCAGGATTCTTTTCCAAAACCTTCACATCAACACAGTTGTCTTTAAAAAATGTGTGCATCTTTACGGCATTTCCTTTTTTGTTTTTTCTGCCGTAATAAGTAGGACACAGACTTAATCCTTCAATAAATGAAAATCCCTTGTTCTTTAATCCATTTTCAATGAGTTTCTGCATCATCGGAGCATGGTATGCAGTTGCTCTTCCCACATAAGTAGCTCCTGCTCCCTGAGCAAGGCTGCATAAGTCAAAAGGCTTGTCAATGTTTCCAAAAGGTGCAGTAGTGGCAAAGTCTCCATATGGAGTTGTAGGAGAATATTGTCCTCCTGTCATTCCGTATATGTTGTTGTTGAACACGATTGTTGTGATGTCTATGTTTCTTCTGGCTGCATGGATGAGGTGGTTGCCGCCTATGGCAGAGCTGTCGCCGTCTCCCATTATGACTATTACATGAAGTTTTGGGTTTGCAAGCTTTATGCCTGTTGCAAATGCCAAAGCTCTTCCGTGCGTTGTGTGAAGAGTATTGAAATCAAGGTATCCAGGTGCTCTTGAAGAACATCCTATGCCTGAAACAAGAACAACTTCATCCTTGTTGAGACCAAGTTTGTCTATTGCTCTTACTACCGTGTTCATTAGAGTTCCATGGCCGCAGCCGGGACACCAGATGTGAGGCAGTCTGTTTACTCTGAAATACTTCTCTGTTAAATTGCTGCAGTTAGTGTTCATTATTCTCTACCTCCCATAACAGCATCTGAAATTTCCTTAGGTGTTATAAGTTCCCCTGTAATCTTGTTTATTTTTTTAACCGGACATTTTTTGCCGGCTACTCTGTCAACTTCAATGAAGTATTGGCCAAGGTTCATTTCAGCCACATAAATTTCTTTTGCCTTTTCTGAAACCGCGCTTATTTGTTTTTCAAGAAACGGCCAGATGGTAATCGGTCTGAACATACCAACTTTGATGTTATTATTGCGCATATTGTCAACAGCACTTTTGGCAGCTCTGGAAACTCCTCCAAAGGCAACTATGACAATTTCAGCGTCTTCCATTTTATATTCTTCGTAAAATGTGATATCATCTATATTTTTTTCTACCTTGTCAACAATCCTCTGGACCAATTTGCCGGATATTTCATTGTTGTTGGTTGGAAATCCTGTTTCATCGTGTGTAAGTCCGGTAACATGGTATCTGTATCCTTCGCCAAATGATGCCATAGGAGGTATCATGTCTTCATCTGGTTTGTAAGCAATATACTCTTCAGGCTTGCATGTTGGTTTTTTTCTGTTAACCACTTTTATTTCAGAAGGATCTTTAAACTGAAGTTTTTCTCTCATGTGTCCAACTGTTTCATCCATGAGTAAAATTACAGGAGTTCTGTATTTTTCAGCGATGTTAAATGCTTCAATAGCATATTCGTATGTTTCTTGAACTGAATTAGGAGTAAGTGCCACAACAGGATGATCTCCGTGTGTTCCCCACTTAGCTTGCATAATCTCACCTTGTGCAGGTGAAGTAGGAAGTCCAGTGCTTGGGCCACCTCTTTGAACATTGACTATTACGCATGGAATCTCAGTAATAGCAGCATAACCGAAGTTTTCCTGCATAAGAGAAAATCCCGGACCGCTTGTTGCAGTCATGGATTTAAGGCCTGCCAATGAACCGCCAATTATTGCTGCCATGCTTGCCAGCTCATCTTCCATCTGAATGAATTTACCCCCAAGTTGTGGCAGTTTCTGAGCTGATATTTCTGCAATTTCTGTAGATGGAGTGATGGGATAACCTGCAAAAAATCTCATGCCGGCAGCTAAAGCCCCTTCAACGCATGCTTCGTTGCCCTGCAGCAATTTATATTTCTTTTCACTGTTCATCTTCATTTCCTCCTATGTAAATAGCATTGTCCGGACATCTTAATTCGCATTGTCCGCAAAATATACATGCTTCCGGATTTGCTATAACGCATTTTTCATTTACGATTTTTAAAACCTGTTTAGGACAAAAACCTACACATACGCCGCAGCCTTTGCACCAGTCTTTGTTCTGCAGAAGACGTTTGTCTGTTGCCATATTACCCTCCCTTTATTACCGTCATACATAAATCATAGCACATTTTTATTTATTTGCAAGAAAGATTTCAAAGAAAATCAAAAATGCAGGATTCAATTCATGTGCTGCAAAATTGTACCATGAAATCGATTTCGAACTCTTTATAAATATATGCCTTTATAAAAAAATGCATGAAGGCGTTTATACCTATCATGCATTTTTTTCTATTACGAATAATTCAGGTGGATTATTTTCCTTGTTGGTTATTTTAACATGAATAATATTGTAGCTGGATTTGTTCAGTGAGTTCAGGTACTGGATTATTTCATGTATTTCATGACCTACATCGTGAGACACATATGTTGTTATGTATATTCTTCCATCATCCTTGAGAACAGGCAAAAGATTTTCTATTGCCTTAAGTGTTGTATCAGGATTTGTGGTTATTGTTTTGTCTGAAAAAGGAAGATATCCAAGGTTGAATACGGCTGCATCAATTTTCTCATTTAAATATTTTCCTATGAATTCATGAGAATCTTTGATAACCTTAAAATTATCAAACAGCTTATTTTGCTCAAGCAGCGAATTTGTCCTTTCAACTGCTTGTTCCTGAATATCAAATGACATTACTTTTCCTGTTGCTCCTGCAACATTGCTTAAAAACAATGTGTCAAATCCGTTGCCGCAGGTTGCATCTATAAACATTAAGTTTTCATTGCCGGAGTAGCTTGTTTTAATAAGCATGTGAACAAAGTCAACAAGTTTTCCATATTTTGAATTATCCATGTTATCACTCCTGTCTTCCTTTTAAGAATTTAATTTCTTCTTCATTTAAATGTACCCATGATCCAGGATTTAAATCATCAAGATTGATTTTGCCGAATGATATTCTCTTCAAAGTTCGAACAGTGTGCCCAACTGCATCAAGCATTTTTCTTACCTGCCTGTTTTTTCCTTCGTAAATGCTTACCTGGACAATTGAACTGTTCCCTAGAACACTGATCAAGTTTACTCTGGCGGGAGCTGTTTTATAATCTTCAATTTTAACTCCGTCTTTTAATCTCATGATTTCTTCGTCACTTATTCTTCCTTCCACTTCTGCTATGTAAGTCTTGTATATGTGATATTTAGGATGCATAAGTTTGTTTGCAAGGTCTCCGTCATTTGTCAGCAATAGAAGTCCTGATGTGTTGTAGTCAAGTCTGCCGATGGGATAGATCCTTTCATTGATGTTTATTAGGTCAATTACGGTCTTCCTTCCAAACTGGTCTTTTACAGTTGTAACATAACCTTCCGGCTTATAAAGCTTTATGTAAATAAACTTACCTGTTTCTGAAATTTTTTTGTTGTCTACAAGTACAACATCTTTTTCAGGATTGATTTTTGTTCCAAGCTCAGTTACAACAACTCCGTTTACCTTTACACAGCCGTTTAAAATAATCTCTTCAGCCTTTCTTCTTGATGAAACACCGCATCGGGCTATATATTTTTGTAACCTTTCTTCTTCCATGAATTCCTGCCTTTATTTATTATATTAATATTATAGCACATTCTAATGATTTTGCAACGTTTTAAGTCAATTAAGAATTAAGCGTGAAGAATGAAGAATTAAATGAAAAAAATTTAGGCATAACCTAAATTTTTAATTCTTAATTGTATACAAGGCTTCCGGTGTGAACTACTTCATCTCCAAGGTAAATGTTGTAAGTTCCGCAAGACGGTAAATCCATTCCACTCACCAAATACGGAACAGTAATTTTTGTTTCAAAACGTATTTTTCCTTTTTCTTCTTCCGTGAGGAGATAGCTGAAAGTGTCATTTATGAATACCGGTTCACCATCAGGAGCATTTCCTGCATACTGTCCCTTTTCCACAATCTTATAGCTCTTGTAATTTTCAAATGCCCAGTCAAACATGGCATAGCTGTCGTTGAACCAGTACTGGTCATCAAGTACAACAACAATTATTTCAGTACCTTCTTTTTCTGCCGAAGCTACAAGGCATCTGCCGGCAGCTTGTGTGTATCCGATTTTAATGCCGCTTCCGTACTGGTACTGATAAACAACTTTATTTTTATTGTACAGCGTTGTATTCAGGCTTTTTGCCGTATACTTCACCGAAGATGCTATTTGTTTGAACAAATTGTTTTGCATTGCATACCGGCTTATAATAGCCAAATCATAAGCTGTTGAATAATGGTTTTCGTCATGGAGGCCGCTTGGATTAACGAAGTTGGTATTGTATGCTCCGATTTCAGCGGCCTTGTCATTCATCATGGTTACAAATCCTTCAGTGCTGTTTCTTCCTGCAAATGCAGCCAGTGTTTCAGCTGCGTCATTGCCTGAACGAAGCATTGTTCCGTACAACAAATCCATAACAGAAACCATCTGCCTTGGGCGCAAATAAAGGCTTGAGCCTTCAATTCCCGTGCAGGCGGCCGGAACTTCTATTTCCCTGTCAAGTCTGCCTGCATTTTCTATTGATAAAATAGTTGTCATTATTTTTGTGGTGCTGGCAATGGGAAGTTTTTCATCTGCATTTCTTGAGCTGATAATTCTTCCAGAATCAGCATCAATGACTATGTAAGACCTGGCTGCTGAAGAAGGAATTGCTTGGACTGACTTACAAGCAATCAATGATACAGCAGCAATTAAGACAAAGATTTTATACCTATATTTCACTTTCCTTTTTCTCCCTTACATCTTTAATGAATGTCATGATGTTCATAATGGACGATGTCAAATCTGTAGATGTTGTTTCATTATTGATGTTGATGGTCCTTACATCTTTGTTTGGCGATTCATATATGAGAACTTGCGGGTTTAACTGCAAATTTACATATGCTGCTCCGGCAAAAGGTTTTAAATCCACTGATCGGAATTTTTTGTCAATGTCGCTTCCGCCAATTACGAAATTCATGTTTAGTTTTGAAATAGCAAGATAATTTGTGTTGTCATAATTTATTTTGCTGCTTATAAGTTTTTCGTTCTCAGTAAGATTGTTGATGTTGTCTAAAGTTGTTTTGATGATGCTTTCGATGTCGTTGCTCATTTTTATCCCCTTTCTGTTTTCATTTTAATACAGTATGCCCTAAAAAAGGAGAAATAAACATTATTCGTTAAGCAGAGATTTTTTTAAAATATTGTTCACTACAACAAATTCCAGTGCAAAGGTTGAAGAATCATCACGAAGTTCGGGATAGAACGTTATGTTCTTTATTATAAATGCTTTCATAATTTTTCTTGCATACTTTCTTACATAATAAATGTAATCAAAATGAGCCTTTACCTTCTCAGCTGATTTTGTTCTTTTGTACCTGGCTAGTATTTTTTCAGCAAATACCGAATAAAATACTTTTTTGTAAATGTAATGTTTTTTTCTGAAAAGTATCATGTATATGTTCATGCATACAAAAGACGATGCAACGTTTAGTTTGCACCATATTTTAACGTTGAAATACACAAATAGAAGTCCCCCGACTGTTAACAAAATTATCCATATTCCCATATTAAAAATAAAAGCAACGTCCTACGTTGCTTTTTTCTCCTCTTCTGTTTCTATTTTCAGTGCAGGAAGTTCGTTGATTGAATTTAATCCAAAATGCCTTAAAAACTCATCGGTAGTGGAATAAATGGCAGGTCTTCCAGGTTTGTCAAGCCTGCCAACTTCCTTTATAAGGCTTTTATCAAGAAGGCCTTTGATTACGTTTGAGCATTTGACTCCTCGAATAAGCTCGATTTCAACTTTTGTAACAGGCTGCTTGTAGGCAATTATGGACAATGTTTCCATTGCTGCAGTTGAAAGGCTCTTGTTTACTGTTGTCTGAAGCAGGCTTTGAATAAATTCATAATTTTCTTTTTTTGTTGTTATCTGATATGAATTGCCGAATTTTTGTATTACCAGGCCCCTGTCTTTATCCTCATTGAACGTGATGATCATTTCTTCCAATATGTGGTTGATGCTGCCGGTGGACATATCAAGTATTCTTGAAATTTCATTGATGTTCAACGGTTCGCCCCATGCAAAAAGAAGGCTTTCTAACACACTTTTAATATTCATTGTTTCTCCTATGCAGCGATTATGATGATATCGCTGTATGTATCGTTTTGATAAATTTTCATTCCTTGTTTGTTTGAAAGTTCCAGCACAGCCAGGAAAGTTGTAATAACATATTCCTTTGTAATCTGCTGCTTTTCCCTGAATGTCGAAAACAGTGACACACGGCCTGATATTTTTAACTTTTTCAGCAGTTCATCAGCTAAGTCCTTCACGCTGTAATTTTCCCTGTAGACCTTGAAAGTGTCCTCAGGAACTATTTTAATGTTCTGATTCTTTATAAGCGACAAAAATACATTGTACAGCTCATAAATGTTTATTTCATTCAATGAAAGCTGTTCTACCTTCACATCTGAAGTGAGGGCCAGTTCTTCCTTTGGTTTTGAAAAATAGTAACTGCTTTCATCTTCATATTTTTTAAGAGTTTCTGAAACATCCTTAAACAACTTGTATTCCAAAAGCTTGTTGACAAGTTCCTGCCTGGGGTCCTCGCTCTTTTCCTTCTGAGGCAGCAACATCTGTGATTTTATTTCAATGAGAGTTGATGCCATTAAAATAAATTCGCTGGCCACATTCATGTTAAACTGCATCATTTGTTCAAGATATTCGATGTATTGATCTGTTATTTCAGCTATGGGGATATCGTATATGTCGATTTCCTTTTTCTCAATAAGGTGGTACAATAAATCGAAAGGGCCTTGAAACACGTTGATATTTACGGAATATTCCATTTTTAACCTCTGTTATCTTATGATGTTCTCTAATACATTATTTAGATAAAATTTAAAAAAGTTTTCCTTTTCAATGTTTTTCTCAGGGTACAGTTCATACTCGCCCAACATTTTACCATCTTTGTATAAGACTGCTTTTCCTATGGCAACATCTTTGTTTAAAGGAGCTTTCAAATTTTCTTCTATTACATATTCTAAATTAAAATCTTCAGCCTTGCAATTACTTTCTGTAAAATAGTAGATATTTTCTTTGCTCACCACGTTAAAATCTTCATTTTCGCCGCAATATACAGGTGAAGTTCTAATAATATCACCCTTTGAATGGAATATGATGTTCTTGTAGTTTGCAAATCCTTCGTTAAGAATTTTTTGAATTTCAGCAAATCTTATTTTTGTGGTATCGCTGCCGAGAACAACTGCAATGAGCGTTGTGTCGTTTCTTTTAGCTGCTGCTGAAAGGCAGTATTTTGCTTCATTTGTGAATCCGGTCTTGCCTGCAAGCAAACCTTCATAGTTGTTTATGAGCCTGTTTGTGTTCACAAGAACCTGTTCTGAATCTTTTTCTTTACCAACGTACACTGAATCCATCCATGTAAGCATATATTCGTTTACATAATCATACTTCAGTAACTCTTTTGTCATCAATGCAATATCATATGCAGTTGTCAGATGTTCAGGCTCAGGTAATCCTGTAACATTAACAAAATTTGTGTTGTTCATTCCCAGTTCCTTTGCCCTGTCATTCATTGCCTTAACACATCCTTCAACAGAACCATACATGAATTCAGCCATGGCCACTGAAGCGTCGTTTGCTGAACGCATGGATATAGCCTTAAGCATATTTTCCACTGTCTGTGTTTCATAGGCTTCAAGATAAATCTGGCTGCCTCCCATGCCTGCTGCATTTTCTGAAATTGTAAGTTCCTGTTCCAGTTTTATTTCACCATTATCCATTTTTTCTGAAATCAGAAGCAAAAGCATTATTTTTGTTATGCTTGCTGGTGCCATTTTGTCACTCATGTTTTTTTCAAACAATACCTGGCCGTCATCGGCATTTATAAGCACCGCTGAACGAGATTGAAGACTACCTGATTCAAGACCGTACACCGGAACACTAGCAGTATTTGCCGCCATCAGCATCAAAAAAAATATGGCTATAAATTTCTTCATAAAAAGTACCTCCTTTTTATGATTTATAATAACCATATTTAGCTCATATATACAATTGTACTGCATTCGTAGATGAATTTTTTATGAAATTTTTGAATTTTAGTAACAATAAATCGCATTTATGCTTCTAAAAAACTGCTGCTACATATTAATTTGAATTCAATTGGTTTATTCTTTAAACAATTCTTGCATTTTGTCGAAAATGTTGTAATTTAGTCTATTTCCTGGAAAATCACATCAATATATTTCCCAGCATACTTGCTCCTTCTATATGATTTTCTATTTTAAAAATATCAAGTATTGTCTTTCCTATTGATGCATATGAGTCAACAATTCCAAGATTGTTATTGTCCTTTATGTTTTTTCCGAACACAAGAAGCGGAATATATTCCCTGGAATGGTCAGTGCTTTCTGTTGTAGGATCACATCCGTGGTCAGCGGTAATAATAAGAACATCATCGTCCTTAAGATTTGCTGTTATTTCCGGAAGCTTATCATCAAAATATTTAAGAGCGTCAGCATATCCTTTTACGTCATTTCTGTGTCCGTAAATCATGTCAAAATCAACAAGGTTCGTGAATATCAATCCTTCAAAATCTTCTTTCAGAGCTGAAATAGTAGCTTCTATTCCTTCTTTGTTGTTCTTGGTATGATTTGATCTTGTTATTCCCTTGTTTACAAATATGTCTTCGATTTTACCGATTGCATAAACTTCCCTGCCGCTGTTTTTAATGTAGTCAAGCATTGTATCATGGGGAGGAATTAACGAAAAGTCTTTCCTGTTGCCGGTTCTTGTGTAATTTCCTTCAGTTCCTGTAAATGGTCTCGCTATTACTCTGCCTACTCCATGTTCGCCCTGCAAAAGAGCTCTTGCTGCGCGGCATATTTTGTAAAGTTCTTCAAGAGGAACAACTTCTTCGTGTGCTGCAATCTGAAAAACAGAATCTGCAGATGTGTAAACAATGAGTTTGCCAGTATCCACATGTTCTTTACCAAGTTCTTTTATTATTTCTGTTCCTGAAGCAGGATAATTTCCAATTGTTTTTCTTCCAACTTTTTCTTCAAATTCTTTTATAAAATCATCCGGAAATCCTTTAGGATATGTGGGGAAAGGATGTTCAAGAACAAGGCCGCTGATTTCCCAGTGTCCTGTAGTGGTGTCCTTGCCTTTTGATTTTTCGCTGCATTTTGCAACTGTACCTGTGAACTTATTATTTTTGTTTATATCTTCGTTTCCGTCTATATTTAAAAGCCCCATCTCTTCCAAATTAGGTAGTGAAAAATTCTCAACATTCTTATAAATATTTTTAATTGTGTTGCTGCCAACATCACCGTAGTCTGCCGCATCAGGCAGTTCACCGATACCGACGCTGTCTAGTACTATCAATACTGCTCTTTTTATCATATTCTTCTCCTTCACATTGCTATAAAAACTGTCCTTATTCATTTAAGAAAGTTTCATTTGCTTATATTATACTCTCGGAAATGTCTTTTTAAACACTTCTAATGATTTAAATTCTACGCTTCCCAAATAATTCTGTGCAGCGGCAAAACTAGACAGACCCATAAGTTCCTGTACAGTTCCCAAATCCGCGCCGTGAGACAAAAGATGCACTGCAAAAGAATTCCTTAAAATCTGTGGTGAAAGCTCCTTTGAAAGATTTGCTTTTTTTTCGTAGAATTTAAGTATTTTCCATATTCCCTGTCTTGAAATTGGCTCTCCAGTAATATTAACAAACAAAACATTCACATGTTCCTTGCAGCGAATGTTTCTGAAGTTATTCAGATAGTTTGTTATTGCATTTTTCGCATATTGGCTCAAAGGAACAATTCTTTCCTTGGATCCTTCTATGTTAATTATGCCTGCATTTAAATTTATATGGCTGATTTTTATGTTTATGAGTTCTGTAACCTTTATTCCAGATGAATACAACAGTTCAAGTATGGCGCTGTCACGGCTTCCTTTGAATGTTGTAGTGTCAGCTATTTTCATGAGCTGATTTACTTCATCCTCAGACAGCACAGACGGTATTTTTTTAATCTGCTTTGGGCTGTGAATGCTGGTGGCAGGGTTGTCCTCTATTGACTTTTCCTTTTTTAGGAATTCAAAAAAGTTTTTCAATGCAGAAATAGTCCTGGATATGGTCGAAGAACTTTTGCCCTGCTTTTGCAGATTAACCAGATATGTCAATATCTGAGCTTTCCTGGTTTTTGTAATTTCAAGATTGTAATTATCGTTTAAGTAATCATTGAAACTGTTAATGTCGTAAATATATGAGCTCACTGTATTTGGGCTCAGCCGTTTTGAATTCAGGTAATGTTTGTAATTTTCAATGCTATTTTCCATTATCTCACCAACAATCTGCTTAATATCAATATGTAGTAACTGTAGCCGAAACTGTATGCAACTACAAATAAAATGTATATTAAAGAAAGTTTAATATAACTGTTTACAATTATATCAAATTTGTGGGAAATAGTCTCTATGTTTTTTGTCTTTTTTGTATATTTGGATATGGTGCTTGAAACAAATGTGAAATAAAAAAGTATGGGAAAAAACACAAAATAATCAGTGAAGTTCAGAACAAAATATTTCACGTCCATGTTGAGAGTTCGGATAAAGTAGATGACAGACAAGCCGTAATAAATGCTTATGAGAACAAACAATAAGTTTATAATTTTGCCCTGACCAATACAGGTGAGAAATATTATTGCTATGAAATATATTAAATTTCTTTTTAATGTCATCATAAAAATTTCCATAAACATCATTTTGCTTATGTTTTCGTAATTTACGCTTATTATGCCTTTTGATCCTGCTAATATGTAGATAAGTGCTGATAATATAAGGGATATGATTAAAATTGATGTTAAATATAAGAGTCTTTTGTTTTCCGATCTTACCAGTTTCTTCAGTGTATTGTTCATAAAAAAACCTCCTGTTCTTTTTACAATATATGCTTGTACAGAAGGTTTAATTCTCATTTTTATGTTCGTTAATTGTCATTAATCCAGTAAAGCATTGCCGCCAATGTTTTACTGTCAGTTATTCTACCTGTTTCCACCATTTTCTTAGCTTCTTCTTTGCTAACAGCAATTGTTTCAATAAACTCATCCTCATCAAATTTTGTTGATGTGAAAGTTAAATTTTCAGCCTTGAACAGATAAATTTTTTCATTGGTGAAACCCGGTGATGTATAAAATTCAAAAATTAAATTAATTTTTTCAGCTTCATATCCTGTTTCTTCTTTAAGCTCTCTCAATGCACATTCATGAGGTTCTTCGGCAATATTCATTATTCCTGCCGGAACTTCATAAATGAAATCTTCGATTGCTTTTCTGTATTGTCTTACCAAAAGCATTTCATTTTTGTCGTTTATTGCAATGATAGCTGACGCGCTTTTATGTTCAACGATTTCTCTTTTTGCATATTTCTGATTTTCCAGCTCGACAGTATCAACTCTTAAATTAATTATTCTGCCTTCAAAAATCTTTTCGCTTTTTACTGTAATTTCAGTATTCAAAATTGCCTCCTGCAAATTCTTGCAATTTATCTAATTTTCCAATTTTTTTGCAAAATTTTTAGATTGTTCGCTTAATTGTAATAATTATAAAGGTTTTTGTCAAGCCCAATTATGAAATACGCACAATACACTCCTTGCCAAGAGACAAGGAGCAAAGAGAAATTATTATAATTCCAATAAGTTGCTGCTAATTATGAAACTTTCTGCTCAAGTCGAAGCTTGTCGGCTATCATGGCAATGAATTCTGAATTTGTGGGTTTACCCTTGTTATTATGAATTGTGTAGCCGAAAATATTGTTTATTGTTTCAATCTTGCCTCTTGTCCATGCCACTTCAATTGCATGCCTAATAGCACGTTCAACTCTGCTTGGAGTAGTGGTGTACTTCTGAGCTATCATAGGATACAATTCTTTTGTAATTGCTCCTAAAAGTTCAACATTATTAACAACATCAATTATGGATGTCCTTAAGTACTGGTAGCCCTTTATGTGAGCAGGAACTCCAACTTCATGCAGAATTTCAGTGATTTTTACTTCAAGACTCAGCTCTTCGTTCACTTTCTCATTATATGCTATTTCTTTGCTTTTATTTTGAACTTTTGAAGTTTCCAGTTCAGAAATCTGAATTAGTCTGTCTGCAAAAGACTCAAAATTAAATGGTTTGACAATGTAATACTCAACGCCCATATTTATTGCTCTTTGAGTAACCTTGTCATGACCTACTGCTGATAAAATGATAACCTTCGGAAACTTTTTCAATTCTTTCTTGTGAAGTTTCTCCAATACACCCAATCCGTCAAGATGTGGCATGATAATATCCAGAATCAATATATCCGGCTCATACTTCTCAACTGCTTCAAGAGCTTTTAATCCGTCATCTGCCATTTCAACCACATCAAATACGTTTTTACTGATTAAGAAATCCTTTAAAATCAATCTGAATTCCTTGTTGTCATCGGCAATTACAACTCTAACTTTTTTTAACATTTTGTAAATCCCCCTGATTTAAAATATATTTCTCATAACACAATATACGCAGGAAAACTAAAAAACCCTTTTTTTTTATAAAATAATTTTAAATAATTTATAAAAATTTCCAAAATCCTATAAAGCATTGTTTTTCAGTATCTTTACTCTAATTATATTACATTTTTACAAAAATATACCAAAAATAATATTTTTTATTGAGTATTGTAAATTTCATCAAAAATCCATTCTATATATATTCCGTATCCTTTTGTAGGGTCGTTCATGAACACATGTGTTACAGCTCCAACAATTTTGTTGTTTTGAATGATGGGGCATCCACTCATACCCTGTATTATTCCGTTTGTAAGTTCCAGCAAATCCTGATCCACAATTTTAATGACAAAACTCTTTTCATCTGGTTTGTTCTGGTAAAAGATTTTTGTAATTTCTATGTCATAAACCTGTATTTCATTGTTAACGCACGAATAAATTTTTGCAGGCCCAAGCTTTATTTCTTCCTTTTTGCCTACTTCAATTAAATCTTTGCTGAAATATCCCATGCTTTTTTCATTAATTTTGCCGTATATTCCAAAATCTGTGTTGTTTTCTACAGTGCCAAGGCTGGATTCGTTTTTTAAAATATAACCGATTATTTCACCGGGCTCTCCTTTTTTTCCAAGTTTGATGCTTGTTATGTTTGCCTTGGAAATGGTGCCCGTTTCAATATCAATGAGAGTACCTGTGTCGGAATCGGATATCCCATGTCCTATGGCACTGAACTTACCTGTGTCTGGATCCACAAATGTTACTGTACCTATTCCTGCAATGTCGTCTCTTGCCCAAAAACCAAACTTTATTTCATCGCTGTTGTAAATTTGAACAGGAGTAACGGTGACATTCAACAATTTACCTGCTCTTTCAATTTTGAAGTCGTAATTTTTTACTCCTTCGGTTGCTGTGTAATTTAGTATGTCGTCAGTGTTTCCAATTCGAAGGGAATCTATTTCCAGAATCTTATCGCCCAGTTGCACTCCTGCCAGTTTTGCAGGGGATGTGGATAAATTTTCAGTATTTACTATATCAGCAAGGCCTACAACCAATACTCCCTCCGTTTTTAATTCAACACCAATTGTCTGCCCGCCTGGAATTACATACTTCCCTTCTGTTTCTGATACCGTTTCGAGTTTTGTCAAAACATATGGATTTGTCTTAAGATCAAATCCAAAATAAACAGCTGTCAGAAGCGAAGCAATAAAAAAAATAAAGAATAAAACTCTTCTAGCGAAATTTTTCATCTTGCTCTCCTTAAAGTTTTATCCTTAATTTCTCCATGTGGCTATTAATTTATTCTATAGTTTGAAGTTTAACAAATTTTTTTGAAAAGACATGGTTAAAGGTTTAGCTAGCAGGAGAAAAATTTGGTGAAATTTTCGGCATATCAATTGTTGTTGAATTCTATGAGCTCTTTGGCGTTGTTAAGAGATTTGTCTGTGATTTTCATGCCGCTTAAAAGTCTTGCAATTTCATAAATTCTATTTTCTTTGTCAAGTTTTCTTACCGTGCTGTAAGTATTTTCGTCAACAACTTTCTTTTCAATGAAAAAATGATTTTTTGAAATTGATGCAATTTGCGGCGAATGTGTAACACAAATAACCTGATGATTGGCAGAAATGTAATTCATTTTTATTCCTGACATCTGAGAAGTCTTTCCGCTGATGCCTGAATCTATTTCATCAAAAACCATGGTCTGATCACTTTCAATATCGCTTGTTATTTTTTTGAATGCAAGCATTATACGTGATGCTTCTCCTCCCGAAACAACTTTCTGAACAGAATTCAAATCGCTTCCAACATTTGTGGATATTAAAAACTCCACCTGATCTATGCCGTCAGCTGCAAAAGAATTTCTTCTTTGTATATCAACTTTGAACTTAATGTTTTTCATGTTCAGGTCGTCGAGTTCCTTGAGTATTTGTTTTTCAAGCATTGAAGCTACATTTTTTCTTATTTTTGAAATTTCTTCTGCGCATTTTTTTAAGTCTTTATACAGTATGTCTTTTTCTTTTTCCAACATGCTTAATTTTGTTTCTGCTTCTGTCAGTATGTTTAATTCTTCCTGGGAAGAATTTTTGTATTCAATTATTTTATCGATAGTATAACCGTACTTCCTCTTGAATCTGCTTATTAGAGACATTCTGTTTTCAATGAAATTAAGCTTGCTTTCATCAAGATCAAGCTTTTCTGAATAATCTCGTAAGTCATGAGCAAAAAACTGTTGTTCTTCAAGGAGTATTTCAAGCCTTGAAAGAAAATTTTCAAGTGACTGGTCATAGCTTTTTATTTTGTTAAGTATTGTGTAAACGTTATTCATGCCGGCACTGACACTTAAAATTTTATTTGCCTCATAAAGAGAACCTTTTATTTCCTGTACATTAGAAAGTTTTTTTATTTCCTTCAGAAGCTCGTCCTCTTCTTCTGCCTTCAAATCAGCATCTTCAATTTCATTAATTTCGTAATTGAGCTGCTCTATTTTAAGGTCCTTGTTTACCAGCTTATCTTTTATTGTTTCAATTTCACTGCATTTTTTGCTGTGCTCCGTATAGAGACTTGAGTAAACCTCAAACATTGGGTGTAATTCTTTTTGAACAAGACTGTCAAGAAGAATTATGTGATTTTCTTTTTTAAATAAACTTTCATGTCCGAACTGTCCGTAGATGTCAATAAGGTACTTCCCAACTTCTTTTAACATATTCAGAGGTACCGTTCTTCTGTCGATCTTATTTATGCTTTTGCCGTTTTCAAGCAATTCTCTTGAAATAATCAGGTAATCTTCCTGGCTTATCTCAATGTTATTGCCATCTAAAAAATCTTCCAGATCTTTATTGCCGGATATGTCAAAAATTGCTTCAATCAGTGCACTTTTTTTGCCTTTTCTTATTAAGTCTTTAGAGGATCTTTCTCCCAAAATAAGAGACAGCGCATCGATTAAAACTGATTTACCAGAACCTGTTTCTCCGGTGAAAACATTAAATCCGTTTTCAAAGTTAATAGTTTCATTTTCAAACACAGCAAAATTGCTGATGTTTAAACTTATCAGCATATTATCACCATTATCTTATATTCTTTTTAAATTCCTGCAGCACATATTCAACACTTTCCAGGGATCTAATTGCCACAAATACTGTGTCATCTCCTGCCAATGTGCCTACGATTTCGTCAACGCCCATGTAATCAATGGCAGATGCGCAAATTTGTGCAGCTCCGGGTATAGTCTTGATAACAACTATGTTCATGGCATTGTCAATTGAAACAACGGAGTTTTCAAAAATTTTGTACAGTCTGTCAGTGATGCCTTCCTGGCTCTGTCCGATTGTTGCATATTTGTATTTTCCGTTTTTTGACATAACCTTTACAAGTCTTAATTCCTTAATGTCTCTGGAAATAGTAGCTTGTGTTACGTCAATGCCCATGGCCTTCAAACCTTCGGCAAGTTCTTCCTGAGTTTCAACTTCTCTCTTTGAAATAAGCTCAAGAATTTTTGATTGTCTGGTATACTTTTTCATTTGTCACCTCATAAATTTTTTTTATATTTCAAAAGCTTCTTTTATTAAGTCTTTGAAATTGATTGCTTTTTTATCCCTTTTGAATTTGCTTATCAAAGCAAGGTATTCAATATTTCCATCTCCGCCTTTTATGGGAGAGCAGGTAATATTTTCTAAATATAAATCATTGATGCTCAAGTAATTTTCTATGTTGTTTAAAACTATCAAATGGACTTTCTTATCCTTGACAATTCCGTTTTTTCCTATGTTTTCTCTTCCAGCCTCAAACTGAGGTTTTATCAATACAACAATTTTTGTATTATCGTGACTTATTTCGACAATTTTAGGTAAAATTAAATTTAAAGATATAAATGACACGTCAACAGTAACAATATCGATTGGTTCAGCAAACATTGAAGTGTCAGCATATCTGAAGTTGGTATCTTCCATGTTTATAACTCTCTTGTCATTTCTTAAAGATTCATGAAGCTGATCGTGGCCAACGTCCACTGCATATACTTTTCTTGCTCCATGTTTTAACAGATAGTCGGTAAAACCTCCGGTGGAAGCGCCTATGTCAACTGCTGTCAATCCTTCAAAATCGATTTTAAAAAATTCTGCTGCTTTTTTAAGTTTTTCTGCTCCTCGTCCTACATAGCTGAAAATGTTGTTGACTTTTATTAAATCTTCGTCTGTAACCTTTATTGAAGGCTTTTCTGCCAACTTGTCATTGACATACACACAACTTTCTTGAATGAGCTGTTTAGCCCTTTCGCGGCTGCTTGCATAACCTTTGTTGTGCAGATATACATCAAGCCTATATTCTTCCATTAAATACCCTTCCATCACTTTACATAATTATTCTGCAAAAAAAAACAAATATAGGAACAATTCAATAAAATTATAGCATAGTGATTAATAAATATCAATTAATATTTTTAATAATATTTACATTTTATTCATCATTTTGTATGACTGGCTTTATTTTTATTCAAAAGATTCATCAATTATCTTAATTTTTTTTTGCGTGTCTTCCAATTTTCTGCTGCAATATGAATAAGCGCTCATTCCCTGCTCATAATTCGTCAGAAGATCGTCTATGGAGATGTCTTCGCCGCTTTCAAAATTCTGTACTATTCGTTTCAGGTCTTCTAATGCGCCCTCAAAGCTATCATATTTATCCTTCATTTTGCACCTCCTGCACATTTAGTGTTTCTGCTTGTATTCTGAAGTCCTTAAACCTTAAGTTAAGTACTCCATTAATTTCAACCTGATTAATATTTTTTACAACATTTCCCTTCTCATCGGAAACAACAGCAAATCCGTTTTTAAGCTTATTCATGTAATTGTGTCCTGATAGTTTTTCCTGTAAGATCTTAAGTTCAAAATTTAAGTCTTTGAGTCGTTGTCCTGCAGAGGTTTTCATTATGTTGTTGTAAGCTTCAAGCTCCATTTTCAATTTATATAAATTTTCAACAGGAAGATAACTTTTCATGATGTATTTTGAAGATTTTAAATCTGCTGCCTTGAGTGCAAGCATGTTGTATGTTCCTTGTTTCAAGGAAACAATCAGTCTTTTCAGTCTGTCTTCTATGTCCTTGTAGCCTGTGATTATTCTTTCTGCTGCAGCTGTAGGTGTGTGACAGTAGACATCAGCAACATAGTCAGTGAGAGTACGGTCTGTTTCATGGCCTATTCCAGTTACAACGGGAACATCTGATTTGTAAACTTCCTCGGAAACTCTCATATCGTTGAAAATGTTCAAGTCCTCAAAGCTTCCTCCGCCTCTGGCAATTAAAATCACATCTGCTTTAGTATCATTGAAGTATTTTATTCCGCTTATTATATTTTCCTTTGATTTTTCTCCCTGCACCAAGACATTGTACACAACAACCTCAAAAGTTGATTTTACTGTTTCAAATGTTTTTAAAATGTCTTTAATTGCAGCACCAGACTTTGATGTTATAATTCCGATTTTTGCCGGATATAGCGGTATATCCCTGCTCCGGTCAAACATCCCCTGTGATTTTAGCTTTTCCTTTAATATTTCAAGGTCAAGTAGAATCTTCCCTAGGCCAACCCTCTCAATGTTTCTCACAACAAGCTGGTATGTTCCCTTTGGCTCGTAAACCGAAAGCTCTCCTTCGGCAATTATTTTGTCTCCGTTTTTTGAAATTTCATCAGTAAAAAAAGCAACACAATTAATACAGGAAGTTTCATCACACAAAGAAAAGTAAGTGTAGCCTGTCTTGCTCATTCTTATGTTTGATATTTCTCCCTCTACCCTGAGGTTGTTTAAAATTGAGTTGCTCATGAGATATTTTTTGATATATTGGTTCAATACAGATACTTTAATAGGTTTTAATTTCATTGTACCACCTGTCTATAATGGGAAGAAAAGCTGTTCCAACAGCATTGTCAGATGAATTTTCCCTTTCCGGAAGAATTATGTTGTATTCATTTTTAAGATTATTCAAAATCAAGTTCCTGATTATACTGTTCGTCGCAACGCCGCCTGCAATGATGAGATTTTCATATTTATAATCTTGTTTAATCTGTTCAATTATGCTTAAAATGCAGTGAGCCACATAGTTGAACAAAGAAAAGATTATGTCTTGTTTTGAATATTTTTGTGTTGTGTACAAGTTGCCGTAAAAATTCTCCATTCCTGACAAGTTGATGTATTGCGCTTTTCTTATGGCAGGCGTCTTGATTTTTGTCCAACTGCTTATGTTTTCTATATATTTTTCCATGTACATGCCGCAAGGAAACTGAAATTCCATCAGTGTTCCTATTCTGTCTATGAGCTGACCGAATGTTATATCCCTAGTTCCTCCGAGAATTTCAGCAGAATATCCCTTGATATCTTTTTTTACCTTTAAAAATTCAGTTGTTCCCCCCGACATATGAATAGCAAGTATTTTGTCATCTATTGATTTATACTCTCTAAATAAAGAAGCAGCAATATGATTTTCTTGGTGAGAATACTCAATATAGCTGCAGTCTAGGGTTTTGGCAATTATTTTTCCATAATTCTGACCAACTGTGAAGACGGGCATGTACGATCCGTCAATATTTCTTGGTCTTGAACTTACGGCAACAGTCTTAATGTTTTTAAAATCTGTTTTTATTTCTCCGTAAAGTTCATGGAAGTTTTTAAGGTGCTGAAAAACTGCGTCCTGCTGCCTGAGACCCTTCTGTCCCATAGGAACTGAAAGAACCCTTCTTTTGTCTGCAACAATTTTGTTATTTTTTGCATCAACCAATGCAATAGATGTGGTGTATGCACTTGTGTCAATGCCAAGCACATATTCTGTCATTTACTTATGTTCCTTACAACTGTGCCGAGAATTCCGTTGATGAACTTATGTGAATCATCGCTTGAATATTTTTTGCTGATTTCAACAGCTTCGTTGATTGAAACACTGTCTGGAATGCTTTCATTGTAAAGTAATTCAGCAAGAGCAACTCGTAAAACAGCAAGATCAACTTTTGCAATCCTTGTTATTTTCCAGTCTTTTGAATTATCAGTAATGTTTTTGTCTATTTCATCCATGTGATCAATCATATCGCTTATTGTTTTGTTGAGATATTCCATATCCACATCATCGAGTTCAAAATGCTCAACATATCTGGACGGGCACATTTTATCGAATTCCTTGTTCATGTCCATGCAGTATGCTATTTTAACTGCTTCTTCTCTTGTATCTTTTCGTTTCATATTTCCTCCGAGTTTCTTGTAACAAAAGCAATGCTTGTGTAGTAAACAATTATAGATTGACAATTAATAATTGTCAATCTATATTGCTATATTATTCAATTGTTAAATCAGATTCGATAATTTCTTTTTCCTTATCTTTTTCTTTTTCCTGTATTATATTCTGCACATGTACATTAACGGAAGCCACTTGCAAATCTGTCATTGTTTCTATTTCCTTTTTAACAGCTGCCTGAACTTCTTTTGCTACCTCGCTGATTTTGTAGCCATATTCAACATTTATGAAAATGTCTAAAACAACAGTATTTTCATTTATTTCTACTTTTATTCCCTTAGAGTAATTATTCTTTGAAAATAAGTTTGAAATTCCTTCAGCTACACCCGTGCGGGCAGTACTTACGCCTTTAACTCCGCTGGTTGCAATTCCAGCAATGATTATTACAACATCGTCAGAAATCTTTACCTGGCCATATTCAAAAGTTTCGTTATCCATATTAGCACCTCCTTAAATAAGTATATCAGAAGTTGAAAATTTTTACAAATCAATATTATCAAATTTGACTATTTTTATTTGAGAAGGCTCATATTCTGTTTCAGAAACTATCACATCCAGAATCTTGGTTGCGTCAGCCTGTTCAATTGTTTCATTTGTCACTACTTTTATAGTGTCAGAGTCTACAATTACAACTGTCTGGTTGTATCCCTTTGACTGAAGCATTATTTCAATATTTTGTTCGGCTTCTATGTAAGAATTCTTGTTTAAAAGTAGCGATTCAAACTGCTCTTTTGTTTCTTCTGATATTGAAGCATTGCTTATGCTTTCTTCAAGATGATCTATAACGTCCATGTTTGCCTTATCCTTGTTCAGTTTGAAACTTGAAAAACTTGCACTGAGTGTATCAAGAATGCCGGTAGATGAGGCTTCGGCTGAATTCATGTCAGTTATGTCTGTTATATCACCAAGAATTTCATAGTCTGATTCTTCTTCAGTATCCTCTGATTCAGCAGTTTCTAAATCTTCTTTTACAGCATCTCCATCCGAAGCTTCAGTCTGAGTTTCGCCTTCAGTTTCAGCAAGTGCTGTTTCTTCACCTTCTGCAACTTCTTCACCTTCTACAAATTCTGCAATGTCTTCCTCCAATGTATCTGATTCACCCGGTGCTACAACCTGTGCATAATCATCAACATCAAAAGTATCCTCCGGAGACATTGTCAAATTCACATAGCCAATAATAAATATTATTGCCAAAGAAGTTATAAAAACTAGTGTTTCCTTTTTCATAATCATAATTACCCCCTTAGTTCATTTCTGATAAAATTATTTCAATATCATTTAATTTGATATCTAATAAAGTCTTTACGCTGTTAGATAAAACAGCATAAATATCTTTACTTCCTTTATAGTCTGCAACCACTAAAACTCCCGAGATTTCAGGGTATTGATAAGTTTTTTCCACTACTTGATTGTCGCCTCCCAGCACAACTTGACTTTGCCTGGTCTCACTTTTCACCTCTCTTCTTGTTCCGTCGCTGTTCACTTCAATATTTGTTTCATTGCTTATGTTTTCGTCATAAACAGGCTCCATTTCCGGAGTATTCTTTGTGTAAATCATGACATCGACGCTTTCCATATTTTCTATTTTTCCCAGTATTTCTTCCAACCTCTTTTCTAATGATTGTACATAGCTGTCTGTTTCAGTTTCCTGAGTGTTCTGATAAACTGGTTTTGCATCGGAGAAATTACCTGTTATTTTCGTGGTGTCAAAGTTTAGAATCAGAGAAATGATAACAAGCAATATAAATATGTTTACCGCATATTTAAGATTTTTGTTGTCTTTAAACATTTTAATAAAATTATTCATAAGTTCCTCCTGATGTTACTCTTATATTATCTGAACTGATTTTAAATACTTCAGCTATGTCTTTTTTTATTTTTTTTGTTTTGTCTGTGCTCATAAGACCTTTGGTTGTTACCAGGACGTCAATATCCATGTTTCCTGCAAAATTCAGCTCAATGTTTTTAATCACTTCTTCTCCTTCATAAAAATCCTGATTTAATTTCTCTATGAATTCAGGGTCAATGTTTTGTATGCTCATTTCCCTCTGGTAATCCGGCGAAATATCAGGCATATCCAATAAGTTTAAATTAATGCTTCCATTAAGAAATATATTGTCCAGTATATAAATCATGATAAAAAGTTTTAAAGATATTCGGCAAAATTTTTGAGTCTTGCCTTCAGGAAATATTATCATGATAAGGTTGAACATCAATATTAATACTAATATGTTTACAATTGTACTTTTCATAGATTACCCGAATATGTTATTCATATAGTTTAGTAAAATGGAATAATAAACAGTCACGATGATAATGGGAGTGATAAGGCATATGAGGTATATGTAAAACAAATCTGCCATCTCATAAATAAGCTTGGATATATTTTCATTGAGCGGCTCCGTGAGCACTCCAACAGCCTTGTACAGAACCAGTGCAAGCACTATTTTTACAAGGGACCCTCCGAAGGCCGACAAGAGAAAAACAATCACAATAACCCCTAGCACATCCTTTATCATCAATATGCTTTTTAAAAACACTCCGAAGAAATTTGTCACTGCGCTGCCTATTATCGGCACAGCTGACGGTGACAGCGCTTTTATGGAACTTATAAAAATATTATCCGTTTTATATAATATATATCCTTGTACAGAAAAATTTATGACAACAATAATCATATAGCCGGATAAAATTAAGAGCGTGACCTTTTTCAATGCCCCATAAAAAAGCTTCATGTTTATAAGTTTGCTCATGTTGTTTACAAGAATTACCGCAATCATTATTACCGTCATTATGTCCGTGAAGCTGTATACAAACTGTGTTGTGATTCCTATGACATAATTAAGGGATGTCTGGAAGAACTGCAACATGCTTAACTTTCCAAATGTGAGCATTACTGCCATGAACACGGCATTTATTTCTTCAGTAATTGTCTTAAAGCTTGCAAAATCATTTCTAAGCATGTCCTTTATGGACAAGACATCCTTCAGGATTATGGTAAAAATAATTAACACTGAAAATAAAACCACAATATCCGAGACACTTTGATTGTTTATTTCATCTGCAAAATACTTTATTATGGTAAGCATCATGCAGATAGCTACTACGTTCATTCCTGTTTTTAACAAATCTCTGTAAAAATCCTGTTTGTTCTCAAGTTCGTACCTGATGTAATCTTTAAGGCTTATATCAAGTTCTCCCTTGAAAGCTTTTTTTATGAGATCCTTTATTTCAATGTTGTTGTCCTTGAAGTATGAACTGCCGTTGTTTATGTATTCCTCAAGGTCATGAACAGGAATTTCATCTATGGCTTCATCCAGTGTATTTGCATATGCTGAAAATGTGTTTAGCAAGATCAAAGACATCATTAAAACAAATATTATTATTTTTTTCATTTCATCACCCGTTAACAAGCAGCAGTATTTGATCAAGGAAAATCTTTATAACATCGATGGAATAGATGAGTATGATTATTTTTCCGGCAATTTCAACCTTTTTGCCCACGGATTCATAGCTTAAATCCTTGCACAAAAGCGATATGAAATCACATATGTACGCTATTCCGACAATTTTCAATATGGTGCTGAAATACTCAGTCTTTAAGTTATACCTGCTAAACAGGTTGACAATTTCCAAGACATAGGTTCTGAGTTCCCGGAACAGGATGTAAACCACAAGTATTCCGAATATTGCAGTGATGTAGACTTTGAATTCCGGATTGAACTTTGAAATGGTAATGCTCAGTATTACTGTTATAACTGCAATGAAAATTATTTTAGCAAGCAACATATCATTTTTATCAATATAAGTTGAATACTGATTTAACCTCCATGAATAAATCATTCATCATTCCAACTATGAGAGTCATTACCACTATGACGCCTGCAAGCGTCACAAACATTGCCTGTTCATCCCTTCCGGTTTTAGCCAAAATCTGATTAAACACTGCAACCACAATGCCTATAGCACCAACTTTAAAAATCAAATCTACATCCATAGCTCCCTCCTAAATCAAAATTACAGCCGTCAGGCATCCCACAAGCAATGATATCCTGTTGTTAAGATTTTTCTTCTCACTGTTTGATATTTCATATTTTTTCATTGAATTCTCCATTTCATTGACTGTGTATAAAAGCTTTTTATCAAGAATATCCGAATAAGTGCTCCCGTAAAAATCAACAATTTCAGCAAAGTATCTGTTGAAATCATCTGGAGTCATCAAAATATTTCCAATTATTTTCAAATATTCTTTTCTGCTGTCGTTCTCCTCAAGAGCCTCAATCATTTTTTCGCAAACCTTCTTGATTTCACCGCTTTTAAAATCGTATTGATCATATATTTCATGAATTGACATCTTCATGTGACAGGAATAAATTCTCAGATATTCTGCAAAATCCGTCAGTTCCTTCATTCTGGCAATAATTTTGTCACCGGAGTCGTTTATATATTTGAATATGAATTTAACTGATACTATTATGAGAACAAATATGGTACTTTTAGCCCACATCACTGTATATCACCTTATTTCTCTGCAAATCATAAATTTCTTTTACAGCAGTGGGTTTATCATAACTTTTTAAAATCACTGCTCTGTCAAAAAAATTATTTTCTAGAATTGACTTCATATAAATGTTTTTTTTCACATCATCAAGGCTGAAGCCATGTGCTGTAGTGATTATATTAACGCCGCTTTTCAGAGCGTACTGCACTGTTTCAAAGTCATCCATGGATCCAAGTTCGTCTGATATTATTGCCTTTGGAGAAAGAGACCTTATGCTCATAAAGAAACCTTCCCTTTTCATGCAGTAAGACAAAACATCAGATCTTTTTCCCACATACATTTGTGGAACACCTCCAAACACCGAAGATATTTCTCCCCTTTCATCAATGATTGATATGTCGCAACCTTCAAAATGAGGATTTGAGAATCCATCGCTTAAATTTGCAGCAACATCCCTTATGAACGTTGTCTTGCCCGACATGGGAGGACCTATGATTAATGTGTTATAAATGCTTTGTTTTGAACTGATGAAAAACTTAAGAAAATTTTTAGAACATCCGGGAAATTCCCTTGCAATTCTAATGTTAAGACTTGTTATGTTTTTAAAACCCTTAAATAAATTTCCTTCATAGATGCAATCGCCTCCAAGACCAATTCTGTGTCCCCCTTCCACTGTAATGTATCCGTTTCTTATTTCTTTTTCATAAGCATGAATCGAGTTTTTTGTTACGATAGAAATTGTTTCATCAATGTCTTTTTTGCTGAGTCTCATGTTATTGTCCATAAAAATTTCATTTTTGATGAATTTTATAAACACAGGGCTGTTGACCCTAAGCCTTATTTCCACGGCTTCCATATCAATTAGCTCAGACTGCTTGGACACTATGTTTTTTATGTTGTTTCCCAATAATTTTATAATGCTGTTCATTTTCATCTCCATCCTTGTCCTCTTAATCTATAATATTATGCTTAATTGATTTTATGATAAAATGTATATATAAATTTATATAACATGGAATATGGTAAAAATTTGTGATAAAAAAATCAAACTATTTTTGCAAAAGGTGTTTACAAATGAAAAATTAATGGTATAATGACTTTGTAAATATCTTCAGGGCAGGGTTAAATTCCCGACCGGCGGTAAAGTCCGCGAGCCGAAAGGTTGACTTGGTGAAATTCCAGGACCGACAGTATAGTCTGGATGGTAGGAGAGATTACTTGCATTTTGTAAGCAAATTACTATCGACGTTTGGCCTCTGAAGATTTCAGAGGTTTTTTATATGCCTCTGACAATCTTTATATGGTGCATGGCACAAGGAGGAAAATAATGAAAAGTGAAATTTCAGTAAATCAAAGAGGAAGTGCTAAAGTAATAGCAAAAGTAGGTGTATTGTCAGCAGTGGCAACAGTTTTAATGTTGTTTGACTTCCCTCTATGGTTCGCCCCTAATTTTTATCAATTGGATTTCAGCGAGGTTCCTGTTCTTTTAGGAGCATTTGCTTTAGGACCGGCTGCAGGAGCTGCAATTGAACTGGTAAAAATTTTAATAAACTTTGTTTTAAATGGAACTGATACAGGCGGTGTAGGCGAACTTGCAAACTTTATTATAGGATGCTCATTGGTTATTCCTGCAGGTTTTATCTACAAACACAACAAATCTTATAAAACTGCAATCATAGGCTTTATAGCAGGAACACTGGCAATGGCAATTGCTGGAGCATTCATGAACTATTACCTGCTTCTCCCTGTTTATTCAAAAGTGTACGGAGCTCCGGTTCAGGCCTTTATAGAAATGGGAAGCGCTTTAAACCCTGCAATTACAGATTTAAAAACTTTTGTATTGTACGCAGTTGTACCTTTCAATATATTCAAAGGAATTGTAGTGTCTGCATCAGTACTACTTATATACAAAAGAATATCACCGATACTGCACAAATAAATTTATGCATTTAAAGCCGCAAATATTTAAAAATGCGGCTTTTTTATTGCTTACTTTATTTTTTCTTGACTACATAGCACATTTAATATTATAATTAATTGTTGGTTAACGTTATCATGCATTATAAATAGAGAGGAATTCATATGAAAATAAAAATTTATTCGGTTTTATACTTCCTTAATTTTTATCTGTCAGGACTTTTGATTCCTGTACTTAGTCTTCTGTTGATTGAAAAAGGAGCAACGCTTAGCAACCTGTCAATTATTTTAGGATTTTACGCTTTTACTGTTGTCTTACTGGAACTTCCGACAGGAATCATGGCAGATTTGTTTGGAAGGAAAAAAACTTTCAGTCTTTCACTTGTCATTTCAACTATAGGCTTTATAATAATATTGTTCGGAAAAGGTTTTGGATTTATGTGCCTGGGAATTATGTTTTATGGTATCAGTAAGGCCTTGGCATCCGGTTCCTTTGATGCTTTATTTATAGATTATTACATAGAACACAACGGAAAAGATCACCTTCACAACATAACATCAAGACTTTCAGTGTTGGAGGCCCTGGGCCTTTCAGCAGGTGCTGTGTCAGGAGGATTTTTCCCTAAAATAGCTGCTCAATACTTCCCTGCCCTAGGCATTTATGATTTAAACCTAATTTTAAGAATTGTATTATCCGTGCTGGTATCTGCCATGGCAATGATTTATATTGAAGAAACTAAAAAACCTGAAAGCACAGAGCGAATTTCAATCAAACAGCATGTAATTAACAGCTCTTCTCTTGTGATGAAAAACACAACTGTCATATGTATTTTCATTTCAGTTTTTGCTACAGGATTTTTCCTGAGTTCTCTTGAAACTTATTGGCAGCCGCATTTTATTTCACTTCTCCCTAACGATAATATGATGGGACTTTTGGGTGTTATGGCTTTTCTGTACCTGGCTGCTGCGACTATAGGAAGTATTGCTTCAAACAAATTAATTAAGAAATACAAATTAAACACAAAAAAATTGTACTTGTCCATGAGGTTTATGATGTCATTGTTTCTTGTGGCTACTTCTTTGCAGACAAAAGTATATCCCTTCATTGGTTTTTATTCGATTATTTATATGATGTTTGGAATGGCCAGCGTTCCAGAAGGAGCAATATTAAACGGTGAAGTTCCAAACGAAATAAGAGCCAGCGTGCTTTCGGTTTATTCTTTCATATTTCAAATAGGAGGACTGACAGGGTCACTTCTTTACAGCATTATAATAAACTATGTTTCAATACCAAGCATTTGGGCTATAGCAGCATGTATAATACTTATAACTGTGCTCATAACTGCAAAACGATTTTTATCCCACGTTCCTGAAGTTTTATCTGAAAATAAATCATCTTAAGCTGCTAGCTATAGCAGCTTTTTAAATTTAAATTAATCAGTAAAAGCTCCCTTCACTTTTATCATTAAACGACACATTCTGTCGATTTGGTCATATGATATATTATATTGTATGAAAGGAAGTACTATATGAACCACACTTTTAACATAAATCCAAATTTTAATAATGTGCCGTTTTTAGATCCAAACATGATGTTTACATCTTACAACTCATATCCAAATGATTTCAGCAGAGATACAACGCCAATAAATTCAAATTATTACAATCAGCTTATTCCAAGTGTTTATGAAAAATATAACTTGAAGAATAAGAATGCACATTATGCAAAGACAGAAAAAGAGATGAAGGACTACGGACCTGAGCCATTCACAGTCAATATTGAAGAAATTACTCTTAACAACAAAAATTTCCGTACTGTGTTGTGGACTGGTGAACACATGCAGCTTACTCTCATGAGCATAAATCCCGGTGAAGACATAGGGCTTGAAATTCATCCTGAAATTGATCAGTTCCTTCGAATAGAAGAAGGTCAGGGAATTGTTAAAATGGGTGACAATGAAGACAACTTGGATTATCAGGAGGATGTGTTCGATGACTTTGCATTTATAATTCCTGCAGGAAAATGGCACAATATTATAAATACAGGCACAAAGGCGCTTAAGTTATATTCCATTTACGCTCCGCCTCAGCATCCTTACGGCACAGTCCATAAAACTAAAGAAGATGCAATAGCAGCTGGAGAAAATCACAGCTATTGATAATTTTAGTAAAAAAAGCTGATTACAGCTTTTTTTATTTCATAACAGCTAAAATAAATTATTGTCATTTTCACAATCACCCACATATCTTATAGGAGGAGGTGAAATAAATAAATGTATAATATACGAGCTTCACAATACGGACCAATTATAGTGAACGGTTATGCGTATCCGTTTATAAATCAATGGATTTTACAGCAATGGACAAATAACATGACATATATATCTTCATTCAGTTATGGATTTAACAGAAATGGAGATTTGATTCCATTATTTGACGAGAACTTAATACAGACAGCATACAGAAACCGGGTAGCACCAATCATGACATTGACACCTTTGGATGAAGCAGGAAATTTCAGCAATGAGCTGGCCAGCTATGTATTGAACAATGAAGTTTCAAGAAACAGACTAGTAAACAATATTTTCAACACTGTCATAAGAAAGGATTATTACGGCGTGGACTTTGATTTTGAGTTTTTATTTGCAGATGATGCTGATGAATATGTTCAATTAGTATCACAAATGCAGCAAAGACTTAATCCCATAGGAGCTGTGACATTGGTTGCTCTGGCACCAAAGACTTACACCGAACAACCGGGTTTGTTATATGAAGGTCATGACTACAGAGGTCTTGGAGAAGCAGCAGATTTATCTCTTCTCATGACTTATGAATGGGGTTACACCTACGGTCCTCCTATGGCTGTTGCTCCCATAAACAACGTACGGCAAGTTCTGGAATACGGCATAACTCAGATACCGCCAAATAAAATATTAATGGGAATTCCAAACTATGGTTATGATTGGACGCTGCCATTTGTCCAAGGGCAATCTGTCGCAGAAAACATTTCAAATCCGGAAGCAGTAGCTAGAGCGGCAAGCGTTGGAGCACAAATTCAATTTGATGAAACTGCTCAGACACCATTTTACGAATATACAGATAGTCAGGGACGACAGCATGTAGTATGGTTTGAAGATGAAAGAAGCTTAAGAGCAAAGCTTGAACTTGTAAATGAATACGGTTTGGCAGGAGTAAGCTTCTGGACTGTCATGAATCCGTTTCCTGCTGCCACAAAATTATTAAATGAAATGTATAATGTTGTTAAGGTTATTTAGATATTGTTATGCATGTTTAAATTAAAAAAGTCCGAGAAATCTCGGACTTTTATTTAACTAATCACAAATTCCGTTGTCACACATGCAAAACAGAACAACTAAAAGCAAGAAGAAAAACAACAATGTTGATCCATCTCCTAAAAATCCGCCTATTCCGCCTATATTATCTCTGTTACATCCCATGTTTAAACCTCCTAAATAATTATTTTAACTTATTATATGAGCGGTGGTTCTTGTTGTTACAACACAAAATCATGGATGCGAACAAATTGTGATTTCATTTTATTGTACAAAAAAGTTGCTCCGCACCCCTCTTAAGGTTAATGACGTCCGACATGCAATCCTCGTTTTTATATACTAGGAAAGACAACTTTCCTAGTATATAAAAAAACACCCGATAAAATCGAGTGTCTTTAATACGTTTTGGTGAGTAAATACATAAGCCGAGTTCTGTATTAAACAGTCATCTATCTACGCCTGCCGTTACCGGCAAACTCCAGCAACCTACCATTTGGACTGTGACGAGCAGCCACTCTACGGTCCGTTCTTGGTCTTGCTCCAGGTGGGGTTTACATAGCCAATTAGTCGCCTAATTGCTGGTGAGCTCTTACCTCGCCTTTCCATCCTTACCGCTTACGCGGCGGTCTCTTTCTGTTGCACTATCCTTAAGGTCACCCTCACTGGGTATTACCCAGCACCCTGCTCTATGGAGCTCGGACTTTCCTCATGCATTGCTGCATGCGACTGTATAATTTACTCTATGTTAGAATACAGTATTTTTCATTTATTGTCAAATGAATTATTAACCAAGACTGTCAATTTATTTTATATTTTCAAGTTTTTTAAGCCACAGTCCGTATGAAGCATCACTTGGCATTCTCCAGTCTCCCCTTGGGGAAAGAGAAACCGAACCAACTTTTACACCGTCAGGCATACATGAGCGTTTGAACTGCTGAGTGAAAAATCTTTTGTAGAATTTCTTCAGAGTTTCAAGAATTACTTCATCTGAAAATTCTCCATTGAATGCTTTTTTTGCAAGAAAATATATTTTTTCTGGTTCATAGCCGTTACGCATCATGTTGTAGAGGAAAAAATCATTAAGATCGTACGAACCAACAGCTTTTTCAGTGAACTGCTGAATATTTCCTTCCTTGTCAGGAGGCAAGAGTTCAGGGCTTACAGGTGTGTCACACACGTCAAGAAGTGCAGTCTTTATGTCCCCTTCTGTTTCTTCATCGGCATACCATTTAACAAGGTATCTCACAAGAGTCTTTGGAATGCTTGAGTTTACTCCATACATTGACATGTGATCTCCATTGTATGTGCACCATCCAAGAGCAAGTTCCGACAAGTCTCCGGTTCCAACCACTATTCCGTTTTCCTTGTTTGCAATGTCCATCAATATCTGTGTTCTTTCCCTAGCTTGAGAATTTTCATATGTTATATCGTGAATATCCATATTGTGATCTATATCCTTGAAATGCTGAATGCATGCATCTTTTATGGAAATTTCCTTCAGTGTGACCCCAAGCTCTTTCATGAGGGTAACAGCATTGTTGTAAGTCCTGCTTGTTGTACCAAAACCTGGCATGGTTACTGCAATAATGTTTTTTAGTGGCAGGTGGAGCTTTTTAAAAGCCTCAACGGTAACAATGAGTGCAAGTGTGCTGTCTAGTCCTCCGGATATTCCAACGACAGATTTTTGTGAACTGATTTTTTTCATTCGCTGATATAGCCCAGTTGATTGAATATTTAGAATTTCCTTGCAGCGTTTGTCTCTTTCTTCCCTGTTTGAAGGAACAAATGGCCTGGAATCAATATATCTTTCTATTTCTTCATTTTCGCTGTATCCAAGATCAAAATAAATTTTTTCATAATCACTCATGTTGTTCTTACCCATGTATGTGTTGAATTTAACACGATCATTCATGAGTCTTTCAAGGTCAATATCACAAATAACAGTGCTTTCTTCATCAGAGAATCTGTTTTCTTTTAATATTGCTCCGTTTTCAGCAATTATGGCGTGTCCTGAAAATACAACGTCAGTTGTGCTTTCACTTTGTCCTGCAGAACAATATGCGTAAGCTGTGATGCATTTTGCAGACTGAACTTTCACTATGTCTTTCCTGTAATCATTTTTTGCTATGGTTTCATTGCTGGCAGACATGTTCAGTATGAGATTTGCACCATGAAGAGTGTGGTAGGAACTTGGTGGAATATTAACCCACAAATCTTCGCATACATCTATTCCTATGCATAGATTTGATAAATTGTCCTTAAAAAGAATGTTTTCGTTGAAAGGAACACTTTGTCCACACAGAATGACACGGCTGCTTATTCTAGAAATTGAAGAAGCAAACCATCTTTTTTCATAAAACTCATTGTAATTTGGAATGTATGTCTTGGGAACTGCTCCAAGAATTTTGCCATTTTTGAAAACTACAGCACAGTTAAAAAGCTGGTTATCTGCCTTTACAGGCATTCCCACTGCTATGACGGCGTTTAAGTTTTTTGTTTCTTCGAGCAAAAACAACAGAGACTCTTCGGCTCCTGAAATAAGTGTTTTTTGATTGAACAAATCTGCACAGGTATAACCTGTAATAGAGAGTTCAGGAAACAAAATTACTTTTGCTTTGTCTATTACTGCTGCTTTCTTAGCCATTTCAGCAATTTCTTTAGCATTATAATCCGGATCTGCCACATTTACAGCAGGAACTGCTGCTGCAACTCTTATGTATTCAAAGCTTTTCATGTCATTACCCCTATATTATTATTTCTTCTACAGTGTTTGTTTCATAGATTATAACATTAAGATCTGATTTTTTCTCTATCATTGTTTTTATGAATTCCAGTACAGGGAATTCAGTGTTGAAATGCCCTGCGTCTATGATGCATAAATTATTTTTTATGGCTGATTGGGCCTGGTGATATTTAATATCCCCTGTTATGTAAACATGAGCACCTTTTTTTGCTGCGTCATAAATAAAGTCGCTACCGCTGCCGCCGCAGAATGCTGCCTTTTTTACTTTTGTATTTTTGTCATGTGCATACAATTTAATCATGCAGCAGTTAAGTGATTGTTTAATTTTTTCGGAAAATTCTAAAATTCCTGCTTCTTCAATATCTCCAATGCCACCGTAACCGCTGCCGTCTCCATTTATTTCATGTAGAACACTGCAGTTTTTTATGTTTAATTTTTCAGCTAGGGCCGAGTTTACTCCCATATCTGCCATGTCAAGGCTCGTGTGCATGCTGTATACGTTTATGTTGTTTTGGATTAAAGTTTTAATTATTTTTCCGTCATAACTGTTTAAGTCAATTGATTTTATGGAACCATACAAAAATGGATGGTGTGCAAGGATTAAATCCACATTATTGTCTTTTGCATAATTTACAGCATTTAAATCCACGTCAAGAGTTAACATAACTGAGTTTATGTCACTTTCAAAATTTCCTATCTGAAGCCCGCTGTTGTCCCAATCTTCCTGTTTCTTCAACTTTAAAGAGTCTTCCAATAATTTAACAACTTGATGAAATTTAATATGACATCAGCTCCCTTATTTTATTGTTTTTGTCTTTTAATTCGTTTATTTTTTCATTATATTCCTCATTGCTGTTTTTTTCAATACTTGCAATTATATTTTCATTGATCTTCAGTACTTTCTTAAGATATTCCTGCATGAGCGGGTCTTTCTTTTCAATAAGATGACGGCTGAATTCATAAAATATTTCATCTGGTTTTTGAGAATTGCCGGGAATTGCCTTTAAAATAAAATAGTAGTGGTTGTATTCCTTTACAATTTTTTCGTCTGCAATAATAAATCCATTTTCATATAGGTACTTTCTTAATACTTCAACAGCTGACATAGGCTGAAGCACAAGTTCACGAGCATTAAGCGCAGTATTTTTTGAAGTTTCAAGAATTCCGGAAATTAAATCTCCTCCCATTCCTGCTATTATCAATACTTCAGCTTCATCTTCCCCAAGCACTTCAAGTCCACTTCCAAGCCTGAAATCACACCTGTTAGCTAATCCTGAACCTGTAAGATATTCCGTAGCCCTTTTTAAAGGACCCTCGTTTAAATCTGTAGCTATAACCCTTTCACATGTGTCATCCTTCAACAGCATTTCTGCTACGTATCCGTGGTCCGTACCAATGTCCGCAGCAATACCACACTTTATACACATTGATTTAATACATTCTAATCGATTCATAACACCCTCCGGATTCTTTAATTAAGAATTAAGAGTTAAGAANNATTCTTCATTCTTAATTATTAATTCTTCATTGAATAAAATTGCACAGCAATTTTATTCTAAGTAGTCTTTCAGTTTCTTGCTTCTGCTTGGATGTCTTAATTTTCTCAGCGCTTTGGCTTCAATTTGTCTAATTCTTTCTCTTGTTACGTCGAATTCCTTTCCAACTTCTTCAAGAGTTCTTGCTCTTCCGTCATCCAGACCGAATCTCAGTCTCAATACTTTTTGTTCCCTGTCTGTCAATGTGAACAACACAGCAGAAAGCTGTTCTCTTAAAAGTGTAAATGTGGCCACATCTGATGGAGCCTGCACTTCATCGTCAGGAATGAAGTCTCCCAAATGGCTGTCTTCCTCTTCTCCTATAGGAGTTTCCAAAGATACTGGCTCCTGAGCAATTTTAAGTATTTCCCTAACCTTGTCAGGTTCCATTTCCATTTCCAGGGCTATTTCTTCAGGAGTAGCGTCACGTCCAAGTTCCTGCAAGAGCTGTCTTTTGATTCTTATGAGCTTGTTTATTGTTTCAACCATGTGAACAGGTATTCTTATTGTTCTTGCCTGGTCTGCAATTGCTCTTGTTATTGCCTGGCGTATCCACCACGTTGCGTATGTGCTGAATTTAAATCCTTTTGTATAATCAAACTTTTCAACGGCTTTTATGAGTCCAAGATTACCTTCCTGAATAAGGTCAAGAAAAAGCATTCCTCTTCCAACATATCTTTTGGCAATGCTTACAACAAGTCTTAAGTTTGCTTCTGCAAGTCTTTTCTTTGCATCTTCATCTCCGTCCTGCATGCGCTTTGCCAGCTCAATTTCTTCTGTAGCACTTAAAAGAGGAACTTTGCCTATTTCTTTCAGATACATTCTTACAGGGTCGTCTATATTTACACCTTTCAAAATGTCATCGTCGGACTGGCTTACAAAAAAGTCCGGGTCATCTTTTATTTCAAGATCCTCGGTGTCGTCTACCTTTTCAAGTATCATGTCATCCTGAAAACCCAGGATCTCCAGGTCATTGTCTTCTGCCTGCTTGTAAAAATCATCTATAAATTCAGGGTTAATGTCTAGTTTTTCAAAAGATCTTAAAACTTCCTTATATGTTATAAAACCGTTTCTCTTGCCTTTTTCGATTAACTTGTTTTTTATAGAATCAATTTTCTGCAGCACTTCTGCATTCCTGTCTGATTCTTCATCTATATTTGCCAGATTTTTATTTTCACTCATGGGTTAGTTAACCTCCTCTTTAGTTGATTTAATTTTTTTAGCGAGGCTAAAAATTTCATTCATAATTTCCTTGCTGTTTGCCAAATTTTCAGATTGTTTTAAACTATCAGTCAATATTGTCCTTTTCTGTTCATAATATTTAATTTTAAGTCTTTTAATACAATCTTTGAAATAAGCCTCTAAATTATCATAATCAACATCGTCATTCTGCAGAAAAACACTCACATCCATATTATCCATTATCATATCATTCAGGCTGTCTTTGTCTATACTCTTATCGTTTAATTTGCATTCATACATCTCTTTGAATGTTTGATAGTATTTCAAGTCCTTAAAGGTGTCTTCATTGACTATTTCTTTCAGTTGATATGCAAAATCATTGTTGATGAGTATTAGTCTGACCAGCTCTTCTTCATGTGATGTAGTGATTTTAACCGCCTGTTTTTTTTCTTCAGGCAGAGCAGTTTTAACAAAAGTTCCTTGTTTAGTACTTCTCTTATTGTATTCTTTTATTATAGACTCTTTGGAAACACCCACTTTACTTGATAATTTTTCAAATATGAGCTCTTTTTCTATTTCACTGCTTACATTTACTATGTTGTCAAAAAATTTGTTTATATATTCAACTTTGTTAGAATTTTCATAAAATTCTTTGTAATGGAATTCTAAAAAGCTATAATAATCTAAAGAATTTTCCAGTAATTTGTCGAAATTAACCTTGCCGAATTTGTTCAAAAACTCATCCGGATCTTTTGCACCGGGTATTATGACCACCCTTCCTTCAAGATTGTTTTTCTTGAAGATGTTGATTGCCTTCAGGGCCGCAGCCTGCCCTGCATTGTCTGAATCAAGAGCCAGATAAAAGCCTTTGGAGTATTTTTTCATGAGCTTTACCTGATTTTCGGTCAACGCTGTTCCAAGTGCAGCAACAGCTGTATCGTAACCATGTACGTGCATTTTTATAACATCCATGTAGCCTTCAACCAGTATAAAACTTTTTTCTCTTACAGCTTCCTTTGCCAGGTGTATGCCGTACAGGTTGTAACCTTTGCTAAAAATAGGGCTTTCAGGTGAATTCAGGTATTTAGGCAGTGAGTCATCAAGAACTCTGCCTCCAAATCCTATTATTCTGTTTTTTATGTCAAATATTGGAAATATAACTCTGTTTCTAAACCTGTCATAATAACTGTCCTTGGTTTTCTTCTCTATGATGAGCCCGGCTTTTAAAATGTCTTTTTCATTGAATCCTTTGCCGGTCAAATAATTTAGCAAATTATCCCATTCATTGCTAGCATAACCAATTCCAAATTTTTTTATTACATTTGCATCAATTTTCCTGCCTGATAAATATTCTGCAACATGTGGAAACTTTCTCAGGTTCCTGTAAAAGTATGCTGCGGCTTCTCTGTTTATTTTATAAAGCTTGTCAGTAAGCTGTTTGTTTTCATTTTTGGAGGAACTTGTTTCCTCAAGTATTATACCTGCTCTTTTTGCAAGATATTCAGCAGCTTCCACAAAAGTATAGTTTTTGTATTTTGTCAAAAAACTGATGCTGTCTCCGCTTTCACCGCATCCGAAGCAATGAAACATCTGCTTGTCTGGAGACACAATAAAAGAAGGTGTTTTTTCCTTGTGAAATGGGCAATTTGTATTGTAGTTTGCACCTGCTTTTTTAAGGGGCAGGTATTCTTCTATAACATCTACAATATTATTTTGTTCCAAAATCCTGCTGATTACATCCGAATCTAATCTATAGGGCATAATATCACCATTATCTTTACATTGAAGACAAATTATAACATAACAAAATAAGCTTGTCAACTAATATTTTACTATTGTTTCCAAGGTTTTGGTATATAAAGATCTTCAAAAACTTTCATAGCATATCTGTCTGTCATTCCGGCTATATAATCTTTAATGATTTCACTTTTTGTAAAATCATTTTCGTTGTATATTTTAAGGTAAAACTCCGGAAGACATTCAAAGTTGTTGCTGTAGTACTCAAAAATTTTGGTAACAATGAACGTTGTTTTGTCTTCTTCGCTCTTTGCTATTTTGTTGTAATACACATTTTCAAACAAAAAATCACGAAGTTCTTTAGTAAGTTCAGCAATTTCGCTGCTCATGATTATTTTGTCCTTGTTCATGCTGTTGTTTATTACATCAAGGATCATGGTATTTATTCTTTGCCCGTGTGAGGAACCAAGCTCTTTTAAAAATTTTTCCGGTATTTGGCCGGGCTTAATTATATTTGCTCTGGAAGCATCGTCTATGTCGTGGTTTATGTATGCAATTCTGTCTGAAATGCTTACAATCTGCCCCTCAAGGGTTGCAGCCTTGTATCCCATGGGATGATTTAAAATTCCATCTCTTACTTCATATGTGAGGTTAAGTCCTTGTTTATCATTTCTTATTTCAAGAAAATCAACCACTCTTAAACTTTGCTCGTTGTGCTTGAAGCCCATGAGGCAAAGCTGGTTTAAAATTCTTTCTCCTGTGTGACCGAATGGAGTGTGTCCCAAATCATGACCTAGAGCTATTGCTTCTGTTAAATCTTCATTGAGGTTCAAACTTCTTGCTATAGTTCTTGATATCTGAGATACTTCAAGTGTGTGTGTAAGTCTTGTTCTGTAGTGGTCTCCCTCAGGAGACAAGAAAACTTGAGTTTTGTGCTTAAGCCTTCTGAAGGCTTTAGAATGAAGAATTCTGTCCCGGTCCCTTTGATAATCAGTCCTGATTTCACATTGTGGTTCTTCATCTGCTCTACCTTTAGAAAGCTTGCTTTTAGCAGCATGCTCCCATAAATAATCCAATTCAAATTGTTCGTATCTCTCTCTTATATTCACTACATCACCTTCTATTTTTATTTGTTACTGTCTGCTATGTAATCAAGTATTATAGAAGCTGTTTCTTCCACAGCCTTGTCTGTTGTGTCTATAACTTTGCATTTGAGCATTTTCATTACTTTTTCCGAATAATCAAGTTCAGCGAAAATTCTTTCCATGCTTGCATAATTGGCAGTGTCTTTTAATCCCATTGCCTTGAGTCTTTCTTTTCTAATTTTATTAAGGTTATCCACATTCAAAGTAAGGCCTATAATCTTTTTTGGAGAAATAAGCTTTAATTCTTCAGGAGGGCTCACTTCCGGAACAAGCGGTATGTTTGCAACCTTTAAATTTTTATGTGCCAGGTACATGGACAAAGGTGTTTTTGAAGTTCTTGAAACACCAACAAGAACAACATCCGCAAGAAGTATTCCCCTTGTGTCTTTACCGTCGTCATATTTAACTGCAAATTCTACTGCTTCAACTTTTTTGAAATATTTTTCATCAAGCTTTCTCAACAACCCTGGCTCATTTTTAGGTGACAGTCCAAGCTGCTTAACAAGAGGAACCAGTATTGGTGTCATTACATCCACTGCTCCTATTTTGTATTCTGCTGCTTTCAATGTAAGGTAGTCCCTAAGCTCCTCTACAACAAGAGTGAAGACGATGAATGAATTTTCCTTGGACGCTTTTGCTATTAAATTGTCTATAGCTTCCTTGTCGTTTACATATGATATTCTCTTAACGTCAAACTCTGCTGTTTCAAATTGTCTGATAACAGCCTTTGCAACTTGTTCTGCAGTTTCTCCGATTGAGTCGGAAACCGCATATATATTTATTTTTTCCATAGTTACCTCTTTATTTGGTTATTTCCAACAGAGCTTTAGTCAAGTTAGTTTTTGAAATTCTACCAACGGCTTTTATTTTGCCGTTAGGAAGCTCTGTAACGATTGGTATGCAGTCGATTTCGTTATCTATTATTTTTTCGGCTGCTTCAACTATTGTGTCATCTTCCGTGCAGTACACTATTTTTGGCATTCTTGTCATTATGACACCCACTGGAACAAGATTTAGGTCTTTTCCCCCCATAGCTGCTTTCAAAAGGTCTTTCCTAGATATTACACCTTTAAGTGCATCATCTTCAACAACAAAAAGGGTCCCGACATTCTCCAAAAAAAGAGCAACGATAGCGTCATAAACGCTTGTAGACTCTGCAACGTTAATTGGCAGTGACTTTATGTCGGAAACCTTTATGCTTGATAATTTTTCATATATGTCCTTATTGTTTTTTTTGTTTGAAATATAATATCCAACCTTTGGTTTAGCATCGATTAAACCGCACATAGACAATACAGCCAAATCGGGCCTTAATGTTGCTCTGGTAAGGCCTACTTTTTCAGCTATGGATTCACCTGTAATGGGCTGATGTTTTTCTATTATTTCAATAATAAGATTTTGTCTGTCCGATAGTTTAATATGAATCTCCTCTTTTCATTAGCAATTGAGTTAATTATGAAAATAAATTTAACAATTGGATAGCTATTGTTGCTATCCAATTGTTTATACAAATATCAATTGTTAAAAGCTTATTTTTGCGTTTATGAAATCAGTCAAATCATCTATTTTGACTCTAACCTGTTCCATTGTGTCTCTGTCTCTCACTGTTACAGCGTTGTCTTCCAATGAGTCAAAGTCAAATGTTATGCAGCATGGAGTTCCTATTTCATCATGTCTTCTGTATCTTTTTCCTATGCTTCCAGCATCATCATAATCAACATTGAAGTTTTTCTGAAGTTTGTGGTAAAGTTCTGTAGCCTGATCGTTCAATTTCTTAGTAAGCGGGAATATAGCAGCTTTATATGGAGCCAGTGCAGGATGAAGCTTAAGAACCACTCTATCTGTTCCGTCTTCAAGTATTTCTTCATTGAATGCGTCAAGAAGAAGTGCAAGCATAACTCTGTCTGCCCCCAGAGAAGGCTCGATGCAGTACGGTACATATTTTTCGTTTGTAACAGGATCCTGGTATGTGAGATCTTCCCCTGAAGTTGTGATGTGTGCCTTCAGGTCGAAATCCGTACGGTCTGCAATTCCCCAGAGTTCTCCCCATCCAAATGGGAACAGGTACTCTATGTCAGAAGTTGCATTGCTGTAATGTGAAAGCTCAGCTTTTTCATGATCTCTGAAACGAACATTTTCTTTTGTCATACCAAGGTTCAAAAGCCAGTTCATGGCATACTCTTTCCAGTAGTAGAACCATTCCATATCTTCTCCCGGTTTACAGAAAAATTCTAGTTCCATTTGCTCGAACTCTCTTGTTCTGAATGTAAAGTTGCCAGGAGTTATTTCGTTACGGAATGACTTGCCTATTTGTCCTATTCCGAAAGGAATTTTCTTGCGTGTGGAACGAGCCACATTTTTAAAGTTTACAAATATACCCTGTGCAGTTTCAGGTCTTAAAAATATTTCAGCCTGAGAATCTTCAGTAACTCCCTGGAATGTTTTAAACATCAGGTTGAATTTTCTGATTGAAGTAAAATTTGATTTGCCGCATTCAGGACATTCAATTTTATTTTCTATTATGTATGTTTCCATTTCAGAGTTTGACCAACCGTCAACAACCTGAGATTCGCCTTTTTCATGCATGAAATCTTCAATCAATTTGTCAGCTCTGAATCTTGACTTGCATTCTTTGCAGTCCATAAGAGGATCACTGAATCCTCCAACGTGTCCTGATGCAACCCATGTTGTAGGATTCATGAGTATAGCAGCATCAAGTCCTACATTGTATGGGCTTTCCTGTATGAATTTTTTCCACCATGCTCTTTTTACGTTGTTTTTAATTTCAACTCCCAAGGGACCGTAATCCCACGTGTTTGCCAATCCACCGTAAATTTCTGAGCCAGGAAATATTATACCTCTTGATTTTGAAAGAGAAACTAATTTCTCAAGCTTGTTTTTTTCATTTTTTGCCATGATTTCCTCCATTTAATAAATATTATTTTAGGATGAACTGATTAAATACAAAAAAATCTCTCATCCCGTATAGGGACGAAAGATTAATTCCGCGGTTCCACCCTATTTGATGAAGCTTTTGCTTCATCCTCTTTAAACAAAGGACTCCAAAGTTCCCTTCATCCATAATTCATTGCCGTATCCCACCAATTCCGGCTCTCTTAGAAATCACTATGGACTACTCCTCTTTATCACAGTCTCAACATTAACTATAATGTAACAAATTAAAGTTTTTATGTCAAGATTTTCTTTTAAAATTCGTCATTATTTTTATTGAAAGTGTTTGTTATGTCGTCCTTTAGGTTTTCTGCGCCTTCCTTCATATCCTGCATTGCATCCTTCACTGCGTCAACTCCCTGATCAACCTTTTGTCCAAGGTCAATAACATTGCCGTCTGCCTGAGTAATTTCAACAGTGCACTGAGTAAGAAGAGCTGCTGTGATTCCTGCCGCAGACAAAAAAGGTGCTATAAAAGCTCCAATAAGTCCTGCAGTAATAGGAACATTGATTATTACTTCATTGTTTTTCTTGATTGTGAGCCTTGTTGCATTGCCCTTGGATAAAATGTCCTTGAGCTGATTCATGAGCTGTTCGCCTTTATTTTGACCAGAACTTGTTTTGCTTTTGTTCATGTTTTCAATAAGAATTATTGCTTCAAGAACATCTCCCCCTGCATCATCAAGAGCTTGTTTTGCAGTTGAGTAATCAGTGTTTGTACGTCTTAAAATCTCGTCGATTTTTTGTAAATTGTCATTTTCCATAGTTTACCTTCCTTTTAAATGAGCTTCAATGTAGTAAAATTATCTCTTCCTATGTAATAAAACAAAAATTTTCTGATTATATTCATAGATTTAATATTTACTTCAATTGAGCCTAAATTTTCAAATTTTGTCTTTAAAATTTTATCCAAAGTTAGTATTTCACCATAAGTGACATTTATACCGTTTCCATATTTTACGCAGTCGCTGCAGAACAAGCCTCCTTCACTGATTGAAAACCTCGCATCTTCCTTAATTGTTTTGCCGCATGAAATGCAGTGAACAAAGTCCGGCTTGTACCCAAGCATTGATGCAAGTTTAAGTTCATAGGCAGCAACAAGCTTATCAAGATTTTCCACGCTGTTTGCAAGGTATCCAAGAACCGCCACAGTCATGTCAAAAATTCTGTAATCATATTCATTTTCCTGAGCCACATAGCTTATGAGCTCAAGAATGTAGCTTCCTCTGTAATATGAATCGATATTGTTTTTAAGTCCGTAAAAATTATCAATGAGTTCTGCCGATGTTATTATATACATATCCCTTGAAAATGTCAGAGAACATTTTGAATATGCAAAAATCTGAGACACATTGACAAGATGTGAGTTAGGCTTTTTGGAGCCTTTTGACATGAGCTGAATTTTGCCTCTTGTTCTTGAAATAACGTGAAGAATTTTATCATTCTCCTTGTAGCTTACATCTCTGACAACAAGAACATCCTCGGTTATCATTTCTGATCATAGCCAAGGCTTTTTAAAAGATAATTGTTGTCGCGCCAGTTTTCTGAAATTTTAACAAAAAGCTGCAGGTTCACCTGACTTCCAAGAAGTTTTTCTATGTCTTCCCTGGCACTTTTACCTATGCCTTTTATCTTTCTACCTTCTTTTCCAATAATAATGCTTTTATGTGATTTTTTCTCACACAAAATACTGGCTCTTACATCAACGAGATTTCTGTTTTTTCTTTCCTTCATTTCCTCAATTTCAACGGCAATTCCATGGGGAACTTCATCCTGCAGATACATAAGTGCCTTTTCTCTTATTATTTCTGCAACAACAAAACGCTCCGGTCTGTCTGTTATAAAATCGCCGGGAAAATACATGGGTCCAGGCTTTAAATATTTTTTTATGATGTTTACAAGCGAATCAACTCCCAGATTTTTAAGTGCTGATATGGGAATAATATCGTCAAATACATTGTATTTGACGAATTCTTGTGCCATGCGAATTGCTCCAGCCTGATCAAACATGTCAACCTTGTTTATAATAAGTATTTTTTTCGAATTGACATTCTTGATTTTTTCAATTATGAACTCGTCACCAGGCCCTATTTTATTGAACTCATCTGTTATCATAATTAATACGTCCATTTCTTCAAGAGCCGCATCAACTTCAGTGTTCATAAATTCGCCCAGCTGGTTTTTTGGCTTGTGAATTCCCGGCGTATCCAGAAATACTATTTGTGCTTCTTCGTCAGTGTATACAGTCCTAATTTTATTTCTTGTTGTCTGTGGCTTATCTGACATTATTGAGATTTTTTCACCTATCATTGTGTTCATCAATGTTGATTTTCCAACATTTGGTCTGCCTATTATTGTTACAAATCCTGATTTAAACATTATTTCCCTCTTTCTTTTGTTAATCCAAGTCTTCCGGCCCGAAACTGTTCGGGAGAAGTTCTTCCAATGTATGTACTTCGTACTGATCTATATTTTTAGCACATATAACCTTTATATCTCTACCAAATTCTCTAAGAAACTGCCTGCACACACCGCATGGAAAAGAAATTTTCTTATCACTTCCCACAACTGCAATTTTTTCTATATCTTTGTGTCCTTCTGATATGCTTTTTGAAAGAGCAACTCTCTCTGCACATATGGTTGGAGTGAACGCTGCAGATTCTATGTTGCATCCTGTGAAAATTTTACCACTTTTAGTATATACAGCTGCTCCTACCTTAAAGTTAGAATATGGACTGTATGATTTTTCCCTGGCCTCCATGGCAATTTTTATCAATAGTTTATCTTCCATAATACCCGCCTTTTTAATTCTTTTCTATTTCTACATTGTCTAAATAATTCACAACCTGTATCCAGGTATTGCCCGGATTTAATTTTATTTCTTCATTTCCTGAGTAAAATTTAGTCCTTGAAGCTTCTTTGCTTTTGCTCCAGGTTATTTCAACTGCTTCACCATTTGTTATGTACATACCTCTTCCTTCGCCAACTGTGCCTAGATACAGCCTTCCTGCGTTGTCAAGAACGCTTTTTTTTGTTTCAATAACAATAATGTTTTTTGTACTGAGCTGCTTTTTATCTAGTTCATCAACATGCTTCTGGCCGTCTTTGAACCTTAAATATACTTGAAGCTCTTTGTCATATTCATAGCTGGTTGTGTTGCTTTTATTATATGTAATATTTATGTTTTGAGCAGAAATGATGTCTTTGTAATCTTTTGAAAGGTTATGAGGTTTTTCATTGAACAGATACCCTTCAAAGTTTCCTTCTTTTCTATAACCGTATGAAGCTGCCTCATCACGTATAGATTTAACAGTTGTGTACATGTTGTGAGGTGCCTTCTTTCCAGTGTCGTAATATCTCCACATGGCTCCTGAATAAAGCCCGTCAACATCCGGGCAATCAAGGCGGTCAATTTCTGAAAAAGCGTCTTCACTGCCGCCCACATGGACAAAAATTCCGTCATTTTCCATTGCATAATAAATTATATAAGGCCTTGCGCTCCTCACGGGACCTATCATTTCAGGCTCTTGAGCATGAAAAATACACAGATACCTCGTGTATGGATACTCAACTTCAAACTCATATATTATTTCAGCCTGAGAAAGTCCTGCCTGCCATCTGGCATCCGGATGGTTGTCAATTGAAACAGCCACAGGACGATTTTGTAGTTGTTCGGGAAAATATTTAAGCCCGTCAAGAGGAGAAACTACCTTGTTAGTTTCATCTTCAACAGTTTCTTCAGAATATATTATTTCTATTTCATCCGGTTCATTTTCTTCGGAAGGAACTGCTTCTTCTGCCGGTTTTTCAGGTGCAGACGTAACGCTTGAGCAAGCTGATGCAAATAAAAGTATCGCAATCATTAAAACAATAAAAGTCTTTTTTATCATGGCTCATCCTTTGCAATTTATTTAAACAACTGAAGTTCCTTCATGATTTCTTTTTCTCTTTGTCTCATTTCTTCCTTTTCAGATGTTATCATGTGGTCATATCCAAGCAGGTGCAGCATACTGTGGACAGAAAGATAAATCATTTCCCTCTCAAGGCTGTGTCCGAACTCATTGGCTTGTTCAATTATTCTTTGAGTTGAAAGGACTATGTCACCTAGAATTATGACACCGTCAAATTCATCATCATCGTCCATGGGAAAGGACAATACGTCTGTTTCGCTGTCAACATTTCTATAGTCCCTGTTAAGCTCTCTTATTTCTTCATTTGAGACGAAAGATACGCTGACTTCATAGTTCCCTGACTGATTTTCAGCCTTAAGGACTGTTTCAACAGCCATTTCTATTGCTTTTTCATTAGCCTCTGAAATTTCCATTATGTCTTGTCTGTTATCAAATAAAACACTTATCATCATTTGGCCTCAAATCTTTCATATGCTTTGATAATATCCTGCACAAGCTTGTGTCTTACAACATCCGATGTGTGGAAAAACATGAATCCTATGTCTTCAACATCCTTTAATATATTTATTACAGATTTAAGTCCTGATTTCTTGTCTCCCGGAAGGTCTATCTGAGTTATGTCTCCTGTGATAACAGCTTTTGAGCCGTATCCAAGACGAGTAAGAAACATTTTCATCTGCTCATTTGTTGTGTTTTGCGCTTCATCAAGTATTATGAATGATGAATCCAGGGTTCTTCCCCTCATATATGCCAGAGGAGCAACCTCAATAAGCTGCTTTTCAACATTTTTCATGAAGTTTTCAATGCCCATTATGTCAAAAAGAGCATCATAAAGAGGTCGTAAGTACGGGTCAACCTTATCCTGCAAGTCTCCCGGCAGGAACCCGAGCTTTTCTCCTGCTTCAACCGCAGGCCTTGTAAGAATTATTCTCTCGACTTCTTTTTTCCTGAACGCGTTGACAGCAGCAGCTACTGCAAGGTATGTCTTTCCTGTACCTGCAGGGCCTATACCGAATGTTATGTCCTTGGAGTTTATCATGTCGATATATCTTTTTTGTCCCACAGTCTTTGCTTTTATGACTCTTCCTGATGCTGATGTAACAATGACATCCTTTAAAATTTCATTGTAATCTATGTTGTAATTTGTTTTGTTTGCTTCAATGAGATAAACTACTTTCTGGTCGCTTATTTCTCCTTCGGTGTCTATGACGTTTATCATATCCCTCAATATTTTGCACACGGATTCAGCCTTGGACTTTTCGCCGGTGACTTTAATTTCTCCATTTCTCACCAGAATGTTCACATCGAAATAACTTTTTATTATTTTGATGTTTTTGTCGTGTATTCCCAAAAGTCTGATTAAATCATCTTCACCCGACAGTATTATGCTTTCTTCAAAAAACTCCATTTATCCTCCTTGGTTTTCTTCATTAATTTCGTCTTCCACATCAGTCATGGGATAAATTTTTACCGATTCGCCAATGTCTTCCATAACTTCTATCTGTGCTCTTAAATAATAAAACTGCTCATCCTCTGTGAAGTTTATGGATGATTCCAATATTTTAGAGTCCTTACTGCATTTTTTTATAAGGTCGTCGTACATGGCAACCTTCATTTTATTCTGAGCCGTATTTTCATCTATTTCGATTTTTTTTACAGTCTCTTCATAGTATACACCTTTTACAATTTTTATATTAGTCAAACTTGACAGTATGGGAACAGCAATGTTTCTCTCTTTATAATTATAATTTTCATATGGTTCTTTGTCACCTATTATTTTAACATTTTTACCATTAATTTTCAAGAAAAACGAAACTTGCCTGCTGTCTGTTGATACATTCACATCCCGTATTTTTTCTTCTTTCATTTCAAAATTATAATATGTCTTTGCATAAATTATTCCGTCCGATGGAACCATTACAAATTCTTCGGAATTTTTATTTTTTATAATCCCCATAATCAATGTCTGTCCTTCATATACAACGTCACCTTCTTTAACTACAGGCTGACCGTTTTTGGCAATGACTTTGCTTATGATTGCATTTTTCTTTGATATGATGCTTGTGGGTTCGTTGTTTTTGAATTCTGCGGGTTCAATGGTTTTTTCCTTTACAAATATTATCAGATTTGATCCTTCCACATAAACCTCAACAAACTTAAAATTGTCAAAATTTTTATAAAGCATTGTTTCAATTGATTTTGTCTCAAGGCTTCCCTGGGAAACAGGAACCTTTATTTCGTTTTCTTCTAGAACTGTCTTGATTTTTTTGGCAGTTGAATTGTTTGTGCCTATTACTTCAACATTCCACACTAAAGAAGACAAAAGATAAAGGCATATACCCAGTATGAAAAGACCGCCCACAAATCCCTTGCGCACTTTAATTTTTCTTAAATTAAGTGCAAATCCCTTCTTTTTTATTGTTTCCATCTTGGTTTCTTTTATGATGTCCTGGTATTTTCGGTAATCATCGTAGGATATTTTAAACTTTATTTCATTGTCTTTTTTTTCCACATCCCACATTATAATTCCTTTTTTTCTGAGTAAATTCATGATTTTTTCGAAGTTTGCATCCTTGAGGCGAACTGCAACGTAGCCCCTTATTAAATACATCAACTTAAATATCAGCATATTTACTCCTTGCTAAATATAATTTCTTTTATTTCTCCTTTTACTATAACTTTAAAGCTGTTAATTTCTTCTATTTTAAATTTTGAACCCTTTATCAAAATGTTCTGATCATTGGTTTTTATCCCTATTTCATCGTCTTCGTATACTGTGATCCCCGTGTGATTTTCAATTATTACTTTTTTGTTGCCGTGCATTCGAAGATCAAAATTGTCCGAAAACGCATCGTTTGGAATTTCCAGATTGTCTGCCAGATAACTTCTAAAATTGTTAAATTTGCCCATACTGTCCTCCCTCCATATATCCTTACAATAAATTATGCTTGTTTATGGGATACTATGAGGTTTGTTTTAAATAATTATAGGATTATATTAGAAGTTTGATTGGAATTATGTAAAGGATAAGGAAGTTTCTTCTATGTTTTCTCGCCTTACGCAGATTTGGATAAACGCAGTTTCGTTCACAATTTTATCTGCTTCCTACGGTCGCAAAAAATTGGAACTCATTGCGTTTGACCTACCATCAATTCTTACTTCGCTGACGCTCGTAACAATTGGGTTGGGTCATAATAAAAAAACCCCAATTATTCGGGGTCTTTACCTACTTTATATATTTAGCCACAATTTCGTTTATGTGTTTGCCGTCAGCTTTGCCTTTTGTTTTAGGCATTATGAGAGCCATTACCTTACCCAGATCTTTTTTGGTCTGAGCACCGGTTGTTTCGATTGCTTCTTTAACAATCAATTCAAGCTCTTCATCTGACAGTTGAGGCGGTAAATATTCTAATAGTATTTTGATTTCTTCATTGGTAAGATCAATAAGATCTTGTCTGTTGCCTTTTTCAAAGTCAGCTATTGAATCTTTTTTTTGTTTGATTTGTTTAGCTATTATATCCAGAATATCGTCATCGCCTAATTCTACTCGGTTGTCAACTTCTTTTTGTTTAACAGCTGCTCTTACCATTGTAACAACATTTTTTCTGACTTTTTCTTTAGATTTCATGGCTTCCTTAAGGTCATCCATGAGTTTCTCTTTTAAAGGCATACTTTCACCTCTTTATCTTGCTTTTTTGTTTTTCTTTCTACGAGCTGCTTCAGCCTTCTTTTTACGCTTAACGCTTGGCTTTTCATAGTGCTCTCTTTTTCTTACTTCAGACATAACACCTGTAAGTGCACATTGTCTTTTAAATCTTCTAAGAGCATTATCGATAGACTCGTTTTCTCTAACCTTTACCTCTGTCATTTTGCTACCCTCCCCTCGTCTTCTACTACTGTATGTCCAAGACACCAGCGAGTTTGAAATAGCACTCATTTATTATATAACATAGAATAAGTAAATGCAAGAAATTTATGATAAAGTTTCTGACAATTTTTTCCCACCAACTAAGTGGAAATGCAGATGCTTTACAGACTGGCATCCGTCTTCGCCGCAATTGCTGATAACCCTGTATCCTGATTCTTTAATATTTTCCTTTTCAGCAATTTTATTAATAACTTCGAATATTTCTGCTACTATACGACTGTTTTCACTTGTAATTTCATTCATTGAAGAAATATGCATTTTGGGTACTACAAGTATATGTACAGGTGCCTGAGGATTTAAGTCTCTGAAGGCTACTAAATTATCATTTTCAAATACTAGTTGTGATGGTATTTCCTTGTTTGCAATTGCGCAAAATATGCAATCCATTTTTTCACCTCTCATATATTATAATCAAATAGCAGTATATTCACCTGTCAAATAATCATTTCTGATATTTTTCACATGAACATCAACTATTGTGTTTCTAATATTAATATCACTTTTCAGCAAAACTTTCAAGTAGTTTGTTGTGTATCCTTCAAATAAATTTTCATTTTTTTCAGTTTCTACAAGCACTGACATGTCTTTACCAACAAATTCTTTCATAAATTCGTTGGATATTTCTTCACCCAATTCAATCAGAACCTTGCTTCGTTGTGATTTCACCGTGTCGTCAACCTGATTAGTCATTTCTGCAGCCTTTGTTCCTTCCCTTAAGGAATATTTGAACACATGGATTCTTGAAAAACGGATTGCTTTTACAAATTCCATTGTTTCATTAAATTCCTCATCAGTTTCTCCTGGAAAGCCCACAATAATGTCAGTTGTTATTCCTGCATGGGGCATATATTTTCTTATAAGCTCCACATTTTCTTTATACTGCCCGGCTGTGTATTTTCTGTTCATTCTTTCAAGAACTGAATTGCTTCCGCTCTGCAGGGACAAATGGAAGTGATCACAGTTTTTTTTAAGGGATGAATATCTTTTGATGAAATCTTCTGTTATAAGTCTGGGTTCAAGTGAACCAAGTCTTATCCTTTCAATTCCTTCAACTTTGTTCATATCCTCTATGAGCTTTATTAGAGCATCCTGTTCCTTGACTTCCTTGCCATATGAAGAAATGTGTATGCCGTTTAATACAATTTCCTTGTAGCCGTTTGCTGCAATGTCTTTAACTTCCTTCACTATGTCGTCGTGGTTTCTGCTTCTTATAGGCCCTCTTACATAGGGAATTATGCAGTAAGAGCAAAACTGGCTGCATCCGTCCTGTATTTTGATGTTGGCTCTTGTTTTGTCATGGACAGAGCTTATTTTTAATTCCTCAAAACATTCCTGTCCGTGGAAGTTTTCAATTATAACCTCTGATTCCTGTTCTATGTGGGATAATTTTTCTTTTAATAATTTCCCGATGTTTCCTTTATTCTTTGTTCCTATTATAATGTCTGCAGTTGTGTCCTTGCTTATTTTTTCGCCATGAAGCTGAACGCTGCATCCAACAGCCACAACTATTGCATCCTTATTCATTCTTTTTGCTTTGTTTATAAACTGTCTCGATTTTCTTTCACTTTCATTTGTAACTGCACATGTGTTTATAATGTATATATCGCTTGAGTTTCCCTGCACAACTTCAAAACCTTCTTTTTCAAGAAGTTCTGACATTGCTTCGGTTTCAAACTGATTTACCTTGCATCCTAATGTAGTAAATGAAACTGTATATTTTTTATTTGTATCTTTGATGTTCAAATTTCTTCTCCTGAATATAATATGTCCTTCATTTGATTAAGGAACTTTTAGATAATAACATATTTGATTATGACTTTCAAGATGAAAGCCAAAAAGCATTTTCTAAAATGTTTATTGAATTTTCTTCCTGTATTATTTCCACTACATCAAACTGGCAAAAAATATCATCTCTTCCTATTTGCATAAGGTAATATTTTGCTGCAGATATGATTCTTCTTTGCTTGTAGGGAGTAACGGCTTCTCGGGGGTACCCGTACCTTGTATTTATCCTGCCCTTAACTTCAATGAAGTGAGTAATTCCGTCTTTTTCCGCAATTATATCTATTTCTCCAAGACGGCAGAAGAAATTTTTATATTTAATTGCAAAATTATTTTCCAGCAAGTATTTTTCAGCAATTTTTTCATATTCAAATCCCTTGTTTTTATGGTACATAGGAACCTCTCAATCAACTACCTTAAATATAGTACATCATGGAATCCGCTCCCTTGTTGTATTCGTTTATTAAGTCTTCCAGAGTCATATTGTCAATTATCTGGTACAGTTTCTGGTCTATTTTGTCCCATAAATTCATTTTAATGCACATTTCAATTTTACTGCTGCTTTGTTCTTCCTTGACAACGGACAAATCACCTTCAAGAGCTCTTAAAATGTTTCCTATGGTAACTTCTGATGTCTTGCCATTAAGCAAGTACCCTCCCTGTGAACCTTTTACACTTTTTACTATTCCAGTTTTTCTGAGAGCAGAAAAAACCTGCTCTAGGTAATTTTTCGAAATGTTCTGTCTTTCTGCAATGCTTATCAATGAAACATAATCACCGTTTGAATTGAGACACAAATCCATTACTGCACGCAGACCGTATCTGCCTTTTGTTGATATTTTCATAATTTCACCCCGTCGCTCAGCATTTATTTATATTATTTTACCAATATGCATACTATTTTACAACATATAAATAAAAAGAGTTGCTACGCAACTTCCGCTAGGGGGACCTATGTCCCCCGACCGCGTAAAAATGCTAACGTATTTTTATCTGCTTCCCTTGTCGTATGGAATTCCTTCTGCCCTTGGTGCCTGTGAGCTCTTGGAGAAAAATGCAAGCACAATAAGAGTCGCTATGTAAGGAATCATTTTGTACACCTCGTTGGAAATTGGAAGACCTTTTAAAAAGGATATTCCTGAATATGCAGATGCAAATGTCTTCATAATGCCAAAGAAAAATGCTGCCACAAAGATTTTTTTTGTTCTCCACTGTCCGAATATAAGAACGGCTAATGCCAAAAATCCATAACCTGCAACAGTTGCATTGAAGTTTGTTGATGTAGGCACTACAAAAACTAGCCCTCCTATGCCTGCAAGGGCCCCGGAAATAATAACACCTGCGTAACGAATTTTATATACGTTTATTCCAACCGAATCTGCAGCTTGGGGAAATTCTCCGCATGCGCGAAGCCTCAAGCCGAATTTTGTATGATTTATTACAACTTCAGATATTATTGCTATGGCAATTCCAATAAAAGTTGTTATGTAGCAGTTTTGAAACAAAATAGGCCCGATTAACGGAATGTCTCCTAGAATAGGTACCTTTGCAATATGGAATGTATCTGAAAACTGAATTTGCTGAACTCCTTGCACCATTCTGGCAACAAATATGGCAAATGCAGGAGCAAACATGTTGAGTGCAGTCCCGCTTATGGTTTGGTCAGCCTTCATATTGATAGATGCAAACGCATGAAGAAGCGAAAATATTGCACCTGAAAGTCCTGCAACTAAAATCGCAAGAATTAGAAGAATCTGGCCGCTTAATAAATCCTGAAAAATGCTTATGAAAGAAATGCTTATGAAAGCTCCCATAACCATTATTCCTTCAAGAGCAATGTTTACTATGCCGCTTCTTTCTGAAAACATTCCTCCTAAGGCAACAATGAGAAGGGGTATGGCAAAAAACATTGTCTGCTGGGAAATGAAATAAATGGTGTTCATATGCCTTCACCCTCCTTTTCTTTTCTTTTGCTGAACTTGAATATGATGTTTTTAAATAGAAGAGCAAATGCTCCGCAGTAAATAATCGCAGCTATGATTATGTCTATTACTTCCGGGGCAAATGAATAAAGCTGAAGGTTTACTCCGCCAACTGTTATATGGGCAATGAATAAACCTGCAAATAAAATTCCAATTGGATTTGACATCCCCAGAAGTGCAACTGAAATTCCATTGAAACCTTGGGGAGCAAGGATGTCTACAACCTGAAGATATTTTCCTGAACCTGCCAGGTACAAAAGACCTCCGCCAAGACCTGAGAGCGCCCCTGCAATAACCATTGAAAGAATTATGTTTCTCTTGGCGTTTATTCCTGCATATTTACTTGCATCCTTGCTGTAGCCGCATGCCTTGAGCTCGTAGCCGAAAGTTGTTTTGTTTATAAGAAAATATATGATTACAACCATTAAAACAGCTATTAAAATTCCTATGTTTATATTCTGGCTTCCAAAAACCTTGTCAAGACCTGCCTTTGGAATTATTGCAGTTTTGGAAACAGGAAGGCTCTGATTTTTGATCTTGTCGTGTATGTTTGAAACTATGAGCATGTTCACAAAGTACATTCCTATGTAGTTCATCATAATGGAAGAAATTACTTCGTGGACGTTAGCAACTGCTTTCAGTATCCCAGGCAAGAGTCCCCACAGGGCTCCGGCAATACACGCTGCCAGTAGGGCAACAATCCAGTGGCTGCTTCCTGAAAGGAATGTCCACTTTATTCCAACATACACAGCAGCAAAAGCTCCCATGGTAAACTGTCCCGACGAACCGATGTTGAACAGTCCCGTCTTAAAAGCAAAACCCACGGAAAGCCCTGTCATTATTATGGGCGTTGCATTGTACAGCACATCTCCTATTCCCTTTGCCCCGTCCGCAAAACCTCCCTGAACGATTGCTGCAAATCCTGACAACGCTTCGGAGGCATTGCTTATGAGAAGTATTACAAGGCCAAAAAGAAGGCCTATGGCGATGGCCATAACAGCAGATAGGAAGCTTACGCCCCAATTTAAGTTTGTAATGTTAAGCTTTGCTTTTGATTTCATAGCTTTCACTCCTTTTAGAACCTGACATGAAAAGTCCAAGCTCCTGCACAGTTGTATTTTTAGGATTTAAATCCCCTACGATTTCCCCTTCAAACATTACAAGGATTCTGTCGCTTACATTCATAACTTCATCCAGATCAAATGATACAAGAAGCACTGCCTTGCCATCTTCTCTCTGAGATAAGAGCTGATGGTGGATATATTCAATAGCTCCCACATCAAGTCCCCTTGTAGGCTGCACAGCTATGACTATTTCAGGATTTCTGTCTATTTCTCTTGCAACGATAAGCTTTTGCTGATTTCCGCCTGACATTCCTCTTACAATTGAATCTTCATCCTGACTGCTTCTTATGTCGTACTGGCTTATAAGCTTTTTGGCATAATCCCTCACAGCATCAAACTTTATGATTCCATTTTTCTGAAAACACGGCTGATAATACGTCTGCAGAACGGCGTTTTCCTTTAAGCTGTAGTCAAGCACAAGGCCGTATCTTTGTCTGTCCTCAGGTATGTGGGCAATTCCTTCAATGCATTTATGACGAATTGATTTTTTTGTTATATCTTTTCCGTTTAAAAATATGTGTCCTGAGTTTATAGCCATTAGGCCTGTTATTCCCTGCACAAGTTCTGACTGTCCGTTGCCGTCTATTCCTGCTATGCAAAGTATCTCCCCTTTTTTAACATTAAAGGAAACATTTTTTACAACGTTTTTTTTGGTAAACTTGTTCGTGATAGTCATATTTTTTACTTCAAGAACCGGGCTTAGATTTTTAGCATCTGATTTTTCTATTATGAAGCTTACTTTTCTTCCGACCATCATTTCTGACATCTGTTCTTTTGATGTTGTTTTAACATCCACCGTTCCTATGTACTTGCCTTTTCTAAGCACAGTGCACCTGTCTGCAGCTTCCTTGATTTCATTCAGCTTGTGTGTGATGAATACTATAGATTTTCCTTCCTCGGTCAATTCTCTCATGATTTTCATGAGTTCTTCAATTTCCTGCTGGGTAAGCACTGCTGTAGGCTCATCGAAAATCAATATGTCGTTGTCTCTGTAAAGCATTTTAAGTATTTCAACCCTTTGCTGCATTCCCACTGTAATATCGGAAATCTGTGCATCGGGATCTATTTTCAGCTTGTACCGGTCGCTTAGTTTCTCGACCTTTTTTCTTGCTTCATCCATTTTTAAAAAACCGTTTTTAGTGTCTTCCATGCCTAAGACTATGCTTTCAAGGACGGTGAAGTTGTGAACAAGCTTGAAGTGCTGATGCACCATGCCTATTCCTAAATCATTGGCATCATTGGGGTTGTTTATTTTTACTTTTTTCTTGTCAATGATTATTTCTCCGGCTTCAGGAGTGTACAAACCAAACAGCACGCTCATCAATGTAGATTTGCCTGCTCCGTTTTCACCTAAAAGGGCATGTATTTCTCCACGTTCAACCTTGAGAGTAACATCATCCACAGCTTTGAAGTCTCCAAACGTTTTAGTGATTTTGTTCATCTCGATCACATAATCCATATTTTCTCCTTCTAATCAATATCAAAAAAGTGTCTTCAGTATTAAATTTTATTGAAGACACTTTTTACAATTGAATATGCGAATTAATCTATTAAATCTACCACTGCTTTTGTTGTTTCAAGTTTAGATGCATCCTTTGCATCCTGATCGCCAAGTATTTTTATTTCCTTGTTTATGATTTTATTGTAAATTGTATCGTAGTCTTTCTGAGTGAATTTTTCAAATTTTGAAGATTCCATAGGAAGCTGAACTCCTCCTACGCTTGAATCAAGATACAAAATTTCTCCGCCTCTGAATTTTCCGCCGTAATATTCAGTCAATGCATCATAAACTGATTTTGTAAGATTTTTCATTGATGAAGTTATAACTGTTTCTGACTCTGCAGACTGATCAACGTCAACGCCTATAACTTTGGTTTTTGCTGTTTCCGCAGCTTTCATTACTGAATTTCCTACGGCTCCGCCGCATGCAAATATAACTTCTGTTCCTTCGTTGTACCACGATGCTGCTTTAGCCATGTTTTCCGGTGTTGCATCAAAATTTCCTACATATGTGTATTTGATTTCAACTGATCCGTCGGCAAGTCCCATTTCCTTTGCTGCATAATCAGCTCCTTGTACATATCCGAATCCGAAACGGATAACTGCAGGAACTGCAATTCCGCCCATGAAGCCCATTTTTGTATAACCGTCCTTAACTGCTGCATAGCCTGCCAAAAATCCTGCTTCCTGTTCTGTGTAGAATATTGATAATGTGTTTTCTTTTACTACAGGGGTGTAGTCTCCTGTATGAGGATAACCATCAAGAATTATGAATTTTATGTCAGGATATTTATCCTGTGCGTTATATACAGGAATTTCAAACAAATATCCCGGGCACACAATTATTTTTGCTCCTGCTTTCACTGCAAGATCAATTGAAGTAAGATAAGCGTCGTCTGATTTTTCAGAAGGTTTGTAATACTTGTATGTAAGTTTATTTTCTTCTGCATAAGCAACTACGCCTTCCCATGCTCCCTGATTGAATGATTTGTCGTCAATTGTTCCTACGTCTGTAATAAGTGCTATTTCATATGTTCCCGATGCACTGTCGCTGCTGGCCTGATTTCCTTGGTCCTTTGTACATGCTGCTAATGCAAATACCATTGCCATAGCCAATACTGCCAGGGCTATTTTTTTCCAAGTTTTCATAATGATCTCCTTATTTTATAATTTTTAAATTTAATAAATCAAGAAAAACTTTACAACGAACCAATATCCTCCCCCCTGCTAATATTCTTTAACATTACCGCCTTTTATCAATTTAATCGCTGAGCTTGTTCCGATTCTGGAACACCCTTCATTGATAAATGCTTCTAAATCATCAAGTGTTTTAATTCCTCCGGCAGCCTTTATTTTTATATTTTCACCTATGTGTTTTTTAAATAGCTTTATATCTTCCAAGGTTGCACCTCCTGTGCCAAAACCAGTGGAAGTCTTTATATAATCTGCACCTGCCTCTGTAACAGCATGGCACATGGTTATTTTTTCTTCTTCTGTGAGATAGCATGTTTCAATTATGACCTTTACTATCTTTTCACCTGCAGTTTTTTTGACCGCTTCAATTTCTTCTTTTGCCTTATCATAATCCTTATTTTTAACATGGCTTATGTTGATGACCATGTCGATTTCATCTGCTCCATCCTTGATTGCCTGTTCACATTCCGTTAGTTTTGATTCAAGGCAGGAATATCCCAAAGGGAAACCTATTACGGTGCAAATATTGATTTTGTCTTGGTATTTTTGGCGTATTCGATTTATATATGTAGGAGGTATGCATACAGAGGCTGTTTTGTATTCTATTGCTTCATCGCACAAAATTTGTATCTCCTCCCAAGTTGCAAACGCTTTCAAAAGTGTGTAATCAATATGTTTCATCAATTCAAACTGTTCCATTTGTTGACTCCTTTTTATCTTTTTACCATTACAGTCTAGCATAAAAAAGTTAATTAGTCAATTTAAAGTAACTGACTACAATAATCTTAATATGATTATTTATAACATTCATGTTAATTTACCAGTAGTGAAAACATTTCATAATATTTTTTGTTTTCTTTTTTCAGTGATATGAGCTTTCCGCCCTTTCCTAAAAAGCAATGGCTGCTGCTTCCCTCAGCCCTTATTTCTCCAGTCTTAAGATCAGTTACTTCGTATGTGATTGAAAATGTAATTCCATTGAAGTTTTGAAGTTTTGTGTCTATTTTCACCGACTGACCAAACTTTGCAGGTGACTTATACCTGCATTCAACTGCTGTAACAGGGCTCATTATTCCTTCAGCTTCAAGATTTTCATAATTGAGATTTGATTCTTCTAAATAATAAATTCTTGCTTCTTCAAACCATCTTATGTAATTGGAGTGATGAACAACGCCCATCTGATCTGTTTCATAATATTGTACTTTGTGAATATATGTTTTAATTTCCATAAATACTCCTTTTTACAAGAAATTCATCTGTTCGTCTGTGTTCAGGATTTTTTTTAAAAATGTTTTTCGATGAATTTTAATAGGTCCAAACTGCAGAAGTGCTTTCACATGATCCTTTGTTCCGTAGCCCTTGTTTTTTGAAAAACTGTAATCAGGATACTCTTTATCAAGCTCTTCCATTTGCCTGTCGCGGGTCACTTTTGCGATGATAGATGCTGCAGCAATTCCGTGGCACCTTGCGTCTCCATGAATTATATTAGATTGAGGCATGGGAAGATTAAGCTTTTCAGCATCAATGAGAAGGTAGTCAGGAATGACTGCATTTCCTTCCTTGTCCCTCAAATTTGCTATGGCCTGCATCATGGCAAGCTTAGTTGCATTTTTTATATTTATCTCATCAACTGTCTTGCAGTCCATTTCGCCTATTCCTACAGCAACAGCAGCATCCATGATGAGTTTGTACATCTTGTCTCTTTTTTTGGCAGTGAGTTTTTTAGAATCATTCACGCCTTCTATCAATAAGTCCTTGGGCATTATAACGGCACATGCAACAACGCTTCCTGCAAGGCATCCTCTTCCAACTTCATCAATGCAAGCAATATAATTGTAGCCCTTGTCCCAAATTTCTTTTTCAATTGTAAGCATATTACCCTCCATCTAAAATTAAGAATGAATAATTAAGAATTAAGAATGTATGGTTAAAATCAGGCTCCGCCTGATTTTTTCATTAATTATTAATTATTAATTCTTAACTCTTAATTCTTAATTGAATCTTCCGGTGTTTCTAAAGTAATTCTTCCTAATTTTCCTGCTCTGAAGTCGTTTAACAACAAATTTGCAACCCTCAGATAGTCAATGTCCTTGTTAGGGAGAATGTATCCTTTTTTATAAGCAATGTTGTCTAAAATATCAAGGGGCTTATGTCCTGCTTCAATATCATACTTTTCCAGTATTGCATTTACTTTGCCCATCTCAGCCATCTTTTCAACAAACTTCAGTGAAATTTCTTCAAGTTCAAGCACTTCGTCCTTTATGGCTCCTGTAAACGTAAGGTTCAAAGCACCAGTTTTATCTTCAAATTTCGGCCACAATATTCCGGGCGTATCCAAAAGATCAATGTTGCCTGCAAGATGTATCCACTGCTTGCCTTTTGTGATGCCCGGCATGTTTCCTGTCTTGGCGCTTTTTCTTTTGCAAAGAGAATTTATGAGAGTTGATTTGCCCACATTTGGAATTCCAACTATCATTGCCTTTATGGTCCTGTTAAGAATTCCCTTATTTTTGTATCTTTCTACAATTTCCTTTGAAGCTTCTGCAATTGCTGCTTCTAGTTTTTTAAGTTCCTTGTTGTTTGTTGAGTTGTAAAGTACAACACTCCAGCCCTTGCTCCTGTAATATTCTTCCCACATTTTGTTTGAGTTTGGATCAGACAAGTCGTATTTGTTTAAAACAATGAGCCTTTTCTTGTCTCTGAACAAACTGTCAAAGTCTGGATTTTTGCTGCTTAAAGGAATTCTAGCATCTATTACTTCAATAACGATGTTGACCAGCTTTATGTTTTCCTGAAGCAGGTCCTTTGTTTTTTTCATGTGACCCGGATACCAATTTATATTCATATCATACCTCTTCTTTCAAAAAAAATTGAGGACATCCGCCCTCAATTAATAATTCTTCAACTCTTTAACTTTAGTTGCCTTGCCAGTTCTTTCTCTCAGGTAGAACAATTTAGCACGTCTAACTTGACCACGTCTAGTTACTTCGATTTTTTCAATCTTTGGTGAATGTACAGGGAATGTTCTTTCAACTCCGATTCCGTAAGAAATCTTTCTTACAGTAAAAGTTTCTCTGTTGCTTCCGTGTTGTCTTCTAATAACAACGCCTTCGAAAACCTGGATTCTTTCTCTGTTACCTTCTTTTATTTTAACGTGTACTTTTATTGTATCTCCAACATTGAAAGGTGTCAAATCACCTTTAAGCTGTTCGTTTTCTATAGATTTAATTAAGTCCATTTGTATACCTCCCTTCGCCTAAGCGTTCTTGTTACTCTTTGTACAGAGGACCGCCGTATACTCTAGTGCATTATATCACAGAGCTTGAACACATACAACCTTTATTTGTATTTCACAGACAATTTGTTGTATTTTTCAATTATGTTGCTGTCCTTTACCATATCGGGACGTCTTTCCAAGGTAATTTCAATTGCCTTGAACAAACGCCATTCTTCTATGTTTTTATGATGCCCGGACAATAAAATTTCCGGAACTTCCATGTCTTTATATTTTTCCGGTCTGGTGTATTGTGGATATTCAAGTAAACTTCCGCTGTGAGATTCCTCAACAGAAGATTCATCAGATCCCAAAACTCCAGGCAACAATCTTCCAACTGCATCAATGAGCATGAGAGCAGGAAGCTCGCCGCTTGTGAGGACATAATCTCCCATAGATATTTCTTCATCCACATATCTGTCGATGATTCTTTGGTCTATGCCTTCATAATGCCCTGCAATGAGAACAATATGTTCTTTTCCGGATAGTTCTTTTGCTTTATTTTGATTAAATAAACTGCCTTTTGGTGATAAATAAATAATATATGAATTATCTTTTTTTATAGCATCTAGGGCTCTGAACATGGGCTCCGGCTTCAAAAGCATGCCGGGACCACCGCCATAGGGATAATCATCTACCTTCTTATGCTTGTCTTCAGAATAATTCCGAAGGTTGGCATATCCAATGTCAAACAGACTGTTTTCAACAGCTCTGCCGATGATTCCGTTTTTTGTATAAATATCAATAAGCTCTGGAAATAATGTAACTACGTCAAATCTCATTCCAGCAACCCCTCAATGACATGTATAACCATTTTCTTTTCATTAACGCTGACTTCCTTGACAACTTCTTTGACAGCAGGTATTAAATATGACTTTTTTTTGTCCACTACTTCGTAGACGTCATTTGCCCCGGTCTGATAAACTTCGCTTATCTTTCCGATATATTCTCCCAAATCAGAATATACTTCCATTCCCTCAAGGTCAAACAAATAGTAAGAGCCTTCAGGCAATTCTCTAAGCTGGTCATCGTATATGGAAATAAATGTGTTCCTCAGGGATTCAGCTGCATCCATATCATTGATATCTTCAAGCTCCAGATAAACCAATCCTTTTCGGTACCAAGCATTGTTGATTTTTCGCTTTTTGTTGTCTTTTTCAGTATAGACATACTCAAGCTCATCAAATCTTTCCATATCATCGGTCAACGGTATGCATTTCAAACATCCCTTGACTCCATGAGTGTTTACTATTTTTCCAACTTTAATATATTCTTTCATGTTTACCTCTGTCCATTACAGGGATTACTACTGAATAATCTCAACTATAACTCTTTTGTTTTCTTTTGTTGCAGCCGCTTTGACTACAGTTCTTATAGCCTTTGCGATTCTGCCTTGTTTTCCGATTACCTTACCCATGTCATCAGGAGCAACTTTTAATTCTATTATCAGTGATTGACTGCCTTCAACTTCATTGACCGTTACAAGATCGGGATTATCAACTAGTGATTTTGCTATATATTCTACTAATTCACCCATTATATCACCTCTTATTTATTTTCATCTCTTTTTTCATAAATACCGTTAGTCTTGAATAACATGCTAACTGTATCTGTAGGTTTTGCTCCGTTGTTCAACCATTTTATAGCACTTTCATCGTTGATCTTAATTTCTTTTGGTTCAGAAACCGGATTGTAGAATCCTATTTCTTCAATGAAACGTCCATCTCTTGGAGAACGAGAATCAGCAACTACTATTCTGTAAAAAGGTTTCTTTTTGGAACCCATTCTTTTTAATCTAATTTTAACTGACATATTGTCACCTCCTTATAATCTTTTTATATATGAAAAAGGAAAATCCTAATTCCAGCATTTTAATTGTTTAAAACGGTATTTTGAATCTGCCCATACCGCCTAAACCTTTTTTCTTACCCATTGTTTTTTCTATTGAAGAGAATTTTTTCATCATTTTCTTCATGTCATCGTATTGCTTCAAGAGCTGATTTACTCTTTGCACTGACGTGCCGCTTCCGGCTGCAATTCTTTTTCTTCTGCTTCCGTTTATGATGTTCGGGTTTGCTCTTTCTTTTTTTGTCATGGACTGTATTATGGCTTCGGTGAAAACCAGTTCTTTTTCATTGATTTTCAAATCCTTAAGCTTTTTGTTCTGTCCTATGCCTGGTATCATTCCAAGTAAATCTTCAAGAGGTCCCATGTTTTTCATCTGCTGAAGCTGCTGTAGGAAGTCATCTAAGTTGAAGTCCTGCTTTTTAAGCTTTTTCTGCATTTCTATGGCTTGTTTTTCATCAAATGCATCTTGAGCCTTTTCAATTATTGAAAGGACATCTCCCATGCCCAGTATTCTTGAAGCCATTCTGTCAGGATAGAAAATTTCAAGCTGATCCATTTTCTCGCCCACTGACAGGAACTTAATAGGTTTTTCCACAACATTTCTTATGGACAATGCAGCTCCGCCTCTGGCGTCACCATCAACCTTTGTAAGGATTACTCCTGTAATGTCAAGGTACTGGTTGAATGTTTCAGCAACCTTTACAGCATCCTGACCTGTCATTGCATCCAAAAGGAGCAATATTTCTTCCGGCTTGACTGTCTGTTTTATCTGAACAAGCTCATCCATGAGGCTTTCATCTATGTGCAGACGACCGGCGGTATCTATTATCACAACGTCAATGCCGTGCTTCATGGCATATTTCGTCGCTTCTTTGACTATTGTTACAGGGCTTGTTTTATCGCCCATCTGGAAAACTGGAACTCCTACGCTTTCTCCTACAACTTCAAGCTGCTTAATGGCAGCGGGTCTGTATATGTCGCAGGCAACCAAGAGAGGTTTTTTTCCGTCTTTTTTAAGTTTTTTTGCAAGTTTTCCCGTTGCAGTAGTCTTACCTGCACCTTGAAGACCGCACATCATAAAGTATGTTATGTCGTTAGGGTTAAATTTAAGTTTGCTTTCACCCTGCTGCCCCATAGTCTTAACAAGTTCTTCGTGAACTATTTTCACAACCTGCTGTCCCGGTGTAAGGCTTTCCATTACTTCTGAGCCTAATGCTCTTTCCTTTACGTTGCTTACAAATGTTTTAACAACTTTATAGTTTACATCTGCTTCAAGCAAGGACATCTTTACTTCCTTCATTGCAAGGTCTATATCTTTATCAGATAGCTTTCCTTTGCCTTTAAGCTTTTGCAGCGTGCTTTGCAGTTTATCAGATAAATTCTCAAACATTTAGATTCTACCCTTCGTTTAATATTTTTCCGGCTTCGTTAACTATATTTTCAACAGTATCTTTGTATTTTTCATCATTTATGAGTGAGCACAGCCTTAAAATATTTTCAGCTGCTTTATAATATCTGTCATACTTGTAATGAAGTTTCATTTTTTCTTCATACTCCATCAAACTCTTTTCAGCCTTTTTCAACGCATCATGGACACCCTGCCTGCTGATGTTCATATCTTCGGCAATTTCAGATAAACTCAAGTCCTGATTGTAATAAAGGTCTATTATGTTTGCCTGGTTGTCTTTAAGCAAATCTCCATAATAATCGTACAGGATGCTATATAAAAAATTTTTCTCTGACATATAACCACCTACTGTAAAGTATTTTGCTTGACAGTGAATTCTACCTCAATCCGGACTATTTGTCAACTGTTTTTCAGAAAATTTTTTAAAAATTTTCTAAATGAAGAATTAAGATTAAGAATTAAGAATTAAATGAAGAAATCAGACAAAAGCCTGATTTCAATCAATAATTCTTCACTCTTCATTCCTAATTCTTATTTAATTAGAGCTCTTCATTCTTCATTGATTATTCGAAGATGGCATTCACAAAATCTTCTGCATTGAAATCCTGAAGGTCGTCAATTTTTTCTCCTACGCCAACGTACTTTATAGGAATTTTAAGTTCATTTACTATTGGGAATGCAATTCCACCCTTGGCTGTTCCATCAAGTTTTGTGAGAATCAGTCCATTTATGCTGCAAGTTTCACTAAAAAGCTTAGCTTGTATAATGCCGTTTTGTCCTGTTGTAGCATCTATTACAAGGTATACATCAATTTTAGCTTCAGAAAATTCCTTGTCGACTATTTTGAAAATTTTGCTTAATTCATTCATGAGGTTTTTCTTATTGTGAAGTCTTCCTGCCGTGTCGCAGATAAGTATGTCGCTTTTTCGAGCTTTTGCAGCCTGAATGGCATCAAATATAACTGCTCCCGGATCAGTGCCGTTTTCTGAAGCTATTATTTCAACATCAGCTCTTGTGCACCACTCCTTCAGCTGCTCGACTGCTGCGGCTCTGAATGTATCCGCTGCTGCCACAATTACCTTTTTGCCCTGCTCTTTGAACCTATATGCAATTTTTCCTATGGAAGTTGTTTTTCCAACTCCGTTGACTCCCACAATAAGTATTACCCTTTGCTGTCCTGAAACCGGCTCTTTGTCTTCGTGTTCCTCAAGCATATTCACAAGATATTTTTTTATTACATTTTTAATTTCAGAAGTGTCTTCAAGCTTGTTCTTTCTTACTTCCTGCTTGATATATTCAATGATGTCCATGGTTGTTTCCATACCCATGTCAGAAGTAATAAGTATTTCTTCAAGTTCCTCCAGAAATTCATCATCAATTTTTCTGTGTGCAAATACGATATTTTCAATTTGCTCTGTTAAATTTTTTTTAGTTTTAGAAAGACCTTCCTTTAACTTTGCAAAAAAGCCCTTCTTTTCTTTTTCCTTATCCATAGTTTCTCCCTTTTTTTAATGAATAATGAATACAAATAATTCTTAACTCTTAATTCTTAATTTCTATATAGCGTCTGACAGCTTCAGTGACACCAGCTTTGTAACACCCTTTTCTTCCATAGTAGCGCCGTAAAGAGTATCCGCGCATTCCATTGTTCCTTTTCTGTGAGTTATGACAATAAACTGAGTTTCACTTGAGAATTCCTTCAAGTATTGAGAGAAACGGTTTATGTTTACATCATCAAGGGCTGCTTCAATTTCATCAAGAATGCAGAAAGGTGTTGGCTTTGTCTTTAAAATTGCAAACAAAAGTGCAATGGCCGTAAGAGCCTTTTCTCCTCCTGACAATAGAGTTATCTTGCTAAGTTTTTTTCCTGGCGGCTGGACTGTGATTTCAATGTTGCTGTTAAGAGCATCTGTTTCGTCCTCCAGATACACATCTCCGTTCCCTCCGTTGAAAAGTTTCTTGAACACTTCATTAAACTTAACCCTAATGCAAGCAAATTCCTCAACGAATTTATCACGCATTTGAATTTCTAGTTCCTTTATAACATCGTTTAACTGCTCCTTGGCGTCTACAAGGTCCTTCTGCTGTTTCTTAAGAAAATCATATCTTTCCTTAACTTCTTCATATTCTTCAATTGCGTCAATGTTTATGTTTCCAAGATCCTTTATTGCCTTCTTGCATGCATTTACTTCGCTGTAAAGTCTTGACTGGCTTATGGAGTCATCCTTGTACTTTAAAGCCATGGCGTAGTTTAATTCATAGTCTTCCCAAAGTTTTAATGATATTTCTTCAACTTTTGAAATTTCTCTTTCAATTTTCACATTCATCTTGTTTTCATCGTCAAGAATTTCTGTGATTGTCTTGTTTGCTTCATTTATTTTGTTCTGATATTCGTATATGTCATTTTGGCTTATGTCGATATTTTCCTTGTCTTTTGAGAAAACTTCGTTAAGCTTGTTTATTTCTTCCTTGAGTAGTTTTGCTTTTTTACTGAAATCATCTATTGCATTTTCAGCAGTAAGGATTTCAGTGTAAATGTTTTTTAGATTCTCATCCTTAGAAGATTTAAGCATATTGTTTCTTTCGATTTCAGATTGTATGTTGTTGATTTTTTCTTCTTTCAGCTTTATTTTCTGGACTATTTCAGCAACCTGGTCCCTCTGCCCAAGAATAACAACGTTGAATTCATCAAACTTTGCTTTGTTCTCTTCATTTTCCAAGGAAATGTCTTCGATTGACTTTTCTTTTTCTTCAATTTGTCTTTTAAGTTCTTCAGTCTGTAAAAATATTCCCTGGAGGTCTTCATTGTATTTTGTACATTCTTCCCGGATATAATTCATTTCTTCGGTGTATTTTTTTATTGCTGAAGCCGTCTTGTCTGCTTGTTCCTGAAGCATGTTTATTTTTGAAGTGTTCATTCCTATTAAATTTGTCTTGTCGCTCATTGTTGTCTTAATCTCACTGATTGCTTCGCTTATGTTTTTGATTGCTTTTATTGTATTGTTTAAATTTTCATTTTTTTCGTTTAAAATAGCAGCATACTTTTCTGATGCTTCCTTCAATTCCTCAATTTCTCTTTTTCTTCCCAAGAGGTTTTGGTTGCTGCTTATGTGTCCACCTGTTACGGAACCGCCTGCATTTATCACATCTCCTGCAAGTGTAACAATTTTTAAGGAGTTTCCAAGACGCCTGGATATTTTAAATCCGTTGTCAAGGTTGTCCACAACCAGAATCCTACCAAGCAGAAATTTTATGACTTTTTCAAATTCCGGATTTGTGTTTACCAGCATGTCAGCACTATTAATTACGCTTTTATCCTTGAGAACTTCCTGCTCTTTGGCCGACAATTCTCTTTCCTGAAGCATGTTTATGGGCAGGAATGTAACTCTTCCCACCTTGTTTCTTTTCAGATAATCAATTATACTGCCTGCTTCCTGCTCAGTTTTTACGATAATATTTTGAATTGCAGAACCCAGAGCTATTTCAATTGCAGTTTCATATTCCTTATCAGTCTTAATAATGTCTGCCACAGTTCCAAGTATGGATTTCAAGACAGTCTCTTTGTCCTTGTTGTTCATTACGGTCTTGATACTTTTGTAGTAACCGTCGTAATAAGCTTCCATGTTTGAAAGTATGTTCATTTTTGATCTGGCGCTGCTCAAATCTTCACCGGTTTTTTTGATGTATTGGTTAAGAGTTTCCCTTTCACTTTCTTTTTTGCTAAGATTACTGATTTCCTTTTCAAGTTCGCTTCTTTTTGCGGAGATGAAAGATTTTGTACTTTCCTGTTCTTCCTTAAGCTTCGTGATTATGTCAAGCTTACTTTTCATGTCTTCTTCTTCTACAGACACTTCTTTAACCAAATGCTCGATTCTTTCCTCATCGTTTGAAATAAATGAATCAATAGTGCTCTTCTGGCTGTTTAACTTGTTTATTTCCTTGTGAAGCTCGAAAAGACTGCTTTTTTGTTCCTCGATTTTTGTTACAACCTCGTCTATTTTAGCTTTGTATTCCTTGATTTCATCATTCATTGAGTTGAATTTTTCTGTATCTTTGTTCAATGTTTCTTCAAGAGCATTTTTTTCTGCACACAACAAATCTATGCTTTCATTAAGATCTGCATTTCTTTTGTTTGTTTCTTCAATTTCTTTTTCCATGTTTTCAATGTTGCTCTTGTAAAGTATTTTCTTTTCCCTGTGCACCTGGCACAGGCTCTGACAGCTTTCAAATTCCTTGCTTTTTATGTCTCTTTCAGCTTCAAGCTCCTTAGTCTTTGCCTGAAGGGCGTTTATTTTTTCTTTTTGAGATACAATTGTTTCAGCAATGGCATCTCTTCTTTTTTGAAGATTTAGTTTTTCTTCTATTGCAATGTTCTTTTGATTTTCAAGGGCCTTAAGCTGCTCGTTGTGCTTTTCGTATTCATGGGCAAGATAGTTAAGCTCGTACTGCTTTAAATTGTTCTTGATGTCAATATACTGCTTTGCACGCTTGCTTTGTTCGTGAAGTGGTTCGATACGCTCTTCAAGCTCATGGATTATGTCTTCGATTCTATCAAGGTTATCGCTTGTTTTTTCAAGCTTTCTTTCAGATTCTTCCTTTCTGGACTTATACTTCACAATGCCTGAAGCTTCTTCGAAAACCTGTCTTCTTGTTTCTGAGTTTGGGCTTAAGATGTCTTCCACGCGGCCTTGTCCTATAAATGAATAGCCGTCTCTTCCTATTCCCGTGTCCATGAACAGTTCTTTAATGTCTTTGAGCCTGCACTGCTGCTTGTTTATGTAATATTCGCTTTCGCCTGTTTTGTAAAGCTTTCTTTTGATGCTTACTTCCTTGTATTCCACTGGAATAATTCCTGATTCGTTGTCAAAAATCAGGTTTACTTCCGCATATCCCAGAGGCATTCTCTTTTCAGTTCCAGCAAAAATTACATCATCCATCTTGCCCCCTCTAAGAGACTTGGCACTTTGCTCTCCAAGCACCCACTTGATTGCATCGGATATGTTGCTTTTGCCGCTTCCGTTTGGACCTACAACTGCAGTTATTCCATGTTCAACCACAATTTCGGTTTTTTCTGCAAAAGATTTAAATCCATTGACATATACCTTTTTTAAAAACATATTTCCCCCTATTGCAGATCTAGATAGTTTTGAAAAATAAGGTCTTTGTCAAAACTTCCTATTTTATTATTTTCGTCATATATTATTATTTCATCAGTGTTTTTTGATTTCTTAAATGAAACTTTTTTAAGATGAAAAATTTCCAACAGTTTATTTATATTTGATTTTTTTTGTCCCGCAAGAAAACTCATGAGTTTGTCATCAGCTTCGATGATTATGTGTCTGTCTTTAAGTTCTTCATTTTTTAAAACTTTGATTAAAGAAGACAAATATATTTTTTCCTCAACCAGCTGCCTGAAGGCAGGATGAAACGGACCTGCAGCCACATCTTCCCCTTCATTGATGGAATCCGAGTTTTGAAGGCCTATTCTAATTACATTTATGTTGTTTACAGCATAATGGCTGTAAATGACTGCTGAAATATCCACGGCTTCTTCCAAAGTGAGAGGTTTGTAAGTGCCTTCCGCATACATGTTTAAAAGTTCCGTATCTTTGATTGTAAGAGTGGGATAAATTCTAACAATGTCAGGACCCATTGCAATGGAGTCAAGACAAGTCTTTATGTCCTTTTCCCTTGTACTTCCCGGAAGCCCCGGCATAATCTGATGACCTAGAACAAATCCGTGTTTTTTTATGAGCATGCTTGCATTTATTGAGTCATTTCTGTTGTGACCTCTGTTTGACTTTTTAAGGACTTCGTCATCAAGACTTTGAATTCCAAGTTCTATAATGTCCATACCGTATTTTTTCTGTAATATTAAAATATCGTCCGTAATGGCGTCAGGTCTTGTGGAACACCTGATAGAATCAACAACTCCCATGTCCTTGTAATATTTTCCTGCAGCCAGAAGCTCTTCCTGCAGATTTATATCAATTGCCGTAAAAGATCCTCCGAAAAATGCCAGTTCCGTGTAGGTATCTTTATGGATTGTTTTTCTGTATTCTTCCACAATATCATTAACATATTTGCCGCTCGGGGCAATTGTGCCCATGCCTGTAATTTTTTTCTGATTGCAGAACACACAGTCGTTGGGACATCCTATATGAGGAACAAACACAGGAATTATTTTCATTTTTTTATTCATTTAACTGACCTTCTGACATCAATGCATTTTTAGCGGCATCCTGTTCAGCAAGCTTTTTGCTTTTACCAGTTCCTTTACCCACAACGGTCTTATTAACCAGGACGTTCACATGGAACATCTTTTCATGGTCAGGTCCTTCTTCTTTTGTCACAACATATCTTATTTTGCAGGACTGGCTTTTGCTCTGGTAATATTCCTGAAGATATGATTTGAAGTCTGTGACTATTTTCCCTTTCACGGCCAGCTGAATATATTTTGTCAGATTTTCAAGAACAAACTCCTCGGCTTTTCTGTAACCTCCGTCAATGTAAATGGCTGCAATAATAGCTTCAACAGCGTCGGCTAGTATTGATTTTCTTTCTCTTCCTCCTGATGCTTCCTCTCCCTTTCCAAGAAGAAGGAATCTTCCAATCTGAAGATTTGCTGCAACAAGACTTAATGTGTCTTCGCACACTACCTGGGATCTCAGTTTTGTAAGGTCTCCTTCCGGATATTCCGGAAATTTATCAAAAATGAAGCGGCTTACAGTGATACTTAATACAGCATCACCTAAAAACTCAAGCCTTTCATTGTTTACTTTGCTGTATGATTTATCTTCATTTGAATAGGAGCTGTGTGTAAGGGATTTTTCCAATATTTCAATGTTTTTAAAACTGTAACCGATAATTTTCTCAAATTCGTTTAGTTCTTTAATATCTATAATCACTGTTCCTCCCGATGATTATAATTGTTTATTATGCTCACGAAAACTTTCATAAATATAATAAATAATTATAACTGATTTTAATATACAGGACGCATTTCTGCGTCCCTAAATTATGTTCTCAATAGTATTATAAATAAATATAATTACATATCAATGCTTTCTTCTAAGTAATTGACAATATCTCCCACTGTATTGATTTGTTCAATGCTCTCGTCATCAATTTCGATTTCAAATTCCTCTTCGATAGCCATAACCAATTCAAACAATGTTATAGAATCAGCTTCCAGGTCATCTGTAAAAGATGTTTCCATTGTAATATCTTCAGGATCAACACCTAATTTATCAGCTATAAGCTCTTTAATTCTTTCAAACACATCAATCACCTCCTTGTTATACTTTCTTCTATCAATTCATTTACATTGCTCTCGCAGCACATTTTAGCCTGACGTATAGCATTTTTAATTGCTACTTCATCGGAACTTCCATGAGCTTTTATCACAGGAGCCTTTACTCCCAATAAAGGTGCTCCTCCATGTTCTGAATAATCAAATTTTTTCTTGAAATTCATCAATGCAGGCTTAACCAGTGCTGCGCCTATTTTTGTCCTCGTTGATGACATAAGTTCATTCTTGAGTCCCTTCATAAGTTCCAACACAGTTCCCTCTAAAGTTTTCAAAATCATATTCCCAACAAAACCGTCACAAACTATTATATCCGCTTTTCCTTGAAGTATTTCTCTTGCTTCGATATTACCGATAAAATTCATTGGTAATTTTGTGTTTTCAAGAAGTTCATAAGTTTCGACAGTCAATTTGTCTCCCTTTGACTTCTCTGCTCCGATATTGGCTAGAGCAATACGGGGATTATTAACGTTCATGACTTTTTTGAGGTATATGTCTCCCATCATAGCGAAATCATATAGAAATTCAGGTTTTGAATCCACATTTGCGCCGGAATCAATTAAAAGTGCAAAACCTCCGCTCATGTTTGGTATGAGCGAACCTATTGCGGGCCTTTGAATACCTTCAATTCTCCCGACTATGAGTGTTCCTCCGCTTAACAGCGCTCCTGTGCTTCCGGCAGAAACGACAGCATCAGCATCGTTATTTTTAACTGCATTGCATGCTACCACCAATGATGAGTTTTTTTTGCGCCTGATTGCCATTACAGGCTTGTCATCGTTTGTGATAACTTCTTCTGCATTAATGATTTCAATGTTGTTAAAGCTTGATGTGTACTTTTCAAGTAATTGTTTTACTTCCTTTTCTTTTCCAGAAAGTATAACACTTAAGTTGTACTCATCCCTGGCAAGTATGCTGCCCTTGACAATAGCCTCAGGCGCATTGTCACCACCCATGGCGTCTACTGCGATTTTCATATGGCACCTCTTGTTCCTATATTTTTCTCATAGATTAGTATAACTTAGACGCATTTGTTTTGCAATAAAAAAATAGTGCATTCGCACTACTTTTTACTCAACGCTCATAACTTCTTTGCCGTTATAAAATCCACAAGCTCCGCATACTCTGTGAGGAAGCTTTGGTTCATGACACTGTGGGCATTCTATAGTATTTGGAACTGTTAATCTAGATTTCGCAGTTCTTCTTCTATCTCTTCTAGCTTTGGAAGTTTTTCTCTTAGGTACTGCCATTGTAACACCTCCTTAATCCTTCAACAGGTCTTTTAATTTATTAAATCGCGGATCTGTTAAATTGTTTTCGCATTTGCATTCTTCAAAATTTAAATTTACTCCGCAAGTCGGGCATATACCTTTGCAGTCTTGTTTGCACAATGACTTCATAGGCATGGACAAATAAATCATCTGTTTTATAATTTCGTCCAAATTAACACATCCGTCTGTAATTACTAGCTGAATTTCATCAGATTCTTCATCTTCGCTTAATTTTGACACAATAACCGCTTCAAACTTTGTTACAACAGTATTGTCAAAGTCTTCCAGGCACCTTGCACACACATCCGCAAAGGTGTATTTGATTGTGCCTGTTAACAAAACACTGTCTTCAATCTTGAAAATATCTCCGCTGAATTCAATGTTCTTATCAAGATGTGTTTTTGATAAAAAATCTTCGTCATCAATGACAAAATTTTCATTAACATTAAAAGATAATGCATCAGATGATAAAAACTTATTTACTCGAATTAACATAGTACCACCCTTTTCATTCGCAGAGTTAATTATAAGAGAAATTAAATCTTTTGTCAAGCAATTTATTTTACACTTTTATTCGTGTGCAAGTGTTTTTGTGTCTCTTGCTATCATCAATTCCTCGTTTGTAGGAATAACGAATACTTTAACTTTTGAATTGTCTGTAGAAATTTCTACTTCTTTTCCTCTTGTATTGTTCTTTGCTTCGTCAATTTCTATTCCCAGGAATTCAAGTCCTTCACAAACCTCTTTTCTTGCAGGAGCAGAGTTTTCGCCAAGACCTGCTGTGAATACCAATACGTCAACGCCACCCATTGCTGCAGCATATGAACCAATATATTTTTTAACTGTGTAAGCAAATTTGTCCAAAGCAAGTCTTGCTCTTATGTTTCCTTCATCAGCTGCACCCTCGATATCTCTGAAGTCGCTGCTTACACCTGAAATTCCAAGAACTCCTGATTTTTTATTCATGAGGCTATCAACCTGTTCAGCTGTCATGTTTTTCTTGTTCATAAGGAATGTAACTATTGCAGGGTCAATGTCTCCACATCTTGTTCCCATTACAAGTCCTTCAAGAGGAGTCATTCCCATGCTTGTGTCAAATGATTTTCCATCTTTTATAGCAGTAAGACTTGCTCCGTTTCCTAAGTGGCAAGTGATTATTTTCATTCCTTCAAGTTCTTTTCCTGTTAAAGCTTTAACTCTTTCAGAAACATATTTGTGTGATGTTCCGTGGAAACCGTATCTTCTGATTCCAAGTTCTTCATACAATTCATATGGAAGCGGATATATGTAAGATACTGGAGGCATTGTCTGGTGGAAAGCTGTATCAAACACGCCTACCATAGGCACTGATGGCAACAATTCCTGGCAAGCTTCAATACCGATAATGTTTGGTGGGTTGTGAAGAGGTGCAAGTTCAATGCATTCCTTCATAGCCTTTATAACTTCATCAGTGATAAGTACTGAATCAGCAAATTTTTCTCCGCCATGAACAACTCTGTGTCCAACAGCATCAACTTCATCTAATGATTTAACAGCTCCGTAGTTAGCATCAACAAGAGCAGTCAACACATGGTTGATTGCTTCCTTGTGGTCTTTCATAGGTTCCTGGATAACAACCTTATCCATACCTGTTTTTTCATGTTTCAAAACACTGCCTTCGATACCTATTCTTTCAACAAGACCTTTAGCTAATACACTTTCATCATTCATATTTATCAACTGGTATTTTAATGATGAACTTCCGCAGTTAATTACTAATACATTCATTTTATTCCTCCATGAGTTATTTATATATAAAATCATAAGATTTTAAAAACTTTTGTTATTTGCTGCTGATTCTTCCGGACAGCATTTTATTATTTTTTCAAATTTATTATTGTTTATTACCACTATGTCGCAATTTGATATTTCATATTTCCACAAATCTTTGTCGTCGGCAATTTTAAGGTAAAGCATGACCGACTGTATTACTCCGAAGTGGGTTACCACAACTGAATTGTCAGGAACCATGTCAACAAATCCCGATACTCTTTTTATTATGTCATCATATGATTCCCCTTGAGGAAATTTATATTTATTCCTTAAGCGAATCCATTTTTCAGTTTCTTCTCGGTGGCTGTGACGCATTTCTTCCCATGTCATATTTTCAAATATTCCAAAGTTAACTTCAATAAGGCTTTTTTCAACAGCAATTTTATTTATGTCAAAATTGTTTTCTTTTGAAATAATTTTTGCAGTATCAAATGCTCTCTTAAGAGGGCTTGAGAATATATTTGAAATAGTTGCATCTTTTAAATTCATTGCAGCAATAAGCGCCTGATCCCTTCCGTTTTCAGACAGTTCCACGTCAGTTATGCCGCTGTAGCGCTTTGTTATATTGGACAGGGATTCCCCATGCCGAACTAAGTATATCATAATTATCCTTTTAAAAAAAGTACTAATATCATAAAAATTATTTGACTTGTTTCAGTTATAAAACCGCATGTGTCCCCTGTCATTCCGCCAATTTTGTCTTCTATCCACCCTGATATATAGACTGATGCAGCTAGTGTAGCAAAACATGATGCTGCAAAAATTAGCCTGTAAGGCGTTATGACAACAAAAATAGCCAAAACAACCAAATTGGCAGCTACTGTTTGTTTATTCATGGACTCAATGAATATTGTTCCCATGCCTTTTGTTTTTTTTGCATATTTTTTACCGAAGCATGAAACAGTAAGGCACGCTCTTCCCACAACCGGCATCAAGAAACATGTGAACATATCAGCAAAGGAAAACAAAACAAACTGTGAAAGAAGTATCAAAATAAGACATATTACTCCAAATGCTCCAATGTGAGAATCACTCATGATTTCAAACACGCGCTCTCCTGTCCTTCCGGAAAACAGCCCGTCTGCCGTATCTGCAGCTCCGTCGAGGTGAATGCCTCCGGTTATTGCAAGATATCCGATTGTAAGAACAAGACCTCTTAAAAAAGCTATGTATGTCCTGCCGAAACTAAAGTAAACTATAATAAGCAATATCCCTATCACTGCTCCCATAAGGGTGTACAAAGACAATGCTCTTTTGAAATTATCTTCATTGTATACAATTTTTCTTCCCACAGGAATGCGGGTAAAAAATGAAATCAAAGTTAAAAATCCTGAGGCCATTTAACCAGTTCTCCCTTATGCTTAAGTTTGATGGGAATGCCTGAAAATATAAAATACATGAAATCAGACTTCATGCTGATTTTACTGTTGATTCTTCCGCTTATATCTCTGAAATAATTTCCCATATAGTAGGACGGCACCACTCCCATTCCTGTTTCGTTTGAAACAATAATGAGCTTTTTGTTGTTGTGGTTGCATACGTCTATCAAAGACATAACTTCAAGTGTAATATTTTCTTCAAGTTCATTTACTTTTTCAATGCTGCAGCTGTCAAAGTCAAGTTTGCTGTCAAACATGAAGTTTCCAATCAGTGTTGTAATACAGTCAATCATGATAGCGTCAGAATCATTAAACTCGGGAAAATTCACAAGATTTTTAAAATCACTGTACAATTCAAGAGTTTTCCATGAATCCGGACGCTGCTCTTTGTGTTTTTTTACTCTGTCAGCCATGGCCTGGTCAGTTACTACTGCCGTAGCAAGATACAGGACATTTTCAGCATATTCTTTTGCTTTCATTTCTGCAAATGTGCTTTTCCCGCTTCTTGCTCCGCCTATTACAAATGTTACGCTCATAATTTCACCATTTTATAATTTTTACCATTAACTATAGTATTATAACATTTAAAATGCAAAAATCAAACAAATTTCTGCAAAAAAATGTATGAATTAATTCCTGTTTTGTTTGACTTTATAATAAAATAAAATTAATATATAAATAAAAATATAAAAGGTGATTTATGAAAATAACTGGCATAGTAGCAGAATACAACCCCTTTCACATGGGTCATGAATATCAGCTTAAAAAAGCACGTGAATTATCAGGCTGCGACGCAGTTGCTGTTGTCATGAGCGGAAACTTCGTGCAGCGCGGAGAACCTGCAATAATAGATAAATTCAGACGTGCTGAGGCAGCCGTCCATGCAGGAGCCGACATCGTCATTGAACTTCCCCTGCCCTTTTCATGCCAGAATGCAGAAATGTTTGCTTTTGCAGCAGTCAATGAATTAAAAAAGCTTCAGGTAACGTCTTTGAGCTTCGGATGCGAAAATGATGATCCCAAAATGCTTTTAAAAATTGCCAAGGCTCAGCTTTCAGATTCATATGTTAAAATTCTCAAAGAAGAAATAAAAAAAGGAATATCATTTCCAACCGCAATGACAAATTCCTTGACAACAATCCTTGGTGAAGAATCACGTGATGCAGTTTTATCACCTAACAATGTCCTGGCTGTTGAATACATGAAAAGCGCCATGAAGCAAAATTTAAAATGGGACTTTTACCCTGTACTGCGCATGGGAAAAAATCACAACGATGAATTTGTATCGGGATTCTTTGACAGCGCCACTGCAATCAGAAAAGCAATTTTAAGCAGTTCTTCCAAAAACATCAGCGCTACTGAAAAAAGCATTGAGATGTTTAATGATTTTTACGAAAAATTCAATGGGTTTAATAGTTTTGAAAATTATCTGGACATTTTGTATTACAAAATAATTGATCTTGGTATTGATGGGCTCGGTGAAATATTTGAAATTTCTGAAGGCCTCAACAACAAGATTTACGACAATCTATACAAACATTCTACAGTTGATGACTTCATCTTAAGCCTTAAATCCAAGCGCTACACATATTCCAAATTAAGGCGTGCCTTGCTTAATATACTTTTAAGCATAAGGCATAATGACATAAAACATTTTATGTCACCTAATAATCATAAATATGTTAAGGTCTTAGCTTTTAACAATGTGGGAAGAAATGTAATAAAGCATGCAAAAACATTTAACACTGCAGCAATTAACCGTTTTTCAGATTACAAAAAAAACAGTTTAATAGCTGAAGACCTTCCCTTGTTCCGCCTTACGAACAAATCAACAGACTTGTACTACCTGCCTTTCAGAAACCGTGAGACAAATGTTGAATACAAAGAAAATGCTGTTTATATAAATGATAAATAATCATATTTCCCCCTGACTGCAATAAAATATGTTATGGGGGTTGTATTATGTTGAAGCGAAACTTTATTCCTGTTCTTATTTTGATTTTTATAAGCTTATTTATACTCAAGCCTGACATTGTGTCCGAAGGAGCTTTCAGAGGCCTTAACATTTGGGTGAACAACATAGTTCCATTTTTGTTTCCAATGTCTGTATTGTCAAACATCCTGCTTCAGTACAACTTCTTGTACAGTTTGTTCGGGCGTATGTCTTATTTGTCAACTAAACTGTTTAAAAGCAAGTATGCTCTCATTCCATTTTTCATAAGTTTCATATCAGGCTACCCTTCAGGAGCAATGGCTGTGAACATAATGGCAGGAGGCAAACGAATAAATGAAGATGAAGCTAATAACCTGACCATATTTGCCAATGATTGCAGTTTTCAGTTCATTGCAGGAGCTGTTTCATTTTCAATGCTCGGAAATTTTCATCTGTACCGCTTCATTGCAATTCCGCATTTTCTAGGCGCTCTGGCAATAGGAATGATGATGTCAAAAAAAGAGTCTCGGCTTGGAATGAATATAAATGCCCTTAGAAAACCCGTCCTGTCTTTTAACAAGGCTTTCAGCACAGCCATTTACAAATCAGTTTCAAGCATATTGTCAGTGGGCGGAGTCATTGTTATTTTTTCGGTTATATCACACTTTTTAAGCGACAGTCTAGAAAGCATTGCAGCTTTACTTAATCTTAAGATGTACATAAGTGACATCATTTATTCTCTTTTGATTGGTGGCATGGAACTGACAAACGGCTGCAGCATCATTACATCTTCATCGTTTGTTCCTCTTGAAATGAAGCTCATAGTAATTAATTTTCTCATAAGTTTTTCTGGAATGTCAGTAATCTTTCAGACAATGGCTGTAGTGGATGAATTTGATTTTGACGTTAAAAGCTACATATTTTACAAGTTCATGCAGGGTGTCATGTCTTCACTCATATGCACGCTCATGCTCATTTTTACAGGGAATATATATTGATTATAAAAGAAATAATATGTATAATGGTAACAAGCTTATATACAAGGTGATAAAATGATAAATGTTACAATGATAGGAACAGGCGGCATGATCCCTCTTCCCGACAGATTTCTTGCGTCATGCGTAATTGAATATAACGGAAGAAAAATCCTTATTGACTGCGGAGAAGGAACACAGGTTTCTCTTCACAAGGGAAAAATCAGCATTAGTAAAATTGATGTGATACTGCTCACCCACTGCCATGCAGACCATGTAACAGGTCTTCCAGGACTTTTGTTGACCATAGGAAACAGCGGACGAACAGAACCCTTAGATATTATAGGTCCAAGAGGAAGTATACCTATTATAAACTCATTGCTTGTGGTGTGCGGATATCTTCCATTTGAAGTTAGGATGTCAGAACTTCATGATACCAGGCCTGTTGAATTCGAACAGATAGGATTAAACATAACATCAATACCGCTAAAGCATCACATGAACTGCGTGGGTTACAGCTTCGAGCTAAAATTAAAACCACACTTCAACCCCGAAAAGGCAAAAAGATTAAATATTCCCGTAAAGTTATGGCGAACTCTTCACAGCGGGGACAGTGTAAATGTCATGAATAAAACAATTACTCCAGACATGGTCTTAGGTGAAGAAAGGCCTCCAATTAAAATATCGTATGTAACTGACACGAGACCTGTTGATTGGATAAATAAAATAGTCAGAGACTCAGATTTGTTCATATGCGAAGGAATGTACGGAGACGATGAGCAACAGGAAAAAACATCGGAAAAAATGCATATGATTTATTCCGAAGCAGCAAAAATTGCTCTTGAATCTCATGTAAAGGAACTGTGGCTCACCCACTTCAGCCCTGCAATGGCAAATCCCAGTGAATACATAGAGTTTGCAACAAAAATATTTTCAAATACCCACATCGGCATTGATTTAATGCATAAGGAGTTCAAACCAGCAGAATAACAATATAGAATTAAGAATGAAGAGTGAAGAATTAAGAATGAAGAATTAAAAGAAGGGATTGTGCGCGCACAATCCCAACCAATAATTTTTAACTCTTAATTCTTAATTTTTTTGCTTATTTCTTTCCTTTCAATCTTTTCAGACGGAAGAAGTCTTCTCTTTCCTTCTCTTCCAAGACATCCTGGATGTACTTTACCTGTTCCCTGTACTTTGGTATTTGAACATGCTGCAAGGCATTTGTTCTTTTTTGTGTCTTCTGTATTTCTTTGGCAAGCTTGAAAACTGAATTTTCAATTTCCGCCAGTTCGTACATTTTAAGCTTTGCTTTGCAAAACATCTGTCTTGCTTCATCTAGAGATGCATTTGTTGAATAAAAGCCATAGGCAGGAACAATGTCATCTTCCTTGTATTTCAGTGTTGGAATATCCACGCCCATGACGCTTTTCAGCAAAATGTCGTAGTGTTCGTCAGTGGGTATGCCATAACTTATGTCTTCAACATTTTTTACACCCAATGTCATGTTTGCTTTTTGCAATACTGCATAAGCTTCAGTCATTACATCATAAATTTCATTTTGCATGCTTCGTGCCTTGTCTACAAATACCATCATTTCTTTTATAAGAATGTTCCTTTTTTTATCTAAAAGCTCATATCCCTTTTTAGAAAGTTCAAGGGATGATTTAGCTTTTATGAGGTTAGATTTTGTAGGTGCAACCATCACTGCCATAACTATCTCTCCCTGTTGTGTACGTAATATTTAGACAACATTTCCGGTTTCACACGATCAAGTTCCGTTTCAGGCAATATTGACAAAACATACCATCCAAGGTCAAGAGTTTCATTTATGTTTCTGTTTTCATTCTTGTCCTGAGCTATGAATTTGTTTTCAAGCTCACGTCCGAACTGAAGATACAATTTATCTGTTTCTCCCAGATCGTCTTCACCAATTATCTGAGAAAGGCTTCGAATATCCTGTACCTTTGAGTAAGAAGCATAAATCTGGCTCTGCAGGTCTGAATGGTCTTCTCTTGTAAATTCAGCACCTATACCGTCCTTCATAAGACGTGAAAGTGAAGGCAGAATGTCTATTGGCGGATATATCCCCTTGTGGTTCAATTCCCTGTTAAGAACTATCTGTCCTTCTGTGATGAATCCTGTCAAGTCAGGTATAGGATGTGTTATATCATCATTAGGCATTGTCAGTATTGGTATCAGTGTTATTGAACCTTCACAGCTCTTAAGCATTCCGGCTCTTTCATAAATTGTAGAAAGGTCTGAATACAAATATCCCGGGTATCCTTTACGTGATGGAACTTCTTCCTTGGCTGATGAAATTTCACGAAGAGCTTCCGCATAACTTGTCATGTCTGTCAAGATTACAAGAACGTGCATGTTGTTTTCAAAAGCAAGATATTCTGCCGCTGTTAGGGCGCATCTTGGAGTTGAAATTCTTTCTATAATAGGAGCATCTGCTGTGTTCAGATACATTACAACGTGGTCAAGAACCCCTGCAGATTCAAAGCTTTTTCTGAAGTAGTCAGCATCATCGTGACGAACTCCCATCGCTCCGAAAACAACTGCAAAGTTGTCCTTTGTTGCTCCCTTTATTTTAGCCTGTTTAACTATCTGAGCTGCCAGTTCATTGTGTGACATACCGTTTCCTGAGAATATAGGAAGCTTCTGTCCCCTAATGAGTGTCATAAGTGAATCTATTGCTGAAATACCTGTCTGAATAAAGTTCTTTGGGTATCTTCTGGCAACCGGATTTATAGGTCTTCCGTTAATGTTTTGTTTTACCGGTGAAATTACCTGATATGCATTGTCTATTGGTTCTCCAACGCCATTGAATGTTCTTCCCAGTATTTCCTTTGACAAAGGAATTGTAAGCGGTTCAGCAAGAAACTTTACAGAAGAGTTGTCTGTTGAAATTCCAGTTGTGCCTTCAAAAACCTGAGCGATTATTTTGTCGCCTTCAATTTTTATTATTTTTCCTTTTCTAGTTTCATTTTCATCAACCTTGATGTTGATTGTTTCACCATAGGAAGCATCTTCAATGCCTGTAAGAACTATTAGCGGGCCTGCAATTTTTTGTATTTTTAAATATTCCTTTTTCATATCAACACTCCCTATTCATACTTTAATCTCAAGCTGCTGTAAACATCAACAATCTTGTTCATCAATTCATCAAGCAGCTCTAATTTGTCATTCGGGATTTCATATTTGATTTTTAATATATCTTGAATAACAGATTCGGTTCTTATTACAGAAATCGGAATGCCTATTTTAACGCAGGCCAAAGCTTCTTCATAGAATGTATCTATAACTTTCAGCATCAAATATTGTTTTTTAAGCACAACGTAAGTGTCTTCCGCGTGCATTGCATTTTGCTGCAAAAATCCTTTTTTGATAATTCTTGCTGTTTCAAGCACAAGCGCCTGGTCATTAGGAAGAACATCTTCTCCAACCAACTGAACTATTTCATTTAATTTTTCTTCTTCCTGCAGAAGAACAATCATTTTATGTCTTAATTCAAGCATGTCAGGAGCAACATTTTCTTCATACCATTCTGAAAGCATGTCAACATATCCTGAGTAGCTAGTCAAATAGTTGATTGCCGGATAATGTCTTGCATAAGCAAGCTTCTTGTCAAGACCTAAGAATGCTGAAACAAAACGCTTAGTATTTTCTGTAACAGGTTCTGAGAAGTCCCCTCCAGGAGGTGATACTGCTCCGATTATTGTAATTGTTGCTTCGTCGTCATTTAAAGTCTTTACACAGCCGGCTCTTTCATAAAATTCTGCAAGCCTTGAAGGAAGATATGCAGGATATCCTTCTTCAGCAGGCATTTGTTCAAGACGTCCTGAAATTTCACGAAGAGCTTCTGCCCATCTTGAAGTAGAGTCTGCCATTATGGCAACGTCATATCCCATATCTCTGAAGTATTCAGCCATTGTGATTCCTGTGTATATGCTGGCTTCACGGGCAGCAACAGGCATGTTTGATGTATTGGCTATAAGAATAGTTCTTTCCATCAACGGTCTGTTTGTACGAGGGTCAATCAACTTTGGAAATTCTTCCAAAACGTCTGTCATTTCGTTTCCGCGTTCACCGCATCCTATATAGACTATTATGTCAGCATCACACCATTTAGCAAGCTGATGTTGAGTAACAGTCTTTCCTGTACCGAATCCTCCAGGAAGACCAACAGTTCCACCCTTAGCTATTGGATAGAAAGAGTCAATAACTCTTTGTCCTGTAATAAGAGGCTTGTATATTGGAATTCTTCTGTTTATTGGTCTTGCTTTTCTTACAGGCCATTTTGTTGACAGTGTAAGATTGGCAAGTTCTGTATTGTCTTTTGTGAGCACAACAACTGTATCATTTAAAGTGTATTGTCCGTTTGGTTTAACTTCTTTAACAGTTCCGCTTACATTGATTGGAACCAGCAATTTATGAAGAATTCTTTGAGTTTCCTGAACGGTTGCGTAAACTTCGCCGGGTTTTAATTTATCTCCTAGCTTCACCGTAATTGTAACATCCCATTTCTTTTCTTCATCAAGTGTCAAAAGACCGATTCCTTCAGGAATGAAGTCCTGAGACATATTTTGAATTTTGTTCAATGGTCTTTGAATACCGTCAAATATGTTGCCTATCATACCTGGGCCTAAAGTTACAGAAAGAGGGCTTCCTGTTGAATAAATCTTTTCTCCAGCCTTCAGTCCTTCTGTTTCTTCGTAAACCTGCACTGTAGCAATGTCTCCGTCCAAAGAAACAACTTCTCCGATAAGTTTTTGAGTACCAACAGTAACCATTTCATTTACTTTGAATGAACCCATATTGAGCCCTTTGACAACAGGTCCGTTTATTGAGTTAACAATACCTTCGTTTTTATTCATTTAAGTCACCTGCCTCTAAAGCCTCAAATATTGTCTGCATGATATATGTCTTGTTGTCTTCAAGAACAGCGTCTATTGACAAATCCATCTTGATGTCCTTGTCAGGTATAACTGCTATGAAGCCGCCCATAATATCATTTGTTGTTTTAAATTCTATATTTTTGCAGCTTTTGTTTTTTAAAAGTTTTTTTTCAATAAAATCTGCATGTCTTTGTTTGTCGTTTTCTGTCAATTGAATAACCAGATTGCATTCACCATAGCTATCCAATAAATTTTCCAAATTTGAAATCAAGCTGTTCAAATATGCTTTGTACTTTTCTGAAACAATGAAATCCGATAATCTTTTTTTGAATGTTTCCATGAAAGTATAATAATATTTTTCTTTTAATACTATAATCTCTCTTTTTATGATTACCTTTGATCTGCTCAAGCTTTCAGTCTTTTTCATTTCAGCCTTTTTCGCAGCTCTTTCCTCGACGGACTTTGCCATCTGATTTGCTTCATCCATACTTTTCTTGATTTTCAAATCATATTGCTTATCCATTTCCTTTAATTCTTCATTGAGACTTTTGTCCATGGAATTGTTTATGAGTTTGGAAAACAGTAATAATTTTTGTTCTATCGTAACCATAAATCACCTCATATATGAATGCCGACGGATTCTCTTATGTTATCCGCCATGGCATTTGATTCCCTTACGGACCCATGTCTGTCAGGGATTTCTATAATGAGTGGAGTTTTAGATTTAAGTTTCATTTCCATAACCACATCATTAAGCATGTCAACTATTTTTTCAGTAAGGATCAGTATTCCAATTTCCTTATCCTGCATTGCATTTTTCAAAGTCTTGAGAGCTTCTTCCCTGTCGCGCACAATTGTACCGTTTATGCCCGCGAGCCTTAAGCCCACCCAAGTGTCTCTGTTATCACTTATCAAAAATGACTTCATTTTAATTTCTCTTTTCTATATATTATACAAACAAGATCAATATAGATATAATCAAACCGTAAATTGCGATACCTTCAGACATACCAACGAAAATCAATGTTTTACCAAGAAGTGATGAATCTTCTGAAATAGCTCCTATTGCTGATGAACCAACTGATCCAACTGCAATACCTGTTGCTATTGTTGCAATACCTGTTGAAAGAGCTGCTGACAAATACTTCAGGCCTTCACCAATTCCAATTGCTCCGGCTGCTGCAGCTTCTGTTGTAGCTTCAGCTGTTTCTGCAAATACGTTGCCGCCGAATATTGTTGATACTATAGCTCCGATCATGATCAGTCCAAATGCTGATACAGTTGTTAATATTGCCTTCTTGATGTTTCCTTTTTTACCGCTTTTCATAACTTTTCTTCCATATAATGTTGTTCCGATTGATACTGCTGCTGCAGCTATAATAAATAAAATTTGCATAATTTTTACTTCCCTTTCTTTTTATAGTTTTATTTTGTAAGTTTAAGTGGTTTAAATGCTACGCCTTCGCCCTTGAAATATTTACTGAACATTTCATAGTATTGAAGACGAAGACCTTGAATAAATACTACTATACCTTCAAGTGTAAGAATCAATACATTTCCTAAAACCAAAATTAAGATTCTAGCGAATATATTGTCCATCATTTCTGAAATTACCATGAATGCCAGGAACAATCCGGCGTGGTTCAGTGCAAATGCGCCCACACGGACGAAAGAAATTGAATTTGACATTGCTCCGAGGAATGTTTCAACGGCTTCAAATATGCTTTCGGTAAAATATTCTCCGGGAGCTTCATGGAACAAAGGTCTGTGATTTTTCACCATGTTTGCAAGAGGCTGTTTTAATATGATCAATAAAATGCTTACAAGCAACACCACTAGGGGAACCATCACAGGAACAGGTATAATTCCTGTTAATGCAACAATTGTCAATATGAAGCTCATGAAAAAGATATACCCGAATATACCATTTTTGCCGAACACACCTTCTTCTATGTTTCCGTTTTTAAGAGAATTCGTGATTCCATAAATAAAAGAAACAGTAAGAGCAAATATACCGTAAAGAATTCCTGCCACAAGAATCATCGGAATGTTGTCCGGACTCAATGGGCCACCGTGAATCAAACTTGGAAGCCAAGGCAACTGTTCATGTTCCAAACCGAACAAACTTCCATAAACAAATCCAAATATAATGGAACTTGCACCCAGTCTCATAGCAATTTCGGCAAAATCACCGATTTTCTTTTTCAATGCCAGGCCAAGAAGAAAATATACAAGTCCTTGTCCTATATCGCCAAACATTATACCAAAAGCCAGGCAGAAAGTTATTGCAAGAAACGGTGTAGGGTCAAGCTCATAATATGATGGAAGACTGTACATTTTAACTATAGTTTCAAAAGGTTTTGTGAACCAGTTGTTTTTTAACTTTGTAGGTGGAACAACCTGTGTGCCAAGTTCTTCTGCTGTCTTCTGAGTAAGCATGTATTTTTTGGAAACCTTGGAAATGTCTCTTTTAACATTTTCAAGTTCACTTTCCTGAACCCATACATCAACTGCAAATATATTGTTTCCTATTTCAGCCTTATCAGTTACCTCTTTGATTCGTTCTTCAAGGTTCAGAATGTTGTAAAGTCTGTTGATTGATTTTGAATTTGTATTCTTTTCAGCTTCAATGGCTGAAGTTAATCTATCAATTTCTTTGTTAAGCTTATTTAATCGCTCATCAATCTGGCTGATCATTTCCAAAGGAGTGCCTGTAATTCCTTCAGGTCTTTCAAGTCTGTTCCAGTTCAATGATTTTAAGAGATTATCTGTTTCACCCTTGAACTGTTTCGGATACATAATCATGTATATATCCTCATCTGAAGCATTGATAATACCTATTCTCATTACTATTGCACTGAGATTTTCATAATTTTTCTTCAAGCGCCACTTGTTTTCTTTTGACAGCAACCCCAGTTCATATTCGAAGCAGTTTAAATGAGCAATCTTGTCAAGTTCAAGAGTTTTATCACCTATGCTGTCAATTTTTAATCTGAAGTCCTGAAGTTCCTTTATTGTTTCTCTTTTGTCGTTTATTTCATTTACTTTTACACCAAGTGAAGAGTCAATGTTCATCAATTCGTTGTAAACATCTTTAATTTTGTAATTTTCCGATAAAATGTTTTTATCAACGGTTAATTTAACACCCATTCCTTTTGCAAGGTTCTCAACAATACCCATGCTGTCAAGGTGCTTATCTTCATCATCCCAGGAATTATCCAAACCTAGGTTAGATGAGCCAAGAATATCTGATTCATATTGGTGTATTACATAGTAGTTTGCATATGCATTGCTGTTTTCAACGTTTAAGTTTAAATGCACATTTTCGTTTAATATAAGTTCCTTTACGATTGGATTCATGTCTTCAGTTGAACCGACAACCTTTAAAAGAACCATTTTTTCTATGGACATCCTTTAAGTTCCTCCCTTCCTTTCATCCTTACATCTTAAAAGCAAGATAACTTTTAAGTTTTTCTTTTGGTACATTGTACTGTATACCTTCAACAATTGTAGTAAAATCATCAACAATTATACCAATCAGATAGATATATGAAACAGCTGCACCGATATTATGAAATTTTTTCTTTTTCAGATATTCATATAAATATGCATTTACCGATAAATCAATTCCTGAAACACCAATATCATCAAATATGTCAAGTTTCAAATATGATTTTACCAATAAGAAGAATTCATCCAATGACTTGCTGTAGCACAACTTCTTCAATTTCTTGTAGTCTATTGAGGTTCCCTCCACCAGACTGTAGTTTAAAATTTCTTCCGGTGAAATTTTATAATAATTTAATGCCCTGTAAATCCACTGTACATTGAGAAGATCTATCTTAAGCCCTATTATGCCAAGAGCTGCATCCGTATCCTCTTTGTCGAGTTTCTTTGCACCTTCCATTAAATTTTTATATAATTCCACATAAAGTTTCATTTCAATATGAAATTCACGATTGATGGCATCATCTTTTGTTAAGTTTTTCAAGCCTGAATAATAAGGTGTGCCCTTGAGATTTTCAGTAAATTGAGCTACGTTTTTTGAAGACATGAGTTTATCAAAAGGCAGGGTTTCATGTTTGCCGGAATGAATAAAACGCTCTTCAACTCCCTCTAAACTTTCTTCTCTGGCGATTTTTCGCAAAATCAAGCTTAGATCCTGCAATTCCCCTTCCAGCAGCAAAGATTCAATGAAATCTTTGTAGCTTCCGGAAAAATAATGCAGCAAGTCTTCAGTTTCAAGAGTTTTAAACTTTCCCAGCAAGACTTCCATCTTGTCTCTGCTCAGTTCTTCATTCTTAACTTCATTCAGCAGTTTGCTGAATTCCATGTTTTCTAACAAAAGCGATTTTAATTGCTCTACCGACTTGCAATCCAATAATTTTTCCCAGTCAAGACCTCTCAATATACGGCCTTTTTTGGAAATAATCTTGGTTTGAATAGCATAGTATGCCATGTTAGGGTTCATACTATCCCTCCAGTACAAATAACTTGTTAAATATTTCTTCTACCAAAGATTTTTCTGCTTTTTTATAGTTTTTGTCTATATCGGCAGATATTTTGATGATTTTTTCCTTTTCAGCCTTTTCTGTTTCTGCTACATAAGCATCAGCTTCATCGGCCAACTGTTGTGCTTTTTTCTTAGCCTCTTCAAGTTTGTCGTTTTTATAACTTGAAAGAGTGCTTTCATACTCCTGCTTTTTTTTGAGCAAAAAATTGTCGTTCTTTGTTTTGTTCTCAAAAGCCAAAGAGTCTATCTCGATAATTTGATTAATTATTTCGTTCAAAAAATCACTCCTTGTTTAATTTTATACAGCATTTGACATTATATCACCCTTTAATATGTTCAGCAAATATAAAACATTCACGATTATCGACATTTAAGCAATATTTTAGTTAATAATTTTTTATTGCTTCAAAATGCTAGAAAAAGCTTTCGTTTAAAGCAAATATCTTCCGTTTTCGTTCTTTGTGAAATGTATAACAGTTAAATAAAAACTTTTAAATATAAAAGCAATGAATTTCATACCTTTTTATGCCAGTTAAGAAAATTTAATAGCAGTAATATTTTAACAAACTATATATAATATTCCTTGATAATTGAATAATATTGAATTAAAATATGGATATATTCACACAGGAGGCATATATGATAAGCAAAGAAATCATAAAAGAATATTTTTTAATAGCCCTAGGAACGCTAATAGTGGCATTTGGCGTATATTATTTCATGGTGCCGGAAAATCTGGCAACCGGTGGAGTTTCAGGTTTGTCTATAGTGCTGAGCAACTACATTTCAATTCCTATTTCTTTAATAAACTTTGTACTTAACGTTATATTATTAATAGTAGGTTTTATTTTTCTCGGAAAAGAATTTGGCGGCAAAACAATTTTTTCTGTTTTTTTTCTTTCCTTTTTCATGTACATAATGGAAGTTGTTCATCCTGCAACAAAGCCTGTCACTGATGAAATACTGTTAAACCTGTTATGCGGCATAGTGATTGCAGCAATGGGACTTTCCATTGTATTCAATCAAAATGCGTCTACCGGAGGTACAGACATAGTTGCCAAAATATTCAGTAAATATTTCAACATGAACATGGGTACAGGCTTAATGGCTGCAGATGTTGTGGTTGTTGTTTCAGCATTTTTTACTTATGGTATTAAAACAGGGACTGTGGGAGCCTTAGGATGGTTTATTAACGGTCTTGTTGTAAATTACTTCATAGACGGATTCTCCATAAAGAACGAAGTTGTTATAATTTCAGAAAAACACGCAGAAATTAAGCAGTACATTTTCGATAAACTTGACAGAGGTGTTACTGTCTACAAGGCAGAAGGCGGCTATACCAGCGACGAGAAGGAAATTATAGTTACAATTCTTGACAGAAAAGAATATTTTGTTCTTAAAAACCAGCTAAAGCACATTGATCCCGGCGTATTTGTAATAGTCAGGACTGTGCAGGAAGTTTACGGTTTTGGATTTTCAAAATTTTAACATTTTTATTTGTAAAATTAATCTTCCTTTAATAATAAAGATTTAAAATAATAAAAAAGAAGCATAAGGAGGTATTTTAATGAATGCACAAAAATTTACTCAAAAATCATTGGAGGCTGTCCAGGATGCTCACAAAAAAGCATTAGAAAATTCAAACATGCAGATCGAACAGGAGCATCTTTTATACGCTCTCGCAGGTCAGGAAGACGGCCTTATAGGCCAGCTTCTTACTAAAATGAAGATTGATAAAGATATGTTTAAATCAAGCGTAAATCGAATTATAGAGACTATGCCGAGAGTTACAGGTCCTGGTCGTGAGAGCGGAAAAATTTACATTGCGCCCGACGTGGACAAAATATTGGCTGAAGCCGAAAATCAAGCTGAAAGAATGAAGGATGAATACGTATCAGTAGAGCATATTATGCTTGCAATGCTTGATCATCCAAAACAAAGTTTAAATAAGTTTTATCAGGAGTTCGGTCTTACAAAAGACAAATTTCTTTCTTCACTGTCCTCCGTCAGAGGCAACACCCGTGTAACAAGTGACTCCCCAGAATCAACATATGACGTGCTTTCTAAATATGGTTCTGATTTAGTTGAGCTTGCAAAAAACAACAAGCTTGACCCGGTAATCGGACGTGATTCCGAAATACGAAATGTTGTTCGAATTTTATCCAGAAAGACAAAAAACAACCCTGTCCTCATCGGTGAGCCCGGTGTAGGAAAAACCGCCATTGCAGAAGGGCTTGCTATTCGTATAGTGCGTGGGGACGTTCCGGATAACCTGAAAGAAAGGAAAATTTTCTCCCTGGACATGAGTTCGTTGGTTGCAGGAGCAAAATTCAGAGGAGAATTTGAAGAAAGGCTTAAGGCTGTTCTTGAAGAAGTAAAAAAAAGTGAAGGTCGAATAATTTTATTCATTGATGAACTTCACACAATAGTAGGTGCAGGCAAGACCGAAGGAGCCATGGATGCCGGTAACATGCTTAAACCAATGCTTGCAAGAGGTGAACTTCACTGCATTGGTGCAACAACTCTAAATGAATACAGACAGTACATAGAAAAAGATGCTGCTCTTGAAAGACGATTCCAGCCTGTCTTGGTGGATGAGCCATCAGTTGAAGATACAATTTCCATACTACGAGGCCTGAAGGAAAGGTATGAGGTTTTCCACGGCGTTAAAATTCAGGACCAATCATTGATTGCTGCTGCTGTTCTTTCAAGCAGATACATTACAGACCGTTTTCTTCCAGACAAGGCAGTAGACCTCATTGATGAAGCATGCGCCATGATCAGGACTGAAATGGATTCAATGCCTTCAGAGCTTGATGAAATATCAAGAAAAATAATGCAACATGAAATAGAAGAAGCTGCTCTTAAGAAAGAACACGACAAGCTGTCAGACGAACATCTTAAGGAAATTCAAAAGGAACTGGCAGACATGAGATCTCAGTTCAAGGAAATGAAAGCTAAATGGGAAAATGAAAAAAATGCCATATCCAAAGTTCAAGGTCTTCGCGAAGAAATAGAAAGGGTAAATTCGGAAATTGAAAGAGCAGAAAGAAATTATGACCTTAACAAAGCTGCAGAACTAAAATACGGCAAACTCCCCACACTCATGAAATCCCTTGAAGACGAGGAACAAATTGCTGAAAAGTCCAAGAGTGATACAACTCTTTTAAGAGACAAGGTAACAGAAGAAGAAATTGCCCGCATTGTGGGACGATGGACAGGAATACCTGTTTCTAAGCTCATGGAGGGAGAACGCGAAAAACTGCTGAGACTTGAGGATATTCTCCACCAGAGGGTTGTTGGGCAAAATGAAGCTGTAGAAAAAGTAACTGAAGCTATTTTGCGTTCAAGGGCAGGAATTCAGGACCCTAACAGACCAATAGGATCATTTTTGTTCTTAGGGCCAACAGGCGTAGGTAAAACAGAACTAGCTAAGGCACTGGCTGAATCATTGTTTGACGATGAGCACAACATAATAAGAATTGATATGAGTGAATACATGGAAAAATTCTCAGTTTCACGCCTCATAGGCGCTCCTCCGGGATACGTGGGATATGAGGAAGGCGGTCAGCTTACAGAAGCTGTAAGAAGAAAGCCCTATTCGGTAGTGTTGTTTGACGAGGTTGAAAAAGCCCATCCTGAAGTGTTCAACATATTGCTGCAGGTTCTAGATGACGGAAGAATTACTGATTCTCAGGGAAGGACTGTAGATTTTAAAAACACAATAATAATACTGACTTCAAACTTGGGTTCCAATTATATATTGGAAGGAATAAGCTCTCAGGGTGAAATTACAGATTCTGCAAAGGATGAAGTAAACAGTCTCTTAAGAAGACAATTCAGGCCGGAATTTTTAAACAGGCTCGATGAAATTGTATTTTACAAGCCTCTATCCAAGAATGAAATATTCACTATAATAGATTTGATGTTCAAAGACCTTCAAAGAAGGTTAAAAGACAAACAGCTTACTGTTTCTCTCACAGAAAGGGCAAAAACATTTATTGTTGATCAGGGTTATGACCCCGTATACGGTGCAAGACCTCTTAAGAGATTCATCCAGCGCAATATTGAAACATTGATTGCAAGAATGATAATAAAGCATGACATTCAGCCTGGAACGAATCTTGAAGTTGATTACGACGGAAAACAGCTCTTAATTAAGAATTAAGAGTGAAGAATTAAAAATTAAAGGTATGGATTTGCGAAATACGCAAATCCATTTTTTTATTTTAAAAAAAAGATTAGGATTTGTGCCTTGCACAAATCCTTACAATTAATTCTTCATTCTTAATTGATTTTTAAACTCTTAGTTGATTTTCAGAATATTTGTTTTGTTACAGGAAAAGATACTTTATAATTGAAAATTTGTAATAAGGAGAAAGTAAATGAAAAAATATGAATCAATGGACGGAAATAAAGCCGCTGCTTATGCATCATATGCTCTGACAGAAGTGGCTTCAATTTTCCCTATTACTCCTTCTACGCCAATGGCTGAGGGAGTTGACGAATGGTCATCACATGGAATGAAAAATATTTTTGAACAGGAAGTAAAAGTAATTGAAATGCAGTCTGAAGCAGGAGCCGTGGGAACAATGAGAGGAGCCCTTCAGGCAGGAAGTCTTTCTTCTACCTACACTGCTTCACAGGGACTGCTTTTAATGATTCCTAACCTTTACAAGATGGCCGGTGAACTTCTGCCGGGAGTTCTTCATGTTTCTGCGAGAGCTATAGCCACCCATGCTTTGTCCATTTATGGCGACCATCAGGATGTAATGGCATGCCGTCAGACAGGGGCTGCCTTGTTATCTTCAGCCACTGTTCAGGAAGCTATGGACCTTGGAGTAGTTTCACATCTGTCTGCAATCAAGTCAAGACTTCCATTCATCCATTTTTTTGATGGTTTCAGAACTTCTCATGAAATTCAGAAAGTAGAAAAAATTGATTATGAGGATGTTAGCAAGCTGGTTGATTACAAAGCTATTGAGGAATTCAGAAACAGAGCACTCAATCCCGAGCATCCTGTAACCAGAGGAACTGCTCAGAACCCTGACATTTATTTTCAGCAAAGAGAAGGTCAGAACCCATTTTTTGATGCAACGCCTGAAATTGTTCAGACATACATGGATAAATTAGGTGAATTAACAGGCAGGAAATACAAGCTTTTTGATTATTACGGCGATAAAAATGCCGAATATGTCGTTGTTGCTATGGGTTCAGTGACAGATACCATAAAAGAAACTATTGATTACTTGAGAGCCAAAAATGATAAGGTCGGCGTAGTGCAGGTTCATCTTTACAGACCTTTTTCTGAAAAACATCTTCTTGAAGCAATACCGTCATCAGCTAAAAAAATTGCTGTGCTTGACAGAACAAAAGAACCTGGTTCCACGGGAGAACCATTGTACCTTGATGTAGTAAAATCATTCCAAAATTATGAAAATCCTCCATTAATAGTTGGCGGAAGATATGGTCTGTCTTCAAAAGACACAAGACCAAGCCAGATTATTGCTGTGTTTGAAAACTTGAAGAAAAGTGAGCCCAAGGACAACTTTACAATTGGAATCGTGGATGACGTAACATTCACTTCCTTGCCTGAAACTGACATTGTTGACACTTCTCCAGAAGGAACCATAAGCTGCCGAATCTGGGGCCTTGGTTCAGACGGAACAGTTGGAGCAAATAAGACAGCCATAAAAATAATTGGTGATAACACTGATTTGTATGTACAGGGATATTTCTCATACGACAGCAAAAAATCTGGTGGAACAACAACTTCACACTTAAGGTTCGGCAAAAACCCAATTCGCTCCCCTTATCTTGTTTTTGATGCGGATTATATTGCCTGTCACAACAAATCATTTTTATATCACTATGATATATTGAAGGGACTTAAAAAAGGCGGTACATTTGCTCTTAACTGCCCATGGAGCGAAAATGAGCTCGAAGAAAAGCTTCCATCATCCATAAAAAGCTTCATAGCAAAAAATAACATCAATTTCTATATAATAGATGCCCTTTCCATAGCATCAAAAATTGGACTTGGAAACAGGATCAACATGGTTATGCAGTCCGTATTCTTCAAGCTTGCCAATGTATTACCCGTTGACCAGGCTCTAGAGTATTTGAAAAAGAATATTGAAAACATGTATGGCAGAAAAGGTTCGGACATAGTTGAGATGAATCAAAAAGCAGTGGATAAATCTATTGATGCTTTAATAAAAATTAATGTTCCTGCATCATGGGCTGATGCAAAGGAAGAAGCCATCCCTGTAAAAAATGAGCCTGATTTTGTGAAAAATATTCAAAGACCTATGGCAAGAGACGAAGGAGATGAGCTTCCTGTCAGTGCCTTTGCAGGAATGGAAGACGGAACATTCCCATCAGGAACAACTTCTTATGAAAAGCGTGGAATTGCTCCAATGATACCAGAATGGCAAATTGACAAATGCATTCAGTGCGGAAGATGTTCGTATGTATGCCCGCATGCAACCATAAGGCCATTTATGCTTGATGATGAGGAAGAAAAAAGAAAACCCGACACATTTAAAACAGCCAAGCCAATTGGCAAGGGGCTTGAAAATTACCACTGGAGAATTCAGGTTTCTCCAATGGACTGCACCGGCTGTGCTAACTGCGCCGATATCTGCCCTGCTAAAGGCAAGGCATTAATTATGAAGCCTGCTGAACATGAAATGGAAATGGAATCTGAGAACTGGGAATTTGCAACTACAGTTAAATATAAGGAAAATGTAATGGATAAATACTCTGTCAAGGGAAGTCAATTCATGAGACCGTTGATGGAATTTTCAGGTGCATGCCCAGGATGCGGCGAAACACCATACGTTAAGCTTATAACTCAGCTTTTCGGAGACAGAATGATGATATCCAATGCAACAGGCTGCTCTTCTATTTGGGGAGCTTCCGCACCTGCTACTGCTTATTCCACAAACGAAGAAGGACGCGGTCCTGCGTGGATAAATCCTCTGTTTGAAGATGCTGCAGAGTTTGGTCTAGGATTGCAGGTTGGTACAAAACAGCTTAGAGAAAAATTATCGTCTCTTGTTGAAAAAGCCATTATGTCACCAATCGATGAAAATCTTAAAAACGCATTTAAAAGCTGGATGGATAACCTTAATGACGGCGAAGGCTCCAAAAAAGCAACAGAGATGATTTTTGATGCATTGAAACAAAACAATCACAGCGACAATCCTGTTGTGCAGGAAATAATGAACAGAAAAGATCATCTGATTAAAAAATCAGTTTGGTCCATAGGAGGCGACGGCTGGGCATATGATATAGGATACGGCGGATTAGACCATGCTCTTGCAACAGGCGAAGACATCAACATGCTTGTAATGGACACTGAAGTTTATTCAAACACAGGAGGGCAATGCTCTAAAGCTACTCCAGCAGCAGCAGTTGCAAAATTTGCAGCATCAGGCAAGAAAATAAGGAAGAAGGATTTGGGCCTAATTGCCATGACATACGGTTATATCTATGTGGCTCAGATTGCTATGGGAGCCGACATGAATCAAACCATAAAGGCAATCAAGGAAGCTGAAAGCTACAAGGGACCGTCTTTAATAATCGCCTACTCCCCTTGCATCAACCATGGAATTAAAACAGGCATGGGAACGAGCATGATGGAAGAAAAAAAAGCAGTTGATTCTGGATACTGGCACATGTACAGATTTAATCCGGAACTAAAAGAGCAAGGCAAAAATCCGTTTATCCTTGATTCAAAAGAACCATCATCAGATTACAAGGAGTTCATTCACGGCGAAATCCGTTACTCTCAGCTTATGAATGTTTTCCCTGAAATAGCTGAAAAAATGTTTGATATTTCAAGCGAACATGCAGCTGACAGATATAGAAGATATAAACAGCTTGCAGAACACGAAGTGTTTTAACAAAAAATAAAGAAAGCCTGAAGGCTTTCTTTATTTTTTATTTTTGATTTGAATCCACGTGTTCCTTGGCGTTTCTAACCTGAATTTCATCAGGAATGTTTACTTTTGATACTGCTTTCAGTCCTGACTGATTTGCCCATGCTGCAGTATCGTGGTTTTCAATAGGTTTTGCCATGTTTTTTTCTTTAGATTTATTTTTAGCCATATTTGCTCCTTTTAATTTTATTTTTATTATTATTTTAAAAAACAAAACTATTATTCCAATAAATAATTAGCTATTTATATATGATTTGTAAATTGTTCTGAAAAAGTGAATATTTAATGAAATATTACTAAAAATAAATGTAGCAATAAAATTAAAATAAGGAGAAATAAATGAGAACAATAATGGCATTATTATTTAAATTGGTAGCAACATTTATTGCAGCATGGGTAGCTTTCACTCTTGTAGATTTAAACTCCATAGTGATGATTTCTCTTGTAGCAGTCATAGGAACGGTGCTCAATTATCTTCTAGGGGATCTGGTGATATTGCCGTCAACGGGAAATATTATGGCTTCTGTCAGCGACGGAGTTTTAGGCGCTGCTGTGGCATATGTAGTGGACTTATTTTCATATAACTTCAATGCAAGCGCGACAGGGCTGATAATTTTTGCAGCCATAATTGCAGTTGCAGAATACTTCTTCCATATCTACTTAATAAAAGATGAAAAAGTTGCTCCAAACAGTTTCCACAGAGAACCTCCCATGGAATAATTGTAAATATTTCATTAGCAGGTGTATAATTTATACTTCAAATAAATGCAAAAAAGAGCGGAAATCCGCTCTTTTATTGAATATATTATTTTCTAAAAAATTCCCATTCCGAAGAAGTCATCAATCTGTCCTATCAATACAAATAAAATTCCTATTGGAACTAAATATTTGAAGCAGATGTCCCAGAAAGCGTAAGCTTTCATCTTGATTCCGCTATTTTCAATTTCTTCTTTGATAACACCAGTCTTGAGAACCCAGCCTATCATTACAGACATAAGGATTGCACCAAGAGGCATGAATACACCTTCAGAAATCATATCATAGAAGTCCAGCCAGCAGTCAAATGCTACACGAACCTCATCCATGCCGAACATAACAGCTGGAATATCAATAGTAGCTCCGCCTGCAACACCTGAACCAAGTCCATCAAGACATACAGGAATTCCTATAATGAATATAGCGATTCCAACAAAAGTTGAAAGTTTCTTACGGTTAGGTTCTTCACCTTTTTGAACTTTTCTGTCAATAAAGTATGCTGTACACACTTCCAGCAGTGAAATAGATGAAGTTACTGCTGCAATGAATACAAGTGAATAGAACATGAAACCGAACAAATTACCTATGAAGCCTCCCATACCAACGCTGAACACCTGATGAAGAGTAACAAACAAAAGTCCTGGGCCTGCTCCGAAAGAAATGCCTTCAACTCCTTGATACATGAAAGCTCCTACAGCTGGCATTACAGCACAACCTGCCATCAAAGCAAAAATAGTATCTGCAATAGGAATAATCATAGCATTTTTCTCCAGATCTTCATTCTTGCTAAGGTATGATCCATAAGTAATCATACAACCCATACCAAGTGACAGTGAGAAGAACATCTGTCCAGCTGCTGTCTTAAGCACTTTCATGAACCCTAATTCTTGGAAAGCAGAAAAGTTAGGAGCAAACATGAAAGCTAATCCTGTAGAAGCACCTTCCAGTGTAACACTTCTTATAATAACTATTATAAGCATAACCAACAGTGCCGGCATAGCTATTTTTGTGAACTTTTCAATACCGCTGGAAACTCCACCCATAACTATGAGAATTGTCAAAGCCATAAATATTCCATGGAACAATATGTTCTGTCCGCCATTGATAATAAAACTTCCAAAGAATGCTCCGCTTCCCAATCCGCCAAATCCAGCTCCTGCACTGAATATTTCCATTAAAAATCCAAAAGCATAGCGCAATGTATATCCACCAAGAACGCTATAAAATGCTAGAATGAAAAACCCAGATAGAAATCCTAACCAACCTACCCACGCAAATTTTTTGCTTAAAACTTTGTACGTACCTATAACTCCAAGACCTGTTTTTCTACCTAACGCCAACTCACCCAACATAGTAGCAAAACCGACAAATATTACCAATGCTAAGTAAACTATAAGGAAAGCAAAACCTCCGCTAGCTCCCATCTTGTAAGGGAATCCCCAGATGTTTCCCAGACCAACTGCAGAACCTACAGCTGCCATCAAGAAACCAAGGTTACTAGCCCATTGACCTCTGTTATTTTCTTTATTCATTATTACACATCCCTTCCTTTTTAAAATATTATAAATGATTTCTTCCCATTACGCTTTTGCTCTAATGCTTTGAAAATAAATTAAAAAATTGAAGCTGATGTTCACCTCCAGCAGAAAATTTTTAGTATTGCTTTACGTAAATCATACTTATAACAAATAAAGTACGGAAAACGTAATCACGCTTACATTATAGTACAAAAAATGCAGTTTGTCTAGTAGAATTTAAACTCAAAGCAATGACAGTTTTATATAAAATTATTACGATAATAATAAAATTATGATAAAACATAAAATAAAATCCGGTTTTAATTTTCCGGACGGATAAAAAAAACCTGCAGAATTTTGCAGGTTTTTATGTTATTTATTTTTATTTATTTCCTATAGACAACATCAGATTAAGTGCTATACCAACAACTGCTGCAGTTGCAATTGCCGGTATCTGAATTCCAAACATCGGAATCATTCCGCCAGCAAAGCCAAAGCTTCCGCCAAGACCAACTATCAGTATAACTGCTATTACAGCAAGATTTTTTGAACTGAACATATCCACTTTTCTGTCCATCATTATTGTAATACCCTGTGCAGCTATTACACCGAAGAGGTAAATTGACAATCCTCCGATTACAGCTGTAGGTATTGAATATATTATGTTTATAAGCGGTGTGAAGCATGAAATTATCATAGTCAAAATTGCTGCAAGTATAAGAACATATACCGAAAAGTTCTTTGAAATTGCCATGGCGCTTATATTTTCGCCGTAATTTGTTCCTGCAGGTCCTCCGACCAATCCTGAAATAATGTCTCCTAAACCGTCACCGATAAGGTTTAATCCCAGTTTGTTTTCTATGTCATATTTTTTTGTTATTCCTTTTTTCCTTGCAAGGTCATTTACGTAAATATCAAGCTGATACACATGTGCTGTTGATTCAGGAATTGTTGCAATTGCTATAGGCATTATGGCAACAACTGCTGTTATAGATGGTTTAGGGAATGTGAAAATCGGAAGATTTAATATTCCTGATGACTGTACTGTGTCAAATGTTATGAAAGGAATTCCTGTTGCAAGACCTATTATTGCTGCAGCAGCATATCCTGTTAAAAGTCCGAATAATATAGGAAGCTGGCTTAATTTTCCTTTTAAGTACACTGAATACAGAATTGTAGATATCAAAGTCACAATGGCAATTACCCATGCCATGCTTCCTGCAAGAACTGCCTGGCTTTCAGCCACGGCTGCCGGGTAAGCTGCTGCATTTGTCATTGCATTGGCAGCCAATGAAAGTCCTATTATAATTGCAATGCTTCCTGTTACTGATGGAGGAAGAACTCTGTCAATTTTGTCTTTTCCTGAACGCTGGATGATGAATCCTGCTATTATAGAAACAAAACCTGACATTATGATACCAAATTGTGCAATGGAAATTTTATCGTTTAAAGAATATGTGGCAAATGCTTCAGCACTCATTATTGAAGCTATTGCAGAAATGTATGAAAAGCTTGATCCGTAGTAAAGAGGGATTTGTCTTCCTGTTACAAGTATAAATCCTAATGTTGCAAGACCGCTTGCAAAAATAGTTGTTGAAACATGGAAACCTGTAATAAGTGCAACCAGTACTGTTGCCGGGAACATTACCACAATTTGCTGTAATGCGAAAAATATAAGTCCTATAATTGGGGGACGCTCGTCTGGCAAATAGCCATAAACTTCATTTTTTGTTGACATGATTACCTCCATAAATTTATTAATGCTTTATTTATTAATCTTATCTGTGGTAGGTTAGGCATAAAAAAATCCTGACCTTGCCGTCAGGATTTATTATACACACTTATATAAAGCCTATACATCTTGACGGTATCACGGTACCGAATTAAAGATTAATTTTTTTAAAGTATATCATAAGATAATTTTCAAGTCAATGACATATTATGACATTTTTCAAAATATTAAACAATTAATTTTCACAAACCATTCCGTTCAGTTCCTTCTTTATATTTTTCCAATGAGGTAGGAACTCATCCATGTAGTTGTAAAATGTTCTGTTGTGGTATCGTTCAAGCAAATGTGTGAGTTCATGCACAACAATATACTCCAGGCAGCTTTTGTTTTTTTTGGCAAGCTCTAAATTTATCCAGATTTTTCTGCTCTTGGTGTTGCATGTTCCCCACCTTGTTTTCATGAGCTTTACTGCCCAGCTGTCAATATTAACTCCTATTATTTTTTCCCATTTTTCAATATATTCAGGCACAGCACCTCTCAATCTTTCCCTGTAAAATTCCTGAATTAACTTTTCTTTTTTTTCAAAAGATGAGTCCTTTTTCACATGCAGGATTATTTGTTCATCATCTAGTTCTGCAAATTGTCTCCCATTGTTTTCAACTACTTTGAGCTCATATTTTTTGCCAAAAAGGCAGTGAAGTTCACCAGATTTATATTCAATGTTGAACTTGTCCTGAACTTTGAATTTGTCCCTTTGTTTTTTTATCCAATCAAGCTTTGACATTGCAAAGCATTTAACTTCCTCATCATTCATTTTCTTCGGAACTGACAGCCTTACATCTCCATAAGGAGGATGGACTGAAAGATTTAAATTTTTTATATTTTTTTTGACAACTTCTATTTCTATGTCGTCTAAAGTTATTTTATTCATAAAATTCCCCTCAAATATTTATTATATTATAATCTTAAATTCATTTCATATCAATGAATTATTTACAACGAATATTCATTGCTTAACTATCAATACTATGACTGACTACAATTATGAAAGGAAAATATCATGAAAAACAATAAAAACAGAATGCGAGACAGAGATAAAAGCAATTCTGAGCTTCGAAAAATAGAGCCAAAGGATAATGCTGACGTAGGTATAATTAACGGGCAGATTATTGGTGTACATGAGGGCGGCAATGAAAAGCGAAGACCAGAAATAAAAAACAAAAAAGACTGACCTTTAAAGTGAAGAATGCAAATAAAAAGGAACACGGCATGTGTTCCTTTTTACGATGGGATAAAGAATGTATTTGAAATTCAAGTATAATAATTTTAAATTTCTGATTTAGTATGAATTACAAGTACAGGACAAGGCGCATCTGAAATTACCCTTTGTGCAACTGAACCTATAAAAAATCTTTTTATTTTTGAAAAACCTCTGTTTCCCATAACAATCAAATTGAAGTTTCCATTTTTTGCTGTTTCAAGTATGACTTCATATGGTTCACCTATTAAAACCTCTTCATCCGTATGAATATTGGAAAAATCAAGTTTTTCAACAATCGCCTTCAACATTTTGTTGGAATTTTCCTTCATTTTCTCTTCTATTTTCTTTTCTTCAGGATCTAATTCTGATATTGCCGAACCATCTACCTGGCTCCATTGCCTTTTATATCGCAAATAGTTTTGCAGACTGTCAATGTGGACAACAGATAAAAGTTTTATTGTTCCATTGAATTTTTTTGCTACTTCAATAGATTTTTTTACTGCGTTTATAGATGCTGTAGAACCGTCAACTGGAACTAGTATTTTCATTAGCAACACTCCTTTATTTCTTATGTTGACTAATATATACCCGGTATTCAAGCTTTGAAACTTAAATGTATTCTGATTTCCTATATATATACTAATCAGTCTTTATATTGATCAAACATCATGTCCGTTTCGCCCTTCATGGCATTTGTATTTACACTGTCGCATGCCTGGCATACCCAGTCTTCTCCATCATAAATAAAATAAGTGAACTTTCCACACACTGTGCAGTAAGCTTCCATATTGTTATCCATTCCAATTCCTCCTTCCAAGATATATTAGTAGATTAATTTAAATAAATAATTTACATTTTTATTTTTACCCAGCAATGGGAATTTAAACCTTGAAAATTAATTTTTCTCAATACTTAAATATTATTAGCCATATATAAAAAATTCTGCCATTATGGCAGAATTTTAGTTTCTAATTTAGTCAATTGTCGTTTCTATAATTACCGCATTTTGAACAGCGTCCCACATAACTTCAAAATCCAATGTTCCTGCTATGTCACGAAGTTTAAAGTAATTGCTCCCGTCAATATTATAAGCAGTAAGAGTGATCTTTTCCCCGTTTAAGTAAACTTCTGAACTTGATTTTACAGCACTTTTATTACTCATTTCATTTGATGCAGCAAGCTCTGCACCAACAGGACTGTATTTTTTATTTTTTATTATGTTGATTGCATTTTTACTGTTGTCCCACTCTACATTAAAGCTATTTTTGCTTCCATCAAGAATCATTGCGATGTCCCGAAGCTTGAAATAATTGCTGTTATCAATATTATAAGCTTCAATATTCACGTCACTTCCATCTAGCAATACCTTTGAAGATGTAGGCACTGCAACGATATCTGTTATTTTTTCTTCAACAAACGCAAGGCCGTTGTTTATTTTTCTTCCGGAAGTTGAAATATTTGATGCAGGATAGTAAAGAGCAACGGACCCTCCACCGTCAAGACACATGGCGTTTACAAATCCCATCTGCTTTAATGCTTCCGCAGCATTCTTCACTGTAGCAGATCCCATGTTGCCAATTGCTATGGTACCGTCGGATTTTGTTCCTATGAATGATCTGGCTGCACTGTTTGTGTTGATTTTATCTTCAAAAAATCCTTCTTCAAGGCCATCGGCAGTAACAGTTCCATTAATAATCAAACTTGGACCGGCTCCAAGGGCGCTTTCTACATCATTCCAGTCTTCAACATTTGTAAATGTTGTTTTTATGATTACCTTGTAATAAACTTCATCACCAATTTTGAAACGCTCATCAAGCAAATAAGTCACTGATGAATTATATACAACAGCAAATCCGTCACTTGGAACCACGAAATCCGAATTGGAAATTTCAGTGACTTTTCCATTTTTTACTATTGCTGCCTTGGCTCCCTGTTGGAGTTGAACAGTTGACCCATATTCGGGAGTGAAAATTGTTATTGCATCTGCTTCAGTGCTCAGATGATTTATTCTCCAGGGAATTGATCTGAATTTTCCGTTTATGTAAACTTCAAAGTCAAAAGAAAGTCTGTCTATGATTAGTTTACCTCCGGAAGTAATCCCTGCAACAGATCCGCCGTTGCTTATGTGAATTATTTTTCCATTTTTGATTATAGTTCCCCATGGAACAGGATTACCGTTGTAAGCTTCAAAATAAGTTCCGTTTATTGCGGCGAAAGCTCCCGCGCTTTTTGCCATGTTTGCAAGAGAATCCGAGCTATTCATCTGATTGCCTGCATTTAACACTACCGTCTTCATGTTTGAATTCATATGGATATTAATATAATTCATGTTGATTCCGTTTATGTTTGTGTTTTGGTACGAACTTGTAGCAGCAATAGTTGGATTGTTGCCTAAAAGTACGGCGGCTAATGTTAAACACAACACATGTTTGAATATTTTCATATTTATCTCCTTAATTTATTTCTCCGGTTTATATACCTGCAAAATTCTCGCATCTAGGTTTATTTGCACTTCCTTTATTGTCTTGAAGTCCATTTTTCACTCAAAAAAAATAGCATTGCCATTCAATAGCAATGCAACTGCAGCTGGCTGCCACTCAAAAGGCCCTTTAGCTTTGCGTCACAGGTTTTCGCCTGTTTTGCCAATATGAATTTGCCATTATTATATTATTCTTGGCGAACGTTGTCAAATACAATTTAACAAAATTAATCTGTTTTTCCTTAATTTTTTTAAAATCCGTGTGAAATATAATATTTGTAACTTTTAGTCAAATAATCAAACAACTGCTCATTATATTATTGTCATTAATTGCAATAATAACTATGAAACTTTTAATAGTTTCAATGTTAAGTAATTATTTGTTTTACCAACTTAATATTAAGTGAGGAGAATATGTATGAAAAAAGTATCGGCATTTGCTTTAACTTTAGTTCTTGCATTGTCACCGGTGCAGGCACTTGGATTTTCAAACTTTAACTGGAACGATTTTAACCCGAATAATTTCAACCTGAACGATTTTTACAATTTCAACACAACTGAACCTTCAGCTGATCCTTCAGGTGCGCCTTCAAGTTCTTCTGCTTACGAAAAAAGAGTAGCGGATCTTGTGAATGTTGAAAGACAAAAAAATGGTTTGCCTGCCCTCAGTTTCAATACAAAAATATCTGACGTGGCAAGATTAAAATCGAAGGATATGGCAGACAACAATTATTTTGCACACCAGTCTCCCACTTACGGGATGGCCGGAGATATGTTGTTAAAATATGGCATAACTTATTCAGCATGGGGAGAAAATATAGCATCAGGACAGGATACACCGGAAGAAGTTGTTTCTCAGTGGATGGCTTCACCTTCACACAGAGAAAATATACTTTCACCTGAATTTATTTTTATAGGTGTCGGATACTGGACAGACGCAAGCGGAAAAACGTTTTGGACTCAAATGTTTACCGGAGATGACAAATAATTGCTTGATTTAAAAAAACTGCGCAACCAGCGCAGTTTTTTATCTTTTATGATTATAAAGGCATTATTTGCTTTTTAAATTCGTTATTTACAACCTGCGCCAATGAAGTATATATTGCTGATGAACCGCAGAAAATTCCAACCCATCCTGCAGCAATTTTAATGCTGTGAATTCCTGTGAAATCTCCTATTGATAACATGAAAAACAGAATTGCAAGTGATAAGAATACAATTTGTGTGGCGCGATTGTGCTTCAATGTACCAATAAACATAAATGCTGTAAATATACCCCATAGCAACAGATAAAATCCCATGCTTTTTTCATCGGCAGCTTTAATTCCTTCAAAAGGGTTAATCCAGATGAATATAAGCGACCACCAGAAAAATCCGTAAGCTGTAAATGCTGTAGCTCCAAAGGTGTTGTTCTTCATAAATTCCATTATTCCTGCAATGATTTGAGCTGCTCCGCCCAATGCAAATCCCATTGCTACTATTACAACTGAAAGCGGAATAATATCTGCATTGTGAAGATTGAGAAGCACAGTTGTCAATCCAAATCCTAAAAGGCCTAATGGAGACGGGTTGGCAATTGCCATTTGATTCTCTTTGTTCATGTTTCCTCCAATAAATGTTTATTAATATTTTAAAATCGTTAGTATGTTAACATACAAGATGGATTTATGCAAGAAATAAATATTCACTTTTATAACATTTTTTGCAACTATTCAAAATATACAATTATTGGTAAAAAATTTCTATTATTCAACTATTTCCTGACATTTAAAATAAAAAATCAAAGTTTAATATCAACAAAGTCCATTGCGGCTATGCTGTCTTCCTTTACTTCACAATCAAGAGCAATTATGTTAACTCCTTTGAGATTTGATTTAATGAGAGCATCTGCAAATTCCTTGTGTGTTTTAACATTAGGGGTAAAATATTCTACATTTTTCATTTGAACTATGAAGACTAAATATGCTTCGTATCCTTCATCAATGCAGTGTGATAGCTCATTCAAATGCTTCAGCCCTCTTTCAGTGGGAGCGTCAGGAAACATCACTACTCCACCTTCTTCCAGAGTCACTCCCTTCACTTCAACGAATATTTTTTTAGCATCGGCCTCAATATAAAAATCAAATCTTGAATTGTTATATTTCTGTTCGGCCTTTATTAACTTTATATTCTCAAACATGCTGCTTTTTAAAACCCATTCGTTGAATACTTTGTTAGGAACTTGACTGTCCATATTAATGAGACGTTCTCCTTTGTATACAGAAATAAGATCATATTTTGTTTTGCGTATTTTGCTATCAAATTCCTGTACAAAGATATCAGCATTATGTGTTAATAGCTCTTTGCATCTGCCGGTATTTTTAATATGACAAATTTCATTCTTTCCGTCTATTTCAATGTTGGCTATAAACCTGTTTGTCCTGCTGATAAATTTAGCCCTGCGTATATTTTCATATTTCATTTAATTATGTCCCTTCATATTGTGCTGCATTACTGATTATTTTGCTTCTTTGATTCTTTCATTCACTGATTTACTAATAAGCTTGTAAGCTGTGGCTGCAATTGGAACTCCCAAAAGAATTCCTGCTATTCCCATCATGCCTCCTCCTAAAATTACTGCAGCAAACACCCATATGCCAGGAAGCCCGATACTCTTTCCAACTACTTTTGGATAAATCAAGTTTCCTTCCAGTTGCTGCAAAACAACAATGAATACTATAAACAACAAAGCTTTCAGTGGATTCACAGCTACAATCAGCAAAAATCCAAGGGCTGCCCCGATATAGGCTCCTATCATTGGTATAAGAGCCGTCAAACCCATTACAGGACCGATGATGGTTGAATAGGGAAACCCAAGTATTATCATTCCTGCAGTGCAAAGGGAACCTAAAATAACAGCTTCCTTGCATTGTCCCACTATGTAGCTTGAAAATGAATCATTTGCAGTGTTTAACACATCGTAAAACCTTGTTCTTTTTTCTTTGCTTATATAAGCTTTAAAAAATTTTTTAAATTTATTTTTAAGGTCTTCCTTACCTGCAAGTATATAAACGGAAAATGTAACAGCAAGTATAAATTCCACCACAGCCCCAAATGCGGAGCCTATGAAATACACTGTCCCAAAAGCCCAGTTGCCCAAAAGACCAAGCACTTTACTAAGCACTGCGGAGCCGTTCATGTCAAGCTCCATTATCTTTTGCTGCAAGGCAGGAAATTCATGAGAATTTTCAACAATCCATTTTACAACACTGTCATAAACTCCTGGAAATTTTTCCACCAGCAACGTGATGAACTTTACAAGCTGAGGTATAATAATTCTCAAAGCAAAAAACACAACCAAAAAAATTGTCAGGATTGCTAGAAGAATACTTACAGCTCTGCGTGTACTAACAACAAACTTGTTTTTGCTTCCTGGAAAATATATTTTTTCATATTCGACAACTAAAATATTAAGCACAAAAGCCATGGCAGCCCCAAGCAGCAGAGGATAAACAATTCCGTAAATTTTTATTACTAAATTAACTGCTTCACGATAATTAAGAACTGCCAGCAGCATCAAGGCTGTTGCAATTATGATTTTAACTATTGTTTTATATTTGTTTTTGGAATAATCAATCATATGTTAATCCTTTCTATATTCACTGGTACACACATGAGTATACTCCCAGTGTCAGTACTTATATTATCCATTAAAGATTTTTGATTGTCAACAAATTCATTAATGTTATTATATACAAGGATATAGAAAAAGGCTTGTTCGTTTTAAACAAACCCATATAATTCATTTTATTGTCATAAAGTTTCACTTATTACTTCATTAATATATGCAGATAATTTTTCATTGCATAGATTTAGCTTCAGAAAGCCGAATTCAAATTTCGACTTTTAACCTTCAGATTCAAGTAGTTTTTATCTATAATACTTTCCAGCAATATTAAGAAAAGCAATAAAAAATGCTCTTAAATTAAGAGCATTTGAACTATCATATATTATTGTGCAGCTAAAGCAGCGTTTACTGCCTCTTTTATTGCGTTGCTTGTATATGTTGCTCCTGATACTCCATCAACTTCTGTTGAATCCGCTTCTACTATTTTTGCAGGCAACTGTTCAAGTGCATTTGAACCAATTCCTGGAGTTTCATCAGCGCCAACTGCTTCAACAGTCAGTATGTCATCACCGTCAACAGTTATTGTAACTGTAACATCTCCGCCAAAGCCTTTTGCTTTTCCAGTAAGTGCACCTTCAGCTGCTGGTGCTGCTTCACCCTTATTTGCCAATGCTTCGTCAACTGCTTTTTTTATTGCATCACTTGTATATGTTGCTCCTGAAACTCCATCAACATCTGTTGAATCAGCTTCAGCTATTTTTCCAGGCAACTGTTCAATTGCATTAGAGCCTATACCAGGTGTTTCGTCTGCGCCAACTGCAGTAACTGAAACAATGTCATCACCTTCAACCACTACTGTAACTGTAACATCACCGCCGAAACCTTTTGCTGTTGCAGTAAGTGCTCCTTCAGGAGCTGGTGCTGCAGGTTCAGTAGAAGTTTCTTTTGCTGGTTGTTCAGCAGGAGCTGCAGGTTCTTCAGCGCTTTCAATTCCCAATGCAGCATTTACTGCTGTCTTGATAGCGTTGCTTGTTATTGTAGCACCCGATACTCCATCTACATCTGCAGAATCAGCATCAGCTATTAATGCAGGCAGCTGAGCAATAGCGTTAGATCCTATACCCTGAGTTTCGCTGTCACCAACTGCTGTAACTGAAACTATATCATCACCATCTACTATCAATGTAACTGTTACGTCACCGCCAAAACCTTTAGCTGTTGCTGTTAGTGTTTCTCCCTGTGAAGTTAAATTCGTAGCTACTTGTAAAAAAACAAAAGACAGCACAAAAACCAACACAATAATTAATCCTTTTTTCATTTCCTTCCTCCTTAAAAATATAATCACTCTAATCAAAATTCATTGAAAAGAGTAATTTATTGTGGACGTTTATGATGTTAAAATATTACCCACTAATTTTTGATTATACTATACTTCTTTGATTATGTAAAGTTTATGTGTGACAAAAAAGATGATTTTTCTTAAACATAAACATATGTAAAATCTACAATATCCTTTCTTATAAGATGATTATTATAGCTAACTGATTAATTTATTTTTTCTTCTCTACTCATTAACTTTGATTAATAAAATATCTTTACCGACATACTTGAGAATATAATTAAAAAAAGCTCCTCATTTTTCATATAAGGAGCTTTTTTGAAATTACAGTCCTAATTCACCTTTTAACTTGTTCAGTTCATCGTCAACAGATGCATTTCCCATAGAAGCGTATTTTTCTTCTAAGGCTTTTGCTTCATCTATAGGCTTAGTGTTAAGCTCTGCCATTGCAGTTGCTTCATCAAGAATCTTATTTGCCTTGTCTTCCATGCGAAGAAAAGCATTTTCTGCATCTTGAATTCTGTCTGTTGCTGAAGTGTATTGATTTAAAGTTTCCTGAGTTTTAGCAACTTTTACTTTTGATTTTATCATTTCACGTCTTGCCTTGAGGCTTTCAATGTCAGAAGCAAGCTTGTCGTGCATTTGTCTCATTTTTATTGCATTTTCATGTGCCGTTGCATATGCTGTCATAAGGCCAGCTCCCAGGTTTTCAAGTTCCTGTTTTTTAGCCAGGAAAGTCCTTGCATCTCCTTCATTGCCTGCCATAAGTGCCTTTTTTGCATATTCCGCATATTTTGCAACTTCAGCCTGGTTATCATCAGCCAGACGTTTGGACCTTGTTTCTTCTGCAATAACAGAAGCAGTACTCTTCTTGACTTCTGCCAAATCCTCTATGGCATCATGAAGATACTGGTCAATCATTTTTGACGGATCCTCCATCTTGTCCAATACTTCATTGATGTTTGCCTTGATAATATCTGTAAATCTTTCTAAAATTGACATTTTGTTACCTCCTTGAAATCATATAGCAATGCCTTCTAGACATTTAGCTTCATAGTTAATTACACTCATCTTATGTTTATTGGTTTAAATCATTTTCATCATATTTTCTGGCTAAATTTTCAGCATCATCTTCTTCAAATTTATGAATAGGTGTATTTAAAATGTCCTCAGTTTGTTTGGCTTCCAGATTTTTTTGTTTCTTGTAGTTTTTCCACCATATAAAAAGTATCAAAACCAAAACAATTATTCCAAACACAGTCATGACAGGAATCCACGGAGACTTTGTTACAGTCATTATTCTGTCAGCAGCATCGCTGAAAGAATTGCTGAAGAATTCCTCATCACTCAAATCATTGTTGTAATAGTTTCTATCAAGATAATCAAGCAGTATATCTGCAGCTTCCGAATCTATTACAGTCTTGGCCTGTGTACCGCAAACATACCTGTCCATGTATCCTTCATTTTCATATTCAAAGAAAACCAAAAGTATATGTGCTTCATCCGTAAACAATTCATCATACAAATTGCGTGTATATGTGTCAAGTTCGCTTTCTGATGGATAATGCGAACCGTTGACAGTGTCTGTTATGTACAAATATGGCTGAACTCCCGTTTTTTCGTAAAAATATTTTAGTCCTCTCACAAGCTTTGTTTCATTGCTGATCCATCCAAGCTCATCAGTATAATAATCAGTTTCATTTACTGAACCTTTGGGAAGGGCTTCCCTTTCTACGGTTGATGTAGTAATGTCGGAGTTTTCCATTGAGCCGCTACCAAATGAATTCAAGCCGTTAATCATTGCAACAAATATAATAAGAACCAGCAAAATAATTATCAAAGTAAGACAACCGCAACCTCCAGGATCGCTGCTTCTTCGTCTATATCCACCGCCGGTTGGAATAAACACAGGACCTCTGAATCCTCCGCCTCCCGGCCTGCCGAAGGGACTGCCTCCAAAACCTCCGCCAAAAGATCCTCCGCTGTGTCCTCCAAAAGATCCACCACTTCTTCCGCCGAATGAGCCACCTCCCAATGACCCTCCACTTCTGCCAATGCTTCCAAAACCTCCGCCGCTTCGGCCTCCGCTGGACCTGCCTCCTCCAAAGGAGCCTCCACCGCTTCTTCCACCAGAACCACCACTTCTACCCAAAAAAATTACCTCCTCCAGAACATATAACCTATCTACTAATTATAATAAAACTCTATATAAATTATACTATAAATACAGACGATTACAAGTATTTTCCTATATATTGATAATATGGGCAGCTAGGAATATCTGCAGCTTAGGAAGGCTTTTATTTATTTAAATATTTGTTAAAGAATGAAAAATATTTTTTGTACCCATTGACAAACAAGAATATTAGTGTTATATTTAAAAAGTATTACAGATGTATTTATAGATTTCACATGTTTTTAGAGATTATATATAGCATTGTATATAATTTGTGAAAATATGTGAATTTTTTAAATTTACAATGGAGTATAATAAAAATTAGGAGGTACCTCATGAATAAAGGTACAGTAAAATGGTTTAACGCAGAAAAAGGATTTGGATTTATAACTGAAGAAAGCGGAAAAGATGTATTTGTTCATTTTTCAGCTATAAAAGGTGACGGATTCAAGACTCTAGAAGAAGGTCAGAAAGTTAATTTTGACATCGTTAAAGGTGACAAAGGCGAACAAGCTGCTAACGTTACTAGAGCATAAAGTATACAAAATAAAAATCAGGAATTTTATTCCTGATTTTTTATTTGAAATTTAAATTTAAACAGTCAATGTCTGTTTCGAACATGTAAAATTCTACACCTGCGCTGTCCAGCATCCTCTTTGAAGCCTTTACTATATCTGTATCGGAGTATTTGTTGCTTAAATAAACTATTTGTTTTATTCCTGACTGTATAATGGCTTTAGCACATTCATTGCACGGGAATAATGTTGTGTAAAGCCTGCTCTCTTCAAGATTTGCACCTCTGCAGTTAAGTATTGCATTTAGTTCAGCATGGACTACATAAAAATACTTTGTTTCCATTGAGTCTCCTTCTCTAGTCCACGGATATTCGTCATCAGAACAAAATCTTGGCAGTCCGTTGTATCCTACGCTTAAAATTCTGTTTGATCTGCTGTCAACTATGCATGCTCCAACCTGCGATGAAGGATCCTTGCTTCTTTTTGCTGAAAGAAGGGCTAAACCCATAAAATAATCATCCCAGCTTATATAATCATTTCTTTTAGTCATTTTTTCTTCCTTTTTCTTATTTGATAATATTATTCATTATTATAGTATAAATATAGCGCAGTTATTGCCTGCGCCACATTTATTTATTATTATATTACATCCAAAAAGCTTAACTGATCGCTTTCAGGAAGTCCTTTCAGGCAGCCGAACTTTTTAAGAAGTTCTATGGCAGCATTTCCTATTTTTGCACTTTTTCTTAAGTCATCAATTGACTTTAACTCTTCTTCTCCGTGAGCAGCATTGTAAATTCCTTCTGCCGCAACGCTTCCCATGCCCGATATGCTGTTTAGCGGGGGACGTATGCCTCCTTCTTCAAGCTGAAATTGAGTTGCATGAGATTTGTATAAATCAATGGGAAGGAACTTATATCCTCTCTCGTACATTTCCAATACCAGTTCCAGGTCATCATACATATCCTTATCCTTGTTTGATGCATCATTTCCAAGGGCGTCAATTTCCTTTATCTTTTCCTTTACTACCTCTTTGCCATTAATCATGAATTCTGCATCAAAGGCTTTTGCTCTTATGGAAAAATAAGCTGCGTAATACGCTTGTGGTATGTGCACCTTGAACCATGCTATTCTGAATGCCATCATTACATAAGCCGCTGCATGTGCCTTAGGGAACATGTACTTTATTTTCTTGCATGAATCAATGTACCATTCAGGAACTTCATGCTCTCTCATCAATGATTCATATTCAGGCCATTTTGGTTCCTTCAGGGCTTTACCCTTACGCACGGTTTCCATTATTTTAAATGCTGCATTTGGCGGCAGTCCTTTTTTGATAAGGTAGACCATTATATCATCTCTGGTACAAACTGCCTCACTTATGGTTGTAACTATTCCTGAATCAATCAGTTCCTTGGCATTTCCTAGCCACACGTCTGTACCGTGTGACAGACCTGAAATACATATTAAATCCATGAATGTTTTAGGCATTGTGTCAAGTAGCATTCCTCTTACAAACCTTGTGCCGAATTCTGGCACCCCGAAAGTTCCAACCTTTGAATTAATCTGCTGAGGTGTAACTTTCAAAGCATTTGTGGATGAAAACAATGACATAGTATCCTTGTCATCCATTGGTATGGTTTTAGGATCTACTCCTGTAATATCCTGCAGCATTCTTATTACTGTAGGATCATCATGTCCAAGTATATCCAGCTTAAGAAGATTCTGGTCAATTGAGTGATAATCAAAATGCGTTGTTATAATATCTGAATCAGGGTCATCGGCAGGATGCTGCACAGGGCAAAACTCAAATATTTCACGTCCCTTTGGCACAACTATTATGCCTCCCGGATGTTGACCGCTAGTCCTCTTGATCCCGGTACATCCCCTGGAAATTCGTATGATTTCTGCCTTGCTGACTGTTTTGTTTTTTTCCTCGAAATATTTTTTTACATATCCAAAAGCAGTTTTGTCTGCAATGGTTCCTATTGTTCCTGCCTTGAACGTTGTTCCCTTTCCGAAAATGACCTCAGTGTATTTGTGTGCTTTTGCCTGATACTCACCTGAAAAATTCAAGTCTATATCAGGTTCCTTGTCCCCATTGAAGCCAAGGAATGTTTCAAATGGAATGTCGATGCCGTCCTTAGCAAGCATTTCTCCGCACACAGGGCATGCTTTGTCGGGCAGGTCAAAACCAATTTTGAGTCCTAAATCAGTGAAATCTGAATGCTTGCACTTTGGACACCTGTAATGGGGCGGAAGGGCATTTACTTCTGTTATGCCCGTCATATATGCAACAACCGATGAACCAACAGACCCCCTTGAGCCTACCAGATATCCATCTTCATTGGATTTCCATACAAGTTTCTGTGCAATTATATACATAACCGAAAATCCGTTTTTTATAATTGAATCAAGTTCCTTGTCAAGTCTTTGCTGAACTATCTCAGGCAGCGAGTCCCCATAAAGTTCATGAGCCTTTTCAAAAGCAATGTCCTTGATAGTCTGTTCGCAGCCTTCAATGTGAGGAGGGCATTTCTCCGATGAAATAGGGCTTATATTCTCACACATGTCCGATATCATGTTTGTGTTTTTTACTACAACTTCGTACGATTTTTCTTCTCCAAGGTAATAAAATTCCTTTAACATTTCCTCTGTTGTTTTCAGGAACAAAGGAGCCTGATAGTCGGCATCCTTGAATCCCTGGCCCGCTTCAAGTATGCGCCTGTATATTTCATCCTCCGGGTCCATGAAGTGAACATCTCCCGTAGCAACAACAGGCTTGTTAAATTTTTCGCCCAAAGCGACTATTCTTCTGTTGATGTTTCTTAAATAATCTTTGTCAGGCACCTGTTCAGTTCTTATAAGGTAGTCATTGTTTCCTATTGGCTGTATTTCAAGATAGTCATAAAACTTTGCTACTTTTTCTATTTCTTGTTCTGGTTTTCCTAATAAAATGGCCTGGTAAAGCTCCCCTTCACTGCAGGCACTGCCTATTATCAAACCTTCCGAGTATTTTTCATACATGCTTTTCAATATTCGCGGCTTCTTGTAAAAATAATCCAAATGTGAATATGACACAAGCTTGTATAAGTTTTTTAGACCAGTATAATTTTTTGCTAATATTATAGCATGAAAAGTTTTAAGTTTTTTATAGGACTCATTTCTGGATTGTTCATCTGAAGCGTATTTGTCTATGTCATCCAGTGAAGATGCTCCTCTTTTAACAAGCATTTCAAGCATCACATTAAACACCTTGACTGTGGTTTCCACGTCATCAAGTGCTCTGTGAGCTACTTCAACCTTTATGCCCAAATTTTTTGCAATCCTTCCAAGCTTGTATGTTTTGTAATCAGGAAACAGTTCATGAGCCAGCGACAATGTATCCAGATAAGTAAAATCAAAAGCATATCCAAGTTCTTTGGCATTATGTTTAAGAAATCCCATGTCAAATTCTGCATTATGGGCTACAAGCACGCTTCCCTCAATAAAGTCAAGCATTTTGGGAAATACCTTATCGATAGTTTCCGCGTCACTTACCATGTCGTCAGTTATATTTGTAACCTCAACAACCCTCGCAGGAATAGGCTTTTGGGGATTTACAAACGAGCTGAATTCATCTATTACCTTTCCACCTTGTATTTTCATGATACCTATTTCAGTGATTTTTTCTGTAACAGGAGAAAATCCTGTGGTTTCAAGGTCAAGCACGCAGTATACAGTATCAATTGATTGTCCCTTGCAATTTGTAACGGACGGCTTTTTGTCTGGAGCAAGGTAAGCTTCCACCCCATATATTATTTTCATGTCAGGATTGTCTCTTCCAAGGAGTTTATGAGCTTCTGGGAATGACTGAACAACTCCATGATCAGTTATAGCCATAGATTTCATCCCCCATTCCATTGCTCTTTTTATGAGATCAGCTGCATTTGTCATGGCATCCATCTGACTCATCTGAGTATGCAGGTGAAGTTCAACTCTCTTCAGTTCAGAATTATCCATTCTCTTGATTTTTTTGATACCTTCAGTTTCAACGATTGTATTTGCAATGAGCTCAATTTCTCCTGAAAATTTACTGAAACCTGAATTGCCGTGAATTTTTACTCCCTTAGCTTTTTTAAGCCTTGGTACAACTTCAGCATCTTCGCCTGGCTTCAAGAACATCTTGCATGTCATGGAACTTGAACCATCATACACATCAAAGGAAACAAGTATTTTTCCGCTTCTAAGTTCTTTTGATTCAAGATTTGAAATTTCTCCTTCTATGGCAACTCTTCCTTCGTCAGGAGTAATATCGATTATTTTTACTATAGGATCTTTAAGGTTTGCATTTCTGCCAAGTATAAGCTGAGGATTTGTCTTTTTGCCAGAAGATTCGACTTTTGCTTCTTGTTTAAATTCAGGAACTTTTTTAGACTGTGCAGGTGCAGATGCTGTAGGAGCAAATTGAGCTTCCCTCTGAAGGTCATACATTTCTTTTGCAAGAGCATCTTCCTGCTGCCTTATGAAATCCTCTTGTCTTACCTTGTCCACAAAATTAATGTGATAAGATGTGCCGTAAAATTTTTTTATGGCTTCGTGAATTTTTTTATCATATCCTTTGGCTTTCAATATTTCGGACACAGCCGATTTAAATTTAAAACTAATGTTATTTTCAGCTATTTCATATTCACTGTCTTTAAGAACCGCTTTTAATGCAGGAAACTTGTCCGAAATCATGAACACAATATTTTTAAGCTCATCTTCAATGGGCTTTTTGTTTGTTTCATCAGAATAACTTACAATTATTTTAGAATCGTCCAATGCGAATCTTCTTTTTATAAAGTCATTTAAGCATTCCAATTCTTTTACTTCAATATATTTATCGGATTTGATTTTCAATTCGATGGATTTTGTTTTTTTGCTGAGCACAACCCCTTCAACCAGAGCAAAGTTCAAGTTGCCTGCGGCTTCATAATCACCAAATATTTCTTTAATTTTTTTCATTATTTATAACCTTCTTAAAAGTTCAATATTTTATATTATATAACATAGATTAACGATTTGTACATAGAAAAAACGTCACATATTTTCAAATATAGAATGGACGTTTATAATTTTTGTTGATTATACCACTTCACTTCAATATTAATTATATGATTACAAGTCTTTTATCTCATATTGAATTTAATGGCATTAAACGTTTTTTATGCAATATATATAATATATGAAATTTGTTGAAATTTATATATTACGATTCTTAATTGCCAAGGGGGAAATTTTTTATGTCTGTTCAAGATTTTTTTTATAATCCCACTGATGAACAGCGACATCAGTTGTTTCAAAATTCCTTAAACCGTTCTGGAAGGCCTGAGGACTTTCAAAATATTTTAAACCTTTTGAGACCTCCCCATGACATTTATCAATATGCAATGCCCCTGTTTCTTAAAAATTTAAGTATAGGTATCATTGGAGGAGGGCTGTCAGGACTGGCTGCTGCATATGAGCTGAGAAAGCTTGGTGCAAATATTACTATTTTTGACGCAGAACCAAACAGGATAGGCGGAAGAATTTACACTTCATATTTTAATAACTCCAAGGATTTTTATTCGGAATTAGGTGCCATGAGAATTCCTGTATCTCATGAAACAACCTGGCATTATATCAATTTGTTCAATTTGAACACTGAATCGTTGTCATCTCCCCAATCAAATAACTTTATTTTTGTAAATAACATAAGGGTAAGACGTGATTTTTCCGGTCAAAGCATTACTGACAATATATATCCTTTTTACAATTTGACTGAAAGCGAAAAAAACACACCGTGGAATGAATTGAGCGATTATGCTGCAGAAACAATGCTGGACAGTCTCACTCCAGAAATGCGAACCGAAATACTAAAAATTCAACCTCAGTACTCTGAAGAATACTCAAGAATCACGAAGCTTAACAACAGACAGGTTTATGAACAATTGGGATTAAGTCAAAGTGCCATAAACTTAATATCAGCAGTTGAACCCTTCAGTGCAGCACTTTTGAACACAAGTCATGACGAAACAATGAACAGCATATACAGCCTTGATTTCCTCAATACTTACAGAATAAAAGGCGGTATGGTAAATCTTCCTCTGGCATTCTTTAATTCACTCAACAACCCTAATCCTCCTGAATTTCAATATGATCCGAGTATTTTAGGAAAAGTCGCCATAAAATTAGGGTATGTTGTAAATGGAATTATAAAATCTTCTGACAGCAAAAAAATAAATATCATTTATGATAATCCCAACAATGCAGAATTAATGGATACCTTTGATTTTGTAATATGTGCAGTTCCTTTTTCTGTATTGAGAACATTTGAACTTTCACCATATTTCAGCGAATTAAAAATGCAGGCAATCAGAGAACTTAATTACATAGATGCTCATAAGACAGCTTTTTTATGCAAGAAAAGATTCTGGGAAGAAAATGCACCATACGGCAATATTAACGGTGGAATATCATTTACAGATCTCCCCATACAATCTATTGTTTACCCTCCTGACCATATACGATGCCTTAGTGAAGGATTGTGTTCTTCAGATTCCCCCGGAGTATTGATAGCATCTTACAACTTAGGACAGGATGCTACAAGAATCGGTGGTCTTAATATCTTCAGAAAACTTGAAACAATACGTAAGGATGTTGAAAAGGTTCATGGTCTTCCGGAAGGATATTTAAATACGTTAATAGATAGTTACAAGACGGTTCACTGGAACGCGGAACCTTGGTTCAGAGGAGCTTTTGCAGTGGCATATCCCGGTCAAAAAGTAAATTTTCTATACAATATGCTGCTGCCTGAATATGACAACAGGGTATTTTTTGCAGGAGACCATGTTTCCGTAAAACCCGGATGGATACAGGGAGCATTATATTCAGGTAAATTTGTTGCCAATCAAATTGCAGTACAAAGCCGATTTATATAACTCATGATTTAATTAACTTTATTTATTGATTAATACAAAGTAAAATAGTATAATTTCATCAGTATTCATAACCAAAAGTTATCGTCAGGAGATTTTTAAATGGATGAAAAAGATTATGAAATTCTTCTTGAATTATATGAAGCAAAAAATATTACTAAAGTTTCGCAAAAACTATTCTTATCTCAGCCTGCTTTGACAAAAAGATTAATAAAAATGGAAGCTGAGTTAAATTGTAATTTGCTGATTCGTTCTAAAAAAGGAGTTATATTTACGCCCATTGGTGAAAGTATTATATCCTACATAAGAACTATCTATAAAACTACAGCTGAAATGAAAAATCATGTAAATATAAATCAAGGTTTCATAGGAGGAACATTGAATATGGGGTGTTCTGTGAATTTTTCTCATTACAGATTGCCTGGGGTCTTAAAAACATATACCCAGCTATATCCCTTGGTTAATATTAATATAACAACAGACCAAAGCAAAAATTTATACAAGATGTTGATGAATGATGAAATTTCAATTGCCATTGTTCGGGGAGATTTTAAGTGGGATGAAGGAAAAAAACTCTTGTTTAAGGAACCTATGTTGTTGGTTTGCAGCGAAGAAAATGCAAATAAGCCGCTTGACTCCTATCCATATATAAACCGAAGCACTGATACAAGATCGAGTTTAGAGCTCCACAAATGGCTTGAAGAAAATAATCTGCCTGGCAATACTTCAAAGATTTGTCTGGATAATCTGATATGCTGCATGCAAATGGTAAGAAACGGTATAGGGTGGTGCATACTTCCCCAAATTTGTTTAGATAACTTTGAAGGTCACACTGAAAGACTTTATTTTAAAGATGGGACACCTTTTGAAAGGAACACATATGTTTTATATGAAAATTCATATTATGAACTTCCGCAGGTTCAGCTTTTCATTAAACATTTAATAGATAGCTGTGAAGTTGTTGAAATTTAAATAAAATTTACGTACAGCACTTATGAAAACAGAAATTTTTTAAAATATTTATTATTTTATGTTTAAAGCTAAAATTGTCGGGTACATATATGTTACAACATCAGTTACTATAATTCTAACAGAATCAATACAATTACCAGTTGTAATGGTTAAAATCGTGGTCTAACCCGTTAACAGTTAGATTAAATAAAGCGGCTAAGCCAAACAAGAGTAAAGATATTGGTAGGGTAGTAATTAAGTAAAATGTATGTTGAATCTTTACCGAGAGGTATTGAATGGGTATCCAAGAAAATAAGTAGCGCCTGGTATCTAGTATAAGATATTCAGGCGCTGCTTATTTTTTGTCACTGTTTAAATCTATTTCATATCATTTTATATTGTTTGCTAATATCTGGATTTTGTTCTATATTTTTACTGATTATGATAGGAATATATGAGAATCATTAACACCACAACAAAATTTCCTCAATACTAAAATTCAATTTCTCTATGAGAAAGAAGTTGTTTTTGCTTAAATTAACTTTTTGAGGAATACTATACTTATATCATTTTTATATAAGGAGATTAGTATGGTTGGTATTTTAATTGCTTTGCTGGCTGGATTATTAATGAGTGTTCAAGGTGTTTTTAATACTCGTGTAATGGATTCATCAAATATGTGGGCTACAAATAGTTGGGTACATTTAACAGCTTTTGTTGCAAGTATAAGTATATGGTTCTTCGCCGGCCGCGAAAATTTACTTTCGGTGTTTAATGTCAGCAACAAATTATATTTATTTGGTGGCGTCATCGGTGCATTTATTACATTCACTGTCATTAAAAGCATATCAAGTTTGGGACCTGCATATGCAACAATGTTAATTTTATTGGCACAACTTGTGATTTCTTGTTTAATTGAAAGTTTTGGATTATTTGGCACTGATAAAATGTGTTTTGAATGGAGCAAACTAATTGGCGTAGTTCTTATGATTGCAGGCATTATTGTTTTTAAGAAGTAATTCGTAAATAATTTTAATACTAGGTGCGCTTTCGGTATTAATTAATATTTCAAGATACATAATAATTTCTTTTATCTTCACCCTGATATATTTTTATGTAAATTTAATAATGAAAAATGAACAATGAACAGTAGAAATATGCGGCTAACTTTAGCTGTCATACTCTTTTTGTTCATTGTTCATTGTTTTATGTTCATTGCCGCATAAAATGACACTAATGTCAACTTGGTTTGCTTTTTATTATAGGAAGTATTGTCGCTATTACAAGGACTGCTAGTAACAAAAATGCCATACCATTGGTTTCAGCGAAGCCACTTGGTGCAGTTCCTTTTATAACACCAGAAACTTGAAGTATTATCCCCACAAGACCTATTATGGAACCACCTGCAACGAGCCCGGAAGATAAACTTATACCATTTGAAATTTTACCATCTTTTTCTTTTTCAGATTTTGAAGTTCTTTCTACTAATAAGCGAATTAAAGCACCAATTAAAATTATAGAAGTAGTGGATATTGGCAGATAGAAACCTATGGCAATTGTCATTATAGGAAGATTTAATAAAAACAATACAATTCCCATAACAGTGCCTACAATTATCATAACCCAAGGCAGCTCACCGGATATAATACCGGCAGTTAAAGTTGCCATTAAGTTAGCTTGAGGCAGAGCAAAGGTGACATCATCACCAGTCAATGAAAGTTGGCTTGATAGTAATTGTATAGTTCCAATAACTACTGCAACACCAACTATTGAAGCAATTGCAAAGTATTTTTGCATTTCATTTTTTTCTCCGCCTAATATAAAAGAAACTTTTTGTGATTGACAGTATCCACCTGCAATAGCTATTGCAGTAACTATGAATGTACCAAATAAAAGTAAAGATTTGTTATTTTCAGGACTTACCCAACCCAGTGCAACAAATAATAAAGTTACAAGAACTAAAGAAGCTATGGTCATACCAGAAACAGGAAGGTTTGAAGTTCCAATAGTACCTGTTAAGCGACCGGAAACAATGACAAATAGTAGTGATAAAAATAAAGATAAAATCGAAGCAACTATTGCCATTAATATATTTCCATCAGAAATCAAGAAACCTGCTAAAAATCCAATTATTATACCACCTAATAATATTAATGTTCCAACAGATGAACTATCAGCATTATTTGTAGATTTAGCACTAAGGGTTTCTTTTATGGAAGAAATAATAGTTGGTATTAGCCTTATAGCTCCTATTAATCCACCAGAAAGCATCATACCTGCACCTATATATTTTACATAACTGCCAGAAATATTTGAAACATTCATGGCATTTATAGCAGTACCTGGATCATTCCATACAAATGCATTGCTTTGACCAAGAGCAGTAAAATAACCTATTAAAGGCAAAATGCCGAAGTTAGCTAATATAGAACCAGCAAACATAATTAAAGAAACATCTAATCCAACTATAAATCCTATACCTAATAATAGAGGATTAACTTCAATCTGAAATTTCCACTTATAGAAAGATTCGTTTACATAGCTTATAACATTGTTAGCCATATTTAAAAATGAACTGGTTACAGCAGTTATAATACCACCTATTCCAAACCCTATTCCCATGAACTTTATTGAATCTCCAGCGCCTTCAGAAGCAACAAGTGTTTCTGATATGGCCATTGACTCAGGGTACATTAATCTTCCATGTTCTTCTACGATTAAATATTTATGAACGATGGAGGCTATTCCAATACCAAATAAAACTCCACCTGTGCCAACTACAAAACCTTCTATAAAAGAAACATTTGAACCTATTAATAGAACTGCTGGCAATACGAATATTATACCACTGGCAACGGATTCTCCACCGCTTGCCATACCTTGTATTAAATTTTTTCCAAGGAGCCCCTTCTTTTTAGAAAATGCTGATATAAAAGCTGAACCTATAATAGCACCCGGTATACCAGCAGCAACTGTAAGACCAGATTTCATACCGGAATAGGCGGTAGATGCTGCAAATAAAACAGATAAGATAATACCTATTGTTAAAACTGCAACATTTCCACCTAATTTGGACCCGCTAGATATATAAGGCACATAATCTTTACCAGGCACATTACCATATGCATCTTTAGATAACTTTTTATCCATTAAAAACCTCCGTTAATTTTATTTCATAGTTTATTTTATATTTTTTAATATTTCCAACAAATATTCCCACGTTCTCTGAACTGAAGAAATACTCATATGTTCATTTGGAGTATGAACATCATATAAATTTGGTCCAAAGGAAATTGCATCTAATTCGCCAAATTTTTCTGAAAACAGTCCGCATTCAAGACCGGCATGTATTGCCGATATATGAGGCTTTTTCCCGTACATTTTTTCAAATACACTTTCAAATATTGTTCTTATTTTTGAATCAGGATTATATGCCCATTCAGGGTAGTTAGATTCGCTGACTACATTTCCTCCATTAATTTCAGCGGTTACAAATAATCTGTTATATAATTCATTTTTTAAACTCCTGACAGAACTTCGAATTGAGCTTATGAATTCTACCCCGTCTTTATAAGTTGTAACAACTCCGAGATTTAAGGAACTTTCTACTAATCCCTTAATGTCCATGCTCATTGAAGTAACTCCATTAATAATTAAGTATAAATATCTAACAACATTTTTAGTTGATTCTTTTGAAAGCATTTGTGAAGGAAGAGAATGTAAAACTTCAAACTCTACTCTAATGTCAGGATCTTGAGTTCTTAATTCATTTTTAAATGTTTCTTCACACTCTTGTATTTTCTTTTCAACAAAAGCACTATCCTCAGTTTTTACTAAAATTATCGCATCAGTCTCACGTGGAATTGCATTGTGCTTTGAGCCGCCATTTAATGAACTAAGTCTAATATCTTTTTCTGAGAAAATAGTCATAAGTATTCGACCCATTAATTTATTAGAGTTTCCTCTTTCCTTATCTATTTCCATTCCAGAGTGTCCACCCTTAAGGCCTCTTATCTTAATTGAATAAGGCACTAGGTTTTCATTTACTGATTCAAACTTAACAGGAATTAATGCTTTAGCTGTAACCCCGCCGGCACAACTCACTAATATAGTACCCTCTTCTTCTGAATCAATATTAATCAGTGTTCTGCCTGCTATATTTTTAGGATCTAGTGCCATGGCTCCATCCATTCCTGTTTCTTCTGAAGTGGTCACAAGCAATTCTATTGCTGGATGCTGATATTCATCAGAAGCTAGAATTGCTAATCCCATTGCTACTGCAATTCCATTATCAGCACCTAATGTTGTACCGTCTGCATATACATTATCATCTATTATTCTTAACTTAAGTGGATCCTTTGTAAAATCATGTTCTATATCTGAATTTTTTTCATTTACCATGTCCATATGTCCCTGCAAAACAACAGCAGGACTGTTTTCATATCCTTGTGATGCCTTCTTTCTAATAACAACGTTTAATGCAGAATCTTGAACATATTCCAGATTATTCTCCTTAGCGAATGATACTAAATAATCGCTAACCTCTTTTTCATTTCCTGAACCTCTTGGAATCTGTGAAAGCTTTTCAAAATATTTAAATACATCAATAGGTTGTAAATCTTTAAGTACTTCTATCATAGATATTGCATCCTTTCTAACTAAGTTAATGTTTTAAAATTAAATCATATATATATTTACCATAAATCTAATTACTAACCATATTAATACGACTTTTTAAACATGAATCCCTAATTATCATTTTGATATTATAATAAATAGCTGAATAAAACTTTTATTAAAATACACTTTATAAATACTAAAAACTTTACTTTCTAAACATTTTCTAAGTTAACTTACAATTACTAAAAAATGTTTAAATAGTATTCAATAAAACCATCTTTTATGATATAATTAATTGTAAAATATATTTATATATTGGAAAGGATGATAGCTTGGATCAGGAGACTTTGGTAAATATTTGGATTAACAATAAAAATTCAATTTTTACATGTTGTTTGCGGAATTGGAGATAATAAGTTATGGATAATAACTGCATACTTTCCAAGTTTAGATAAATGGGAACCTGGCTTTAAAAAAAGAAAGGAGCAATGATATGAAATGTTTTATGTGCAAAGGTGATATGATAAATAAAAATACTAACTACATTTTAGATTTAGATGGAAGTATTATAATTATAAAAAATGTTCCTTCTTTAGTTTGTGATCAATGTGGAGAAGTATTTTACGAAAATGAAGTAATGAAACAAATCGAAAAAATTATAGATTTATTTAAAAATGTTTTAACTGAAATTGCTATCGTTAATTACGACGACAAAGTAGCATAATATTAAAAATAACGTCCACAATCAAAAAACTCTTCAAATTTGAAGAGTTTCAATATTTTTCCATAATTTTCTATGGAGGCGGTGGGAGTCGAACCCACGTCCGAAAATATTTCCACAAGACTTTCTCCGAGTGCAGACGATATTTTTTGTTTCGCCTCAACTATCGCCTATCGTCAGGCTACAGTATCAGCTATCTTCGATTATTCCACCTAAGGTCGAAGCCCCCTTAAGCAGTTCCCTGATTTAGATGATGCCCCGGATTAGCCTACAGGCCGGCTAAGCGGAACAAGCGAGCAGCTTACGCTGCGAATGCTAAATTATTATTTTCTTTTGCGTTTATATTTTGTTGCAACTTTTTACGTTGTTTTGCGGCAACGACTCGCTTATCTTCCTTCTATACCCCCGTCGAAACCATTTACGCCCCCGTAAATGTTAATCGTCTTGTCTTTGCATTCCTCTTTCTGCATCTTTCTTGGCAAGATCCTGACGTTTGTCATAATTCTTCTTACCTTTAGCTACAGCAAGCTCCATTTTTACAAGACCATTTTTGAGATATAAGCTTAATGGTATTAATGAATAGCCTTTCAATGTTGCTAATCCCAGCATTTTCCTGATTTCTCTCTTGTTCAGCAGAAGTTTCCTGGGCCTCAGTGGATCAACATTGTAAATGTTGCCTTGCTCATAAGGACTAATATGCATGTTCATGACATAAGCTTCACCATCTTTTATGTTTACATAACTATCTTTTAGGTTAACTTTTCCCTGTCTTATAGATTTAACTTCAGTTCCAACAAGGACTATGCCTGCTTCATATTTGTCTTCTATGAAATATTCGTGATATGCTTTTCTGTTGCTTGCAACATTCTTTGTGTTTTCAGCCATTTTCATCACCTACCATTAACGTAGGATGATTATAACATTAAAAATTTGCATTGTCAAATGGCAGTTATTTTACATCAATTGAATTATCAGTTAAATTTTAATTTAAATTTTTCAGATGCTACTTTTAAACATTTAAACAAACAATTGATGATTATATTGTTGTTCAAAAATGCAATAATATTACTGAAACAAATAATTTTTATTTAAACTTGCCACTACAACTGATATGGAAAGGACTGATATTGTGATAAATCATAATAAAAACAATAATATTTTCGTTAATGTTATTTCTCAGCCAAGACATGTAAAATCTTTGAGCAACAGACCTATTGGAACTGCTGATACAAATCATTTTTGTGTCTTTAACAATCAAAGCCACGCCGTTGGCTCAGTCATAAAAGGTTCAGACGGCTCTAATTACGTCTGTACTGAAGATGGCTCATGGCAGAATAAAGATTAAAAAATTATAGTTTTGTTATGGCATTGCAATTATTGCAGTGCCTTTTTTATATAATATCCAATTATCACCATAATTGTTTCAATTTCATATACTGTATTATCTTATGGAAAGATGGAGTGAATATGTATAACTATATGTATGGAAACAAACCAGGATTCAACGGTAATTTATATAATCAAAATATATATTACACCCAGGAAACACCTCAAGAAAATAACTATAATACATTAATATATCCGGATAAAATGAATTATGTTGTTGATGTTCCAATCAATCTGGCTAAATCCCTGGAAGGAAAATATTTTATAGGTTTTGCTGATTATCTTTCGTTTGGAGAAGGAACCAATACATGGGCTAGGTTGTACAATCCTCCGGACTCAGGCGTAAATCTTCATGTGACAGTATGGACAGTAAGTGACATAGCATCATCATATACAGCTCAAATATGGTTTAACAGCAATGCACCAGGTATAGTGGAAAATTCCAGAAATATAACTCCTGCCAATACAGCTATGCTCCCACTGCCAAGGCCCAAAGTCAGACTTCAGTATACAAACAGCACGAAAGGAATTCCTTCGGGAGGAGTGCTGGCATTCTTAAGAAGAGGTCAGCCTGGAACAACATTGGTGGATGATGAACAGGGAAAATTTATTTTTCCTCCGGGAGGATCATTTACAATTTTCCTTTCAAATCCTCAGACTCCAAGCAGATTTGCATCTGCAAGCATAGCTTTTGGATGGTGGGAAGAACCAAGATAAAATCCCTGATATATTCAGGGATTTGCTATATTATATAATATTATTTTTAGTAAAATAAACTTAATTTCCAATCTTGTTGTTCATGTTGTAAATTACTCTAATTAAATCGCTGAATACACCGTATGCTGTCTGCTCAATTTCCGGATCATGTTCGACTATTGATATTGTTCCCATTAAATCAGTGGTTATAGCCACTACAGACGATGTGCCTGTTATGCCTGCTAAAAGAGATCCTTTTGGAAATTCCTGAGGACTTACTCTTCCTACCACTTTGCCGTTTTCAATTCCTCCGTAACAAAGAAGTTTAATTGTATTTCCCCTTTTTTCTGCATCTATTATTTGTTCGTATGTAATGTCTTCAATTCCTTTTCGCTCAACATCATATGGTGTTATGTCTGCATCCATGAGCACATTTAAAAGTGCCGCAGTCTTTGCAGCAGCATCCCACCCTTCAATATCCATTGAAGGATCTGCTTCCACAAATCCCCTTGCCTTACCTTCTTCTATAACCGCATCGTATTTCTTGCCCTTTGCAAGTTCCTCAAGCACAAAATTTGTAGTGGAGTTTAAAATTCCCTTCACTTCTGTAACCCTGCACATCTTCAATGTTTCATCAGCCAGATTAAATACTGGTGTACCGTCCATAACTGTAGTTTCAAAATAAAACAAAACTCCTTGTTTTTCAGCCATATCCTTCAAAGTTTTATATGACCATGCTATTGGTCCTTTGTTTGCACTAATAGCGTGTTTTTGACGTATTAAAGCTGTCTTAATATGGTCAATTGCAGGCTGACCTGAAAATATTTTTAGTGGAGTCAGTTCCATGATTACATCATAATCAACAGTCTCTGCTATTTCCATTGAGTTTAGTTTTGAAAAATCTTTGCTGTTTTCATCAAATTTATGAAAAACATTCATGTTATTGCAGGCTTTTTCCAGATCTATTCCGTTTTCGTTTACAAGGCCTCCCCTGCTTCCTGTTGACACAGCCACAACCTTGACATCGCATCCGTATTTTTTTATGATTTCTGTTCTTTTCTCATTTAAAAGCTTCGCAAATGCCTGACCTACATTTCCAAAACCAAGAATTGCTACTTTAATTGTTTTATTATTCATAACATTTACTCCTCCGAAGTTTTTTCAACTATCTTCTATCATTGAAATAGATATTTTAGGCCATTTTTAATGATGTTTACAACTTTCTTATATTAAAACTATAACAGAATAAAAATTTAGTGTCAACTTATACCAATAAACTTAAAACATTCAAACATTTAGAATAAATTTCTTTATATACTTCATATGACCTTGTCTGCACTGACTTACCATTGATTACTTGTTACATTTACATTACAATTTTCATAGCCGAATCTTATAAAGTACCGGGGATTATACATCGGGGTGAAGCCTTTCTTAAGGCGGGGTACCTCAACCCTAATCCGTCAACTAACCTGGAAGGCTAAGGAGGATAAAATGAAAAAAAACACTATCAAATCAATTCTATTGACAACAAGTCTCACTATCGGATTGTCGTTTTCAGTATCTGAGGCAGCATATGCAGCAACCTACAAGACTGTCAGCGGTGATTCGCTTTACAAAATCAGCCGTCTTTTCAACACAACAGTAGGAATTTTAATGGATGACAACAATCTAAGAAACTACAACTTAAGCATTGGACAAGAACTATATGTTCCCTGCCAGATTTATTCCGTTCAAAAAGGTGACACTCTGTATTTAATTTCCAAAAAATTTAATATAGAATTAACAGACCTAAGAAGAGCAAACAACATTTACACAAATTACATAGACATTGGACAGGTCCTTAACATTCCTAAGACATTTGAAAAGACTGCTGCAGAACCTGCAGCCTCTCAAAATCCTGCTCCGACAGAAGTTCCAGTTGCTGAAGTTCCAAAGACTGCGGTTCAACCTGTTGAAGCTGTTCCAACAGTTGAAGCAGTTCCTGAGACTAAAGTTGAAACTGTCTCATATACAGCTGAGGACCTTGATATTTTGTCAAGATTGATTATGGCAGAAGCACAGGGACAGCCTTACGAAGCTCAAGTTGCTGTTGGCGCTGTTGTAATGAACAGAGTCGAAAGCAATCTATGGCCAAACACTATAAAAGATGTAGTGTACCATTATATAGGCGGATATTACCAGTTCACACCTGTGCAAACTGGCTGGATCAATAATCCTGCCAACGCTCAAGCCATACAGGCAGCAAAGGAAGCATTAAACGGATCAGACCCCACAAACGGAGCCATGTTTTATTATGACAATACAACCACAAACCAGTGGATTCTCTCAAAGCAAGTGGCTTATAAGTCTGGAGTAATGGTGTACGCATATTAATCAACTGAAAATGCAAGACTTTATCAAAAATGCCATTACGTCTATCGTAATGGCATTACAATTTATAACTTAAATATCTCAAATCCGAAAACATCCAGGTTTTTAAAGATTCCAAACAAACTGCTGAATCTGATATGAATGTCATTACTCTTGGGAGTAAGATTTTTGGATATGTAAATCTTAACCATATTCACTTCATATAAATCGAATCTCTCTTCTATAACCGGTTCACCTAACCGTACTCTTGGCAGAGCTGCAGACGTTCATCCGCATCCGCTTTTAACCTTTTCAATTGTAACAGTACCGCCATTTTTCATAATATGATCCCTGGCCTTGTCGTCCAGAATTATATTTGCCATAGTCCTCTCCTTGATAGATTATTATATAATATACCCGCCAATTAGTAAGGGAACCATATATCCTAAAAACAAACTTAACACAACTGTTAAGAATTTATTTTTAAATTATACCAAACAAATACTGTCATTGTATTTATTAACAGACTAGTGTACTTCCATTATTAAAAAAGTAGCATCATCCATTAATTTCTTTTCATCACCTAAATGTGAAAACAAGTTTTGTTTTACAACATTCTTAAGATCATCAGCCCCAAGAGTAGTGTTCAGTCTTAAAAAGTCCTTCATTTTCTGCTGTCCGTAAATTTCTCCCTCATTGTTTTTTGCTTCAACCAATCCATCAGTATAAAACATGATCTTATCTCCTGATTCAAGATTGACTATACTGTCTTCGAAAAATGGCATGAAGTATTCGCCCAGCTTGCATATGGGAAATCCATTGCTGTTTAGTTCAATGATTTCACCGTTGTTCTTTATTACAAGAGGTGGCTCGTTAAGTCCTCCTGAAGCATATGTGAAACATCCGGAACTTGTATTGTAAACTCCGTAAAGCATTACAAGGTACGCTTCAGTATTGAAATTTGTTTTGTTGAATGACTTGTACATTTTTTTAAGGACAAATCCCGGGGTTATTATTTCCAAATCATCAGTTTCATCGTTTGTGTAAACAATATTCTGATTGGCAAACACCGTAAGCATAGCCGCTGAAACACCATGTCCGGATACATCTCCTATGTAGACTGCAATATTATTTTCATCAAGTTTAATGACATTATAAAAGTCTCCGCTTAAACGCTCTGCAGGCAGGTATTCAGCTTGAAATGAAACTTTTATGTCTTTTGGCATCTGTGATGGAAGCATAGAACGTTGCATTTCTCTGGCGTACTCTAAATCTGTCATCAATGTCTGGTTTATTTCCTCAAGTTCTTCAGTTCTTTGCTTTACAAGATAATTGAGATTATCAGAGTATCTTTTCAGCTCGTTTTTAGTTTTTTTCATTTCTCGGTATGGAATGCTTACATTTTCTGCATAAATTACCTTAAACAAAATAAAGTAAGCTACTATCTTATAAATATGTCCAAGATAATTGAATGCATCATATACGCTTCCATAGCTTATGAAAGCAAATTCACTGAAAATTGATACCAGAAGTGAAATCATAAAAAGATATTCCTGACTGGATTTTTCATGTTTATAATCAGCTGCATTTTTCAAGAATGTAATTCCCATTATGAATACTATGAAATACTCCGTGGCAATTTTTGCTGAAGTCAGGCCTTTACCTTCCACATACATGACCGGAAATACATGAGGATAATATGTTGCTATTATAAGTAAAACAACAACAAGCATCACTGTTGGACCTACAAAAAGCCATTTATTATACTTGCATTTTACGTTAAGCGGAATTGTCACTGCCTCGAGAAATCCGATACTACCTATAAGCCTTGAAAAAATCCAGAAAGTTGTGGCTCTGTTTGCGCCGTCGTTTGAAATAAAAAAATCAGCCATTCCTTTGTAGCTTAATGTGTGAAATGTATCGAGGCATCCCATTGCAAGGAATGTGCAGCCAAGCAATATCATTCGGAGACTGCCGGATTCATCATAAACGTGATATGTAACCAAAAATATTGAAAAAGCTGCCAGTATGCTTGCAAATTCGAACAAGCTGTGCCATGTAAGATATGTAGCCACAGACATTACTTCCTTAAAAAAGGTGTTAAAATATGCTGCAGCACCAAAAAGAAGCAGCGAGACAATGAAAACAATGATTATCTTGTTATATTTCTTAACGTTTTCTAACATATTTTTAGTCTCCATAACCATAGCCCTCAAAATTATTACTATTCTTAAAAAATTTAAAATTATATTTACAAATATTTTATCTTAATTTCCGACGTTTTTCAACAAAAATAAAAAAGGAACGCTGATTAGCTTCAAGCATTCCTTTACCTTGTATTCTTGGTTACATAATTTTTTTATGTTCCGCAGTATGTTTTGTAACATTTATTTTTTTCTGCAGGAAGTTCTGTGTATTCTAACTGATCATCTGTATATGCGTATGGTTTTGAAAGAACGTCCATAAGTTTTTCCATGGTAATATAATTCCCATTATTGACGGCTGCATTCAGTGCCTCTTCCACCCTGTGATTTCTTGGAATTATGGAAGGATTTGAGTTTCTCATAAGTTCTTTAGATTCATCATTGTCTTCCTGCTGTCTTGTGAGCCTTGCCTTATATCTATCAAACCAACGTGAAAAGTCTTCAGTACCGAACATGGCTGTATCCTCGTATCTTCCAAGAGTCAATGATCTGAATGTGTTTGTAAAATCCCCATGATATCTGTACATCATATCAAAAAGTTCATTAACCAGCGTTTCATCCTCATCTTCTTCATTGAAAATTCCGAGTTTTGCTCGCATTCCTGCCAGCCATTGACTTTTGTAAATGTTGCTGAATTCTTTAACGGCATCCGTTGCCATTGTAACTGACTGTTCTTTATTTTCATGAATTAGAGGCAACAAGGTTTCAGCAAATCTTGAAAGGTTCCACTCAGCTATTTTGGGCTGATTACCATATGCATAACGTCCATTTCTGTCAATGGAGCTGAATACCGTTTCAGGATCGTAGTCATCCACGAATGCACATGGACCGTAATCAATGGTTTCACCGCTTATGGACATGTTGTCAGTGTTCATGACCCCATGTATGAAACCTGTAAGCTGCCATTTTGAAATTAGCATTGCCTGACGTTTAATAACTTCTCTGAGAAATAACAAGTATTTATCATCCTCATTTTCAATAAAAGAATAATGACGCTTTATTGTATAATCTGCAAGTGCTCTTATATCATCTATATTTCCCCAGCTAGCAGCGTATTGAAATGTACCCACTCGTATGTGGCTTAATGCAACACGCGTTAAAATTGCTCCCTCCAGCGGTGATTCACGGTATACTTTCTCTCCAGTTGTTACAACAGCAAGGCTTCTTGTAGTTTCAATTCCAAGTGCATGCATTGCTTCGCTCATAATGAACTCCCTTAGCATTGGACCCAGAGCTGCTTTGCCGTCTCCGTTTCTTGAATATGGTGTTTCTCCAGAGCCCTTAAGTTGAATATCTACCCTTTCTGACCTTGGAGTGATTTGTTCTCCCAAAAGAACTGCACGCCCATCTCCAAGCATTGTAAAATATCCGAACTGATGTCCTGCATAAGCCTGAGCAAGAGGTATTGATCCTTCAGGCGTAAGATTACCCGAAAGCATTTCTATTCCACTTTTACTTTTAAGCATTCCTATATTAAGTCCCAGAGTTCTGGCCAGTGGGTAATTGAGAACAACCAATTCAGGTGCCCTAGACGGAGTTGGGTTTTGATGTGTATAAAATTTTTCCGGCAAACGGGCGTAACTATTGTCAAAATTCCATCCTGTTAGTTTATATGTTCTGTCAGTCATTTAGTCTCCTTACGTTTTTTAATGTTATATGAGCCATTCACCAAGAAGCGAACCCATAAGAGCTACAGCTGCCTTTGCTGTCTGGTTGTTGTTGTCAATAATCGGATTTACTTCCACAAATTCAGCGCTTACAAGCTTCTCTGACAATGCTATCATTTCAAGAGCCAAATGACTCTCGCGATAAGTAAGTCCTCCCGGAACTCTTGTACCTGTTCCCGGAGCATAAATTGGATCCATGATGTCCATGTCAAAACTCACATGAATTCCGTCTGTGCCATCCCCTGCTATTTTAATCGCCCGTTCAATTACTTCTGTCATGCCAAGACGATCAATTTCATGCATGGTAAAAACAGTTACTCCTAGGTCTTTAAGAACCTTTCTTTCTCCAGCGTCAAGATCCCTGCTTCCTATGAATACAAACTTATCAGTCTTGAGTTTTTTATCGCTTCCACCTATTCCTGTTAGTCGTTCATGCCCAAATCCCATGCTTACAGCCACAGGCATTCCATGTATATTTCCAGAAGGAGACGTTTCTTCAGTGTTGATGTCTCCGTGAGCATCAAACCATATTACACCGAGATTTTTCTTGTGCTGCAATACTCCGGCTATGGTGCCTATTGCAATGCTGTGGTCTCCCCCCATAACCAAAGGAAATCTTCCTTCTTGCATCACTTCTGATACCTTACTGCACAATTCTGTGTTTACTCTTACAACTTCATCCAGATGATTGAGCTTTATTCCATCCGTATTAGGACTGATGGGCTTATTGGCCATTATGTCTCCTTCGTCCTTCACTTCATACCCAAGACCTGTTAGTTTGTCAACGGCTCCTGCATATCTAACGGCAGATGGTCCAAGACTAACGCCGGGAGTTCCTGCTCCAAGATCAATTGCTACTCCTATTAATGATATTTTTGAATTTATTGATGGCTTCATATTTCCTCCTAAGTGTATATCTATTATTATAATTTCATAGCATATTAACTTCAGACATTGTTAGTATTTTGATTTTGACTCATAATATTCAATTATTAAGATCAACAAAATATTGTAAATTTTAAATATTTATATTAACTTCTTAACTGCTCATGCTTATTAAGTTATTTGTTTTAACCTCCTTTTTTGTATATTGTTTCTTTTATTTTTATACCTAGCATTTTAAAGTTTAAACATAATGTTATAATGTAAAATTTAATTTATCAAATATTAATGCTTAATGTCGAAAAATCAGGGTATATTAAAAAAAAGTGACTATAATTACATTAGGAGGAATTCATATGTCAGAACAAAATGATAGCATTGAAATCGGTGAAGTAAAAATATCAGATGATGTTGTTATAGCTATGGCCGGAATAGCAACAAGCAATGTTAAAGGAGTTTACTCATCACAATCAGAAGGATTAGGCAATCTTTTTTCCAAAAATTCAATTAAAAAGGGAATTAAGGTTGAAATGAACGATAACACAGTTACATTGAACATCAATATCAATGTTGAATATGGCCTTAACATTGCCGATATTTCAAAAGAAGTACAAGAATCCGTAAAAAAAGAAATAGAAACTATGACAGACCTTACTGTATCTGCAGTTAATGTCAATGTGGTAAACATCATACTTGAAAAAGATAAGCAATGAAACAGTGCCGGAATATTCCGGCACTGTTTATATGAAAATATTTATTTATATAAGCTTTACAATGTGCTCTTCTAACTCTTCAGGTGTAACAGTTGGAGCAAATCTAGCTACAACATCTCCATTTCTGTCTACAAGGAACTTTGTAAAATTCCATTTGATTTCATTTTTTTCTGTAGAAAAAATACCTTTAAGTTTAATCAGCAAATCAGCCATTTTTCCATTATCTACATCATCAGGCGCTTCTTCTTTTAAAAATTTATATAATGGATCAGCACTTTCACCGTTAACATCTATTTTAGAAAATGTTTCAAATTCTGTTCCGAAGTTTAATTTGCAGAAATTTACTATTTCTTCATTTGTTCCGGGAGCCTGGTTTAAAAATTGATTGCATGGAAAATCTAAAATTTCAAGACCGTCATTTTTAAACTTTGAATATAACTTTTCAAGACCGTCATATTGAGGCGTAAAACCGCATCCTGTAGCAGTATTAACAATTAACAGTACTTTTCCTTCATATTCTTTTAAAGATACATTACTTCCATCAACTTTTTTTACACTGTAATCATATACTTTCATAATTTTTTCTCCTATAATTAATATTATATTTTGCCACATAACATATATTTATATATTGTGTCAAATTAAATATTGATTATTAAAGCATTGATTTTAGTGTTTCCAGAAGATAATCTGCAAATTCTTCAGCAGTTGCTCCATCCTTGTCTGTTGTCACAACATGTTTTCTTTCAGTTACTGTACATATGTCTAGTGCCTTATCAAGAAGAGCTTTCCTATTGCCGTAACCAATATGTGCAACCAGCATTCCAACTGCTCTTATTAAGCTGCATGGGTCTGCATAATTTCCTCTCCCGTGTAAAATAAGGAATGGAGCAGTTCCATGAATAGCTTCGAACATAGCATATTTGTTTCCTATATTTGAAGATGAAGCTGTTCCAAGACCTCCCTGCTGTTCTGCAGCCACGTCTGTCACTATATCTCCGTAAAGGTTCGGAAGAACAAACACTTCACAGCCCTTGCTGAATTCTGGGTCCATCATCTTAGCACACATCGCGTCAACCAGTTTTTCCTGTACTTCTATTTCTGGATACTTTTCGCCCACCTTTTTCACTGCCTTTACAAAATTGCCGTCATTCAGTTTGACAATATTTGACTTAGTAACAACAGTCACGTTATTTTTGCCATTCTTGCGCGCATATTCAAATGCAGCTCTTGCTATTCTTTCGCTTCCTTGTTTTGTCTGAACCTTGAAATCTATAGCAAGATCTTCATCCACCTGTATGCCCTTGTTGCCCCAGATGTATTCACCTTCTATATTTTCCCTGAAGAATGCCCAGTCAATATTTTTCTCTGGAATTTTTATAGGACGTACCGCAGCAAAAAGTTCAAGTTCGCGTCTAAGCATTGTATTGGCGCTTATGAGGTTTGGCCATGGATCTCCTTCTCTTGGAGTAACCATAGGACCTTTCAACAAAACATGACACTTCTTTATTTCTTCAAAAACATCATCAGGAAGACTTTGCATTTTTGCAGCTCTGTTTTCAATAGTCATTCCTTCAATCATACGGATCTCCACTTTTCCCGATCTGATTTCACTTTCAAGAAGTGCATTTAAAACTTTTATTGCTTCCTTTATTATAATTGGTCCTATGCCATCCCCTGGCATGATTCCTACAACAATCTTTTCTAATTTTGAGAAATCGGTAATCTCGCAGTCTGCCTTCATCCTTTCAATTCGTGCATATTCTGACTTAATTAATTCCGCAAATTTTTCCTGAGCTGTAATAATGTTTTCCATACTATTCTCCTTATTTGTTTTTATTTGCAACATATCTGAGTTGCCCGCCGGCAATGATGATGCTGATTTCACGGTCAGTCAAATCAACTTTTGTTCTAAATGATGTTCCTTTTGTGATATTTTTTACTGTAACTTTTCTCGATCTTATTTGTTCAGCTATGTTTTCCACTTCAAGTTCATCCATCATTTCGATGTTGTCATAATCTTCTTTATTTTCAAATAACAGAGGCAGGACACCGTAATTCACAAGATTGTTCTTATGAATTCGAGCCATTGATTTTGCAATTATTGCTTTAACTCCCAAATACATGGGTGCCAGAGCAGCATGCTCTCTGCTTGAGCCTTGTCCATAATTTTCTCCTCCAACAATGATGCTCTGTCCAAGTGTTTTGCATCTGTCGTGAAATCCCAGATCAATTCGTCCGTAACAATACTTGCTTATCTCGGGAATATTTGAACGTAGGGCTGAAAACTGAGCGTTAGCTGGAGTTATGTCATCAGTAGTTATGTTGTCTCCTCTAACTGCTGATACCTTAGCATTAAGTGTTTCAGGAAGCAGATCATTTATAGGCATTGGTCTGATATTTGGTCCTCTCACAACTTCAACATCTTCTCCATCTTCAGCCGGGGGAATTATAAGTCTGTCATCAACTATAAAATCATCAGGTTCTATTATTTTTTCCAGCAATTCAACATCAAAATAATCTCTAGGGTCTGTAATATAACCGGTTATTGCAGATGCTGCAGCTACTTCAGGACTTGAAAGGTAAAGCTTCGCATTCAAGTGCCCGCCTCTTCCTTTGAAATTTCGGTTTGATGTACGCAAAGATATGCCGTCAGTGCTTGGCGCCTGACCTATGCCGCAGCATGCACCACATCCGCATTCAATTATGCGCGCTCCAGCAGCCACAAGTTTTCCTATAATGCCGTCTCTTAGAAGCATCAAATACATTTGTCTGCTTCCCGGAGCTACCACGAAGCTTACTTCAGGATGAGCTATCTTACCGTCAACAATAGCTGCAGCCTTGGCAAAATCAGTATATGAAGCATTTGTGCAGCTTCCTATAAACACCTGGTTGATTTTTATTTCTTTTAAGTTCCTTGCTTCTGTAACATTATCAGGCATGTCCGGCATTGCTACCAATGGCTCTATCTTGTCTAAATCAATATCTATAACTTCATCATAATTGGCATCTTCATCGGGCCCTAATTGGGTCCAGTCCTGTTCTCTTTGTTCATTTATGAAGAACTCATGCACGATTTCATCACTTGGAAATACAGAAGTTGTCGCGCCCATTTCAGCTCCCATGTTTGTAATGGTTGAACGGTCACGCACGCTTATGGATGCAACAGCTTCTCCGGTGTATTCATAAACTTTGCCTATGCCTCCCTTTACAGTTTCGCGTCTTAGCATTTCAAGTATAACATCTTTTGCTGAAACGCCCGGTGACAGTCTTCCATGAAGCCTTACATTTACTACATATGGCATTTTAAGGTACGTAGGCTCTCCTGCCATGGCCATAGCAACGTCAAGCCCTCCTGCTCCTATTGCAAGAGCACCTACTGCTCCACCTGTGGGTGTGTGGCTGTCAGATCCCAAAAGCGTTATTCCTGGTCTGCTGAAACGTTCAAAATGCACTGTGTGGCATATTCCATTTCCTGCTTTCGACAAATAAATTCCATATTTTTTGGCAACTGTCTGCAGATAAATATGGTCATCCGGATTCTTGTTGTCAGCATACAACATGTTGTGATCTATATAACTTACAGAACGTTCAGTTTTTACCTTTGGTATTCCCAATGTTTCAAATGAAAGATATGCAGGAGTTCCTGTAACGTCATGTGTAAGTGTGTGATCAATTTTTATGGCAACTTCTTCACCTGCAACCATGCTTCCTGATACATAATGGTTTTCAATGATTTTTCGCGTCATATTTTTTCCCATAATTAGCCTCATTTCTTTATTTATTTTATATTCAGCATGGTATGCTACTACAGGAATACCACGCATACGGGACTTTCAGTTTCAATTGTTTTTCCGGAAAAAATAAGTTTTCCTGTTTTTTCATCAACATCAAATATTCTGATTGTATGACTGTCTTCATTAGCAACGAAAAGCTGTTTTCCATCAGGGCTGAATGTCATGAATCTCGGCGTTTTTCCCATGCAATCAGTGTGAGCGTTGCATTTTAAATATCCACACTCATCTATTTCAAATTCTGCAATGCTGTCATGAATTCTGTTTGACACATAAAGAAATTTATTGTTTGGATGAATAACAACAGCACTTGCCTGACCTTCCCCTTCATAATCTTTGGGCAATGTGGATACTTCTTGTTTATGTAAAAGACTTCCATCATTTTCGTCAAATATATAAAATGCTGCAGAATTTCCCTTTTCATTGATCACATATAAATATTTGTTGTTGTCATGAAAAGCAGCATGCCTCGGTTCATCCCCTTTTCCTGCCATGTGGCAATTAACAATAGTAAGAGACCCGTCATCATTTGATTTGAATACATTGACCTCACAAAAACCGTCATTTCTCCCCTGGGCAGGAACAATCAAATATTTCCCGCTCTTATCCCATACACACTGATGTGGATGAGAAATATCTTCTTTTGTCTTGCCTTGTAATACAGCCTTGAATACTGGGTTTGTAAGACTGCCATCAGCATTTCTTTTCAATACGCTCACAGCGCCCCCTTGAAGAGAAGCTACATATATGTATTGGTTTTTTTTATTGACTGTTATGAAAACAGGATTTTTGCCACCGGAATCAACCATATTAAGATGAGACAGCTTTCCTGTGTTCTTGTCTATTTTGAATGAACTAACAGCACTTATGTCTCCGTGAACAGTGTACAAAAATTCCCTGTCCTTATCAAAGCATTGATATGATGGATTTATCAAATCATTGATAATTTGAACTACCTTCCAGTTTCCATCATGATTTATGCTGTACACTTTCAACCCTTTTCCGCTTGCATTTCTTTCCTTTGTGGTCCTGCAACCGATGTACACAATTTTTTTCATAGTTACCTCTTGCTTTTATTACTTTATATACTTATCAGGTAGCAAACGCTTTTTGCCGTAACTTTTATGTTCAACATAAATTGATTATATATTATTTATTGTTTTTTGTACAATATCCTTATATAATATTGCTATAAATTTTAGCTATAGCCCGGAGGAATCATGCGATTAAAAGATTTTCTTTATTTTTCTACAATAGCCAAGTATAAAAGTTACTCCAAAGCTGCTGATGAACTTTTCATAAGTCAGCCAACACTGAGCCAGGCCATCAGCAGGCTTGAAAACGAACTAAGCGTTAAACTGTTTGACCGTGACAACATGACTGTGACATTGACTTCTGCGGGAAAAATATTTCTTGAGGATGCCAATGAAATTTTGCTTGCAACTGACAGGCTTAAAAAGAAAATGAAAAATATTTCAGAATCAAATTATGGCACAATTCGGGTTGGCTCATCACAGTTTTATGGATCTTTTATTTTTCCTGTGCTTATTTCTTCATTAAAAGAAAATTATCCTGGAATTAAAATAGAAATAACCGAAGAATCATCAGACCAGCTTGAAACACTGGTAGAAAACGGAGATCTTGACTTTGCGTTTATACCGCTGCCAATCACATCTGGACAATTAACAAGCTGCCACATGTTCAATGAAAAAATTCTGTTGGCAGTTCCCGATGAATCAGGCATTTACAGCAAGCTCAAGCTAACTCCTGACAAGCACTGGCCTTACGTTGAAAATTTTGCAGCTCTGGCCGATGAAAATTTTATGCTTCTTAAAAAAAACATGAAGCTTCGCATAAAGGCCGATGCTTTATGTGAAAATGCTGGATTTTCTCCAAATGTAATAATTGAAAGCCAGAACATGGAGACCCTAAGAAATTATGTGGCGCTTGGCATGGGTATAAGTTTTCTTTCACATTTGCTTGCAAGCTCAAACAGACCGGGAATGTTGTACTATCAGTTGCACGATTACAGCATTGTACGCAATTTTGTCTTGATATATTCAAAAAACAATCCTTTGTCTTCCATGGAAAAAGCATTCATCCAAGTATCAAAGGAAGCACTGTCTTCGTTCCACTGCGATTGATTTGATAATTTCACACTTAATGCTAATTCTGAGATAAAATAAAAAGTTTGTCCTATCATGTTGATTGTAGGACAAACCTTTATTAGGAATGTTTTAAAAAACTAAACTATTTAATTTCTTCTCTTGCTTCGTATGCTTCTACTAAAGCTGTAATAAAGTGAGAGTGAGGATCTTCAAGTGCCATTGTAGCGCTGGTTGTAACATCAACAAGCATTGCTGCTTCTTCAGCTGTAAAAGTAGCTGTAACCGCTTTGTCAGCGTCTGTCAACTTATCAGTATATGCCATTTTGTATGGTCTTCCAGCAGCGTCAGTGTATTTTTCGTTCCATGCAACTACTTCAGCTACAGTCATGCCTTTGAAGAATGACTCATAGTAGTCAAGTTGTTCAAACCATTCTTTTTTAGTTAAGTTGTCAGCTGCGCCTTTTGATATTAAATGTGTCATATCATATGCATAGCCTTCTTCTCTCTTAGTTTCCCAAACATCGTCAATCGATGCCACAAAAGCATCCTTAGTTGCCTGGTCAGCAGCAGGATCAACCCATCCTGGGAACAGAGCATATGTAATTTCCATAACATCCCAAGTCAAGTCTACAATTCTTCCATCCTGGTCGAAAATAACACTTGCTGTAGTTATGTTCAGATTATCCTTTTGTTCGCCTCTGATTCTGTAGTTAGTAGATTCACCAAATCCATGGTAAAGTTTTCTCACAGTTGTTGCAACCGGTGTTGGTGTAGCAGCGGGAACTGTAGCGCCAGCTTTGACGAATAATTTATCGCCAACATAAATCAAACCGATGTTCTTTATCTGTGGATTCAATTTAGCCAATTCATCAATTGTCATGTTGAATTTTGCAGCGATTTTCCAGAATACATCTCCACTAACTACAGTGTAAACATCGCCTGATGGTACATTGGTTGTTACCGCTGTATTTGCAGGAGCCGGTGCAGTTGGTGCAGTTGGTGCAGTTGGCGTTTCTTGTGTTGCCGGTGTAGCCCATGATGTTGCATCAACATCAGCAGCTGCGGGGAATGTCATTGCAGAAATTATTAATGAAACTAATAGTACAATACTTAATGCTTTTTTCATTTTCTTCCTCCCGATCTTATGTAATATTAAACCAAAACATTCCTATGTATAAATTGTAACATATAAGAAAACGTTTGTAAATTAATTTTATTTAACTTTGCATTATAAATATGTAACAGAATTTTTAAACAATTAAAATAAGTATTAAGGAACGATAATGCCCTTACTTAAATTGTTGTTCCTTAATCTTCTGAACTAATATCTATGAAACGGATTCCCTTTCCCCATACATTTATAACAGGCAGCACTTTTACAAACGCCGTGGAATCAATTTGTTTAATTAATTTTTGTATCATTACAGCCTGATTCGGAGAGCATACTGATTCCATCTGAACCTTATCTTCATTTGTATAGCACCCTGTCACATTTATAAGTGTTACTCCTCTTCCAAGTTCAAACATTATAAACTTACTTATTTCTTCATACTTGCTGCTTATTATTTCAAGCTTGTACAACTTGGTGCCAAATCCAAACATAATGTAGTCGCATACCTTTGTTATAATCAATTGACTGATTATAGAATAAAGAGCTATGTTTCTCCCAAAGGCAAAAGCTGCAGTTATTATTACAAATCCATCCAGTACGAGCATAATGTAACTGACGTTTATTGATGGAAAAGCCTTCTTGTTGAGAATTCTGGCAATTGTATCCGTTCCCCCGAATGAGAAACCCTTTCTAAGTATCATTCCAACCCCAAGCCCGTAAAAAAGCGAAAAATATATGGAGGCAAGAAGAAGATCATTTTCAACAAATTTGAATTCAAAGCTCTGCATTACCAAGAGAACTGTAGGATACAGCACAGAAAGAAAAATAATTTTCATTATTTCCTTTTTGCCCATCAATACAAATGTTATAAGCAATATTATAAGTGTTGCAAAATAATAAATGTAGGAATAGTTAATATGCAGGTATTTTTCCAATACAATTGCAAGACCTGTTATGCCGCTGGTTATAAGTCCATTTGGCTTAAGAATATAGTTAACTGAGAATGCTGTTATGAGGCAGCCAATAGTTAAGTAAATTGTATCATTAAATAATTTTTTCAAATTTGTATTGCGCATTTGGTCTCCTTTTAAATATGAAATTCTTTATAAAAAACAATTAAAGATAATTTCTTATTATCCATTATATAATAACAAAAATCAGCAAAAAATAAAAGCAATTTAATACTACTCAAAATTGTTCTGATAGTGTTAAGGAATAATCAATCTCATTACGGAAATTATAATAATGTGTATTCTGCACTTATATTTATAAGGAGGTATAAAATGAGCAAAGGCAATGGAAGACACAACAAAAGCGGCGAAGGCAACGGTATGGACAAATTCAACGGCACTTGTAACGGCGTAACAAACTCGAATAAATCTCAAGATCTAATGGATTATGGCATAAAGCATAACAATCCTAATTCAAATGATAACAAATTAGGAGCTTACAACACCAACAGCTTCTTAAACTCAAAAGACAAATTTAAAAACAAGTAATAAAATGTGCTGATACACTTTTAAGTGTATCAGCACATTTTATACACTATCTATTGAACATCAATATACACGTCCACATTGTAGTTTGGAAGCAGGAATGAATCTGCAGCATTGATTGAAATCCTTACAGGAATCACGGTTTCACCGTTTATGCTGAACGCCATTCCTGACAAATACTCAACACTGCCTTCGTATTCCTTGGTCCTATCGGCAACAGGCACTATCTTAACCGTCTGTCCTGCTTTCACATCCTTGATAAATTCTTCTGGAACATTGGCTTCAACAATCAAGCTATCAATGTTGACTATGGTGAATGCTTTCTGCTCCGAACTTGTAATGTTTCCGGGAGAATATTTTATATCATATACTGCTGCGTTTGCATATTCAGATACTATCTGATTTCCAACTATGAACGGCTTGTTGAGCTTGCTCTCCATTGCTGCAACATTGTACTCAATTTGAGTGCTTCTTTGTGTCAATATGTCAGCTTTGTTCATTTCAGTTTCCTTACTTATGTTGTACTGTTCTATGTTTCTATCATTAGATTCTACAACAATCTTTAGTTCATATTCAATGTCATTCATTTTATTTTTAGCTTCATCGGTGCTTTTTTTGTATTGATTATATGATTCCAGAGATATTGCCCCTTCATTAAAGAGATTTTCCTTGTTCTTAAAATCCTCTGCAGCCTGTTCATAGTATGCTTTTGCAAAATCAAGGTCATTCTTTAGCTTTTCTATTTCTGAAGTTTTGTCATCAAGGGTTAGTCCGTTCATATTTGCAACAGCACTCTTTTCTTCAAGTTTTGCAATGTTTAATTCAATTTTTTCATCTTGTATCTGAGATTGATACTTTATTAAATCCAAAGTTATTATAGGTTCATTCAAACCCACATGTTGTCCTTCCTTAGCAGGCACATCTATTACAACAGCCGAAAAATCTATGATAACATCTTTTGATTCCTCTGCTTTTACAATTCCGAAAGCTTCTATTACTTTTGATTCATCTGATAAGTTTACTTCTTCGACTTGCGATGTTTCTTCACTCTTGCCACAGCTTGTAATAATAAATACCAAACACATAATTGCTGACATTGCAGCCAATTTTCTTTTTGTCATTACTGCCACACCCTTCCATCCTTAACATTAATAATTCGATTTCCATACTTTGCTGTTTCCAAAGAATGACTTACCTGCAATATGGTCTTTCCTTTTTCGCGATTGATTTTCTGAAACAAATTCATTACTTCTTCAGTGGTCTTGCTGTCAAGGTTACCAGTGGGCTCATCAGCAAGGATAATGTCCGGTTCATTTATAAGTGCTCGTGCTATTGCAACACGCTGCTGCTGTCCTCCCGACAATTCCCTGGGAGTGTGTTTTTTTCGATCTGATAATTCCACAACATCAAGAATTTCATCAAGTTTATCACGATATTTGTTGATCTTTTTCCCATCCAGAAGCAAAGGAAGCATTACATTGTCTTCCACTGTCAAATTAGGAACAAGATTGTAAAACTGAAAAACAAATCCAACTTCCCTGCGCCTCATTATGCTTTGTTCCTCATCTGACAAGGCTGAGATATCCTGACCTTTTATTAATATTTTTCCGGTTGTAGGCTTATCCAAGCCTCCCAAAAGGTAAAGCAATGTGCTTTTTCCAGACCCTGAAGGGCCCATTATTGTAATAAATTCTCCTTTTTTAACGCTCATGTTGATGCCTTTTAAAACATCAACGGTTAACTCTCCCAACAAAAATGTTTTATTCAAGTCTTTAACTTCGATAATATTTTCCATTGTCCACCTACTCGTATTTAATTGCTTCTATAATGTTAAGTTTTGATGTTTTTAATGCAGGACTGATTGAAGCCAGTACTGCAATAAAAATACCGCCCACCAATGAACTTATAAAAAAGCTCAGTGAATAATGTATTGCAATTGGAATGTCAATTGACTGCATTAGATTCGGAACTGACCATAGCATTAGTGTTCCTCCGATAATCCCTACTACACCTCCAATACAACCTCCGGTGAGGGCCTCAATCATAATCATCTTTAATGTCTGTCTTTTGCTCATGCCAATTGATCTCATCATAGCAATTGAACGCTTTCTCTCCATAAAACTTATCATGTAGTTATTGAACACTCCAAATATTCCAATGAGCATGGCAATAACTGAAAAAGCCTGAAGTATTATCATAAACTGATTGTTCGATTCATAATTCTTCTTTTCCATGCTGTCGATTGTATCTCCGAACATTCCGCGCCTTGTGAATTTACCCTGAATGGATGAAAGGACTTCATCGGGATTTTTTGATGTCTTAACAAAAAAATTACTTATTTCCTGCTGTTTCATATCCATTTTGTAATATTTCTGCGAAATCACTGCATTGCTTCCATTGCTCATGATTGAATCATAAAATCCTATGACTTTGTATTCCTTATCCCCGCTTTTCATTTCAAGAGTTAATCTGTCGCCCACTTTTAGTCCAAGCTTTTCCTTTGCCATATTGGCAACCATGATATTTCTTCCTTCATCCAAAAGTTTGAAAGTTTCATCAGCATCCATTTTACCTTGCAGTCTGAATGTCACATAGTCTCTGTATCTTTTGATGTCAACGCCTTGCAGGTAACGTATGGTATACTTTTCACCCTTGACATCCACTCCATCCCATGACTCATATGCTCCATATGTTCCATCGACACCGTCAATACTTCTGAGAACCTGTTCCGTATTTCTATCTGAATTGTACAAGCTCACCATTATGTCAAAGTTCCAGTCTTTGTAGGCATTTAACACTTCTATTCCCACACTGCTGCTTATGGTGTTTATCATAAGGAGAGTAGATATTCCAATGGCAAGAAGGGATATGTTATTTAAAATATTTTTGTTGCCGTTTAAGTTTTTAACAGCAAGAATTCCTTCATTTCCAAAAAAATTACCGTAAAATCTATCAAATAAATTCAAAAAATTTCTGGTTATATAAGGAACACACATTACTACAGCAACTGTTGAAATGAGAAGGCCTACAACATTTATTAACAGCGCCAATGACTTAGGAGCAATAAGAGGCAATGCTGCTGAAAGCAAAAGCATGATTATGCCGGCATATTTTTTCCATTTTTTGTTCTTTGATTTTATTTCCGTGTTGTTTAGCACAAGGTCTTTTATTGGTATTTTAGAAGCTTTGCTTATTGGACGCCAGGAACTTATCAATGCAACAACTATAGCAAGCAGAAATGCTGCTGCCAAGTGTCCGATTCCGAATTTTATAGAAACATTCATTTGTCCGTTGTAAGGATCTGCAGCCATAATCTTTGCTATGAGATACAATACTCCAATCCCCAAAATGTTTCCTACAATACCGCCAATAATTCCATATGTAAGACTTTCTCCAATCAGCACAACATCTGTCATCTTTCTTGTAGCACCAATGCTTCTAAATGTTCCGATAACCGGCAGACGTTCTGTAGTTATTACCTTGAATGTTGAGTAGATAATAAAAATGCTTATGAAAAGCACCATTGAAGTCATCATGAACATGGGCACCACAATAAACTGCATATATTGGTTGAGTTCTTCTGCTGAAAAAGGTTCGCTTACCCTGTATCTTGGATAAAGATCTTCAAGTGTTTCCATAGCAGATTTAATATCAACACCTTCTTCTAGAACAACAAAAGCTGTCTGTACCCTTCCACGAACGTTTCGAAGAGATGCAATTGTATCCATAGGCATCACTGCTGTCATAGTGTCTGACTGAGGGTTATGCTGGAATATTCCCGTTGGTCTGGAAATTCCGTATACTGTCAGAATTTTATCTCTGCCGTTTATTTTTATGTCAATGCGGTCTCCTACACTGTAACCATACTTATCAGCAAATATTATGCTAAGTATTATAAAATTCCCTTCAAAATCCTTATTCTTTGCTACTTGGCTGAAGTTTACCGGATTGAGTTTCTCGAGCTCCTCCATGTTAAATCCTCGTACAATCAGATTTTCTGTTTTAATGCTATATGTTTCTGATTGTTCTTCAGACAATTTGTAACTGCCGGAAGCCGATATGCTTCCTGTTATATAGGATACACCGTCTATTGGTTCAGATTTGATTTTGAAAGTCCCTGAAGGTGAATCCTCATCAGACTGTATTATAATATCTGCCTCACCCGTCTGCATTTTGATTTGATTTTCATACATGCTGCTAATTGTGCCGGATAACCCGCTGCAAGCAAAAAAAAGTGCAGCGGAAATTGCAATAGAAAATACAATAATAAATGCCCTGAATTTTTTCTCAAAAATGCTCTTTACAATGAACCTTACAATAATTCCCAATTAATTCCTCCATTTATTTAAATGTGAAGATTTTATTCAATAAATACAACAAATAATTGCCACACATCCACTATTATACCATTTTTTCTCATATATGCTATAAAAATCTTTTATTATAAGTAACAAAATGTTTGTTTCCTGAACAGATGAAGCGATATCTAAATAATTAAAACTCCTCAAAATTGAGGAGTCAGAATTTTGGTAACTATTCGTTTTGTAATTCTTCAACGTCCTTAAAATCCTTGCTGTTTGAAGCCTTTTTAATCAAATCAACTATATCCAGACCTGTTGTGTCCTTTAACACCTGAAAGCCGTTTGCTGTTATGTCTGTCACTATTTTCGATACCTTTGAGGCTCCGTTGCTTCCTCCGTTGTCTATGATTGTAATTGTGTCAACCTGTTCCATAGGTTTTGCAACTTCCTTGATTATTTCTGGAAGTTTGGCTACTACCAAATCCACTACTGCTGCCTGACCGTACTTAGCCATTGCTTCTGCAATTTTTTCTTTGGCTGCCGCCTCAGCAAGACCTTTTGCCTTAATGGCTTCAGCTTCAGCCTGACCTCTTATTTTAATAGATTCTGCTTCAGCAAGTGCTTTTACTTTTATGGTTTCAGCCTCTGCTTCTGCTTTCTTGATTGCAGCAATCTTTTCAGCCTCTGCTCTCACTTCAGCTTCGTATTTTTTTGCATCTGCTGGCTTCTTCACTTCTGCCACAAGTTTCTTTTCAACTACAATTGCTTCTTTTTCAGCCAACTCAGCTTGCTGCTGCGCCATGAGCTTTTCATTTTCTATGGCTTTCAATTTATATGCTATGTCTGCATCAGCTTTTGCTCTATCCTGCTCTGCCCTGTAAGATTCAACCTTCAGTGATTTTTCTTTTTCCGATTCAGCTATTGAAGTTTCAGATTCCAGCCTTGCCTTCTGACCTATTCTTGTTGCTTCAGCCGTCTTGATTTCCGTGTCTCTTTTTCTTTCTGCCGTGGCAATATCTGCATCAGACTGAGCTTGAGCTATTTGTGGAATGGCCCTGTTTTCTAAGTAACCTCCTTGAGTTTCAATTTTTAAGATTGTATAAGATACCAGCATCAACCCCATGGAGTCCAGTTCTTTTCTTATATCATCCTCAATCCTTTGTTCAAATGAAGCTCTGTCTTCATTAATTTGTTCTACTGTCAGTGTTGATACTATGCCTCTTAGTTTTCCTTCAAGAGTTTTTTCTACAATGCCTTGAATTACCTGCACTGTATTTTTGGTATTAGCACCGCAAAACTGTTCTACTGCCGTCAATATACTCTTTTCATCATTTCGAACCTTTACAACTGCAGTACCAACAATGTCCACAAATATGCCCTGTTTTGACGGTGCTTCGGTAATATCTGTAGTCATTGAAATATTCTCCAATGAAATGGTGCACGATGTTTCAATGAAAGGAATCATCAATCCGCCTCTGCCTGACAACACTCTTTTCTTAAGTCCCGTAATAACCATGGCCTTGTCAGCAGGGACCTTCCTCCAAAACAAGAAAATAACAACAAAAAAAGCTATTACGGCAATAATAGGTAATATAAATTTTAAACTAAACATCAACGTCCTCCGTATTTTAATAATTACTATATGTGTACGTTAAAAATTTAATTATATTACAATTACATTTAATAGCCTAGTTTTATGGTTATGTTTCTTTAATATAAACTTTCAATAACAAATATTTTTAGGGGATTATTTTTATTTACATCGTAGTAGTCAAACAGACAGGATAATTATTTTGTAAAACATAACATAATAAAAAAACGAAGTTTGCAAACACAAACTTCGTTTTTATTTTATATATTAATATCCAATAAATATGAACTTAAGCTTTTCCCATGTTTATCCAAAGCAAGAGATCTGGTCACACCGCCGCCCAGCGCATCATACATTACGAAATTCATTGCTCCTAATTGCGGCAATTCATATCTCACAACCTCACCCTTGACAATTTCCTTGAACCATTCTTTTACTACTTCAGTTGTTACTTTTTCTTTCAACAATTCATAGTCTTTTATATCATATGCTATAAGAGATACATTTGAAATATTTCCTTTATCGCCTGTTCTTGAATGTGCTATATCCCATAATTTCATTATAATACCTCCTTGTATATTACTTTGGCTTCAACATCGTTTCTGTTGATCAATATTGAAGCTACAGATACAATTTCACTTACTGACTTAGTGGCTCCGCCGCCTCCTGCAGGTCCGTTTGTATACAATGTTTCAACTTCATTTCCTATCTGTACTGCATCGTGCTTTGTCTTTGTTCTGGCAGCAACTCTCAGTCTTATTTCTTCCGGAGTATTGTATACTCTTCCATGATTTTTATAAATGCTGTTTATCCCTATGAAATCTATTTTAATTTCATCATATTTTACATTTGTCAGCTCAAGTCTTTTTTCAACTATTTCAGCGGCAAGCTTCGCCCTTTCTAAGCATCCTGGTCCGCCGTAAGAAATTTCTCCTTCGCCTATGAAGCAATCCTTATATCCTAGGCTTGCCTTCAATGTTTGAGGTTTTTCTTTTCCGGCAGCCCCTTTAACTTCAACAACATCTTTTGCAATTTCTTTAAATATAACATTTGAAAAGTCTGCTATGCAGTCCGGAGTCAAATATTCTTTAGGATTATGGATTTCATAAATCATCTGTTCTGTACAGGTGTCCTTGTTCACTACTCCGCCTGAACCTTCAACCTTTGTGATGATAAAATCACCGTTCTCACTTACCTCAACCAATGGAAATCCCAACTCCCACAGCCTTTCAACATCTTTTTTGCCTGGTTCCGCATAGTATCCGCCTGCTGACTGACCTCCGCATTCAAGAAGATGGCCGACCAGCGTTCCCTTACCCATAAGGTCATAGTTATTTATATCCCAGCCGAATTCATATACCAGTGGGGCCAGAAACAATGCTGGATCTGATACCCTTCCGGTTACAATAATGTCTGCTCCGTTTTCAAGAGCCTCAACTATTCCACCTATGCCCATGTAGACGTTGGCAGAAACAACTTCGCCGTCCAGCTCAGAAAGTGGCTTGCCTGTCTCCCAAACTGTTGTATCCTGATATTTATCCAACTGATTGAAAAAATCATCTCCATAAACTCCTGCAACCTTTAATCCTTTCAGTCCTTTTTCTTCAGCCATTTTGCAGATTACATCAACTGCGCTCTGAGGATTTGCGGCCCCCATATTTGTAATTACTTTAATTTTATTTTTATATGCCAATGGAAGCACTTTATCCATTCTGTGTTCCAGCAGTCCGTTATAACCTTTTTTAGGGTCCATTAACTTTTGCTGCTGTGCAATTGCTATTGTTCTTTCAGCCAGGCACTCAAAACTGATGTAATCCAAATTTCCTTTTTCCATGAGCTCTAAGGCTGGTTCAAGCCTGTCACCTGCATATCCGGCTCCGCTTCCTACTCTTATCTTTTTCATTATTATATCCTTTCTTAATTTGCTCAAAGCATATATTGTAAGCATTTTTCATTATCTTAAATTTTATATACAATTATATTGTTATTACTCCAATTACTACAGCTACTATAAGCATTACTATTGTAACCAGCCATGCAAGCGGAATAGTTTTTTTCTGATGATCTCCCAAATCTATTCCTGTCAATCCTACCAAAAGGAATGTTGCTGCTGTCAATGGGCTTATTGGGAAGCCTGTTGTCATTTGTCCGATGATTGATGCTCTTCCCACCATTAATGGGTCTATGCCAAATTGGTTTGCTGCACTGGAAAGAACAGGCAGTACTCCGAAATAAAATGAATCCGGGTCAAACAACAAGCTTAACGGCATTGATGCAACACCTACTATAAGCGGAATAAATCTGCCCATTGCAGTTGGTATAAGATTAACAATAGTTTCAGACATGGCAGTTATCATTTCTGAGCCTTTCATTATTCCTGTAAATGCTCCGGCTGCAAATAATACACTGGCCATCATCAATGCTTCTTTTGCATGAGCGTCGATGAGCTCTCTCTGCAGTTTAACATTTGGATAATTGATTACTATGGCAATACAAAATGCAAACATGAATGTTACCTGCGGCGGCAATAAATTTGATATCATTACAGAAATGGCAGCAACGATTAAAATTATATTGACAAGAAATAATTTAGGCCTTTTCAAACTTGATTTTTTCTCATCTGCTTCTTTATTCATCTCGTTCAGATCAAGATTGTTTACATTGTCTATGTTAATTTCTCCGATTCTTTTCTTTTCTCTTTTACCAAGAAAGACTGCAATTACAAGGACTGTGATTAAACCTGCCAAAAGGGGTACTAACATAGGATTAAACAGCTCATTTATTGGAGCATTTAAAGATGTGGCTGCTCTTAATGTAGGACCGCCCCAAGGCACCATGTTCATTGTACCTGCAGCCAATGCTACAATTGTCGCCAATGTAACTCTGCTCATTCCTATTGCGTCATATAAAGGAAGAAGAGCTGGAATTGCTATTATAAACGTTACTGCTCCTGAACCGTCAAGGTGGACGCACATTGCTAAAATTGCTGTACCAACTGCAATCTTAACTGGATCGCTTCCAACCAGCTTGAGTATTTTTTTAATTATTGGATCAAAAGTTCCTGCATCACTGAGTATTCCAAAGAATAATATTGCAAATATAAACATGACTCCAGTTGGCGATATAGTCTTTATTCCATCAGTAATAAACGTTCCAACATCTTTAAATCCAAAACCTCCGATAAAAGCCATTATGCTCGGTACAGCAATCAGTGCAACCGTCGGTGATAACTTTTTTGTCATTACAACAACAAGTAAAAGTATAACTGATAAAAAACCTAAAACTGCTAACATATTTTCCTCCAAAAATAATTTATTTTATTACAATAAACATATATGCAAAACCAATGCCAAAAAAATATATTATTTTATATTGAAAATTCAATGATAAAGTAATATTATTATTTATCGTTTCTAATATTTTAGAAATTATTAAATCGTATTGATAATCTTTTGTCAATAATTGTTAAACAGAAAGTAATTCTATCAATTTCTAATATTTTAGAAATATAATTGTAATTTCTAAAATCCTGGAAACAAAAAAATATTCCTTACGGAATATTCAGACTAGTGTCAAACCCTGATTATGTCATCCTGAGCGTTAGCGAAGGATCTCATTTTTATTGAAAACATGAGATTCTTCGGACTACGCCTCAGAATGACAACGTCGAAAGTTACTTTATCATCAACCCAAATATTCCTTGCGGAATAATTATTTTTCAATTTATTTTAATTTATTGTAAAGAGTAGCCAGAGAAATACCAAGGGCTTTTGCGGCATTCTTTTTTCCGTCTATATCGCTTCCAAACAACTTTAACGCTTTATTTATTTCTTGCCTTTCTACTTCTTGTATTTTATTGCTTAGCTTATCTATCTTTATATCAAAATCTTTTTGAGAATACTGTATCCTTGTCGGTAGGTGATTGATTTTAATTTCATTTCCATCCATCATGTTTACTGCAAACTCTATAGTATTTTTAAGCTCCCTTATATTCCCAGGCCAACCATAATTGTATAATAAAGATTCAGCATCTTTACTTAAGATTATATCCATTTTCAAATCATTTTTGTGACTCATTAAATAATGATTGACAAGCGGCAGTATATCTCCTCTTCTTTCCCTCAATGGCGGTATATTGATGGGAAAAACAGATATTCTGTAATATAAGTCCTGTCTGAACTTACCTTCATTGATCAGGTCCTCTAATTTTTTATTTGTAGCTGCTATGACCCTAGTATTTATATTTATTTCATTTATGCTGCCTATTCGTCTTATTGTGCCTTCCTGCAATGTTCTTAACAGCCTTGTCTGAACTTCCATATCCATCTCTGAAATTTCATCTAAAAATATGGTTCCGTTTTTAGCTGCCTCAAACAAACCCATTTTACCTTCACGTTTTGCTCCTGTAAATGAGCCCTCATCATATCCAAAAAGTTCGCTGTCCAATAAACTTCCTTGAAAAGAAGCACAGTTTACTGCTATAAACGGTCCATCTGCCCTATTTGATTCATTATGTATGGCCTGTGCATATAATTCTTTTCCAGTACCGCTCTCTCCATAAATCAGTACTGTAATATCTTTTTTTGCTATTTTTTTAATTGTACTTTTAATTTGCGATGAATTTATATCTTGAGAAATTATACTATTAAGATTATATTTTGCCTTCTGTATGGCATTAATTCTATTTTCCAGTGTTTTTACTTTTGTTTTATATTTGTCGATATCCTGATATAATTTATATATATCATCAAGGTTGCTGACAACAGAAACAGCTCCTATAATTTCTGAATTTTCAAATATTGGAGACATATTAACAGAATATTGAATTCCAAATTCTTCTCTTATTGCTCCCACGATTTGCTTTTTATCTGCCAGTACATTTTGAAGCCTTGCTCCAGGTCTGACATCTCTAAGACGTTTACCAACAATATCATCATAAGCAACATGAGTAATTCTTGTATAGGAAGAATTGATGTATTTGACAATTTCATCAGTATCTATAATTAAAATGCCATCATATAAATTATCAAACAATGTTTTAATCCAGCTATCTAACAACATATCATCACCATGTAATTAATATTTTTTCTGTTTTATTATAACATAAATATAACTGTTTTAATATAAATAAATCGGTCAATTATAATAGCTTCTTAAATTTTGAAAATGATACAAAAATAAAAAGTTATATTCATTGGGACATGAATATAACTTTATACAATTCTATTGCTCAACAAACATAACTTTTTATAAATGAAGCGATTTGCTTGTGCCTTTTTTACATCTGAGGGAAAAATACCACTCCACTTTTTAAATGTTCGAGTAAAGCAGTCCATTGACCGATAACCATATTTAAATGCAACATCCTTTACTTTTTCTCCATTTATTATTTACTTTAATTAACTTGAATTATATGAAATATTAGAAATATTAGGGACATGACGCCGATAATCCTATGAATATTGTATAGGTAAGATTTCTTGATTTTCTTTACCAAATTGCCTAAAATAACTTGAATTAATACCCATACCCAAAGTATAACTCCCGTGTGCAGCCTGATTGTCCCAAGAGCCATATACCCATGAACAAATGAGGTTATAAGCAAAACAAATCCAAAATACTTATGAGCTTTAGCAAGATAAGTAACAGTCTTCTGAAGCAACTTATTTTTATTTTTATAAAAATACTTATTAATTCTCCTAATTATGAAGGGAGATAATAATAAAATCAATAAAATAACATTAATATAACCTAAATAGATTGTAATAATATGACCCCCTTTTATTCTACAAGTTTTCCTACTACCGGGATACCCTTTAACTTTGATATTCCATGAGGAGATATAGTTTTAATTTCATCAGTCAAATCCTTACCTGCTTCAAATCCGTTATGCATTCCGTTTTTCCATTGCGAAACATTGGTAACATCATATACAATACCATCCACTGAAATATAAGCAGAATTTCCATTCTTGCCATTATAAGTTGATAATTCGTCAATCGTAAAAGTTTTGTCAATTTTAATATTCTCATTATTTGTTGAACTGCTACAGCCTGAGAATAAAATTAAAATCAGTGCAAAACACAATAAAAATGCTCTTTTCATATAATCACGTCCTTTATTTTATATGTTTTATACCCTGATATTATAAAACAAAACACTTTTATATGATAATAATATTGATTATTGGTATACATATAATTTTTATAAAATTAAACCACAACATTTCTGTTGTGGTTTTTGTCGTGGTTTTGAATGATGGAGGCGGTGGGTGTCGAACCCACGTCCGAAAATATTTCCAAAAGACTTTCTCCGAGTGCAGACGATAATTTTTATTTTGCAGAAGCTACGTCCTATCGTCAGGCTATAGTATCGGCTAGCTTCGATTGTTCAGCCTAAGGTCGAAGCACCCTTAAGCAGTTCCCTGATTTAGATAATGCCCCGTTTTAGCCTACAGGCCGGCTAAGCGGAACAAGCAGCTGCAATTAAGCAGCGAATGCTAAATTATTGTTTTCTTTTGCGTTTATATTTTGTTGCAACTTTTAACGTTGTTTTGCAGCAACGACTCGCTTATCTTCCTTCTATACCCCCGTCGAAACCAAGTACGCCCCCTTAATGGGATAAGAAAAATCTCTAGTTATATTCTAGAGATTTTTGCTTAAACAAAACTTAAATTTTAGTCTATTTACATTAATATTATTATGTTTAAATTTGCCAACTATGTTTAAATAAGCACAAAGTCTATTTCAGCCTTTGCAATGCTTACACTGATTAGCTTTACTCTTACTGAATCGCCTATTTTAAACACCTTTCTGCTTCCCTGTCCGAAGAGTTCCTTCTTTTCATTGTCATAAACATAGTAGTCATCTACCATATTTGATATGTGCACAAGGCCTTCAACGGTATTTTCAAGTTCGACGAATATTCCGAAGCTTGTTACGCCGGAAATAACTCCGTCATATTCTTCTCCGATTTTATCGGACATGAATTCGGCAATTTTTATTTTATCTGTGTCTCTTTCGATTTCATCTGCAATTCTCTCCATCTTTGAAGATTGTTCTGCAACAGCTGCCGTTCTTTCAGCCAGCTTGTTAAGAGCTGCCTCTGAGAATCTGCCGTTAATCTGACCTTTTATGATACGATGTATCTGCAGGTCAGGGTATCTTCTTATCGGCGATGTGAAATGGCAGTAGTACTGAGCAGCCAGACCAAAGTGCGTAGAGCTTTCAGGAGAATAAATTGCCTTTCTTAAAGAACGAAGCATCATGTTGTTTATGAGGGTTTCTTCTTTTGTTCCTTTAATTTTTAAAAGAAGCTGCTGAAGTTCCCTCGGATGGACGTCATTGTTTCCCTTGAGCGTGTATCCAAGGTTGTGTATGAATTTTGAAAACTCATACATTTTTTCATCTTCAGGGTCCTCATGTATTCTGTAAACAAAAGGCATGTTCAGCCAGTAGTAGTGTTCTGCCACTGTTTCGTTGCAAACAAGCATGAATTCTTCGATTATTTTATTGGAAACTCTTCTTTCGTACTTTGTTACATCAATTGCCCTTCCCTTTTCATCGGTAATGATTTTAGTTTCAGGGAACTCAAAATCTATGGCTCCTCTTGCTTCTCTTTTTCTTCTCAAAAGCAGGCTTAATTCTTCCATAACCTTGAGCATTGGCAGGATTTCTTTATATTTTTCCAGAAGTTCTTGGTTTTCATCGGGAAATTCCAGGATATTTGACACATCCGTATATGTCATGCGGTAGTGATTTCTTATGATGCTTTCAAATATTGTATAGTCTGTAACTTTGCCGTCAGCAGTGATGGTCATATCAACAGACAACGTCAGCTTATCTTCATTTGGATTCAAGCTGCACACTCCGTTTGAAAGTTCCTTAGGTAACATTGGAATAACTCTGTCGCTTATGTATATGCTTGTTGCACGCTTTAGAGCTTCCTTGTCAAGTTTTCTGTCTTCTTTCACATAATGGGTTACATCTGCTATATGAACGCTTAATTTATATTCATTGTCATTAATTTTTTCTGCATATACAGCATCATCCAAATCCTTTGCATCTTCACCGTCAATTGTAATAATAGGAAGTTCTCTTAAGTCCTTCCTTCTCTTATACTCTTGCTCGTGTATTCCTTCAGCTGATACCTTAATTGCTTCCTTAATGACATCTTCAGGGAAAAACTGTCTTACTTTTTTTGCAAGAAGAACTGCTTCAATATGGGTCTTGGTGTCTTCGATATCTCCAATTACTTCAATAATTCTTCCTTCAGGATTCTTTCTCTTTTCCGGCCATTCTGTTATTTTTACGGTTACCTTGCTGTTTGATTTTGCGTTGTTGATATATTCTTTTGGAACGAAAATATCAGTGGCGATTCTTTTATCGTCAGGCACAACAAAACCAAAGTGCTTGCTTTTTTGAAATGTTCCTATAACAAATGTATTGGCCCTTTCAATTATTCTTATTACTTTTCCTTCGGGGCTTTTCACTTCTTCGGATATTTTCATTGGACGCACTATTACCTTGTCTCCGTGCATGGCACCGTTCATGTCCACAGGGGAAATGAATATGTCATTGATCTCCTTGTCGTCAGGTCTTAAAAAAGCATAACCTTTCTGATGACCTTCCAGTGTTCCTATAACAAGATTCATTTTTTCAGGAATACCGTATCTTTCAGTCCTTGTAAATATGATTTTTCCTTCGTTTTCCAGCTCATTCAAGACTTTAAGAATTTCCTTTTTCATGCTCTGTTCAATTTCAAGAGCCTGCATCAGCTCATTAAGCGTCAAAGGTTTGTAAGCTTCATCTTTCATGAATAATAATATTTTTTCTTTAATGTTCATATATTTCTCCCAGGTACTGTAACTATTTCTGTTTGCTGCCTCCGCCCATCTTGTTCAACAAATCAATGTCATAGGAAACAATATTAATTTTTCTTTGTTCCTTTTGTACTTCAGCAAACTCGATTATTTTAGTGATTAAGTCAGTAAAGTTAATACCCATTCCTTCCCACAAATAAAATGCTATGGAACCAGGAATGGTATTTATTTCATTGACATAAATATTATTGCCATCATAAAGGAAATCTATTCTTGCGTTTCCGCAGCAATCCACTGATTTAAATGATTCCTTAGCATACTTTTTAATAGATTCCGTAATATCTTCAGGAATATCCGCAGGAATTCTTCTTTTTGACTCAGAAGCATCTTTTTTCTTGTTCACATATTTGTCTTCATATGTAAGGAATTCCTTCCATCCAACAGGTTCCTCGCAAAGAGACGCCGTCAGGTCATTTTCGTAGCCCATTACTGCACAGTTAATCTCTCTTACATTTTCAATACATTTTTCAACAATTATCTTTCTGTCATAAGCCATTGCCACTTCAATTGAAACCAAAAGTTCTTCCTTATTTTTAGCCTTGCTTATTCCAATGCTTGAGCCTAAGTTGGCAGGTTTAACAATCAAAGGATATCCGATTTTTTCAATTCTTTCTATAATTTCTTCCTTTTCAGATTCGTAGCTGCCTCTGTAGAACCATGTGTAGTCGACTACAGGAAGATTGTTGCTTTGGAACACCTGCTTCATTATTACCTTATCCATTCCAACAGAGGAACTTAAAACAGAACCAAAAGCACATGCAACGTTGTTCATTTGAAACATTCCGTGGAGGGCTCCATCTTCAACGTTTGTTCCGTGAACTGCAGGAAAAACTACTTCTACTTCTGCAGTTTCATACTTTTTGCCGAACAATCCCTGTTTAAGTTCTGGATGAGGATATAAAACAAGTTTTCCATCCTTAAAACCAGGCAGCACTTCATATGCTCCTTCTAATTTCTTAGCCTTGTAATTGTTGATGTCATGGAGGCTCTTGCCAATATACCACTTCCCATCCTTTTGGATGTAAATTATCATAGGTTCATAAATGCTTTTATCAATGTTGTCTAAAACCTGCAGGCCGGATATAATTGATACTTCATGCTCAACAGATTTTCCGCCGATTATAATTCCAATAGATTTTTTCATAATACCTCCATTATTTTTCATTGTATGTGTCGGGTAAATCATTTTCAAACAACACAACGTCACCGACCTTAGTCAGTGTCTTCATAAGTTCGCTTGCTTCATCCAATGAATTAACCACATACAAATTATCTTCATTGAATCCCTTTCTTATTAATCCGTTGTAAATCGGAGTTGTTCTTTTCTTTCCCACGAGAATTGCTATGTCACATACTTTTGCTATATTTTCGCCGAACTTTTCGTTTTCTGCTTCTTCTATTTCACCAAGCTCCACCATTCCGGGAGTAACTATTATCTTTCTGTTGTCCTTGAATGAATCCAGAACATCCAAAGCTGCCTTGGCTCCGTCAGGATTTGAATTGAACGCATCATCTATTACTATTACGCCAGTTCCGGGATCTATTAGCTGAAGTCTGTGCTCCACGCTTTCAATTTTTGATATTCCTTTTTTGATTTCTTGAAGCGTGAGGCCCATGACCTTTGCAATTGCTGCTCCTGCAAGTATGTTATGTATGTTGTGGGCTCCTAGCAGTCTTGTTTCACATTCAATTGTTCCCAGACCGTTTATGCAAAGTGAAAACCTGCTTCCCTTGCTGCTCACTGCAATGTCAGTTGCAAACACGTCAGTGTCTTCAATATTTTCAATTCCATAGAGAATCTTTTCCTTAAATGTCTTGTCAGCAAGTCTCTTTATATATTCATTGTCATAGTTAAATATTGCAACACCATCGTCAGGCAGGTTTTCAATCAGTTCGTACTTTGTTCTCATTATGTTGTCAATGGACTTGAATGTTTCGAGATGGCATGGCCCTATAGAAGTGATTATGCCTATTTCAGGATTTGTAAGTTTTGCAACTTCATCAATGTCTCCTATTTTTGTGGCTCCCAGCTCAGCTATAAAAATATCAAAATTTTCGTCCAGGTCGTTGTTTATAATTTTACTTATTCCCATTGGAGTGTTGTAACTTTCAGGAGTGTTCAAAACTTTATATTTTTCGCTCAATATTGTTGCAGCAAAAAACTTGGTGCTTGTTTTACCATAGCTTCCTGTTATTCCAATGGACTTCACATTTTTCATGTTTTTAATCTTGTTTGAGGCAGATGTATAGTATTTTTGATTTATATTCTTTTCTATTGGATTAGCAATGTATATTGCACCTGCCATGTAATAAGAGCAAAAATAATAAACAACTGAAAGTATGCCTGCCCAAAGTGGAAAATAATTAGTGACATCCTTAAGAAACACTTTAACAAGCAACAAAACAATGAAAAAATCAGCTGCAACAAGACCCATAGAAATTCCGTACAGCCTTTTTGCCCTTGAAGTAAAAACAAGGGGCTTTTTAGATTCATACTTGGTCTTGTTTCCCAAATACAAAAACAAGGAAGTGAAAATGGAACTTGCCATGGAATAGGAATAAAGATTGTTTTCACCTTTAAACGCAGCTATTATAAAAAATACCCCGTTGACTGCAGAAATCAAGGCATATGCTTTATCCTTTGTTGTATATATTTTGTCTCTGTGGCTGTTCATCCACTCTGTGTACTTATTTAAATCATAGCCTTCAATTTGGGCCATATGTAGTGAAAATTTCAGTTTTAAAGCGCACAATAAAAACCAACAAGCTGTAAACAATAAAATTAATGACTGCATTTTCTCTCTCCTATCTTATGAAATCATCTTTCAAAAAAGAATTAATGACTGCCTTAAACTGGTCATAGCAATCAATGTACGAATAATGTCCAGCTCCTTTTAAAACAACAAGTCCGCTGTCCGGGATTTTTTCTTCCATGGTTTTGCCCATGTACAATGGAGTATCCTGGTCATTTTCACCCCATATAAGAAGTGTCGGATTCTTGATTTCCGGAATCAACGACTCTAAATTGTCATTTACCACCTTCACCATGGTCTGGCGCATGATTCCGTGAGACTCTTTATAATCTGTTGATCCATATTTTTTATAAAATTTTTCAAGTTTTTCTTCTTTTGTTTTTCCAAATGAAAAAGCTGTGTATAATTTTTTAAGAAGTTTGAAAGAATAAACCTTGAAATAATATTTTGTACTTCTTTTGGGAATCAGTCCAGCACTATCAATAAGAACAAGCTTTTTAATCATGTTGTATTTTCCGGACAAAATAATTGAAATTCTGCCCCCGTGAGAATGTCCAAACAATATTATACTCTTAAGTTCGGTTTTATCAATAAATTTTTTAATGCACTCGGCATAATCGTATGAATTCCACGGCTTATCAGGAATATCGCTTTCGCCAAAGCCTGGAAGATCCAATGCCACAACTCTGCATTTATCTTTTAATATATTAAATATTGGCATCATGGTCTGAATACTTCCGCCCCAGCCGTGAAGAAGCAACACGTCGCTTCCTGTACCTTCAATTATGTAATTTATTTTAAGTCCATCTACATCAATATGCATTATATCCTCTCTTTGTTACTAAATAATAAATAAAATTCGAATTATTTTCCTATGTAGAATAACTTATCTGATTCTAATCAAGTATAACACATTCCATTTTACATTGTTATTACTATATTTTAATACTTAATCATTCAACTAATTATTCATCTTTGGTTATTAATAAAATCCCCTGTTATCATTATATGTAAATTTTCAAAAATGATTATACCATACTATTCCATAATACTGCAAGAAAAAAGACTTCTCCTAGGAGAAGCCTCTAATATTTCTAATTTATTTTATTGGAATAAATTCAGCAATATTCCGCCGTACTGTGCCAGCATTGGTCCGAATACCAGAGAAACAACTGTCATAAGTTTTATAAGGATGTTTATTGAAGGTCCTGAAGTATCTTTGAATGGATCTCCAACTGTATCTCCAACAACTGCTGCCTTGTGAGCTGCGCTTCCTTTTCCGCCGTGAGTTCCTGATTCAATGTATTTTTTTGCATTGTCCCAAGCTCCGCCGGCATTTGACATCATGATTGCCATAAGAACGCCTGATACAAGTGCTCCTGCCTGCAATCCGCCTAAAGCTTCAGTTCCCAAAAGGAATCCAACAAGCAATGGAACTACAACTGCTAAAAGACCTGGAATTATCATTTCTCTTAAAGCTGCTGCTGTAGAAATATCAACGCATCTTCTGTAATCTGGTTTATCTTTTCCTTCCATGATGCCAGGCATTTCTTTGAACTGTCTTCTTACTTCTTCAATCATTGAGAATGCTGCTTTACCAACTGCGCTCATTGTAATAGCTGAGAACAGGAATGGAAGCATACCGCCTATGAACAATCCTGCTATAACTGTTGGTTCTGTCAAGCTGATTGATGTGATTCCAACAGCCTGAGTATAAGATGCAAACAGTGCCAAAGCTGTTAAAGCCGCTGAACCGATTGCAAATCCTTTACCGATTGCTGCTGTAGTATTTCCAACTGAGTCAAGTTTATCAGTTATTTCTCTTACTTCGTGAGGCAATTCACACATTTCTGCAATACCGCCAGCATTATCTGCTATCGGTCCATAAGCATCAACTGCAACTGTCATACCTGTTGTAGAAAGCATACCTACAGCTGCAAGAGCTATACCATACAATCCTTTAACTGAATTAAGTCCATCTGGTGTATAACCTGCTATGTAGTAAGCTCCGATAATACCAACAGCCAAAACAACTATAGGATATCCTGTAGATCTCATACCAACTGACAAACCGCTGATAATTGTTGTTGCTGCTCCAGTTTCAGACTGATCAGCAATTTCCTGTACATATTTATAATCACCTGAAGTGTAGATTTCAGTAATTTTTGCAATAATCAAACCAACTGCCAAACCGAATACGATTGATCCAAATGGCTGCAAGCTTCCAAGAATAGACTGGCTCAGGAAGAATGCTGCAACAACAACTACCAATGAACTCATATATGTACCCATGTTTAAAGCTTTTTGAGGGTTAGATCCTTCTTTTCCTCTTACAAACAATGTTCCTATTATTGAAGCCAGAATACCTACTGCTGAAATCAATAGAGGGAACATAACTCCGCTTCCGCCTTCGTAAGCGATAACTCCCAATGTGATTGATGATACAATTGCTCCAACATATGATTCAAACAAGTCAGCTCCCATACCTGCAACGTCACCAACATTGTCACCAACGTTGTCTGCTATAACTGCTGGGTTTCTTGGGTCGTCTTCAGGTATACCTGCTTCAACTTTACCAACAAGGTCTGCTCCAACGTCTGCTGCTTTAGTGTAGATACCACCGCCAACACGAGCAAACAATGCTACTGAAGAAGCACCAAGACTGAATCCTGTTATAATACTAGCATCTTTGAACAACAGCCAGAATATTCCTGTTCCTAAAAGTCCAAGACCAACAACAACCATACCCATTACTGAGCCACCTGAGAATGCAACATCAAGTGCCTTGTTCATTCCTGAAGTTCTTGCAGCATTAGCTGTTCTTACATTTGCTTTTGTAGCAACTGTCATTCCGAAATATCCTGCTAATATAGAAAATCCTGATCCTACTGCATATGCTAATGCAGTTGTCCAGCCGATTCCAAATCCAAGAATAACAAACAAAATAATAGCAAAAAGTCCAACTGATTTGTATTCTCTTGCAAGGAACGCCATTGCACCTTCATGAATGAATGAAGAAATTTCTTTCATTCTGTCTGTACCAGGATCAACCTTATTGATGCCCATTGCTTTGTAATAAGCAAAAAGCAATGCCAAAACCCCAACTATAGGGGCTATAATTAAAGTACCCATTTGTTTCTTTCCTCCGTAGTTTAAATAAAATTTTTCATAAGAATTTACATAACAATATTGCTTATATTTAAGTGATAAGCGTACATGATATGTATCGTTTTCTTATGCACACAAAAGTGCACGACACTAAGTGCCGGTCACTATTATACAACATTTTAAATTCTAAATAAAATTCACAAATATTATTACCAAAAAATTACAAAATATTACTGAATTGCTACTAAAATTAATGAAGAAATAACGAAAATAACTGCTGAAATTGCAGTAGCCTTTTCAAGTTTTCCTTCAAAGCTTCTTCCTTTGTTTCTACCCCAGATAGATTCAGCTCCTCCGGCAATTTCTCCAGACAAACCTGCTGATTTACCTGACTGCAGCAAAATACTTGCTATTAATATTAAACTTGCTATTATCAAAAATATTCTTACCACTATTTCCACTATACACACCTCCTGTTACTGTCTTCTCTTAAATAACAGTTGAATTATAACATTAATAATGTCTTAAATCAACATTTTTTCAATAATAATTAAAATTTATGGGAAAGAATTTAGGCTAGGCCTGAACTTTCCCACATTTTTTTATTTATATATTAAAATTTATTTATTTTTTATGTTGTAGAAAACTTCCATTCCCTTGTACTGAGTAGTATCACCAAGGATATCTTCAAGTCTTAAAAGCTGGTTGTATTTAGCCACACGGTCAATTCTTGAAGGAGCTCCAGTTTTAATCTGTCCTGCGTTTACAGCAATGACAAGATCTGCAATTGTTGCATCGTCAGTCTCTCCTGAACGGTGTGAAACAACAGCTGTATATCCTGCTCTTTTTGCCATTTCAATTGCATCAAGAGTTTCTGTTATTGTTCCTATTTGATTCAATTTTATTAATATTGAATTTGCAACCTTAAGGTCGATTCCCTTCTTAAGTCTTTCAGTGTTTGTAACAAACAAATCGTCTCCTACAATCTGAATTCTTCCGCCAAGTTTTTCAGTTAGGATGCCCCAGCCTTCCCAATCTTCTTCGTTCATGCCGTCTTCGATGGAAATGATTGGATACTTGTTTGCTAAGTCAACATAGAAATCTACCATTTCTTCCTGAGTGAACTTTCTTCCTTCGCCTTCGAGAGTGTATATTTTTGTTTCAGGATTATAAAGATCTGTTGCAGCAACATCTATTGCAAGCATTATGTCTTTTCCCGGAACATATCCTGCTTTTTCGATTGCTTCAACAATTGTAACCAAAGCTTCTTCATTTGATGTAAGATTTGGAGCAAAGCCACCCTCATCCCCAACTGAAGTGTTCAGTCCCTTAGATTTTAAAACGCTCTTCAGGCTGTGGAATACTTCAGCTCCCATTCTCAGGGCTTCTTTGAAGCAGCTTGCTCCAACAGGCATCACCATAAATTCCTGAATGTCCACGTTGTTGTCTGCGTGCTGTCCGCCGTTTAATATGTTCATCATAGGAACAGGAAGGTATTTTGCGTTTACTCCACCCAGGTACTGGTAAAGTTCAAGTCCCAATGTATCAGCAGCAGCCTTTGCAACAGCCATGGATACTCCTAGTATTGCGTTTGCTCCCAATTTTCCTTTGTTAGGAGTTCCGTCAAGTGCTATAAGAAGTTTGTCGATTGAAAGTTGGTCAACAGAATCTCTTCCTATAAGTTCAGGAGCTATAATATTGTTTACATTGTCTACGGCTGTCAAAACTCCTTTTCCAAGATATCTTGACTTGTCGCCGTCTCTTAATTCTACTGCTTCAAAAGCTCCTGTAGATGCCCCTGAAGGAACTCCTGCTCTTCCATATCCACCTGATTCAGTCCACACTTCCACTTCTATTGTAGGATTAGCTCTTGAATCCAGTATTTCTCTTGCATATACATCTGATATTATTGTCATTTTAATTTCCTCCGTTTTTATTTTTCTATCAAACTTTGACCGGTCATTTCAACAGGCTTTTCCAAACCCATCAATTCAAGCATCGTTGGAGCTATGTCAGCCAGTATTCCTTCTTTCAGCTTGAATTTTCTGTTGTTGTTAACAACTATGAATGGAACCTTGTTTGTTGAATGAGCTGTGAGCTTAGCATGGGTGCTCGGGTCAGTCATTTCTTCACAGTTGCCGTGATCAGCGCAAATCAGTGCAGTTCCATCTGTCCTGATAATAAAGTTCACTATTTCTCCCAAACATTTGTCAACTGTTTCAACTGCCTTAATGGCTGCTTCAATGTCTCCTGTGTGTCCAACCATGTCCGGATTTGCAAAGTTGATTATCATCACCTGGTACATATCCTTTTCAAGCTCTTCCATTATCATGTCCTTAAGCTCGTAAGCGCTCATTTCAGGTTTCAGGTCATATGTTGCCACATCAGGAGAAGGAATCAGTTTTCTTACTTCATGCTTGAATGGTTCTTCTATTTCACCGTTGAAAAAATAAGTCACATGTGCATATTTTTCGGTTTCGGCAGCTCTTAATTGTTTCAGACCAAGACCGCTTAAATATTCTCCCAGTGTGTTTTGAACAAAGTGAGGCTTATATGCTACTTCAACATTCTCAATGGTCTTGTCATACTGAGTCATGCATACAAATTTCACATGAACTTTTTTTCTGTCAAAATAGCTGAATTCTTCGTCAACAAAAGCCCTTGTAAGCTGTCTTGCCCTGTCTGGCCTGAAGTTGTAGAATATTACAGCATCATTGTCTTTAATAGAAGCAATAGTTCCATCTTCCTTTTCAACAAGAAGAGGTTTTATAAACTCATCAGTTACTCCGCTTAAATAGGAATCCTTTACTGCTTCTAAAGGATCAGCAAATCTTTCACCGGCTCCATTGACAAGCGTGTTGTATGCGATCTCAACTCTGTCCCATTGATTGTTTCTGTCCATTGCATAGTATCTGCCCATTATAGAAGCAATGTGGCCGGTTCCTATGCTGTTTATTTTTTTCTTAAGTTCTTTTATGTAATTTGGGCTGCTTGTTGGACTTACATCGCGTCCGTCAGTGATGCAGTGAATTTCCACATCATTCAAATTGTTTTTTTTGGCAAGTTCAATTAAGCTGAACAAATGACTATTGTGGCTGTGAACTCCGCCGTCTGATAACAGCCCTATTAAATGAAGAGTTGAGTTGTTCTTCTTGACATGCTCAATGGCGTTTAACAATGCTTCATTTGTTTCAAATTCACCATCTTCAATTGACTTTGTAATCCTTGTAAGATCCTGATAAACTATTCTTCCTGCTCCGATGTTTAAATGCCCAACTTCAGAATTTCCCATTTGACCTTTTGGAAGACCTACGTCATAACCGCTGGCGGACAGGACAGTATTAGGGTATTTTCTCATCAAGACATCAAAATTAGGAGTCTTTGCTCTTATAATTGCATTTCCTTCATAATCTGTTCCCAATCCCCATCCGTCAAGGATAATCAATGCTGTTACTTTATTCATACTACGACCTTCCTTATTTTGCATAATTAATTATATCTAAAAAAGATTCAGCTTTAAGACTTGCACCGCCTACCAAAGCTCCGTCAATATCTGACTGGCTTAGTATTTCCTTGGCATTGTCTTTATTTACACTTCCGCCATACTGAATTATTATTTTTTCAGATAATTCCAAATCATAAATGTCTTTAACACACATCCTTATAAATGAAGCCATTTCATTTGCCTGAGCGCTAGTAGCAGTCTTCCCAGTTCCTATGGCCCATATAGGTTCATATGCCACAACAATATTTTCTGCTTCACATTTGTCTATACCTGCAAAGTCATTTGTAATTTGATTTTTTACAATTTCCTTTTCTGCGCCGCACTCTCTCTGCTCCAATGTTTCGCCTACACAAAGTATTGGTTTTATGTTATGTTTTAATGCAGCTTTAAGTTTTTTATTTACAGTTTCATCTGTTTCATTGAAATATTGTCTTCTTTCAGAATGTCCTATAATAACATATTCAATTCCTAGATTTGTAAGCATCATTGGAGATACTTCGCCAGTATATGCTCCCTTGTCTTCAAAGTGCATGTTCTGAGCACCGATATTAATGTTTGATCCCTTCAACGCTTCTTTTACTGAATAAAGGGAAGTAAACGCAGGACATATTAAAACATCTACATTGGTATCAAAGGCTCCGGACAATGATTTAAGACTTTCCACAAGCTTCAGACTTGCCTCAACATCATTGTTCATTTTCCAGTTGCCTGCTATCAAAGTTTTTCTCATCATATACTCCTTTATTTGTTATCAACTGCATCTATGCCTGGCAGAATTTTTCCTTCCAGAAATTCCAGTGAAGCTCCTCCGCCGGTGGATATGTGAGTGATTTTGTCAGCAAGGCCTATTTTTTCAACTGCTGCAGCACTGTCTCCGCCGCCTATTATAGAAACTGCTTCTGTGTTTTTAGTAATAGCTTTTGCAACAGAGTTTGTTCCTTTTGCAAAGTTTTCCATTTCAAAAACCCCAAGAGGTCCGTTCCATATAATTGTCCTTGATTCATTGATTATATTTTCAAAATCTTCGATTGTTTTTTCGCCTATGTCAAGTCCCATGAAATCATTTGGTATTTTATCCGAATCTGTTGTATAAAATTCCGTATCATTTTTAAATTCTTTAGCAACAACTGTATCTTTCGGAAGAATCAAACGCACATTTTTTTCTTTAGCTTTTTTAATGAGTTCCTTTGCAAGATCAACCTTTTCTTTCTCAAGAAGAGATAAGCCTGTATCGAATCCTTCAGCCTTAAGAAATGTATACATCATTCCTCCGCCTATTAAAATATTGTCTGCAATGGTAAGCAGATTTTCTATAACTGCTATTTTATCAGAAACCTTAGCTCCACCCAAAATTGCTGTAAGAGGCCTTTCAGGATTTTCAAGAGCTGAACCCATTATATCAATTTCACGTTCAACCAAAATACCAACTGCTGAAGGAAGGTAAGCACATATTCCAACATTTGATGAATGAGCTCTGTGAGCTGTTCCAAAGGCATCATTTACAAACATATCTCCAAGAGATGCCAGGTCACGAGCAAAATCACCTACGTTCTTTTCTTCTTCTTTTCTGAATCTGGTGTTTTGAAGAAGCATTACGTCTCCTGGCTTTAGCTTTAGAGCATCTTCTTTTACCTTATCATCAACTACAGTGTCGCAGTCTTCAAACAAGACATTCTTACCTAATATTTCGCTCAACCTTTTTGCAACAGGAAGCAGGGAAAATTCCTTTGAGGGCTGTCCTTTTGGTCTTCCAAGATGCGACATCAAAATTACTGCTGCATTGTTTTTCAACAGATAGTCTATGGTAGGCATGGAGCTTGTGATTCTTATGTCATCTGTAATATTTCCTTCCTTATCCAAAGGCACGTTGAAATCGCATCTGACAAGAACTTTTTTACCCTTTACATCTATGTCTTTCAATGTTTTCTTATTCATTTATTTCCTCCTAAACAATAAGAGAGCAATCAGCAACTATTCATATTACTTGCTTAACGAATAGTTGCTCTCAATTGCTCTTATTATTTTATTTCATTGAACCCCAATATTTTACAACTCTTACCAACTGTGATGTAAATGACATTTCATTGTCATACCATGCAATAAGTTTAACCATCTGCTTTCCGTCAACTTCCATGATTTGTGTTGACAAAGCATCAAATATACATGCATAGCTGCTTCCTATAACATCGCTTGAAACAATAGGATCTTCTGTGTAAGCTAGAGTTTCATTTGCAGCTTTCTTAATAGCAGCGTTTATTTCTTCAACTGTTGTGTTTCTTGAAAGTTCTACAGTAAGGTCCACTACAGAACCTGTAATTGTTGGAACACGAAGAGCTATACCATCGAGTCTTCCTTTCAGTTCAGGAAGAACAACACCTACTGTCTTAGCTGCTCCTGTTGATGCAGGAACTATGTTAGCTGCTGCAGCACGGCCTCTTCTTGACTTTATTCCGCTTTTGTGAGAGTTGTCATGAATGTTCTGGTCATTTGTATATGCGTGAACTGTAGTCATAAGTCCTTTTACTATTCCGAATTCATCATTTAAAACTTTTGCTAAAGGAGCCAGGCAGTTTGTTGTGCATGATGCTGCTGAAACAACTGTTTCTGTTCCATCAAGAATATTGTGGTTTACGTTGTAAACAACAGTCTTCACATCTCCTTTTGCAGGTGCAGATAGAAGAACTTTCTTAGCTCCTGCTTTTATGTGAGCTTCTGCTTTTTCTCTTTCATTGAATTTTCCTGTGCAGTCGATAACCAAGTCGATGTCAAGCTCTTTCCAATTACAATTTTCAGGCTCTTTTACTCTTGATGTTGCAATTTCCTTGCCGTTTACAATCAAAATATTGCCATTGTAAGTAATTTTATCATTCATGAAATTTCCGTGAGCTGTGTCATATTTCAGCAAGTATGCCAGTGTTTCAGCATCAGAATTTGTGTTGATTGCAACAACCTGAAATTCTTCATCCTGTGCCATAAGCCTCAAAGCCAATCTTCCTATTCTTCCAAAACCATTAATTGCTACTCTAACCATGTTATCCTCCTATAATTTTATATCATAATATTATAATTATTAAATTTATAATTCTAATATCCTTCTTGCAGCAGCTTCGTCTGTAACAAGGATAAAATTATTATTGAATTTTGATATTGCATAAATTGCTTCTGCTTTTGATCTGCCTGCAGCAACTCCTATGGAATTTTTAATTTCTTTAAAATTGTCCAGCGATATTCCCACCGAATTTGTTTGCATTTTTACATTTCCTTCTTTGTCAAAGAAATACCCGAATGCTTCTGCAGTAAGATTATCATTGACTATTCTTTCGAGAACATCTTTATTTGCTTTTCTTCTGGCAGCCATTTCTTTTGCATTTCCAAGACCGAACACAAGAAGATTAATCCTTTGTATATCCTGCAAAACATCGTTTATTAGTTTATTGTTCTTAAGTACGCCAAGTTCTGTTTCATCCAGATTGTCAGGTATGTGCAGAAGCTTGTATGGGGCATCTATTTTTTCAGCCAAATTTGCAGCAATTGTATTGGCTTGAATTTCAAGTTCCTCGCTCAATCCGCCTCTGGCAGGCAACACTAAAAGATTTTTTATTCCTTTTTTTCTTTTCATTTGTCTCACAACACAAGCCATTGTAGTGCCCCCAGTAATACCGAGCACAGTGTCATTTTTAATGAGTTCCAGAACAATTTCAGCCGCCTTTTTTCCAAGGTCGTTGAAAACAAAGCTGTCTTTTTCAGCATCCCCGGAAACAACTGCAACCTTCTTTAGCTTTAGTTTTTCCATAAGCTTTAATTCCAAATCTGACAAGTTTTTTATATAATAAAAGCTGCCGTGAATTTCTGAAAGCACATCAATTCCATCTTTTGTGAGTTCAACTCCCGCAGATTTGATGTCAATGAGGTTCATTTCCTTAAGTTTGTCTATTTCAGTACGCATGGTTCTTTCAGTTATGCCAAGCTTCACAGAAAGGGATCTCCTTCCAATCGGCTGCATAGAACTTATAACCTTTAGTATCTCGTATCTTTTCATAAACAATTCAACAGTTTCAGGAACTATTTTGTTTTGAATTTCCAGAATTTTATTGTTTTCCATACATTCCTCCGGGATATCTAATGTCCCTGTTGTTCGTTTTACGTCCCTAGGTTTATTCTACCATATTTATATTATATTGCAATAGTCTTTTTAGATTTAGGAATATTATTTTCGATTGGCAATCAGATATGATTTGAGATATGTGTTATACTATTTATTAATAGTGTCATATTTATGCTTTGATTATATCACAGCATCATGATGCTGTACAGCAAAAAAAGCAAAATTAAACCAGTAATTTTTAATAAAATTCCTTAGTTTATTATGTGCAATAAAAAAGAATATCCAACGTGTCATCGAATATTCTTTCCTGCTATAAGATTTTAAATTCTTCATTCTTAACTCTTAATTCTTAATTACTAGAACCTTCTTCTCATTGATGAAGATGGTATTCTCATTTCATCCCTGTATTTTGCTACAGTCCTTCTCGATATGTTAATACCTTCAGAGCTCAGCATTTCAGCTATTTTTTGATCGCTTAACGGTTTTTGTGTGTTTTCTTCATTAATTAATTTTTGAATTTGTGACTTCACGCTGGTAGAAGAAATTCCTTCACCGTCACTTTCACTCAAGCTGCTTGCAAAAAAGTATTTCAGCTCAAACAAACCTATTGGAGTTTGGACATATTTTCCGTTTGTAGCCCTGCTGACAGTTGACTCATGAACGCCTATGTCTTCAGCAACATCTTTGAGGACCAGAGGCTTCAAAGCGGTCTTTCCTTCGTCAAAGAATTTTCTTTGAAACTTGAGTATAGATTCAACAACCTTGTACAGCGTCATCCTTCTTTGCTCTATACTCTTAATAAGCCACATAGATGAATTCAGTTTGTCGCTCAAGAACTTGTTTGCTTCCTTGTCATCAAGATTTTTTATCATATTCTGGTAGTAGCCGCTTATAGTGAGAACAGGCAGGTTGTTGTCGTTAACTATAATTATATATTCGCCGTTTATTTTTTCAATAGTCACATCAGGAACAATATACCTTATGTTGTCGCTGTCTACTATGAATCCTCTAGATGGCTTTGGCTCAAGCATCTTGATTATATCGCAAATGCTTTGTACCCTTGAAACAGTAATATGCAAATCCTTAGCTATTTTTTGAATTTTGTTAGTAGCAATTTCTTCAAGATATTGTTCTGCTATGATATATGCATTCTTATCCTGAATCCCCTTTTCCTTAAGTTGAATCATAAGGCATTCACTTAAATTTCTTGCTCCAACTCCTACTGGGTCAAAAGTCTGGATGAGCCTTAAAACTCTTTCCACTTCAACCACATCTTCATTCAGTAAAAGACTTATATCTTGAATTGAACACCCCAAGTAGCCCTTGTTGTCAAGTGATTCAATAATAAATTCGCCTATTCTTTTTTCCTTATTAGTTTTAACGGAAACTCCCAATTGAACCATGAGATGGTCCTTAAGAGACATTTTTTTGGAAGTGTAGCTTTCAAAAGTTTGCTTTTCATCAGAATCTGCAGTTTTTTCATAAGCCTTGTAGCTCAGGTCATCATATTTTTCTGTAATTTCCTTCCAATCGATTTCATCCTTGTTGTCAGACTTGTCAAAATCAGATTTTTCATATTCTGTATGTTCTTCTCCTGATGATGATTCCTGTTTATTGTCAACCGATTCGAGAAATGGATTAACCTCAAGCTGCTTGTATATAAACTCCATTAATTCAACATTATTAAATTGCAAAATTTGTATAGCCTGTCTTAGTTCCGGTGTCATAATAAGCTTTTGAGTCTGAGACAGATTCAATTCAAAGCCCATTTTCATAATATCACCACTCCTTGCTACCATATATTATAACAAAATTTATTATATTTTCAACATGATATTATTTTGTACTGCTTTATCAATATTAACAATAAAAACGAGTAAATGTTGTCATTATTTTATTATATCAAAAAAACATCGAAAATGCCAAAGTATTTTGTTAAAAAAAGAAAATTTTATGAATTTAAATATTGTGCTTGATTTTTAAAACAAGACGGTATATACTAACCCCTAATAAAATATTTTGGATGAAACTGGCGGAAGGCAGTCGACCGTCAGCGGACATACTCTGGAGAGACTCTTTAAGGGCACCGAAGGGGAAAGTTGATATCAATGAAACTCTCAGGTAAAAGAACAGAGCTGCAAAGCACATGTGTGTTTTTGTTGTACAGAGAGATTGTATCTCTCTTTTTTTATGACCTAACCCCATTGTTGCGAGCGATAGCGAGGCAGGAATGGATGGCAGGTCAAACGCAATGAGTTCCAAATTTATGCGACCGGAGGGAGTTGATAAATTGGTGAACGAAACTGCGATATGACCAAGCCAGTTAAATAAGCTGCGATAGCAAAGCACAGAAGAACTAATCAGAAAACCACTTAAAGACTGCATACATACTAACATTATAAAAACGGAGGATAACATGAAAGGCATACTAACAATAATAGGAAAGGATCGCGTTGGAATAATTGCACATGTTTCAACACTTTTAGCAAGCTACAACGCAAATATCCTGGATATCAACCAGACTGTAATGAGAGATTACTTCACAATGATAATGCTTGTGGACCTTGATGGTATTACAACTGATTTTACAACACTTCAGCAGAAACTAGACAAAAAAGCTAAAGAAATCAATATGGAAATAAAAATTCAACGGGAAGATATTTTTGACAAAATGTACGAGGTGTAACAGCAAATGATTAAATCTAAAAACATACTAGAAACAGTCAAAATGGTTGATGAGCTCAAATTTGACATAAGAACCATTACCATGGGCATTTCCCTTCTTGACTGTGCCGATTCAAATGGTGAAAAATCAAGAATTAAAATATACGATAAAATAGCCAGATTATCCGAGAACTTTGTAAAAACTGTTGAAGCAACAGAAAAGGAATTCGGAATACCAATAATAAACAAAAGAATTTCAGTTACTCCAATATCCATAATAGCAGGCGCAAGCAATGATACAGACTATATCAAATATGCTGAGATTTTGGACAAGGCCGCTGATGTTGCAGGAGTAAATTTTTTAGGAGGCTTTTCTGCCCTTGTTCACAAAGGATTTACCAAAGGCGATGAAATCCTTATTCGTTCTATTCCACAGGCTCTTGCTGTAACAAACAAGGTTTGTGCTTCAGTTAATGTTGCAACCACAAAGGCAGGCATCAACATGGATGCAGTAAGACTCATGGGAGAAGTTATAAAAGAAGCAGCATATCTTACGAGAGACAAGGACAGCATAGGATGTGCAAAGTTAGTTGTGTTCGCCAATGCTGTTGAAGACAATCCTTTCATGGCAGGAGCATTCCACGGCACAGGAGAATCCGAAACATGCCTAAGCGTTGGTGTGAGCGGTCCCGGAGTTGTAAAAAATGCTTTGGAACAAGTAAGAGGGCAGGATTTTACTACCGTATGCGAGACAATCAAGAAGACTGCATTTAAGATTACAAGAGCAGGAGAAGTTGTGGCAAAGGAAGTTTCAAGAAGACTTGATATTCCTTTCGGCATAATGGACTTGTCCCTTGCCCCAACTCCGGAAGTTGGTGACAGCATAGCAAGAATATTGGAAGAAATAGGTCTTGAAGCATGTGGAGCTCATGGAACAACAGCTGCCCTGGCTCTTTTAAACGATGCAGTTAAAAAAGGCGGAATCATGGCGTCTTCAAATGTTGGAGGATTAAGCGGAGCCTTCATACCTGTAAGCGAGGATGAAGGAATGATTGAAGCAGTGAACAGAGGCTCACTAAACATTGAAAAACTAGAAGCAATGACATGCGTTTGTTCTGTAGGCCTTGACATGATTGCCATACCAGGAGATACAAAATCAAGCACAATTTCAGCAATAATTGCAGATGAATGTGCAATAGGCGTTATTAATCAAAAATCAACAGCAGTAAGACTAATCCCTGTTTATGGAAAAACTTTAGGAGACACTGCTGAGTTTGGAGGACTTTTAGGAAGAGCTCCAATAATGAAGGTAAGCAGCTTCTCAAGTGATGACTTTATAGCAAGAGGCGGCAGGATTCCGGCACCTATACACAGTTTTAAAAACTAAAAAAAAGAGATTCTTAAAGAATCTCTTTTTGTCATTCTGAAGTGCAGCTGAAGAATCTCATGTTTTCAACAAAGATGAGATCCTTCGCTATCGCTCAGGATGACATAATCGACTTATTAGTTACTCCAAAAAATCTATTTTGCAGTCCTGCTAGCAGCAGGTTTTTTCTTTTGCAATAAATTCATTGTCCTGAAGAATTTTAATGGCAGCTGAAGTGTTTGCTTCATTTACAAGAATTATTGGTCCTGTACAGCCCATTCCGCTTTCTGCATAAACATCGTTCTTCCACAGAAGCTTTACAGCATCTTCAAGGTCCATTATTTCAATTCCTGAAATCTGAGAAGTAACAACTTCTTTTTTTGGAGTTTTCACTTCGTCGTCAGAAGATTTTTTTACTGTCTTTGTTCCCTTCAAAATTTCAGCAAGATTTGCTTTGTGTGCCTTTTCAAATTCTTCCTTTGCAATAGCTTTTAAATTTCCCTTTACCAGTTCTCCTGCAAATTTCATGGCCCCTTCAACCAAAGGAGCGCCTGATGCTCTTGATATTATCAGTATGAGCTTGTCAAAGCCTTCGCCGATTCCAGGACCGTATCCGTAGCCTAGTGACTCATAATTTCCGCCTGTTGTATATGAGGAGAATATTTTAATCATTAGGTTTCCTGTTAAAGAATCCATGACCATAACGTCGGCTGAACCCATGAGAAGGTCATTTCCTCTCATTACAGCACCGCCGTCTGCTCTTTGGGAAGCTGCTAAATTTATGTCATATCCCTGTTCTTTTAATTTTGTCAGAGCTATTTCAGTTTGTCTTGCTCCATCAACATTCAAAATACCAACAGTAGGATTTTTGATTCCGCATGCTTTGGCGGTGATTATGCCGTAAATGGCGTTCTTAACCATTCCCTCAACCTTATCTGTAGAGGAAGTTCCTGTTGTTGTTGCAATGAACATTTCCTTTCCTTTGCCGGGAGTTACAATTCTTCCAACTGTTGATACTCCAATTGGGAACGGATAATGCATTGTGACACATGCATCTATTTCGCCTTTGTCAAGAAGTTCTTCCATTTTTTTGTGGGCTTGGTCTTCATTTTCAACAAAAACAGTTGTTACTCCTTCAATTGTCTTGCTTCCTATTACTGTTGCATCAATACCGCCTTTGGCAGCCTTTGCTGCGGCCTGAAATATTGTGTCTTCACCATGCTCGCTTCCCATGGCAGTTACAGCAACACGGGGTTTCTGTCCATATTCGCCGCTTATTAAAGTATCAGCCAGCTGGTTGAACACTTTGCCAATTATTTGATTTACTTGTTTTTCAGACATATGTCCTCCTATTCTGCCAGCAGATTTGAAGCAAAATTTTTGAGCGCCTGTGCAATCAATTCTTTTACTTTGTCCTCAGAAACAGCGGATTTTTCTTCTTCCTTGCCTTTATTTGCTTCAACTATAAATGATACACCGTCAAACAGGTTTGTCATTCTTCCAAGGAATAAACTTCCCTTTCCTACTATCATGGCATTTTTGATTTTACCGTCAAGAATGTCCTGTCTGCAGAATCCAATGTACGGAACTCCAGAAGGAATGTGACCCTGTGTTGGCGCCCAGCCTATCATACCGTGTTTTTCAGTAAATTCCTGAAGATCCTTCTTTTCTATGTCTCCTCTTTTAACTGCAAGAGCACCTATCATCTTATAGTTAGCTAATGGAACATCTCCTGCTCCGGCAGGTTTAGTTACATCAGGGTTTTGCATTTCAACAGAATATTTATCAACATCAGTTATTTTCATTCCAACCTTATCAAGAGAAGAAACCAAAGATGTGATAACAGCCTGCGGTGAAGAACCTGTACCAACTGTATGTCTTCCTATTAGGTCAAGATTTATTTCTGGACTGATTCCGTCATTTTCACTTACCAATACAGCAAATCCGCCGAGAACGTCTTCAAGAATTGGAAGACCTTTCTTTATGTGGTCCTTGCCGTTCATTCCAAGCTTTGCAGTGCAGCCGCCAGCTGAAACAACAACATTTTTATAAACTCCTGCTTTTACCAATGCAGCTGCTTCAATCAATGCATGAGTTGGTCCTGCGCAGAAACCTCTTGTGTCTGAACCTGTAGCATTTACAAAGCCTGCTACTTCAGCACAAGCCTTCGCAAAGTTTCCTCCGCCTCTTTGGTTCATGTCACCGCATGCTTCTTCGCAGCAGTCGATGATGTAGTCAATTTCTTCCTTGTTTACATTGTTTTTTGCAATCAGGTTTAACAGAGCCAAGACGTTAGAAGCCTTTGAAACAAGATTTTCTAGCATAACATGGGCACTAAGGTTAATATCAATGTCATGTGCTCTTTTAACACAACCGATTAGTTCGCCGTTGTTGTACAAAGGTTCAGCATGTTCTTCGTCAACATATTTCTTAACAACTTGAGCTTCTTCACCTTCGCTTATTCTGTTCATGAGACTTTCATCAAACAATGGATGTTGAGAAAGTTTTTCTTTTGTTGATTCAAGGAAGTTTTTTTCAAGCTTGACAAGATCAAACACATCGCACATCTGCATTAGGACAATGAACTCATCCTGAGGCATTATTTCGCCATATTTTCCGAATCTTCCAAAACCTTCAACTTCCTTGTCATTCCAAGGCTGTTCGTATTTTGCAAGTTCGTCCGGATGAATATTTCCTATATATGTCTGATTAGGCAGGTATTTTACAACCTGTTCGAATGTTCTTAAATGGTCTTTTATTTGCTTTAAATATTCTGAATTGGGATTGACTGTTCTCTCGGTTGTCTGGGTAGTTCCGTTATGAATTACCATATCAGGTGCAAAAGCAAGAATATAACTTGCACCTCTGATTACACTGTTCATATATTACCTCCGCAATTATTTAAATTTAAAATACAAGGTATAAAGTTTAACTAGGAATTTAAACCCTAGACTTTATACTTCAAATTATGGGTATAAATTTTAAAATTTGCTTCGCATTTCTGCGAAGCAAATTTCCATGATTAATTGATATTCTATATAAATAGAAATTAACAAATCATATCAATAATTGACTACAGATATTTGCAAAAATCTTCTCTGATAGGAGTCATTTCGCTGATGATGTCATCGACATCCAATACCATTTCCATCATGCTTATTTGTTCGTCATAAACTGATTCGTCAACTTCGTTTTTAATTTCTGGTTCACATACATGAAATACACTGAGTCCTAACTGAACTCCTGTCAATGGACCGGCAAATGTAGGGTCTCCGTTTGTTACAGTTTCTGCAGCAAGACCTGCTGCTTCACCTTCAGCTGCTCCAAGTACTACTACTATATTTTCAGCACCGTACTTTTCAGCAAATTCTTTAACCCTTTTTTGATTTTCCAAATCCATTGCGCCTGCGGAAGTTCAGACGAAGCATTCAGTAGATGAAAATACAACTTCAGCTCCGGCAGTTTTAACACATTCTTCAATTGCCGGTCCTGGTATTCCATCCCTGTCGCCTATTATAATAACTTTCTTGCCATTCAATAAGCTCATTTCAAATCCTCCTTTGTTGTTTTTTTGTTTGACCTATTATATATACTTTTGAATCATTGCTTCAATATTTTCAGGAGTGGCATCTTCTTTAATAAGTTCTTCCACTTTTTCTCCGTCTTTATACATTGCAATGACAGGCAAACCCAATACTTTTTGTCCAATGGCAACTCTTCTTGCCTTTGTGGTGTTAAGTTTAGTAAATTTCAGCTTGTCGCCGTATTTTTCAGACAATTCCATAACATGCGGCATCAAAGCTTCGCATGGTGCACAACCATCTCCGAAGAAATCAACCATTATGTATCCTTGTCCCTGAAGAACTTCTTCATCAAAATTTGTTTTATCCAGTACTAACATGAAAACCTCCTATAATGTTTCTATAAATTTTTCTGCCTGAACAGCTGCAATGGCACCATCTGCTGCTGCAGTAACCACTTGTCTCAGACTTTTTACTCTTATATCTCCGGCTGCGTAAACGCCTTCAATATTAGTCTTCATATTTTCATCAGTTACTATGTAACCCTTGTCGATATTTAAAATCCCTTCATACAGTTTAGCCTTAGGTTCATAACCTATGAATACGAAAATTCCGAATGTTCCGTCATCTTCATCGGCTACTACTTCTGTAATCTCTCCTGTTTTAATGTTTTCCAATACCATGGAGTTTACAATTCCGTCACCTTTGATTTCCTTAACAACAGAATCCCATATGAAATTCATTTTAGGATTAGCCATAGCTTTTTCTCTTATTGACTTGGCTGCTCTTAATTCATCTCTTCTGTGAATAATGGAAACTTTTCTTGCAAACTTGGTCAAATACATGGCTTCTTCAACAGCAGTGTCTCCGCCGCCAACTACAAACACTTCAAAGTCTTCAAAGAAAGCTCCGTCACATGTAGCACAGTATGAAACTCCCTTGCCTGTGAAGGTTTTTTCTCCTGGGCAACCGATTGGCTTTGATGAAGCTCCGCCGGCTATTATAACTGTCTTGCCTGTATACTCGCCTTTTTTGCCTACCAGCACTTTTTCTTTGCCTTCAAGTTTTACTTCAACTATTTCATCATATACTTTTTCAGCTCCAAAATGCTTTGCCTGTTCAGCCATACGATCTACCAATGTAGGACCTGATTCACCTTCCAAGCATCCAGGGTAATTTTCCACTTCAGATGTTAGAACAATTTGTCCTCCATCTTTTTCTTTTTCAATAATCAAAGTACTCAATCTTGCTCTTCCAGCATAAATGCCTGCTGACAAACCAGCCGGTCCTGCGCCGATTATTATAACATCATATACTTTGCCCATTTTACACCTCTTTCCTATAGTCATTGTGACTTATCATATTTTATATAAAATATGATATATAATTATTGAAAATTACGCAAGGAATATTCAATAATTATATTTGTTCGCGGCAATTGCTGCCGCGAACTAAAATACTGAAATATTTACTAATCTGTCGCCAGTACGGGACACAGATTATGATACCCAAAAAACACTGCCTAAAAACTATCATTTTTGAAACAATATTTTTATGAGATCCTTCGCTATCGCTCAGGATAAGCGACCGACACCAAATCGAAGATTTGGGTCGTCCCGCAGTCTCATTCACCAAATTATTTGCTCGCTATCGCTCTCATAATTTGGGAAGCGCAGTTTCGTTCACATATTTGCTTATTCGCTTTCGCTCATGCAAATATGGAACTCATTGCGTTTGAATTACCATCAATTTCTTTCTCCCTAACGGTCGAAGAAATTGGGTAAATCATAATCGTTGCGAATGACCAACCGCCATTTTTCAGAAAAACCGTCTGAAAAATGGGGTTAGGTCATCTTTATTTTTCGAATACTGTTTGTTCTGTAACTTCAGTTTCTAATGCTCTTAATGCTCTTCCAACAAGGTTTCTTCTGATGTCTCTTTCTTCTTCAAGAGTCAGTGAAGGATTTCCAAGTGGGTGAGGAATTGCTATAGTAGGAACTATTCTGTTAGCTCCAACTGTCAAAGATATAGGAACTATTGTACACATATGTACAACAGGAATTCCTGCTCTTTCTATTTCTTTAACCATCGTTGCGCCGCAACGAGTGCAGGTGCCTCAGGTTGATGTAAGTATAACTGCGTCAACTCCGTCAGCTTTCAGTTCCTGTGCGAATTTTGCAGCAAAAGCCTTAGCACTCTTAACAGCTGTACCGTTTCCAACTGTTGTGTAGAAATATCTGTGCAGACTTCCGATTTTGCCTTGTTTTTCAAATTCTCTCAAAATGTCAACAGGCAAAACTCTGTCAGGATCTAAATTTGCATAAACAGGGTCATATCCGCCGTGAGCTGTCTCATAAGTTGCTTCTGTTAAATCCATTACTCCATCAATATCGTACTTTCCGTATTTAGAAGCACTTGATGATTCAATGTGGTCAGGGTTTCCTTTAGGAACAATACCACCGGAAGTAACCAAAGCAATTTTAGCTTTTGTAATGTCTTTTACAGCTGGGTTAGGAGCTACTCTGTCAAAGTCAGGCATTGGGAATTCTGTTTCGAATTCTTTATCAACCAATTTGTTCAGCAGCATCTTAACTGCTCTTTTTGATCCTCTTTCAGTATCAAAGAAGTTCTTTCTGATTCCGTTTGGCATATAGCCTTCTTCAGAAGAAGCTCCTATTTTTTCACCTTTTGCAAGTTTTAATGCAAGAGGAGCCATTTTCTTAACTGCATCACGCATGCCTGCTGCTGAATTCTTTGTGGAAACAACATACAGACTTGTTTTGAACATATCAGCTCCAGGATTTTCTTTGTACATACCTATAAGAACAGGAATGTTCAATTGATCTTTAACTGCTTTTGCAATAGTTCCGCATGCAACGCCGTATCTTCCTGCATTAAATGCCGGACCTGCTATGAATAAATCTGGTTGTAATTCTTTAACCATGTTTATGATAGTTTTTTGTGCTTCTTCCATGTTCTCGTTGAAATAAGAGTCTCCACACACAATTGTAGCTACAATTTGCGCTTCATCTCCGAATGCCTGCTGGAAAGCTAATCCAGGTCCTACATTGCCTTCTCTTAATTCAGCTGGAATGTGAGCCATTTCTTCTCCGCCTACATTGGCAAAGAATTGGTTTATATAATGAACAACTTTTAGCATAATTATCTCCTCCTTCCTATCTTGCACTCAATTTGTTGAAGCCCATTTCATTTGTAGCTCCTGTAATAACCTGCAGCTCAGCTGTTATGCTTCCGTCAGCATGGAGACTTCCGTCAAAACCACCGGCAATTACATCAGCAACCTCAACGTGGCCAATTATTTTGTCCATAGGTGGAAGTTCAATTACTTCATTGGCATTTCCGCCTGTTACAACTGCATTTGCTCTTACGTCAGCATCTGCAAGAGATTGTGATGTGCCGTCTCTTCCTGCATACTCATCTGTGATAAGAACAGTCTTAATGCCTTTGTTTTCAATTTTCTTGCAGTTCATTATAAGGTCAGTGTCTGGGTTTCCGAAACCTTCTTCTGATACTATAACGCCATCTACTCCAAGATATTCAGCAAGCTTTGCACTCCAGTTTGATGATCTTTCTTTGTCTGCAAGGTACACATTTTCATTTGTTATGATAACACCGACAAAATTCAATGTTTTTCCATGCTCAGCAAATAAGTCATGAACCACTGGGTTGTTCAAGTGGTGATAAGTAGTGTTTTTATCGCATGCAGATACGCAGTTACCGCTTACAATAGCGCCATCCATCATTTCTGTAGGATAAATCAATGTTGATATTGTCTGTTTAGCATCAACGCCATATACATATGTATCATGCATCAAGCCCTGGCTTTGAAGCATGCATACATAAGCAACTCTAGGCAATTCAGGATACATTTTGATTCCTTCTACCAGAGTAGGAGTTTCAAATGTATCAACCTGATCAGGAGTCATGTTCTTAGCAAGTTCTCCAAGATACATAGCTACTTTGTATCCTGCAAATCTCAATGCTTTTTCATGTTCATGCTGTTTCAGTGAATCGATTGGTTCGCAAACCAATACTAAATTGTTCAGCTGTGAAAATGGTGTGTACTCTGCACCAGGACCAGTCATATCTATTATGCCTTCCTGGAAACCAACGATCTTACCTGTTGTTACAACTGCTGCACCCTTTAAAACGTTTGTTTTGCCAGAACCAACAGTTTCGACTTTGCTAACCATACCCGGAAATATTCCTCCAGGTCCTTCAACTTTTACTCTTGGTTCAATAACGTCTTTAACAGGCATTATACGAACACTTTCCCCTGGTTTTGCAAGCTCAACATCAGCTGACTTAAAATTCTGATCTTCTAGAATTAACGCTTTAACTTCTTCTTTGTTAACATACAATGTGCCGTTTTCTACTTTGGATGTTTCAGCAAACTGAATATCCTTAATAAAAATGTAGCCTAATTCTAACTTCAAACCGTTCACCTCCATAAATTTTTGCTCATGTGATTATATATTTAACGCGCTTTCAAGCACTGTTAAATCAATTAATTTAAAATCCTCAGTTATTTTGTCTGTCATCATGCTAAATTTGTGTTTGCTGAAATTATCATAGGTCATTATTGAATTTTCTATTATGTACAGCGAATTTAAATTTAAGCTTGCCTTTTCATCAGAAATTAAAACAGATTTGAATGGCGTTTCATTTGGTTTTACACTGCTGGACAGAGGGTGTGTTAGCAGTTCGTGACCCTCGTGAATCTTGTCCCTGGTTTTAACCAATACATCCTTGAAACCGCCCTGAATAAAGATGATATTTGTTATGTCCTTATACTTATCATAAACCTTTTCATTGTTTGTAATAATCATTATTCCCACCTGTTATTTACTTATACTTTTTTATAAGAATCTCTATCGTATGTATTTTGCGCACTAAAAATAAAAATAAACGTTATTTCAAAGATTATTTTTAAAATTTAAAATTAAAAAAGCAGAAAGCATATAAAAAATATTATGCCTTCTGCTCTGTTTTATAACCTGAGAGTTTCCCCATACGAGTTGCCCCTTCGGTGCCTGCGCTTTTCAGAGTTTTGTCAGCTTACGGTCCTTTTGCCTGAGATCATCATCAATAATATGGCTAATATTAATTTACTTACTCCTTCGGCGCTGTTAATAACATAACAGTCTCTCCCGCAAACGTCATTCAATTATTCACTTAGATTTATTATATATAATAATATATAATAAATCAAGTTATATTTATTATTTTTTTTCATCCTTGCCGGAAATGACCTCAACTATTGATTCCGCAATATTTGAAGAGTGATCTCCTATTCTCTCCAGGTTTCCGATTATATCCAAAAATATAATTCCCGCACTTGGTTCACAAATGTAGTTATTTAACCTCTCAATGTGATTTTTTCTTAGAATTTTATACGCTTTATCGATTCTGGAATCTATTTCCGAAACTTTGTCACAATCATCACAATTTATTGTTTTTAATGCAAGTAGTGCAGCTTTGAAAACTGCCATAGTGTCTTCAAACATAGCTTTAATTTCTCCTACTGCCTGTTCAGAAAAATTAACCTTATTTTCTATTTTATAAAGAACAAATTCTCCTACATTGTCCGCATGGTCTCCCACACGTTCAATGTCGTTGATGCTGTTCATGAGCACAACCAATTTATCCTTTTCAACATCTGTCATTGATTCCTTATCAAGTTTAACAAGATATTCAATAGCTTCTTTGCTCACTTCATTTACTTTCTTTTCCAGTTCAAAGACCTTGTATACCAGTTCTTCATCATTATTAAAGAAAGCCGTAACAGCTGTTTCAAACTGCTCATAAGCTAAATTTCCAAGATGAAGCACTTCCTTGGCAGCCTGAACCAAAGCTATTGAAGGAGTAACAAGAAGTCTCTCGTCAATATATTTTGTTGCATGTCCTGATTCTTCTCCATCAGTTTTAACAAGAAGTTCTGAAGCCTTAACAAGAAGACTAGAAAACGGAAACATTATTACTACGTTGATAATGTTGAAAAATATGTGTCCTGCCGCAATTTGCTGAGGAACATTTGTAGGAACAATTTTAAGTACCAGCCATTCAACCGGCATTCTCATGAAAATCATGAACAAGAGCGTTCCTGAGACGTTGAACAAAAGATGTATTACAGCTGCTCTTTTTGCAGTCTTGTTTGCTCCTATGCTTGCAAGAAGTGCAGTAACGCATGTACCTATGTTCTGTCCAAAAACTATAGGGTATGCCGCTTCAAATGAAATCACTCCCGTAGCTGCAACTGCAATCAATATACCTGTTGTTGCACTGCTTGATTGAAGTATTGCTGTCATAACAAATCCTACAAGTATTCCTAAAAATGGATTGCTGAATTTAGTCATCATACCGGTAAAAGCCGGGTTTGTCTCAAGAGGTCCCATGGCATCTTTCATGATATCCATTCCTATAAACAATATACCAAAACCAATTATTACTTCTGCTATGTTTTTAACTTTTTTCTTTTTTGCTGAAAGATATAATATTACACCTATTCCAGCCATAAATGTTGCAAGCTTTGTTATGTTCAATGAAACCAAAAATGCCGTTACCGTTGTTCCAATATTGGCTCCCATTATTATTCCCACAGCTTGATGCAAATTCATCAATCCTGCATTTACAAAACCAACAACCATTACAGTTGTGGCACTGCTGCTTTGTATAACTCCTGTAACAAGAGTACCCACAAGCACTCCCATGAGCTTGTTTCTAGTGAGCGCTGCCAGAATATCCTTCATTTTGCTGCCTGCTGCTTTTTGAAGGCCGTCACCCATGTAGTTCATTCCAAATAAAAACAGACCAAGTCCACCTATTAAACTAATTGCTATATCCATATTTCCTCCTACACCAAGTTATTGAAGCCCAACTGTCTTAGAGCTTCGTACATCACTATATTTACTGAATTTGCAAGATTTAAACTTCTTGCATTAACATTGTCAATCATTGGTATTTTGATTCTGCTGTTTTTATATTCCTGATGAATTCGCTCAGGAAGCCCAGCTGTTTCTTTACCAAACATTATGAAGCAATCGTCACTGTAAGTGACATCAGTGTAAAATCTGCTTTCCTTGGTTGTTGATATGAATACATCTCTGCCGTCTACCTTGGATAAAAATTCTTCAAAATTTTCATAAAAAGTTATGTTAACCAGATTCCAATAGTCAAGGCCTGCTCTTTTCAGATACTTGTCCGCTAAGGAAAATCCAAGAGGCTTGATCAAATGCAAGTTTGAACCTGTTGCCGCACATGTCCTTGCAATGTTGCCTGTGTTCTGCGGTATTTCAGGTTCAAATAATACTATGTTTAATGACATTTTTCTCTCCTAAATTGAAGTATAATGTTGAACGCTCAGTAATTATATCATTGTTTGACGATATAATAAAGGAATTATTTTTTTCATATATTACAAATTGTTTATACTCTTTATATACACATTCTTATAATAATCGCAGACATGGCGTACACTGCAGTCAGGACACTTCGGATTCTTTGCAGTGCACGTAGCTCTCCCATGAGTTATGAGCAGGTGATGCATCAGATGCCACTTGTATTTTGGAAATTTTTTCATCATGTCATCAGAAACTTTGTCAGCAGTGGTACTTTTAGAAAGTCCAAGACGCCTTGAAATTCTGAAGACATGGGTGTCCACCGGGAAAGCCGGAATATGAAATGCTTCTACCAGAACAACAGATGCAGTCTTTCTTCCTACTCCGGGAAGCATCATCAATTCTTCCATATTTTGCGGAACTTCTCCCTTATACTTACATTTAAGTTCCCTGCACATAAGATAAATATTTTTTGCCTTGTTTTTATACAACCCAATTTTTTTGATCTTTTCTTCAATCTCATCTTGAGATAATTCAAGAAAACTATCAAGATCAGGGTATTGCATGTACAATTCCTCTGTTACCTTGTTTACACTTTTGTCAGTTGCCTGAGCGCTGAGCATGGTTGAAACAAGAAGCTGAAAAGGAGTTGTATAGTCCAAGCCGCACTTTGCCTCAGGATAACTTTCCTTCAAGAGCTCGTAAATTTTTTCTGTCCTTGTCATCTATAAATCTCCTTAACAAAATTAATTATTTCAACTCTTTCATCATTATCAATAAAATCAATCACCTTTGTTATGGCTGATTCGCATATATTTTTGCTGTTAGAAACCGTTGCAATGCCTATAACCGACTTATTCCATATGTCATTAAAATCAACTTCAGCCACGGAAACATTAAATCTTGACTTTATCCTTTCTATTATGCTTTTAAGCACATGTCTTTTTTCTTTTAATGAATATGATTCATAAATCAAAATTTCAATTTCACATGTTCCTACTGTCATAATAATCCTCCAGCAATTTTAAAATTTCACATTTAATTATATCATTTTCATAATCATATCTCTTATTCAAAATATCTGCTGCTTTTTTACTGTCAAGTTCCATGAGAGCCCAGCATGCATAAATTTTTATCATGTCTGAAGGATTATCAAGTTCATTTTGAACATCCTCAAACAATGAAACAAGCTTTAGATTGGCAATGGAAATTAATGCATTTCTTTTCCACACATTTTTTCCTCTCCAGCTGCCTGACATACTGCCGTACTTTTGTTCAAATTCTGCATTTGAAATTTTAAGCAGTTCTTCAAGGTCCAGCTCAAGACTTTTGTAATCCTCGTTTGTTTCTTTATCAAGAATTTTTTTATTTTTCGGACAAACTATCTGGCACATATCACAGCCATAAATTTGGTTTTTCATATTTATTCTGTAATCTACCGGAATATATTTTTTAGTCTGTGTAAGAGCCGACACACATTTGGTGGCATCTATTATTCCGCCCTCCATTATGGCGTTGTTTGGGCAGCTTTTAATGCATATAGCACAGTCATTGCATATGTTAACAGCCTGGCTGTCAGCGCACGGGATTTCAAGGTCCGTAAGCAGATAACCCAAATTGATAAATGAGCCATAATTTTCATTGATTAAAAGATTATTTTTTCCGTACTGTCCAATTCCTGCGTTTTTGCATATTTCTCTGTCAATCAGTGGTGTAGTGTCAACACAGGCAGAATATTCAAAATTAAAATGTTTTCTCATTTCAGCAGCTAGATTTTCAAGGAGTCTATTAACCGTTTTGTGATAGTCTTTTTTATATGACACAACGCTTAAAAGCCCTTTGTATGGGGCTATAACCTTTTTATATCCTTCTGCATAAGGCAAAGCAATTGCTATGATGCTTTTACATCCTGGCAAAATGTTCCTTGCATCAAGTCTTTTTATAATATTTTGTTCTTCAAATTCACTGTTCAACCCTTTGTTTTTTCTTGAAACCAGAAGTTCCTGCAAATAGCTGTAATTAACAACATCAGTGAATCCAATGACATCTATTCCTATTTTTTTTGCAATATCAGCAATCATATTTTTCATATCATTTCCTCATCCTCATATACAATATACCATATATACAAAATAATTCAAAGCCAAATTACCTCTCCCATTAAAAAAAGCTGCCAAATTTCATTTGGCAGCCTTTATTTATTAAGCTCTAACCTTTACTGCTTCAGCACCTTTTAACAAAGCGTCTTTATTTAAAGGAACAAGATGAGTTTTGTTTTCTCCGAAAACTTTAAGGAATGCATGAAGAACTGAATCTATTTCAACTATTTTTGTAAGTTCTACATAAGCACCAAGCATAATCATGTTTGCTACTTTTGGATTTCCAAGTTCAGCTGCAAGTTCGTTTGCTGATACGTAGTAAACTTCAATATCTTTTCTCTTTGGTTCAACATCAATCAATGACTTGTTGATTATAAGTTTTCCACCTGGAACAAGTTCATTTTCAAATTTTGACAGAGAAGGAAGATTCATTACTATGGCTGCAGTTCCATCCTTTGAAATAAGCGGAGAACCTACTGCTTCATCAGAAACTATTACTGCGCAGTTTGCAGTACCGCCTCTCATTTCAGGTCCATAAGATGGAAGCCATGAAACCTGTTTGTCTTCAAGCATTCCGGCATATGCCAGAAGCTTTCCTATAGCCATTATACCTTGACCGCCAAATCCGGCCATTATTACTTTTTCTTCCATTTATTTGTCCTCCTCAAAATCTCTGAAATTTCCTAAAGGATAATATGGTATCATATTTTCCTGAAGCCATCCCAATGCTTTTACAGGAGTATAACCCCAGTTTGTAGGACATGTGGACAACACTTCAACTATTGCAAATCCCTTGCCTTGAATCTGGCATTCAAAAGCTCTTTTTATTGCTTTTTTTGCTTTTCTGATGTTTGCAGGAGTGTCAACAGATACTCTTTCAACAAACTTTGCTCCGTCTATTGTAGCAAGCATTTCAGACATACGGATTGGCATTCCGCTGTGCTCTACTGTTCTTCCCAATGGAGAAGTAGTAGTTTTTTGTCCTATTAATGTTGTAGGAGCCATTTGGCCGCCTGTCATTCCATATATTGCGTTGTTTACGAATATTGTAGTAAATTTTTCTCCTCTGTGAGCTGCATGAACTATTTCAGCAGTTCCTATGGAAGCTAAGTCTCCGTCTCCCTGATAAGTAAACACTACATTTTCAGGATGAACTCTTTTTATACCTGTTGCAACAGCCGGAGCTCTTCCGTGAGCAGCTTCCTGCATGTCACAATTAAAATATTTATATGCAAGAACTGAACATCCAACAGGAGCAACTCCTATTGCATCTTCCAATACTCCAAGTTCCACTAATGTTTCTGCTACAAGTTTATGAATTACTCCGTGTGTACATCCTGGGCAGTAATGAAAAGGAACATCTGTCAAGCCTTTTGATTTTTCGTATACCATTGTCATTATTTAGTACCTCCTGCGATTTTTTCAATTTCAGCCAATATTCCTGCAGGCGTAGGAACCATTCCTCCGGTTCTTCCGTGGAAATATACAGGCATTCTTCCTTCGATTCCTATTTTAATATCATCCATTATTTGTCCCTGGCTCATTTCCACTCCAAGAATTCCCTTGCAGTTTGGATTGATGTCTTTATAAATTGCATATGGGTATGGCCATAATGTAATAGGTCTGATTATTCCAACTTTTATACCTTTTGCCGCAGCTAATTTTATAGCTGTTTTCACTATTCTTGAAGTTGTTCCATATGCTACGCACACTACATCAGCATCTTCCAGTCCAAATGCTTCGTAAAGAACTTCATTTTCTTCCATTAATTTATATTTTTTTTCAAGTCTTATGTTGTGATCTTCGCATAATTCTGCTTCCAGGAACAATGAGTTTACAATATTTTTTTCTCTTTTTCCTTTTGTTCCTGTTGTTGCCCAGTCTTTTGCAGGCAAATTTTTGTTTAAGTTTTCTTTGAACTCAACTGCTTCCATCATTTGTCCAATCATACCATCTGCACAAATAAGCACTGGGTTTCTGTATTCATCAGCCTTGTCAAAAGCAAGCATAACATAATCAACAGTTTCCTGAATGCTTGCTGGTGCATAACAAAGAGTTCTGTAATCACCGTTTCCGCCGCCTCTTGTTGACTGATAATAATCAGCCTGTCCAGGTTGAATACTTCCAAGACCTGGGCCGCCTCTCATCATGTTAACAATAACACATGGAATTTCAGCACCTGCAGCATATGTAATGCCTTCCTGCTTCAAAGATATTCCAGGACTTGAGGAACCAGTCATAACTCTTGCTCCTGCTCCGCCTGCTCCGTATACCATGTTTATTGCTGCAACTTCGCTTTCTGCCTGCAGGAATACTCCTCCTACTTCTGGCAATGCTTTTGACATATATTCTGGAATTTCACTTGAAGGAGTTATTGGATATCCAAAAAAATATCTGCAGCCTGCTTTTATAGCTGCTGCTCCAACAGCTTCATTACCTTTCATCAATACTTTAGACATAATCTACCTCCGATATTATAATCTTTCTACTGTTATTACTGAATCTGGACACATAATTGCGCAATTTCCGCATGCTATACATTCTTCAATGTTTATTACATGAGCAGGGCTGTATCCTTTGCTGTTTATTTTTTCTTTGTTTAATTTTATAATTTGTTTTGGACAAACAGTTACACACAATTCGCATCCTTTGCATGCATCATCATTAAATGTTACCTTTCCTTTTGCCATACTGCTACCTCCATTCCTTAACTCATCCATTCTTCCCTCATATATAGATTTATGGGGAACAATTTTTCTAAAATTTCTTTATTTGTAATTTTTAAAGCTGTCTCTTTTAAAGCAGCTTCATATCGTATTGGTATATCTGTTTCCCAGGATACCTTTTTTGTGAGCTCGTGACCGAACTCAACGTCTTCAACAGTTGTATCCTTAAGCAGATGTGTGTTGTTAATAAGTCCTGTAACCTTCAAGCCTGATGTTTGTTCTATCAGTCTCAAAAGCTTCACTGTATCTTCGGCAGTCCTAGTTTCAGGACGGTTACCGTTAATAACATAAAACATGTCGTATTCAACATTTTTGATTTGTTCTGCATATCTTGCAAGAACTCTTGCTCCCACAGGATCTCCACCAACATCAATGACTGATTTCTCATTTTCATTCATGATAACACCGGTCATTTCAGCAGGAAGCGCAGGAATGTCAACAGCTGTATTCCTTATGCTGCTGTCATAAACCTTGATACCTATTTTTTCGAAAAATTCTCTTTTTTCCCTAGACCTGAAATAAGGATTAACAATATCCAAGTCAGCAATGCTGACATTATCATAATGCTCCTTAAGTTTTACGGCGTAGTTTACTGAAAATTCAGTTTTTCCGCTGCCGTAATGTCCAATTACAATAACCAACCTCTTGTCATGCATATTTGCCCCTCCTTTCAAGCCTGTGCTCATTATTTGTATTCCTTTGCTGCCTCAGTGTTGTTGAGAACTCTGAGACCCCCCTGAGCCAAGGCTAAAAGTTCATCTTCTCCAGGATAAGCTATTACTTCTGCAATAAACTTAACCTTATTTTCTATCATTTGAACAAAGTTTTTATCATAAGCAATGCCGCCTGTAATAAGGATTGCATCAACTTCACCGTCAAGAACTACTGCATACTCTCCAACAGCCTTTGCTACCTGGTATGCCATTGCGCTGTAGATCAATTTTGCCTTTTCATCTCCAGCTTGTGCTCTTTCGCTTACTTCTTTTGCATTGTTTGTTCCAAGATAAGCAGTTATGCCGCCCTTGCCAACAATCATTTTCTTTATTTCAGCTTCAGTGTACTTGCCTGAAAAGCAAAGTCTTACAAGTTCGTCTGCAGGAAGAGATCCTGATCTTTCAGGTGAAAATGGTCCTTCGCCGTTTAGTGCGTTGTTAACATCAATTACTCTTCCTTTTTTGTGTGCTCCCACAGATATTCCTCCGCCTAAGTGAACAACTACAAAATTCATTTCGTTGTAATTCTTGTTAAATTTTTCTTTTGCAGCTCTTCTTGCAACTGCTTTTTGATTTAATGCGTGCCAAATGCTTATTCTTTCAAACAGCGGATGACCGCTGATTCTTGCCACATCATCCAGTTCGTCAACAACAACCGGGTCGACTATGAATGATGGAATACTTACTTCATCAGCTATGCTACGGGCAATGAGTCCGCCAAGATTTGAAGCATGTTCTCCTTTTACGTTTGTTTTCAAGTCTTCAATGAGTCTGTCGTTTACAGCGTATGTTCCGCCTTCTATAGGCATTAACAGACCTCCGCGACCTACAACTGCATTTAAAGATTCAACTTTGATGTCATTTTCTTTCAATGCTTCAAGTATAAGCTGTTTTCTGAATTCAAACTGATCAGCCACATTGTGATAAACGCTGAGTTCTTCGTTTGAATGTCTTAAAGTTTTTTCAAACACTAAGTTTTCATCTTCAAAAACAGCAATTTTAGTTGATGTTGAACCTGGATTGATTATTAATTGTTTCATGTTATCTCCTTTATTATGAGCACAAAACTGCCAAAGCTATTGAATTTAATTTAGCAACGTCTGAATCGGCTCTGGATGTAAGTACTATTGGTGCTTTTGCCCCCAAAATGATTCCTGCATTCTCCGAGTCGGAAAAATATGTCAAAGCCTTGTACAACACATTTCCTGCTTCAATGTTAGGCATAAGCAAGATATCAGCATCTCCGGCAACTTCGCCCTTGACACCCTTTAACTCTGCTGCTTCTTTTGAAATGGCATTGTCAAGTCCAAAAGGACCTTCAACTATGCAGCCTTTTATTTTGCCATCTTTTTGCATCTGTACAAGTTCCTGAGCATCAACTGTGGCCTGCATTTTTGAGCTTACTTTTTCCTTAGCACAAACAACTGCTACCTTTGGGTTTTCAATTCCCAAAGATTGGGTAAGCTTCAATGAGTTTTCAAGAATCTGTCTTTTTTCTTCTGCATCCGGTGCAATATTCATGGCTGCATCGGTAATTAACAGGAGTTTGTGATACTTTTCAATTGCAAACACCGCTGCATGACTTAATATATTTCCTGTTCTAAGGCCTATTTCCTTGTCAAGAACAGCTTTTAAAATTATAGATGTGTCAATAAGACCTTTCATTACAACATCAGCTTTGCCGCTGCTAACAAGTTCCACAGCTTTTCTGGCAGCCAGGTTACCGTCTTTTTCGTCGATAATTTCAATATCTTCTAAGACAAATTCGATTTCTTTTGAAATTTCTTCAATTTTTTCTTTGTCTCCAACTAATACCGGAATGCAAATGCCTGCATTCACAGCTGCTTTTATTGCCTTTAAGACATCTTCGTCCTGGGCAAATGCAACGGCTATTTTTTTAAGGCCTTTGCTCTTAGCTGAAGCTAATATATCTTCAAACTTTTTCACTGTCTCACCTCACCTAATATATAAGCAATTATTGTGCCAACTTTTTTCGACAAATTAAAAAAAAATTAAACATTGAAAATTCAACATCTAACTTTTTTAAAAAAGTTTTTTTAAATTTATACTATTTTTGTTTTGCAGATTATTGCGTGCATTTTTTTGCGCAAAAGTATTCTCTGCAATTTTTTGCAAGATCACGATATTCCGTACTTTTCCATCTTGTAGTATAGGCTTCTTATGGAAATTCCAAGAAGTTTTGCAGTCTCTGTTTTATTTTTGTTAAGCTTTAAATATGCATTTCTTATATATTCAGCTTCTGCTTTTTCCAGCACATTGTTTAAACTGGTTATTTCCTCATCTTTGTACACAACACAACTCATTGTCTGAGGTTTTTTATTTGAATACAAATGAGGCAGATGAACGGCCTGTATCATCTTTTCATTGATGTTCATGTTGATTATGGATCTTCCTATGACATTTTCAAGCTCTCTTACGTTGCCGGGCCAGTCATGTCCGATTATAATGCTTAATGCTTCTTCTGATATGTCTACAATGTTTCTTCCATATTCGTCATTAAATTTTACAATGAAGCTTTTCACAAGAAGGGGTATGTCTTCTTTTCTTTCTCTTAATGGCGGAATGAAAATTGGCAATATGCTGAGTCTGTAGAACAGGTCTTCCCTGAATCTCCCTTCTTCCACGGATTTTATCAAGTCCGCGTTTGTTGCGGCAATGACTCTTACATCAACAGAAATTGTCTTGTTGCTTCCAACCCTCATTATTTCCTTTTCCTGAAGAACTCTCAGAAGCTTAGCCTGTGTGTTCATGCTTATTTCAGATATTTCATCAAGAAATATGGTACCCTTGTCCGCTTCTTCAAAAAGACCTTTTCTTCCTCCCTTTACGGCTCCCGTAAAAGATCCTTCCTCATATCCGAACAGTTCGCTTTCTAAAAGTGAATCAGAAAGAGCGGCGCAGTTAACCCTGATAAAATTGTTGTATTTTCTGTTGCTTTGGGCATGAATGGAATTAGCAAAAAGTTCTTTTCCTGTTCCGCTTTCTCCTCTTAATAAAACCGTTGCAGGAACCTTGGCAGCTTTTTCAATCATGTTTTTTACTTCTTTAATGGAAGCTGACTGTCCTATTATGTCTTCAGGTTTGTATTTGTATGTTAATGCCCTTAATTTCTTTTCTGCTTCTTCGAGCTTGTCTGTAAGATCTTTTATTCCCGACATATCGTGAAGAACAGCGACGCTGCCCTTCATGACCCCGTTTACAATTATTGGAGCCGCCTGGGCAACAACTGTCTTTCCGCTTGGCCTGATTTTCAGCTTGGTATTTTCAACGGACTTTTTAGTAGAAAGAACCTTCATGTGGAGGCTTTCTCCTTCTTCAATGTCATAAAGTGCATTTTTCCCAAGGACATCGTCATACTCAAGTCCTGTGATTTTCGTGTATGCCGGATTTACAAGTATGTGCACGCCCTTTTCATTTACAACGCTGATGGCATCCTGCGTTGCTAGAAAAACAGCCTGCAGCATTCCCTGATAGTCCAAGCTATTTATTTCAATATCTGGTTTTCCCATATCATCCTCTTATATGTTTACTCTTCATCTGTATTATCTGTTGCTGAAACAGGTGCAGTAACAGTTACATCAACTGTATTCTGACTGAGAGATATACTGTTTAATTTCATGTCGGTAACGCATTCTACATTGACTGTGTAATTTCCAGCAACAGCTTCAGACATGTCTGACGACAATATCAAATCACTTTTTTTCAAAGAAGTTACAACAGATGAAGTACCTACAACCTTAACAGTGATATCCTGATCTGCATTTACCGGCGCTGCATTACTTCCTTCATTCAAATTGATAAACTGTATGTCTGACGTCTTGTAAACAAATTCTTTTTCTACTACTTCCTCAATTACTGCATTAACAACAGGTATCGTGGTAAGGTCCATGAGTATGAGCCCATCAGTGTTTAATATGTCCTTTGAAGAAAGTATGTTGTTGTATGCTCCTGAAACATCAAGTTCTGCCAAAGAGAGTTCCTTAATTGTATCAAGAATGTCTTGTCTTGCAGCTATCCTTACCTTTTCCGGATTGACCGTCACATCCACAAGCTGGTAACCTGCTAAAGGATTTCCGGTTACTGTTGGAACCAGGTTCACATATTTTGTAGGATACACGGGAACTGTAACTTCCACGTTACCAACCGGTGAAGACATGAATATTTCTGTGTCAGTGCCGTCATAAATTCTTACAGGTACAGTCTTTGTGAGGTCATTTGTAACACCATCAATATTAACGGTTGCAATGGCATGGCTTGCCGAATTCACTACGCTTCTTGGTCCTGTTATCTTCACTGAAGATGGATTTGAAAGAGCCAGCGACCTGTAGTAATTGTCAGCCTGGTTTCCTTCATACTGAACCGTTACATCCATGACTCTTGATATTATTCTTTCTATGTTGCACGCTATCTGGGCAGGATAGGTGTTTACTATTTCAACACCGCTTGGGCCTGAAATTTCCACCTTGGCATTTGTTATTCCTTCCCCATAGCCGTAAACGTCTATATATGCTGTAAAATCGCCTTTTTTTATGTTGTTTAATTGTTCGCCATAACCTTCAACCTTTACGCTTACAGTCAGATTGTCTTTGTCTGTGTTCATCATAACAAGGTTTGAATTTTCAAGTGCAGAAAGATTTTTAATTGTAACAGGAATATTTGTGTAGGTATTGTTAAGCAGCGGGCTTGTTTCAACCATTATTACAATCCATAGGATTACAGAAACTACTAGACAAGTAACTTGGATGATTAATTTATCGTTTTTTATCTTCATTTCGGTTTCTCCATTTATCAAATAAATTTCCCTTGTCGCTTTCAGTATAGATACCGGCTAACAAATCCTGCAACTCTTCGATTTGAATGTTTCTATAAAGCCTTCCCTCCACAGCATATGAGATATATCCTGTTTCCTCGGAAACAATCAGTGCTATGGCATCGGATTTTTCCGTCATACCGATGGCTGCCCTGTGTCTTGTACCTATATCCTTGCTTAATAGATTGTTTTCTGTAAGAGGAAGGAAACATCCTGCTGCTCTAATGGTGTAATCCTTGATAACCACGGCTCCGTCATGAAGAGGCGTGTTTGGTATGAATATGTTTATTAAAAGTCCGCTTGATATGTTTGCATTGAGTTTTGTTCCGCTGTCGGTAATGTCTGTGAGACCTATTTTCTGCTCGAATATCATCAATGCTCCGATTTTCTGCCTTGCCAGGGAAGATGTTGCAGAAACAATTTCTTTTATTACCTGTTCGGAAGTTTGAGCATTTTTTTCATAGCTTGAAAGCGTAAATGATGTTCTTCCCAGATACTCCAGTGCTTTTCTTATTTCCGGCTGAAAAACCACAACCAATGCAATCACGCCAACCTGAAATGTGTGGTCCAGAATGTATTTCACCATATGAAGCTGAAATATCTGCGATATTGGAATCAAAGCAACCAAAAGCACAATTCCCTTCACCAGCTGTTTAGCCCTCATGTCACGAATGAGCAAGTATCCGTGATACAGCACATAGTAAACAAGACCTATGTCCACTATACTGTTTAGTCCGATATTAGAAATAATTAATTTTATCTGTTCCATTCCACCACTTCCCCAATTTAATTCTGACCTTATTTGTTACTCTGCATTCATTTGCGCCATTGTATCACTGTAGGACCTGTTCATTCTTGTCTTTGAATTTGCATCTACATCTTTGCTTTCAATATATTCCATTATTGGATAAACCACATGCTCGGTTCCGCCGTCAGCAGTTTTTCCCTTGTAAACCCAAAGAGGGATGTATTCTATCTTTTTAATAGAAACTTCTCCTGTTTCGCCTTTTTTTTCTATTTCGATGTCTATTACCACACCGTCTTCCGTATATTTTGAAACTTCCTCTGTCATACCGTATGGAACAAGTGTCTCAACTCTTTGATTTGACAAAAAGTTTCCCATAGAATATGCAACAAATTTTGTTTTGCCGCCATATTCCAATGTCTTGGCCGGCTGTATAACGTGAGGATGGCTTCCAAGTATTATGTCTGCTCCTTCTGTAAACAGCATGTCTGCAACTGCTTCCTGAGTTGCTGTCTGCGCCCTTGCATATTCATTTCCCCAATGAAGAACCGCGATTATTACATCAGCTTTTTGTTCCTTTGCATATGCAATGTCTTCTTTCATTTTTGTTTCATCTATAATGTTGATCAATGTATCCAAATCTTCCGGTGACATTACAGAATCAAGGCCGTTTAACATTTCCGTATAAGAAAGGAATGCAACTTTTATGCCTTGAACATCTTTTATGAGCACTCTTGTTTGTGGTTTCTCCACATAAGTACCAATGCTATCCATGCCTCTTACGTTTATTTGCTGTACCGTTCTTATGAGGCCTGCTTTTCTTGTGTCAAGGCTGTGGTTGTTAGCAGTGGACAAAACATCAAACCCCGCATCCTTGATAGCATCAAGAACTTCATCCGGAGCATTGAACAACGGATAACCCTGGTAACTGTAAACTTCATTTCCTGCAGTTGTTCCTTCAAAGTTTGCTATTGCTAAATCAGCATCGCTTAAAATGTCTTTCACTGCTTTGAAGCTGTTGTGAAAATCATAGGTCTTTGTTTCTGCATCGTAGGCTCCGTCAATTTGAGACGGATGAAACATTATGTCACCTGTTGCTTTTATGTTTATTGTAATGTCATGAATAACTTCCGGTTTTGGTTCTTCTTTTACCGGTTCTTCCTGAGGCTGTTCTTTTGGAGGTTTTTCTTCATTGTTTTTATTTTCACTTCCCAGGCCTCTTACTGCAAATGAAGCTGCTGTTATTCCTATTATAACTATCAAACCAAGCAAAGACGCTCTGAGCCTTTTTTTTCTAAGTCTTTTTTTTCTGTTCATTTATACCCCTTGATTCATATATAATTATTCTTTACCTTTTAAAATTCTTTAGTTTAATCTTATTTGCTCATATTATAATATTAACTTAATGCAAAGGAATTTGCAATAAACTAATTATTAAAAAACACTTAAATATTTCCAATGTTTTCTTAATTTTTTCGCGGTTTTATTAAGGCTTTAGGTCCATAACCTATTAGGTCATACCTGTTTTCCTTCTCTAGTGCCTTAAGCACAATGTCATAATTTTCCTTCTTGTTGTATTGCAAAAGAGCACGCTGCATCCGTCTTTCTTCCTTATCCTTGGGAACATGCACTGCTTCATTAGTGAGAGGGTTTATACCTGTGTAGTACATGCATGTTGACATTGTTCCGGGCGTTGGATAAAAATCCTGCACTTGTTCCGGAATATGCCCCATATCTCTTATATATTCGGCAAGTTCTATGGCATCTTTAAGACTTGAACCCGGATGTGAAGAAATAAAGTACGGAACGATGTACTGCTCCTTGTTTATTTTCATGCTTATGTCGTTAAATTTTTTAACAAACTTGTTGTATGTGGAAATGGAAGGTTTGCCCATGAGCTTCAAAACCGAATCAGAAACGTGTTCCGGAGCTGTTCTTAATTGTCCGCTCACATGGTAATTGCAAAGTTCATCCATGAATTCATCACTATTATCATATATTGCATAGTCATATCTTATGCCAGATCTTACGAAAACTTTTTTTATTCCTTCAACTTTGCGTATTTTTCGAAGTAGGCTAACATAATCGCTGTGGTCAACCTGAAGATTTTTGCACTTAACGGGCGTCATACATTCCCTGTCCACGCATGCTCCAAATTTTTCCTGTTTCTTGCATGCCTTAATTCTAAAGTTGGCTGTAGGTCCTCCCACATCGTGTATATATCCTTTGAATTCCTTGTCATGTTTCATTGTTTCCACTTCTTTAAGTATTGAATCGTGACTTCTTGCCTGGACGATTCTTCCCTGGTGAAAATTAAGGGCACAGAAATTGCATCCTCCGAAGCACCCTCTTACGCTTGTTATGCTGAATTTGATTTCTTTTAGAGCAGGTATTCCACCGTCTTTTTTGTAAATGGGATGGCAATCCATCATGTATTCAAGGTCATATACATCGTCAAGCTCATCAATGGTAAGCGTTTCCATTGGAGGATTTTGCACCACATATACAGTACCGTATTGTTCCATAAGAGTCTTGCCGGATATGGCATCAGTATTTTCATATTGAATTTTAAAACTTTCGGCATATTTTTCCTTTGAAGATGTCACCTCATCAAATGAAGGCAGAAACACAGGTTCAAATGGTCGTTCCCTGTCCTTTGTCTTGTATACGGTTCCATTTATGAATGTAATTTCTCCTACCGGAATTCCCGAATCCAGGGCTTCAGCTATTTGAATGAGAGCTTTTTCACCCATTCCATAAACAAGGAGATCTGCTCCTGAATCAAGCAAGACGCTTCTTTTTATGCCGTCGCTCCAATAATCGTAATGGCTCAGCCTTCTTAAAGACGATTCAATTCCTCCTATTATAATAGGAATGTGCTTGTATGCTTCCCTGATCTTGTTCGAGTAAACCGTAACAGCCCTGTCAGGCCTCAAGTTTGGTTTTCCCCCAGGAGAATAGGCATCCGTGTTTCTTTTTTTTCTGAATGTTGTGTAATGATTGACCATTGAATCTATATTTCCGGAATTCACCAGAAATCCAAGCCTCGGTTCTCCAAGAACTTTGAAAGACTCAATGTTCTTCCAGTCCGGCTGAGCGATTATTCCCACTTTATAGCCGTAGCGCTCAAGAAGCCTCGACAATATTGCCGCACCAAAGGATGAATGGTCAACATAAGCATCTCCTGTAACAAAGATGAAATCGCACTGATTCCATCCTCTTTTATTCATATCATCTATATTAATTGGTAAAAAATCCATGTATCCTCCGATAATTTTTTTATAATTTAATTATACCATTAAAACATTAATTAAAACAATATAAATATGATATGTTATATTATCGGCTATACAAAAAATAAACGGAAGACTATGTCTTCCGTTTTATGTATTACATTATTACTTCAACAGTATCTCCGTTTACAAGTCCTGCTGCATTTCCTTCTTCAACATCAAGGTGCATGTCTAAAGCATATTCGTCATGAACTCTTATAAGCACGTTGTCAAAAGTCAAACCTCTTGGTCCGCCGACTTTTACTTTTACTATGTCTTTGTCTTTAAGACCATATTTTGCTGCATCTGATGTGTGCATATGAATGTGTCTTGAAGCTGCTATAACACCTTTTTCAAGCTCAACTTCTCCGCATGGTCCAACAAGCTTAACTCCTGGTGTTCCTTCAGTCTTTCCGGAATCTCTTACAGGAACTTCATTCAAACCAAGTGTAAACCCATCTGACAAAGAAATTTCAACCTGTGTTTCTTTTCTAGCAGGTCCTAGTATTCTTACACCTTTAATTGTTCTTTTAGGTCCTACAAGGTCAACTTTTTCATCACATGCGAATTGTCCAGGCTGGCTTAAATCCTTGATAGGTGTCAGTTCATGTCCTTCACCAAATAGTATATTTATATGTTCTTTGCTTAAATGAACATGTTTGTTTGATAAACCCACTGTTACTTGAAAACTCATGTTTTTCCTCCGTAAATAAATATTTTCTAGGAAAATTATAATATACTGAAGAAATAATATCAACTCTAAATTTCATAATTTTTAATTATATTGTTTATTTAACTTTTTTTACCTCTTTATCGACCGGAAGAATTCTATAAAAAACACTAAGCAAAGACAAAATAACAAAGTAATAAAAAATGTATCTTGAAACTATGCTGTTTGGAATAAGTTTTGACGAAAAGTAGAAAAAAGTCGTTGCAGCAAGGTAAAGTATTATTTTTTTGCTGTTGAAAACATTATTTTTTACTTCTTCTTTTTCTGCAATTTTTTTTTCATTGCATATTTGATCAATAAAGCTTTCATCTTCAGGAAGCATATTTTGTTTTTCAACTCTATCATAAAGTTCATCAATATCGAGAACTCTTATGTCGAGCTTATGGTTGAATTTTTCAAGAAGTTCTGCTGCACCCTGGCTTATGGAACCAGTTACTGCCAGATATCCTGTTTTTATGCCGTTTTGTCCCATGAATTCAATCATGCTGCGCACATCCGTTTTTTCAACTTCATTTTCTTCAAGAAGTTTAAATATTTTGATGCAATAGATTATTCCTTCTTTTTCAGCCAGATACAAATGATGTCCTTTTTTTATGTAATTTCTCCATCCTTCCTTTTCAAGCAAATATCCTATGAGTAGTTCAAAATCAGCTGCATTGATTTCTGAAAGCTTTCTTTTGAAGTGGTCTTTCTTTATTCTTGTAAAAAGCTTGTTCATTCCTTCTTTTTTCATGCGTTCCATGTTCATTTTGTTTATGAGCGTAAATATAAGAAAAACCTCGGTCGAAAAGAGAACAGACAAAAAAATGTCGCTTGTCATGAAAAACATAGCTGTAAGCACAACAATGCTTAATAATATTTTATATAGAACCAGGTCTGTCCTGTAGCTGAAGTATTTTCTGCTTCCCAGTACTTCTTTAACAAAAATTTTTTTCATGTTCTTGTCGTTAATCATATAATCACCTCTTTGTAATTATTTCCAATATGCCTTGTTTTATACAGCATTGCAATAAAAAAACTGTCCTTAGACAGTTTTTACTTTAAATTCCGTTTACAGCCTGCTCAAGCTTATCAAGATACTTGATTGGGAAGTAGGCAAGCAGTTCCTTGAACTGTTCTACTGTAAGCCCTTGAGCAGAAGTATATAATTTGATTTTTTCATCCAGACTGGCATTTATGAATTCTTCTTTGATTTCTTCAAATTTTTTTTCCATTTTCTCCTCTTTCTTTAATATATTCCCGGCGACGCAATGCACATGATTTCTGTTAGTTCTTCTGAAGGATTGAACAATTTGTGCGGAATGTTCGAGCATATGTAAATGCTGTCGCCTTCTTCGATTATTTCATTGTAATCAGCAAAATTAACTATCAACTTTCCTTTTATTATTATTACACATTTATCAGAATCTATTATTAGAAAATTTTCACTTTCCCATTTTCCGGGTTCAATAGAGCTTTTGAATATTGAAAATTTCATTTTGTTCTTTTGCTCATTCCCTATGGGAAGCAAAAATTCAAGCTCCTGATTTTTTTCCGGATAAATCAGTCTTTGTCTGTCTTCTTTCCTTGTCACCGTTACACTTACAGTTTCGTCCAGAAAATAATAGGGTGAAATTCCAAATACCATGCAAATCTTTGTAAGAGCAGTCAAGGAAGGCTCAATTAGGTTTCTTTCCACCTGAGATATGTAGCTTGAAGTAAATCCTGACTTTTCTGCAAGTTCATCTATTGTCATTTCATTGTGTTTTCGTAGTTTCCTTACCTTATTGCCGTCCATTTTTTGCTCCGATTTGAATTTGTAAAATGATATTACTCTAATAAGGTAAATTAGTCAATATATTTCAGTATCAAAGGAAGTTTTTTGTTGTTTTTAAAGTAAGTAATTATTATTATTTTAATAAATACACCTGTTTCAGCTTAAGCTTAACAGGTGTATCATATTACTCTTTGTTTTTCTTTTCTCTTGAATCATATAAGTTTTGAAAATTGTCATCCTTCAGTCCAAATACAGCTCTTGCACTTTCAGCCTGAGGGTCATGTTTTATATGTCTTGAATGGAATTTTCCGTCTTCTTTTTTGTTATTGTTTGTGCTCTTCATTTTATTATCTGTCATAAATTTCTCCTTTAAGAAGTTTTTATTATTATGTCAGATTTCTATTTCACTATGCGTTTTTTTAGTTTTCTAAAATTTAAATTAATTTAAATTTCATCGTCAAGCTGGTCGTTAAAATGGTTTGATTCTAGAAGTTCCCTTGCAACTTCAAGAACATGGGCAGGAACGTACAAATCTATTCCGTAAAAATTTACTCCAGTGTAAATTTCCATGAGTGCTCCTGAACCCTTTTCTTTTTTGAGCACAGGTATTCCGTATGATTTAAGTTTCGAAATTATTATCTCTGCTTCAACATTGCCCAAATTTGTCAACAAAAGCGCTTCATCGTCGCCGTCTATATATTCGTCAGCCATACTATCCTCCTGAAATAATTGTTAATTCATTATACAACATATTCATAATGTTTTCCATAAAAAAGTTGCTCCGCAACTCCACTATGGGGACCTATGTCCAGGATCTCTTCCGAGATCCTTTCATCTCAAAAAATAAGAGGGAATAAAGACGGTATGTTAAGACAACTTAATTGACACTTGCTTCTTTTTGAAACTTGACAGTCTTAGTTACCGGCTTCCATATTGCCTGTGCCAGGTAAAAATCAATCATGCTGTGGACAACTGTTCCGACTCCCACAAGAAGTATTACGCTTGTGACAAATCCTTTTGCATAGTATCCGGAACTCATGCTGCTTCCAAGGTAAAATGGAACAACAACCGCTACTTCCGAAAGTCCATGTATCAAGCCTATTCCCAGCGAAAAAAGCTGTGAAGATTTAAACGACTTGAGAATTCCAGGGTATTTCTTAAGGAGCAATGAGCCTGCCGCAGCAAATATGATGTGGGATGCAGCACGAAACACAATCACTATTGGAAAACCTGCAAGCAGGAATCCAACTGCTGTTCCAAAAGAAACAAACACTGCTGTTGAAGGTGAAATGAACATTGCTATAAAAATCGCTACATGGCTTGCAAGCGTAAATGATGCTGGTTCCATTGTTATTTTTATTGGCGATATAATTGGTATTATTATTCCTATTGCACAAAGAAGCGCTGATATAACCATTGAATTGATATTAGAGGTTTTTTTCATTTTATATCCTTTCCAAAACATTATTGTCATGTGTATTGTTATGTGTCTTGACACATGTTTACACAATTATAAATAATGTTTTTAGTTTTGTCAATACCTACTCCAAAATAATGCTCTGTTTTTTCAGCGCTTCCTTTATTCTTTTTAATGTTTCTTCGTCCCTGCACCTTATTGTGTGAAGGTGAATGCCTCCTGTAAGATTGCTGAGGGGCTGAGCCTTGTTGCTTTTTATCTTTTCCATGAACAAATCAACATCATAACGGGAAGAAATGCGAAGTTCACCTACGATTTGTCCGTATACGGGATGTTCAACAGTTACATCGACCACTGTTCCTCCGTTATCAACCACTGCATACAGTTCTTCTGCCATATTTTTGTCATCATGCCTGCATGCAATTGTGTAATCGTTGTCAGACTTGTCAGTTTCTGAATTGATGACATATCCTCTCGGTGTTGCAGATATTTTAATTCCTGCTGCACGCATGAGAGCAATATCTCCCACTATGACCTGTCGGCTTACGGAAAAGCTTTTTGCAAGTGAAGTTGCACTTACAGGTTCAGTGTTGTTTCTCAATGTATTTTCTATTTTTTTTCTTCTTTCCTCTGAAGGCATATTTCCTCCTTTAAAAAAGGGTATAAAAATGGTCGGAGTGAAAGGATTTGAACCTTCGGCCTCTTGGTCCCGAACCAAGCGCGATACCAAGCTTCGCTACACCCCGACAACATTTATATTATAATAACAAAACAGCTGTTTGTCAATCCTTTCCTATATTTAATTCCCTTGCATAATAGAACAAATACTGTTGGGCGAAGCCTGAAAAATCTCCAAATTTCTCTTCTGCAAACATCCTTATTTCCTTGTCGCTTGTATCCTTGTCCACATACAGTGTCTGCATAACTCTTCTCACCCATACATCAACAGGGAATGTGTCAAACTGCTTCATTGAAAACAAAAGTATGCAGTTTGCAACCTTGTCCCCAATTCCGCAATATGTCTTCAAATAATCAAGGCCTTCCTGGTAACTTCTATTCTTCAAATCGTATATTGTGTCTTTTTCATTAAGGAACCTTTCTGCAGCTTCCTTGATTCTTGGAGCTCTAAATCCTGCCTTGCACTCTATGATTTTTTCAACCGGTGCTTCTGCAAGTTGATTTGGAGTAGGAAAAGAATAATAATCTCTTCCTCTGTAGCTGGAGATGAAGTTTCCAAAGCTGCAGCTTAAGTTTTCTATAACTTTTTTAATCATTGGAATTCTGTTGTTGGCGGAAATCATGAACGATATCATTGTTTCCCATTCATCTTGATTTAATATTCTTATGCCACAGCCGAAATCTATTGCTTTTTTCATTATGTCATCTGAGCTTATTTTTTCTTTTATTTTTTCGTAATCAGTATCCAAGTCAAAATAATCTTTGACGATATGGTAATCATCCAAAGTTAAATTATCAAAAACAACTTTTGATCCTTGTTGTGACACATTTATTACTTTTCCGGAAACAACTCCCGTATAGGACCTGTCCTCTTCCCGGTTCCACCTGAAGCACTGCCCACAGTCAAAAATATGTGTAATGTTGAAATCTTTTATATCTTCAATGATAAGCTTGTTGTCTTTTTCTATAATTTTCATTCTTCACCTCTATAAATGTTCAATAAAGCTTCCTTGTCCGAAAATTCTTGCCTTATCCATATATTCTTCACTTTCATCTATTCTTTGTTCTTCTTCATAGATTTTGCTTAAAAAGTAATGGCTCAGGGCGATTCTGTAATCATTTGTTGCGTTTTTGGTCAGATTGACGAAATATTCATCCCTTTCCTTGCCTTTTCCGTTGAAGAAATCTGCAGCAGCATATATAAATTCAACAGATGTTTTATTGACGTTTTTCTTTAGATAAATGTCAATTGCATCTTTTGCTTCTTTCAAAACATCATTAGCCCTATCTGATTTGCCTGAGAAAAACAAGCTTAAAACAAGGTTGTGATAATATACAGCCTGCCAGTTTGAAGGAATTTTTTCAACTTTTTGTTCAAGAATGTTTATTGCTTCCTCAAACATCCCTGAGTAAAACAGTCCCGTTGTCTTTTGTATGAGATTAATGTTTCTTTCTCTTTCCGACTGCATTTTCAAAAGCAATTCATCAATTTCATCAACATATCTTTCAGGATTCTTGTCAATATAAAGAAGCTTGTTAAGAAGTTCTGCCTGTTTGTATAAGATATGTCTTTTATATGATAAATACAAAATTAATACAATTAAGATCAGTGGAAAATACATTTTTTTCTCCTTATTAACTATTTTTCCTTGAAAACTCTTCTATGAAACTACCTTTGCCGTATTCAGCTGCCAGATTGAATTGTGCAACTGATTCGCCCTTGTTGTTTTCTGATTTGAAAATCAGGCCCAGGAAATAATATCCCATGGCTTTTCTGTAGTCATTAGCTCCATTCTTAGAAAGCTCTGAAAAGTAATTTTTATTTTTTTTGCCATTGAAATAATCAGATACTGCATAGACAATTTCTATCATTTCCGCGTAATAATTATTATTTTTGAACTCTTCAAACATAGATTTTGCTTTTTTAAGATTTTCATAGGCTTTCTGATTTTCTCCCTTAAAATATAAACTCAAAATCAAATTCTGATAATAAATGGGTTCCCAGTTTTTAGACACATTATTTAAATCATTTGTAAGAATATTTATAACTTCATCAAATTTACCCATATAGAACAAGCCTGTTGTTTTCTGCAAGACGTTGATAATAATGTTCTTTGGGCTTTGTTTTCTTTCCAATATCCTGTCAATAGCCTTAACATAGCTTCCCGGATCTTTTTTTATAAACAGCAGATTATTCAATTTGTTCACCTGATCGATTTGTTTTTTTGACTTTAAAAATATTGCCGATAAAAACAATATCATAAAAAAAACTACATATTCCATTTGTTTCTCCTTTGTATTATATATTTTAAAGCTTTAATTTTGCTAAAGCGTCAGCTAAGGCAGTGTTGATATTTTCTTCCTTCTTGTTTTCCTGCTTTGACAAGAATTTTGAAGCTTCCTTTTTTGATATGGCTGTAGTTTCTGTTTCCTTTCTCTTGTTCCAGGCTGACAGCTTTTCCCTGTATCCGCATTTGCATACAAAAATCTTGCCTTCACCTTCACCTCTTAATTCAAGTTTCTTGTGGCAGTTTGGGCATCTTGCGTTTGTTGTCTGCGCAATACCTTTTTTGTAGCCGCATTCCCTGTTCTGACATACAAGCATTATACCCTTTTTGCCGTTTACTTCAAGCAAGTAGCTGCCGCAGTCAGGACACTTTGATTTTGTTTCATTGTCATGTACATACTTTTTATCGCTTGATTTAATTTCCTTAATTATGGTGCGAGTGTATTCCTTCATTTCGTTTAGGAATTTATCCTTTTTAAGCTGTCCCTGGGCTATTTCATTTAGTCTTTGTTCCCACTTTGCCGTTAATACGGGAGACTTCAAATCTGCAGGAGACAAATCAAGAAGCTGTCTTCCCTTTGATGTAGTGTATATGAACTTATCTTTCTTTTCAATTACAAAGCTGTTGAACAGTTTGTCAATAATGTCTGCCCTTGTTGCAACTGTTCCTAAGCCCCCAGTTTCACCAATGGTTTTTTTAAGATCCTTGTCGGCATTTTTCATGAATTTAACAGGATTTTCCATGGCAGACAGAAGATTTGCTTCAGTAAATCTTGCAGGTGGCTTCGTTTCGCCTGTTGTCATGGAAATCTTAGATACACTTAATTCCTTGCCGTTAATGAATTCCCTTAGTGCATCACTTCCCATGTCGTCGAGCGTTTCTTCGTCTTCATAGTCGCCGTATACTTCCTTCCAGCCCATGGATAATGTTACTTTTCCTTTTGCTGCAAATTCCTCTGATGCAATTTTACCAGTCACAACTATTTTTTCAAATTCAAAAGGCTTTGACAATACTGCCAGAAATCTTTTCACAACAAGGTCGTATATCTTTCTTTCCTTATCTGACAAATTTCCTAAAAATACAGTTTGTTCAGTTGGAATTATGGCGTGGTGGTCCGAAACCTTGGAATTGTTAACAAAACTTTTGCTCCCCCTTATGGGCTGAGAACTTATTTTAAAACCTATTTTTGCATAAGGCCCCACACTGCATGCCTTCACCCTGTCTTTCAATGTTTCCACAATGTCATCGGAAATATATCTTGAATCAGTCCTCGGATATGTCAATACCTTGTGGCGCTCATACAAGGTCTGCATTGCAGACAATGTTTCTTTTGCAGAATAACCGTAAAGGTTGTTTGCATCTCTTTGAAGCTCTGTAAGATCATAAAGAGCAAGAGCAGATGTAAAAGATTTATTTCTTGACACATTTGTAACTGTAAGATTTCTTGATTTTAAAGTGTTTATTATACTTTCGATTTTTTCCCTGCTAAAGGACCTTGTATCGTTATTTTTATCATGCCAAATAAATTTTACACCATTGGCTAATGCTTCAATTCCATAGAAATAATCAGGCTTGAAGTTTCTAATTTCATCTTCCAGCGCTGCAATCATTGCTATGGTTGGTGTTTGAACCCTTCCGCACGAAAGCTGGGCATTGTACTTTGATGTTAGAGCTCTTGTAGCGTTTATTCCCACAATCCAGTCTGCCTCAGACCTTGCTACTGCTGAAGAGTAAAGATTTTCATAAGAAGAAGCTTCTTTTAATTTGCTGAATCCTTCAAGAATTGCCTTGTCTGTAACTGAAGAAATCCAAAGTCTTTTCATGGGCTTTTTCACTTCAGTTTTTTCTATTATCCATCTTGCAACAAGCTCTCCTTCTCTTCCTGCATCTGTTGCAATAACAATTTCAGTTACGTCCTTTCTCAAAAGAAGGTTTTTAACCGTCATGTACTGAGCTCTTGTCTTTTTTATTACTTCAGTCTTCATTTCCTGTGGAATTATAGGAAGGTCTTCCATTTCCCAGCGGGTGTATTTTGGATTGTAGCTTTCAGGATCAGCCAGAGTAACCAGATGTCCCAGTGCCCATGTTACAATATATTTGTTTCCTTCAACAAATCCATTTCCAGACTTGCTGCAGTTGAGTACTTTTCCTATATCCTTCCCTACGGAAGGTTTTTCTGCCAAAACTAATATCATCTTTTTATCCCTTTTCTTATGTTTGTAATATTGTAACACATAATATTTGAAATTTAAAATATTTTTATTAAATGAGCAATCATTAAAATATCTTTCTCTTAAAATATCGCAGTCTCAATCACAATTTTGTCTACTCACTACCGTTCGCACAAAATTGGATTTCGTTGCGTTTGACCTACCAACCATTTTTTCTCCCTCCGGTCGAAAAAATGGGGTTATGGCATAAAAAAGAAACCTTTCGGTTTGCTTTATTCCAGCTCGAAAGGTTCTTCTTCTCTTTTTCTGTTATTTTCAGTCTTTATATGTTCTAACTTTGTAACAGACACCTCATATGCCGTCTTTGTCTCATAAGATTCACTGTCGCTTTTTTTCTGATACTTTCTGCTTTGAATTCTTCCCCAGAGCTTAACATGGTCTCCAACCTCTAATTTTTCGCAGTATCTTGCATTTCTCCCCCAGGCTATGCAAGGAATGTAGTCAGATTTATTGTAGGAACGGTTTACAGCTATGAGCATGTCTGTTATTTCCCTTCCGAAAGGAGTGGTTCTGAATTTAGTTTCCTTGCACAAAAATCCGTTTAAGAATACTTCATTTGGATGTTTTTTCATTTCTTCAAGCTCTAATTCATCCGGAACAAATATATCTCTTACAAATACTCTCAGCAAAAGCTTGTTGCTTGTGTCTTCATAACGATTATAGGATCTGAACTGACCATCTATTACTATATAATTGCCAATATCCATATTTATATCATTGATGATTCTCTCAGATATTATAACAGGCAGCAAATCCTTTGTGTCGCTTAACCTTGGTACCTCCAGATAAAATTCGTAAAATTTTTCTCCAAACACTTCATGGCTGAATTCCAAATTGCTGTTTATTTTGCCGACAATCCTTATATAATTTGACTGCATCTGTTTATCATTCATTAACTTCTTCCCCCTATAATTTATCTTGTATATTTCATAATATTCAATGAAATACAATATATTCTTTCAAATTTCAAAAATATATAAAAAGCTAAATTCCCACGGCATATAACAATATCAATTGACGGACCTTAAAACAGAAATGTGTTGAAGTTTAATTTCTTATGATATATAATAATTTGACATATTATTTAATATATAATGTATGGAAATGAAAGGACGATAATATGAAATTAGGTATAGTAGGACTTCCAAATGTAGGAAAAAGCACATTGTTCAATGCAATCACTTCAGCAGGAGCAGAATCTGCAAATTATCCGTTTTGTACAATTGAACCAAATATAGGTGTTGTGGAAGTTCCCGATAAAAGATTGGAATTTTTAACAAAAATGAGCAACTCAGGAAAAACAGTTCCTGCAGTTATAGAGTTTTTTGACATTGCCGGTTTGGTAAAAGGAGCAAGCAAGGGAGAAGGTCTTGGAAACAAGTTTCTTTCTCACATCAGAGAAGTTGAAGCAGTTGTTCACGTTGTAAGATGCTTTGACGATGAAAATGTAATACATGTGGAATCAACAGTTGATCCAAAAAGAGACATTGAAATAATAGAACTGGAACTTGTTCTTGCAGATCTTGAAGTAATGAGCAAACGACTTGAAAGACTTAGCAAGGTAGTAAAAAATGACAAATCCTTGCTTCCGGAATATGAACTTGTTCAAAGAATTGTACAGGCGTTGGAAAATGAACAGCAGGCAAGATTTTTGGAATACACTGAAGAAGAGGAAAAACTGCTTAGGACATTTAACCTCATCACTGCAAAACCTGTTCTTTATGCAGCAAATGTGGACGAAAAATATTTAGACGACCCCACAGATAACCCTTATGTTGAAGAAGTACAAAGACATGCTGCAAAAGATGATTCTGAAGTAATTACAGTTTGCGGAAAAATAGAAGAAGAAATTTCAGCACTTGACGATGAAGAAAAGAAAGAATTTCTTCAGGAAATGGGTCTTAACGAATCAGGCCTTGATAAGCTCATACGTACAAGCTACCATCTACTTGGACTCATAAGCTTCTTTACAACCGGACCAATGGAATCAAAGGCATGGACCATTATTAAGGGAACAAAAGCTCCTCAGGCAGCAGGTAAAATCCACTCAGACATTGAAAGAGGATTCATCCGTGCTGAAGTAACATCTTATAAGAATGTTGTTGAATGCGGCTCAATGCAATCTGCAAAAGAAAAAGGTCTTATGCGTCTAGAAGGCAAGGAATATGTCATGGAAGACGGTGACATAGTGTTGTTCAGATTTAACGTATAGAATAAAAACCTTCTTGAGCAATTAAATGCACAGGAAGGTTTTATTTTTTATAAAAGTATGCTGATACTCTTTTTGTAATAATTGAATATATTTTGTAGACAGCACATACCCAAAGGGATATTTGCCGAGAAAACGATTGACATTTTGATTTTCCAATAGTATAATTATGGTAATAACAATTTTAATATTGTTCGGTCAAAGCCATACGGTGAAAACCGCATGTGCGGAGTAAGCCATCTAAGTCCTTTTGGATATGATGTTCTTATATGAGATTAGACTATCAGGGTGGATAGCCATTTATGGTTATCCTTTTTTATTGCTTAATATATTCTGCCCCCATATGGATAACCATCAGTTTTTGGTTATCTGTTTTTTTGTCTATCCCACAATAAGAAATATCTTAATGGAAGGAGGTGACTGAAATGATTAAAAAAGCAATATTGCCGGTGCTTCTAGGAATAATAGCTTATTTTGGAGCTCCGCTTATAAGCCCTGAAATCGAAGGTGCTGCAACTTTTTTCCTTGTAGCTATTGGTATTGGACTAGGCATAATGTTTGACCAATTTATATTTAAGAAAAAGAGCAATAATACCAGCACTGAAAAAAGCGAAAGCAAAAACTAGCCAGTAAACATAGCTGGAAGCGGCCCAAGACCGTGAGCCGCTTCCAAATATCTTGATTTTATTTTTCCTTGTGAATGTGTTTAAGCATCTTGTAAAAGTTCTTGTCTCTTCTAGACATTGCTTCTTCGCCTTTTCCGTCAGAATAATCATACCATCCTCTGCCTGATTTAACTCCCAGCATCTGACTGTCCATGAGATTTTGCTGCAGTTTTGTTGGCCTTTTTTCATCACTTAATTCATTGAACAAATAACTTGAAATGTAATAGAAAGTATCCAATCCTCCAAGATCTGCTGTTTCAAAAGGTCCAAGCACCGGATATCTGAATCCAGGTCCGTACTTCATTGCCTTATCCACATCTTCAACTGTTGCAATGCCATCTTCTACGATTTTTAATGCTTCCCTGTACACTGCAAACTGTATTCTGTTTCCGATAAAGCCGTTTACATCCTTCAAAACCACCACAGATTCTTTTCCTATTTTAGAAACAAGCTCCTTTAATAAATTAACTGTTTCTTCTGTTGTCTCATCAGCCTTTACAAGTTCAATAAGCGGAATTATATGAGGAGGATTCCACCAGTGCATGCCGATGAATCTTCCCTTGTTTTCAACCTTCTGACAAATGCCGTTAATGCTTAAGCCCGAAGTGTTTGTTGCGAAAATGCAGTCATGTCTTGCAATTGATTCAACTTCTTTCCAATAATCCTGCTTGATGTCCATTTTTTCTATAATTGCCTCTATTATCATATCGGCATCAGAAAATACGTTTTTATCTGTGGAATAACTTATGTTCTTAAGAGATTCCTGCGCCTTTTCTTCAGTGAGCAGCCCTTCGTCAATCAATGTTTTTTGATTTAACAGAATTATTCTTTTTGTGTTGTCAAGATATTTATCAGCTATGTCTGTCACCACAACTTCATAGCCGTTTTGAGCAAATATCTGTGCAATTCCTGAGCCCATTGTTCCGCCGCCGGCAACTCCGATTTTTTTTATGTCCTCAAGTTTCAAATTATCCCTCCTAATAGTTATTTTATTTTAGTAAATTCCAAGGCTTCCCAGAAGTATAGCCGGGATAGATGATACTATAGGAAGAATTAAACTGGTCATGCATATGTCAATATATGAATCCTTGTGAGTCATTCCTGTTACTGCAAGCAATGTAAGCACTGCTCCGTTGTGAGGAAGTGTATCAAGACCGCCTGATGCCAAAGATGCAACTCTGTGGAATGCTGCAGGGCTTATGCCTGTCTCCATGGCTATGGCCAAGTACTTTTCTCCCAATGCTTCAAGGGCTATGCTCATTCCGCCTGAAGCTGAACCTGTAGCTCCTGCCAAAAGGTTAACTGCTATTGCTTCTGAAATAAGAGGAGTTCCCGGTACATTTAAGAGTATTCCTGTCAATGTTGCAAATCCAGGAACTGCTTTTACAACTGTACCGAAACCAACTGCTGCAGCCGTATTTAATATAGCTGTTATTGATCCAACTGCACCGTTGCTTATGGATTTTGTGAAGCCCTGGTATTTGTTGAAGCTGATTAACATAGACAATACTATTCCGCTTAATAATGCAAGAATAATGTCCCAATCAAAAAAGTTCATTGTAACTATAACTGTAATCAACGGAAGGAATGATAAAAATGGATTTGGAAGACTGCTGTAATCCACTTCTACGGCTTCCTTGTTTTTAGGTTCAGTAAACACTTCTCCTGCAGCCGTGAACTTTCTTTCTCTGTACTGCAGCCACATAACTCCGAGTATGAACATTAGAGCTGCTGCAACAATACCCATTATTGGAGCTGCTGTTGGAGTTGTTCCATAATAATTTGTAGGAATAATGTTTTGAATCTGAGGAGTTCCGGGAATTGCTGTCATTGTGAATGTAAATGAACCAAGTGCTATTGAGCCCGGAATTAGTTTTCTTGTTATGTTTGCTTCTCTGAAAAGTTCAAGAGCCAGAGGATACATGGCAAATACAACAACAAACAAGCTTATGCCGCCATAAGTCAATACTCCGCATCCAACTACGACGCCGACAATTGCTCTCTTTGGTCCAAGAGTCTTAGTAAGCCAGTGAGCTATTGATTTAGCAGCTCCTGTGTAATCCATCAAATGTCCGAAAATTGCTCCAAGCATGAAGACAGGGAACCATGATTTAACGTATCCTGCAAGACCTGTCATGTATGTATCTTTGTACATTCCCAACAAATCCAGACCTCCTGTAAGTCCCACGACAAGGGCACACACAGGAGCAACCCACAATATTGAATAACCTCTGTAAGCTAAAAACATCAATAGTACTAATCCTAAAATGATACCAAACATATGATTTTCCTCCTTTTTATTTTTTGGAGTGCAGCAAGAGCTGCACTCCTAAAGTTTAAGCGCAGGTCCAGCCGCAATCTATTGTGAACATTGTTCCGGTGATGTAAGAACCTGTATCTGAGCACAGGAATTTTGCAACTTCACCGACATCATTTGGTTCGAGAAGTTTTTTAACTGCAGCCTTCTGAAGCATGATGTCAGAAATAACTTTTTCTTCAGGAATTCCATGAGTCTTTGCCTGGTCCGCAATTTGTTTGTCAACTAATGGAGTTCTTACATAAGAAGGACAAATTGAGTTTACAGTTATTCCGTATTTTGCTCCTTCCAATGCTGCTACTTTTGTCAGTCCTCCAAGGCCATGCTTTGCTGAAACATAAGCTACCTTGAATTCTGAAGCAACCAATCCATGAATTGAATTAAGATTTAATATTCTTCCCCATCCCTGAAGTTTCATTGTAGGCCATACATATTTTGTAAGCAAAAATGGAGCTGTAAGCATCAAGTCCATCATGAAATCCCATTTGTCTTCCGGAAATTCTTCTATGGGGCAAACAGTCTGAATGCCTGCTACATTAACAAGAACATCAACCTTGGAATATTTTTCAACTGTGAAGTCCACCAGTCCTTTGCAGTCTTCTCTTTTGCTTAAATCAGTCTTGAAATAATCTCCGCCTAATCTCTCTGCTTCTTCCTTTAGCTTTTCTTCATTGATGTCAGCCATGATAACTTTAGCTCCATCTTTAGCAAATGTTTCAGCTATGGCAAGGCCAATGCCGCTGGCAGCTCCTGTAACTATACAAACTTTATTTTCTAACATTTTTCTCCTCCATATTTATATTTCAATCGGTTTTAAGTCTTCTGCAATTATAAGTGTAGCACCTGTTGCAGCCTGAACCTGTTCAACTGTGAATTCAGGATTGATTTCCTTAAGAACAATTCCTTTGTCTGAAACTTCCATAACTCCCATTTCAGTGATAATCAAGTCAACAGCATTTACAGCAGTCAAAGGAAGTGTGCATTGTTTCAAAATTTTGTGATTTCCTTTTGCTGTGTGATTCATGGCAACAATAACTTTTTTCGCCCCTGTTACAAGGTCCATTGCACCGCCCATGCCGGGAACCATCTTGCCGGGAACCATCCAATTTGCCAAGTTTCCTTTTTCATCAACTTCAAGGGCACCAAGAACCGTTGCATTTACATGTCCTCCTCTTATTATGAGGAATGATTCTGCACTGTCAAAAAACACTCCGCCGGGATTGACTGTAACGTGAATTCCGCCTGCGTTAACCAAGTATGGATCTTCATCGCCCTTTTCAGGAACAGGACCCATTCCAAGAAATCCGTTTTCAGACTGCAGAGTAATTTCAATGTCCTCAGGAATGAAGTTTGCAACCATTGTAGGAAGGCCTATCCCAAGATTAACCACATCTCCATCATGAAGTTCCTTTGCAACTCTTCTTGCTATATATTCTTTTTCATCCATCACGCATTACCTCCCACTATATAATTTACGAAAATTCCCGGAGTCATAACGTCATCAGGATCAATTTCTCCAACCTCAACAATTTCATCTGCTTCCACAATTACTATGTCTGCTGCTGTGGCCATTAATGGATTGAAGTTTCTTGTTGCCTTTTTGTATCTCACATTGCCCTTTTTATCAACCTTTGCTCCAACAATCAATGCAATATCTGCCCTAAGAGGTTTTTCCAGCAGATATTCCCTGCCGTCAACAGTGATTATATCTTTTCCTTCTGCTACAATAGTACCAAGTCCTGTAGGAGTCAAAACTCCCCCCAGTCCTGCTCCTGCAGCTCTTATTCGTTCAGCCAGCGTTCCCTGAGGAACAAGTTCAACTTCAAGTTCTCCGGAATTCATTTGATTGCCCGTTTCCTTGTTTGTACCTATGTGAGAGGATATCAATTTTTTTACCTGTTTGTTTACAATGAGTTTTCCAATGCCTATTTCGGGAAATGACGTGTCATTTGCTATGAGAGTAATGTCCTTTACTCCCTTTGCAACCAGTGCATCAACCAATACATATGGGTTTCTGCATCCAAGAAATCCGCCGACCATTATTGTCATTCCGTCTTGAATCATGTTCACAGCTTCTTCTACAGAAATCAGCTTGTTCAAATTTTTTCCCTCCTATCTTTTTATAATTAATGCAGTTCCCTGCCCTCCACCTATGCAAAGTGTTGCAAGGCCGGTGTTTACATCTCTTTTAATCATTTCATGAATTAGTGAAACAAGAATTCTTGTTCCAGAACATCCAATGGGGTGTCCCAGGGCAATTGCTCCTCCGTTGACATTTGTTTTTTCCGGGTCAAGAGGAAGGTCTCTTACAACTGCCAGAGACTGAGCTGCAAAAGCTTCATTTGCTTCCACAAGGTCAATGTCTTCAATATTCATGTTTGCCTTTGATAATGCCTTTCTTGATGCTGGCACAGGACCGTATCCCATTATTTTCGGATCAACTCCTGCAGATGCGTATGAAACAACTGTTGCCATAATTTTTATGCCCAGCTCTTCAGCCTTTTCCTTAGACATCAAAAGGACTGCAGCAGCTCCGTCATTTATGCCTGAAGATGAACCTGCCGTAACAGTGCCATCCTTTTTAAATGCTGGTTTTAATTTTTCAAAACTTTCTATGGTGGCACCGATTCTTGGAAATTCATCAGTATCGATTACAACCGGGTCCCCTTTTCTCTGAGGAATTTCAACCGGAACAATTTCATCCTTGAATCTGCCTTCTTTTATTGCCTTTTCAGCTCTGTTCTGGCTCCTCAGCGAAAATTCATCCTGATCTTTTCTTGTTATGTTCCATTGTTCTGCAATGTTTTCTGCGGTTATTCCCATGTGGTAGTTGTTGAAAATATCGGTCAGACCGTCACTCACCATTGTGTCCACAACAGAACTATCCCCCATTCTGAATCCCCATCTTGCTTTTGGAAGTATGTAAGGAGCCATGCTCATGTTTTCTGCACCGCCTGCAAGAATTATGTCCGCTTCACCAAGCATTATGGCCTGTGCAGCCAATTCAACAGTCTTAAGACCAGAACCGCAAACTTTGTTAATTGTCATTGAAGGCACCTCAAATGGAATGCCTGCCGCCACAGAAACCTGTCTTGCAAGGTTTTGTCCTATACCTGCCTGAAGAACATTTCCAAAAATTACTTCGTCTACCATTTCAGGTTTAACGTTTACTCGTTTGAGAGCTTCCTTTGCAACAACGGCTCCAAGTTTTACAGCTGGAACATCCTTGAAACACCCTCCGAAACTTCCAATGGCTGTTCTCACTGCACTTACAATTACAACCTCTTTCATGTTTTCCTCCTTTTTGCTCATATTAATAAAATTAATTAATTATTTTACCTGCTATAAATAAAGCAAACATTATGCCAAGATTGTTGCATTTGTATAAATTATTTTGCTGTTGAAAATCAAACGTTTTTTTCATTGATATTTCGCCCCTTAAAAAAAAGCAAAAAAAAAATGTAGACACATGTCTACATAAAATTTTCCATTTCAATATAAAGTTAGCAAATAATTCATTTATCAAAACAAACTGCCGTGTAGAAAAAATTCTACGAATATTTTGAGTGTAGAGATTGTTCTACATTATTCCTTTAATGTCAATTCCATAGGATGATAATTTTTTATACAGGGCTGTACGGTGTATACCAAGCTTTTTGGCAGCTTCCGTCCTGCTGCCGTTTGACATCTTTATGGCATTGACAATTGTGTCTATTTCCATTTCCACAACCTTTTCCTTAAGCTGTTTCTTATCAGCAACTTCTTCTTCACACAAAATTTTGCTGCTGATGTGGTCAGGCAGATTGTTCAAGTCAATATAGCCATTTGATGACATATTTGCAGCCCTTTCCAGTACATTTCTTAGCTCTCTCACATTTCCAGGCCAGTTGTACAATTTTAATGCCAGGAATGACTTTTCTGTGAGCTTTTTTGGTTCCAGTCCAACTGATTGAAGCTGTCTGTTTAAAATGTCTTCGCATAAAAGCTCCAGGTCGTCCAGACGCTCCTTCAGGGGAGGAATTTCTATCTCCACAACGTTTAGCCTGAAGTATAAATCGTGCCTGAAAAGTCCTTTTTCAACCAGTTTATTTAAATTTTCATTTGTGCATGCGATGACCTTAACATCCAGTCTTATTGCTGCATTACCGCCAATTCTTTCAAATTCTCTTTCTTCAAGAACCCTCAGCAATTTTGCCTGCATGCTGAAGGGCATGGAACTTATTTCATCCAGCAGCACTGTTCCGCCGTTGGCCAGTTCAAATTTTCCTATCTTGCCTTCCTTCCTGGCTCCTGTAAAGGAACCTTCTTCATAGCCGAACAATTCAGATTCCAATAGTTCGTGAGGAATGGCAGCACAGTTGATGCGCACAAATGGTGACTTTCTTCTGAAGCTTGCATCATGTATTGCATGGGCAAAATATTCCTTGCCTGTTCCGCTTTCACCTTCAATGAGAATTGTTGAAGAAGAGTTGGCGGCTTTTATGGCAATTTCCTTGATTTTTACCATCTTGGCATTCTGCCCAATGATATGGTCAAATGTGTAATTTGCATAGTACATTTTTCCGATTTCACTTTTATATATATTAACTGTATTTTCAAGAACCTTGATTTTCCTTGCCAGATCCTTAACTTCCTTAACATCCTTAAACAGCACGGTACCCACAGCTCCGATTACATGTCCGTCCTTTATGATGGGAGTTCTGCTGGCAATCATATCATGGCCCTGAATTCTTTGTATGTCGTACAATTCTTTGTTTCCAGTTTTTACAACCATGTGAAGCCTGGTGTTTTCAATAACGTCTTCCACGGATTTGCCAAGAACATCTTCTTCCTTTATTCCAAAAAGCTTCTCATAATTCCATTTTATAATCTTGGCATCTTCGTTGACAAGTACTATTCCCTGATAGGCATTGTCAAGAATGTCTTTCATGACGCCGAGGCTTTGTTTGAGTTCCTCAATTTCAGTTCTGTCAACATCATTTTCCTTAATCTCCTTGAAAACAGTCAAAGTGAAACTTTCATCACCATTGTTTTGACTGAAAGATTCTGCAGATATCTTTTTCAGCCCTACAGCAATTTCCTTTACTGAAACCCCCTCAGTTTTAAGTACATCCGACAAATCGTACAATTTTATAATATTTCTTACTTCGTCCGGTCCTTCACTTTCAATGTTGAATAATTTCTTAAACTGACGGTTAACAATAAAATTATTTTTAAGATCAACAATTATTATTCCGTCGCTAAATATGTCCAACAATTTGTTAAAGTCATTAAAACCAGCCATATTCCACCACCCTTCTTATGCTGTTTATCAAGTTAATGCATTAATACCCCACCTAATAAGTATATAATCACATGAAAACATTGTCACTGCAAAAATTAAATATTTTTTGTAATTATTTTACACAAATTTTACATTTAAACTACTTTAAAATCAATCACAATAAAAAACTCCCAGTATTGGAGTTTATGTTATTTCACAAATTTTTTTTACAAGTTCATTTATATCATTTATTGGAAGCGAGCAGTTTTTATTCTCACAAATATAATAAGTTGGCTTTTTGTCCTTGAGAACGTAATTTTTTAAATGTTTTATTATCTTTGAGGCTTCTTCTACTTCAGATTGTTTTACAGCTACAACCGAAGTATTTACCAAAGGCATATGTTTTAAATTTTTTCTTATCTCATTTAAATCTTCATCATCAATTGCAAGACACACTGCCTCAATTGAAGGATACAATTCATATAATACTGTCAGGAGCGCAAATGTATGGCCTGAAGGATAATTTTCAATGTTTGATGATAGAAAATTAATTTGCTTTCTTGATAATTCTTCAATACGCTTGTTGCCTGTAATTCTTGAAAGTCTCATAAGATTGAATGCTGCAACAGAATTACCTGATGGAACAGCTCCGTCATACGTTTCTTTTGGATTGTAAATCAGACTTTCTCCAGTCTTGTTTGCAAGAAAAAATCCACAGTCTTCATCATCCCAAAACAACCGTATCATTTTGTCATTTAATGCCACTGCTCTTTTCAAATAATTAAGTTCAAATGTTGTTTCGTACATTTCAATAAGACCCCAGACCAACATTGAGTAATCCTCAAGTGTTCCGTTTCCAAGAACTTCTCCATCTCTGAACCTTACGCCTACATTATCTTCTGTATCCACAAGATATTTTTCTATAAACTCTACAGACTTTTTTGCAGCATCAATATATTTTTCATTCCCCAGCACCTTAAAGGCAACTGCCATAGCTGCTATCATCATTCCGTTCCATGATACCAGAATTTTATCGTCCTTGTGAAGTTTTGTTCTTGTCTTTCTGTATTCATATACAATTTTGTTGAGTTTCTGAATTTTTTCATCAGTTTCAAAATAATCATCATTGTTCAGAAGATTAGGTATGTTTTTGCCTCCAAAGTTTCCTTCTATGGATATGTCGTAATGATCAATAAAATATGAACCGTCATCTTTTCCAAGAATATCAATTATTTCTTGGGGTGTGTATACATAATATTTGCCTTCTTCACCTTCACTGTCAGCATCCTGTGCCGAATAAAATCCTCCCTGATGGTCTGTCATTTCTGACAATACATAATCAAGCACCTTTTCAGTTACATTCCTGTACAGCTCTATCCCCGTAGCTTCATAAGCATAGGTGTAAGCCAGTGCAAGAAGTGCATTGTCATAAAGCATTTTTTCAAAATGAGGCACAAGCCATTTTTCATCGGTGGAATATCTGGAAAAGCCATGGCCCACATGATCAAAAATTCCTCCTCTGTACATGCTTTCAAGTGTTTTTTCAACCATGTATAGGATGTCACCGTCTTTTTCAAGGGTGTACAAACTTAGAAGGAACAACAAATAACTGGGTTGCGGAAATTTAGGCCTTCCGGAGAATCCGCCGTATTCTTCATCAAAGTTCTCCTCCAGAAGGTTTTCAGCTTCTAGTACAGTTTTCTTCGAAAGCGTTGTTTGAGCCATTTTTTCCTTTTCAAGGCTTCTGATGATTTCTGTTATTTTGTTACTTGAACTTATCAATTCTTCCTTGTTTCCAATCCATTTATTTGCAACAGTCTGAAGAAGTTCCATCAAACCAGTCATGCCGTATCTGGAATTTTTCGGCAGGTATGTTCCGGCAAAAAACGGTTTTTGTTCAGGTGTCATTATAATTGTAAGAGGCCATCCTCCGCTTCCGTTTATTCTTTGGGCCACGTTCATGTAGACAGCATCAATGTCCGGTCTTTCTTCCCTGTCCACCTTTATGGAAATGAAATATTTATTCAGTAAATTTGCTGCTTCATTATCCTCAAAAGATTCATGTTCCATAACATGGCACCAGTGGCATGTTGATTTATGTTCACCGTTAAGAATACCCAATACTTAAAAAGATTGGTTTACCTTCTGATCTTGCTTTGATGAATGCTTCATCTGACCATGGAAACCAGTCGACTGGGTTATAAGCATGTTGAAGCAAATAAGGTGATTTTTCTTTTATTAAGTGGTTGGGTATTTTTTCAGTTGTCATTGTATCACTTCCATTCTTACAAAATTTGTGATCCTTGGTTCATTAATTTCTGAACTTCATCTGCATACATTATGCCCATTATTTTACCATCTAATACAGTAACACCTATAAAAACACTTCATTAAAAACACGTTTTATCTTCATTGGACATTCCCTTCCAGTTCAATGGGCAGTACATCTTGGATGAATACGGAACTAAGAGTTTTCAAGTTAAATTAAGAAATAGCGGATCTACATACCCTTTTGAATTTATAACAAACTATTAATAAGCAAAATTTTCAATAAAAGAATCAATCCTATCCTTATTGTGATATAATTTATATCCGCTAATAAAATAATATTTTTCCTCATTTATTTCTATATACGTTCCATACCTTGGATTTATATCATCAAAATGGACCTTATAATCAACTTTATAAGTAATACCGTCAAGTTCATGTGTTGTTTCATAATCTACAAGATGGAACATCGATATTACATCATATTCAACATGACCTCCACTTTTTATTTCACTTTCTTCAATTTCAAGTAAAATTTGATTATTTTCTATTCTCCATCTGCCTCTTAAATATTTTACTCTTTTATTGTAAGCTTCAGCGATTTCTATAGTTTTAGCACCAAATCCAGAACAATAATATCTAAAAGTATTATCTTCGGAAAAAATGATAATATTTGAATAAGTAGATCCTAAAGCGGTTCCGCCTTGCTGGAGCACACTATTTGTCAGTATAGCTTCGTCACTAAGTTCATTATCAATTACCATATATTCTTCTGGTAAACTTGATGTTTTGAATATATTAATTTTTCCCTCATATAATTCTTTTGAGGATAATTTCGTATCTTTTTCCCATTCATTATTATTAAAATTAAAACTTTCTTGCATTACTTTCCTTGTAAATATATATTCTTGGTTAGGACATTCAACATATTCAAACTCAACAAAAAAATCATTATTTACCCATTTCCCGCCAACTGCCTTTATAGGATCCTTATTATCAATATACAAGATGAAAGAACCATCACTGTTGGCTACTAACTTATCTCCTTTTTCTTTGCTTTCATAAACTGTATCAATCTCTATGTATTCACTATCTGCTGATACATCATCTTTTGTATTTGAATCTATCTGCGTTAACTTATTACATCCATATGTTGTTAAAATAATTACAAATAATAAAACAAATAGAATGTAATGCTTTTTCATATATCCTCCTGATTTTTATTACATTTACATAATAGTAAAACCATCTAAATTAATTATACCATATAGTGGTAATATTTAATCTAAAAATAATGAAAATGCAAAATGAAAAAGTAAATTCCTGAATGCACTAAGCTACTTATTTTCCCATGCAACTAAATAATAAAGTTACATTACTTATGTGATTAAGTATGATTCAGAATGGTATAATAAATTAATAAATGCTTTTTAAATGATATAATTAAATCAAAATATAAATAATGGAGGAATAATATGCAAAAATTAGTGCCGCATTTGTGGTATGACAAAGAAGCTAAGGAAGCAGCGCTGTTTTACATAAGTTTATTTGAAAATTCAAACTTGCAAAATGTTACCATTTTGGAAAACACACCTTCCGGAGATGCGGAAATTGTAAATTTCCAACTTGCAGGGCAGGAATTTCAAGCAATAAGTGCAGGACCTTACTTCAAATTAAATCCGTCAATATCTTTAACGGTATCCTGCAGCTCAAAAGAAGAAGTTGAAACAAAATGGAAAGCATTATCAGAAGGAGGGATAGAATTAATGCCTCTTGGTGAATACCCATTCAGCAAATGTTACAGCTGGGTACAGGACCGATATGGATTATCATGGCAGCTTATGCTTCAAGAAGAAAAACAAACCCAGAAGATTACTCCAAGTTTTCTGTTTTCCAATGAATCATGCGGCAAGGCGGAGGAGGCAATAAATCTTTATACTGACATATTTGAAAATTCTGGACTTGGAATAATCAGCAGGTATAAAGAAGGAGAAGCAGAAACATCAAAAGCAAAAATAAATTATGCTTCCTTTAAACTTTGCGGAATTTACTTTTCAGCAATGGATAATGGCTATGATGCAGACTTTGATTTCAATGAGGCTTTTTCAATAGTAGTAAAATGCAAGGACCAAAAAGAAATTGACTACTTCTGGGATAAACTTTCTGCTTTTCCTGAGGCTGAACAGTGCGGCTGGGTTAAAGACAAGTTTGGAGTATCATGGCAAATTGTTCCGGACAATATGGATGATATGCTGTTTAATGGTTCAACGGAAGAAATTCAAAGAGTTACTGAAGCTTTTTTGAAAATGAAAAAATTTGATATGGAAGCTTTAGAAAAAGCACGTTCAGGCAGCTGAGCAAAATTTAATAAATCAAATTCCATTCTTTATGGATTATCAAAATATGCCTTCAATTTTCAATATTGAAGGCATATTTTGATGTTATCATGTACTTATCTGTCCAAATTGAAACTTATCTGAACCTTGAAAAGGTCTCCGTCTATTTCAACCTTGAATTTTCCTCCGCAAACATTTGTGAAGCTTTCTGCTATAGAAAGTCCAAGTCCGCTTCCTTCTGTTGTCCTTGATTTGTCTCCGCGGCTGAACCTTTGAAGAATTTCTTCAGCAGTAAAATCCATTTCATATGCCGCTGTGTTTTTAATTTTAGCAACTGCTTTTCCGTCAATTTCTTCAAGTTCCACATACACCCTGGTGCCTGCTAACGAATATTTAAGAGCGTTGTCTATTACATTTTGAAACACACGATACAGCTTCTTACCATCAGAATAGATATTCAGAGAATTTTCAGGAAGCTTTGTTTTTATCTGCAGATTTGATTTTTCTATTTCATCCTCCATATCGGCCAAAGTCTGTTCAATTAGCTTCTTTATGTCAAGACTTTCAAGTTCCAGCGGAATGTCACCGCTGGTGCTTTTGGCAAGGTCGAACAAATCAGAAACTATGTTTTTGAGCCTGTTTGATTTTTCAGACAAAACATTTACATAATCACGTACGGTTTCTGATAAGCTCTCTTCCTTGGACAAAAGATCCACATAGCTTATAATTGAAGTGAGAGGAGTTTTCAAATCATGGGACACATTTGTAACAAGAGCGATTTTCATCCTCTCGGCTTTCATCTGCTCTCCCAGACTTTCATTGAAACCTTTGTTGATGTCTTCAAATGTTTTGTTGTTGCCTTTGATGTACCAGTAGATTATGACAATCTCCATAACTGGAGGAATCAAAACCAGCAGCGGAACATATAAAAGCAAAAACAAAAATGTCAGGAACACAAGAAATGCGCTTGAGGTGATGAAAACCAACTGTCTGTAAAACAAAGACTTTGTCAGTGGATACCTTTCAAACATTCTTCCGTCAAACAAACTTTTGAAAAAATCACATATCCTGTAAACAACCGAATACATCACTGTGTGCTTAAAAAGCCTTCCAGCCTTTGCTTTTCTTGTAAGCGACAATAAGATTATACCGCACATTACTGAAATAAATGCTGTCAGAATCCCTATCCACAATGTTGAATACATTTGTCTCACATGGCTCATTCCCGAATAGTATAAGTTTGATATACCAATAATCCAAAAGGCTGCCAGGGGTATAAAAAACAAAAATAAAACATCTGAAAATATGCTGTCTATTTTTGTTAGATGAATTTCGTCATCCAACTGATTTTTACCTGTTTGAAACATCAAAAATGCAATTAAAATCAAGATAATTACTGCTAAAGCTCCGACTCTCACAGCAAATGGCACCAATATTTCTCTGCTTTCTTCCCATTCCTGCTGTTTTTCATTCATGAACTCGTCAGGATAAGAGATGTAGATAGTATATCCTTCACTGACGTAGAAATTTGTTATACCTCCAGGATTAGTGTTTTCTCCGATTGTCCATGTACCTTTTTCATAAGAATAAAAAGCCTTATCAAACTGCTTAAAGAAATTTTTATCTTTTCCTTCAACATTTGAATATGTTTTTTCTCCGTCTGATATGAAATAGTAATAATGAGCATATTCAGGAACTTCACCCCTGTTTTCCATCATAGAATTTATTTCGTACCAGGCATTTCTCACCTCTTGGGTAAGGAAATATTCGCTTTTACTGTACTCCCTGATAATCAGCGACTCAGGAATTATGTCATTGTATGAAATAAACTGAAATTGCGCTACAGTTAAAGTAATCATTATAACCGTCAAAATAAATACTGCTGCCTTTGTTGATTTTTTTCTGCTAATGTTTTTCAATTTTATATCCAATGCCCCACACCACCTTTAAATAGTTAGGCTCTTTAGGATTGATTTCTATTTTTTCGCGTATGCGCCTTATATGGACCATAACCGTGTTTTCAACAGAATATGCTGGCTCGTTCCACACACGTTCATATATTTTTTCTGCTGAAAAAACCACTCCTGTATTTGTCATGAGAAGTTCGAGTATTTTATACTCAGTTGCTGTAAGTCTAACAGCCTCACCATCAACTTCAAGCTGTTTTGCATCAGTATCAAGACACAAACCTCCCACCTGGATTTTTGAAGTACGTACTTTGTCATCCATATATCCAAGATGCATGTATCTTCTAAGGTGACTTTTAACTCTTGCTACAAGTTCCTGGGGATTGAAGGGTTTTGTTATATAATCGTCCGCACCCATGGAAAGCCCCAGTATTTTATCACTGTCATCTGATTTTGCAGATATGATGATAATTGGTATATTCTTGCTCTCGCGTATTTTCATTGTGGTTGAAAGTCCATCAAGCTTAGGCATCATTACATCAAGCAAAATAAGCTGAATGTTTGCGCTCACCAAAGCATCAAGTGCCTCAAGTCCGTTATATGCCTTTACCACTTCGTAGCCTTCCATTTTCAGATTTTTCTCAATCGCTCTGGCAATTTCCCTGTCATCATCAACCACAAGTATTCTTGCATTATCCATAGAAATCCTCCTTTCTTAAGCCTTTACTGAATTCTAGCTCACTAAACTTACAATTAGCCGGGCACTAATCTTACAAATTTCTTAATTAATCAAATTCAACTATCATTATATCATAGCAAAGGCTGCAGTGGAAATCTTAAATGAAAAAATCCTGCTGTTTGCAGGATTTATATTATTTTTCCAGGGTATTGAATTTTTCCATGCACCCTTCTATTTCTATAATGCATTCTTTTTCCAAAAATTCAATCATTTCTTTTTCACTGGCTGTTGCGGCCATGTCCAAGTGGCCCGGAAGTTTTGATGATACCACTATAAGATACTTGTCTTCTCTTAATTTTTTCACACTTGTGGTTTCAATGACCTTTTTTTCAAGAACTACAAATTCCTTGTTGCCGTCTTCTTCCTCATCTTCAAACTCCTCTGTTTCATCCAGTTCTGTGATATGTACTTCTGCAAAGGAACTTTCAGTATTTTCATCTATTATTTCCACCTGCACAGCAGCAATATATCCATGTTCTTCCTTGTACAAATATGTTGTCACTATTTCATCCCAATTTTCTGCAAGGTCAAAGCATCTTTTTTCCACATCATAGACAATGTTGCCGTGTCTGAAGTGGTCCAGGTCTTCATAATAAGAACTTGAATAAAATTCCAGCTCAAGGCCGTACTCACCGTTTATTATTTCTGCTATTTCATCCCAGGAGTCAACATAATCAAGCATTCCTTCTTTGGACTTAAGTTCATTGAGCATCCTGTTCAAATCATCAGTCGAAAAATCTCCTGCATTGTCCACAAGGATTATGCGGTAATAGTCCCTGATTGTTGCTTGCTTCTTGAAATTTTGATCATCACCTATGTAGAACCAGACTAAGCCATCTTCCTTATTAATTTCGTTGTCTTCTTTATATTCCTTAAATAATCTTCTCATAAAATCTCCTAATATCATGCTGTAATTAATATATCACTAAATTTTATTTTGTTCAATATGCTTTCAAGACATATATTCATGAAGCAATAAAGACTAATAAAAAAGCCGCATTGTATGCGGCATACAGCTTATTATTTCCTGACATTATTTAATTTTGTCTTAATATCAGAAAACGACAGTCCTTCCTCCAGGCAGAAATCCTTGATTGCCATGTTAGAAGACGGCATTTTCATTCCGAGTATTTCTTCTATTTGTTCCTTAGTGATGCCTGCATCCAAAACCTGTTTGAATGTAGTTGCACCTTTTACAAGATTATCTTCCTCGGTTGTTTCATCTTTTATTTCTTCTGTTTGCTCCTTGTCTTCTTCATTTAAAGTATCTCCATTGATTTCAGGAAGGATTACAGTGTGTTCCTTAAGATATAAAAGCTGCTCATCAGTAAGATTCTTGTTGTTTTCCATTATTATTTCAACTGCTTGCTCCAGAAGGTATGTGTCTTCCAACAAAATTGGGAGATTTTTGTACAAGGCTACAAATACCTGCACTGAACCGTTTCCTATTTCATTTTCCGCTTCAGCATACAATCCTTCCAGATCCTTTGACTTCAGTTCCTCATTGTTAAGATTCTCAAGACCAAATGCTCTGTATAGTACATCAAGTTCAATATCAAACAAATCAGAAACTTCCTTGAATGCATAGGAACCTCTGATGTCTTCGGGATTGTATAATCCTTCAAACTCACCTTCATTGTATGTAGCCGGAATTTTATCCGATTCAGTAGTCCATACTCCTGCTGCTATTGTTGCTGATATGCCTGTGAATATTACAACAATGATTATTATTCCCACATTTCTTAAGTTAATTTTCATTTTCATTCTCCTTTCCCACAGGTGCGAAAGAGTTGTTCTGCATGTTAACAGTATTTTCTACGGGGCAGCTTCTCTCGGAAGTGCACTCAAGACAGCTTATGCACTGGAGGTTGTTAACCTGTTCCACATCTGATACTTCTATGTTCATAGGGCATGAGCGATTGCATTTCTTGCATGAAATGCATGTGTTTTTATTTCTTTTGATTTTGAATATTCTAAATTTGTTTGATATCCCAAGCAGTGCTCCGTAAGGACATGAATACTTGCACCATGGTCTTTCAACAAACAACGACAAAGTCAACGTGATGACAAGCACTATAATGGCCGAAGGTGCTGCTTCTTCGCTCCAGAATGAGAACAGGGCATTGTATGGGTCAATTTTGTCAAATAAAAGATACCCTGACACGGAAGTCATATAAACAACCCAAACAAGAACAATATATCTCAAGTATCGCAAAATCCTGTCCAGTTTCTTGGGTACAAAGTTGTTGTAATTCTTGAACATTTTTCTTCCTGCCTTTCCAACCCACTCTTCCATTGTACCTAAAGGGCAAACCCAGCCGCAGAAAACAGGTCCGAATAGAATTGCAAGGACAAAAATAATGCTCATCAAAATCACTGCTGACATGTGTATTTTTTTGATGAATGTTCCAAGGGTGAACAAGTTGTACAATGTCACAACTCCTCCAAAAGGACACAGGGCGTGAAGAGATGCATCAGACAGAAATGTAACGCCGCCTCCTGCCTCAGCCAGTGTTTTATTGATTGAAATCAATCCTATCAATACAAAGAAAAACACCTGCACCATGCTTCTAATATTCTTTTTTTTCATAATTTCTCCTCCTATATAATTTAAAATTACTATAAAGGGATTATGTGTCAAAAATATGGCAGAAAAACAAAAAAATCATGACAAAGTCATGATTTAACATTTAGCGCATATTAGTCAGAATATACTGAAGCCATGAGGCGTGGCGCTGTTCATCGTGGGACGCATGCATGAAATGCATTTGTATCTGATGCTCTACGGCATTGTAGGCAATGTTCTGATAAAATGATGCTGCATTTAGTTCATCCTGTATTGCAATTTTCAAACCCTCCGTGAAATCAGAAGGCATTGCAACTGCAGGAAAATCTGGAAGATTTCCTCCAAAACTTTGCAAGATCATTGTGAACCAATGATAGTGCCTTGCTTCGTCCTGCTGGATTGATTTTATAACATCTCTTTCATAATCAGTTGGAGCAAGTTCTGCAAGCCTTTCATAAAAATTATAAGCTTGAACTTCTCCTATAATTGCTTCAATTACATCATTTATTAAAGAACTATCTGTATCCTGTGGCATGCCGCACATTCCCCGCTGCCCGCTGAACCCCCTTTGATTTTCATAAAACGGATTGTACATATAAATTCTCCTTTACCGCATTTTTTATTATTATATGTACAAATTTGTTAATTGTTAGTTATCGTAACAAGCAATCAATAAAAATGAAGGTGTTTTTAATCTTCTTGCGGGTTAACTGCAGGATTGTCGTAATCATCCATGAAGCTGTGCTTCACTCCGTTTTTTCGGTATCCTATAATTGTTTCAAGATTGACTTTGTGGATGCTTCTGAATATATTTGAGTCAACATTTGGATTTATCAACTTCATCTTTTTTATGAGATTTTTCATCTCTGCTCTTTTTGATGTTCCTTCATCATCAATGGAACAATGTTCAGTGAAGCGGCATGCACACTGAATAAACTGAAGACCGTTGTATTTTCTCCAGTTGATGATGTCTTCCTCGTGTATTTTGTACATTGGCCTTATGAGCTCCATTCCTTCAAAGTTGGTGCTGTGAAGCTTTGGCATCATTGTCTTGATTTCTGCTGCATAAAACATACTCATAAGAACTGTTTCTATCGCATCGTCAAAATGATGACCCAGGGCTATTTTATTGCATCCAAGTTCCTTTGCATTTCTGTACAGATATCCTCTTCTCATTCTTGCACACAAATAACACGGAGTCTGCTCTATGCTTTCAACTATGTTAAATATCTGTGTGTCAAAAATCTTTATGGGTATGTTTAAAAGTTTTGCGTTGTCAATGATGCGCTGCCTGTTTTCAGGATTATAACCCGGATCCATCACAAGGTATTTTGTTTCAAATTTTATTTCGCTGTATTTTTGAAGCTGCTGCATGCATTTTGCCATAAGCATGGAATCCTTGCCGCCGGATATGCACACTGCAATCTTGTCATCGTCCTTGATTAAATTGTATTCTTTTATTCCTGAAATAAACTTAGACCATATTGTCTTTCTGTATTTCTTGATAATACTTCTTTCAACTTCTTCAAATTTTTCCATTGTTTAATCCTTTTACGAATATAAATTTTCAATGCCTTTATATTATATTAACATAAACATTATAATACAAGAAATAATTTATTCTTCCAGTTTAATAATTTATTGCATGTTTATATATTTTTTGCTATGCTGAATATATATTTATTGTTAATAAATTTTCAAGGGGAAAATAAAGGAGGGAATTATGCAAAAAGCTCATGAAGTTGATTATCAGATTTTCGGAGATGACATTCAGTTTGTAGAAATTGGTCTTGACTACGGCGAAACAATCGTAGCTGAACCAGGAGCCATGATGTACATGGATCAAAGCATTGAAATGGACACTGTTTTCGGGGACGGAAGCGGCAAGGACAAAGGAAAGGGTTTAAAGGGAATACTTGCTACTGCAGGTAAGAAAGTGCTTACAGGTGAAAACTTATTTACTTCAACATTCACAAACACAAGCCCTACAAAAAAAGCAATAGCTTTTGCAGCACCTTATCCAGGAAAAATAATACCTGTGGAACTTATGGAATACGGCGGACAGCTCATATGCCAGAGAGATGCATATCTTTGTTCCGCAAAGGGAATTGAAATTACAATTGCATTCCAAAAGAAAATAGGAGCAGGATTTTTCGGTGGCGAAGGTTTCATAATGCAAAAACTTTTAGGTGACGGCTTGGCTTTCCTTCATGCCGGAGGAACAATCATCAAAAAGGAACTCGCAGCAGGCGAAATGCTGAAGCTTGATACTGGTTGTCTTGTTGCATTCACCCAGGGAGTCGATTATGATGTTCAGTTTGCAGGCAATGTGAAAAGCGCATTGTTCGGCGGAGAAGGATTGTTCCTTGCAACACTGAGAGGCCCTGGAACTGTATGGCTGCAGTCTCTTCCGTTCAGCAGAATGGCAGACAGGATATTCACAGCCAGCAGAAAAGCAGGAGTCTCCGGCTCAAAAGGTGAAGGCAGCCTTCTTGGAAACATAGGGATTGGAAATTTGTTCGGAGAAGATTAAACAAAAAAGGTGCTCAGGCACCTTTTTAATTTTCGTAATATTTGTAAATTCCTTCTTCATATTTTTTAAATACTTTTTTTTCTTCTTCCAAATAGTCAAGGTGAGCAAGAATCTCTCCTACTGCAAACCACTTTTGCTGAAGAGGCGCATCTTCCCAAGTTTTGCCCTTCAATGACCATTTCATATTTCCTGCTATATCATATGCGTTAATACCGGGATTCTTTCTTAAAATGTCGATTGTTTCTTTAAGCCTCTCATTGTGGTGTTCGATTAGCTGGTCAATTCTATCGTACACATTCATGTCATTTTTCCTGTGTGCAGGAAGTGTTGTATTTATTTTCAACTTTTTTATCTTGTTCAGACTTTTCAAATAATCTGACAGAGAATTCTTTACATTTGGCCACCTTGTTATGTTGGGTGAAATGTCAAAAAGGATGTGATCTCCGGAAAACAATATTTTTTCATTCTCCAGATAAAGACACATGTGTCCTGGTGTGTGTCCCGGTGTTGAAATACATTTGAATTCATACCTTCCTATTCTGAATTTTGACTGATCTCCTACAGTTACAACCTTGAACAATTTGCTGGGATTGTATACAATTGCTGGATTTGTATTTTTCAAATAATCAATTTGTTCTTCAGTGAAGCCTTCCTTCAAATAGCTTTCATCGCTTTTTGACCAGAAGCTTTCAAGTATCATCTTCACATATTCATAATCCACATCACTCATATAAATTATTGAGTCTTCTTTCATTATGCCTGGAACAAGTCCAGTATGGTCTGAATGCATGTGTGTGATGAACATGTCTGTTTTGTCAATGTCAATTTCTAATGCTTCCAGTCCTTGTTTCATGGCTTCCAAGCACTCCGGCATGTTAAATCCAGTATCGATGATAAGATTTTTTTCCCTAGTTTTTATGATGTAACAGTTAAGATTCCTCAAGGGATTGTTGGGAAGAGGAATATCTAATCTGTAAATATCAGGGTCGTTATAAATTTTTTGGTACAATTTTTCCTCCATTATTGTCTTTGTCTATATATGCTGCATACTCCCCTTGTTGCTGATATATCTTCCCCAATAATTTCAAAATCTTTAAGACTTGTTTGAATTTCATTTATGTATGAAGATACAATAAAGCAGCTGTTGTGAAAAACACCGCCTTTTAATCCTATTGTCACATTACCCTTGAAGCCTGCCTTTTTGTATGCGGTGCATGTGAGTTCAGCAAGGCGTCTGCCTGCATTTTCAAGCAAATCAACGGCATATCTGTCACCCTGCATTGAAAATTCGACTATGACAGGGAACAGTGCTGCAATTGTATTTTTTTCGTTGTTGTATATGAAATCCATAATGTCTGAACGGGAAGATCCTCCGATTATGTCAAGCATTGATTTGCTCAATTTGTCAAAAGAAAGTTCTTTATCATATTTGTTTACGATGTTTTTAAAAACTTCAATGACTGTGTGATAGCCGCTGCCTTCATCACCTAATATGTGGCTCCATCCGCCGACCATTTGTCCCTTTCCGGATTTTTGAACAAAACATGAAGAGCCGGTTCCGGCAATGGCAAGAATGCCGTCTTTTTCTCCAAAATATGCTTTGCAGGCAAGCTCAGCGTCGTTAAGCACAACAGCATCAACAACAAATGCTCTTTCAACATATTCTTTTATGAGCTGCGCGTAGTTGCCCGTCTCAACTGCTGCCATACCTATGGCAATAAGCACACAGTCTTCACGGCCAAGGTCAGTTACACAATCACCAATCAAAGAAATTATATTATTTACAGTTTTATCTAAATTTACTGCAGGGTTTCCAAATCCTCCGGTTTTACAATAAATAGGGCTGAAGTCCAAATCATAAGCAATCAGTTCGGACTTAGTTCCCCCCGCATCAATTCCTATTATATACTTCATATGATTTCACCGCCTTATACCTTTTTATACATTATAGCATAAATTTTCCAACTTTCTACTAAAAAAAACTTTCCCTGAGGAAAGTCTTTTAATGAAATTATTATTCAATTGAAATAGCGTTTGTAGGGCATGATTCTTTTGATTCTTCAGCACATGCTTCAAATTCTGAAGGCACTGGATCTGCTATAACAACAGATATGTTCTCGTCATCCAGCTTGAAAACACCCGGACAAAGTGATTCGCAAAGTCCGCAGCTGATGCATGCGTCTCTGTCAACAATTGCTTTCATATTACTCCTCCTTTAACAAAGACATTTTTGATTAACATCTTATATGTTTCTCATATAAACTTAAATAATACTTCATCATTAAATATTTATTCAAGCTCCTTGTGATGTATTTTATTGATGATTATCTGCTTGGCTTTTTCATGCCCTGCTTTTGCTTTTCCCTGTATTTCAGGGACCGGCGGCTGCTCGTTCTTTGGAAAATGAGTTATTTTATTGCTCTCTGTTCCGTGGGGATCTTTTGGATCCGGCCTTCTCATTCCTGCTTTAGCCATTTTATCACCTCTTCATTAGTTTGATGATTTTAATGACATTTATGCATTGAAGCTATCAAAAAAATTTTTAAATTATTATTATTTCATCTCCGGCTTTTATCCATCCTGGAACAAGAACCTTTGCAAATATTCCTTCTCTAGGCATTACACAGTCTCCAACAAGCTCTCTTATTGCACAGCCCTTATGACATTCCTTTCCTATCTGAGTGACTTCCATTTCTGTTTCGCCTATTTTAAGCTTTGTACCTATTGGAAGTTCGTACAGGACAATTCCTTCTGTAGTAAGATTTTCTGCAAATTTACCTGCGCTTAAATTATCTGCTCCTGATGCAGTCATTTTATCGATGCTTTCCTGTGATAGAAGGCTCACCTGTCTGTGCCAGTCTCCTGCGTGAGCATCTCCTTCAAGACCATGATTGAATGCAAAATATCCTTTTTCTATTGGTTCTTTAATAACGCCTTTTGTTGCGCTTATATTTACTGCTACTACCTTTGCCATAATTCACCTCGATATTTTCTTTACTTTCTTTCAAATGTTCCGGATTTTCCTCCGGATTTTTTCATAAGCATCACATCTGATACTGTCATTTCTCTGTCTATTGCTTTGCACATATCATAAATGGTTAGAGCTGCAATGGATACAGCACACAAAGATTCCATTTCAATGCCTGTCTGCCCTATAGTCCTTGCCGTTGCCGTAATTTCAACTTTGTTATCTTCAAAATCAAGTGCAAAGTTTATATCACAGCCTGTAATCATTATGGGATGGCACATGGGTATTATGTCTGAAGTTTTCTTAGCTCCCATTATGCCTGCAACCTGTGCTACAGAAAGCACGTCTCCCTTTGCAATTGTGCCTTCCTTTATCCTTTCAAGAGTTTCTCTCTTCATATGGATGCAGGCATATGCAACGGCTTCTCTCGGTGTTTCTTTTTTCTCGCTGACATCCACCATTTTTGCTCTGCCTTGCTCGTTAATGTGTGTAAGTTCCATGTTAACCTCCTACCTGGTACATCATTTTTTCGGAATGGCTCTTTTTGTCTGTCTCCAGGTGATGTTCTTCAGGTTTGTTGTAGACGGCATTTGTTATAATCTCAATAAGTTTTTCCTGGTCATCAACATATGGAAGCAGGTTGATTTCTTCTGAAGAGTGCAGGCACGGTTTAACCGTTCCCACAGAAGTTAACCTTATTCTGTTGCATTCCGAACAAAACTTGCAGCTTATGGGGCTTATGAGCCCTACAGAACCTTTAGTGCCCGGCATTTTGTAAACAGAAGCAACCTTGCTGTCATCTTTAATTTGCACCAGCTCCGGAAATCTTTCAAGAATTTCCTCAACCTTCATGCTGCACTTGTCAAAATATTTGTAACCTTCTCCTATGGGCATAAGTTCAATAAATCTTATCTGAATTGGAAATTCCTTTGTAAGATTTATGAAGTCGCCTATTTCATCATCATTTACGCCCTTCATTAGAACTGTATTTATTTTTACAGGAACCATGTCGAGGCTCATGCACTTCTCTATGGCTGACATGACCTTGTTTATGTCTCCAAGTCTTGTTACTTGCCTGAATTTGTCTGCATTTAAAGTATCAAGGCTTATGTTAACCCTTTTAAGTCCTGCTTTTTTCAAATCTTCTGCCATATCAGCCAGAAGCATTCCGTTTGTTGTAAGGGAAATATCTTTTATTGAAGGCATGGACGCTGTATGGGCTATGAGTTTGTCGATACCCTTTAAAATTAAGGGCTCTCCTCCGGTGAATCTCACTTTTTTTATGCCTATTGCTGCGCATGCTGTAATTATTTTTTCAATTTGCTCAAAACGCATTATGTCCTCGTGGCATTTCTTGTCAACGCCTTCTTCCGGCATGCAGTAAATGCAGCGTAAATTGCACCTGTCGGTCAATGAAACTCTTAAATAATCAATTGTTCTGCCTTTTTTATCAAGCATATGATCAGCTCCTCTGATAGATTATCCTGCCTGTATCTGAGTAGTCGTATCCTCCCAACTCATCCAGTTTTGCTTTGAATTCATCTGATTTAATAGTTTCGATGAATTCTTTTATAATTTCTGTTTTCATGTATTCTTCTGGTATCGCCAGGTCGTATTCTTCATTGCATACAGGTATGAAGTCAAGCCCCATCATTGATGCTGCCGAAAATACACCAAGACCTGCATCCGCATCCCCTGCTTCTACAGCTGCAGCAACAGCCAGGTGGTTAAATTCTTCTCTGTAATATCCATTTATTGTTTTGGGATCTATATTAAGCTTGTTCAAATTGTAGTCAAGCAGAAGCCTTGTTCCTGAACCCCTCTGCCTGTTTACGAATTTCACATCTTGTCTAGTTAAATCTTCAAATGTGTTTATGTTCTTCGGGTTTCCTTTTTTGACCATGAAACCTTGAATCCTGTTTACGCATTTTACAAGGCATATGTCTTTGCCAGGAAGATACTTTTTCAAATATGACAAATTGTATTCCCCTGTTTCCATGTCTAAAAGATGTGTTGGGGCAATGTGGGTTTCGCCGGTTTTTAATGCCATGAGACCACCTGTGCTTCCAACATTTGTTGAAGAAAGAAAATATTTTTTGTTTCTTCTGTGAAGGATATCTGATGCTATGTCAATTATAGGATCGTGGCTTCCTATGCTAATGAGTGTGTTTTTGATATTTTCTTCGTTGTTAAGAAGTTTAACCTGGACAGTTGTTCCGGCTTCTATTCCTTCCACGTCCTGATCTATTTCAAGAACACCATCTGCATTTACCAGAGACATAGTTGCTCCCGCTCCCCTTGTCAAAGGAGTAGCCACAAAGCTTCCTCCCACATACCCAAGCTTCACTCTCACAAATTCAAGATATTTCAAAGATGACATGCATCTTCTTGTGAGATTTGCGTCTACCTTCTTTAACTTTTCAGCTTCAAGCCCTTGATATTTTAGAATTAATCGTTTTGCTATTTCTTCCATTACAAAGTAAGCTGAGACAGGATAACCCGGTATTCCAATTATGGGCTTGTTGTCAATAACACCAAGCATCACCGGTTTTCCTGGTTTTATGGCTACTCCATGGATTACAAGATTTCCCACTTCACTTATGACAGAAGAAGTGAAATCTTCTCTTCCTGCAGATGAACCTGCATTTATTAATACAATGTCATTTTCCTGATTTGCCTTTAATACTGCTGTCTTGATTTTCTGGTAATCATCAATAACAATGTCGTATCTCTTTGGAATTCCTCCCCAGTCTCCTACCTGGGCAGAAAAAGTTCTTGAATTGAAATCTATTATGTCTCCAACCTTAAGTTCAGTTCCAGGCTCAACAATTTCAGTTCCTGTTGGTATTATTCCAACCCTTGGTCTTTTGAAGACTTCAACTTCATTGATTCCTCCAGCAATAAGGGCACCTATGTCAACGGATCTTATTTTGTGTTTCGAAGGAACAATGAGCTGGTTTTCCACTATGTCTTCTCCAAGAGGCCTGATGTTCTGCCATGGAACGGCACTCTGGTAAATTTCATATTTGTTTTCTCCTGCGTTGATTAAATCTTCAACCATTATTACGCAGTCAAATTCTCTCGGAATGGGATCTCCCGTATCAACAACGATGTAATCTTCGCCTTCTGTCAGGACAACATGGTTTCTGTCGGAAGCTAGAGTTGTTCTTTCGCTTTTTGCAGCTATGCCGTCCATTGCCGATGAATTGTAGTGAGGAGAAGAAATCTTCGCAAACACTGCATTTACTGTGACTCTGCCGTTTGCATCCCATGTTTTTACTGTTTCAGTTTCCGTGTTCAAATTTCCGATTTTGTTAAAATAAATGTTAAGAGCTTCTTCCAGCTCGTAATTTGACAAATATACTTTTTGCATAATTCCTCCTAAAACTTGTACACAGCAACTGTCTGGCCTTCTTTTAATCCTTCTTCGTTTCTTTCGATTCTTATATATCCCCATGCCTTTGAAAAACCTGTAATGAGTCCTGATTTTCCAAATACCGGAGTTGCTGTTAGACCTTGTTCATTTTCTTCTATGTTTACAGGTAGGTATTCCTCTCTGCCTTTAGCCTTGTGATAATTGATTTTAAATCTGCAGCTTACAGGATATACCTTGTCTTTATGCTTTGTAATTTTTTCAATGTAATATTTGACCATAACCTGGAAAATCACTGCACATGCCAACGGGTGTCCCGGGAGGCCGAATATTATTTTACCTTTTGATTTTCCAATAATAGTTGGTTTGCCAGGTTTAACAGAAATGCCGTGAACCAGCACACCCTCATCTCCAAGGTCATTTATTACATTCACTGTATTGTCTTTTTTTCCTACGGAACTTCCACCGGACATGAGAACTATGTCACACTCTGATACTGCTTTTTCAACAGTGTTTTTAAGCAAGACGTAATCATCTTTTATTAGTCCGTATTTTACCGGCACACCTCCGCTTTCTTCAAGGAGCGAATACAAGAGATATGTGTTTATGTCCCTAATTTGTCCAGGCTTGATGCTTTCTTCGGGGCTTACAACTTCATCTCCTGTTGAAATTATAGCAACCTTGGGTTTTTTAATCACTTCAACGCTTGTTATTCCAAGGCTTGATAAAACTCCTACCTCGTAGGCACGCATTCTTGTTCCGCTTTTTATAACTGCTTCGCCTTTTTTTATGTCTTCACCTATATCAACTGTATTTTCTCCGGGAGAAGCTGATTTTGAAGCAAGTATTGTTGTTTCATCAAGCTTTTCCGTGTATTCTATCATAATTACAGAATCTGCCCCTTCAGGAAGCATTCCTCCTGTAGGTACATAGTAGCATTGTCCGGGAATGCTTATTTTTCCCTGAGCTTCATGCCCCATAAGCACTTCGCCCTTTAGATCAAGCATGGAGTGCATTGATTCACTTGCTCCGTATACATCTCTTGAAAAAACAGCATAACCGTCTACAGTTGATCTTCTGAAGTCCGGCACATTTTCAGGAGCAATTACATCATTTTTCAAAATTCTTCCTGCTGCTTCGTGAAGATTAACCATTTCTCCTTCAAGCTCCAGGCTGAAATTTTCATCTATTAACTCTCTTGTATCTTTAACTGTCAAAACATTGAACAAATCCATAGCTGCCTCCTATCTTGCGCATTCTCCCCCGGTGCCGTTTAATATTTCAATTCCGTGTGGAAGGGCCGGAAGAACAAATTCCAGATTTTCAACTGCTCCCTTTGGACTTCCCGGAAGATTTATTATGAGAGTGTTGTCTCTTATTCCTGCAATTGCCCTTGAAAGCATTGCCTTTGGAGTTATTGCCAATGACATTTGTCTCATGGCTTCGCAAATGCCAGGAGTATGCTTCTTGATTACCATTAATGTTGCTTCAGGAGTAACGTCTCTTTTTGAAAAGCCTGTTCCACCGTTTGTGAGAACCAAATCAAGATTCAGTTCATCACACATGTAAATAAGTTCTTTTGCAATTATATCTATTTCATCGGGTATAACCTTGTAATATTCAACTTTATATTTATCGCCTTCAATTTTTTCCCTTATTGCCGGTCCTGTTCCGTCAATTCTTTCTCCTCTGGAGCCTTTATCGCTTATTGTTAAAATACCTGTTCTTATCATGATACCCTCCTTGATCATATGTTTAAAATTTGTTTTACAAGCTTATTTGTTGGATTGTTAAGTACATGTTCCATGCTTCCCATTTCTATTATTCTGCCCTTATCCATAAATATAACATGATCGGCAATTCTTTTTGCCTGATATACATCGTGAGTAACCAATATTACCGTCCTGTTTTCTTTTGCCATATGTTTGATGAGATTTTCAGCTCTCATGGAACTTTCAATATCCATGGCAGCTGTTGGTTCATCAAGAAGTGTTATTTCTGTTTCAAGCACTGCTGTCCTCAAAAGTGCAATTTTTGCTCTTTCTCCTCCTGACAGCCAAAATGACTTTTTACTTAGCAACTCTTCAATATCAAAATAGCCCCTGTATTTATTAAATCTTGTTTCAATTTCTTCTTTGCTCGATTTTCTGAACTTCAGTCCGCTTATTACGTTTTCATAGGAAGATTTATTGAAAAGATATGGTTTTTGAACCTGTATGCATATGGAATTTCTTATTGCAATGTCCATTCTTTTTCCGTCATAAAAAATGTGTCCGCCAGTTAATTCATTTAATCCTGCAATGCAGCTTATGAGGGTACTTTTTCCGCTGCCGTTTGAACCCAAAATAACATAAATACCTTTTTTGAATTCAATGTTTTCAATGTCCAGGACACGGCTTGAGCCATAATCTTTAATTGCATTTTCAACTTTTATATGCACGATTATTCCCTCCTTTGCATCCTGTATAAAATTGTATTTACCAAAAAAGATATAAAAAGAAGCACAAAACCTATCATAACTGCTTCTTCAAAATTACCCTTGCCTGTTTCAAGGGCAATGTATGTTGTCATAACCCTTGTTTTGTCCTTGATGTTTCCGCCTACCATCATTACGGCTCCTACTTCAGATATGGCTCTTCCGAAGCCTGCTGTTATAACAGAAAAGAGCTGAAGCCTGCATTCGCTTAGTATTGTTATAAATGTGCTTTTTTTATCTGCACCAAGCGCTATGCATGTCAACTCAATATCTTTTGCTGCTTCTTGAATTGATGTAACTGTAAGTCCGAATATTATGGGAAATACAAGCAGTGATTGTGAAACAATCATTGCGGAGGGTGAAAACAAAAGACCAAAGCTACCCAGGGGACCTTTCCTTGACAGCATCATGTATACCAGCAGTCCTATTAGTACCGGAGGTAGACTCATGAGGGTGTTAGCCACCCTCATGACAGTCTTTTTCAATTTGAATTCATGCAGTGCAACCACAATACCTGATGTAAGTCCCAGAACAGAAGCAATGAAGGCTGAAGTCAGGGACACTTTCAAGGAAAGTGCTATAACAGGCAGCAAGTCGCTGTATGTAGTTAAAAATTCTCTCATAAATTCAAACATTATTTCACCCTTTACTATTTTGCATTTGGTACAAACAATGATTCGCCAAATTCTTCTTTGCCGAATCCTGCTATGAGTTCCTGTCCTTCGTCAGAAAGCAAAAAGTCTATGAATTCCTGAACTTCAGCTTCTTTTATAGGATATTTTTCAGGATTTACCATCATAACACCATATTGATTGTACATTTTGTCATTCTTTTCTGTTACTATTACCAAACCAAGCTCGTCCTTCATTGAAAGATAAGTTGCCCTGTCTGTTAGAGTATAGCCTTGTTTTTCATCAGCCATCTGCAAAACGGCTCCCATTCCTGTTCCTGCAGATACATACCATTCTCCTTCAGGAGTGATGTTAAGTTCTTTCCAGTAACCTTTTTCCTTTGTATGAGTGCCTGATTCGTCTCCTCTTGAAATAAAAGTTGATTTTGTCTGAGCAAGAAGTTCAAAGGCCTTAATTGGATCATTAGGAGCATTTGCAATGAGTCCCGCAGGATCAGATTCTGGTCCAACAATGATGAAATCATTGTACATAACGTCAAATCTTTCTTTTGCAAATCCTTCAGCAATAAATGCTTCTTCCTGAGCTTTGGCATGTACCAGTACACCGTCTGCATCGCCGTTCTTTGCAAGCTCAAGTGCTGCACCTGTTCCCTTTGCCACAACGTTTACTGTTATTCCTGTTTTTTCTTTAAAAATTGGTAGCAGATAATCTAAAAGTCCTGAATCCTGGGTGCTTGTTGTTGTAGCCAATATGAAGTCTCTTGGCTCAGCAGGCGCTGCAGGTTCTTCTGCCGGTGTTTCCTGTGCCGGTTGCTCGGCAGGTTTTTCTGTTTTAGTGCATGCAGTCATTGAAAATACAAGCATCAATGCGAGCAAAAGCGCTAAAATGTGTTTTGCTTTAGTTTTTTTCATAAATAAAAAAACCCCTTTCATATAGTAGTATACGAAAAGAGAAATGCTTTGGCATTCTCCTTTCCAATGGGAGGCTCATTCGTTTCCAAATAAACCCTGTCGGCTTACGGCTCATAGCAAAAGCTTTAGATCCGCAAACTCGGAGATAACTCATCTATATAATTTTATATAGAAAGTCGCCAAATGTCAACTTTTATTAAATTATTTATTCAATACAATGACGATTTATTAACATAACAAAAAGGCTCCGGCGGCTGAAAGCCACTTAGGAGCCCATTTCTAAATCTTAATAATAATTCATATGTTTGAAATTTTTTTTACAGCAATTTGTCAAGAGCCTGTTTCAAATCGTCAATTATGTCTCCTGCATCTTCAAGTCCCACTGAAAGTCTGACTAAACCTTCAGAAATTCCGGATGCAGCTCTTTCTTCAGGAGTATATGGTGAATGTGTCATGGAAGCAGGATGCTGTATTAAAGTTTCTGTATCCCCTAGGCTCACAGCAAGTGAACAAAGCTCAACAGAATTCATGAGTATTCTTCCAGCTTCAAGTCCTCCCTTTATTTCAAATGCAATCATTGCTCCCGGCAAAGAAATTTGTTTTTTTGCAAGTTCATACTGAGGGAAGCTTTTAAGTCCCGGATAAGCAATTGTTTCAACAGCAGGATGGCCTTCAAGAAACTCTGCAACCTTCTGTGCGTTCTGGCAGTGTTTTTCCATTCTTATTTCAAGAGTTTTCATTCCTCTGTTTATAAGGTATGAATCAAATGGGCTTATTACTGAACCAGTCATGTCTTTTATTCCAACCAGTCTAACCTGATTTATGAATTCTTGTGTTCCGGCAGCAAATCCGGCTATTACATCTCCATGGCCATTTAAGTATTTTGTTGCAGAATGAACAACAACGTCTGCTCCTATGTCAATAGGCCTTTGAATGTATGGTGTACAGTATGTGTTGTCAACAACAACCATGCAGCCTTCTTTTTCGTGAGCGATTTTTGAAATTTCCTCTATGTCTGATATAAGCATATTGGGATTTGCAGGGCTTTCAAGATATACAACCTTTGTGTTTTCTTTCATGGCGTTTCTAACATTTTCCGGATCAGAAGTATCTACAAATGTCACTTCAACTCCAAATTTAGGAAGGCCGTGATTTAAAAATGCAAATGTACAGCCATACAGTGTCTTAGCTGCTACTATGTGATCTCCTCCCTTTACAATGGCCCAGATTACAGAAGTTATGGCTCCCATGCCTGAACCCATGGCAACAGCAGCCTCTGCATTTTCAAGATTTGCCAGTTTGTCTTCTACCTGTGAGCTTGTAGGATTGCCAAGACGAGTATAAATATATCCGTCTTCTTCCAAAGCAAATCTTCTTCCTCCCTGTTCTGCCGAGTCAAATATGAAGGTTGATGTCTGATAAATAGGTGTAGCCAATGCTCCGTATTCATTTTTCTTGTAGCCTGCATGCACAGCTCTTGTAGAAAATTTCATCTTGCTTAACTTTTCCTTATTCATTTGAATCCTCCTGAATTTATAAATTATTTTTATCAATATTGTATTTCTTCATCCTGTTGATTAATAACGTATGTGTTACTTCCAGGTTTTTAGCTGCTTCTCTGATGCTTTTATTCACTTTGAGGCTTTCAGTAATTTTTCTTTTTTCGAGATTTTCAATACAGTCCTTTAGAGATGTGCCGGAGGACGTTTCTTCCGGAACAATGTCGTAGTTCAGCATTATGTCCTTTGAAGTAATTTCTTCTGAAGTTGAAAGTGCAACAGCTCGTTCAAGAACATTTTGAAATTCTCTTACATTTCCCGGCCAGTTATAATTCAAAAGCTTCCTCATGGCATTCTGCTCAATTCCTTTTATATACTTGTGGTACCTTCTTGAATGAATTCCTGCAAAATATTCAAACAAAATTGGCAGATCTTCTTTTCTTTCCCTAAGAGGAGGGATATTTATGTTGAAAATATTTATCCTGAACAGAAGGTCAAGCCTGAATTCCTTGTTTTTAACCATATGGTCGATATTTTGATTTGTTGCTGAAATTAGCCTTACGTCAAAGTTTACTTCGTTCGCCCCTCCAACCCTTCTTACCTTTTTTTCCTGAAGAACCCTTAAAAGCTTTGCCTGAAGATGGGGAGCCATGTCACCTATTTCATCAAGAAATACTGTTCCGCCTCCTGCAATTTCAAATATTCCGGCTTTTCCTTCCTTCCGGCCTCCCGTGAATGTTCCTCCCTCATATCCAAACAGTTCACTTTCCAAAAGCTGGTCCGGTATGGCAGCACAATTGATGGCAATAAAAGGTTTTGATTTTCTCCGACTCTCATTGTGAATAGCCCTGGCAAAAAGTTCTTTTCCGGTACCGCTTTCTCCGGTTATCAAGACCGGAGAGTCTGATTTCGAATAAAGCTTCCCCTGGTTTATTGCCTGGAGCATTTTATTGCTTTCGGCCACAATGTCGTCAAAGGTTATAGGATTGTCATACCTGCTGAAACTTGTGTTGTCCATTTCATAAAAAGAGATAAGATAACTGCTTAAAACGTTTTCTTCATTGATGATAGGCTGTAGATTAACCTGATACAACTGAGGACCGATTTCCATAGTGTCCTTTGCCATGACGTTCTGACCTTTTTTATTGAGGAAAGATATGAGTTTGTCGTAATCCATGTACTTGCGTATGTTTACTCCTGTGATGTCTCTACCCTCTGTCTTAAATATTTTTTCAGCAGCGTAATCATTTACATACTTGATGTCTCCTGTCCTGCTCAGTAGTGTTACACCATGTGGTATTACGTCAAGAACCTTTTTTAACTCAGTATTTTTTTCCTCAAATGGAAACAGTTCGATTTCCTCTAAGCCATCCCATCCATTTAAACTGTTAAGCTCTGATTTAATTTTTTCCCATACATCATCATCTACAGGCATCAGTTTTATGTATGCCACATATGCATACACTTCCATCCAAATTAAACCCACATCATATTTGTGAAGAACGCTTAACGCTTCATAAGTCAGATGAGGCCTGTCTTCAGAAGCTGTAAGTTTTATTTTTTTAGTTTCCATAATATCTCCCATTTTATATATAGCATATATCGTGCCAAACAGTACATGTTCAAAATTCAATACAATTTTAATCAAAAAAACAAAAACCATCTAATAATGGAACAATATCATTCCAGAATTAAATAGTTTTGGAATATTAACCTTTGTTATGGTTTGATATCGCACCTTATGGTACAATTTTAAACCATATTTTTTAATTTATCAATATATTCTTCCTTATCATCAAAAATAACTGTGAACAACGTACCTTCGCCCTCATGGCTCTTTACATCAATGGAAGCAGCATGAAAATCAAGTATGTTTTTTACAATTGTAAGCCCAATTCCGTTGCCATCAATTTCATGTCTGCTTTTGTCTCCTCTGTAAAACCTTTCGAAAATATACGGAATGTCTTCAGCTGAAATTCCCATGCCGTTGTCTTTGATTTCAACATATATTTTTTTATTCCTGCTGTACAATCTTACAGAAATTTCTCCCAGACTACCCGTAAACTTTATTGCATTGTGAATTAAGTTGAAGAATACCTGTTTTAAACTGTCCTCATCTCCTGAAACTATGTAGCTTTTTTCATTTTCTTTTGAAAAAGCAAGTGTTATATTTTTGCTGTCAGCTTCCATCATGAGTTCTGCGATTAAACTTTCAAGCAATTGGTCAAGTTTCAGTGCATGAAAACTTAGCTTCATGCTTTCTGTTTCAAATTCCTTCAATATGTCAAGATTGTTTAAAAGCTTTCCAAACCTTACTATTTCATCATTTAATCTGGAAAGTCTGTCTGATGTTACAGGGAAAACTCCATCAATCATTGCTTCAAGATTGTTCTGCAGAACGTTTAAAGGGGTCCGTATTTCATGGGAAATGTCTGACACCAGACGCTTTCTCAACATATCCTGTTTGTTTAATTTTTCAGCAAGAATGTTGACACTGTTTCTTAAATCTTCAATTTCTTTTACGTCGCTGGTACTGCTTGTTTTAGCTTCAAATTCACCATTTGATAATTTTACGGACATGTTTGCAACTTCCTTGATGGGAGCTGAAAACTGTTTAGAAAAATACAAGCTCATAATTGTTATTATAATGATCGTTAGTGCTCCGCTTGCAGCAATGCTCTTATTTATTGATGTTTTGAACTGAATATCCTCTTCTGTCATTAAAAGAGGTGAATATTGTCCCACTTCAACATATCCCACAACTTCTTCTTTATAATGGAGTTCAAATTTTTTTGTGGTGTATACTCCCTGATCCTGAACCATCATATCACCAAGGTTTACTTTGTTCCTTATGTCGTTTGGATTCATTCCCCAGATTGCTTTATTGTCCTTGTCGTACAGTGTCAGGTTGTAATTGCTCATATAGGCGTTGTGCATAAGTTCAATGCCTGTATTTTCGGTCCATTGGCCTTCTTTTTCGTATTCTTCCTCCAGGTAAGTTGTGATTGTTTCATACCTTTTGTTTTGAACATCCAGCATGTATTCTTCAAATATGTTGTTCATGGTGAAATTTACAAAAATCATAATAAGAAGTATTGCCGCTGCTGATGAAACAGTAAGCAATACTCCTATTTTTCTCCTAATTGAATGCATTTTGGTCACCGCCGAATTTATAACCTGCCTTTGTGACAGTAACTATATATTTGGGATTTTTGGTATCTTCCTCTATTTTTTTTCTTATGTTCTTAATGTGCACGTCTACGGTCCTGTCGTAACCGTCAAAATCATAGCCGAATATTTTATCTATGAGCTGTTCCCTGGATAGAACCTTTCCCTTGCTCATAGTCAGGGTGTACAGAATGTCAAATTCATTAGGTGTAAGTGAAACTTCTGTTCCTTTTAGCATTACTGTGCGCTTTTCATAATTTATTGATAAATTTTTGTCGTCATAAACAGCTTCTGATGTTCCTGTGTCCTTTTGAAGTCTTCTGAAGAGCGAATTGACCCTGGCAGTAAGCTCCCTGGGACTGAAAGGCTTAACAAGATATTCGTCGGCTCCCATATTCAGGCCTTCAATTTTGTTGTCCAGTGTTCCTTTTGCAGTGAGCATGAAAATGTGCACATCAGATTCAAGCCGTATTATTCTGCACACTTCTTCTCCGCTCATGTCGGGAAGCATAAGGTCAAGAATAATCAGTTCTATTTTGTTTTTTCTGGCAATGTCAATGCCGTCAATACCTTTTGCTGTCCAAAACACTCTGTAACCTTCCCTTTCCAGGTATGCCCTGATTACATCGGCTACTCTTTCATCATCTTCAATTATTAAAATGCTGTTCATTTTCTCTCCATATAAAAGAATTTTTACTGCAGTATCATACTGTTTCTTATTTCTCCAAGATCTGCACTTTCTAGGTCATCAACCGTCTTAACTACTCCAAGTACGGCTCCATTTTTTATTATACCATAAATTCCGTCTTCACTTGCTGTAAATTTAACCTTTCCTGACCCAGTGCTTCCATCAAATGAAGCAACTGTTCCGCCTGTATTTCCATCAACCACTAAAAACTCTCCATCCTTATCGTCAAATTCATCCAGATCGAACTCAGCCTCAATTGTTTCATTGCCTTTCACAACTGAAATAAGCGGTTTTAGTTCATAACCGATACCTTTAATTGTAATGCTGTTTTCTTCAGCTTTTCCAATTAACATATCCGTTGGTGTCTTGGTTATATCATCACCATAGATACTCTCTTTCCCTAAATCAACCTGCTCTTCTTCATCAAGAGGACTCTTACAGCAGTCAGGAGATACTGCAGGTGGTGGAAGAGATGGGTCTTCAACTGTTGTATCAACTGTATCCAGTTTATCAACCACCCTTATTACTCCGCCTATCATTCCCATCCAGCAGCTGAAACTGATGTCTTTATCTGACGGTGTGAATTCTATTATATTTTCACCTATTTTTACAACTTTCTGCATATCCATTGAAGGCACTATTATGGCGTTGTTGCATGTGTTTATTTCCTTGCCGTCAATAATCCATTTTACAGGTATACCTTTTTGAACATAAAATGCATTAGGAACGAATCCCTGGTTGTTGACAGTCATCCTTATTACCTGTACTCCGTCTTCCATGACAGCTTTAGCAACATTTGGATTATTGCTTTCACTGGAAGTGGAAGATTCTTCTTTATCTAAGGCAAATACATTTGCCGGAGTTATTCCGATTATGGCAAATCCTCTGTTACCCATAATTAGTCCGAGCACGATTACAAGAACTCCGCTCATTTTTAGAAGTCTTTTTGTGTATCCCTTGCTCAGCAGTCCTGACAATCCTCCAAATGCAAGCATCAATGGAACTGTACCCAAAGAAAACGCAAACATGGCCAAGGCTCCCTTTACAGGACTTGATGTGCCAAGTGCGAAAATCTGCATTGTCTGCAGCGGTCCACATGGCATGAGTCCGTTTAATAATCCAACAACAAATGGAGATGAATACTTGCTTTTTATCTTACAGAAAGATTTGGGCATGTGCAACTGAAATTTTCTAAAAATTCCAAAACCTGCCATGTTAAATCCCATCATAATCATAAATGCACCAGCAATTATCTGTACAGCAGCTTTAGATTTTATTGAAAGAGAAAAAGCAGAGCCAGCCGCTCCTATTATCGCTCCAAGAATTGTGTAAGAAATGACTCTGCCTAAATTGTATAAAAGTGTCGGTTTAATAGCCTCGAACTTATTTTTGCTTTCTGCAGAAATACTTTGAGTAAGCATGATTCCGCCGCACATTCCAACGCAGTGAATTGATGTGAGCACACCTGCAAGGAACAAAACACCGTATGAAGCATTGGTTAGAAAGGCTTCCATGTCGTATCCCCTTGTATTAAATCCAAGCATTGCAACTGCAGCTGCAATTATTAATATTCCAAAAAACTTAAGATCTGATTTTTCTGTTGAGTATCCTGCATTAAGTATCTCTTCTTTAATTTTTTTGATTTTGAATTTTTCATCATCATATTCTATTTCCAAATACTGTTCTGTGAAGCTTGCTTTTGCTTTGTGCACACCTTCCGTTTTTAAGGCTGCATTTTCAACTCTTGCTTCACAGGAAGAACAAGTCATATCATATACTTTAATCTTCTCTTTTCTTATACCCATTATCCACCTCTTGAATTATTTTTTTGATGTTACATTTAAAACTATTTTTTAAGATAATAAATTAATAAAACTATGGCAATAATAACAACAGTTGTAATGAAATATTCCTTAAAAGAATAAATTTTATCTGGTCTTGGTCCTCCGCAGCATCCCATAATAACCTCATCGTTTTAGTTTTTAATTTTATATTAACCGGTATTCATGAAGAAATTATGAAGATGTATTAATCTACATAATTTCTTCACAACTGAAGAATATAATAACCACAAGAAAAGACGTAGACCGGAAAAAATTAAGCTTATATCTTATAACAGGAAATCTCCTAATATAATTGTAAAATAAGACTGTCAGTATGCTGGACTGACAGTCTTATTTTTTTATTGATATTGTAATTTCCTAATTTAATTATATAATATATATATTAAAGATAGGAGAATAACATGGACTTTTTAATTGCTGTTATCATATTTACCATTTCACTTGTTTTAAGCATTTCAAATGGTATATCAACTATTTATCCGCTGCTTATAGGAATGGCTGCTTTTTCTATAGTTGCGTACAAAAGAGGCCACAGCCTTAAAAACATTGCCGCAATGAATCTTAAGGGAATGAAAAAAGCTCTCTCACTTATGCCGATTTTCGCGCTTATAGGCATGATAACCGCATTGTGGAGAGCTGCCGGAACCATCTCATTTTTTGTATACTACGGAACAAAAATTATGAATCCTGACTTCTTCATATTGTTTGCATTTCTTCTCACATGCGTCGTTTCATTTGCCCTTGGAACAAGCTTCGGAACATGCGGAACAATTGGTGTTGTTCTCATAGTTCTTGCAAAAAGCGGTGGTGTTAACACATATGCTGCTGCAGGAGCAATTGTTTCTGGAGCATTTTTCGGTGACAGGTGCTCTCCCACATCTTCAAGTGCCAATCTTGTAGCTGTGGTCACAGACACAGATTTGTACACAAATGTCAAAAACATGTTTATTACAGGGCTAATTCCCTTTGTGCTGACAGTTGGTTTTTACATTTTTTTGTCAGGAAAATACCCTCTCAACACAAAAAACACAGAACTGTTGGATGAAATTGCATCTTATTTCAATTTAAACTTTGTAACTGTAATTCCAGCTCTCGTGATATTTTTGCTTGCAATAATGAAAAAGAATGTAAAAATATCTATGGTCTTCAGCATAATAACATCATTTATCATCTGCCTTACTGTACAGGATATCAAGTTTTTAGAACTGCTTCGCACCATGCTGTTTGGATTTTATCTGACTCCGGAAAGCTCCCTGTCAAAAATAATATCCGGCGGAGGCCTTTTATCAATGGTGAACGTTTCATTCATTGTTCTCATTGCTTCTTCGTATTCTGGTATTTTCGAAGGCACCGGGATGCTGAATGACATACAGGGATTTCTGGTAAAAATGAGCGAGAAAATAGGAGTATACCTCACAACCCTTTTCACAAGCATTGCAACATGCGCGTTTTGCTGCAATCAGACACTTCCTATACTTCTTACTCAGCAGCTCATGCACAAAATTTATGAAAAAAAGAATCTACCAAAGGAATACCTGTCAATTGACATTGAAAACACTGTAATTCTAACGGCTGAACTTTTTCCTTGGAGCATAGCCATTGCAGTCCCCTTAGCAACATTGTCTGTTGATGCAGCAGCAATTCCATATGCAGTCTTTCTTTACTTAGTACCCATAATCAACGTTGTGAGACTTCCTAAGTGGAATACAAAAAAGATATCTGTAAAAGTCTAAAGCTTTCTTACGTCAAAAGTATCCTCAAGAAGTACCCAGTTTTGCGTGAAGGGATAGCCAAGTCCCCAATAACTTAAACCCTTGAGACCGTATTCCTTCACAACATCAAATTTTGCACGGGCGCTTCTTGCATCTTCAAACCATACCTCATGAGCGTTTCCTTCATCGTCCGTGTATCTGAAGTACGGTGACTGACTTACAAAATCATATTTAATTTCAGACATGTGTCTATACGCCCTGTTCATTGCTTCCTCAACGCTTATTGTTTCTGCTTCCTGACCCTGGGAAAAAGGAAGCTTCCAGTCCCTCGCGTATATTTGGAAACCCATGAGTATTTTTTCCCTTGGAATAGCAGTAACAGCATAATCAAGCACCTTTTCAATTTCATTTATGGGAGAAATTGCCCTTGGAGGCCCCCCTCTCCATCCCCACTCATAAGTCATGAGCACAACAAAATCAGCCAGCCTGCCATGTTCTGCATAATCGTGAGCCTCATACAAAAGACCCTTTTGTTCTGCGTTTGTTTTTGGAGCCAAAGCTGTTGAAACAAAATATCCCTCTTCATGAAGCTTGTTCACGGTGCTTTCAAGAAAATTGTTGTAAGCTTCCCTGTCTTCCGGAAAAACATATTCAAAATCTATGTTGAGCCCTCTGTATCCTTTGTCCCTCATTGTGTTTAAAATATTGTTCTGTATAGTTTCAACTATTTCCGGATTGTTCAAGATTATTTTTGCTATGTTTTCTCCCTTGACATTTCTTGTGAAGTTCACAATGGACATCATGGGAACAACTCCCTTGGCTATTGCTTCTCCTATGGCAGGTTCATCGTCTATTGCTACGAGGCTTCCGTCTTCATTGATGAGATAAGCAAATGGACTTAAATATGTAAGATTGTCTCCAGCTCCCTGAACAACAGGGATGGCATCATCTCCCAAAATATAAGTAAATGCATTCACATCTATTACCGGCTTTTCTTTTTCAGGAATTTTCAAAACAAGACCTGGATAAATGGTGTCAGGGGTCATTATCCGGTTTTCCCACAACAGCTCCTGCACGGGAACTCCGTAGCTCTCTGCAATTTTCCAGATTGTATCACCTGGTATCACTGTGTGTTCTTTTATGTCTTCAGGAATCAAAAGCGGCTGTCCAACCAATAGAACCTCCGGATTGACAAGACCGTTAGCTTCAATGATATCTTCTATGTCAGTTTTATAAAAGTCGGCAATATTCCATAATGCCTCACCCTTTTGAACCGTATGTATGCGCATGGCAACCTCCAAATAAATATATATTATAAATATATTCGCCCAGGATGCCATAATGATTAAAACATAAAAAAAAAGGATGATTTATCATCCTCGTTATATAATATTTTACTGCATGGTAGTTTCGTAACTTACAATTTTGCTATGTCAGTCCTGTATTCCATTTTTTCAAAATGGATTTTAGGTATGTTTTTATATACATTTTCTCTTGCTTCATCAAGAGTGCTGCCAAGTGCAGTGACTGCCATGACTCTTCCACCGTCTGTGAGGATTTTGCCGCCCACAAGTTTTGTTCCTCCGTGAAAAACCATGACGCCTTTATCAACATCTTCAAGGCCTTTAATTTCCTTGCCTTTTTCATAATTTTCCGGATATCCTCCTGAAGCAAGGATTACAGTAACGCTCTTTTCATCCTTCCACTGCAAATCATCAGCGGACAAATTTCCTTCAATACACTTTTCTATAATGTCAACTAAATCGGATTTCAGCCTTGGAATGACAGACTCAGTTTCAGGGTCCCCAAAGCGTGTGTTGTATTCAAGAACTTTTGCTTGGTCGTTTTTAATCATCAAACCTATGAAAAGCACGCCTTTGAAATCCATCTCTTCTCCATGGAAGCCCTGCAAAGTTCTGTCTATAATATTCTCCTGTATATAGTCATTCAGCTTGTCCGTATATATGGGGTTTGGAGAAAAGTTTCCCATTCCTCCCGTATTAAGCCCCTTGTCGTTGTCGTATGCTTTTTTGTAATCTCTTGCACTTTCCATGGGAACAATTCTTTTGCCGTCAACAAAACAAAGCAGAGAGGTCTCTGTTCCATCAAGAAATTCTTCTATTACAACAGTGTCACCTGCTTCTCCGAACTGCTTGTCATTCATTATGCTTTCAATTGCTTCCTTAGCATCTTGTTTTGTTTCACAGATAAGGACTCCCTTGCCTGCAGCAAGACCATCTGCTTTTACTACCACAGGAACGTCAAAGTTTTTCAAGGCTTCAAGTGCCTGCTTGGAATTTTCAAAAACCTCATACTTTGCTGTTGGAATGTTGTATTTTTTCATGAAGTCCTTGGAATATGACTTGCTTCCTTCCAGCCTTGCTGCCTTCTTTACCGGTCCGAAGGCTTTTATTCCCTTTGCAATGAGCATGTCTACAAGGCCGTTAACCAATGGGCCTTCCGGTCCTACAACAACCAAATCTATTTTGTTGTCAGCTGAAAATTTTGTGAGTTCGTCAAGATTTTCAGCCTTTATATCTACAATTTCAGCTATTTGCCCTATGCCCGCATTGCCAGGAGCACAGTAAAGTTTGGAAACTTTTTTGCTTTGTTTAAGCTTCCAGCATATAGTGTGTTCTCTTGCTCCGCTGCCTACAACAAGAATTTTCATAAAAACCTCCATTATTTAAATTAAGAGTTAAGAATGAAGAATTATTGTATGAATTGTGCAAAGCACAATTCAATCATTTAATTCTTAACTCTTCATTCTTAATTGAATTTTTTAGTGTTTAAAGTGTCTCATGTCTGTGAAAAGCATTGACATGTTGTGTTTGTCGCATGCTTCTATGGAATCATTGTCTCTTATGGAGCCTCCCGGCTGAATTATTGCTGTAATACCTGCCTCTGCAGCCGCCTCAACGCAATCTGAAAACGGAAAGTATGCATCTGAAGCTAACGAAGCTCCCTTGAGGCTGTCTTTTCCTAAAAATTCCACTGCATGTTCTATCGCCTGCTTGCATGCCCAGATGCGGTTTACCTGTCCAGGCCCGATGCCTATGGACTGACCGTTTTTAACTATTGTAATGGCATTTGATTTTGTGTGCTTAACAATTTTCCATGCCATGATAATATCTTTCATTTCCTGTTCTGTTGGTTCTTTCTTTGTTACAGTCTTAAGTTCTCCAGCCAGAAGCTTTGAGTCAATTGTCTGAACAAGGATTCCTCCAGCAACCTTTTTTAGGTCATAGGAATTTTCATCCTGCTTTGTTGTAATGTTTTCAATTGCCAGAAGCCTTATATTTTTCTTGGATTTAAGTATTTCAAGTGCTTTCTCACTGTATGAAGGAGCAACAACTATTTCAACAAATATTTTGTTTATTTCTTCAGCTGTTTTTTCATCCATTTCCCTGTTCATAACTACAATTCCACCGAAAATGGAAGTTGGGTCTGCATTGTAAGTTTTCACATATGCATCATATACATTTTCTCCGGTACCTACTCCACATGGATTTGAATGCTTGCATGCAACAACAGCCGGTTCTTCAAATTCCTTCAAAAGCTCAAGTGCTCCGTTTGTGTCGTTGATGTTGTTAAATGACAGTTCTTTTCCGTGAAGCTGCAGGGCTGATGAAAGAAGTCCGTCTGTCTTTCCCACTTCCTTGTAGAAAGCAGCCTTCTGGTGAGGATTTTCGCCGTATCGCATTTCCTGAACCTTTTCAAATGTCATGGTAAATGTTTCAGGAAGATTGTTGTCTTGACGTTCCTTTTTCATGTACGCTGCAATCATTGTGTCGTAGTGGGATGTGTGTGCAAAGACCTTTGAACACAAATAAAATTTAGTGTCAAGTGATACTCCATTGCCTGTTTTTAGTTCATCTAATACAAGATTGTAATCTCTTGGGTCAACTACAACTGCCACATCCTGATAATTTTTAGCAGCAGAGCGAAGCATTGTAGGTCCGCCTATGTCTATGTTTTCTATGGCAACTTCCCTTATGACACCTTCTTTTAGAATTGTCTCTTTGAAAGGATAAAGATTTACAACAACAATGTCGATTGTTTCAATTTTCAGTTCCTCAAGCTGCTTCATATGTTCCGGATTGTAGCGCATTGCGAGAAGTCCCGCATGGATGTTTGGATGCAATGTCTTCACCCTCCCGTCAAGACATTCCGGAAAACCGGTGACTTCTGAAATTCCTGTAACTTTAACCCCTGCTTCTTCAAGGGTCTTATGTGTTCCTCCCGTTGAAATTATCTGAACTCCAAGTTCCTGAAGTTTTTTTGCAAATTCAACTATTCCGTTCTTGTCCGACACACTTATTAAAGCTCTCATTTAATAACCAACTCCTTATTTATATTTTCAGTCCTAAATATGACTATAAACGCTCTTGAATCATATTGAAAGAAAATTCTTATGTTTAAACTATTAATTCTTCATTCTTAACTCTTAATTATTAATTTTAATTTCTTAATTCTTAATTGATTTCAACCTTTCTTCCAACAACATCAAGCCGTCCTTCGCAAAATAGCTTGACAGCCTGTGGAAGTATTTTGTGTTCTATTTTAAGGATTTTTTTCTGAAGCTTTTCAGGGGTGTCCTTATAGTCTACCTTTACGGTTTCCTGAATTATTATGGGACCCGAGTCGGCTTCCTCATCAACAAAATGAACCGTTGCTCCGCTTATTTTGACGCCGTAGTTTACTGCAGCCTCATGTACTTTTAGTCCATAGTAGCCCTTGCCGCAAAATGACGGTATGAGGGACGGATGAATGTTGATAACCCTGTTTCTGTACGTATCTATGAAATCACGGGATAAAATTTTCAGGTATCCTGCAAGAACTACAAGTTCAACTCCGTTACTTTTTAGTTCCTTTATTACTGCTTCATTGTAAATCTGGGAGTCTTGATAATCCTTCTCATCTACATACACAGCTTTAATGTTGTGCTTTCTTGCTCTCTCTAGTCCGTAGGCATCACTTTTATTAGAAATAACCACGGTTATTTTTCCATCAATTTGTCCTTTTTCAACATTGTCAATGAGAGACTGAAGATTAGTCCCAGAACCCGATATCAATACACCTATTTTTAGTTGTGGCATATTTTAAGTCCGCCTTCCCTTCTTAATGTGTGGCCTATTACAACAGGCTCTTCTCCCTGGCTTCTCAAATATTCTATAACATAATCCTTAGTGTCGGTTGATACAGCAAGAACCATTCCTATTCCCATGTTAAATGTTGAATACATTTCATCATTGTCAACATTACCTTCTCTTTGAAGAAGTTTAAACACAGGAAGAACATTGATGTTCTTTGTTTCAATGTCAGCTGTTATACCATCCGGGAACATTCTTGGTATATTCTCATAGAAACCGCCCCCTGTGATGTTAGACATTCCCTTTATTTCAAACTTTGAAATAATATCCAATATAAGTTTAGGATAAATTCTTGTAGGAATCAAAAGAGCTTCTCCAAGAGTGCATCCAAGTTCTTCGACATATTCATCCACCTTGTAGTTCTTGTGGTCGAAGAACACTTTTCTTACAAGTGAATATCCGTTTGAATGGAACCCGCTTGAAGGTATTCCTATAAGCACGTCTCCTTCAACTATTTTTGATCCGTCGATTATTTTTTTCCTGTCAACTATGCCCACGCAAAATCCTGCTATATCATATTCGCCTTCATCGTACAGACCAGGCATTTCTGCAGTTTCTCCTCCGATTAGAGCAGCGCCTGCCTTGATGCAGCCGCTTGCAACACCTTTTACAATGTCTGCTGCCTTTCTTGGGTCCAGTGTTCCTGTTGCTATGTAGTCAAGGAAAAACAAGGGTTTTGCTCCTTGACAAATTACGTCGTTGACGCACATTGCAACAGCATCTTCTCCAATGGTATCATGAACATCAGTCTTGAATGCAATCATGAGCTTTGTGCCCACGCCGTCAGTCCCTGATACAAGAACCGGCTCTTCATATTCATTTTTATCTATGCCGAACATTCCTCCAAAGCCGCCTATGTCAGACATAACTCCCTTGGTGTATGTTTTCTTCACGTAATCTTTTATGAGCCTAACAGTTTCATATCCGGCATGTATATCAACACCGGAATCCTTATATGTTAATTTATCAGACATAACAATCTCCTCTAATCGAATTTTGGAACTTCCATTGGATAATCACCATTCAAACATGCTAGGCAGAAACCTCTATCAGAACCTGTTGATTTAATAAGTCCTTCCATGTTTAAAAAATGAAGGCTGTCGGCTTTTATATAGTCCCTCATCTCTTCAACTGACTTGTTTGCTCCAATCAAGTAGCTTCTGAAAGGTGTATCTATGCCAAAGAAACATGAATGAGTGACAGGAGGAGAAGCAATTCTCACATGAACTTCCTTGGCTCCCGCATCCCTCACCATCTGGGCAAGCTGTCTTGTTGTTGTTCCTCTTACAATGCTGTCATCAATCATCACAACAACCTTGTCCTTTACAAGATCCTTGTTTACGCTTAACTTTGTCTTTACGCCTTCTTCACGAAGTTCCTGACTTGGCTCAATGAAAGTTCTTTTGGCATACCTGTTTTTAATGAGGCCAAGGCCGTAAGGTATTCCAAGCTCATTGCCAAATCCTATGGCAGCAGGTGTTCCCGAGTCCGGAACGCAAAATACAAGATCTGCCTTCACAGGAGCTTCCTGTGCAAGAATTCTGCCGGCATTGTACCTTGACTGATAAACATTCACTCCATCTATGGTGCTGTCCGGTCTTGCAAAATAAACATATTCGAAAATGCAAGATTTTTGCTGTGCATACTTGCTGCTTTTTATGCTTTCAATTCCGTTTTCATCTATGATTATTATTTCTCCCGGCTCAATGTCTCTTATGAATTCTCCGCCCATGGCATTTATGGCACAGCTTTCAGAAGCAAGCAGATATCCGCCGTCAGGTCTTTTTCCTAGACAAAGAGGTCTTAGGCCAAAGTGGTCCCTTACTCCTATTAGCTGTTTTTCAGTTGCTATTACAAAGGCAAATGCTCCCTTTATGATTTCCATCACATTTTTAATTGATTTTAAAACATCTCCGTTTGCATTTCTTGCGATCATGTTAGCCACAACTTCAGTGTCAATGGAAGTTTGAAAAATAACTCCGCTGTCTTCAAGAATATTTCTAAGGGAATCAGCATTTACAAGATTTCCGTTGTGAGCAAGAGCCAGCGTTCCATTTTTAAATCTTACAACAAGAGGCTGTGCATTTTCAATTTCGCTTCCTCCTGATGTGGAATATCTCACGTGGCCTATGGCAATTCCGCCTGATAATCTTTGAATAACATCACTGGTCATGACGTCAGAAACAAGCCCCATATTTTTGTGAAATTGAATTTTTCCTCCGGTATTGATTGCTATGCCGGCACTTTCCTGTCCTCGGTGCTGCAGCGCAAACAATCCGTAATATATCAATTGTGATGTTATATCAGGATTGCCTGAAAATACTCCCACCACTCCGCATTCCTCATGCAGCTTGTCATCTAATATTATATCCTGCATATTGTCTCCTCTTACTTATGTTATTTCTTTTTGCTTATTCTTTCAAGAACTTCCTGATATACTTCTTCAACACCGCCTAAATCTCTTCTGAATCTGTCCTTGTCAAGTTTCTTGTTTGTATCTGCATCCCAAAGTCTGCATGTGTCAGGAGAAATTTCATCTGCAAGAATTACCTTGCTGTCGTATAATCCGAACTCAAGTTTGAAATCTATGAGTTTAATGTTTATTTCAAGGAAGAATTTTTTCAGTACTTCATTTACTTTTAATGCATAGCTCTTTACTGTGTCAAGCTGCTCGTCAGTTGCATATCCCATTGCCTGAATGTGGTAGTCGTTAATCATCGGATCTCCCAGTTCATCATTCTTGTAGGAAAACTCAAGAACTGTCTTCTTCATTTCAACGCCTTCTTCAAGTCCAAGTCTTTTTGCAAGAGATCCAGCAGCAACGTTTCTTACTATTACTTCAAGAGGAAGAATTTTTACTGCTTTTACTAGAGATTCCCTGTCACTTAAAAGTTCTATCTGATGAGTTGGAATTCCTTCTTCTTCTAAGAGAGCAAACAATGCAGCAGACATTTTGTTGTTTACAACGCCTTTTCCTACTATAGTTCCTTTTTTTATTCCGTTAAATGCTGTAGCGTCATCCTTGTATTCAACAATGTATTGTTTCTCGTTGTCAGTTTTGAAAACTTTCTTTGCTTTTCCTTCATAAATCATTTCTAATTTTTCCATTATATCCTCCGAATTTTTTTCTATTAATTATTTGTTTTTTTATTATTTGCATTATTCAATTGTTTGATTTATTTAATTATTTGCGTTTAATTTTTCGTTTAATTTTTTATCTTTCTCAATAACTTTTTCTGCCATTTGTTTTTTGTATTCCTTGAACTTGATTCTTAAGTTTTCGTATTTTACTGAAAGAATCTGTACTGCCAGCAAAGCTGCATTGTCTGAGCCGTTGATGGCTACTGTTGCAACAGGAACTCCGGGAGGCATCTGCACTATGGCAAGAAGTGCGTCCATACCGTCAAGCTCTGTTGAACGTATAGGAACTCCTATGACTGGAAGAGGAGTGCATCCTGCCAGAACTCCCGGCAGATGAGCTGCCTTACCTGCTGCTCCTATTATAAGTTCATATCCGTTTTGTTCTGCATTCTTAGCAAAATTAATTGCCTCGTCAGGAGTTCTGTGAGCTGAAATAACCCTCACATCAACTTCCACTCCGAAATCTTTCAGTATGTTGTATCCTTTTTCCACTACCTGAAAGTCTGAATCGCTTCCCATAATAATTGCTACTTTCATTGTTCCTCCTGTTATTTGTAATATTTTACGCCTGATTCGAATATCATCTGGTTTTTGTTTCCCGGTATGTTTATATATGTGTCTTTGTCACGTCTTTCCGAATGTCCCATCTTACCGAAAACCCTTCCGTCAGGACTTGTTATTCCTTCTATTGCTTCAAATGATCCGTTTGGATTGTACAGTCCGTCGTATGTTGGGCTGTTGTTCTCGTCAACATATTGGGTTGCAATTTGTCCGTTTTCTTTAAGCTTCCTTATCCATTCTTCGTTTGCAGCAAATCTTCCTTCTCCGTGTGACAGAGGCATGTAGTGGGTATCTCCCACATTGCATCCATTCAACCAAGGGGAAAGATTTGAAACAATTTTTGTTTTTGCAAATGTTGATATGTGGCGGGCTATTTTGTTGTAAGTTAGAGTCGGATAATCATCCTTCATATCAACAATTTCACCGAAAGGCACAAGCCCAAGCTTTATAAGTGCCTGGAAGCCGTTGCAAATTCCAATAATCAGTCCGTCCCTGTTCTTTAACAAATCCATGACCGCATCCTTTAATATTTCATTTTTAAATACAGCTGCAATGAACTTTCCTGAACCTTCAGGTTCATCTCCGGCGCTGAAGCCTCCGGGGAATGCAATGATCTGGGAATTTCTTATGATTTTGTTCATCTGCTCGATTGAATCCTTGATGTCCTGTGTTGTTAAATTCCTGAAAACAAATATTTCTGCTTCAGCTCCTGCTCTTTCAAAAGCTCGTTTTGTGTCGAATTCGCAGTTTGTCCCAGGAAATGCCGGAATGAATACTTTAGGTTTTGCTATTGATATAGAAGACTTCACAATATTTCCGCCAGTATATGAATAGTGTTTGATTGACCCGGAAACGTCCTTTTTAATGGGATAAATGCTGTTTAAAGGCTCTATCCATGTATTTTTCATTTCGTCTAAGTTTATGGAAATGTTGTTTAATTTTATTTCATTGTTGCCAGTGGTATTTCCCAGCACCACAGCTTCAGCAATTATTTCCGCATCTTCCTTTACTTCAAGAATAATGCTGCCATAATCTGCTGTGAAACAATCATTAAGATCAAATGCTTCGTTAGCTTCAAATCCTATTTCATTTCCGAAAGTCATTTTGGAAATTGTAGCTGCAGCTCCTCCGTATCCAACAGTGTGAGCGCTTAATACATTTCCCTTTAATATTTCATCATGTATTTTTGAGTATTTGTTTTTAATGTCTTCAAAATCCGGAATGTTGTTTTCATCCCTTTTGATTTTCAAAAGCACTACCTTGCTACCTGGTTTTTTGAAATCAGCAGATACAGTATTTCTTACATCTGATACGCATACTGCAAAGCTCACAAGTGTGGGAGGAACGTTTAAGTCCATGAATGTTCCGGACATGCTGTCTTTGCCTCCTATGGCCGGAATGTCAAGTTCATGCTGAACCTTAAATGCACCAAGAAGTGCGCTTAAGGGCTTACCCCATCTTTCAGGTTCCTTACCAAGCTTTTCAAAATATTCCTGCAGAGTGAGTCTAACATTTTTATAATCTCCGCCCATTGCAACTATTTTAGCAACGGAGTGAATCACTGCATACATTGCTCCGTGATAAGGGCTCGTCTTTGAAAGATACGGATCAAATCCATGAGCCATAAGGGAACATGTGTTTGTTATTCCGTTTAGCACCGGAATTTTAGCAGCCATTCCTTCAGAAGGTGTAAGCTGGTTTTTCCCTCCAAATGGCATTAATACTGTTGCTGCTCCCACAGTTGAGTCAAAACGTTCCACAAGACCCTTCTGGCATGCTACGTTTAAATCCGCCAGATTTTCAAGCCATCTTGCTTTCAGATCTCCTGTAACATGTTTTGTATCATTTAATGTCTGAGGTTCCTTTATAAAAGCATCAACATTTTGCTTAACGCCGTTTGTGTCAAGGAAATCCCTGCTTATGTTTAAAATTTCCCTGCCTCTCCACGTCATTTTTAATCTTCTGTCATCAGTTACAACAGCAACCTCTGTTGCTTCCAGGTTTTCCTGATTAGAAAGGTCTATAAACCTTTTAGCATCTTCTTTTCTCACAACAACTGCCATTCTCTCCTGAGATTCTGATATGGCCAGTTCAGTGCCGTCAAGTCCTTCATATTTTTTGGGAACCATGTCAAGATTTATGTCAAGTCCTTCAGCAAGTTCACCTATGGCTACTGAAACTCCTCCGGCACCGAAATCATTGCATCTTTTTATGAGTCTGCTTACTTCAGGATTTCTGAAAAGCCTTTGAATCTTTCTTTCTGTAGGAGCATTTCCCTTCTGCACTTCTGAGCCGCATACGAGAATAGATTCCTGTGTGTGTTCCTTTGATGAGCCAGTTGCTCCTCCGCAGCCGTCTCTTCCGGTTTTTCCTCCAAGAAGAATTACCACATCACCTTTTTCGGGAACTTCCCTTATTATATTTGTTCTTGGAGCTGCTGCAATTACTGCACCAATTTCCATTCTTTTTGCTACATAATCCTGATGATATATTTCAGACACATGTCCTGTTGAAAGTCCAATTTGATTACCGTAGGAGCTGTAGCCAGCTGCAGCTTCCGTTGAAATTTTTCTTTGAGGAAGCTTTCCAGGTAATGTATCTTTCAATTTTTGTCTTGGGTCGCCGCTTCCTGTAACGCGCATTGCCTGATAAACATAGGCTCTTCCTGAAAGAGGGTCTCTTATGGCTCCTCCAAGACATGTTGCAGCACCGCCGAAAGGTTCTATTTCTGTAGGATGGTTGTGAGTTTCATTTTTAAACATCAATAACCACTCTTCATTTTTGCCGTCTATATCTGCATTTATTACTATGCTGCACGCATTTATTTCATCTGATTCTTCTAGATCTTCTAAAAGTCCTTTTTTCTTAAGTTCCTTGGCTCCTATTGTTGCCAGGTCCATGAGACATATGTCTTTGTTCTTGTCCTGGTACACATATTTTCTTGAGTTTAAGTATTCTTCGAATGTCTTCTTTATTTCTTCTGCAATTATACCATCATCATATTTTACATTGTTTATAACAGTCGAAAAGGTTGTGTGTCTGCAGTGATCTGACCAGTATGTGTCAATTACCTTTATTTCAGTAAGGGTTGGATTTCTGTTCTCGGTATTTTTGAAATACTCCTGACAAAAAAGCAAATCCTCGGTGCTCATAGCAAGACCCATGTGTTTTCGGTAATCTTCTATTTCTTCCTTAGATTTGTATGTGAAGTTCTCTACAGTCTCAACATCCTGTGGTTCAGGATACTCTTCGTCCAGTGTCAATGGCTTTTCAAGCTCAGCTTCTCTTGAATCAACAGGGTTGATGTAGTATTCTTTTATTTTTTGAATATCCTCATCTGAGAGTTGTCCTGCAAGGATTATTACTCTCGCATATTTCACAGGAGGTTTTTCTTTTCCTGTAATTATTTGAATGCACTGTGCCGCTGAATCAGCTCTCTGGTCATATTGTCCCGGCAAAAATTCAACTGCAAAAACTTTATTGTCTGAAACATCAATTTTATCTAAGTAAACATAGTCCTGGTTTGGTTCTGAAAAAACATTAGTTACAGCTTTTTCAAAATCCTCGCTGCTAATGTGGGACACATCATATCTGTTCAATATCCATAAATTCTTCAAATTTTCAAGCTGTAAATTTTCCCTGAAATTGTTCAGCAGGTTTAAAGCTTCCGTGTTAAATCCAAGTTTTTTTTCTACAAATACTCTTTTAACATCAAAGTCCATATGTGACCATCCTTTTTTGTTATACAAAATTCAACATTTAAATTCAAATACATGATAACAAATATAAAAATGTTTGTCAACTGGTTTTGTATATGAATTTTATTTTTTTGATTTTTATATTTCGTATTATAACGAACTATAAGTATGTCGCATTGCCTTTCATACGCATTATAGTGAACTAAGCAAAATATTCCAGCATGGCAAAAAAACAGACCCGCTATTGCGGGTCTTATTTATTCTGTATATTCTCTTGCTGTTTCTTCTCCTCTTAACACTCTCAAGGCACCATAAGCCAAAGCTTCCATTTCGTTTTCTCCCGGCATTATTTCAACATGTGCTATGAAAGCCACGCGTTTTTCAATCCATGAAGTAAGCATTTTTGAATGGGCAATGCCTCCTGTAAGTATTATGAGGTCAACTTTACCTTCCACAACCGTAGCCAGCTCTCCTATTCCCTTGGCAATCTGATAAGCCATGGCTTCGTAAATTGTTTTTGCTTCCTGATTTCCTTCTGCAATCATTTTTTCAACGTCCCTTGCATCCAGAGTGTTCAGATAAGCCTTAAGTCCGCCGTTTCCCCTTAATTTTCGCTGCATTGTTTTTTTGTCATATTTTCCGGAGTAGCACAGGTTGATAAGTTCCCTGCACGGAACCCTTCCTGCCCTTTCAGGTGAAAACGGACCTTCGTCGTCAGAAACAAGATCTATTATTTGTCCCCCGTGATGAAGATTGATGGAAATGCCGCCACCCAGATGAGCCACAATAATGTTTAATTCATCATATCTTTTTCCAAGTTTTTTGGCTGCCTTTATAGCCATGGCCCTTGTGTTTAAAACGTGGCTTGAACTGGTTCTTGGAATATCGGGCATTCCTGATATTCTCGCAATATCCGTAAATTCATCAGTCATTACAGAATCATAGATAAAAGACCTAACTCCTGCTTCCTTTGCAATGCCATAGGCAATGGGAGCTGCTAAATTTGAAGCGTGTTCCATTACAGGTCTGTTTTCCACCCTGTCAATCATGAGGTCGTTTATTATGTACGCTCCCGATTTGACAGGAGGAAGCATTCCCCCTCTGGCAACAACGCATGACAAATCCTTTATGTCAAATCCTCTTTCCCTGAGGTTTGACATAACAAGCTCTCGTCTCATGTTCAGCTGGTCTTCAACATTTTCAAATTTATCTATTAATTCTACAGGATGATTAATAGTGTTAGTAAAAATTTCCTCTTCATCTTCATACAACGCTATTTTCGTGGAAGTTGAACCTGGGTTTATAGCCAATACTTTGTAGCTCATATAATTCTGCCTTTCTTCATCTATTGTATTTTAACTTACTGCTTCCATGCCTGCATTAAATGCATTTACATTCAGTTCTGCAAATTTTTCCTTCACGGAAGCTCTGACTGCTTTTTCCCAGTCAATGTCTGTGAGATTCATCATTTTTACCAGAGCTCCTAAGAGAACAACGTTCATTACCTTCATGTTGCCCAACTTTTCAGAAATATCTGCAGCATTTACAACTTTTGTTCTTGCTTTATCGCTTATCATTTCAATTATGCCCTGAGGGTAATCAGCTTTTCCCGTAAGTATGGGAGCTGAAGGTATTTCATAGTCGTTTACTACAACAACTCCATCAGGTTTTAAAAATTCAAGCCATCTCAGGGTCTCCATTGTTTCAAATGAAACAAGTATGTCTGCTTGACCAATGCCTATAATAGGAGAATAAATTTTTTCCCCATACCTTACCTGAGTTGAAACACTTCCACCTCTTTGAGCCATACCGTGAATTTCTGACATTTTGACGTCATATCCTGCATCCATGAGTCCTGTGGATAAAATTTTGCTCACGAGTATTGTACCCTGACCACCAACGCCTACTAATAAAATGTTCTTAGTATCCATTATTTATCACCAACCTTACTGATAGCTTTTACAGGACATACCTGCATGCACAACTTGCATCCTACGCACTGAACCTTGTTTATGTTTGATTTTTTAATTGCTTTATTGTAATAAATGGCAGGGCAGCCTGTGCTTACGCACTTCTTGCAGCCTATACACTTGTCGTAATCAACTTCGCAAACGCCATTAATAGGACCAAATTCTTCTATGTCTGCATCAGAATATTTTTTAAGAGCACATGGATATCTTGAAATAATTACCGACGGCTCCTCAAGAGCAAATGCCCAGTCTAGAGCAGCTTTCATTTCGACATTGTTCAGGGGATTTACTGTCTTTATATGTTCAACCCCAAGAGCACTTACCACTTTTTCAATGTCAGTTATTTTAGCCGTATCTCCCTGAAGAGTGAATCCTGTTCCAGGGTTTTCCTGATGGCCTGTCATTGCAGTTATTCTGTTGTCAAGTATGCACGTGATTGTGTTGCTTTTATTGTAAACAACATCCAGAAGGCTTGTCATTCCCGAATGGAAGAATGTAGAGTCCCCTATTGTTGCCACAAGACGTTTTTCAACATTGCCCTTTTCAAATACCTTTTTAGCTCCATGAGCCATGCTAATGCTTGCTCCCATGCAAATTATTGTATCCATTGCATTAAGAGGTTCTGCCCCTCCCAACGTGTAACAGCCAATGTCTCCTGTAATCATGACATTTTTTCTCTTTGACAGTTCATAATAAAATGCTCTGTGAGGACATCCTGCGCAAAGAGTTGGGGGTCTTCTAACAGCAACTGTCTTGTCATAGTCTATTGTTTCTCTTTTTGTACCAAACAATGTTTCTTCAACAATATCCGGATTAAGTTCCCAAGTGTTCGGAATTTTATCCTTTCCTATGCACTTGATTCCTGCAGCCCTGATTTGTTCTTCCATGAAAGGCTCCAGTTCTTCAACAACATATAGAGTTTCAACTTCTTCTGCGAATTTTTTGATTTTTTCCATAGGAAGAGGGAATGAGAATCCAATTTTCAAATATGAAGCAGTATCCCCAAACACTTCCCTTGCATACTGATATGCAACACCTGCTGCTACAACTCCTATTTTTTTGGCGTTCCATTCAATGAAATTTAATTCTGTTTCATTGGAGAACTTCTCTAGTTCTTGAAGTCTTTGTTCAACCTTCACGTGGAGCTGTTTTGCAACTGCCGGTGCTATAAGGTATTTCTGAGTATCTTTTTTGTATTCTTTTATAGGAACTTCTGTTCTTTCACCTGTTTCAACTATGGACTTGCTGTGGCAAACCCTTGTTGTCATTCTGATCATAACCAAAGTGTCGTATTTTTCGCTTATTTCCAAGGCCGACTTGACCATATCCTTGCATTCCTGGCTGTTGCTTGGCTCAACCATGGCAACTTTTGCCATTCTTGCATAATATCTGTTATCCTGTTCGTTTTGTGAAGAGTGAAGTCCGGGATCATCAGCACTTATGAGCACCATACCGCCGTTAACTCCTGTATATCCAATTGAGAAAAATGGATCTGCAGCAACGTTAAGGCCTACATGTTTCATGGCCGTCAGAGTTCTTGCTCCTGCAAAACACGCGCCGATGGCAGATTCTACTGCTACCTTTTCATTGGGTGCCCATTCTGCTGTTATTTCCTTATAAGGAGCAATATTCTCCAATATTTCAGTACTTGGTGTTCCCGGATATGCAGCTGCATAATGTACACCTGCTTCGTATGCCCCAAGTGCTATAGCTTCGTTGCCTGTCAATAACTTTTTCATTAATTGTCCTTCCTTTCTGTTTTTATAATTATAAAAGGATGCATAGTGAAGAAGAATGCATCAAATAATTATACTCCATATGAATATATGCATTTTTCGTGCCATAAACTTAATTCCAGTAATATTTATAAGAACAACTAATTTCCAACATTTATTAAAAATGAATATACAAACGTTTTCTGAACAGCAATTTTAAAGGGATAAATGGTTATGTGTTCTTCCCCATTCACCCCTTTGATTTGAAATGTTTTACTTTGTGCTTACCATTGATAAATTCAATATTTCATTTTCAAGTGCAAGTATGCTGTTGCTGATATCTTTGTATTTTTCGGTATTTATTTTATCATCCTCAAGATAGTATTTTGTGTTTGCCATTGTCTTTTCAAAAATTTCCTTAATTTTTTCGAGTTCCTTCTTCAAATCTTCTATTTGAGTTTTATCTGCCGTTCTTTGGCTTGTTTCTTTTACTTCTTCAAGTGCTATTTCTTTTACACCTAGTTGTTTCTTGATTTCGTAAACCTTGTTATATTCAGGAATTATGCAGCTTAATTGCAATGTTTTTTTAATTTCTGCTGCAAAGGATGATTTTGCTTCAGCTTCACCGTGAACCAAGAACACTTTCTTAGGTTTCTCTTCAAAACCTCTGATCCAATCTAACAATGCATTTTTATCGGCATGTCCGGAAAATCCCTGCACGTTGTGAATTTGTGCATTTACTCTTATTTCTTCTCCAAGAACCTTCACATACTTTTCACCATCAATTATTTTTCTTCCCAATGTGCCTTCCGCCTGGTATCCTACAAACACAATGCTTGATTCTTTTTTCCAAAGGTGATGCTTAAGGTGATGTTTTATTCTTCCTGCTTCGCACATACCGCTAGCTGAAATTATTATTTTAGGTTCCTTGGATGCATTGAGAATTTTTGACTCTTCAACGCTTTGTGTGAAATGCAGATTTTCAAATTCAAGTGGATTGTCTCCCTCAAGAATGCAGCGCCTTGTTTCATCGTCAAACACATTGGCGTTTTGTTTGAATATTTCTGTAGCTTTTGTTGCCAATGGGCTGTCGATATAGACAGGAATGTTCATGAATTTTCTTCTGTTGTCTGATTTTTTGTCATCATGGCATTCAAGATATTTGTTGAGCTCATAAATTATTTCTTGAGTCCTTCCCACCGCAAATGATGGAATTATTACTGACCCGCCTCTTTTAACAGTATCAAATATGATATTAATAAGATCTTCTGTTCTTGTTTCAAGGTTTTCATGCAGTCTGTTTCCATATGTTGATTCAATAATCAGGTAGTCAGCACTTTCTATCACTGAAGGGTCTCTTAAAAGAGCTTTATCCTTCATTCCCAGGTCACCTGAATAAACAAGCTTTGTTGTAGTGCCTTCTTCATTTATCCAAACTTCTGTAATGGCTGACCCAAGTATATGACCTGCGTCCTTGAACCTTACGGTAATATTTTCATCTATGTTTATTATCTGGTCGTAAAGAACCGGATAAAAATATCTTAAACTTAATTCTGCATCTTCCTGGGTGTACATTGGCTCTACCAGCGCCCTGCCAGAACGTCTTGCCTTTACATTTTTCCATTCAGCCTCACTTTCCTGAATGTGGGCTGAATCCATGAGCATTATACGACAAAGGTCATAAGCAGGTTTTGAGCAATAAATCTTCCCTCTGAACCCTTTCTTAACCAAAAGTGGAATCCTCCCGCTGTGGTCAATGTGGCTGTGGCTTAAAAGAAGATAATCAATTTCAGATGGATTGACTTCAAATTCTTCATAATTCAAGTCCTCATCTTTTCCTTGATACATCCCGCAATCCAAAAGAATTTTCTTGTCATTGGCCTGAATCAGGTGGGATGAACCTGTTACTCCACGCACTGCTCCTAAAAATCTTATTTTCATATTGCACCTCACTTAACAGTTATATTTTATTTATACCACCTCTGGGTAAATTTAACCATAATTATATGTATGAAAAATTATAATTTATTGCAGATATTGCTTCTATCAAAAATAAAAAAGGAAGCTTTCTTTACGAAAACTTCCCTATGATAATACAATTTTAACTTTCCATTTGTCTCGATAAGAAAATGCAAGCTGTCTTAATTAATTTTTCTTCAATTTCAGTCATCTTTGCTGCTTTTTCTTTTGAAAGAAGCATTACAGCTCCTATAGGGTCACCATGAACAAGTATTGGAGATATAATCTGACTAGTGTAGTTGTCAGGGTTGAATTCATTTGCAGTTATTCTTATTGGCTTAGCATTTCCGTTTGTGACATAAGTTTCTCTGCTTTCAATAATCTTTTCAAGCTCTGGACTCAATCTTTTTTCAGTATAATCTTTTTTTGAGCTTCCTGATACAGCTATCACTCCGTCTCGGTCGGTTATTACAGCAATGTGTCTGGTGGTTTCAAACAAAGACTCCACATATTCTCCGGCAAATTCAGTTAACTCTCCAATTGGTGAATATTTTTTTAATATAATTTCACCTTCTCTATCAGTAAATATTTCTAAAGGATCCCCTTCTCTTATTCTTAACGTTCTTCTTATCTCCTTTGGGATTACTACTCTGCCCAAATCATCAATTCTTCTGACAATTCCAGTTGCTTTCATGCTAATGTTCCTCCAATTGCATAATTTTATATTTATATGACATTTCTTTTAATATTTTCTATTATTTGCACTTTAATAGATTTTATCCTTTTTTATTTCCGGATATTATTGGAAATATCATTTTATATTATATAAGAACATTTTAGTAATAGCAACATTTATTTACTTTTATTTACTTTTTATTGCTATTTTTTCACAATGTTTGCATTGCTTTTTAATTCTTCCAGCAAGTCCTCATATTTGTAGGATTTGTAATATTCTGTAAGTTCATCTTTCTTTGTTTCCAATGTTACTGAGTCATCAACAGTCTTATCAGTCACTTCAATGATGTGGTATCCAAAGTCAGATTTGACAGGTTCGCTTATGTCACCAATTTCCATTGAAAACGCTGCATCTGAGAATGGCTGTACCATGTCTGTATATGAGAAGTAATCCAAATCTCCTCCGTTTGCTCCGCTTGCAGTGTCAACTGAAAGCTCCTTAGCAAGATCTTCAAACTTTTCGCCTTTGTTGATTCTGTCAATTACTGTTTTTGCTTCATCTTCTGTATTAACTAAAATGTGTCTTGCTCTTACCTGCTGATTCATCTTCAGGTCGTCGAAAATTGTCTTAAGTTCATCATCTGTTGGCTGTAAATTTTCTATTTTAATTGCAAGGAAATTATTAATTAAGAATTCCTTCTTCAGTGATTCCTTCAGGTAATCTTCAGTCATTGCTTTTTCTTCTAAAAATGTCTTGTATTCTTCATCTGTATCAAAATATGCCTTGAATTCATCCATTTGAGTCTTAAGGTCTTCATCTGTCATTGTAATTCCTTCTTTTCCTGCTGCTTCAACCATAAGAAGTTCAAGTATCATATTATCCAAAAGAGAGCTTTCATAGTAGCTTCCCATTGTTTGTCCTGCTGAAATTTCAGTGTCCCATGCACCTTCGCCGTACTGAGATTCAACCATCATCTTGTATGACTGCAATGTTTCGTCAAATTGTTCCTGTGTTATTGTATTGTCGTTGACTGTAGCAACAACACCTTCTTGATTGATTGTGTCAGTAGTTTCGCCATTGCTGTCTGAGCATGCTGTTAAAGCTAATGCAACACAAAGTGTTAATGCAAGGCCCAGTGACTTTCTAAATTTGTTCATTTTTTCCTCCTTGGCAGGCATTTAAACCTGTTTTGTAATTATTTAATATTTCAAAGAATCTTTCAAGTTCCTCAAGTATTTTCATTTGCTCCGAGGAATCTAATTTATATTTAATCATAGGCACCTTAGATACGTCAAATTTTATTTTTGCGTTATAATTTTCAATTAAGTAGCCTATAAATTCCTGACTTAAATCAGTGCCTGAATTCATTTCAATGTTAACAGTGTTTCCAGACTGTGTAATCCCCTTCACATGAAGCTTCTTGCACAATGATTTTATATATGATATTTTAAGCAGATTGTCAACCTGCTTTGGAGGATTTCCGAAGCGGTCAATAATTTCCTCTGTGATGTCATAAATGTCATCTTTTCCGGAAGTTGCTGCAATCTTTTTGTAAATTTCAATTTTTTGTTCTTCGTTTTCAATGTATGTTGATGGAATGTAGCCATCCACGCTTAAATCAACCGAAGTTTCAAAATCTTCATCTAGTTCCATTTTTCCCTGGAGTTCTTTTACTGCTCTGTCAAGGAACTTCACATACAAGTCGTAACCTATGGCAAGCATATGTCCATGCTGTTCAGCTCCAAGTATGTTTCCGCATCCTCTTATTTCAAGATCTCGCATTGCAATTTTAAAGCCTGAGCCAAACTCCGTGAACTCCTTGATTGCTTTGAGCCTTTTGTCAGCAACTTCAGAAAGCATTTTGTCCTTTTCGTAAGTTAAGTACGCAAAGGATATCTTATTTGATCTTCCTATTCTGCCTCTTAGCTGATAAAGCTGCGACAGTCCCAGGTGATCTGCATTGTCTATTATAAGTGTGTTAACATTTGGAATGTCCATGCCTGTTTCTATGATAGTAGTGCATACAAGTATGTCATATTCCTTCTGAACAAAACCAAGCATTATGTTTTCAAGGTGTCTTTCGTTCATTTGCCCGTGGGCAACTGCTATACGCGCCTCCGGAATCAGTCTTTGCAGTCTGGATGCCGTAGATTCAATGTCAATTACCTTGTTGTGCACATAATAAACCTGGCCGCCTCTTGAAAGTTCTTTTTCAATGGCATCTTTGATGATGCCGTCGTTGTGTTCAATTACATAAGTCTGAATAGGAAGCCTGTCACCGGGAGGTTCTGATATGATGCTCATATCCCTTACGCCTATCATGGACATGTGAAGGGTTCTCGGTATTGGAGTTGCTGATAGAGTTAAAACGTCTATGTTGGTTTTAAGCTGTTTTATCTGTTCTTTGTGCTTAACCCCAAACCTTTGTTCCTCATCTATTATAAGCAGTCCCAAGTCCTTGAACTTAAGATCCTTTGAAAGAAGCTTGTGAGTTCCAATCACTACATCAACTAGACCCTTGTTCAGGTCGCTTACTATCTTTGCTTGTTGGTATGGTGTCCTGAAACGACTTAGCATTTCAATCTTGACAGGATATCCTCTGAACCGCTCCACTATATTTGTGTAGTGCTGCTGTGCAAGTATGGTTGTAGGAACAAGTATTGCAACCTGTTTTGATTCCATCACTGCTTTGAATGCAGCCCTCATGGCTACCTCTGTCTTGCCGAAGCCCACGTCTCCGCAAAGAAGTCTGTCCATGGAACTTGGGCGTTCCATATCTTTTTTTATTTCCTTTATGCATCTTAACTGATCATCAGTTTCTTCAAAAGGAAATTTGTATTCAAATTCTTTCTGCCACTCCGTGTCCGGTGAAAATGCAAATCCCTTAACCACTTTTCTCTCGGCGTATAATTTGACCAGTTCTCCTGCCATGTTTTCAATGGCTGCTTTTGAGCGCTCCTTGGTTTTACCCCAGTCAGCACTTCCCATCTTGTTTAGCTTCGGTTTTTCCGAATCTGAACCGATGTATTTTTGAATGAGGGACATCTGGTCAACAGGCACGAACAGCTTATCTTCACCTTTGTATTTAATGCAAAGATAGTCTTTCTTGATGTTTTGAACTTCAATTTTTTCTATGCCCACATACTGCCCGATACCATGGTGCTCATGTACTACATAGTCTCCAACTTTTAAATCTGTGAAGACGTCTAGTTTTGAGCCCTTTTGTTTCTTGGTCTTGTGTGTCTTTTTTCTGAACGAACCAAATATTTCATTTTCAGTAAGCACAAGTATTTTGTTGTCGTAATATTCAAAACCTTTTTTTAGTTCTCCGGGAACGATCACCACTTGTCCGCTTTCGGCTGCAATATTTGTGTCCTTGGAAAGAACTGTGCTGCATTCATAATCGTTTAATAAGTTGTGAAGCTTCAAGCAGCCTTCAGTGCTGCTTAAGATTATTGCAATTTTATAGCCCTTGTACTTCAATCGGTTCAAATCTTTTGACAAGTCTTCAAGCTTACCGTAATATGAAGGCGGTTCCTTGAACATGAACTGCAGCGTTTCATCTGCTTCAAATGCCTTGTTTTTGCCGTTTATTGAAATAAAAGGTCTGCTGGTTATTTTTGATATCAATTCCCTGTCACTTAAATAAACATTGCTTTGCTTGGAGAATATTTCTCCCTTTTCAAAAAGTTCGCTATACTTAAGCTGAAAACTTTCATTTAAGGCTTTTTCTTCCTCGAAAATTCTTTCAGGTTCATCTACAATGAGAACAAAATCATCGTCGAAGTAATCCAGGACACTTACAAAGCTGTCTTTTATGAATGGAACAAGCAAATCTGCATTTTCTATGCCTATTCCTCCCATGAGTTTATCCTGGTAAATGTTGTAAAGGCTTTTTAGCTTTTTTTCAATATCCTTTGAATTTGGAAGGCTGTGAATCTTGCTCAGCCTGTTTTGATAATCCAAATCAATTTCAGACAAAATCTTTTTAATTTCTTCTTTCTGAAAAATCAAATCACCGCATGGAATTATTCTTACTGATTTTAAATTTTTGATGGAACGCTGAGTTTTTAAATCAACCAATCTTATGGAATCAACTTCATCATCAAAAAATTCAATTCTGCATGGATTTGCTTCAGAAGGAGAAAAGACATCAATTATGCCTCCTCTTACAGAAAACTGACCTACGCCTTCAACCGCATCAACTCTTTCATATTTCAGCCTGATTAAATTGCTGCGGAGCTGGTTCAAGTCATAAGATTTACCATACTTCAATTCTATAATACTTTCCTTAAACCTATCTTTAGGCATAACCCTAGTTAAGACAGAATTGACGGATGCAGTTATTATTGCTTTTTTCGAACTTAGAATTTTGTCGAGAACTTCAGCTCTTTTGTATTCCGCATCTTTACTTAGAGCGTCAACGTTGTAAAGCAAAAATTCCTTCGGCTGAAGTCTTTCACAATCTGCAATATATGATTTGATTGTTTCTTCATATTTTCTGGATTTAGTCTCGCTGCTTGTAATGATTAGAATTTTACTAGCTGTTGTATCCAGAAAATTGCATGCCAAATAGGCAGTTCCGTCCTCGTTGATGCTTTGAACGAGCTGACTCCTGCCTCTTTGGTAATTTTGAATAACTTTATTATACTTTTCTGTTTTTTGAAATTGTTCAAATAAAACCTTGTTCATACTTACCTCTACAATAGATTGAGCAAGTTGAAGCAACAGAGCACTCTGAGGGTGCTATTGCTATCAATTGCAAATCGATTGTCTATCTATTGTTTATATTGTATTTCTGCATGGCGCTGTCTGTGCCAACCGAGATTATTTCAGCAACAGCTTCAGCCGCCTTCTCAATTATGGGATTTATTTTATCCCTGTCGGCTGCACTGAATTTTTGAAGAACATAGTCAGCCAGATCCATGTCGGGATTTCTGCCGATGCCAACTCTAACACGTGGAAAATTTCCGTTACCCACATGTTCGGTAATTGATTTCATTCCGTTATGTGTTCCGGGACTTCCGTTTGGCCTGATTCTTAATGAACCGGCCGGAATGTCTATATCATCGTAAATAACGATTAAATTTTCAGATGGTATTTTATAAAAACCTAATATTTCTTTGATGGCAATGCCGCTTCTGTTCATGAAAGTAACAGGCTTAACGAGCATGACTTTTTCTCCGTTTATGTTTGTTTCACCATATACGGAGTTAAATTTGAGTTTATTTAGGCTTACGTTATGCTTTTCCGCCAAAAAATCAACTGTATCATAGCCCACATTGTGCCTTGTGCCTGCATATTCTTTGCCTGGATTGCCAAGTCCTGCTATAATGTACATATTTACCTCTTAATATCTGTTTTTCCCTAAACCTTTTTTGTTGACCTGTCTTGCTCTGGCAATGGCAAGGTCCCCTTCCTGTACGTCGTCTGTTATTGTGGAACCACAGGCTACATATCCTCCCTGCTCCACATTGACCGGCGCCACAAGATTTGAATTACTTCCGATGAATGCTCCGTCTCCTACAGTTGTCTTGTGTTTTTTCTTTCCGTCATAATTTACAAAAACAACTCCGCATCCTATGTTTACATCTTTTCCAACTTCAGCGTCTCCTATGTAAGACAGATGAGATGATTTTGAATTGTCTCCGATTGTTGATTTTTTGACTTCCACAAAATCTCCGATTTTTACATTTTTACCAAGTTCTGTGCCGGGTCTTAAATATGCAAATGGGCCCACGGTAGTTCCATCATCTATACTTGCTTCGATTACCTTAGAACTTTCTATTGTCACATTGTTTTTTACAATTGAACTAATTATTCTTGTGTTTGGACCAATAACGCAGTTTGTTCCGATTTTTGTGATGCCTTCAAGGAATGTTCCCGGATAAATCACAGTGTCTCTGCCTATTTCAACTGAATCTTCAATGTATGTATTCTCAGGGTTTATAATTGTGACTCCGTTGATCATGTGGAGTTTATTTATTCTTTCCTGCATTATTTTTGTTACTTCAGATAGCTGCACCCTATCGTTTACTGCTCTGATGTCAGTAGAATCCTCAAGTACCCATCCGCCTATTTTATATCCTTCACTGTTAAGCACCTTGATGGTATCTGTAAGATAGTATTCATTCTGGGAATTGTTTGTATCTATTTTTTCCAGGGCACTCTTCAAAAGATTTCCCTTGAAGCAATATATTCCCGTATTGATTTCCTTGATTTTTCTAATGTCTTCTGCTGCATCTTTTTCCTCAACAATCTTCTCTATGGATAAATCTGAATTTCTTACTATTCTTCCTAGTCCCTTAGGATTTTCCATGATTGCTGTCATCACAGAAACAGCGCAGTCACTTTCATTGTGATACCCTATGAAAGAAATCAGTGTTTCCTTTCTTATTAGAGGACCGTCAGCACAAAGAATAACAACAGTGTCGTCATCGTTGATATGTTCTTTTGCAACCATTACAGCATAGCCTGTTCCGTATGGAGAACCTTCACCTATGGGTTGTTCAACGGTAATCACATCCATATCTTTTATATTGTTTCCAACTTTTTCTTTTCCATGTCCCAAAACAACAATGTTTTTTTCTATTTGTGAATTTTGAGCAGCTTCTATAATGTACCTTATCATTTCTTTTCCGCAAACCTTATGCAGTGTTTTCGGAATGTCTGATTTCATTCTGGTACCTTCACCGGCTGCTAAAATAATAGACATATTCATATTATTTCTCCTTATTTGTAATACTGAGATATTATATATCATATAATTAATTAAGTCAAAAAAAGTTTTTCAGCTTTATAATATGGAATGACAAATAAATGTTGAATAAATTGAACATAATCGATCATATTGTAACCAATAAAAAAGGGCCTTCAACAAGACCCAAAACTGTTGATAAAATCATCAGTTTTACGTTACAGAAGAGCTGCTTCTTCAGCATTGTCTCCTTCTTCCAAACGTTTTTCTTCATACGCTTTAAATACTGCCTCTGCTACAAGATTCCTGGTTTCTGAATTAATTGGATGAGCTATATCTTTAAACTCTCCATCGGGCATTTTCCTGCTCGGCATTGCTATGAACAATCCTTCCTGCCCTTCAATTATTTTGATGTCATGTACCACGAAGCAATCATCAAAAGTTACGGAAACGATTGCCTTCATCTTGCCCTCTGAGTTAATTTTTCTTACTCTGACGTCTGATATTTTCATGTCGTCACCACCTTCCCCCAAAAGTTTATGTCTGTATAATTTCATATTCATTATACTATACTTATTTGAGAAATGCAAAAAAACATTTTCATTTTTTGCATAAAAAAATATGAAATTATTTTAACAATTTATAATTAGGGACTATTTCTATTAAGCCTTCCTTCTCATTAATCTTATTCAACACCAAAAGTGACAAATAATTATCAACAAGTTTCTTTTCAGGTTCCTTTGTTTCTATTACAACAGCAGTTCCCACAACCTCTGCATTGAACTCCCTCATCATGTCTGCCATACCCTTGCATGTTCCCCCGCCCTTCATGAAATCATCCACAATAAGAACCTTGGAATTTTCCTTTAGAGACCTTCTGGACAATGACATTGTCTGAATATTATTTGATGAGCCGGACACATAATTTATGCTTACTGTTGCTCCTTCGGTAACTTTGTTGTTGCGCCTGATAACTGCAACCGGGACATTAAGCTTTTGTCCTGTCATTACAGCAACCGGTATTCCTTTTGTTTCAACAGTAATTATACAGTCAATTTTTATGCTTGAGAATTCTGAAGCAATAATCTTTGCTATATTTGTAACAATGTTTGGATTGTTGAACAAATCAGTCATGTAAATAAATCCGCCTGGAAGAATTCTATTTTTTTGCGAAAATAGCATGCACAATTCCGACAAAATATCTGTCTTTTCTTCAATTCCCATTACAGGTATGAAGACAGCTCCTCCGGACGCTCCTGAAATTGTTTCAATTCTGCCGTAATCAAGTTCATTGACAAGTTCCTTTACAATAGCCACATCTTCGCTGATTGTTGACTTTGCAGCGTTAAAAACTTCAGAAAAGTAATTGTACGAAAATATGTAGTTGGGTTTTTCGGCGAAAATTTTCATTAACGCACCGATTCTTTGATTTCTTTTATATTTTTTCATGTTAACTCCGTACGAATGTTTTATATGATTATACAATAAATGTTCGTATTGTTCAAGTCATTATTATTTTTTAACTTAAATTTTATTCAACATTTGGAGAGTTTTTAAACAGCCATTCAAATCCTGCTTCAGCAGTGATTATTGCCAAAAAGATAAACATGAATGCTATAATTGTCACTATGGAATACTTTTCTCCAAGAAAAATAACTCCAAACACACTTCCTATAACTGATTCAAGACTAAGAATAATTGCAGCATGCGTTGTTGATGTGTATTTTTGTCCAAATGTCTGCATGAGGAAGCAAAGCATTGTAGTCACCAGTCCAAGGTAAAGCATACTTAATGATCCGCTTAAGTTCAATGTAACCGGCTTGTTTTCAACAATCATCATTATGAAAAATATTATTGTGCTTGTCAAAAGCTGCAAAGTTGACAAAATTATGGGATCCTTGTCCTGAGAAGCTATGCCAGTTGCAACCACCTGCCATGCAAATGATATAGCACATAAAAATGTAAGGAAGTCCCACTTATTGAATTTTCCGAAATTGTCAAAATCCACAGTCAAAAATATTATTCCAATAAACATCAAGACAGCTGCAATAACATTGTTTTTTGCTGGCTTCTTTTTTGTCACCATCCAAAAGAAAAACGGAATCATTACAACACCGGTTCCTGTCAGAAAAGCTGAATTACCCGCTGTTGTTCCTTCAAGACCGAATGTTTGCAGGATGTATCCCAAGGCAAGAAAAATTCCCATGACCATACCTGCTTTTAAATCTGACGCAGTTGTTTTTCTCAGGTTTTTATTGAATATTACCAGTGAAGCTGCCGAAGCAATTGCAAATCTTATGAATAAAAGCTGTGATGTTGTGAATAAATCCAGTGCTATCTTTGTTACTGTAAAGCCTGTCCCCCAAAAAAACGCCACAAAAAACAGCATTAAATCTGCCTGTCTCGATGTTAAATCTTTCATATATTCCTCCGCAGTTGTTAGTTAAGCTGCCCTCCGGCAAACTTAATTGATTTTTCTGTCAGTATTTCTATAGGATTTATAAAATTGCCTTCAAACTTGTACAGGTACTGAGCAGATGAAAGCTCGGTGCATCCCAACAAAAATGCAGTTGCTTCCATTTTTTTCAGCTCTTCTACTGCGCTAAACATAAGAGAAGTTCCTTCATTGTAGTTTCCTTTTTTAATTACATCATATATAAACTTCATCACATCAGCCTGTGATTTTTCTGGAACCACTGTTTTGATTCCAAACTTTGCATAATAATTTTCATAAATTTTTGATTTTATTGTACCGTCAGTTGCCAGAATTCCAACCACCGTATCCCTGCCATACTTTTCAGCAGTGTATTTTACAGTTTCTTCAACCATGTTGACAAAGGGAATATTTACAGCTTCCTGTATGGTGTTTATGAAATAATGTGCTGTGTTGCAGGGCATTATTAAAAAGTCTGCTCCACCGCTCTCAAGTATTTTTGCAGATTTAATAAGTTCAACAGTCGGGTCTTCGCCGTCTGATATTATTGCTTTTGTTCTGTCCGGAATGTTAGTGTTGCTGTCAATTAAAACACGAATGTGATCCTGGTCTTTCAAGGCTTTTGTTCTTAGAACTATTCTTTCATATAAGTGCACAGTTGCCAGAGGACCCATTCCTCCTATGATTCCTATTGTTTTCATTTTCCACCTCATTGTAATATCATATGCATTATTATATTATATCACATACAAATATTTGCAACAACTGTTTTTAACTACCGTCTGTGCATAAAAAAACAAGCATTCGCTTGTTTTTTTTAACATAGTTCAAGATAATTGACCCCGTCTTCCGGTATTATGAGCTGAATATCCTTGCTGTCTTCCTTTTCAGCAATAAACAAATTGTAATGCATCCTTGGGGCGAAATCCACATAAGGTATTTTAAGTACATTGTTTTTTGTATTTTTGTTTCTTAAGTACAACGTGTAAATGCCTGAAGGAATTGCTATGTTGCCCGAAGCATCTCCATAATCAACATCAGAGAAAAGAACTGTACCGTCCTGGGCAACAAGTTCCATTTCAGAAGCATCTAAAGCTATGTTTGTCAGTCTTACTGATGACATTTTACCCTTTATTGAGTTTTCCTTTTCCTCAGGAACCATCAATATGCTTATGTCGTCAGGATCATCATCGTCCCTGGCTATTACCCCTGTATATGCAAGATTCCTGCCCATTTCTAAATTTGTTTCAAAAATTAAGTTTTTAGAATTTGAAGCATCATAAATTTTCACATGGTATGTTCCTGGCTCAAACTTTACGTATTTTGTGAGTCCGCCGATTTTCAAATCTTCAGCCATAAGTATTTCATTGACCTGTATGTCAACGGGTTTATCCGCATAGGCGTTAAGTATTCTGAAATATGATTTTTTGCAGCGGCATCCTCCCTGCATCATGACAGCATTTTTGTAATAATCCAAATATCCGTTAAAATAAGGATATTTGCTGTAATCCATTCTATTGTTTTCATTAATAGAACTCATAAATTCACCCCTTTTCATTTTATTATATGAAAGGGGGTGTCAAATGTTCTAATGCTTAAATAAAGACTTCAGGAAACCTTACATATCTTTCTAAAAGGTCGACGAACTGTTCAAGATACTTTTTATCTGTCTCGTCAAACCTGCCAAGTTTCGGACTGTCCAAGTCTAGAACCCCCATGAGCTTGTTTTCTTTAATCAATGGGATTACTATTTCTGAATTAGATTGAGAATCGCAAGCAATGTGTCCCGGAAATTCATGAACATTTTTTACAAGCTGGGTTTTATTTTGTTCTGCTGCTGTTCCGCATACACCCTTTCCAATCTGAATGTGCGTGCATGCAGGCTTTCCTTGAAATGGTCCAAGAACAAGTTCTCCATTTTTATAAAGATAAAATCCCGCCCAGTTTATATCATCCATGAGCATCCACAAAAGGGCCGCAGCATTTGATAGATTTGCAAGCCAGTCAGGTTCCTCAGAAATAAGTCCTTCCAATGTCATGTTCATGTAGACGTACAATTCTTCTTTTGATTCAAATTTGATTTCTTCAATGTTGTTCATATATTCTCCCCGGCTACAATAATTTATTGTATATTTTTATAATGACATTATATATTAAAAAACATTATGGCACAATACGCAACATAATTATGTCAGCCTGTGCAATTGACCTTATACAGCTTCCTGGAACATCATTCCTGAATTCCTGGAATTGTAAATACTTAAAAGTTCCTTTTCTGTGATACTTCCGTTTTTTACGTCAAGTATTACACGTCCCTTGTCAAGCATCACTATTCTGTCTGAATATTTTATGGCGTCTCTCACGTTATGGGATATCATCATTGTTGTAATGCTGTGGGTGTTGATGAGTTCCTTTGTTTTTTCCATTATGAGCCTTGATGTCTTTGGATCTAGGGCTGCCGTGTGCTCATCTAACAAAAGAAGCTCCGGCTTGTTCATTGTTGCCATGAGCAGTGACAGAGACTGCCTTTGCCCTCCCGAAAGGAACTTAACTTCCGTGTCAAGCTTGTTTTCAAGGCCTAAGTCAAGAGTGCTTAGCATTTTCCTATACTGGCTTATTTTATTTTTTGTTTATGAGCTTTCTCAAAC
>DIWF01000017.1 GCA_002422545.1 Firmicutes bacterium UBA6113 | reverse complement strand
GTCCTTGACTTAGGGTCCAATTTAGAGAAATAATTATGAAGATTTTCTTTTTTTTAAAAACATACTTTAAGAAATATATTAATTTGCTTATAATTTATGTATTTCTATGTATTTTAACAAACGTTTCTTCAGTATTATTGCCTCATGTTGTAGGCAACTTCTTGGATTGCCTTATTTTATCATCAAATAAAGCTTTTATAGTTTATAATTGTTTTATTTATCTCAGTGTTAATGTATTAATAATAGTAACAGGTTATCTAAGTACCATTATTTATACTAAAGTACAATCTAATATAGCTTTCGAAATTAATCGTGATGTTTTATTACATATAAAGGATCTTTCTCTATTATTCTTTGAAAATACTAGTTCGGTGTACCTTAATCAACGAGTAAACCAAGATTCCAATATAATAAGTGTATTTTGCATACATATAACTAAAAATGTTATTGTTAATATTCTAATGTTTATAGTCCCCTTTTATTTGATGACAATGTACAATAAAGGTATAACAATAATATTACTTATAATTGTTATAATTTATATAATCATATATTCATTATGTAAAAAACCTTTGTATAACAGAAATTTGATCTTTAAGGAAACTCAAAATCTTTTTTTTACTAAATTAAATGAGCAAATTTCTCAAATACGTTTTATTAAAATAAACGCAGTGGATAGTGTATTTATAAAAAGGCTTGATGATAGCTTTAAAAAATATTTTAATGTAAATCTTTCTTATCAAAAAATATTTTGCTTATTATCAAGTCTTGAAAAAATGATTGTTATTTTATCACAGATTGCTCTTTTTATTCTTGGTGGTATGGAAGTGGTAAATAATAATCTTTCTGTAGGTCAATTAACTGCGGTATCAAGCTATTTTAACATTATAGTAGGTTCCATCGGTTATTTTTTTAATTTGGGTAAAAGTTATCAAGATGCATATGTTTCATATAACAGAATAGAAGAATTAATGACCATGAAGCAAGAAAACAATGGAGTTAAAGAAATTAATGAGATAATAGAAATATCAGCAATTAACCTGAATTTTCAATACAATAATAAAAAAGTAATTGATAATCAAACTTTTACAATACGTAAGAATGAAATAACATGCATTAGTGGTTCAAATGGATCCGGTAAGACCACTCTTTTAAAACTATTATTAGGTATTTATGTTGATAATTATAAAGGTAACATATTTTATAATAGAACTAATCTTCAAGAGATTAATATGAAAAATGTTCGACGTAATTTGATTGGAGTAGCTGAACAAGATCCTATTATGATTGCTGACACCCTTATGTACAATATTACACTTGGTGAACAAATCATAAATATTGATAACAGAATGGAAAAAATAATTAATATACTTGGGTTGAACGAATTTTTGAATTCTTTGCCAAACGGATTTGATACTCTAATTAGCGAAAATTCAACAAATCTTTCTGGTGGTGAACGACAAAAATTATCGATACTGAGAGTATTATTAAAAAATCCTGATGTAATTGTTTTGGACGAACCCTCTAATGCTTTAGATAATATAAGTAGACAAAAATTAATAGACTATTTGAACAATATTAAGTTGAATAAAATAATAATTATTGTTACACATGATATTGATTTAATTAAAATTGCTAACAAAAACATTATACTAGAATAATAGAATGATTAAAGATTCTCTGCAGCCCTTCACTTACATCAAAAGACCTATATAGTCAATTTGTTCTGAAATTTAAGTATAGAGAGTCCTCAACCATACTATTGTTTTTTCCTCAATCTGAGATATATCCTTCTGTCGGTTTTTACAATATCTGGCTGAAATGATGATTCTCTATCTTAAGATATTTCAATTCCATTATGAGTCGGCTATAGATTATTATACAGATTTGTTTATTCCTTTTTTGGATGTGTGTTTAGGCAAGTAATCCTTTAATGAGGTTAAACAGTTTATTGATGATATGTGGGGAGGATGGAGTGAAGGATATTAAAATGTATAAAAAACGTACATTATTATATAGATATTATTTTGTATGTTTTGAATATAATGTACATTTTTAGAAAACGTACATTATCCAATTAACTATGTAATACTAAGGATTTACTTATATAAATGAAATGTATGAAAAAATTCAGTTACTCAATTATTTTGTTTTTTTGAAGATAAGCTCTTTTTATATTCCAAAGGAGTCATGCCTGTTTTTTTTCTGAATTTTTCAATATAGTAACTGGTACTGCCAAAACCGCAGTCATAAGCGATCTGGCTAATTGATAAATCAGAAAAAAACAAGGAATCTATACTTTTTTCTATTCTATAATCAATCACATATTCAAATATGGTACATCCCATATGCCGTTTGAATAATCGGCAACATTCACTGCTGCAAAGATGAACCTCATCAGAAAAATCTTTTAGCTTAAGTTTATCTTTAAAACGTTTGTGAATCAACAACAGCAATGCTTTTATGCGGGTTTCATCCATTTCAGATATAGCCCTATCAATAGGGAGCTTTTGTTTCTGAATCATAATTATTTCTCTCCATACAGTAAGTAAACTTATGAGGATATCAAGTTCATGACCATATTCACCTTCTGTATACAGACTATTCACCTTTAAAAATTGCAACAAAATTTGCTTTTCAGAAGCTATTTCAGGTGAAAAAATACAGTGAGTGAATGTTGAATTTTGAACAAAGGGTCTTATTAGTCTTTGTTCAATAACATTTCCTGGTGAGCCATATAACAGTGTTGGATGTATGTTTATACATACATATTTGCTATCCGGAGTTTCATATGGCTTAATCATATGAAGGGCATCCTTATTTATAAAAAAACCTTGTCCGGGTTTTAGTATGATTTCTTCATTATTAACGTAAAGCATAATACTGCCCGAAACAACATAAGCAAATTGCAGTTCATTATGCCAATGCCAGTTTACAAATCCCAAAACATTTTTATTAAGCTGTGTTTCATAAATTGCAAAAGGAAAATCTAAACTACCATGCTGGGTTGTTTCTTTCATTTGTTGATCAATGTGAATATCATATACTTGCAAATTATCACCTCGTAACATCAAAATCAAAATAGCGATATTTTATAGCCATATTATTATATACGATGCGGCATTTTGTCAATATAATCATATTAAAGATTGAAAATAAAAAGGAGGAACTTAAAATGAGTATAAAACTATCAATAAATGAAGAGCGTTTTCTAAGCCGTCTTAAGGAGCTTGGCCAAACTGGTCGTGAGGGAGACAAACTGACAAGGTTAGCAGCTTCTGATACGGATAAAGCAGGACGTGATGCAGTTGTGGCTTGGATGAAAGATGCCGGCTTAGAAGTTAAAATTGATCGCATAGGAAACATATTTGGTATTTGGAGCAACCATGAAAACGAAGGGCAAGCTCCTGTCATGACTGGGTCACATATTGATACTGTTATAAATGCAGGTATTTACGATGGTTGTTATGGTGTTGTTGCCGGAATTGAAGTGATTAATACGTTACGTGATAATGGATTTGTTCCTTTCAGACCAATAGTTGTGGGGGCTTTCACCAATGAAGAAGGTGTGCGCTATGCACCTGACATGATGGGCTCCTTGGTGTATGCAGGAGGACTTTCAGCAGATGAAGCACTTGCAACTGTTGGAACAGATGGTACAGTCCTTGGTGAAGAGTTAAAGAGAATTGGATATTATGGCCCGGAAGAACCTGGATTTTTAAAACCTCATTCATTTATAGAACTTCACATAGAGCAAGGACCTATACTTGATAGTATCAAAATGCCTATTGGAGTAGTTGAAAATCTTCAAGGAATTTCCTGGCAGCGCATTACAATCGAAGGAGTTGCAAATCACGCTGGAACAACGCCTATGGCTATGCGTAAAGATGCAGGGCATGCAGCAGCCAAGGTTATAAGTTTTGTATGCGACAGGGCAAACAGCTCAAATTCTGTAGCAACAGTTGGATGTATTGAATTTGAACCAAACGCTATAAATGTTATACCTTCTAAAGCTACATTTACAGTAGATTTGCGAAATCCAAATGAGGAAATATTAAAGAAAGAAGAAGCTGCACTTGCAGATTATCTGAAGGAGCTTGAAATTAGCAAAAATGTTAATATTTTCGCGGAAAGATTAGTACGTTTTGAGCCTGTTATTTTCGATGAAAATATAGTAAAGCTGGTTGAAGATGCAGCAAGACAGCACAATCTGCAATGCAGACGAATGACTTCCGGAGCTGGTCAGGATGCCCAGATGATGGCGCGCATTTGTCCTACTGCTATGATTTTCGTTCCAAGTGCGAACGGTATCAGCCATAATCCGAAGGAGTTCACACCAGGACCTGATTTAGTAGCTGGAGCAAATGTATTGATGGATGTAATTGTGAAGCTAGCAGAATGCAAATAAATTAAAAATGTAGCCCAGGTTTAAACCGGCATGGATAGTAAATTTAAAAAGGTAATGAAGACTATATGAAACTACGATTTAGATATTACAAAAGTTGATTTGTCAAATGTTAATGAGGTTAAACAAAATAATTAAGGAGATAATGTTGTGAATAATATAGAATTATTAAATCAATTGGTTGAATGGAGACACTATTTACACCAAAATCCAGAAGCAGCTTTTCAAGAGGAAAATACAGCAAATTTTGTTGCAGAAAAATTAAAAGAAATGGGTTATGAGGTCGAAACAGGAATCGGCAAAACAGGTGTTGTTGCTAGCTTAACAGTTGGAGATGGTACAGGCGTTATTGGACTTAGAGCTGATATGGATGCAATAAACATGACGGAAAAAGGAGAAGTATCATATGCTTCTAAAAACTGTGGTAAAATGCACGCATGTGGTCATGATGGACATACTGCTACATTGCTGGGAGCAGCAAAATTGCTTGCAGAAAGAAAAAATTTCAACGGAACAGTAAGATTAATATTCCAACCTGCTGAGGAACCTGGAAAAGGTGCACAAGCAATGATTGACGATGGTTTTTTTGAAAAATTCTCAGTGGATGAAATATATGGGCTTCACAATATACCATTTCTTCCTGAAGGCACAATTCACACACGTCCACTAGGAATAATGGCAAGCGAAGATAATTTTGTTATTAAAATCAAAGGTAAGGGCTCCCATGCTTCAAGTCCTCATGTGGGAATAGACCCTCTTGTTACTGCTGCTCAGATAATAGTATCATTGCAGACCATAGTATCTCGTAATGTTAATCCTTTAAATCAGGCAGTTATATCATGTACTGAGCTGCATACTGACGGCGTTCATAATGCCATACCTTCAAATGTTGAGATTTTAGGAGATACAAGAAGCTTTTCAACCGAAGTTCAAAAATTAATTGAAACAAGAATGAGAAGCATCAGCGAAGGAATTTGTCAGATGAATGAGGCAGAATGTGAATTTGAGTATACTCATGAGTTTGCACCTACAATTAATTGGGAAAAGTGCGTAGATGTGGTTGCAAAAGCTGCTAAAAATGTTGTAGGAGAAGATAAAGTCAATACAAATTGCGAGCCTTGGATGGCATCAGAAGATTTTGGCAATTTCTTAAAATATGTGCCAGGATGTTTCTTATTCCTCGGAAGTGGAAAAAGCACTGAAGTTTCTAAAAATACTCCGCTTCATAATTCCCAGTACGATTATAACGATGATGTATTATTGACTGGAGCAGAATTTTTTGCAGAGCTAATAAAGGTGCGTCTGCCACAACTAGGTTCGGACTGAATGCATTTAAGGGATTGGGTGTTACTTATGCATTAGCAAGACTCTTGTGTGAAAGACTAAATGTTAATATAAATGATGTAAGCTTTGAATACTTTAAATTACCCGATGTTCAGGAAAAAATAAAAGATATGGTATTTATAGGCAGTTGAAGCTTTGGACCAAATGAAGCTTGATGGTATCACTAAACCAACACACATATTTTTACATAATCTTTTATATCCCTTATTTCAATGCTATCAATTTTTTCATGCAACTCCTACATTCTATAAGGTTATCAGTTTTATTCTTTGCCATGATATTATATAACTCTCCTAAAGTGAATCTTACATTTTTAAAATATATATTTGAGTGGTTATTTCAAATTAACCATCGGGTTGAATAAATCCGATGGTATTTTTATTTATGTTTTAAAAACGTTTTAAAAAAATATTTAATAATAAAAAAAATGCTTGACTTGGATTGAACTCCAGGTGATAGAGTAAATTTAAGTTAGTTGCTGTGAAAAATTAATCGGACATTTAATAAATATAATTTTGGAGGTAAAAACATGTCAAAAAAACTAATTGCATATTTTTCAAGAAAGGGTAATAATTACGTAAATGGTTCCATAAAGAACTTGTCTATTGGAAATACAGAAGTAGCTGCAAAGATAATTCAAGAAATAACAGGAGCAGATATGTTTTACATTGAACCTGTTATAGAGTATGACGCTGATTACAACGTATGTATAGAGGAAGCCCAAAGAGATAAAAGATCGAATGCCAGACCTGAATTTAAAAATGCACTGAAAGATATCACTGATTATGACACAATATATCTGGGTTATCCGAATTATTGGGGAACCATGCCTATGCATGTTTGGACATTTCTCGAGAAATATGATTTTTCAGGAAAAACAATAAAACCATTTTGTACTCATGAAGGAAGTGGAATGGGAAACAGCGAAAGGGATATCCAAAAGCTGTGTCCTGGTGCGAAGGTGGAAAAGGGAATCGCTATTCATGGTGCTGATGTAAACAGAGCGAAAAGTACTATTGAAAAGTGGGTCTAGTCAAAGAATGCATCAGTATACGGGAATTATCAATACGAATTGAAGTGAATAAATAGATTTAGTATTAATGTAAAAATGGAGGTTTGAGTATGACAATAACGGAAGTTAGTAAAAAATATGATATCTCTCAGGATACATTGCGGTATTATGAACGTATAGGATTGATACCTCATGTAAACCGAACTTCAAGCGGTATCAGGGATTATACAGATGAATCCTGCAGGTGGATTGAGCTGGCCAAATGCATGCGTTCTGCAGGAGTACCCATTGATGCTCTGATTGAGTACTGTGCATTGACACAGAAGGGCGATTCTACAATCACAGCCAGAAAGGAGCTTTTGCAGGAAGAGCGCAAAAAAATAATAGGAAAAATAGAAGAAATGCATCAGACACTGGACAGGCTTAATTATAAGATCGATCGCTATGAAAAAGCAGAAGAGTCAGGAATTTTGTCATGGAATAATGAGGATATGGATTTGCTTTAAGCTATTGACTATGTCAGTTATCAAATTGTGTGTAATTTGTTTATACAGCACTGAATGGAAAGGCACTGATTGAGCGAAATTGAGTATTACATGGAATTCATGATTTTGATAACAAAAAATAGGCAGGAAACCGTAATTACATCTTAAGTGGAGGTTGATAACGTGGAATACAGAATATTAGGAAGAACAGGAATAAAGGTAAGCGTCATAGGTATAGGCGGAGAGGGATTTGAAAATAAGAACTTCGATGACTGTGAAAAGATAGTTGACTGTGCAATAAAGGAAGGAATCAATTTTTTTGACTTATATAATTCAAATCCTGAAGTAAGAAGCAATGTTGGAAAAGCATTGAAAAAATATCCTCGAAACAGCTTTGTTATTGAAGGACACCTGTGCACTACATGGGATAACGGACAATACAGGCGCACAAGGGATTATAACGAGGTTGTGGAAGCATATGAGGACTTTTTAAAAAGGATGCAGCTGGACTTTGTAGACATAGGCATGATTCATTATGTTGACGACCAGAGAGATTTTGATAATATTTTCAATGGAAAGATAATTCGATATGCAAGGGCGTTAAAGGAAAAAGGAATAGTAAGGTATCTGGGAATGTCTACTCATAATCCGGATATTGCTCTGAAGGCGGTAGAGACCGGATTGATTGATGTTATATTGTTCAGTATAAATGCTGCTTATGACATGCTTCCTGCCAATGAGGATGTAAACATACTGTTTGAAGAAGACACCTTTAAAAACATTATTTATACAGGCATTGATTCAAAACGCGACAGTCTGTATCAGATTTGTCAGAATAAAGGTGTGGCTCTTACTGTAATGAAAGGATATGCTGCAGGAGTATTGCTGAGTGAGCAGGAGTCACCCTTTGAAGCTGCTATGACTCCTGTGCAGTGTCTGCATTATTGCCTCACAAGGCCTGCTGTTGCATCTGTGATGGTGGGAGTTGCAGACACAAGCCAAATACTTGCAGCAACTACCTATAACAATTCAACCAATGAAGAAAAAGACTACAGCCAGATTCTTGCCAAGGCTCCACGAAGATCTTTCAGTGGACACTGTATGTACTGCGGACATTGTGCGCCATGTTCCAAAAATATTGATATTGCTGCAGTTAACAAATATCTGGATCTGGCGTTGATTCAGGAAATTGTTCCGGAAACACTACAGAATCATTATGAATTGCTGGACCACCACGCAGCAGATTGCATAGAATGTGGACAATGTATGAAAAATTGCCCATTCGGTGTGGATATAATCAAAAAAATGAAGCAAGCTGTCATGTTGTTTGGGCAATAGCCCTATGACATAGGTGACAACAACCCCGTCCCTATGACATACGTCCCTATGACATACCTATGACATACGTCCCTATGACATACGTCCCTATGACATAAGAAACAGACATAAGAAACATAATTTTGAATAAATTTGTTGAATTAAAAATTTATATTTATTTAACTTGTAAATATGTATGCTTTCAGTTAGACTTGATAAGTGAATATAATTAGAACGGATATAGCATATGAGTAAAAATTTGAATTTAAAAGAAGGTAAAATACGCAGTACATTAGTTAAACTTGCTTTGCCAATCATGGGCACATCATTTATACATATGGCATACAATTTAACCGATATTATGTGGCTTGGAAGATTGAGCACAGGAGCAGTTGCTGCAGCAGGAACTGCCGGCTTTTTCTTATGGTTTGGAGCATCCTTAGTAATGATTACACAAGTGGGAGTAGGCGTTAATGTAGCTCAATATATTGGCCGCAATGATCCTGAAAGTGCTAAAAAATATATTTCCAATGGATTTCAATTGGATACATTCATAGCTTTATTGTATTCTTTGTTTCTATTTTCATTTAGACATAATATTATAGGTTTTTTCAATTTACAAGATTCTGACGTAATTCGAATGGCAATAGAATATTTGACTATAATATCCATGGGAATAATTTTTCATTTTCTAAATCCGATTTTTTCAGCTGCGTTGAACAGTACCGGAAACAGCATTACTCCATTTAAAATAAATACTATTGGCTTAGTTGCCAACATTATACTTGACCCACTGTTAATATTTGGTATTGGACCCATACCTCAAATGGGCATAAAGGGAGCAGCTTTAGCAACAATAATGTCTCAATTTGTTGTTACAATATTATTTGTAATTTTGGGTAAAGCTTTTAATAATATTTATTCTCACGTATCATTACTTTCAAAACCAGATATGCAAATTGTAAAAAATATTATGAAGCTTGGTGTTCCTCCATTTTTGCAAACAGGATTACATGCTGTAATAAGCATGATTCTTGCTAAAATAATTGCACAATTTGGTCCTGTGGCTGTAGCTGTACAAAGTATAGGTTCTCAAATAGAATCTATTTCCTGGATGACATCCGAAGGATTTTCATCATCAATATCAGCATTTGTTGGACAAAACTACGGTGCTAAAAAGCTTGAACGAATTAAAGAAGGCTATAAACAGGGTATACAAATTTTAGGCAGTATCGGTATATTTGCATCTTTGCTGCTGATATTTGCTGCTAAGTTCTTGTTTGCAATATTTGTACCTAATGATCCCATTGCCATACATGAAGGCATTATATATTTAAGAATTTTAGGATTGTCGCAATTTTTCATGTGTATTGAAATTGGAACGATAGGAGCTTTTAATGGTCTGGGTAAAACATTACAGCCAACCGTTAACGGTGTAGTGTTAAATGTATTAAGAATTCCATTTGCTCTTATACTTAGTTCTACGATATTAGGATTATCCGGTGTCTGGTGGAGCATTAGTATATCCTCAATACTAAAAGGAATAATATTATTTATTTGGTTTAGATTTGTACTTGCAAAATTAAAGGTATGATTTCCATAACCATAAAATACTCTTCTGTTAACATTCAATAAGGAGAAAAAAGTTGAAATGTATTTTATAGTTTATATTATTCAACAATATTTTTGATTTTTATGACTTGACAAATAATTTCTCCAGACATATTATGTAATAAAATATAAACCGTTGAATGAGAATAGTAAACATATTAAATTAATTCCAGAGAGCTATTGCAGGTGGGAATATAGCATTAAATTTATGTTGAATGGGCTCATGAGGGCAACCCGAAAGCTATGTGAGTAGGCGTTGACGGAAATCCTAACCGTTATAATGGAAGCATATGATGGTATGTGAAACTTGCTATTTGGGTGGCAAAACAGATAATAGACTTCTGTCCCTTTGGGATAGGAGTTTTTTTGTTTTATTAAATAATTTGTGAATGATATTGTGTTGTCATTCTAAAAAAATTTATAGGAGGATTTAAATATGAAAAGAATATTAACAGGAGACAGGACAACCGGGAAGTTACACTTGGGACATTATGTAGGAAGTCTTCAAAACAGAGTAAAACTACAAGATGAATATGATACCTTCATTATATTAGCAGATATACAGGCGTTAACAACGCATTTTGAACAACCGGACTTAATTAACAAAGGTATCTATGATGTTGCAATCGACAATTTATCAGTAGGATTAGATCCAAATAAGGCAACTATTTTCTTGCAATCTAAAATCAGTGCAATCGCAGAATTAACAGTATTTTATTCAATGCTTGTTTCTGTAAATTCATTGCGCCATAATCCGACTATTAAGACTGAGGCAAAGCAATATGGGTACGATGACTTAAGCTATGGTTTTTTAGGATATCCTGTCAGTCAAACAGCAGACATTACTTTCTGCAATGCTAATCTGGTTCCAGTTGGAGAAGACCAGATTCCTCATATAGAACTGGGAAGAAAAATTGTCAGAAGGTTTAATGATTTATATGGTAATGGCAGAGTTATAATCAAAGAGCCACAAGCCTTAATCAGTGATACGCCTCGACTCATTGGTCTGGATGGAAATTCTAAGATGGGTAAAAGCCTTGGCAATGCAATATATTTATCAGATACTGTTGAAGATGTAAATAAAAAAGTAAAATCAGCAGTTACTGATAAAAATAGGATAAGCGTAAAAGATAAGGGTATTCCAGATATATGTACAATAAGTAAATATCATAAGGCATTCAATCATGAAGATTATGATAATATTTGTGAAATGTGTAAAAACGCCAGTATTGGTTGTGTAGTTTGTAAAAATGTTTTATCAAAAAAGATAAATCTACTTCTAGATCCATTTAGAGAAAAACGAGCTTATTATGAAGATAATATTAATGAAGTGCGCGATATTATCCTTACTGGCAGCCATAAAGCAAACATGATAGGAAATGAAACTGTTGAAACTGTTAAAAAGGCTATGAGTATTGATATATAAATATAAACAATCTAAAAATAGTAAAAAATAATGGTAAAGGTAAAGGAAAAATTTTATTTTTTCTTTACTTTTAGTTTAGTTAAATACAAGTTAAAATTAGCTATAATTTGGCTTATTTAGTATGACAAAATTTGGTTATTATGAAATCCTAATTAGTGAAGTTATATTGATAGTTTAATAAGTATATTTATGCCAATTAATGTTAAAAAGGAGAATTAAATTGGTATTGACTAATATGGTAAATAGAGGTAAAATTTTAAAAATTTCATAAGTAGGGGGAATAGTTATGGAAGACTGTGTGCGTATTGTACAGGAACACTATGACAGCGATGTACAAAAGGAGTGGGACAGACTGGAAAAACATCCTTTTGAATTCACAATAACTACAAGAATGATGGACAGATATATTAAACCGGGTGATAGAATTCTTGATATAGGCGGAGGTCCGGGACGATATTCGATTTATTATGCCAAGAAAGGCTGCGATGTTACTCTTATAGATTTGTCTTCGGAAAATGTAAAATTTGCTCTTGAGAAGTCTAAAGAAATGAATGTAGATATTAAAGCTATTTCAGGTGATGCAAGAGAAGTTAATAAATTTATAAAAGGAGAATTTGATCATATATTTGTCATGGGACCTATGTATCATCTGCTTGATGAAAAAGACAGAATTAAAGCTTTAAATGAAGCCATAACTTTGCTTAAAAAAAGTGGATTAATATTTGTTTCCTTTATTATTATGTTTGCTGGCATGATTTTTGGTATGAAGAGTGCACCTGAAATGTTACTCTTGGAAAACGAGCAAATTTTTATTGACTCTGTTTTAAAGGGAAAATCCTATGGTGGGGATGCCTTTACAAAAGCATTTTTTATTGACCAAAAAAATATTATTCCATTTATGGATAAGTTTCATCTTGAAAAGAAGCATCTTTTCGGGCAGGAAGGCATTCTTTCTCCATGTGAAGTAAATATACTTAATCAGCCACAGGAAGTGATAGACAAGTGGATAGAGGTTGCGGAACAATTATGTGAAAGGGATGAATTGTTAAGTTATTCCGAGCATGCTATGTATATAGGACAGAAAATTTAATAAGGCTGAGAATAATATAGTAAAACCTAGAGCTATGGGGGTATAACATGAAATTAATTATTATCTTTGGACCACATGCAGTTGGTAAGATGACAGTAGGCCAAGAACTTTCAAAAATTACTAATCTTAAATTATTTCATAATCACATGACTATAGATATAGTAAGTGATTTGTTTGAAAATGTTCCTAAGGAAAGAAGCAGGTTAATAAATTTATTTAGAAAAGAAATTTTTGAAACGTTTTCTAATAGCGAAGAATATGGAATGATTTTTACATATATGTGGGCATTTGATAGACAAGAAGATTGGGATTATATTAATTATATTGAAGAATTATTTGCTACGAAAGGTGCAGAAGTATATTTTGTTGAATTAGAAGCAGAATATGACTTGCGTATAGAAAGAAATAAAACTGAAAATCGGCTACTTAATAAACCTACGAAAAGGAACTTAGAGAAATCTGAAGCTTTATTTAGAAGCTTAGAAATGAATTATCGTCTAAATTCATTTGAAGGTGAAATAACAAAAACAAATTATATTAAAATAAATAATACGGATCTTCTACCAGAAAAAGCAGCATTGATTATTAAAAATAGATTTTCTCTATAACAAAGAGGACCTTGTGAAATGAAAGCGTCTCATTTCAGTATTTGACTTTATATGCTGTCAACTTGAAAATGATGTGGTAAAGGTTTTGGTTATTAAAGCCTCTCTATGATGCATATCAGTGCAGGTCTGACTCCGGAGCAATCCGGAGTTTTTTGATACTAAAATAAGGGCAACCGGAATAAGTAATATCTGGTTAAGCCCTCTTATTTTTTGTCTATGAAGGATTTAAGCCAGCCAATGTAAAATGAGTGGCTTTGATATAGTGTATGCTTGTACGTTGCTAAGGTTACAAATAAAAAAGACAAGATAAATATATCCAGTCTTTTTTATTCGAAGATTATATTAATATTTTCTATGTGGCTAAATATTGGCTAAATGCAATTTTAAATTTTGCATTAAATCCTTGAAACCACTGCAATTAGTGAGCCATGAGGGATTCGAACCCCCGACGAACAGATTCGAAGTCTGCCACTCTATCCCCTGAGCTAATGGCCCGTGACTAATAGATTATATTACAAAGTCGTGATAATTTCAATAGTTTCGTAATAATTATTTTATGCTTCATAATAATTTTTTTATATTTTGAATATGTAAGGTTTAATTATGCTTATAACATCTCTCACATGCATGGCAAGAGGTAAAATACTTACAACTTATCAGTATTTTACCTCTTATAATATCAATATTTTTTCTTAAGCCACAAATAGCTTACATAGTAAATTAATAACTGAATGCATACTGCATACCCTATTATTGTACTTGCTTCAGTAAATTTTATAAGCCTCAAGACAATAAGTGCAATTGCTTCAATCAAAATAGAGTAGTAAAATGTCATGCTTCTAGCTTTTTCAGCCAGGAATCTGTTTCTTTCATCATTGTTTTGTACATTCATTTTTTCAGCATAGCTGTCATCATTTTTATAACGATGTAATTGAGCTAGCCTTATTATGGATATTACTATAAAACCAACTCCCATACCGCTCCAATATGTGTCCAGCAATCCGAAAATTTCAGATGCAGCAAATAGTGATATGCCCAAAATCATGATGAATCCGAAATAAATTGTTCTGTTTTTAATTTTATTCATTATAAATCCTCCTCATAAATAAATATATCTTCTATGGCCATTGAAAAGTATTTTGCTATTTTGAATGCGAGCAAAATTGATGGATTGTATCGTCCGTTTTCCAATGAACTTATTGTCTGCCGGGATACCGACAATGCTTTGGCCAGGTCTTCCTGATTTATCCCTTTTTCATTTCTTATTTCTTCTAACCGGTTTTTCAATTGTATCACCTCCAGGTAAAGCGTGCTTTACATGCATGAGCACGTTTTGTAAAGTTAACTTTACATCAATAATAACAAATAAAATCGATATTGTCAAGTAAGCTTTACATTATTTTATAAAAAAGTTTTTTAATCGACTCTGCTTAAAAATTAATTAATGAAACAATATTCAATTTATACCAATGAAGAACTAAGGAAAATTTAATTAATAATGGACGTATTTTGAGTTCTTGTGGTATACTGAAGTGTGCAATCATAAATAAATCAATATTTGTCAGCATAATTATTATGCTGAATTTTGAATATAACTTTAATTTATACAAGTTATAAGTTTATATTATAATACTAATTAATAAGGAGGTGGTAAAATGTATTTGAAAGAACAGACATATGTCTGTACTCTGGCTGAAACCGGAAACATTTCTAAGGCTGCTGATCAGCTTTTTATAACACAGCCTGCTCTTAGCACTTATATCAGCAACCTGGAACAGAACTTAGGAGTACAGTTGTTTGCCAAGGTAAACAACAGATTTGTTCTGACATATATAGGAGAAAGGTATGTGGAGAAAGCAAGAGCCATGTTGAAGCTTCAGGATGAGTTCAATCTAGAACTGAGCCTGTTCGAGAAAGGTGTCAACGGCAGGATAAGAATCGGAGTTCAATCAAGAAGATCACCCTTTATTGTTGCGGACATAATATGTCTTTTTAAACAGACACATCCGAATATTGAAATTGTTTTTGAGGAAGGGGATATTTCCTCATTGGAAAAAATGATAGAAGAAAACAAGTTGGATTTGATTATCTATACATGTCTTGAAAGAAAGTCTAACCTTGTGTATGAACGCATTAAGGAGGATAAGGTTCTCGTTGCAATTAACAGCTTTAGCAGCTTAAGAAGCAGGACAAATTGGAATGAAACGGACAAGTACCCATGGATAAATATAGAAGACATAAAGGATGAAACACTGATACTTCCACACAAGGGTCAAAGTCTGAGGGATATATGCGAGCTGCTCTTTAAAAGTGAAAATTTCAAACCTGAAAAAATTATAGAAATAAAGAACATAGAGACAATTATATCTATGGTTTCAAGGAATTTGGGCGTCGGTTTCAACAGGGAAAGCTATGCGGACAACATGAATGTATATAATGTTATGTACTTAAACATAAAACAGGATAAAACACCTTCGGAGCTGGTCATTGCTTATACGAAAAACAGCAGCCAGATACCGAATTTCATGAACATAGTGGAATCAATCAAAACATTGCTGTTAAATAAGTAAAAGTAATAACTGCTATAAAATTGAAAACATTTACAAAAATTTTTTTCCATTATAGACTGTCACTAGCTTAGCTAAAACATATAAAAAGGAGTTGTTATATTGGAAAAAATTAAAAAGAGCTTTAAGATGCCGGACTCATTGGTAATTGTAGCACTCGTCGTTATTTTTGCTGCAGTGATGACTTGGATTATACCCGCAGGACAATATGCAAGGGTTGAAAATGCTCAAGGCATGAAAGTGATAGACCCCAACACTTTCGAGTACGTTGAAAGTTCACCCGTAAATCCCCTGAAAATACCGCGGTTTGCTGTTGAAGGCTACATTAAAACTGCAAATCTTATTTTCGTAATACTGTTTTCCGGTGCTGCTTTTGACGTAATAACCACTTTAGGAGCATTGCAGTCATTGATAGCAATGTTTGCGAAAAAGTATTCAACGAAGGAGTCGATTTTCATACCGGTATTGGCGCTGGTTTTTGCTTTAATATGTACCACTCAGGGTGTCAATACATTTATTGGATTTGCTCCTATTATGGTAATGATTGCCAGGGGGTTTGGGTTTGACTCTATTGTGGGCGCTGGTATCATACTTCTTGGAGGTGCCGTAGGCTTTTCAACGGGAACGCTTAATGTAAGCACAACAATAGTAGCGCAGAAGATTGCCGAAGTACCGCTGTACTCCGGAATAGGATACAGGACAGTGAGTTTTGTTGTATTCTTTATAATAACCAATATATACCTGGTGAAATATGCAAAGAAAATAAGACTGAATCCTGAACTAAGCCCAATGTATGATTTGGACAAACTAGAAAGCGTCCAGGGTAATGCTGAAAGCTTCAACGAACCTATGACTACAAGAAAGTGGATGGTAATACTCACATTATTTGCTGTTCTAGGAGTTATCGTTTACGGTGGAATCAAGCTTGAGTGGGATCTGGAAGAAACAGCAGCTGCATTTGTATGGATGGCAATTATCGCCGGAATAGCAGCAGGATATGGACCCAGCAAAATTGCCAAGTGTTTTGTAAACGGTTCTAAGAGGATGATCGGAGCTGCTTTGATAATAGGTCTTGCAAGGAGTGTATCAAGCGTGCTTACTGCAGGGGTGATAATGGATACAACAATACAGGCCTTCGCACAGGCTTTGGGGTCTCTTCCGAAATATCTGCAGGGCCCATTCTTATATATAGCAAACATAATAATCAACATTTTCATCACTTCCGGAAGCGGACAGGCGGCGGCTGTAATGCCCATATTTATTCCACTGGCTGACATGATCGGAATGACAAGGCAGACATCCATCCTTGCCTTCAACTTTGGTGACGGATTCTGCAACTATATTCTGCCTACATCAACAGCTCTCATGGGAATATTAGGTGCATCCAACATCCCTTACGACAGATGGATGAGGTTCATGTGGAAACTGTTCCTGATTTGGGTTGCAACAGGCAGCGTCTTGATGCTTGGAGCTCAGATCATTAATTTGGGTCCAATCTAAGGAGTATAAATGAAAGAAAAATTATTTGAAAGCATAAGTGCCCAAAAAGGCAAATTAACTGAAATAGCAGATTATATATTTGATAATCCTGAATTGTCTTTTAATGAAGTAAAGGCAAGCAAGGTTCTTGAGGATTATCTGGAAGAGGAAGGGTTTATGGTTGAAAGTGGATTGGGAAGTCTCAATACCGCTTTTAAGGCTGTATATGAAAATGGACAAGGAGGTCCAAACATTGGACTTCTTTGTGAGTACGACGCCTTGCCCATGGGTCACGGATGCGGCCACCACATGCAGGGACCTGCAATACTTGGAGCTGCCGTTGCCGTTAAAGATTTATGCAGTAATAAACCTTTTAAGCTTACTGTTTACGGAACTCCGGCTGAAGAAGGCGGAGGCGGAAAAATAATAATGCTTAAGGAAGGTTTTATTAAAGAACTGGATGTTGCTCTTATGATGCATGGGGGACCATTAACCCAGGTAGATGTAAAATCACTGGCTGCAGAAAGCATCAGGGTCACATTCCACGGAACCAGCTCACATGCAGCCTTAAGGCCGGAGCAAGGCAGAAGTGCGCTGGATGCTTTGCTGCTGACATTCCAGGCAGTGGAATTCTTAAGGGAACATGTGTCGGAAGATACCAGAATGCACTATACAGTACTGGATGCCGGAGGAGCAGCCAATGTTGTGCCGGAGACAGCTGTGGGTTCATTCAGCCTCAGATCCTACAGTTCAAAATATTTGGATGAAGTTAAAGAACGATTCAGCAAGATTGTTCAAGGCGCTGCCCTTATGACTGAAACAACTTATGAACTTGTATCAGAAAAAAGACTTGAAAGCAAAGTACCTTCATACATTCTTAACGATGTGATTATGAAAAATGCGGAGCTTATCAATGCACCTTCAATAAAGCCTGCAAGAGAGAAAACCGGATCTACGGATTTCGGAAATGTTACTTATTTGCTGCCTGGAGCTGTTATAAGGATTGCCTTTGTTGATGAAAGTGCTTCATCCCATTCACAGGAATTCCTGAACGATGGAAAGACAAGCAGAGGTCATGATGCAATAATCAGTGCTTCAAAAATACTGGCTGCAACTGTATTTGATTTGATTGAAACAGAAAACTTAATAGATGAAATAAAGGAAGAGTTTAAAAAAACAAAATCCTTACTGTAGTACCGGATTGAATTGTTATTATTAATCACTCCCGCAATATATGTTCATGAAGATATTAAAATTTGTCAATTTGGTATAAATAAGTTATAATTAAAAGCAATTCAGAATTGTAGAATTATGTTCAACAACAAAATAAAATTATAAGGGTGAGTTTTTAATCATGTGTACAAGTTTTATTCACAGAGGACAAGATACAATTATTGGAATGAACTTTGATAACAATGGTATGAGGTATACTATTGATACTAAAAATCCAAAATGGTTTACAGTGCTTGTTGATGGTGGACGTGGAAGTTATCCATCATTTGGAGTAGATAGACTGGGAAGGTTTTTCAACAATCTTGTAGTTAATTCAAATGGTAAAGGCTTATACAAGCGGGCAAGCAAAAAAGTTACTCATACAACCAAACTGATTGAAGATATTCTCAATGATGTTATTTGTGTTGAAAATTTAGGCGAGTATTTAAAAAACATTGAAGTTGTTAATACTCCGGACCGGAGCAGTCATAATATGATTTGTGATTCCAGTGCAAATGTTTGGGTAGTAGAACCTGGCCGTGGCAATATATACAATCCAGCAAAATTATCACAATTTTTTGTTATGACGAATTCCCCATTATGGGATAATCTAAATGAGAATATTGAATGTGATTGTATTAGGTTTAAAACTATAACAAGTTTATTAGAAAAAGCAAAACAAGTAAATGTCGAAACAGCATTTAGTATTCTTGATACTGTAAGTCAAAGAAACGGAGAATGGATTACTGCCGTCTCAATGGTCTACTCAAAGAATCTTAATACTGTATATTACTGTTTAAATGGGAATTTTAACGAAAGATTTGAATTTAAGTTTTCAGAGTAATAAAAGTACGGAATTATTACTTTGTAGTATTCAAATTATACGAACTAACTATAAAAAACACTTAAGGACTGATAATAAACCCTAAGTGTTTTTTAGTGCTATAATATAATGAGATAAAATATTATTTTATTTATTTTTAAACTATGTTATAATAACAGCTGTATGTAATTATCGCAATTGTACAATTATATATTATAAAATAGTACAAAGCGGCATATAAATAAGTATAAGCACTAAATGTGGCTTAACATTAATTGTCGGGAGTGAGTATATGGTATCTAGAAAAAAATATATTCTTACGATTATCGTGGTTGTTTTTATTACTGCTTTTTTGACTTTGACGCTGGGCAATGTATTCCTGGTTGAAATCGGACAGAAGGTAGTTTTATCAGAAGAAGCATACACCGAAATGAAGGATATGTATGACAAGTATGCAAAACAGGAAAGTGTCATGGAACTTGCCAAAAGCGATTTCTTATATGAGGCTGATGAGAAAGTAATGCTGGAAGGAGCATTGGAAGGGACACTTGAAGCATTGGGAGATCCTTACACACAGTTTTTGTCAAAAGAAGATTTTGCTGCACTGATGCAGGACACGGAAGGATCATATGAAGGAATAGGTGTTTACATAACAGCAAGTGATGACAATAAAATATTGATTGTTGCACCGATTGAAGACACACCTGCAGAGAAGGCAGGATTAAAAACAGGTGACAAGGTAATAAGAATTAACGGCACAGAATACACTGCGGATCAAATTGATGCAGCTGTAAACGTAATGAAGGGCCTGCCGGGAACAAGCGTGACGCTTACTGTTCAAAGAGAAAATGCTGACGGCAGCAATTCTGTTTCTGACATTGTTATCAACAGAGAAACAATAAGAATCAAAACTATAAAGCCTGCAATGCTTGAAGACGGAATAGGATACATAAGAATCACAACTTTTGACATGCAGACTGCCGAAGATTTCAAAAAAGCTTATGCGGATTTGAAGTCTAAGGGAATGAAGAGCCTTGTAATAGATTTAAGATACAACCCCGGAGGAATTATAGATGCCACTGTTGAAATTTCCGATATGTTCATGGGCGAAGGAGTTGTCACTTACACCAAGACAAAATCAGGAGAAATGGAATATTTCAAATCAGATTCAAAAGCTGAAGATATTCCGGTAGTGCTTCTTATCAATGAGGGAAGTGCAAGTGCGTCTGAAATCATGGCAGGAGCATTGAAGGATACTAAGAGAGCAACATTGATCGGAACAAAATCTTTTGGTAAGGGAATTGTTCAAAGAGTTCAAAGGTTCGGCAATGAAGGCGAAGGAATCAAAATGACTGTTTCAGAATATTTCACTCCAAACGGAATCAACATTCATGGAATAGGAATTGAGCCTGACATAGAATCTGTATTGCCGGAAGACGCAGCAGGATACGGATACGAATTCTACAAAACAGATAATCAGCTGCAAAAGGCTGTTGAAGTAATAAAAGGACAATTAAACAAGCAATAGATGATAGAGGCCGCAGGAATGCGGCCTTTATGTTCACTAAATAAAAGGCAAAACCATTAATTAAATTGGCTTTGCCTTTTTATTTTACATTCTTATGAAACTTACAAATCTTGTTCCCTGGAATGACAATGTTCCGCTGTCACCTTCAACCAGCATACCGAATTCGTATGATGGAACAGGAAACTCAAGCCTTTCACCGTTGTTAAGCTCAAAGGTCACATAATAATATGTGCTGCTTGAATGATGCATGTTGTTGTCTGTCGAATTGTGGTGGGTGGATACGTTGTATCTCTTTGTAACTACTTTTGCTTCAACAGGTATTACAGGCTGCTTGTTGTTGTGCATATTTACTGATATGTTTTTTACTATTGAAAATATGATCACTCCGAAAACTATTATGAACATTATGGGAAACAGAGTGAACATAAGCCCAAAAGGATTGTATGAATTAATAAAGTCCATATATCCTCCTTAATATATTAATACGGTTCGTTCCGCATTGTCCCAAATAACTGTCTTGTCTATTGCTTCGCTTATGAATCTCAATGGAACCATTATACGGTTGTTAACAAGCTTTGCTGGAACGTCCAGAGCCTTTGCAGTTCCGTTGATGTATGCTGTGCTGCTGTTTGCCGGTATTAATATTTTTGTGCCGTCTTTTTCTACAACTGCTGTTGATGTTGCAGTGTCCCAGCTTACATTGCAGTTCATCACTTCAAACACTGCTCTTAATGGAACCATGGTTCTTCCGTTTTCGATGAAGGGCCATTGGCTAATTGAGCTGAAATCAATGTATTGGTTGTAGATTTTAACATTTACAGGATTTTCTGACTTTTTGTCTGTTATGTATTCAAAGGCGCTTGAACTTACTGCCGATATTGAAGCTGTTTCTTTAATTCCCTGAAATTCGAAATCTATGCTGTAGCTTCCTGAATCTTTAAAGGCAAGTGTGCCGTTTGATATACTTATTCCTTCCTTATCATAAGGATATATGAGAACATTGTCTGTAATGTTTATTTTTCTGTTTCCATAAATTGCATAAACGTTGAAGTTTACCTTTGTTGCTGTGTTGTAGACCTTGTCTGAAAAATCAAACGCAATTCTATCTGGTGTTTCCTTGTACTTCAGGTACAAATTAAGCACGTTGCATTCACAGGTTGAGTCGCTGTTAAGCTGTCCGTATCCTATTTCAGATATGTAATCGTGACGGAACAAATTAGACATGGCAGCATTGACGCTTTCCTGGGAAAGATTTTTGCTGACTCTCACTGAAATTTTAAGTGGATGATACTTGATTTTTCTTTCAAGTATGGTTTTTAACTCGTTTTCATCCTCGGCGGTGTTTTCATCCATGTAAATGTCAAGTCCGGTTTCAGCAAGAAGTTTGTCATAACCAAGCTCTGTGAGATAATCAAAGTATCTTTTTGTACTTTTAGGCAATACCAGGTTTTCATCTATAGTATGGTCTTTTAATATTTCGTTGTCAGTAAGCATGTAGTAGCTGTATGATACAGTGCCGTTGTCAGGCAGAGGATCATCCCATGTAGTGTCCATGTGGAACCAGTGTTCACCAAGCTTTACCATGTTCCAGATGTGGGGTTCGCCGTGTCCTGTTCCTGAAACAAGCTTAACAGGAATTCCAAGCTTTTCTATCATGTTGTATGCAAGCAGAGCATATCCGTTGCATACGGATGTTCCTTCCATCAGCAGGTCGTAATCAGAATAATACTGAAAAGTTGAGTCATACATACCGTTTTGCACAATATAATCATGAACAGATTTAACCTTTTCGTGATCGTTCATGGAAGGATCTATTATTTCTGAAAGTATGGTGTCTATTTTTTTGTCAGCCTCAACCCTTTTTGATTGTGTTATAATGTAGTTGATTTCCACATTGATGTTGGCAGTTTTTGAGCGCGGGTATTCGGTTATTGTCCAGCTTGCTGACTTAATGTTTGAATTGACATATATATCTTTGTCTACTGCATCCTGGATTGTTTCTTCAATGCTATCAATTGTTCCTGTATATTTGATTTCTATGTCTTGATTGTAATTGCTCATTTGTTCAAATAAAACATTTTCCAGTTCCTCATAAGTGTCAGCTTCATAAACAACACCGTAAGCTTCAAGGGAAAAAGCAGCAATAAAAATCAATAAAGAGCTTACTGTTGTTTTCAAAATGGTTCTTTTCATCTAATCACCTTCCCGTTCTTCATAAAACCATTATATACTATTTTGCAGCAAATTTAAAGCATTATAAAACATCATGTTGAAAGATAAAATAATTTATTGTATTATAAATTGACGAACATTGTACGCCGCATTAAATTAGACGTTTAATTATAGAAAAAGTTTCAAAAAAGGAGAAAAAATGTATAAAAATATTTTAAATAATATTTTAATGATGGAAGTTCCTTCTGCCGGAATATATGAACTTATTGAAAACGGGGAAATGAACAACATAATTCCTGAGCTTTCAAAGCTTAAGGGATTTGAACAACATACTCCTTACCACGACAAGGATGTACTTGACCACACCATGGCAGTTCTTGACAGCATAAAACCTAATTTGAAACTGAGAATGGCTGCACTTCTCCACGACATAGGAAAACCCGACTGTTTCACCGTGGATGAAAAGGGCAGAGGACATTTTTATGGACATCACATAAAATCAGCTGAAGATAGCGAAAAAATACTTAAAAGACTTGATTATGATCATGAATTTACAATGGATGTGAAAACTCTTATCAGATATCATTACATAAAGGAAATAGTGTCATGTATCAAAGAAAAGGGAATAAAAAGATTCATAGATGCAGTCGGTGAAGATAGACTTGATGACATGCTGGAGTTAGTAAGAGCCGACATGGCGGGAAAACCAAACTCTGAAAATATTGAAGCAGTAAATAAACTTAAAAATATGTGCAGCGAATATCTGCAAAAAAAATATGCCGAGTAACATCACATGAAATTATTTATAAACCTAATTTTCCGCATATTGTATGGTCGGACATTGTGTTCGTCCGCGGGAGGACACGAGGTCCTCCCCTACATATTGAATTAATCTTGTCAGTATCATATGCCGAGTAACAGCATATGAAATTATTTATAAACCTAATTTTCCACATATTGTATGGGCGGATCTTGTGTCTGTCCGCAGGAGGTCAGTGAATTAATCTTGTCAATAGTCTGATATGCTGAGTAACATATCAAACTATTGACAAACATTGATTTTCCACAAATTGTAGGGGCGGATCTTGTGTCCGCCCGGAGTTATTAATATATAAATTACATAATCTTCTTATAAAACTTCCATTCCAAAATCCTGAGAACAGATTTATTTATTTTTTCCATAGGTATTTCTTTGTTTGTTACTGCTTCCAGCAATGAATTGTAGCTTTTTTCATAATCTGTAACTATAAGCATGTCATTGCCTGCAAGAACTGCTGTTGCTTCTGTTGATTTTTCAAGTGTCAGCTCTGAAACGGCTCCCATGGACAAATCATCAGTCATTATTATTCCTGTGAATTCCATTTTGTTTCTTAAAATATCTATGACCTTGTTTGACAGTGAGGCAGGCAATGCAGGATCAATTGCTTCAACAACGTTGTGTGAAACAAGGATACTTTCAGCTCCTGCCTTGATGCCCTCCTCAAATGGAATAAAGTCTCTTTCTTCAAATGTACTGTAGGGTCTTTTGTCGTATGCAGAACCTGTATGGGTGTCTGAATTGCTGCCATAGCCGGGAAAATGCTTTAATGTTGCTGAAATGTTATTCCTTTTCATGATTCCTACAACAGTTTTCACGTAAAGGCCGGTTTCTTCCGGGGATTTTCCATAAGCTCTCTGGTTTATGAAATCAGCAGCATCCGTTGAAACATCTGCAACTGGACCTAAGTTAAGGTTTATTCCCAATTCAGCAAGCAGGGCTGACTTTTTAGCTGCATCTTTTTTAATTTCATCAAATCCTCCAAGTTCATACAGTTCTTGAGGCGATTTGAAACGCTCATCTGCAAGCTGTGGATTGGAACTCACTCTTACAACTGTACCGCCTTCTTCGTCTACTCCTATAATCATTGGGATATTGTTTTTTTCCTGGTAGCTTTTGATATTATCAATTACTTCAGCCTTTGTCTTTCCTTCAAAATCTCTTCCAAACAATATGAATCCTCCAGGCTTTAGGGACATGAAAGCATCAAGCTGTTCTTCCTCGGGGCACCTTACAAGAAACATCTGTCCGATTTTTTCTTCAAGAGTCATTTTGTCCAGATATTCCTGGGCTTCTTCTTTATATTCATGAAAAAGGCTTGTATCTTCTACCTCAGGTACCTCAACTGATTCCGAGGGCTCTGTGTCTTCTATGGGCGGCGGTGCTGGGGTGTTGTTTTGATCATCCCTTGGGATTTCTCTTATGAGGGAACATCCTGAAAGAACGAGTATCCATAATAAACAAATAATAATTTTTTTCACTTTCTGTCTCCTTAGTTGTTGTCTTATTAATATTAACAAATATCAAAATATTAGACGAGCAATTTTTAAATTTTGTTCAATTTGTATATTGTAATGTTAATAAATTGACTTGACTTAAAAATAATGCTATAATTACAATCATTAAAAAGCAGGTGATATTATGGAATTGGTAAATGAACCTAAGACTAAACGTGGATTGGAAACGTTAGACAAGATTAGCAAGGCTGCTGAGGAACTATTTAGTGAAAAGGGTTATTATGATACTGGAATTATTGATATAGTAACGAAAGCAGGCATTGCTCAAGGTACGTTTTACATATATTTCAATGATAAAAAAAGTGTCTTTGTTTATTTGATTAACAAATTGGGAAAAGAATTAAAAGATAGCATAAGGTTTAACACTAAGGTCAGCAAAGACAGATATGACGAAGAATACATGGGGATAAAAACATTTCTCAACTTTGTTGGCGAGCATATAGGACTTTTTAAAATAGTCTGGCAAGCTCAGTTCGTAGATATGGAACTATTTAAGGAATATTACGAATCTTTTTCTAAAGGTTATGTCAAGGGAATTGTAAAAGCTCAGACTAAAGGAGAAATGACAGACATTGACCCTGTCATATTGTCCTACTGTCTTATAGGAATTGCAAATTTCACAGCATTGAAGTCAATAGAGTTTGACGGCAGAAGCAGCAACTATGATGAAGTTGTGGAAGAAGTAATGAAGTTCATAAGAAATGGCGCATTTAAAAATAAGGAATCATAGGATTTGTGAAGTAAAACTTAAATAAGAATTTTGGCAGCACATTAAGTAGTCTTAATGTGCTGATTTTTTAATTATAAAAAGTCGAAAAGAAAACGTTGACAAAATATACCAGCCATAATATAATAATTATGAAACATGAATCATGTGTCATATTAAAAAATATAGGAGGTTGGAAATGGATTTATCAAGCAAAAAAACAGCTATAATTGTAATAACCACAATATTATGGCTAACAATCAATTTTTTGGGCTGGAATGATTACTATCTGGTTTCTATGTACTTGGGAGTAGTTTTAATGTTGCTCTACATGATGCTTGGGATTGCCAAGCAAGGAATATTATCTAAAAAACTGTTTTTCTACTGTTTAATTCCATGGGCAGTTATATGGGTAGCAAGTTTCACACTTGCTGATTACTATGCTGCTTTGTTTGCCGGTGCAATGCCTTCTTTCACAATCTTAGGTTTTCATCCTTCTTTTGCATCAACAGTTGTGGGATATTGGATAGGCGGAATGTTAACGTTAACAATCATGTATTACAATTTAAAAGATGAATGGCTTTCCCAGAAAGACTGGGAAGATTTTGTCAAGAAAATCGCAAGTATTGATGAAACAGAAAAAGGAGGAGCACAATGAGCGCAACTGCTAAAACTTTAATTATGACATTTTCTTTCCTGATGATTGCAGTATCATTTTTTATAGGATGGTGGGCTAAAAAGAAAGTTACTTCATCTGAAGCATATTTTGGAAGCACTGGAATGTTCGGACCATTTACGGTGGGCCTTTCAAGCACTGCAGCAGTAGCAAGCGCATTTGCCCTTGTGGGAGTTCCTGGGCTTATGTACTCAACAGGAAATGCCATGTCTTTCTGGATGTTGTCATCAGCTGCATTTGCAATGGCATATTTGATACTTGGCAAGAAAGTAAGAGCAATGGCTGAAATAGGAAAAGTTGCAAGCCTGGGAGATCTTTCAGATTTGAGATATAACAACAACAGGGTTATAAAAATTACAATGTCTCTGACTTTATTTCTGGGATGTGTAGCGTATCTGGCAGCTCAAATAAAAGCAGGCTCTGAATTGTTTGGGCATTTACTGGGATGGGATCCTCTCGTTGCAGGCTTTGTAATATTTGGAGTATTAGCAGTGTATATGTCTATAAGCGGAGAAGTTGGCGGTTTATTGACACAGGCTTTTCAAGGGCTTGTTATGGTAATAGCCGGCGTAGTAATAGTAGTTGCATTTTATAATATCACTGGGGGCTTTGGTGAAGTTTTGAAAGTTACATCCCAGGCAGGGACAGTTACTGCAAATGAAATAACAAAAGAATTCAGTCCTGATATGCTCAATGCGTGGGGAAGCATGCCAAGGACAGTTGCTATGACCTGGATGTTGATTCCTATCCTTGGAACTGTAGGTCAGCCGCAGGTTATCACTCGTATGTACGCTTTAAAGGACACAAGAGACATGCCAAAGATGGGACTTTATACAGCACTTTCTCACACAATGGTTGGATTGCTAACAATGGTTGTTTCAAGCGGTGCATTGTACCTTGTGGCAACAGGAAAAATTGATCCGCTTGTAAAAGGAGACAGAGCAATATATGCAATGGCTGATTATGCGGGAATAACAGCTCAGCTGTTTGTTTATGCCGGAGTTCTTGCTGCAGCAATGTCATCTGCAAGTTTGTTCCTTTCAATTTGCTCAACTGTTGTATCACGTGATATACCAAGCGCTTTAGGTTTTAAATTTGAACCAAAAAAACAAGTTCAGATTTCAAGGATTTCAATGCTTGTTCTCGGCATCATATCAATAGTTTTTTCTGTAACACAAGGTGAGATGGTTGGAATTCTTGGAACATTTGGATGGGGAACACTTATGTCAGCTACATTTCCTGTGTTTGTGCTGGGACTTTTGTGGAAAAGAGCAAACGAAAAAGGTGTTATGTGTGGAAGTATAACAGGTCTTGCTTTAAACATAGCTTCTTTTGCAGGCTTCAAGTGGCCTGGAGTTTTGCCGTGGTACTTTAATGTAATAACCATAAGCATTGCAGTCACAGTTGCAGTGTCGCTTATTACAAAGGAACAGGGCTTGAGCAGAAAGCTGCAGGCAGTTATAGATTTATAAAATGGATGGGAGGTGAGTTATTCACCTCCTTGCAAAAAAATTATGGAGGTATGTGATGATAAATAATGGATGGATAGGAAACTACTCGTATTTCAGGGCAAGAATCAACGGTAGCAGCGAAGCCGTTTATGACCTGGATAACAATGTTCATTATACCTATAAGGATTTGGAAGACAGAGCCAACAGGCTGGCAAACTACATGAAAGACAAACTTGGTATTGTAAAGGGAGACAGAGTTGCTTTCATATCCAGAAACAGAATTGAACTTATAGACGCATATTATGCAACTGGTAAACTTGGGGCAGTCTTGATTCCTTACAATGCCAGATTGTCAGCAGCTGAATTTGAAAAACTTTTAAACAGTGAAACTCCTAAAATATTATTTTATGAAGAAATTTTTAAAAATACCGTTAAGGAATTCAGGGGAAAAACAAGCATTGAAGAATATGTTGTGCTGAAGGATACACCTGATAAAAGTGAAGAATTAGATTATATGAAAATTATGAGCTACGAAAACAACAGCATGATTTTTTGCAGTGATCTTGTCCTTGATGACATTCATCTGATCATACATACGGGAGGAACAACAGGACTTCCAAAGGGTGGCATGATTTCTCATCATTCATTGATTTTCAATTCTATGAATGAAATATGCACATGGGGGCTGAACTATGAAGACAGTGCTTTCATAATACTTCCTCTTTATCATACAGGAGGATGGAATCTTCTTACTCTTCCTCTGCTGCACTGTGGTGGAAGAATTATAATCAATAAACAGTTTGATCCTAGACTTACTCTTGAGGTTATAGAAAAAGAAAAGACTACGCTTCTTTTTGGAGCTGCCACAATATTTAGAATGATGTCGGATCTGCAGGAGTTTGAAAAAGCTGATTTATCAAGTCTCAAATGGGTAATGGCAGGTGCTGCACCCACACCTATCAACATCATGGAAAGGTTCTGGAACAAAGGAATTAAATTTGTTCTTGGCTATGGAATGACTGAAGCAGGTCCAAATAATCTTTCAAGCACACCGCAGTTTATGGCGGATGAAACTATTAAGTCAAAATATGCTTCCGTAGGCAAGCCAATGTATATGACAATAACAAAGGTTGTAGATGATAAGGGCAATGAAGTTGGAGTAAATGAAGTTGGTGAGCTGTTGTGGAGCGGGCCTCAGATATTCTCAGGGTATTGGAACAACGAAAAAGAAACAAAAAAGACTCTTGATGGAGGATGGGTATATACCGGAGATATGGCCACGGTCGATGAGGATGGTTACTACTACATTGTGGGAAGAAAGAAAAACATGTTCATAAGCGGCGGAGAAAATGTGTTCCCTCCTGAAATAGAAAGTGCAATATATGAAATACCTCAAGTACAGGAAGTGTGCGTATTCGGTGTTCCCGATGAAAAGTGGGGAGAAGTAGGGAAGGCTGTTGTATCACTGAAGACAAATGCTTCAATAACTAAAGGTGAAATACAAAGCATATTAAGAAACAAGCTTGCTGGCTATAAAATACCAAAGTACATTCAGTTTGTTGATGATATTCCTAAAAACAATGTGGGCAAGATTGTAGTATCAAAAATAACGGAGCTGTACGGAAAGTGCGACGATTAGGAGGCTGACATGGACATCGTAGGCATAAAGAATATAGGAATCTATGTGCCGCCTAAAATAAAGGACAGTGCAAAGATAGCAGAACTTTCCGGAATACCTGAAGATGTTATCAGAGAAAAATTCGGAATAGTTCATGTTCATGAAGCGAGCCAGGATGAAACAGTGTCCTTCATGGGAATTGAAGCAGCTAAAAGAGCAATTGAAGGTTTTGATCCAAAGAAACTTGACTTGGTTGTATACTGCGGAAGTGAATATAAAGATTACTACCTGTTCAATTGTGCAGCTAAAATTCAGCATGAAATCGGAGCAGTCAATGCCAATGCATTTGAAATTCATTCGCTGTGCTCAGCAGGTGTTTATTCTCTGAAAATATTAAAGAGCATAATGCTTTGTGACGACAATATAAATCATGTGCTTCTTGTATCTTCTTCAAAGGAAACTCAGATTATAAATTATAAAAATCACAATTCAAGATTCATGTTCAATTTTGGTGATGGCGCTGCTGCAGTTCTTTTGGAAAAGGGGCTTAATAAAAATGTAATTCTGGAGACACACATGATAAGTGATGGTCAATTTGCAGAGGATGTGGCTGTATTCGGAGTAGGCTGCAGGAATTTTAAAGCAAATGCAGACATAAAATGCAGTGACAAGTTTTTAAATGTTCCGGACATTCAATCCATGAAAAAAAGGCTTGATCCTATAACTCTTGACAATTTTAACAACGTAATAGCAAAATCTATTAAAAAGAGCGGATATACGGACAAAGACATAGGTTTTGTAGCTCCAATATTCATGAAGAGGTCAATACTTGAAAAAATACTGGAGAAATATAATCTCACTGAAGATAATTCTTTTGTTTTAGAAGAATATGGGCACTGTCAGTCTGCAGATGCATTTATATCTTTAACCGAAGGTGAAAAAAAAGGAAGGCTCAAAAAAGGAAAAATTGCGGTTCTGCTTGGAGCAGGAACGGGTTATACATGGGCAGCTACGGCTGTGAGATGGGGGTAGCATATGAAAATATTAGGAATTTGTTCAAGTCCAAGGATGGAAGGAAACACTTTCTATTACTTGAAGACAGCATTGTCTGAAGCTGAAAAACTAGGAGCGGAAACTGAGCTTATACAGCTTTCAGGGAAAAAAATATCTGGGTGCAGAGCATGTTACGAATGCGTTAATGCTAAAAAATGCACTCAAGAGGATGATTTTCAGGAAATTTTCGAAAAGATAACTGAAGCAGACGGCTTGTTGCTTGCATCTCCTGTATATCATTCATGCATTACTCCTGAAATGAAATGTGTTCTTGACAGAGCAGGATTTTCCGGACGATGGGCTAAAAATGAAATGAAGGAAACAAAATCAAGCTACGAGTGGAAGGGTTCAGCTCTATCAGGCAAGATAGTGGCTCCTGTTACAGTTGCCAGGAGAGCAGGACAAAACTTTGCATTTGCTGAAATTTTGCTTTGGGCAGCTGCAAATGACTGCATCATTGTAGGCAATACTTATTGGAATGTGGGAGTTGCAGGCAAGGGTGGCGCTTTTAATGCAAATGAAGACCAGGAAGGAATTGGCATAATGACGAGACTTGCGGGAAACATGGTGGATGTTATTAAAAAATTAAATGCAGAGGTTAATTATGAACAGGCTTAAGGATAAGGTAGCAGTTGTTACCGGCGGTGCCAGAGGCATAGGAAGGTGCATTTGCGAACTGTTTGCAGATGAAGGCGCGAAAGTGATTGCTCTGGATATTTCCGACGTTTTTTATGAAAAAAACGGAGTTGAAGGATATAAGGCTGACTTGTGCTCAGCAAGCGAAATTGAAACATTTGTTGATTATGTTGTGAAAAAGTATGGTAAAATAAATGTGCTTGTTAATAATGCCGGAATTACCAAGGATGCATTGATTGAAAAAATGACGGAAGATATGTGGGATGCTGTTATGAATGTAAACTTAAAGTCAGTGTTCAATCTCACAAAACATGTCTTGCCATCAATGAAGGAAAACAAAAGCGGCTCAATCATAAACATATCTTCTGTTGTAGGAGAATACGGAAATGTAGGGCAGTCAAACTATGCTGCTTCAAAAGCAGGAATAATAGGTCTTACAAAGACATGGGCGAAGGAATTTTCAAGAAAAGGAGAAGCTATTAGGGTAAATGCGGTGGCTCCCGGATATGCCAACACGGAAATGATGGCTACAGTTCCTGAAAAGGTTTTGGAATCCATTAGAGAAAAAACCATGCTGAAAAGGCTCGGAGAGCCTGTTGAAATTGCAAATGCCGTATTGTTTCTTGCCTGCAGTGAATCTTCATATATTACCGGGCAGGTGATTTCTGTCAACGGAGGCTTGAGGCTTTAAATAATTGCTGATGAAATTGTTTTTTATAACATAGTCTGCACCAATTAATTTAATAGGCTCTCCCGTTCTGTTTTTTGCAGATGGGAGAGCCTATAACTTTTATTTTTCCAAGGCTGATTGCAATTCCTAACTCATAGCTATACCATCGCCCAAACAACGTTTTTTACCATGTTCCGGCTGCCTAAATACAATTTACTGTTATTCTGCATTTACAACATTAACGATACTCATTTTTTCAATTTTCCTTGTTGGTGATATCACCGCAATAAAGGTTGTTAGGATTGCGGCTAAAATGGTAACAATCAGAACCACAAGCGGTGGTTGCCAAATCTCTCCCCAATTTGATGCAATTAACATTCCGAAGAAGAAACGGTGTAGGAGTAACCCTAAAACACTTCCTGTAATGCTTCCTGTTATTGCATATGCAATGGCCTCGGCTCTAACAACCTTTTTTAGTTGCTTGCCAGACATACCTACCGCTCGCATTACACCATAGTTGCTCATTCTGCTGAAAACACTTGCATTTATCGTATTGACAATGTTAATCAGAGCAACCAGCGCAATCACCATTAAAAAGCCATAGACAAACACTGCCATAGTGTAGTATCCGGTTTGAACTTCGCTGTTTCTCTGCTGTTTGTCGAGCAGTTGCATTTCGGATGTGAGAAGAGTTCGTACCTGTGCGGCTACATCCCCGTTAATCTGCATATCAATGATAGTATAATCTGCAACTCCAGTCAGAAAGGTAAATGTTTTTTCAGAGCAGACGATGCTCCAACCACCGTTTCCGGCATCAAACGGCACATCGGAAATGATACATGCGATTTGAACTTTGTGTGGCTCTCCCAATGTGCTTAATGTAAGCGTATCTCCAACATTCCAGCCAAATTTTTGCGACTGCGTATAGCTGACCGCAACACCGCTGCCATTTTTAACATCGTCAAGGTTCCCGGAAAGTAACATTTCATCAGCCCATTCAAATTGTGGCTTGTCATAAGAAATTAACATGGCGGTACCAGACATCTGACTATCATTTGCTGGAATATTATAGTAGAACATACGACCATATACTTTTTGGATATCTGGTATTACTTCAATTCTTTCAATTAAGGAATGGTCTAGTAGTGTTGTATCCTCAACCCCTTTGATTGATAGATCAGGTGCATAAGGCTTTAATGGATTTAAGGCATGGTTCATAAATGTAATCAGGACTGTAAAACATAGAAACAGGATAATGCTGATTCCAAAGGAGCCGGCAATCCATACCATACTTTTTCCATTAGAAAAAGCGTGGCGGAGTCCCATTGCCGTATCAACATGAAAAAGTCCTGTATTTGATGCTTTGTTTATTTGTAAGTTATTTGTCTGATTAATATTCCCTGTTACAGCAGCTTGCGGAGACACTTTTGCAGCTCTATTGGCAGGAGATTTTGACGCTAGCATAACCACAAGAAAACCGATCACCGTTCCAGCAATGATACCGGGCCAACTAACCTGCAACATCGGCATAGGAGGGATGTCCTGTATGCTCAATGTATTTAAAAAGAAGACCGCCGACCACAGTATGCCACATCCTGCCAGCAGGCCGATAGGAATTCCTTTCAAGCAATACTGTAAGCCCTCCAGCCGGATATAGCGTTTAATCTGACTTTTCGTTGCGCCTAGGCAACGTAAAAGCCCAAAAAACTGCGTCCGCTCCAATATACTCATATTAAAGCTACTGGCGATCATGAACATACCTGCCATCGCAACAAGAATGAACAAGATAACCGCTGTCAGGTAAATATCCCTCATTGATGAATTATCGCTCTGACCCATTAGTCCAAGCAGTCTGGTATTTTCGGAGACTTGTTCATTTGTCAAACCATATTCAACTTTGATTTCTGATAGTGCCTGGTTAATGTTCACGCCACTTTTAAATTGAATATAATAATATTCCTCATATAAATCGGATGGAAGCACACGCATACCAGCCATCGATAGAAAAAGACCGTGGGAATCGCTCCCTTTTAGGCTGGAAAAATCACTGTATGTTCCGGTAATTTTATACTGTCGTACCTGACCATCACTAAAAGTAACCGCTATTGTGTCTCCAATGGAAAGACCGAATTGCTCAAGTCCCTGTCTATCAAGAAGAGCCTCCTGTGAAGAAACCGGATATGAGCCCTCTGTAACATTCAGATTCATCTGCTCAGCCATATCCTGTTCACTGCTTTGAACATACAATTCTTTTCCCTGAAATGTTGTATCCTCGGCCATTCCCAAGAAACTTGATACTTTTACATCATCACGACTTCTAATTTGTTCTGCGATATCATCTGGTATGCCTGTAATGATAGAGTGAAAGTTACCATTCTGACGGATATACTCATTGATTTGGGCTTGTATGCTCATATCGGCCATACCGAAAATGGCTGTTACTAGCATGACAGATATCGCAATGCATATTACAGTCAGCCTATTTTTCTTTTTGTGTACTTTTGCATATTCTGAAACAAGACCAAGATAACTGTTCATTCGGTATATCCCCCTAAATCTGTGAGAGCACCGTCCGACACTTGCAGCACACGGTCAGCCGCAGAAGCAATACTTCGATTATGGGTAATCATGATAATTGTCTGCTGATAGCGTTTAGACGCTGTTTTTAAAAGCGAGATAACCTCACTGCTGTTCTGGCTGTCCAGGTTTCCGGTAGGTTCATCAGCAAGAATCAGCATAGGACGGGTAATTAATGCACGTCCTATGGCTACCCGCTGTTGCTGACCGCCGGATAACTGCCGTGGCAAGTGATTCCGTCTGTCCTTTAAGGACAACACAGTTAGAATTTCCTCTACATAAGCCCGATCGGGCTTTTTGTAGTCGAGCAGAACGGGAAATGTAATGTTTTGCTCCACATTAAGTTCCGGTATCAGGTTAAACGCCTGAAAAACAAAACCGATGTTTCTACGGCGAAAGATAGTAAGCTTTTCATCTTTCATGCTGAATATATCGTTGCCGTCAATTAACACCTTGCCGGAAGTAGGAGTATCCAGTGCACCAATCATGTTAAGCAGTGTACTTTTCCCGGAACCGGATTCCCCAACAATGGCAACAAATTCTCCTTTAGGAATCGAAAAGTTCACATTTTTTAATGCATTGACCGCAGCTTCACCTGTACCATAGGTTTTGCTAATTGTTTTTACTTCTAATAAATCCATATCTTATCACACCTTTCTAAGCGGTTATTTTTCATGACGTTTTTATAACCGCCTAATGATACGCTAACATCTGTACCTTACTCTCACATGAATTTCCGCTTACATTTTAGTAAGGTTAAGAAAATTTAAAACAAATATGCTTCCTTTACCTAAAGCACTGTCCACTGTGATAGTACCGTCATGTGCTTCTACGATTGTTTTTGCAAGCGGCAGTCCAAGGCCGATTCCTTGCGTATCTTTTGAAAAGCGACTGCGGTAAAACCGCTTAAAAATATGGTGTATATCTTCTGGGTGTATGCCTCTGCCATTGTCCTTTATGGTTATCTGCGTGACAGCCGGGAGCTTTTTCCACTCAATTATAATCTGACTTCCTGCGTTCGTATGGTCGAGTGCATTTTTTACAATGTTGCTAACGGCTTCTATTATCCAATCTCTGTCACAAAAAAGCTGGGTATCATCTGGCCCTGACAAGGTAATGATTTTCTGTTCCTCATTAGCACGAAATTCAAAATACTGATAAATATCATTTATTAGATTTGCTACGTTTTCAGGTGTCTTTTTTATGATAATAGCCCCTGCGTCTAACTTTGTAATTTTCAAGAGGTTTTGAACGAGCATTTCAATCCGTTCAATCTCTTTCTCTGACTTTACTGCAAATTCTTTTACAGCGGCAATATCTTCTGTTTCGTCCTGTAAAAGTCCGTTGTAAATCGTGAGGGCGGCAAGCGGTGTTTTTAGCTGATGAGATATATCGGAAATAGTACCTTTCAAAAACTCTTTTAATTTCTGTTCTTTTACTGCATGAGCATTGAGCGCCGTAGCCAATGTGTTTACTGCATGAAAAAGCTTATATAGGCTGCCTTCCTTGTAGCAATCAATTCGGATATCCGTATTTCCTGAAAGATATACATTTATTTGAGATATAGCTTCTTCCATAATCTGATTTTGCTTACGAAAATAGAGAAAGCAAACTCCTAAAATGCACAATGTAGCAAGCAAAGACAGGAATAGTATGACAAGATTCAATGTGCCGTAAAACAGCCATACAAATAACTGAAATAAAAAAATAAAACAGCCCAATATGTACGATATTGCAACAAAGAAATTTTTAATATCCTTATTGGTAAAAATCTTCACCTGTCCACCTCAATTCAATACATTCCATTTGTACCCCATGCCCCTGACGGTTAGCAGCATTTGCGGGTCACCCGGATTGTTTTCAATCTTCATTCTTAGCCTACGAATATATACCGCCAATGTATTATCGTCCACATAGCTACCCTCACCGTCCCATAGCTTATCCAGAATTTTTTCTTTGGATAATATGATGTTGGGATTATGCATAAGCAGGCAAAGCAATCGATACTCGGCTGTTGTCAAATCTAAAAGTTGTCCATCTTTATAGACTTGTCCTTGCAGCAATAATACTTTTAATCCGTTAGATACGATTTCTGTATCCGTCGTTCCAAAGTTCTTTGCTCTCCTAAGTAAAGCGTTAATTCTCGATATGAGAACACCTAATTTAAAGGGCTTGGTGATATAATCGTCACCCCCAATATCAAGCCCTGTAACAATACTCATTTCTTCATCTGACGCAGTTAAATAGATAATCGGCACTTTGGATACCTGACGTACTTTTTGACATACCTCAAACCCGGAACCGTCCGGCAGGGACACGTCCAGTATCAATAAATCATATTTACCGTCTGTCCAAATGGTGATGGCTTCTTTGACGGTTCGAGCAATATCTAATTCAAAACCCTGTCTTTTTAGTAAACAGGAAAGCCCATCAATCAGGCTTAAATCATCTTCAAGAAGTAATATTCTATTCATTGGTTTTCTCCTTTCTCCGTCCATCAACGGGTTTCTTCGCGTCTTTTGGAATCATCCATACCCTGCTAAACCGAACCGCACCCTTGACTCTATTTTCTTCACAAAGCTTCTGAACCCAGCGCTCTGTGATATCCCATTTTTCGGCTGCTTGCCGCACAGTCATATATTCCATGCCATCATATCCTTTCAGAGTGTATATAATTATTGTATTCGTTTAACCGAATCGAATCAAGAGAACGTGTGGGAGTTTGTTGAGAAGATTGTGCTGTATGAGCGTTCCGAGCCGTGGAAGAAGAAAAACTATACCCAGCAGGTTGACGTCTATTTCAACTTTTTGGGCAGAGTTTAGGGCAAGAGAAAAGCCGTAGGACTTGAAATCCTACGGCAACTCTTAAAAACTGAAAACATCCTTATTGACACGGGGTTTTTGCCGGTCCTCCGATTTTTTATTGAGCTGTTTCTTCTGTTACTGTAGGCATTTCAGGAGCTTTTAAAGCTTCTGCCGGAATTTCAAAGTCTGTTGCTTTGTTTACATTTGAAATTTCCATAACCATTGTTACTTTCATGCTGTTAAGCATTGCCTTGTCAGCTTCTGTCATGTCGCCGAGCATGTCTGTCATTCCTGACATCATACCAGTTATCATCTGGCTTAAGTCCATTTCGTATTTAACAATTTCTTTTGTTGCTTCATCAATGTATACTACGAAAGTAAGGTCTCCCATATTTCCAGATACAAGTTCATCAAGCATTTTTGCAGTCATTTCTTCCTGTTCACTCATTGAAGCTGAAAGCTCTTCAACATATCCGCCAAGTAAATCCTTGTATATGTCTGTTGACATTGAGTACTGCATTCTTAAAAGTGTTCTTCCTGCATCATCAGAATATTTACCGAAATATTTTACATCTTTGATGTATTTCTGCATTAGTTCCTTGTTTGCTTGAATATTATCCTGGTCATACTTCATAAGCATTGCAAACATTTCATCTTCAACTGTTGACTTCATCCATGTCAAGGCACCCTGGCTGTCAGTCATTCCCATGTAAGTTGTGTAGCTTTTGTCATCAGCTGACAGATACATTTGCATAATTGGTTGTGAAACTTGTTGTCCCATTACGTCCATAGCCATGTCTGCAGTGATTTTTGCTTTCATCGGGTTTGTGAAGATTGTCATAAGCATGTTCATTTTCATATGCATAGCCTGAACACTTCCTGCATCATCAGGAACGTTCATTGACATGTGCATTTCTGCAGTCGCATCATAGTTTTTCCAGTCATATGACTTGTTGTTTGCTTCTGTAAATATAGCAGCAGCATCTACAGGTGTTGTTGTTATAACTACTGTGTTGAGAGCCTGATCCCATTCAACTGTTGATCCGAATGCTTCAATGACTGCTCTTATTGGAAGATATGTTCTCCCGTTTACTATTTTTGCGGCTGTGTCTGTAGCAATTTTTTCGCCGTTTTTCATTATGTAGTTTTGTTCCACAGGAACTTCGACTTTTATGTCGCCTTTTACAGCAACAGCACTGCGGCTGTCATTGTTCCACTCAACAGTTGCACCGAATTTCTCAAGTGCGGCCCTAAACGGAACCAATGTTCTGTTGTTTTCGTCAACAAATGGAAATCCCAAATCATCACTAAATTCAACTTTGGTTGAATCAATGCTTATTACAATTTCATTTGTTGTGTCAGCAAATGCGGTTACTGACGTAAAAACCATAATTAATACTAAACTTAAAACAAAAACGATTTTCTTCATTATATTCCCTCCATATATTTGAAAGTTCGTCTTTTTACATGATATATGATTATCAATGCAAAATCAATACTTTAATATAATTATTTGATTAATTTGTAAATCATGACATATAGGTTATTTTATTTTAATCCTTTGGAAACAATAAGAATAATTTGAATTATGATTAAATGTAGCAAATGCAGGTATAATTGTATATAGAGGAGGGAATGGTATGGAAATTGATTTTAACAAATCAGTACATGATTTGTGCAAGGAATACCCTGATGTTAAAAACATACTGGCAGAACTTGGATTTTCAGATATAACAAAGCCGGGAATGCTTGAAACTGCAGGAAGGTTCATGACAATAAAAAAGGGTTCTATAGCCAAGGGAATAGACATTGAAAAAATAAAGCAGGAATTTATAAAAAGAGGATATGAAATAAAACAATAAATAAAGGAGAGATTATGAGCGAACAAATCAATAACAGGGAGTACAGAAAAGAGGTAATCAAGCAGGTTATTCAAGAGCTCCATGAGGGGAAAAGCGTCGAAGATGTGAAGCAGAAATTTGAGAAGGCATTTGCAGGAGTGTCTGCAACTGAAATTTCTGAAGCAGAGCAGGCATTAATAACAGAAGGCCTTCCTGTATCAGAGGTTCAGAGGCTTTGTGATGTCCATTCAGCAGTATTCAAGGGTTCCATAGAAGAAATTCACAGGGAAACGGATCCTGTTAAAATTCCGGGACATCCTGCCAATGTATTGATGCTTGAAAACAGGGAAATAGAAAAAATAATTGAAAACCAAGTAGTAAAAAATCTTGAAAGCAAGAATCCGGATGCAATCCATAATTTGAACAGAGGTTTTGAGGAATTATCAAAAATAAACATTCACTATTCAAAGAAGGAAAATCTTTTGTTCCCTTACATGGAGAAGTATGGAATCACTGCTCCTCCAAAGGTTATGTGGGGTGTTGATGATGAAATAAGGGAAGAACTTAAAATGATACAGTCTAATTTGTCATACGGAGTTCTCAATGAAGATTTGAAAAAGGGAATCAATGATTTGATGACCAGAATTAAAGAAATGATTTTCAAGGAAGAAAATATAATGATTCCAATGCTTCTTGATACAATGACTGAAGACGAGTGGAAAAAGGCCGCTGATGACAGCAGTGAAATAGGGCACATGATTGATTTTGTTCCTGTATGGAAGCCTGAAACAAAGTACAAAGAAGAAATAAAGGAAGAGGCCCAGGAACCCGGAGCGATTACTTTCCCAACCGGAGTTCTGAAGGCCGATGAACTTCAGTACATACTTAACACTCTTCCTCTGGACATAACATTTGTAGGAAATGACGACACGGTAAAATATTTTTCTCAGGGAAAAGAAAGAATTTTCCCAAGAACAAAGACCATAATAGGGAGAAATGTTTCAAACTGCCATCCACCGGCAAGTGTGCACATAGTTGAAGGAATTGTAGAAGATTTGAAAGCAGGAAAGAAAGACCACGAGGATTTCTGGATTAAGATGGGAGAAAAATTTGTTTATATACGATATTTTGCGGTTAGAAACAACAGCGGAGAATTCCTGGGAGTTTTAGAGGTAACTCAAGACATCAAGCCCATACAGGAGTTGACCGGAGAAAAAAGACTGGTTTCAGAATAACAGTATAATAAAAAGAAACTCTTTTGAGTTCAGGTTGATGACAAGGTTATTTCATCATGTAGGGGAGGACCTCGTGTCCTCCCGCGGGCGGACACAAGATCCGCCCCTACGATTTGTATAAAATAGGGTTTGTCAACAATACGACTCTTTTGAGTTTCTTTTTTTGTTCATTGAATATTTAAATTCAGGAGTATATAATAATATTAATTATTATTTATATTTTGAAATTTCATAAATAAATTCTAAGGGGAGAATATGGATAGGAAATATGTTCTTGCATTGGATCAGGGGACCACAAGCTCAAGAGCAATTCTTTTTGACAGAAACGGAAACATTGTGAAAATTTCTCAAAAAGAATTCAGGCAGATTTACCCAAACCCCGGATGGATTGAGCACAATCCTTTGGAAATATGGGAAACTCAGCTTAATGCTGCCAGAGAAGTTTTAAAAGGCATAAATAAAGAAGAAGTAGCGTGCATAGGAATTACAAACCAAAGAGAAACAACAGTGCTGTGGGACAAAAATACAGGGCAGCCTGTTTACAACGCCATAGTGTGGCAGAGCAGGCAGACGTCGGAAATTTGCGATCAGCTTAAGAAATCAGGCATGGAACCATACATAAAGGAAAATACAGGTCTTGTTGTCGATGCATACTTTTCAGGAACAAAAATAAAGTGGATATTGGACAATGTGCAGGGCGTGAGGGAAAGAGCAGAAAAAGGTGAAATACTTTTCGGAACCATTGACACGTGGCTTGTGTGGAAACTAACAGGCGGCAAGGCTCACATCACTGATTATTCAAATGCATCCAGGACAATGATTTACAACATAAGAGATCTCAAGTGGGATGAAAAAATATTACATGAGCTTAACATTCCGGCTGATGTCCTGCCGGAAGTAAGGCAGTCATCAGAATTTTATGAAAACACAATGAAGGATATTTTCGGTATTGAAATCCCCATATCAGGCATAGCCGGGGATCAGCAGTCTGCTCTTTTCGGACAGCTCTGCTTCCAGGAAGGAATGATGAAAAACACCTACGGAACTGGATGCTTCATGCTCATGAACACAGGCGAAAAAATAGTGAAGTCGAACAAAGGCCTCATAACAACTATTGCATGGGGTGTTGACAACAAGGTTGAATATGCTCTCGAAGGTTCCATATTTGTGGCAGGAGCTGCAATTCAGTGGCTCAGAGATGAACTTAAAATAATCCATGATGCTGCTGATTCGGAATATTTTGCAGAAAAAGTGAAAGACAGCAACGGAGTGTACGTTGTTCCTGCATTTACAGGACTGGGAGCTCCTCATTGGGACATGTATGCAAGAGGGGCAATAGTGGGGCTCACCAGAGGAACAAACCGCAATCACATAATAAGGGCAACTCTTGAATCAATTGCATACCAGACAAAGGACGTAATCGAAGCAATGATTGAAGATTCGGGAATCAACCTCACAGCACTTAAGGTTGACGGGGGAGCTACCGCCAACAATTTTCTCATGCAGTTTCAATCTGACATTCTTGATGTAAACATAGAACGACCTGAAGTTACGGAAACCACAGCTTTAGGGGCTGCATATCTTGCAGGCCTTGCAGTGGGCTTCTGGAAATCCAAGGGTGAAATTTCCCAGTACTGGAGCATCAACAGAAAGTTCAAACCTGAAATGGATGAAGAAAAAAGAAATGCACTGTACAAGGGATGGAAAAAGGCAGTTGGCAGGTCTAAAGACTGGGTATGACCTAACCCCATTTTTCAGAGTGTTTTTTCTGAAAAATGGATGGTAGGTCAACCGCAACGAGTTCCCAATTTATGCGAACGGTAGTGAGCAGATAAATTGGTGAACTCGACTGCGTAATAAATTAAGAGTTAAGAATGAAGAATTATTTCATATATTTTATGGATTGTATGACACACTTATATGTAAGTTTATGTCATCCTATAAAGTGAGATCCTTCGCAGGCTCAGGATGACAGTTATAAAATATATATTAATTATAATTTTGGAGGGTTAAATGAACAGTAATTTTTATATTAATAACAGGGCGCGTTTTGCAGGAAAAATGGAAGACTATTCTACGGCAGTTTTCTTTTCCGGAAAGGCTCCAAGGGAAAGTGCAGATCAGGAATATGAGTTTTCCGTTGATAGGAATTTTTTCTATCTAACTGGTATTGACCGTGAAGACATGGTTTTAATAATCAACAAAATAGCTGGTAAAGTAACAGAAGCCTTATACATACCACCTGTTGACGAATATTTTGAAAAATGGTTCGGAATTCTCATGCGAAAAGAAGAAGCTCAAGAATTGTCCGGAATAAAAACAATTGAAGAAAGAGATTCATTCATGGCTCAGTTTGCTAAAAAACTTTCATCTTCAGACAGACCTGACAATGTATATATTTTTTCTTATATAGTTGACAAGGATGAATCATATGACAGCTACAGAAGTCTGGCTCACTGGATTCGCAACCAGTATCCTGCAGTGAACATCAAAAGCTCCCTGGACATAATGATTGAGCTTAGAAGTTCAAAGTCTGAAGAAGAAGTTAGTGAAATCAAGACTGCAATCGGATATACAAAGGAAGCTCTGGAATTTGTAATGAAAAACTTAAAACCGGGCAAGTTTGAATATCAGGTCAAGGCAGATTTTGAATACCAGCTCATGCTAAGGGGTTCAAAACCAAGCTTTAAAACTATAGGAGCTTCGGGAGCTAAGGCCGTAATTCTTCATTACATAGAACTCAAGCAAAAAATCGAAGACGGAAGTTTGATTCTTCTTGACCTTGGAGCATTGTCAAACAATTATGCTTCAGACATTACAAGGACATATCCTGCAAACGGAAAATTCACACAGAGACAAAAAGACATTTACAACATAGTGCTTGAAGCTCAAGATGTAACAATGGAGGCAATGCATGTTGGAGCAAGCGAGGTCGAAGTTAACGACAAAGTGAAAGCTCACTTTGCTAAAGGACTGAAAAGCCTGAATATCATCAAGGATGATGCTGATGTTGAAAAATATTATTATCACAGTATAGGTCATCCTCTGGGTCTTGATGTTCACGACCTGAGAAGAAGAGACAAGATTATGCAGGAGAACAATGTTTATACAGTTGAACCTGGTCTTTATATAAAGGAAGAAGGAATAGGAATAAGGATTGAAGATGATGTGTGGGTTACAAAGGGTGGAATTATAAACCTTTCCAAGGATATCATAAAGACTGTAAATGACATAGAAAATTTCATGAGGTAATTTGACATTAAGACACAGAACCGATTTCGCAGTAATATGGTCCTGTGTTTTTTTCATAAAAACAATGTTGATGCTATAAACCGTTTTTTGATACGTCATTCAAAAAAATTGTCTTATAATTAACATATACAAAACATTTTGTGGAGGAAGATTATTATGGCTAAAGTTTATAAGGATCTCAGAGATTTCTTAGAATTACTTGAGGCAGAAGGACAGCTTGTTCGTGTCAAAGAAGAAGTCAATCCTGAGCCGGACATAGCTGCAGCCGGTCGTGCGGCAGCAAATTTAGGAAAAAACCAGCCGGCAATTTTTTTTGAAAAAGTAAAAGGTTATAAATACTCAGTAGTGACCAACGTTCACGGATCATGGCAAAATCATGCCCTTATGTTGGGATTGGACAAAAATACATCTACTAAAGACCAATTCTATGAATTGAACAGAAGATGGGACAAATTTCCTGTTCCTCCGAATATAGTAAAAAGAGAAGATGCTCCCTGCAAGGAAAATGTAGTTGATAAGAATATCAACCTGTTTGAAATTCTTCCATTGTACAGAATCAATGAACAGGATGGAGGTTTCTTCATTTCAAAGGCATCTGTTGTTACTGCAGACCCTGAATTTCCTGATGATTTCAACAAATTGAATGTTGGAACTTACCGTATTCAGGTTAAGGACAAAGACCGTGTCGGCATTCAGGCCCTTGCAATGCATGATATAGCTGTTCAGCTTGAAAAAGCAGAGGCAGAAAACAAACCTCTTCCAATATGCATCACATTGGGAAACAATCCCCTTGTTACATTCATGGCAAGTACTCCGATAGGATACAGCCAGAACGAATATGAATTCGTTGGAGCATTGCAGGACGGAGTTCCTACAGATATAGTTAAATCAGACTTGTACGATCACTTATATGTTCCTGCAGGTTCAGAAGTTGTTCTTGAAGGACACATCATCCCCAGAGTAAGAACAGTTGAAGGTCCATTCGGAGAATTCCCGGGTTCATATTCAGGTTCCAGACTTCAGTGTGAAGTTCAAATTGACAGAATCACTCACAGAACTAACCCGATATTCGAAAACCTATATTTAGGTCTTCCTTGGACAGAAATAGATTATCTGATGGCACTTAACACAAGCGTTCCTCTGTACAAGCAGTTAAAGGAATCCATGCCTGAAGTAGTTGCTGTTAATGCAATGTACACTCATGGAATAGGTGTTATAATATCAACTAAGGTTCGTTACGGCGGATATGCAAAGGGAGTTGCTTTCAGACTTCTTTCAACTCCTCACGGAATGCCTTATTCAAAAGTAGTGATAGTTGTTGATGAGTTTGTTGACCCATTCAACTTAGAACAGGTCATGTGGGCTCTTACTACAAGAGTACAACCAAGCAAGGACGTTTCAATTATAGAAAACTGCCCAGGCATGCCTCTTGATCCATCTTCCAACCCGCCTGGAATGCATTCAAAATTAATAATCGATGCTACAACACCAGTTGCACCGGAACCAAATCCTCGTGAAACTCAGCTTTTGGATCCTCCGGCAACAACTAAGGAATGGGAAGAAAAACTTAAAGAAATGATGAAAAATCTAAATAAATAATAGGAGGTTATTATCATGAAGTGTCCTCGCTGTAATTCAGATAATACAAGAAAGATGGCAGATGCCCCTGTAGGCAATGCATGGGAAGTATATGTTTGTGAAAAATGCTGGTATTCATGGCGTTCAACTGAAACTCCGGTAGTAATTGAAAAATTCAAACTGGATGATGAAAAAATCGCTCATATGGGAGTTATTCCTCCAATACCACCACTTAAAAAATAAATAATGAGGGGGCCTAGGCTCCCTTGTTTTGGATTGATTATAATAAGGAAGGAAAGAAAATGAGTAAAAATAAAAGTCTAACAGGATTAATATTAGGTGTTGCTGTTGCTGTAATAATAAATTTACTTCCTCTGGGAGATTTGTCTTCTCAAGGAAAAATGTGTCTTGGACTTACACTTATGACTGTTGTGTTCTGGGCGTTTCAAGTTGTGCAGTCAGGTTATGCATCGGGTCTTTATCTTGCACTTTTGGTAATTTTCAAAGTAGCTGAACCTGCAGTTGTATTTTCTCCTTGGATAGGAAGCACAATGTACTTGGTTATAGGTGCGTACCTTATTGCTTCAGCTGTTAAGTCTTCAGGGCTTGGAGAAAGAATTGCTTACAATTTCATTATCAAGTTTGTAAGCTCTTATAAAAGTATTATCATATCAATATTTGCACTTACATTTATTTTGAGTATTTTGATACCTCACCCATGGCCAAGGGCTTTCCTCATAATGTCGGTTATGGTAGTTGTAATCAAAAGCGCTAAAATACCTAATGAAGATGCAATAAAAATTGGATTTGCAGTCTTTGCTGCAGCGGTTCCGGTTTCAATGATTTTCCTTACAGGGGACAGTGTTATCAATCCTCTTGCAGTACAGGCTTCCGGAATATCAATAAGCTGGCTTCAATGGTTTATTTACATGGGACCTCCAAACATCATTTCAAGCATAATTACATGCGTAATGATTTTGGTTCTCTTCAAACCAACTGCAGAAGTTACAATAAACAAGGATGAAATGAAAGAAAAGCTCAGTGCTCTTGGACCTGTATCAGTCAAGGAAAAAAGAACTATTGTATGGCTTGCTATAGCTGTTGTACTGTGGATGACTGACTCAATTCACGGAATAAACATTGGATGGATTACACTTTTGATTGCAATGCTCATGAGTTTCCCTGCAGTCGGAGAAATATTGTCACCAAAGCAATGGAGTGAGGTGCCTGTACACGTATTGTTGTTTTTGACAGCAGCCATGACAATTGGTAAGGTAGGAGCAGTTACAGGAATGAACACCTGGATTGCTGAAACAATACTTCCATCTTCAATACCGTCAAACCCATTTGTGCTTGCACTTATTATAGCTTTAATTTCCATGGGAATACACATGTTTCTGGGAAGTGTAATTGCTGTTATGGGTATAGCTATACCGGCCTTGTTAATATTTACAGAACCTATGGGAATCAGTCCTATTGTTACTACATTGCTTGTTTACACTTCCATAGGAATTCATTATATACTTCCTTTCCATCATTTGAATATTCTGGTGGGACAGGGCGAAGAAAATGGAATGTACGGACAAAAAGAAGTAATGCGGCTTGGTATACCTTTGACAATTGTTGTTTTCATCATAACAGTGGCAGTAGAAGTTCCGTATTGGAAAATGATAGGTCTTTTTTAAGATTCAAGGAGAAATTATGCGGCTAATAGTAGGAATATCCGGTGCTAGCGGTGTTGTGCTTGGTTATCACACGTTAAAGGCTCTAAAAGCATATCCGGAATGCGAGACACATCTGGTTATTACAGAAGGTGCAAGAGTTACATTCGGACTTGAAACTAATTTAAAAATTGAAGATGTTGAAGAACTGGCAGACTTTGTTCACAGCAACAAGAATTTGGCTGCATCCATATCAAGCGGATCCTTCAAGACGGACGGCATGATTGTTGTTCCATGCAGCATGAAGACGCTTGCAGGAGTTGCGGCAGGCTTTGCTGAAAATCTTCTTATTCGTTCAGCAGATGTCTGTCTGAAGGAAAATAGAAAGGTTGTTCTGGTTCCTAGGGAGATGCCTTTTGGCAAAGTGCACATCAGAAATATGAAGGAAGTTTCTGATCTGGGTTGTGTGATAATTCCGCCAATGCTTACTTTTTACAATAATCCACAGACTATTGAGGAACAGATAAACCATATTGTAGGCAAAATATTGATGCAGTTTGGACTCGACCACAAGAAATTTATCGTCTGGGAAGGTACGCAATATGATGGAGAGCTTTAAGAAGGTTGCCAGAAGCGGAAAATATACTGTTGAAGCAGTTGCAGTGCGCTGCGGAAATGACTTGAATGTCACCATAGGGGGCGGGGAAAAATACCATATAGGAGCTGCTGCAGTTGCAGTACCTAGACTTGAGCACAAAGACGGCAAGAAGCGTTCTGCTTCAACAAGCGTCATATGTATTCAAGGTCACAGGGAAGATGAATTGTCATACAACTGTGCAAAGTATCTGGCTACAAAGCTCGACTGCACGGTTGTTGTTGCAATAGGAATTCATGTTGACGATATCAGGGCTGATGAATTTGGCATATTGCTGGAAAATGTGAACATATTGCTTAAAAATATAATAGATTACTACAACAAACAAGAGTAGGTTTTGCCTGCTTTTGTTCTGTTTCAAATGAAAGTATTCTGTTGTTTTATAAATAACTTTATGATAATATAATGAAAATTATGTAAGAAAGGTATGCTTGTATGAATACAAAAGATTTGATAAGTTTTTTGCAAGTGTGTCACGACGGAAGTATAACAAAGGCAGCGAAGTCTTTATATATTACACCTCAGGGCTTGAGCAAGATTATAATAAACCTTGAACAGGAACTGAAAATTCCTCTTTTCTACAGAACACCAACGGGTCTGACTCTGACCGAGTATGGGGAAATTCTCATGGAAAGAGCAAAACACATAATTTCTGAACTTGGTGATATTGAAAATTATTTCAACAATATAGATAATGCAACAGGAAAGCTTACTCTTGCATCTTCATACGGAGTTATTGCAGCTTTTTCACCTGAATTTTTATTTGACTTTCGAAAAAAAGCTCCCAATATAAATTTAAAGTGGTGGGAATATTCTGATTTGAGAGCCGAAAATGCAGTATGGAATGGAGAAGCTGACTGTGGCCTCATAAAAGGACCAATCAATTCGGAACATTTTGATTATAAGAGGATTGCTTCCTATAAGTCAATGGTTCTGGTTCCTAAAAGCCATCATTTGGCATGCAAAAAACAATTAAGCATCTGCGACTTGAAAAACGAAAATATCATTTTGGAAAACAGTGAATTTAAAATATTTCACAATTTAAGGGCAGCATGTAAGGCAGCTGGATTTTCGCCAAACATTGTTTTTGAAACAACGGAATTGAGCCTTGCCCACAAACTTTGCCAGCAGGGACTGGGATTTGCCATTACAGTTGATTTTGCTGTTGAAGATATGCCATTGCCTGATTTTGCAGCCATTCCATTTAAAGATGACGGACCTAAATGGGAAGTTTACTTTGTTACAGTAAAGGACACTAAGAAATCAGCAGCTGTAAAGTATTTTGAAGATTACATCACGGAATATGTTAGATTTAACTGCAAAGAGCACTTTGCATTAAAAAATCCCTCTTAATTGTAAGAGGGATTTATAATTTGTAAGCTTTTGACTCCGTAGTCTCCCATTTCAGAATCCCATGTAGTTAGTTCAGTGCCGTGCCAATCGGTTCCACCGGTTTTTATGAGACCGTGTTCATCGGCAAACTTTTCATATTTTTGTATGAGTATCTCATTGTGGTAAGGATAGTATACTTCAACTCCCCCAAGACCGTGGGATAGAAGAAGCTCCATTTCGCCTAAATCTGCTTTTCCGATTCGGGCAGGATGGGCAAAGACTGGTATTCCTCCTGCCTGCCTTATAACCTCAACAGCTTCAGATGAATGCACAGGAAAATCATCAATGAAGCGGTGTCCCGGGTATTTCTTTACCTTCGTGTTGAAAAATTCAGGCCAGTCCTTCAATGTGTAAGGTTCTCCATTTTCAATCATTGCCTTCATTATGTCAGACAATGCAAGTGATTGTTTGAAATCAGCATATTTTAAAATTTTATTCAAATCGAAATCTATGATGTGATTTTTTTGAAGCCAGCTGTAGTGTTCCAGAAAACTTTCGTTGAAATGAGCGCCTATTATTTTCAGGAGGTCCTGAAGCTGACTGTTCTTGATGTCAATGTTGTAACCGAGAACATGTATTAAATGGCCGTTTGAAACTGAAGAAATTTCAATGCCGGGAATAACCTGAATGTTTTCTTTCTGAGATTTTTCTATTATTCCAGCTACTCCGAAAGTTGTATCGTGGTCTGTCAGGGACAATGCCGTCATGTTTTTATTCTTTGCTATTTCAATTATTTCATCTATGGAATTTGAACCGTCAGAATATTTTGAATGAATGTGTAAGTCAATCATGTGATACTCCTAATTTTTTATATAACATTATATCATTTTCATGATAAAATTGTCATTATAATTATTATTTCTAATCATTTTTTAATATTACACTAATTAATTTTGAATAAATTGTGTGTATTATAGTTATCAAACGAATATAATAATGGTAAAGGGAGATGTAATATGGAAATTTTAATAGGAATTTTTGTATTCTTTATATTTATAGCTGCAGCGCTTAATATAGGAGTTGTGTTGTTTAAAATATTGTTTACAATAATAGGTGCAGTAATGGGATTTGTTCTCATAATCATGCTTATTCCGCTGGGAATCGGATTCTTGCTTATTCCTGCAATAATAATAGGAATAATTGCAGCGATTATTAAATGTATACAGTTTATATTTTAGCATAAGAATACAAAACTCCGGACTCGGAGTTTTATTTTTGTTGACAAATAAATGATATTTATGTATAGTTTAACATAAGAATTGAAATAATATATTAATGGCAATGAAGAGAAGAGTAATTTTTAAATCATGATCAAGAGAACCGGGAAAGGTGGAAGCCGGGGATTGATTTTTAAATGAACATGGCCTCGGAGCCTTGTGCCTGAACTTTTTTAGGGTACAACGTATGGTATACGTTACAATGCACGGTCAACGACCTAGTAAGGCTCATGCTGCGAAGCATGTGCGAAAAAGAGTGGTAACGCGAAACATCGCCTCTTAGCTTAGTGCTAAGGGGCTTTTTATTTGCAAGAATAATAGCAGGAGGAAAAAATGGATAAAGGCAAATATTATTTAACGACGGCAATAGCATATACATCAGGCAAACCCCATATTGGAAATACATACGAAATCGTACTGGCGGACAGTATAGTCAGATTCAAGAAATTAAACGGATACGATGTGTATTTTCAAACAGGAACTGATGAACATGGAGAAAAAATTCAAATCAAGGCAGAGGAAGCAGGAAAGACTCCTCAGCAGTTTGTTGATGAAGTTGCAGGAGAAATCAAGCGCATTTGGGATTTGATGAACACAAGCTACGATAATTTCGTAAGGACAACAGACCCAATGCATGAAAAGAAAATTCAGCAGATATTCAAGAGACTTTACGACCAGGGAGACATTTACAAAGGATATTACGAAGGATGGTACTGCACTCCTGACGAAGCATTCTTTACAGAATCACAGCTTGTTGACGGCAAGTGTCCTGACTGCGGAAGAGAAGTGCACATGGCAAGAGAAGAGGCATATTTCTTCAAAATGAGCAAGTATGCTGACAGATTGATGAAACATATAGAAGAAAATCCAGAGTTCATTCAGCCTGAATCACGCAAGAATGAAATGGTGAACAACTTCATAAAACCTGGTCTTCAGGATTTGTGCGTTTCAAGAACATCATTCAACTGGGGAATTCCGGTAACATTTGATGAAAAACATGTTGTTTATGTATGGATTGATGCCCTCAGCAACTACATCACATTCATAGGTTACGACCCTGAAGGAAACCACAGCGAACTTTACAAAAAATACTGGCCTGCAGATGTTCATTTAATAGGCAAGGATATATTGAGATTCCACACAATTTATTGGCCTATACTTTTGATGGCACTTGGAGAAGAACTTCCAAAACAGGTTTTCGGCCACCCATGGCTCATGGTTGGGGAAGGAAAAATGAGCAAGTCAAAAGGAAATGTTATTTATGCCGATGATCTGGTTGATTTGTTCGGAGTTGATGCAATAAGATATTTCGTCCTTCATGAAATGCCTTTTGCAAGCGACGGAACATTGACATATGAACTTGTAATAGAAAGAATAAATTCAGACCTGGCAAACATACTTGGAAATCTTGTAAACAGAACAGTTACAATGACAAACAAGTATTTTGACGGTGAAATTATGGCACCTTCAGAACATGAATCTATTGACGACGAGCTTATAAGTTTGGCCCTTGAAACACCATTAAAAGTAGAAAAGAAAATGGATGAACTGAGGGTTTCAGACGCAATAGATGAAATTTTTACTCTTCTCAGAAGAAGCAACAAATATGTTGATGAAACTCAGCCATGGGTTCTCGGCAAGGATGAAAGCAAGAAAGCAAGACTTGGAACCGTCTTATACAACCTGCTTGAATCTATAAGAATAGCAGCAGTATTGCTGGAGCCATTTTTACCTGAAACAGCACAAAAAATTTACAAGCAGATAAACACTGACAAAACTGACTGGGATTCTCTTGCACAATTTAACGGAATGGTTCCTGGACAAAAGGTTGGAACACCTGAAATATTGTTTGCAAGAATAGATGCTGCGAAGAAAATGGAGGAAATAATTAAAATTAACGAAGCTAAGAAAGAAGCTGAAGCACCAACTGAAGTAAAAAAAGAAGAAGCAAAAGAAGTTAAGGAAGAAGTTGTTGAAGCAGAAGATGACGGATTGATTTCAATAGATGATTTTGCAAAAATTGACTTAAGAGTTGCTGAAATAGCAAAGGCAGAAAAACATCCCGATGCCGATAAGCTTCTGATACTTCAATTGAAACTGGGTGATGAAGTAAGACAGGTGGTTTCTGGAATTGCCAAGTACTATGAGCCTCAGGATCTGGTAGGAAAGAAAATTGTAATGGTTTACAATTTAAAACCTGTCAAATTAAGAGGAGTTGATTCCAACGGTATGATACTTGCAGCTCAAAAAGGAAAGAAACTCACTCTTATTTCCACCCTAGAGGACATTCCGGACGGAGCTAAATTAAGTTAAGTTAAGAATGAAGAATTAAGAGTTAAGAATTAAATGAAGAGAACGGTGAGCCGTTCTCTGTTTTTTTACTAAAAAAGAACTGTGTTAAACAATTTCTCAGACTATTTAAAAGCCCTGAATTAACCAATTGTAGGGGCGGGTCTTGTACCCGCCCGCGCGGGAGGGCACGAGGCCCTCCCCTACATTTTTCACTAAAAAAGGATTTGTGCTCGCACAAATCCTTTCAATAATTCTTAACTCTTAATTCTTAATTGCACTGACTAAGCTTCTTTTTTCCAAAGTCCGTGCAAGTTGCAGAACTCATAAGCAGCTTCAACTTCATCGCCTTCAGCAAGTGCAAATACTGCAACCGGTTCTTCTCCAGGTGACAGACATTTTCTCTGAGCGCCTTGTTTAGTAACCAAGTAAATCCATTGAATGAAATGTTCAGGAAGCATTGGATGAGTTACACTACCAACTTTAACTGTTACTTTGTTTCCTTCAACTTCTATTACAGGAACATGTTTTTCAGTAGCTGCGTCAACAGTGTTTGGAACCAGTTCTTCCATTTCTTTTCCGCAACATACCAATTTTCCGCCGCCTTCTTGAATCAATCCTACCAAATTACCACAAGTCTTGCAAACATAAAACTTTCCTTTGTTACACATATAATACCTCCTAATATTTTTGAATTATTCAACATTTAATGTATACCCAAAATATCAAAATTTAAAACATAAATTTTAAAATCATTCTGTTTTTCTTGTTCCCATCTTAAGGGCAATCAAGCTTACCATTGCCATTGCAACGGCCATGGCTCCAATGTTCAAAAATGTGTTAACGCCGGTTTTTAAGGCCTGAAATATATTATCTTCAACCAATGCGAAAATAGTCTGATAAAGTCCAAATCCAGGCACTATTGGAATCAGTGCCGGAAATATAAAAATAGTTGCAGGCATTTTAAATTTGCGGGCAAAAATCTCACCGAAAAAAGCAATAACTGTTGTTCCAAGGAAGAATCCAAGCCTTGGGCTCCCTTGATTAACACAATAATTGTACACCATGTAACCTAAAGACGCCACAACCGAAGAATATATCAATGTTTTCTTGGGAGCATTCATTATCATGGCATAAAAATAGGCGGCTAAAAAACAAAATATCATTTCTGAAAAAAACTTAACTAACATAATACCCTCCATCCTATAATATGCCTAAGGAATAAGCGAAATATATGAACACACCTGCTCCTGCTGCCAATGAAGCTGCAACCAGAAGAGCTTCTGCGCCTCTTGCCATGCCGGAAATCAAATCTCCCCTTATGGTATCACGTATGGCATTTGTCATTGAAAGTCCAGGCAATAGGGGCATGATGCTGCCGACTATAATTTGATTGTAGTTGCCTGTTTTTGCAGCCAATGTTGCTACGATTGCAATAGCTGCAATAACTGTACCCGACACTATGCTTGAGAAAAACTGATATGAATGAAGATTTACAAAATGCTTTGTAATTTGCGTAATCAATATTCCTGTAAAAAGAGCCACTACAAATTCAAAAATTCCTCCCCCAAAGAGTACAACAAAAAATGCTGATGAAATTCCTCCGTACAATTGAGTATATTTGTATTCATGAGGCTTATCATTTTCTATCTTTTCAAGTTCCTCAAGCGCCTCATCCAGGTCAATGGTATGCAGGGCAATTTGCCTTGACACGTTGTTCACGTCGGCTATTTTTTGAAGATTTATTGTTCTTTTTCTTATTCTTTTGACAACTGTGCTGTTTTCGTTTCCGTCGCTTGAAATAGTTATGTAAAACCCTGTTGGTGTTGCAATTGCTTCTATTTCTTTGATGTCATATGCTTTGCATATGAATTTTATTGTTTCTTCAGCCCTGTATGTTTCACCGCCGTTTTCAAGTATTATCTGAGCGGATAGTTTTATTATTTTTAAAAGCTTTGCTGAAATTATTTCCAAGATATCACTCCTATTAATTTACATCGATTATATCATTTTTAATGAATTTGTAAAGTTTTTAATGTGCAACTATACAATTTATGATATAATATTTAAAATATGCAGGAGGATTCAATATAATGAGAGAAAAGGAAGTCAAAGTCCTTAATATTGATAAAGATGAAATAGAAAAAAGGCTTATAGAAATAGGAGCACTCCTGGTTAAAGACGAAGATCAGGTGAATTACAGATTTGATACTGACGACAGCGTATTAAAGAAAAGACACAACGGTTATTTAAGAATAAGAATAACCAAGAACAATTTAAATGACAAGGTAAAAAGTGTCATGACTTTCAAGAAAAGCATCAACAGGGACTCCTTAAGAGTAAACGAAGAAACTGAAACCGAGGTTTCGGACTGGGAAAGTACGGCTAAAATTCTGGAAATACTGGGATACAAACAAAAAAGACCAGGTTACAAGCATCGCAGGTCATACTTTTACGAAGAGATATATTTTGAAATAGACACATGGGATGAGGCAACATATTCAAAGCCATATCTTGAGATAGAAGTTTCAAATGACGAAGATTTGGAAAAGGCAATAGCGCTTTTAAATCTGGACAGAAGCCAGGTAACTACAAAATCAATCGACGATTTAAGAAAAGACTAAAGACTTCAGATATTGGCACCGGTAACGGTGTTTTATATTGCGCAAAATTTCCTGAACACAGATCTCTTAATTTAAAAAAATAACTAAAAAATATTTTATAAATTCTTAAAATACTTGCGTATTCAAAATAATATGTTATAATCAATTGAAAATTTGTCTTGTATCTGCATGCAGAACGAGAACAGGAGGAAATGATGAATAATAGAAATTTACAAACAGGCAAACTCACTTTTATGGGAGTTATGCTGGCACTTACTGTTGTGTTTGTTGCTATGACTGCAATACCCACAACATCTGCTTCCATGGCACTTTTTATTTTCCTGCCCACAATGATAACAAGCATTGTGCAGGGACCTAAGGATGGCGCCATTATGGGTTTTCTTGCAGGAGGGGTTACTCTTTTAAGGGCTCTTCTGGCTCCTGCATCACCTCTGGACTATCTTTTTATAAATCCGCTGGTTTCAGTATTGCCGAGGATATTTGTAGGGGTAGTTCCGTATTTCGTTTATGTTATACTTGAAAAACTTATGAAATCAAAAACAATTTCTTTGTTTATTGCAGGAGCGTCAGGAGCTTTGACAAACACAGCCCTTGTTATTCTCATGCTTTATTTTGTTTACAACGAAGAAATTGTAAGAATGAGTACAGAATTTGGAATAGGCACTACTTTTGCGGCCTTTGCCATTTTCCTTGTCACAACAAGTTCCCTTTTGGAATGCACAGCGGCAGGAATAGGCACGACAGCAGTGGTAAATGTTTATAAAAGGATAAAAAAATAGGAGGATTGCCATGGTTTTGGTGGTTGACATCGGAAATACAAATATTGTCATCGGAGTTTATGAAGGAGACGATATTGCAGGAAGCTGGAGGATGGTCACAAGAAGTGAAAAAACATCCGACGAATACGGTATTTTCATATTAAATTTGCTGAATTACAACAATATTAGGCAAGAAGACATTAAAAGCGCAATTGTTTCATCTGTAGTTCCAAATGTAATGCATTCTTTTCAAAATGCATTGAAAAAATATTTCAATATTGAGCCTATAATAGTGGGCCCGGGAATAAAAACAGGAATAACAATTGCAAATGACAATCCTCGTGAAGTGGGAGCAGACAGAATCGTAGGGCTGGTTGCCGCATACCATTTATACGGCGGGGAGCCTCTGATTGTAATTGATTTTGGCACTGCAACAACATATGATGTTTTAAGCGAAAGCGGAGAGTTCAAATACGGCATCACATCGCCGGGAATTCAGATTTCGGCAGATGCCCTTTGGCAAAAAACTGCCCAGCTTCCAAGCGTCGAAATAAAGAAACCGAAGTCCATTCTTGCAAGAAACACAATTACAAGCATTCAGGCCGGATTGGTTTACGGATATATTGGTCAGGTTGAATACATTGTAAGAAAAATAAAAGAAGAATTGAACATTGAAAACATGAAGGTCATTGCTACGGGAGGACTTGGACGTGTCATGTCTGATGAGACAGACGTCATAGATCTGTACGACCCGCAGCTTTTGTTTAAAGGACTTAAAATAATTCATGACAAAAACATTAAATAATTAAAAATTTTGAATTAATGAAAAAGGATTTGTGCAGTTGCACAAATCCTTTTCTATATTAAAGCTTATTGCACTAAGTATTTAGTGAAACAGGCCTTATTTATTTTATGAATAAATCATCTGCTGCCTTTCTGCAGAACCACTCGTAAGCATTGTCTAAAGCCGTTAAATGGTCTTTCATAGTAATATATAAATTTTCCTCATCTTTTTCCAAGACGTATTGCATTAATTTTCTGTGCTGACTGAACGATTTCTCGTGATGAGATAATGGCAGTTTTGTTAAGCTATACAAATAGAATATAGCACCAACACTCCAATTGGATTCATAGATTTTAACTAATTGTGCATTTCCGGTAAGAGAAATAAACAAAGTGTGAAAAGTATTTTCAAGTTCAGCTGCATTTGAATAGTTTGATGTAGCAGCATCATTAAACCGAGAAATTAAAGACTGCATTTTTTCAATAATTTCTGGATAATATTCTGCATTTTTGATAACAGATTTTATGGAAAACAATTCAATCATTTTTCGAACTTCAATAATATCTTTAATTTGCTGTGTAGAGAGTTGCGCAACAATAGTTCCTCTTCTTGGAATTGCTTCGGCAAGACCTTGTGCAACAAGTCTGTTTATTGCTGCAATAACAGGTGTACGACTTATGCCTAAATTATCTGAAATTTCCTGTGTTGATAATTTCGTTCCAGGAGGATAAGTTCCATCTTGTATTCTGTCTTTTATTTCGCGATATGCATAATCTATTAAAGATTCTGTTTGTTCCATAATAATTTCCTCATTTTTTTCTGTGAAATAAATTCAAATTCATTACAAATTATATACTATCAACAAAAAAAAGTAAATAAGAAGATGATAAAATAATATTTGACAAAACTATTTTTGAATGATATAATTCCGATATTGAATTCAAAATATATTAAATAAAATACATAAGATATAAAACAAAATCAAAAACACGTATAAAAAATACAAATAAATTAAATAAGAATGCAAATAAAATAACAAACAATAAATTATAGAAATGTTGGCATTCAAGAATTTAGTAGGAATATCAAATAAAATTTGTGCAATATTGCATGGAATTTGTGAAAACGTTGCCTATTTATTGATTATGAAATTTTGCTTTCGAACTTGCAGTGTTTTAATTCTTATAAATACTCGAGTTGTTCCAGCATCACTTAAGGTATATGGAGAATTTTATTTCCATTATATAAAATCAACTTTATAATCTTAATTCAAAAATCAGGGAGGAAATTATGAAAAAGTTTAAATTATTAAGTTTATGCTTAGCATTGGCAATGCTGACAGCTTCAGTTGTCGGATGTTCAAACGGCAGCAGCACTTCATCTGGTGAAGAGAAAAAAGAAACAATGGTTTTTAAATTGGCAAACGTTAGCGCATTAGGTGACGAAAGAGATCAATCATTACAAGAATTTGCAAGATTAGTGGATGAAAAATCAAATGGAGCAATGAAAGTTGAAGTATATTCAGGCGGTACATTAGGTGCATGGAGAGATACTATTGAGGGTCTTGAACCCGGAATAGTCCAGATAGTATGCGAAAGTATAGGTACATTGGAACCTTACAGCAAAACCGCGAGCATTGATGCGTATCCATATCTTTACAGAGATTATGATCATTATAAAAAAGTCATGGATGGTGAGATCGGAGAACAACTGCTTGCAACTGTCGGAGAAGAAGGCGGGTTTGTAATAATGGGACCTTCATACAGGGGTGCAAGAATTATGACATCAAACAAAAAAGTTGAATCTGTAGATGATTTGAAGGGCCTTAAAATTAGAGCACCTGGAATTCAGATGTACATTAAGACCTGGGAATATTTAGGAGCTTCACCGGTTCCAATGGATGCGACAGAAATCTATACAGGGTTGCAGCAAGGTACTGTTGATGCACAGGAAAATCCAGTTATGTTCAGTTATGGTAATGCATATTATGATGTTTGTGATTATTTGGTAATGACAAACCATGTTATGAGTACTGACGTTTTCATATTCAATGACGATTATTTCAACAGTCTGCCTCAAGATGTTCAAAAGGTATTCAGAGAAGCTGCAAAAGAAGCAGGCAATTTCAGAACACAAATGGTACTTGACAAAGAAGGTGAAATTATCAAATCAATGGAAGAAAAAGGAATGGAAGTAATAAATCCTGATTTAACAGGATTCCAGGCTAAACTTACAGATTTTATAAAAGAGTTCCCAGACTTGAAGGACTTAGTTGACCAAATACATGCAGTAAAATAAAGCAATTATATAAATAACAACAGCTTGTTCACAGCTGGTGCTGTGAATAAGCTGATTTTTTAAAAATAGTTGTTAAGGAGGAACAATTTAGATATATAACTTTAAAATATCTAAATTATATTGATAATATGAAATTAATACTAGATAAGCTTGAAAAAATTATCTTGTGGTTATTGGCATTGTTGTTTGCAATTATGGTTGTTTCTTTGTTTTATCAAATAGTAATGAGATTTTTATTCAAAAGTGCAAATGCATGGTCAGAGGAACTTACAAGGTATTCATTTATATGGATGACAATGCTTGGTTCTGCTATAGCAACAAGAAGAAGCAGAAACATGGATGTGGATTTTATAGTAAACCGTATGCCAAAACTTTTGAAAAATGTCAATACTGTTATTACAAAAGGACTAATAATAGCATTTTTGCTGGTAATCACAGTTTACGGTATAAGTCTGGTTGGTATAACATTTAAACAGTTGTCAGCCGGACTAAGGGTGCCTATGGCTTGTATATATGCTGCAGTACCTACAGGCGGTATTTTGATGCTGATATTTACGATTGAAGTAATCATCAATGACATAAAAAGTAAGGTTAAGGAGGGTTAAGATGGGTGCTGTACTGATTATATTAATATTGTTTTTTTCTGCTATAGGAATTCCCATAGCTTACTCATTGGGAATTTCATCACTTATAACCGTTATTCAACAAGGGCTACCATTGATGGTAATACCTCAAAAACTCTTTAATGGCATGGATTCTTTCCCTCTTTTAGCTATTCCGTTTTTTATGCTTTCAGGGGACCTTATGAACGGCGGAGGATTAAACAAAAGAATAATAAGAGTAGCAAACGCGTTTTTAGGGGATTTACCTGGAAGCCTTCCGATAATCACAATTGTTGCATCAGCATTTTTTGCAGCAATTTCAGGTTCTGCAGTGGCAACTGTTGCAGCTATAGGCGGTATTACGATTCCTGCAATGATAAAACAGGGATATCCCGACCATTATGCAGCAGGTGTTGCTTCTTCAGCTTCAATTGTTGGGCCTATCATTCCTCCTAGCATTACACTGATTGTATATGGCGCTTCTTTGCAGCTATCCATTAGCAAATTATTCCTTGCTTCTGCAGTTCCTGGACTTTTATTAAGTGTTTCTTTCATAGCTGTGGCAATATATCAGGCAAAGAAAAATAATTTTCCAAAAGAAGGAAAAGCTGACTGGAAAGAAAAAATTAATGCTTTAAAAGAAGGATTTTGGGCGTTAATGATGCCCGTTATTATACTAGGTGGTATTTTTTCAGGTTTATTCACACCAACTGAAGCTGCAGTTGTATCTGTTGTATATGCCTTCATTATTGGGTTGTTTGTATACAAGGGATTTACAATAAAGGATCTTCCAAGAATCTTAGGCGAAGCTGCTGTTTCAACTTCAACTATTATGTTAATCTTAGCAACATCTAAAATATTAGCATGGGTAATAACTGTAATAAAATTGCCTGTAATGGTTGCTAATGCAATATTGGGTCTTACTGACAGTTCATTTTTAATATTCATGTTAATTAACATTATATTGTTGGTTGTAGGATGCCTCATGGAAGCTAATGCAGCTATTATAATACTAATACCTATATTGGTTCCTATAATTACACAGTTAGGCATGTCTCCTATTACCTTTGGTGTATTAATGACTGTAAACTTATGCTTGGGATTACTTACACCTCCTGTCGGGGTATGCTTGCTCCTAGGTTCTCAAGTTGCCGGATCAAAATTTGAAAAAGCTGTAGTTTCAATGCTTCCATTCTTTGCAGTTGGTCTAATAGTATTGTTTCTCACAACGTATGTGCCAGCATTGACTCTTTGGCTGCCTGGACTAATGTAATTGCCAAATTAATACAGTAGACGCAAACTAAAGAATTTAATAAATTTGAAAGTGACCATTATTTAAACATAAAGGAGGAATAAAATTGAACTTTTTAAATAAGAATGTAATTGTAACCGGCGGCGCAAGCGGCATTGGCAAAGCAGTTGCTAAAGGAATTGTTGAATGCGGCGGTCACGCAATTATAGTTGATTTGAACTTGGAAGCTGCAGAAAAGGTAAGACAGGAACTTGGAGAAGCCAAGGTTTCTGTTTATAAAGTAAATCTTGGAGACAGTGATGAAATCCGTACAGTATTTGCTCAGATACTTAAAGACTTTGTCCAGATTCATGTTTTAATTAATAACGCAGGAATCGTAAGTACTTTACCCTTTGATGAAGTTACACAGAAAGAGTGGGATAAGGTAATTTCAATAAATCTTACAGGTGTGTATACTGCTATAAGTGCTATATATCCCTCTATGAAACAACATGGATATGGTCGTATTGTAAATGTTGCATCAGTTGCAGCAAAACGCGGTGGCGGACTTTTGGGTACAAGTGCCTATGCATCTTCAAAAGCAGGTGTAATAGGATTGACAAAGGCTGTTGCCAGGGAGGGCGCACCTTACGGGGTAGCCTGCAATGGCGTTTGCCCAAGCTTTACTTTAACGCCCATGACTGCTAATATGGGAGAAGTACAAAGAAATAGGATAATTTCTACCATTCCATTAGGACGTGGAGCAGATCCCATTGAAATCGCAAATGGAATACTTTTCTTTGCTTCTGACATGGCAAGTTTTGTAACCGGCGAGATCAGTGATGTTGATGGTGGCGTAACAATGGATGGTTGATATGCATAAATGTACCCAGTATATATTCACGATAAAAATATTAAAAAATTTACAGCAGAAAGATACTTTTATCAAAATAAACAGATTTGAACTAATCAAATCTGTTTATTTTTTGTAACAAAAAAACTCTTTTAAAATTGAAAATGTGTGATATAATAATAGAACAAACGTTCGAAATAAAACGTGAAATGTTTGAAACTATAGGCCTTTAAACAATTAAGGAGGTGACTATGTGGGGCAGATTATAATGCATATAGACGTCAATTCAGCTTTTTTAAGCTGGACTGCAGCCTATGAAAAGCAAATGGGAATAAACAGGGATATTCGCACGATTCCTTCGGTCATTGGGGGGAATGAAGAAAATCGCCATGGAATTGTTCTGGCAAAATCAACTCCGGCTAAAAAGTTTAAAATACAGACAGGAGAATCCCTCTTTGAAGCAAGGAACAAATGTCCCGATTTGTTGGTCATTCCTCCTGACTACAAGGTTTATGTAAGGGCAAGTAAAGCTCTTAAGGCTCACCTTGCTACATTTACGCCTGATGTCGAGACTTTCAGCATAGATGAATGCTTCATGCGCTTTTTAGATTTAAAGAGAGAGGAAGCCTTGGTGCTCGCTCATAAAATAAAAGACAGCATATTTGAAAGGTTCGGCTATACTGTAAACATAGGAGTGTCGGAGAACAAACTCCTTGCAAAGCAGGCAGGAGACCTTGAAAAGCCCGACAAGTGCCACACGATTTTTCCGGATGAAATAAAAGAAAAGCTTTGGGTTCTCCCTGTTGAGGATTTGCTCATGGTTGGAAGAAGAACAAAGCCTAAACTTAACAGGTGGGGAATTTATACAATAGGAGATCTTGCTGGATCTGATTACAATTTTATATCAACAATGCTTAAATCTCACGGCAGAATGATTTACAACTACGCATGGGGAAGGGATGATTCTGTTTTCAAGGAAAAGGCTCCAATTAAAAGTGTAGGAAACTCCAGCACTTTAAAATTCAACGTAGACAACATGGAAACTGCTCATGTGATACTTTTAAGCCTCACGGAAATGACATCATTAAGGTTGAGAGAAGCAAACATGAACTGCAGAGTTGTGAGTGTGAGCATAAAAGACAAGGATTTCGGATACGGAGCAAAACAAAGGAAGCTCATGTATTTCACTGACTGCACAAGGGACATTTATCAGAACATCTGCAGCCTCTTTGACGAACTGTGGGACGGAAAGCCCATAAGGCAGCTTGGTGTTTCAGTTTCAGATCTCGAATTTTCTGACATAAAGCAAATAAATATTTTTCAGGATGAACTGAGTATAAAAAATGAAATTCTTGATAAGGCTGTGGATAAAATAAGGATTAAATATGGTGACGAAGCCGTAATCAGGGGAGTGTTCGCCAACAGTGACTTAAGGCCAATTTTGGGAGGATACCCTGATGATGAATATCCGGGAATGGGAAATATCTTGTAAAGGTGAAAGTATGAAAATTTTAAATGAACCCATAAAAGTAATGGTTGTTTTCAACACCGACGGCAAAATTGAACCTGTTAAATTCAGGCTGGAAGACAAGGTCGTGAAAATCGAAAAAATAATGAAATCTTATGAAGAAAATATTGTCGGGAACACAAAAATCGTCTTTGTTTGCCTCCACAACGGAAAAGATATTTTTGAGCTTAAATATGAACTTGACAGCAAAATTTGGTATCTGTTCAAAAAATAAATCCTGATGACAAAGTATATATTTGGACGTTGTCATTCTGAGAGCTTGCTCGAAGAATCTCAAAGATGAGGTCCTTCACTATCGTTCAGGATGACAGCGTCGTGATTTGTCAATAGTCTGAATCCTGATTAAATCAGGATTTTTTAGATGAAACACAACAACATTATTCCTCCAGTTTTAAAATATGACAATATCTCGTTGTAATAAAAAAGATTAGATGATATAATAATGCGTAATTGTAACTTTGAGGTGAGAAAAGTGAGCGAGTTAGATGAATTGGCAGTGAGCGCCAAAACAAACGAAGATACCATGAACAAATTAATTAAGCAATACGAGAATTTCATATTGAAGTGCGCATCTTCGGCAGCCCGTATCTATGTCTCAAGAAGTGATGATGAATGGTCCATTGCATTGGCAGCTTTTACGGAGGCTGTAAAAAATTATTCTGCTGAGAAGGGCAGTTTTTTAAACTTCGCAGAACTGGTAATAAGAAGGCGAATTATTGACTTCATTAGGAGTAAGTCGAGATATGCTCCTGAAATTTCGGTAAATCCGTCGCTGTTCGGTTCTGAAACGGATGAGGATGAAGATTTTTCAATGCAGGCTGAAATAGCCCAGAAGGTGGCAGCTACGGACGAAAATTCAGCAAAGCTTGAGATATATCTGGTGAATGAAATTTTTTCAGCATATGGGTTTTCCTTTATGGATTTGGCTGAATGTTCGCCAAAAGCCGACAAAACAAAGAGGGCCTGTGGCAAAGTTGTGGCATATATGATAAAAAATCCCATATTGATAAGCGAAATGAAAATAAAAAGGCAGTTGCCGTTGAATTTAATAGAAAAAAATACAAAGGTACCCCGTAAATTGTTGGAACGCCATCGAAAATATATAGTAGCTGCAGTGGAAATTATGTCGGGGGATTTTCCGTATCTTGCAAGTTATATGCGATATATTCGCGAGGAGTTAGAAAAATGAAAGCAGTAATTGTAGAAATCAAGGGCAGCAATGCAGCCGCTTTGTCTGAAGACGGCCGCATATCACAAATAAAAAACAGAAATTATAAAATTGGGCAAGAAATAGCAATGTCAAACATCAATTATGCCAAGTGGGCTTTGACAGCAGCCGCTGCAATGTTTTTGTTTGTTACTCCGGCATGGGCGTATATGACTCCGTATTCCTATGTAAGTCTTGACGTCAACCCTTCTTTTGAATTTTCCATAAACCGTTTTGACCGTGTATTGGAGGTTAAAGCTGTAAATGACGATGCTGAAAAAATGGTTCAAGAAATAAATATTGACGGATTGAAAAACAAAGAAATAAGAGATGCTGTAAAAAATGTTTTGACAGAGCTTAAAAATCAGGGCTACATTACTGAAGGCGAAGATGGCGGAGTAGTAGTTGCAACATCAAGCAAAAGCGAAGAAAAAACCAATAATTTGGCAGCAGCGTTAAAAACAGCTGTCAATGAAGAAGTAGGCAAAGATAAAGAAAAAGATTCTTTAGAAGTTTCAAATGGAACAAAGGAAGATTCGAAGACTGAAAATAAAGATTCTGAAGAAATTGAAAAGGCTGATGATTCTAAAAAGATAGAAGATGAAAACAGCATAGCGTTGGATGATTCTGAAGATAAAAACAAAGATAAGTCCGAAAACAAAGACAAAGAAAAAGTCAAAGAAGAAAAGAATGCATCAGATAAGGATGAAGATATAGAAGACGATGAAACAGGCGTTGAAGTTGAGATTGTAAAAGTAAGCCAACAGAAGGTTGATGAAGCAAAAGAAAAAGGTGTTACGCCAGGAAAGATGAACCTTGTTGACAAACTTGCAGAAGCTTCAGGAAATCCTGAAGATTTTGACAAGGAAGAATGGCTTGACAAGCCTGTTAAGGACATAATGAATGCTACAAAAAATTATCAGAAAGAAGTAAAAAATAAGGATAAAGACACGGAAAAATCCGTTGAAGTTGAAACTAAAAGCAATGTAAACAGCAATCAGGGAAACGGAAACAGCAATAATGGCAATTCCGGCGGGAAGAAAAACTAAAGCTTTTAAGGCCTCTTTGGAGGCTTTTTTTCATTTTCTTGACAATTTTTTTTACATATAGTATTATTATTTAAATAATTCTTTTTGCACTGCAACGTATTTTTACGCAAATACAGTACAAACTGAGCAGGCGATGGACATTGTTCATGGGGCTGGGCCAATGGCAGCAGGTTATACCTGTGGGACGGTAGTATGTTCCACGGGTATTTTTGTATGCCCTAACCCAATTTTTTCGACCGTAAGGGAAAAAGTTAACATATGATTAAAAAATAGAGGGAATATAATGATTGAATTAGGAATAAGCAATTTAACAAAAATGTACGGTGTAGACAAAATATTTGAAAATGTGACATTTGATGTTAAGACAAAGGACAAGATTGCCTTGATAGGCCGAAATGGTACAGGAAAAACAACATTGATGAAAATCATGGCAGGCAGTGAAAATTTCCAGGAAGGCCAGGTCAACAAAAGAAAAGGATTAACCATAGGATATCTTGAGCAGATACCAAATTATGACGATGATAACACGGTCTTGGATGTTTTAAAAGAAGCCTTTAAAAATACAGAAGAAATTAAAAATCAAATGGAAGAAATTGAAAAAACATTTGATATTCTTAAGGGTGAAGAGCTTGAAGCTGCCATAAAAAAATACGGCAATCTCCATGACTCCTATGAAATAGCCGGCGGGTACAGCGTAAAGGAAAAACTGAGCAAAATACTTAAGGGCCTTGAAATATCGGAAGAACTTCAAAACAGAAAATTCAATTTATTGAGCGGTGGAGAAAAAACAAGGGTAATTCTCGGTAAAATTCTTCTTGAAGAGCCGGAACTGCTGCTTCTTGATGAACCATCAAACCATCTGGATATAAAAAGCGTTGAGTGGCTTGAAGAATATTTGAATTTGTATCAGGGAACCATTGTAATAGTTTCCCATGACAGATATTTTCTTGACAGGGTGGTAAACAAAATAATCGAGCTTGAATCAGACGGCGTACAGATTTACAACGGAAATTATTCAAAATATGTGGCTGAAAAAGAACTGCGTTTTCTGCAGGCAATGAAGGAATATGAAAGCCAGCAGAAAAAGATTAAGAAAATGGAAGATCAGATTCAAAGATACCGCATATGGGGCGAAATGCGTGATTCCGACAAAATGTACAAAAGAGCGAAGGAACTTGAAAAAAGGCTTGAAAAAATAGAAAAAATAAACAAACCCGTAGTTGACAAAAAAACTGCAGATTTTCATATAGACAATGTGTCAAGAACCGGAAGGGAAGTAATAAAAGTTGAAAACATAGAAAAGTCTTTTGATTCCAAGAAATTGTTTGAAGATTTGAGCTTCACATTGTTTTACAAGGACAGTCTCTGCATCTTGGGAGAAAATGGAACAGGAAAGTCAACCATGCTTAAAATAATACTGGATGATATGAAAAGCGATGCAGGAAGCGTAAAAATAGGCTCAAATGTGAAGATAGGGTATCTTCCTCAGGAGGTTTCCTTCGACAGGGAGGATGTTTCAATTGTTGATTATTTTTCATATCATTATGGAATTTCCCTAAGCGAAGCACGCAAGGAGCTGGCTAAAATCATGTTTGCAGGAGATGATGTCTACAAACATATAAGCACGTTATCAGGCGGAGAAAAATCAAGGCTTAAGCTAGGCATGCTTATTTATGAAAATGCAAACACCCTTATTCTTGATGAACCCACAAACCACCTTGACATTGAGTCAAGGGAAGTGCTGGAGGAAAACCTCATAAATTTCGAAGGCACAATACTTTTTGTGTCCCATGACAGATACTTTGTGGATAAAATTGCAACATGCATAGGGGAAATTGAAAACAGAAAATTCAAAATTTATGATTTTGATTATGAAAGCTATAAAAATGAAAAGCAAAGAATTGCAGAGATAAAGCAGTCTGCTGAAGTAAAGGAAGAAAAAGCAGTTTCTAAAAACAAGGAAATTTATCAGAAGAAAAAAGAAGAGACAAGGGCTGCAGAAAAGGCAAAAAGAGATTTGGCAAAGCTTGAAAACAGCATTCTGGATACGGAAAACAAAATCATAGAACTTGAAAAAATACTTAACACAAGTTCTGCCGAATGGGATTTAAATGAATATAATAATAAATATGATGAATATGTAAAACTCAAAGAAAAAATAGAAAATTTGTATCTGGAGCTTGAACTGTATCAGTAAAAGGAGAAACAATGACTGATTATATTATTAGAACTTTTATCAAAGATTATTATAATGTGAAGGACTCAGGCGTAAGGCAGACGTATGGAACTGTAAGCAGCATAGTTGGAATTGCTGTCAATGTGTTGTTAAGCTTGAGCAAAATTGTGGTAGGAACAATTTTCAACAGCATTTCTGTAATGGCAGACGGTGTGAACAACCTGTCAGATGCAGGCTCAAATGTAATTTCACTCATTGGATTTAAAATATCCGGCAAGCCTGCCGACAAGGATCACCCTTTCGGACACGCCAGGATAGAGTATCTTACTGGACTTGTTTTAGGTATTGTAATTCTTCTTGTTGGGATAGAACTTTTAAAGTCATCTTTCAACAAAGTGCTCAATCCCGAAAAAACAATTTATTCCCTTGCCATGATTATTGTTCTTTTCATTTCAGTGGCAGGCAAACTTTGGCTCAGCAGATTTTATTTTAATATTGGAGTAAAAATAAATTCAACAACAATAAAGGCAGCATCCATGGATTCGAGAAATGATGTCTTTGCCACATCGGCAGTTCTTTCGTCTGCATTGATATCAATGGTTACAGGCTTCGAAATAGACGGGTACATGGGTATTTTAGTCGCTTTGTTCATATTGTATTCAGGAATTGGAATTTTAAAGGACATATTGAATCCTATCCTTGGAGAAATGCCAGATGTTGAGCTTATAAGCATGCTTGAGAAAAAAATACTGTCCTATGAAGGAATTTTGAACATACATGACCTAGTGGTTCACAATTACGGTCCCAACAGATATTTTGCAACAGTGCATGCAGAAGTTGATGCAAAGGAAGATATACTCAAGTCTCATGACCTCATAGACAACATTGAAAGAGACATTTCTAAGGAATGTGACGTCAACCTTGTAATACATCTGGACCCCATAATAACAAACGATCCTGAAATTAATAAACTTAGATGCAGCACAGGTAAAATCATCAGAGCAATCGACGAAAAACTTACCATGCACGATTTCAGGGTAGTTAAGGGAGAAACTCATACAAATTTAATATTTGATGTGCTGGTTCCAGTGGATTACGATATGCAGCCTTACGAGCTGGTTAAAATAATTGAAAAGGCAATAAAGAAAGAAGACGAAAATTATTTTGCAGTAGTTACCATAGACAAAAATTATGTTTCTACATACATGAACAATCCATATTTGAAATGATATTGACAAGGAAATATAATACTTGAATTGACAAAACAAGAGTTGAGCTCACGCTCAACTCTTGTTTTAACTTCAATTTAAATGTTTTATCTTTTTCCGCTGCAGCCTAGGACGTCTCTCATTTTGTGAGCTACCATGTCTTTGATTGCAACTCTTCCTGGTCCTAAGTATTTTCTAGGGTCAAATTCTGCGGGATTTTCAACAAGCACTTGTCTTATGCATGCTGTCATGGCAAGTCTTAAGTCAGTATCTATGTTTATTTTGCAAACTCCCATCTGTGAAGCGCGTCTTAGCATTTCTTCAGGAACTCCTGCAGCTCCAGGAATCGCACCGCCGTATTTGTTGCAAAGATCAACAAATTCTTTGGGGACTGATGATGAACCGTGAAGAACCAGCGGGAAGTTCGGTAGAAGTTTTTCAATAGTTTCAAGTCTTTCAAAGTCAAGGCTTGGGTCTCCCTTGAACTTGTATGCTCCATGGCTTGTGCCTATGGCAATTGCTAGAGAGTCAACACCTGTTCTTTCAACAAATTCCCTTGCCTGGTCAGGGTCTGTATATGTGGCATCTTTTGCATTTACCTTTACAGCATCTTCAACTCCTGCCAGCTTTCCAAGTTCTGCCTCAACAACAACACCTTTGCTGTGTGCATATTCAACAACCTTTTTAGTCAATGCTATATTTTCTTCAAAAGAATACTTTGAACCGTCAATCATAACAGATGTAAATCCGTCATCAACGCACTGCTTGCATATTTCAAAATCTTCGCCGTGGTCTAAGTGAAGGCAAATGTCTATTCCTGAGTCTTCTATTGCTGCCTCTACCAGCTTTCTTAAATAAATTGGATTTGCATACTTCCTGGCTCCTGCGGAAACCTGGAGAATCACAGGTGCATTTTCCTGCTTAGCGGCATCCACAATACCCTGAATAATTTCCATATTATTTACATTGAAGGCACCTACAGCATAATGGCCTTCATAAGCTTTTTTGAACATTTCCTTTGATGTTACAAGAGACATTTTATTTCCTCCTAAATATTAATAATTGAAATGTGTTATACTATATATTCAAATTATACTATAGTCAAGGGTAAAAAACATCAACTATTTTGTAAATTTTATTTATATATTGTGAACAAAATCCAAAATGAACATAAAATGAGAAATATTAAGAAAATTAAAGCAATTAAAAGAGATATTGTTAATAATCCCTTTAAATTAGTTTAATAATCGAAAATTATGCTAAATGGCACTTGATAACGAAACAACAATTGGTTATTATATAGATTGTAAGTGTTAGCACTCTACGACATTGAGTGCTAACAATCAAATGGATAAATAATTACATTAAATAAAATAGGAGGAACAAATTATGACAGTTAAACCATTAGGCGAAAGAGTAGTAATTAAAATGGTAGAAGCAGAAGAAAAAACTAAAAGCGGCATCGTGCTGCCGGGAACTGCAAAAGAAAAACCACAAGTAGCAGAAGTTCTTGCTGTAGGAGCAGGAATCACAGCTGATGAAAAGAAAAAAGATGAAATAAAGGTTGGAGACAAAGTAATTTTCTCCAAATTTGCAGGAACTGAAGTTAAAGTTGACGGAGAAGAATTGATAATAATCAAATTATCTGATGTTTTAGCAGTTATAGAATAATATAAGGAGAGGTATGGAAAATGGCAAAAATAATCAAATTTGACGAAGATGCACGCCGTTCAATGGAAAGAGGCGTAAATGCTTTAGCAGATACAGTAAAAGTAACATTAGGACCTAAAGGAAGAAACGTAGTTCTTCAAAAATCATTCGGATCACCAGTTATTACAAATGATGGTGTTACAATAGCAAGAGAAATCGAGCTTTCTGACCCGTTTGAAAACATGGGAGCTCAGCTGGTAAAAGAAGTTGCAACAAAGACAAACGACGTTGCAGGTGACGGTACTACTACAGCAACTCTTCTTGCTCAGGCTATTATAAGAGAAGGTTTGAAGAACGTTGCAGCAGGCGCTAACCCTATGATACTTAAAAGAGGTATTCAGGCAGCAGTGGAAGCAGCAGTAGCTGAACTTAAAAGCACAACAAAGAAAGTAGAAACTTCAGAAGAAATCGCTCAAATTGCTTCAGTTTCAGCCGGAGACGAAGAAATAGGAAAATTGATTTCTGAAGCTATGGACAAAGTTGGAAAAGACGGCGTTATCACTGTTGAAGNNTTGAAGGTATGCAGTTTGACAGAGGATACTTATCAGCATATATGGTTACAAACACAGAAAAAATGGAAGCAGTTATGGATAATCCATACATTCTTATAACTGACAAGAAAATCTCCAACATACAGGAAATTCTTCCTATATTGGAACAAATAGTTCAGTCAGGCAGATCACTTGTAATCATAGCTGAAGACATTGAAGGTGAAGCATTGACAACACTCATACTCAACAAGTTAAGAGGAACATTCAACTGTGTTGCAGTAAAAGCACCTGGATTCGGCGACAGAAGAAAAGAAATGTTAAGAGACATTGCAATTCTTACAGGCGGCCAGGTAATCACTGAAGAATTAGGATATGAACTAAAAGACACAACTATTGACATGCTTGGTAATGCAGCAACAGTTAAAATAGATAAGGAAAACACAATAATAGTTCACGGAGCAGGCTCACAGGAAGAAATCGCTGAAAGAGCAAAACAAATCAAATCTCAGTATGAAGAATCAACTTCTGAATTTGACAGAGAAAAACTGCAGGAGAGACTTGCTAAATTAACAGGCGGCGTTGCAGTTATCAATGTAGGTGCAGCAACTGAAACTGAAATGAAAGACAAGAAATTGAGAATTGAAGATGCTTTGAATGCTACAAGAGCAGCTGTTGAAGAAGGACTTGTATCAGGAGGAGGCGTTGCTCTTCTGGCTACAACAAAAGTTGTTTCTGAAGTAGCAGCAGGCTTGACAGGAGACGCTAAAACAGGTGCAAAAATAATTGAAAAAGCCCTGGAAGAACCGGTTAGACAAATTGCAGCAAATGCTGGCCTTGAAGGAAGCGTAATTGTTGAAAAAATCAAAAACAGCGCTAAAGGAATCGGCTTTGATGCTTTGAATGAAAAATATGTAAACATGATTGAAGCTGGTATAGTTGACCCAACTAAAGTTACAAGATCAGCTCTTCAAAATGCAGCAAGCGTAGCTTCAATGCTGTTGACAACAGAAGCAGCCGTAGCTGACGAACCAAAAAAAGATGAACCAGCAATGCCTCCAATGGGTGGCGGAATGCCGGGAATGATGTAATAACAATTTAAGTTATAGTATTGAATATTGTTGACTAAGTGATAAAACCGTCCAGCTTTTGCTGGACGGTTTTTTTATGACTGTTATAGAGAGCTGAAATTATTTAAAAGCAGTATACTTTTAAAATACATTCAATATTATATTCACAAGAAAAGAGCAATACTTACAAATTTCTACAAATTTCTTTCTTATAATATATTAAAATGAATATATTTGGTAATTATTGCCGAAATATTTGGTATTAATTAATTCAAAATTAAATCTACATTGAATTGGGGGTGGTTCAGTTGATAGATTAAATTTAAGTTGGGAATTAAAGTAATAAGATGTTATTTTAGAAAAAGTTGACTAATAACAAGGGGGTAAAAATGAATATCAAAAATAAACTAAACAGATTTCTTTCTTTAATACTTACGGTTGCCATGGTTTTGACAATGGTGCCGAATATGGCTCTGGCTGTTGAAACAGGAGAGTCAGACATTCCTGATGCAAATTTATTCAAGTTTTTCAGAATGATAAGTGCAGACGGAACAGAAACGCCCATAGCAAAATGCTACAAGGAAAATCAAGATGATGAAGCAACAACAAACGAAAATCCAGATGATAAAGCAAAAGAAACAACAAACTTAATAGAGTCGGCCACAAACCTGAATGTCCCAAAAGCTTCTGTTTTGCTTGAATTCAGCCTTGAATATTCTCAGCCTGTGGACATAGCGCTGTACGAATATTCAGGAGAGCCGCTAGAGAAAATGATTTTTGAATACAATGACAATCCAGATATAAAGGAAGACTTTCTTGGGGAGAAGATAGGATACATAAAGGGAGTACGCATAGAGGACAACGTCGATAAAAGCGACCCTGAAAAATATGCCTACAATAAAATTCCGGCAGAAGAAATGAACAGGCTGCTGGATGAATATAGAAAAAAACTTGATACAGACAGTATCCCAATGCGAAATGAGTTATTCTACGGTTACACAGGTCTGTTTCAGCCCATGCCATTCAACCAGCTTCTAATGCAGCAGGCTATGCCCTACAGTATATCAGATGTAGCCACAGGATCGTCCATAGTCTCTGAAGATTTTTCAAGGCCAACAACAAGTACATCAATAATCTTTGAAGGAGAGATAATAGACTCCGAAATTCGATATGAAGAAATGCTCAAAGAGCAGCTTGTTCAATCAGAAAATCAAACTACGGATTTCATCCACAATATAATACTGTGGGATGGAAGTTTGACAGATGAAGACGGAAACGACATAGCATATGAGTATGAACGCGGGATTTATGTAATAGTAATCGAACCTATACTTGAAAAGAACAGACATTTCAACAGCTTTTTAGCCTTCTTTGTAAACAACAAAATGGTAGTGACATATCTGTCAAAAGCTGAATACAAAGAGATATACGGCTGCTTTGTGGAAGACCCCGTAGACTTAATAGATGGAAGTTTCACTTGGGATTATACGGATATAGAATTGAATGGAAGAAGCAATCTTGAGCTTTCAAGACACTATTCATCTAAATATTATGAAAATGACTATGGCTTTGGAAAAGGCTGGACTACAAACTTCACATACAAGGTCGATGAAGAACCTCTCTATTCAAGAGTGACCATGCCAAACGGAGACAGCATATATTTCAATATGGACTTTGACGGAACATACAACTCTTCCGGAGGCTCACCATATATATTTGAAAAAACAGGTTCCGGCTACCTGATGATGAACAAGGACGGAACAGCCTACAGCTTTAACAGTGACGGAAACATCAAGAAAATAGAGAACTTAAATGGCGAATCATATACATTCACATATACCGGAGATAAGCTGTCAACAGTAACAAACCCTGCAGGAGAATTCATATTTACATGGAGCGGTAATCACATTTCAGCAGTAACAGACAGCACGGGCAGGGCAATTACATACACCTATGACGGAGATAACCTTGAAAAAAGCATGAACCCCGATGGAGACAGCCTCATATACGCATACACACCAGAAGGCTACATGACAAGCATAACAGATTTCAACGGAACAAAGTACATTGAAAACACATATGACGACCAGGCAAGAGTTATAACACAATATGTGAAGGAGCAGGGAACAGCACATTTCACATACGACATTCTTGCAAGAAAAAATACCGTAATGAGAGACAACGGCTATGAGCTGTACATCATCTACGACGAGCTGGGAAGAATTATAGAAGAAACAGACAGCTACGGAACAAAACTCATAGAATATAACGAGCTTCACCAGAAAGTGTCGGAAACCGATAAAAACGGGAACAAAACAACATACCAACACGATGACAGAGGAAACATAAGTGAAATAAAATATCCTGATGGAAGCCTGGAGAAATTCAGCTATAATGTGAGTAACCAGCTCATAAGATACACTGACGGCGAGGGAGCACAAACTACCTACGAATACGACACAAACGGCAACATAAGCACCGCAACGGACGGAAACGTAAACACAAAATACTTTGAGTATGATGAAAACAACAACCTTATTTCATCAACGGATGCCCTGGAAAACACCACAACTTATAATTATGATGAAGCGGGAAACCGTACTAGCGCAACAGATGCCTTAGGTAATACCACAACCTACACATATGATGAAATAGGGCGAATCCTCTCACAGACACTGCCTGACGGAGCAACAACATACTACGAGTACACTTCGGCAGGAAAATTAGTGAAAGTAACTGACCCTTCAGGTAACGTAAAAGAATACACCGTTGACGGAAACGGCTTTAATCTTACAGAGAGCGACTGGATGGGGAATATGACGGCATATACATATAATGCCCAGAGCAATGTTACCTCCATCACCAATCCTTTAGGTAATGTTACAACCTATGAATATGATACAGACGGTAATCTTAATATTACAACAAATGCCAACGGTGCAGCAACCATGTATACCTACGACGCAGGTGGACGTATGACATCAATGACCAATGCTGTTGGTGCCACATGGCGTTACACATACAATGCCAACGGAAATCTTCTGACTACCACCAATCCCATGGGTGGTGTGATATCAAGCGGTTATGACAGTATGCAAAGGACAATGTCCACTGCTGACGCTAACGGCAATGAGACAAACTATTACTATGATGGTGTCGGTAATAAGACCAAGGTAACAGATGCAATGAATCAGAGCACCGTTCGTACTTACGATTCTAACGGCAATCTGATTTCAGAGCGTGACAGAAACGGCAGCACAACCACATACATATATGATGCAAACAACAATCTGGCCGGTTCCACAAATGCACTAAACGGTAAAACCACTTACGTTTACGACAGCGTTGGAAATCTTGAAAGTATCACATCACCGGACGGAAACACCGAATCATATACCTATGACAACAGGTATAACAATACAGGTATAACCAACTCAAGAGGCTTTGTTACAAACAACAGCTATGATGAACTTGGAAGGCTTACCTCTGTTACACATGCAGACGGAAGTTTTGTAAGCTACAGCTATGACTCCAACGGGGCTATTACAAGCATTACTGACGAATTAGGCGGTGTTACTACATATACATATGACAGCAACCGCCGAATTCTTTCAACCACAGATCCAAACGGAGGAATCACATCCCAGGACTATGATGCTATGGGAAATGTTCTTACAAGAACAGATTCAATGGGATATGTTACAACATACACATATACTAAAAACAATGAAATTTCCTCAATAACCGATGCAGAAGGCAACACAACACAATATTCATACGACCCGATGGGAAGACTTTCAGAAACCACGACTCCTGAAGGCAACACATCAAGGACAGTATATGATAAAAACGGAAATATCACCGAGATAATCAATGCAGACGGTAAATCCTACACTTATATGTATGACAGTCTTGATAGATTAATTTCTTCAACAGACTGGAACGGAAATCTTCGTACCTATGATTACGATGCCGAAGGAAATACAACGGGAGCCATCGACCCTCTGGGATATACTTCATCACAGTCCTATGACGCATTAGGACAGCTAATTAAAGACACCGACAGAAACGGCAACGTGCGTGAATACACCTATGATGCAGACGGCAACATGACTTCCTGCACAGACCCAATGGGAGGAATTACTCGTTATACCTATGACCAAGACGGTAATCGACTAACTGAGATTACACCGCTGGGCATAAGCACAGCCAATACCTATGATTCTATGGACCGTATCTCAAGCACTACCGATCCAATGGGTCATGTAGTTACATTCTTCTACGATGCAAAGGGTCAGCTCATAGGCATGACAAACAAAGATGGTACCAGTGTTGCATATACCTTCGACTCAAATGGCAACAACATTACCGTTACCGATGAAGAAGGCTATGTCGTAACATACACCTACGATTCCAACAACCGCATGACAGAACTGAAAAACGCAAGAGACTACACCACTATGTTCGAATATGACAAAGTGGGCAATCTGATCAAGACCACCAATGCCCTTGGCGGTGAAAGCAGCTTGGTTTACGACAGAGACGGAAACCTGATTTCCGAAACAAATACCGACGGAGCTACAACCACATACACTTACGACGTGCTGGGACGTGTTGCATCAATAACAGACCCAAAGTGTGCTGTAACAACCACCGAATATGATGGTAATGGCAATGTTGTTAAGATTACCCAAGCAGACGGATACAGCATCATGTATACCTATGATGCAGCTGACAGGCTTATTTCATACGTGGATGCTGCTGGCTATACTTACAGCTTCACTTATGACGGTAATGGAAATAAACTTTCTGGGACCGATGGTAACGGCAATACAACCTACTACACCTATGACGGACTTGACCGACTGGTGAGCAAAACAGATGCTGAAGGTGGAGTTTCCTCCAAGACATACGATGCAGATGGACGTCTCATCAAGGTTATCAACGAGGAAGGTGCACAAACACATTATATTTATGACGATTGTGGCAGAATAGTCAAAATTACAGATGCACTTGGAAATGCAATCCTATACACCTATGATGAAATGGACCGTGTCCTCACCGTTACAGATGCACGCGGAGGCGTGACTTCTTTTACCTACACTGACCGCGGCGATGTGGCGACCGAAACCAATGCCGAAGGCTATACCATATCCTACGAGTACGACGGCAGACGCAACATGGTTAAGAAGACAACAGTTGATGGCTCTACCACTTATGTATACGATGCCTTAGACCGTCTTGTTTCCATCACTACTCCTGACGGAAAAACAGAGACATTTGAATATAACGGAGAAGGAAAGATAATAAGCAGCACTGACAAGGCCGGGCATAAGACCAGATATAATTTGGACGCCAACGGAAATATTATTGAAACCATAGATGCTATGGGAAACAGCGCCTTGTTTGAATACGATTCAATGAACAATTTAATAAAGACCTCAATGCACCGCGTTGATACACAGGACAATGTAGACGAATGGGAGATTACTTTGTACGAGTTTGACGGCAGAGGGCTTGTGACCCGTGAAGTAAATGCATTAGGAGATGTAACAACCTACACTTATGACGGCAACGCAAATCTTAAAACAAAGACAGACGCCGACGGAAAAGTGACTGCATATGCATATAATGGTCTTGATATGATTACCTCAATCAACTATAATGGAGGAAAAGAGGTATCATACCGATACAATAAGGTAGGAGATCTGGTGGAAATGAATGACTGGACAGGAAAGACATCCTTCGAGGTTGATTTATTAAACCGCATTACCAGGACTACCGACACAAAAGGAAAAGTTGTTGAATACAACTACGACGAAACAGGCAACCAGACCTCAGTCAAGTATCCTGACAACACTACTGCTGCCAAGACTTATGACCTTTTGGGCAACCTTAAGTCAGTAACAGAAACTGACGGACGAACAACTCACTACAACTATGATGGCATGAACCGTATTTCTAAGATGGAATACCCTCATGGCTGGGTTGAAGACTACCAATATGACTCCGTAGGCCAGCTTTTGAATGTAACAGACACAGACCCATCAAACAATGACATGAAGCAGCAGAAGCATGCTTATACATACGACGACTGCGGCAACATGACATATGAATATATGCGCGGCAACGGTACAGGAGAGGCTACAGTTGAAAATACCTACACCTATGACGCATTGCACCGCGTAATATCAGCACACGAGAACTACGGCAACAAGACACGAACATACCAGTATGATTCTTTGGGTAACCTGACCTATGAAACCGAGCTTGGAAACAAATCCATAGACTACAAATTTAATAATCTGAACCAGATTACCAAAAAGTCTGAGGACGGATGGAATACACAGAACGATTTCACATACGACAGGCGCGGCAATCTGATTCGAGAGGCCAACACCAAAAACGGCAAGGTTTCTGTCACCGGAGAGTATACCTACGACGAGACAAACAAAATGGTACTTGGGGTAAATGAGCTGGGAGAAAGCAGCGCATACCTGTACAATGGTTTGGGTGCGCTTGTTGAAAATACATGGGTCATTAAAAAGAATGCTTACGGCTATCATGACGTATCTGCTCTGACAAACATGGTAGCAGGAGAGGTTGTTGTAGACCCACAGACAGGCAAGAAGGACAAAAAGGATAAGCTTGCTCCGGAGGTAGTAGCAGCTAGCCCTGAGCTTAACAAGACATCCACTGTTGTAAAGCAGTTTGTTGTGGACTATATCAGTGAGACCTTTGAACCACTGATGGAGTACGAGATAAACAGTCTTGAATACCGCTATGTCTACGGCAATGACAGATTGAGTGTCAACATCACCGGCGTAGATACCAGCTCGGGCAACCTAATTGAGAAGGTCAACCAGATAAGGCTGTACTACCACATGGATTATCTGGGTACGGCAGATTACCTGACAAGTCCAATGACTGGAAAAGTAGAAAGCTGGACTCACTACAACGAATGGGGAGAAATTACCCACAATGCAGTACTGAAGTGCGGTCAGCGAGAGCTTGACATGGTGAAGCGATATGCTACTCACGACTATGACAGCGTGCTTGAAATGTACTATGCCAAAGCAAGGTTCTATGATGCGCAAAACAGAAGGTTTGCTTCAATTGATCCGATTTTAGACGGAAGTAAATATGACATTACAGACTATGCTAAAGACCCTGTACAGCTTGTGCAGTATCTGTATGTAAAAAATAATCCGGTTATTTACATAGACCCAGATGGACTACGTCCTGTAATAGATGACTTAGATCCATATGGAGCATATTCAGAAAAGAGTTTTGATTATCGGTATTATCGACAAGAACATAAAGATATGTTTATTGAGGGAATTGTATCGTCAGCAACTGCACCTGTACATGGATTTGATTTATCCCAGGCCAGAGATTATAATAAAAAGATTCAAAAATGTGATAATAATCTCATTTCTGATGAGGGGACGGATAAAGATAAAGTAATTGAACTTCAAACACGATATCGTAATGCAAATACTCCATTAGAAACAGCAGCCGCGATAGCAGATATGGCAAAATATACATGGTCAATTAGATATAATAATGCAAGAAATTATTATATTATAGGAGCCGGTGGAAACCAGAGTGCAGGTGAGGCATTTGATGTTTCAATGGGCTATTTGATTGGAAGTCAGGTTAGCTATGCAGCTGGTCAAGCAATCAAGGGAGCAAGTAATCAATTAAATAAAATTAAGGGAACGCTTAAGTCTAATCCATATGATATTTTAAAGAAAAACAATATTCCGCAAACTTTAACAGATGAAGAGATAGCTGCTGCAAACAAGCTTGATTTGCAAATGATGGCTAAAAGAGATTTAAAAATGGTTAATGATGCAGCGAAGGAGGTAGGTGTTGATAGGAATGTTTTTGGTGAGTATATTCATGAATTGAAGGCAGATTTAGGAATGAAAGCGAATCAGAACTTCACCTACAAAGAATTACTAGAATATGCAAAACAATTAAAGGGAAAGTAGGAGAATAAAATGGACATTGTTGGAAGTTTTGCCTTGAGTATCAGTGATATAAACTTAGATTTTAAAGGAATAGAAGATAATTTCCCGATTAAACCTAGCAAAATTATAAGAAAAGGAGAAATGATAGGCAAACTAAAAAATATCGAGGCTCCTTATGATATATGGTCTTATGAAGTTGCTATAGTAGATTGTGAGAATATTTTCAGAGATTTATCTTCAATGCTTGATGATTTATTGCCATATTGTAAATTTATAAAAGACGCAAGAAGTAGATATAAAAATGTAATAATCAATTGCTACTTTCGTTCTGAGTATGGTCAAATGGGATTTAGATTGAGCAATGAAATAATTAAGAAATTAGAAAAGATTGGATTAAGCTTAGATTTTCATATCCTTTCCTTTGGTGCTGTAGATAATGAATAATTGTAATCAATAGACTGGAAGGTCACACAGTTTCGACTGATGTGGTCTTTCTTTATGATTTCAAACGTGTTAACATAATCCAACTCCGGCTGTAACACCGCTTTGGCTTTCTTTTTTCTGCGGTAAGTGAGGTTTTCATCTCTACATGGCCCCGAAGCGGTGTTAAGAAGAAAATTTCAAGGTGATGCATATAACAAAAGCGCAACAAAGGTTGAGCCAATTGAATAATTTGAAAAAATAAAGAAAGTTAGGTCTAAATGACATGGATATACTTGAGGCTTTTAGAAATGACTTAAACAATGCAATAAAATCTGTTCAAATAAAGGAGTTTATTGATATGAGTGAGAAATCAGAAGAGTTTTTAAGAGTTATGCTAGATTTTATTCCTTCATCGAAAAATGAGTACAGGAAGTCGATTGAAGATAATGGAGAGGTTCTAGAAACGGTCATAATTGAAGACGTCTTTATGCCAGAAATTCTTAAGCTATTAAGTGAAGATACGAATATTAAGTTATTAAGGCGTACTTTTGATTACTTTGAAGAAGTTTCTAATTGTGAGGATAATTATTTGGTAAACATTTTTTCAATTACTGTTCTTGAAATATTAGGTAACGACAGAACAATTCTGGGAATAGCCCAGAAGTATATGGGACCTAAAACTATGCAACTGCAAGTTCAGGCGGACAGAAATTTGGGTAGGATTCAATAAACCCATAGTCACCTGTGTGACATAGGTACGGGGATGTTGACATAATTATGGAAACATCTCCGTTATAATCCTATAGATGACAATGACAACTCGACAGTATACACATATGACGGTAACGGCAACCTTAAAACAAAGACAGATGCCGATGGAAAAGTCACTGCATATGCCTATAGTGGTCTTGATATGATTACCTCAATCAACTATAATGGAGGAAAAGAGGTATCATACCGATACAATAAGGTAGGAGATCTGGTGGAAATAAATGACTGGACAGGAAAGACATCCTTCGAGGTTGATTTATTAAACCGCATTACCAGGACTACCGACACAAAAGGAAAAGTTGTTGAATACAACTACGACGAAACAGGCAACCAGACTTCAGTCAAGTATCCTGACAACACTACTGCTGCCAAGACTTATGACCTTTTGGGCAACCTTAAGTCAGTAACAGAAACTGACGGACGAACAACTCACTACAACTATGATGGCATGAACCGTATTTCTAAGATGGAATATCCTCACGGCTGGGTTGAAGATTATCAATATGACTCCGTAGGCCAGCTTTTGAATGTAACAGACACAGACCCATCAAACAATGAAATGAAGCAGCAGAAGCATGCTTATACATACGACGACTGCGGAAACATGACATATGAGTACATGCGCGGCAATGGTACAGGAGAGGCTACGGTTGAAAATACCTACACCTATGACGCATTGCACCGCGTAACATCAGCACACGAGAACTACGGAAACAAGACACGAACATATCAGTATGATTCATTGGGTAACCTGACTTATGAAACCGAGCTTGGAAACAAGTCCATAGACTACAAATTTAATAATCTGAACCAGATTACCAAAAAGACCGAAGACGGATGGATGTCCCAGAGTGATTTTACCTACGACAGGCGCGGTAACCTCATTCAGGAAACCTACACCAAGAACAGTAAGATTTCCGTCACCGGAGAGTATACCTACGACGAGACAAACAAAATGGTGCTTGGGATAAATGAGCTGGGAGAAAGCAGCGCATATCTGTACAACGGTCTGGGTGCCCTTGTTGAGAATACATGGGTCATTAAAAAGAATGCTTACGGCTACCATGATGTATCTGCTCTGACAACCATGGTAGCAGGAGAAGTTGTTGTAGACCCACAGACAGGCAAGAAGGACAAAAAGGATAAGCTTGCTCCGGAGGTTGTAGCAGCCAGCCCTGAACTTAACAAGACCTCCACTGTTGTAAAGCAGTTTGTTGTGGACTACACCAGTGAGACCTTTGAGCCACTGATGGAATACGAAGTAAACAGTCTTGAATACCGCTATGTCTACGGCAATGACAGACTAAGTGTCAACATCACCGGCGTAGATACAAGTGCTGGCAACCTAATTGAAAATGTCAACCAGATAAGGCTATACTACCACATGGACTATCTAGGCACAGCAGATTATCTGACAAGTCCAATGACCGGCAAAGTAGAAAGCTGGACTCACTACAACGAATGGGGTGAAATAACCCACAATGCAGTATTAAAGTGCGGACAGCGAGAGCTTGACATGGTGAAGAGGTATGCTACACATGATTATGACAGCGTGCTTAGTATGTACTATGCAAAAGCAAGGTTCTATGATGCGCAAAACAGAAGGTTTGCTTCAATTGATCCAATTTTGGATGGCAGTGTCTATGACATTACAGACTATGCTACAGATCCTGTACAGCTTGTGCAGTACCTATATGTAAAAAATAATCCGGTTATTTATATAGACCCAGATGGACTGCGTCCTGTAATAGATGACTTAGATCCATATGGAGCATATTCAGAAAAGAGTTTTGATTATCGGTATTATCGACAAAGAACATAAAGATATGTTTATTGAGGGAATTGTATCGTCAGCGACTGCACCTGTACATGGATTCGATTTATCCCAGGCCAAAGATTATCAGAAAAAGATTAAAAAATGTGATAATAATCTCATTTCTGATGAGCGGACGAGAAATGCTGATTTAGATTTCTATATACAACATTCGCCAATGACTGAGGGTATGGCTAATGGAATGTATGGAGGGAATTTCTGGAGTTGGTTTTTTGATAAAGCCGGGTTATTACCTGAAGGATATGAGGCTATACCATATTCGGGAGAGCATGCAGATTTATATAAAAATGGTGAACTTTTAGGAAATTCAATACCGGTAATATACGGTTTTTCGGAGTTTGTAGTCGCATATTTGCAAAAGACGTCGGATAAGGTTCCATATGTTGAGGGCGCGGGGAACTATGCTAATTATGCAAAAACTGCTACTAAAAATGCTGGCTCATCCGAAGTTGTGCTTGGCAAATTTAACCAGGATGGAATATCATATGTTAAAGTGGCAGAAGCCAGGGGTTCTTCATATTTTCAACTTGATGCATGGGACGACGTAGCAAAAACTGTTGGAGAGAAAAACATGTGGAACATAAATGAACAGTTTCTACAGCAGCAAATGGTTCAGGGCAAGAGTTTTGTTTTAACACATAACCCTTATCAAGCTACAGGCTATTTCGCTCAAGAAGTAGATTTTTTAACTCGAAATGGATATAAATTTGTTCAAAATGGTTCCATGTGGAATGCAATTAAATAACCTTGAAAAAAGGAGAAGGAAAGTTAATGAGTAACCAAATTTATTTAGAAGCAAGGAAGATATTTGACAAATATAATGGAAGTTACTTCCAGATGGAAAAGGAAGGTGAATACCAGAAATATAAAAATTTCAAAGTTCCGCAAAGAATTGAAGCAACGTGGATTTCTGAGCGAAAAAAAAATATTGTTGAAAAACTTTACTCTGAAACAAGTGAAAACGAAATTGCATCGTTATTTTCCCAATATGGTGAAACGGTTAGTCAAACAATTGACGAAAGTGGTTTATCATTTATGCTTAAGTTTGCCAAAGAAAATAAAAATAAATGGGATTCTTTTACTAATGTGAGGATTGTTGAATCAATTTTAAATTCTCTAAGCAGATTTAATAAGAACAATAAACAAGCAGCAATTAATGAATCGCTTGAATTGCTTAGAAATGTTGAAAAAACTGCTTTTCGTGTATCCGATAGCTATAAAGTAAACGGAGTTTTTCCGGATTATGTTGCGGAAAGTAGGATTGCTGAACGAGTAAATCGTAACATTAAGTATTGGGAAAATGAACTGAAATCATTGTAAAAACCTTCTTACTATTCCAGAAATCGGGGGAGGGATGTACCTTGGATTACAATAAAAAATATAGAAGAATCATGGGACATGTCCCTGCGATTTGTTAGATTAGGCCAAATTAAAATTGTGCCTAATGAAAAATAAATTTATTTTCAGAATAGATATGAATAGTGTTCTGATTACAGACATAGGTCTTAGAGGATGTCCTATTTTCGGTATGGAAAGCGATTACCCTACGGAAGAAGCGCCAGATCGCAGCATGATAGAAGAATTTAGGAATAGAAATAATAATACAGCTAAAATTTATGTAAGGTGGATTGCTCCGGGAAAAATTGAGTATTTCTTCAAAATTAAGTGTGGTGAGAAAGCTTTTGAGGAAATTTCAGTAAAAGATATTTCGACAGAGCTTATCCCTATTTTTAACAAAGCAGAGCAAGTAAACTCTGCAACTGAAATTGCTATTGCATTTGTTGCGTTTATGTCTGCAATAGCTTCTCCTGTTCCAGGTGATGAAGCTGCAGCAGGTGCTGCGCTGAATCGTTTATTGACTGTTGCGGGAGTTATATAGGAGGAGTTATGAGTATTAGTAAAGTTGGTTATCATTATTTCACAAAAAGCCCTGGTGAAGTTATAAAGCAGTTAAAAAAAGCTGAAGCATATGCTTTGGCGAATACCGTCGATGAATCTACCAGACTATTTTTGGCAAACAACTATCCGAAGGTTTTAGTCTTAGTATATAAGCATATGGTCAGCGCGTTTCCTTTTTCACCACAGCTTGGACAGTCCAGATACTTGGGGTGGCTGAATTTCAATACAAGGAAAAACAGTTATGCTCAGAAATATGGAAGCCTTTTTGTACTTGAAGATGATTCTAATTCCTTACTACCTTTACATCACATTGAGTTATGGAAGGATGGAAGGATGGAAGGATGATTCAATTGATTGACTTAGAGGAAAGATTAAATGTAACGGAAGATGAAGCAAAAGCATTTATTAAATTGATTTATTCGATGTTGTATCCAAATGAGAGTTTGCAAGAATCTAACCTGACGCAAACGAATGGCGGTGTAAATCTGGAGCTTTTTGAAAAAGCACTGGGTATACCGCTTCTGTATCCAACAAACTGGAGTAATCAATATAAACTTCTGGAAGAAACACAATTTATGCAAATTGTGGAATCTCCATGAGATTATTGCAGAAAGAAAAAATAAAATAAAAACCGTAAGGGCTTTTCGCATAAATAATATAATTATTAATGCGAAAAGTCTTGTTGCTATTTAAGTAGAAATGTGCAAATCGATAGAGCGGACAGTATGACAGTTAAGACAAAAAGAGAATCATATGAGCGCTAAGAATCTCCTTTTTTGCATACCTTGATAAAACACAAAGGAGGAAATGAAAAATGGGAGCAAAATTTTGCAACTTGAATGTTTATGGTAAAAGAATGGAACAGGTACAAGAAATATCAAAAAAATATGAATATTATTTATTATCACCGTCTTGGACAACAGTGACCTCTGATTATTTTCAATGGGAAGATACACAGGGGCATACCAAGAAGTTATCAGAAGAACTAGTTCGCCGATGCTGTCAACGGAGTATTTTGACGATGATTATGTGGAATTTGCGGTATATGAAAACGGAAAATTTTTGACAAGACACGTTCCTGTTGAATATGAAGGGTTAATGTAACAGCAAGGAGATGCTAAACAGTTCATTCATGCATTTCATATGGATGTTTCTGATGAGGGAACTCTTATAAAGATTTTTGAAGTTGAGGACTGTGAATCTAGTGTGTACTTGATGGAAAGCATTTTGGGATATCCGATTTTCGGTATGGAAAGCGATTACCCTCCGGAAGAAGCGCCAGATCGCAGCATGATAGAAGAATTCAGAAATAGAAAATGGCGATGACAAAAAAGTCAACATGTTGGGAAGAAGTGTGGCGTTTCAAAAATACTTAAATTATAATTTGAATGGTATGCTAACATTCAATTCCTGAAGATTAGTTGAAAGGACAAAAGATATGGTAAAAAAGGCATTGATTAGTTTAACCATAGTGTTATTGACATCATTAACCGTAGTAAATTTATATGATGAAAAAGCTGCAATACAGATTGACATAGTAAATGAGATTGATATTATGAAAGAAGTCCATGATTCCGATGTTTTAAACCCTGTACAGCTTGATAAAAATGATTACTTATATTATGAAAGAGAATCTTATCGTTCAGATAGTAGGATATTTATATATAGGGTTAATATGAACAATTACATGATAGATTTGCTGAAAGAAGTGCCAGAGGAGTATAAATATATAACGGCATTATATTATTCTGATAAAGATAAAAAAATATATATGGGAGCATATGGTGAATTTCCATATAAAGATCAGAAGGACATGCCGAGCAGCTATCTTATCAGATTTAATGCAGATATGGAGATAGAGCAAGCTGTAAGGATAGACTACAATATTAGCAATTTTTTTGAAGTTGGAGACAAGATATATGCTGAATGTAATTCAGAACACGATTATGGTATGAGCAGAACAAATAAAAGAACTATGCATGAAATTGATAAGGAAAAGTTCAATCTTAAAGAGGTTGACGGAGAATATACTATTTTTGCATCTTATGAAATGAAAAACGGAAATAATACAATTATAAAAGTAAAAAATGAAAATTTAATCAAGCTTATAGCAAATAGAGAGGCGGTTGATGTTGTTGCCGAAATAATAGATAAGAATGGAACAATAATGAGTAGCAACGAAGTAAAAAATGTTTACCCTTTTGATATTATGTTTGTAGAGTTGCTAAATGAAAATGTAGTGTTCAATTTACCTAAGAACACTGGACTTAATACAAATAATCAAATATATATGTATGTTAAAAATGCAGATAAATATGAATTGATTCATAAAAAAAATGTAAAAATACCGTCTGAGTATAGTTATTTTGGCGTAGTACAAGATAAGAATTATATAGGAATATTAATAAGTGAAGTAGATTTATATGAAGGAAAAAATGAAATATGGTTGTTTGATGAAAATTTAGAAAAATTAATAAAAAAATATGAAATTAAAAATTTGATTGGAAATACTTTTGCAGATAGGATTGAAATAGATGGAGATAAGAATAAGATAATTCTACATAATAACTCCTATTTAAAAATAGGAGTTATAAACTTCATAGAATAATAAGGTTCGATTAAGGTTTAAGTCCTTCTGGATACTGAAAAAAATAGTATGAATGTAGAACTAACAGGTACAGCAGTTGTATAGAAACTGGAGAAACTATTTGAATGAAAGCACAAAGTTAGAAGGAATAAAATCAAATACTGCAGAGGTTAGAAATGACCCTGCATAAGAAATAACCCACAATGCAGTACTGAAATGCGGTCAGAGAGCTCGACCTTGTGAAAAACTACACGGGACACGAGTATGACCAGGTAATAGGGCAGTACTATGCAAAGAACAGGATGCACAACCCTGCAAACAGGCGCTTCACCCAGATAGACCCAATAAAGGACGGATACAACTGGTATGCATATGTAGGGAATAATCCGGTGAATTATGTGGATCCTTTGGGGTATAAACAATTACTTCCGCTGTCTATAATAGAAAAATTTGGCGAAACAGTTACATATAGAAATGAAAAGGACGAATTCGGAGATACCATTTATAAAGCTGTAGCGGTATTGGGTAATAAGAAAGAAACATTCTATGTTTACCCAAATAAAAAATATTACAAAGGCAAGAGTCATTGTAATGAAATGTACGGTAGTAAAATGAAGGTTCCTGTAGGTAAGATAAATGCATTGCTTGGAGATGCTTTCATAGATACGAATCAGTACAGGCAGGTTATATCCATTTTACTGGGAGTGAATCCATTGACAGGCACCTATAAGGATGCACAGGAAGCATTAACAGGACAAGATATTATAACAGGCAAAAACCTTAGCGGATTTGAAAGAGCATTTGCTGTAGCAGCTATAATAAATCCGTTTGGGGGTAAAGAGCAAGTAAAGATTGTAGCAGATATGGGAGACGATATCTTTATAGAGCTTGTGTTCGATGTTGGAAAGGTAGCAGACAACCCGGAATTATCCGACGCATTTTTGGACGTTGTAAAAAAATACGGCAGCAATGCAGATTATGATGAGTTTGTAGATATACTGAAGAAATATGGTACTTATGCGGATGAACTAGCTGAGGGTGGGAGTGAAGCACTCTTTGATTGGAAGTTAATTAAGGGTACCCAGCCAGTTATCGAAGGTACAAATATTCCAAAATCATTTGTAATTAATGGATTAGAAGTGAATGGAGAAAATGTATGGGTAGGTGGCAATGCAACAAAGCACATTGGCGAGTTTGTCACTTCAGCAAACAAAGCAGGAGGAGGCTTATTATCTGAAAGTGAGATAATGAAAAGCTTTATGAATGCAGCTAAATTGGCATCAGAACAAACATTAAAAGCAGGTGACAATATACTCTTTGTTGGCGGCTGGGAAATAGGGATAAATGGAACAACAGGTGTAATATATCATGCGTTAATGAAGTAGGAGGACTAAATGGGAATAAAAATTAAAAAGCTTTATAATATTGAATCTTTTTCTGCCAGAAGCTTTGAAAGTGTTAGTGATGAATTGATTTTAATAAATCTTGAGTTAAAGGCAGATTCGGTTTATTTTGATTCTAGACCATTTCATTACAGATATGACTTTGGTGATTTTCCGCCGCTTGATATTTCTTTTGATTCAGAAACTGGCTTATTGAAAGAAATTACACTCTTTGTAAGTAAATCATGCTTGAAGCATGATAATGAAGCTGGAGATATTAAGATTCATAGTGTAACAGGCTATCCATGTGCGAGTACCGATTTTTTAATAAAGAACGAATTCTATTACGATGAGATATGTGAAATGAATATTGCACTAAAGGATTCATCATTAAGTGTAAGTCAGTCAGGAAGCGCAAGTTGTAAAAAAGTAATTGTAAATGAGAATTTAAGCATATTGCTTGATGAATCAGAGGTAATTACTGGAGTAGTGTTCAATAATTTATCAAATGATAACTTGAATTTGTTCGAGTAAATTTCATGAAACTATTATTAAAAAAATTGAAAACCAACCCAATCGGCACATATTGAACGGCTGAAAATAGCGGGTTTTAGCCTGGACGACCACCTACTAAAAAGTCCTGAATCGTCGGCATTGCCAGCGAAGGTGACTGGGACGTGGGCGCTTGCGACCACGTCCCTTTATCCTGCACCAGAATCATATTTTCAACAGGCAGTGGTTTGGCTGAAAAAGCAGAATCTGAACCGTCGCCAAATTCGCCCCTATGACATTGGGACATTGGGGGACGGGGTTGTTGTCATCATTCTCGTGACCAACACGTGGGAGGACTCGAGGCCCCCTACAGTTGTTGAGCTCAGAGTTGTTAATAGAAAATAATGAACTGCATGCTGAGGGTTATACTGTATCCTACGAGTACGACGGCAGACGCAACATGGTAAAGAAGACAACAGTTGATGGTTCCACCACTTATGTATACGATGCCTTAGACCGCCTTACTTCCATCACCACTCCTGACGGAAAGACAGAGACATTTGAATATAATGGAGAAGGAAAGATAATAAGCAGCACGGACAAGGGCGGACATAAGACCAGATATAATTTGGATGCCAACGGAAATATTATTGAAACCATAGATGCTATGGGAAACAGCGTCTTGTTTGAATACGATTCAATGAACAATTTAATCAAGACTTCAATGCACCGCATAGATACACAGGACAATGTGGACGAATGGGAAATCACTTTGTACGAGTTTGACGGCAGAGGACTTGTGACAAAGGAAGTAAATGCACTTGGAGCAGTTACAACCTATGTATACGACGGTAACAGAAATCTAAAAACAAAGACAGACGCCGACGGAAAAGTGACTGCATATGCATATAACGGTCTTGATATGATTACCTCAATCAACTAAAGATTTCAAGAGGACAGGGTTGTCATCATCTGTGAATTTCTAGTTTTTAGTGAGGTAAATGAAATGAAATAACGGTTAGTAGAAATTCCAGTTGAACGTTACTAACCTTATTGTATTGCGTCCATATTTAAATAACGTGAAATACTTTTCCTTTGTAAACTTTGTCCTTGTTATATTATCAATTATTTGTTACAATTTTGTAAATAGAAAATTTCAAAGGAGCAGCTTTCACAGATGGCTAAAGTAATTTCAATTTCAAACCAAAAGGGCGGAGTAGGGAAGACCACAACAACGGGAGCTATTGCGGCCGGATATAAAAGCCAGGGTTACAGGGTGCTGTGCATTGACCTTGATCCGCAATCTAACTTGAGTTTCAGTTCGGGGGCTGAAACCGAAGATTGCCCCACAATCTATGAAATATTGAAGGGTGAGGCAAAAATAACATTTTCAATTCAAAAGTTGCCTTCTTATGATGTCATATCCTCCAACATTTTATTGAGCGGAATCGAGTTGGAGTTTACACAGACAGGAAGGGAGTTTTTGCTTAAGGAGCAATTGAGCGCAGTCAAGGACAAATATGATTACATATTTATGGACACTCCTCCTGCTTTGAGTATTTTAACAGTAAATGCATTTACAGCATCAGATTACATTATCATTCCCATGCTGGCAGATATTTTCAGCCTCCAGGGAATCGCTCAGCTTGCAGAAACAATTGAAAGGGTTAAAAAGTACTGCAATCCGAATCTGAAAGTTGAAGGAATTGTTCTTACAAAATTCAATCCAAGGACAATTTTGAGCAGAGAAATAAAAGGAACGGCCGAACTTATAGCAAAACAACTTGACACCAGTATTTTTAAATCAACAATAAGATCCAGCGTTTCCATAATGGAGGCGCAGACAAACCAGCAGGATATATTTAACTATTCGCCTAAAAATCCGGCAACCATGGATTATATGGATTTGGTAAAGGAACTTATTGAAAGAGGGATATAACGTATGGCGAAAATTAAGAAAACATTTGACAGAGAATTGATGTACAAAAAAATAATGCCTACTAATTTAAAGAAGGAAGAAGAGCAGGAGGAAGGTGAAGATGCACCTTCAGCTGAAAAAATATATCCTGCGGAAAAAATTGTACCCATGGAAACATCAATTTTTCAAAACAAGGAAATCAATGTTAAGAAAGAAGAAAAAAACGACGTCATTTTGTACAACGTCATGGAAAAGCTTGTATTGAACAAGCTGGACGCAACTCTTAAAAAAATGAACTGCTGCAGGTGCGACCGCTGCAAAGAAGATATTATAGCTATTGCTTTGAACAATTTAAAACCCATGTACATCGTTGCAAACAAAGATAACATAAACCAGAAAATCCATGAGCTGGGCGACATAGGAAGCGAAGTAACAACTGAAGTAATAAAGGCAGTTCTCACCGTCAGAAAAAATCCTAGGCATTAATTTTATATTTCTTCTTAAATTTTATCTTTTTGTGACGATATCATATAGGAAATAACAGTATATTATATGAGGTGATCACATGCAGGATAAAATAAACACCATCGATGAAATCAATTTGGACGAAGACACTTTAAAGAATAAATATCTTACTTTTTATACAGAACATCAGCTGTTTGGGATTCCAATCGCTGATGTTGTTCAAATTGTGGGAGTACAGGAAATTACAAGGGTTCCTGAGTTTCCAGACTACGCAAAAGGAGTAATCAATTTAAGAGGAACTATTATTCCTATAATTGATGTGAGACTGAGACTTAAAAAGGAAGAAAAGCAATATGACGAAAGAACTTGTATAATAGTGACAAGCATCAACGGTTCATATATAGGCTTCATAGTTGATTCTGTGGACGAAGTTGCAAAAATTCGTGAGGACAACGTATCAAATCCTCCTAAAATGGGTTCTGATTATACCAGCACATACATAACCGGAATTGCAAAATTGGAAAACAAGATTGTATTACTGATGAATTTGAAAAAAATGCTCAATGAAAAAGAAATTGAAATGATAACAAACCTGGATTAATTTATCCGTTACAGAAGGAGAAAAATATGTACGAAGAAGCTGCAGAAGAATTTGAAGAAATTGAATTTCCATGGCTTGTCTTTAAAATTAAGGAAAATCTATACACTGTGAACAGCAGGACAATAACTTCAATTGTCATGTTGCCTGAAAAGGTAACAAAAGTACCCAATGTTCCAAATTACATGCTTGGTCTCATTCACTTAAGAGGAAATGTGATTCCACTTACAGATCTGAGGCTTTTGTTCAACATGAAATCAATTACCGAAGAATATGAAGATTTCATAAAAATGATTGATGACAGAAAAGCTGATCACATCAATTGGGTAAATGAACTTGAACGTTCAGTATCTCATGACGATGAATTCAAGCTTACCACAGACCCGCACAAATGTGCATTTGGCAAGTGGTATGATAATTTTACAACTGATATAGAGGCTGTAAATTTTCATCTTAAAAAAATAGATGAACCACATAAAAAAATACATCAGGCGGCCATTGATGTTCATAACTGCACTCATGACTGCGACAACTGCGACAGAGAAAAATGCCTGAAGGATGTATTGCAGGAAACAAAGGAAAAAAACATGCCGTATATGTTGGAACTGCTGGATGAGATGAAGGAACTTTTTAAGCTCCACTATAAAGAAATGGTCATAGTCTTTGAAGATGACAATTCATTCATGGGTATTCTTGTGGATGAAGTTTTGTCCGTTGAAAATATAACTCCTTATGAAGAAACCGAAGAAATACGAAAAATGTGCAGAGAGGGTTTTGTAAAGGGAGTTGCAAGAGGACACAAAAACAATGATGTACTTTTGATACTTGATGAAGAAAAAATTATGAATTTGGCATGAGTCGAAAAAATTACTAAATTTTCTCAGAAATTTGACGAATATATATGTGTAAAAAATAAAAGAGGGTATTATATGAAAATCCAAAACATTAACAATTATATGGGCTACAATAAAAGCACAAAATCTACAAAAAACGAAGAAATCGTAAAAACGAAAAATTACGATGTTATTGACATTAAAAAAACTTCTGTAAAAAAAGACAGCAAAATTGAGAATGTCAAAAAAAATGTTGTTTCACAGATAGAAGCTGAAACTCAGGCTGAGAAAATTCAAAAGATAAAAGAAAGTATCGACAACAAGACATACAAGATTGATGTTGATGAAATTGTCAAAAAACTATTTAAATAAGAGGATAGTATGAAAACATTGTATGAAATACTCAGGGAAAGTGCAGAGCTTTATAGTAATTTTTTGGAGTTGGAATATAAAAAATACGAATTCATAATTAAAGACGATACGTTGTCTTTGGATGAAGCAGTAGCAAAAGAACAGGCCTTTTATATGAAAATGAGGGGCCTCGAGCAAAAAAGAATAGCATACATTGAAAAAATGGGCATGAAAGATAAAACTCTTGCGGAAATTATAGAGTTGTCCCATGAAGATGATAAGGCAATTCTCAAGGAAGCATATGACGAATTGAACAGGCTTATAACTGAAGTAAAGAAAATAAGCAATTTGTGCAAGCTGGTTATTGAAGTGAGACTTCGCAGAATAGACAGGGCAATGAACAAGCTGGGGCAAAAAGAAAATACATATTCAAATGAAGATGTAAAGAACAACAATACTAAAAGTTTTTTGCTCTCTAAAAAAATTTAAGGAGAAACATATGCTTAGATCAACGTTTTTAGGATATAAGACAGCTACCAGTGCCTTGACGGTAAGTCAAAACCAGATGGACATAGTGGGGCAGAATATTTCAAATGTAAATACAAAAGGATATACAAGGCAGCGCGTTGACATAAACTCAGTTTCATTCAGAACAAATAATCTAAAATACGGACTTACAGGCGTTGTAATAGGACAGGGAGTTGAAGCATCCGGAGTAAGCCAGTACAGAGATTCTTTCCTTGACTTGAGATATAGAACCGAGTCTTCCAAGGCAGGAAGCCAGGAAGTTCAATTGAGCGCTTTAAGTGATTTGGAAGCAGTCTTTGATGAAATTACAACTGATGGGCTTGATGCTCAATTTTCTGATCTTTTAGAACAGCTTCATTCATTGACGTCATCTCCTTCAGACCCAGTGCTGGAGGGAGTTGTAAGGACGTCTGCAGAAATGCTGACTCAAATGTTCAACAATTACTCAGATCAGATACAAACGATCAAGGATCAGCAGCAGACTTATTTGAAGGACGGAGCAATTGAAAGGGTAAACCAGCTCCTGGACAATATAGCTGAACTTAATAGTCAGATCAAGGCAGACAACATAAGCGGTAATCCTGCACTGGAGCTTAATGATAAAAGAAACATGCTCATTGATGAACTTTCAAGTTATCTGGACATAGACGTGGAAGTAGTTCCTCTAGACATAGGAGGAGGAAAAAAAATCGACGAACTTGTAATCAAACTTGGTGGAACAGAAAATAATCTTGTAAACAGAGAAGAACATTCTGAACTTGGAGTAGGAACAAACAATGGCAATACAACAATAGAATTGAACGCTCCCAAAATTGTAGGTGGAGAAGTCGAAAAGGATGTAGATGGTAACACAATATACGAGCTAACTGACATTTCTTCATCAATCAACGGAGGACAAATAGACGGCTATTTGAAATTCATAAACGGAAGTGGAGATTTTGCAGACAGCGATGGTTATACAAACAAGGGAGTAGTTTATTATGAGAAAATGCTTGACACTTTAGCTAACAAGTTTGCAACTGAAATGAATTTATTAAACGGAGCGGACAAGCCGTTGTTTGATAAAAGAAGCGGAACTGAAATTACAGCCGGAAACATAAAGATATCAGATGGATGGGCTGATTCAACAAATTCATACATAAAGAACACTACAGTAACAACTGCAGGAGACAATTCAGGAGCTACAGACAACATTCTTAGAATGATATCAAAATTTCAGGAAAAATTGGATTTTGAAGCATCTGACGGGGATCCTGCGACTACAGACAAGGTGTTGTTTAAAGGATCATTCCAGGAGTTTCTTTCTTTCACAACCACAAGACTTAACCTTCAGGTGTCTGATGTTGAGACATCCTATGACACATATTCGGAAACGCAGTTTCAAATTGAGTATTCAAGAAACAGCCTGTCTTCAGTTGATTTGAATGAAGAAGGCGTAAATCTTCTTACATACAGCAAATCATACAATGCGGCTGCAAGGCTTATGACAACAATAGATGAAATGCTGGATACATTGATTAACCAAATGGCTAGATAGGCGGTGAAATTATGAGAATAACTACAAACATGATGTCAAACAAGTATATAAAAAATCTGAACAAATCTGCAAATGAGATGAATTATTTAAATGAAAAGGTATCAACAGGCAGAAAATTTTTCAAAGGTTCGGAGGACCCTGTAAGTGCAATAAAGGCATACAAGCTCAGGCGTGAATACAGAAGTACTGAAATGTATGATACAAACATAAAGGATGTTGATTCATTCCTTACAACGGCTGAAACAAACCTTACCGAAATAAGCGACAACCTGGAGACTGTGTACAAATCTTATTTAAAGGGTATAAACGGAACAATGAGTTCAGAAGACAGAGAGATAGTTGCCAAGGAACTTGACAACCTGCAGCAGTCTATACTTGCATCATTGAACGGAAAATTCAGCGACAGGTATGTTTTTGGAGGCACCAGCAAAAATGAACTTCCATTTACTGTTGACAACAATGGAGAACTTCTTTACAAAGGCGTAAATGTGAATTCAAACGATCCTGCAACCAAGGCCACATTGGATCAGTTGTCCAAGGAAGTAATAAACATAGACCTTGGTCTTGGAATAACATTTAACGGAGGAAATCTTAATCAGGATACGGTATTTAACATTTCCATGGCAGGAATAAGTTTCATGGGATACGGCGATGCTGTAGATGAAAACGACAATGTTAAGCTTGACTCTGAAGGTACCCCGGTTCCTAACAATCTTTATACTCTGGTTGGGAAAATGAAGGATGTGCTCAGAAGTGATGACTATTCGCTGGAAAAAATCACTCCGTTCATAGATGAGTTTGAAGAACAAAAAAATCAAGTATTGGTAAGCATAACAGATATAGGATCAAAAACAAATTATTTGGATTTCCTTAAACTTAGAAATGAAGATAATCAATTTAATTTAAATGAAAAGCTTGTTGAAGTTGAAGAAGTGGACAGTGCAGAAGCAATTGTGGATTTTGCAATGCAGGAGTATTCATACAATGCTGCCTTGTCCATGGGAAACAAAATTCTTCAAAATAGTTTTATTGATTTCATGAAATAATAACAAGGAGTGTAATTATGATTGAACCTCTTATAGAAATTAAGACCATTCCCATGTCCATGGAATTTAAAATTAATAAAGCACGATATGAAATAATCAATACTAATGCAACTTTTGAGATGACCAGAGATAAGGGCGGACTGCAAATGCATATGAAGCCCACAAAGCTGAATATTGACACTGTTGAAGCAAGATATTCTGCAGGAATAAAAAGTGCAATGAGATCCGTGGAAGACTTCGCTCAAAAAGGCATACAGGCAGCGTACAAGGCTACAGCCAGATATGCTGAAGAAGGAAATTTAATGCTTGATATTAACTTCATGGATAATCCAATTCCTGAAATAGCTATGAGAAGATTTTTAAGCGACGTTGAGTTTAATATTGGATTTATTCCAAGCACTGGACCTGATATTTCATGGGAACCGGGAGAACTTTCAATTAATTTTGAAATGGATAAACTTAATTTTGACTGGAGTGTAGAAAGACCGCAAATAAATTTCATTCCAGGAAGCATAGAGTTCATAATAAACGAATATCCAAGGGTAGAAATAAATTATGTAGGCACCCCAATTTTTGTTCCACCAAGTTCGAATCCTTATAATAAGGCGATAGATACAAGAGCATGAGGTAAGAGATGAATATAAAAACTAGAGATTTTGGATATATTGCCGTAAATGAAGAAGATGAAATCACATTCACATGTGGAATGTATGGTTTTGATGAGTATAAAAAATATGTCATATTGAAAGATTCACCGGAAGATGATGTTATGTATCTTCAGTCGCTTGAAAATACAGATTTATCCTTTGTGTTGATTGATCCATATGCAGTTGCCGGTGGGTATAATCCGTCAGTCAATGAAGAAGATTTAAAAGATTTGGAAACAGTCAACGAATCTGAATTGAAGTTTTTGGTTATTGCAATTATAAAAGAAGAAATCAAGGACTCTGTTGTGAATTTGAAAAGTCCAATTGCATTGAATCCAAAGACAAGGAAGGCAAAACAAGTTATTTTGCAGAATTCATATCCTCTCAGATACAACATATTAGAAGAGGGGGATTCTATATGTTAGTAATAAAAAGAAAAGAATCGGAATCCATACTGATTGGTGATGACATTGAGATAATAATTTCTGAAATTTCTCAGGATAAAGTTAAAATAGCAATCAATGCACCCAAGGATATCAAAATAACCAGAAAAGAACTGGCTGAAACATGTGAATTTAATATTAACGCTTCGGAACAAATAAGCAAGATTAGCTTAAATAATATTAAGCAAAGTTTGCGAAGCACAGACAAAAAGTAGAAAAGTTAAAATTTTCTTAACTTTTTTTATAGTTTTTTTGAATTTTTATTATAAGAATAGTTATATCCATACAAAGGTTTGCAAAATTATAAATTTTGCAAACCTTTTTTTAATGCTAGATATTACAAAGTTATGAATAATTCAGCATTGTTAAAAAAAGAAGTAAAAATCTACAAACTATTTCCATACACTAAAAATACAAAATCAGGTATATATATACAAAAAGACGCATGTCGAAAAAGCTTGCAATTTGAAGAATCTTCTATTATAATTATTTTTGTTAGTAAAAAAATTGTAAATGGTAAACCTGCCGAAAGGCAGCGACACAAAGCTAAAGGGCCTAAAGATTTTATTCTATGGTTGCCAGCTGCCAATAATAATAAAGTGTAATTATTTTTTTATAATTATAATTTCTTATTATTGCCGCCTGCAAACATATAAATTTTATATGTTTTTTATTATGCCTTTTTTTAAGGTAATGGGGGAGATTAATATGAGTTTTGATAACAATGTAAGTTTAAATCTATTAAACAAGAGTCTGGACGGGCTTTGGCTCAGACAGCAAATCACTATGGAAAACATAGCGAACTTTTCCACACCGGGTTATAAAAGCAAATTTGTTGACTTTGAAAGCCTTCTTAAATCAAATCTTGATAACACTGAAAAAATTTCTGAAGCAAACAATCAAATTAAATCAAGCAACATCATAATTGAAGAAAATAATGATCAATCATTGCGCCTGGATGGAAACAATGTTGATCTTGAAAAGGAAAATCTTCAGCTTGCAAGGACGCAGCTTGAGTACATGTATACAGTCACTGAAATGAATTCTTATTTTTCTAAACTTAAGTCTGCTATTTCAGAAGGCAAAAAATAAGGGGGAAAGTTATGTCTTTTTTAGAGTCACTTAATATCAGCGGATCAGGGCTTACTGCTCAGAGATTCCGCATGGATGTAATATCTGAAAATATTGCAAACATTGATACAACAAGAACAGAAAATGGGGAACCTTACAGGAGAAAGATGGTTGTTCTGACTTCTGAAAACAGTTTCAAGGAAATGATGGTAAAAAATATTAAGGATTATGAGGCCGGTGGAGTGGAAGTTTCGGAAATTGTTGAAGACCAAAGCGAATTCAAGCTTGTTTATGACCCTGAACATCCGGATGCTGATATGAACGGGTATGTGAAAATGCCCAATGTTGATTCACTTAAGGAAACAGTGGACATGATGGAAGCCTACAGGGCCTATCAGGCAAATGTGACTGCTCTTAACACAACCAAGCAAATGGCAGTTAAAGCTTTGGAGATAGGGAGATAAAAAATGTTTATAGAACCAATTCAACCAATTAAGGGAATTAACCAGATTAATGAATTAAGCAAGAATGAGGGTGCAGTTGAAAAAGGAAATGGTCTTTTCAAATCCATTTTTGACAATGCCTTAAATGATTACATAAGTGCTGAAAAGCAGGTTGACGAAGACATTTACAAGCTTTCTATAGGAGAAAGCGATGATGTTCACAATTTAATGATAAATACACAAAAAGCGGAATTGTCTCTTGATCTAATGATACAACTTAGAAACAAGACGTTAGATGCTTACAATGAAATAATGCGTATGAATTTATAATAATATAGCGTACATATTTAGGAGTTATTAATGGCTGATCAAATCAAAAACATCGTCAAAAGTATAAAAGATTTTTGGGATAAATTAAGCAGCAAAAGCAGGAAAATTATAATTGGCGGATTTGCAGGCATAGTTGTGGCGTCTTTAATTATTGCACTTGTGTTGAACAACAAGGAATATGTTGTTTTGTTCAGTGGAATTGACGAGGAAGAAACTGTTGAAGTAATGCAGCAGCTTCAGGAAAATAACGTTGATTACAAATATGAAAATGACGGAACCATTCTTATACCAGAGGAGCAGGAAAGTACCTTAAGAATGCAGCTTGCACAGTCAGGGCACCCCAGGAGCGGAACCAATTACGATGTTTTTACTGAAAATATTGATTTCATGACAACAGATTATGAAAAAAGACAATATGAAATATTTCAGCTTCAGGAAAGGCTTCAGTCATCAATTATGACAATCGAAGGTGTTGAGGAAGCAATTGTTACTATAAGCGTACCTGAGGAAAAAAACTTCGCATGGGAAACAAATACTGCGGAACCATCCGCTTCAGTAAAAGTAAATCTTAAAAGAGGCAAGTCATTGTCTGCTTCTCAATCAGATGGAATAATGCAGCTTGTGGTTAGAAGCGTTGAAGGTCTCAAGGAAGAAAATGTTGCTATTGTTGATACTGAAGGAAACAGTCTTGTGGCAAGCGGCGAAATCAAGCAAACAAACACCATAAAGCTTAAGCTGGAAATTGAAAAGGAATTTGAAAAAGAAACAATCAAAAATGTTTCAGAGTTCTTAGCAAAGATATACGGTGAAGAAAATATTAAAGTATCTGCAAAATGCACTATTAATTTTGATAAGAAAATAAGCGAGATGCTTCAGTATTTGCCTGATGAAGAAACAAAACTTGGCGTTCCCGGAAGCACACAAAATGAAAGAGAAATAACCGGTCCCGGTGAAACCGTCGGAGGAATATCAGGAACAGAATCAAATGCTGAGGTTCCAACATATCCGGGAGTAGTAGTAGAAGGCGACAACATTTATTTTAAAGATTCAAACTCAATCAATTACCTGGTAAGCCAGCTGAAGGAGCAAATTGAGCATAATCCGGGCGAAATTGAACAGCTGACTGTTGCTGCAGTAATTAACAAGGCAAGCATAAGAGATGAGGAATTAACTGAAGTCAAGGAACTCATAGCTTTCTCGGCAGGTGTTTCAACAGAAGACATAGCACTGCACAACATGCTTTTCTATGATCCTGATGCTCCAGCACTGCCTGCCATATCAGATGAAGTAAATGCAGAACAAATAACTATGAGAGAAATACTGATATACGGCGGAATAGCGCTGGCAGTTTTATCCGTGCTGATTTTCATATTGAGCTTGGTCTTAAGAAAACGAAAGAAGAAAAAGGAAGCTCTGAATGCTGCCAAGTCAAAGGCGGAAGCTGAAGCAGCCGCAGCCGGTGATTTCTCATGGCAGGATATTCAGGATGGAATTAAACTTCAGGAAACACAGGAACAGGCGATTAAAAAACAGCTTAAGGAATTTACAACGACAAATCCTGAAATTGCAGCTCAGCTCATAAGAACTTGGATAAAGGGGGATGAAGAATAATATGTCGGACACAAAACTTACCGGAAAACAAAAAGCCGCGGCGATTATTATTTCTCTCGGAGCCGATGATGCATCAAAAATATACAAGTTCCTCAAGGAAGAGGAAATAGAACAGCTTACATATGAAATTTCAAGGCTGCAGCATTTAAATCCTCAGATAATGGAGAGCACATTAAAGGATTTTTATGATTTGTGCCTTACTCAGAAAGTAATAACCGAAGGCGGATTCGAGTATGCCAAAAACGTGCTTGAAAAGGCCTTTGGCGCCCAGACGGCGTCAAGTTTACTTGAAAGAGTTACAAAGACCATGAGGACAAAATCATTTGAATTTATCAGGAAGGCAGATTACAAAAATCTCATTACAATAATACAAAATGAACATCCTCAGACAATAGCACTCATATTGTCTTATGCGAGAGCAGATCAGGCTTCAGCTGTAATTGCAGAGCTGCCAAAGGAAAAAAGAATTGACGTTGTTGAAAGAATTGCTAAAATGGACCGAACATCTCCTGAAATCATCAAGTATGTGGAAATGGAGCTGGAAAAGAAATTTAATTCCATTGTTTCTGTGGATTTCACGGAAATAGGCGGAGTAAACTACGTGGCAGATGTAATGAACAATATGGACAGAAGCAACGAAAAATATATATTCGACGAACTCAACAAAAAGGATGTCAAACTCGCAGACGAAATCAGAAAGAGAATGTTTGTATTCGAAGACATTGTTACAATGGATTCCCTTGGAATTCAAAGATTCCTGCGCGAGGTGGACAGCAAAGATCTTGTATTTGCAATTAAGGGCTCCAACAAGGAAGTTGCCGATGTACTGTTTGGCAACATGTCAACCAAGATGGCTGAAACAATCAAATCTGAGCTTGAATACACTCACAACGTAAGGTTGAGAGATGTTGAAGAAGCACAACAGAGAATAGTTTCGGTAATAAGGCGCTTGGAAGAAGAAGGGGAGCTTTTCATAGCCAAAGGCGGAAAGGATGATATTATTGTCTAATATAATAAAAGCCCAATATGTAGTTTTTGATGACAAAAATATGCCCCGAATAATAAAAACCGAGCCTGAACCAAAGGTAATAAATACCCCAAGAGAAGACCTGTATGAAATTTACAACCAAAGGGAAGTAATTTTAAAAGAAGCTAACGAAGAAGCTATGAAAATAATAAATGCAGCAAAAAGAAACGCTCAATCTGAAATAATGGAGCTTAAGAAAAAGGGCTATGAAGAAGGCTTCAACGCAGGAATGGAAATAGGCAAGAATAAAGGATATGAAGAAGGACTGCTGAATGGACATCAGAAATCAACTGAAGAAATTAAAAAGCAGAATCAATCCCGATTAAAAGAAATATCAGAAATGATTGTAGAAATAGAAAATGAAAAAGAAGCTATTATTTCAAAATATGAGAATGGGCTGGCAAAGTTATCCATTGAAATTGCAGAAAAGATCATTAGACAAAAAATTGATTCAAATGAAAATGTGATTACAAAAATAATCGACGATTTAATCAAGGATTATAGAAACGTCGAGTGGATAAAAATTTACATTTCAAATGAAAGTGATGTTAAGAAAATCAAGGCCGACAAGGACTTGATTAGCAATCTAAATAAAATATCTAGTGACGTTAAAATAGAAATTGCAAGTGACTTGAAAGAAGGCAGCATAATAGTTGAAACTCCGGAAGGAATAGTGGATGCAGGAGTAATAACTCAGCTTAACAATCTTAAGGAAATGGTGCTCAGCAAAAATGATATGTGATGAAAAACTTAAAAGTATCCGTGACACCATAGCAAGAGAAGACCTTTGCTCATACATAGGCAAGGTTAAAAGAATATCAGGGATGATGATTGAAGCAACGGGAAACAGGTACAAAATTGGAGAGGTATGCGAAATCTTCAATGATTCCAAGGACAAGAGAATCCGCACAGAAGTGGTGGGTTTCAACGACGGAAGGGTACTTTTGATGCCTTATGAAGACTTAAAAGGAATCGGTCTTGGAAACATAGTTGTGTCAACAAAAAACAAGCTTAAAATTCCGGTTGGAGATTTCCTCATAGGACGAACAGTTGATGCAACAGGACATCCCATTGACGGGGGAGAAGAATTCAACAGCGAAGAGTTCTGCTATGTTGACAGCGAGTACATAAACCCGTTATCAAGGCCGAGAATCGAAGAAAAGTTGAGCTTTGGTGTGAAGGCAATCGACGGTCTACTCACCATAGGGAAAGGTCAGCGCATGGGCATATTTGCAGGAAGCGGCGTTGGTAAAAGCACACTTCTTGGAATGGTTGCAAGAAATGTAAAGGCTGACATAAACGTAATAGCCCTTGTTGGTGAAAGAGGAAGAGAAGTAAGAGAGTTCATTGAAAAAGACCTTGGCGAAGAAGGGTTGAAGAGGTCTGTGCTGGTCATAGCAACTTCCGACCAGCCTGCAATGCTGAGAGTAAAATGCGCCATGGTTGCAACAACAATCGCTGAATATTTCAAGGACAGAGGAAAAGATGTGCTGTTGATGATGGATTCACTCACACGATTTGCAATGGCTCAAAGAGAAATAGGACTGGCTACAGGAGAACCTCCTGTAGCCAGGGGGTACACTCCTTCCATATATGCAGAGCTTCCGAAGCTTCTTGAAAGAAGCGGGAACTTCAGCACAGGGTCCATAACAGGAATTTACACAGTGCTGGTTGAAGGTGATGACACAAATGAACCCATTGCAGATACGGTGAGAGGAATAGTTGACGGTCATATTGTTCTTACAAGAAAGCTTGCCAATTCTAACCATTATCCGGCAATTGACATAAATGCAAGCATATCAAGGCTTATGAATGACATTGTGTCAAAAGAGCAAAACGACAATGCTAAAAAAATGAGAGACTTGCTTTCCGTGTACTATGCAAATTATGATCTAATATCCATAGGGGCATATAAAAAGGGAACCAACTTGAAGCTAGACGAAGCAATTTCCAAAATCGATACGGTAAACAACTTCCTCGTGCAGAAAGTGGACGATAAATTCACATATGATGACGTGCTTGAGCTAATGAATGAAATATAATGATATGGGGGAACAGATGAAAAAGTTTAGTTTTTCGCTGCAGAAGGTTTTGGAAATAAAGGAACAGGTTTTAGAAAATTTGAAAGTGGAACTCGGCAACTTAAATCATGACTACAAAGAAGTGGAAAATGAAATAGTAAATTTGAAAAAGAAATATTCAGATATTAACATGGAATTTTCCGAAAAATCATCAGTTTCCATTTCTGTGGGAGAAATGTCTTATTATAAAATGCTTTTAAGCAGCATATTGAGAAAAGTTGAAAACAAGGAAGAGGAAAAAGAAAAAATCTTAAAGAAAATAGAAGATAAAAGGCATGAAATTGTAAGCAAGAATATAGAAATATCTAGCCTTGAAAAACTAAGGGAAAAAGAATTGGAGAAATACAACAGTGCCCTGGCAAAAAGCGAAGAACTTTTCATTGAGGAGTTTGTTTCCAACAAAAGCATGGCAAAGGGTTACTTAGTATGATAAATGACTTTTAACAATATTGAAAGGAGGTGAGTATAATGAACGTAAATTTAAGCGGCATTATTCCCGGCCAATTGGGACAAATGCCAAAAAACATGGCTGCAGTAAGCACAAAAGAGAATTCTTTCATAAACTTGTTGGATTCTTTGATGGCAGAAAACATACCAGAAAGCTTGGTAGCAGCGACATCGGTTGAGAATCCTGATTTATCAGGTAAATCTGTCAATTTGTTTGATATGATTGGAAAAGAGATGGATTTAAGCAAATCATCAGATTTAGTGACTGGTGCATATGAACAGATTGGTCTAAAGGAAATTGAACCAACAGAACAAGAAAAAAAAGACACGGATGAAGATTTGATTGCTTCAATTGGAGTGATTAGCCAATACCTTGCATACGTACCGAAATTTGAAACTGACAGTTATGAAGTGCTTAAGGCTGATGACAGCATGAAGGTTTTAAATGATTTGATAAATCAGTCAAAACCTAAATCATATTCCATGCAAAGCTTGAAGATGCAAGAGCAGCAAAATCCGGCCCAGGAGAAAATAAATCTTGATGCTCCTTTGACGGAAGGTTTAAAAGAAATCAGTACATATGCTCAAAAGTTAATTACGCAGATAGAAAACAGCAGAAATAAGTTTAAGAATGAAATTGATTACAACGCAGGGCTGGCACAAAAAAACAAATTAATGTTTTCTGAAAACAAAATAATTGAAGTAAGCGATGAGTCATCTTACATAAAATCTTCAGCCATTTCTCAAATTAAGGACAAAATTGAACTGTTGGTCAGTGAGAGAACAAACGGCACAAAAGAAGTGACCATGGAACTGCAACCTGAAAAATTAGGCAAGGTAAACATAAAAATGTTCTATGAGGACAACAAGCTTACAGTAGAAATCAAGGCGCTGAATGAAGAAACAAGCAAACTGCTCATGTCAAATTCACAGGAGTTGGCAAAAGTATTGAATAAGACGGTAGATTCCAACGTGAATATTGTTGTAAAGCACGACGAAACGGCATATGGTCAAAATCCTCTTGATTATAACCAGGACCAAAGCAAAAATCAACAAAAGAACAATTATACATACAGTGGAAAAAATCAGGATGACAACGACGATGACATGTTTTCTCAGATTATGAATAGTACAGCATAACTAAGAAAGGAGGATTATATGGAAGTAAACGCATACGGCACAAGCAGCACATCTAATTTAAATATAAGCACAAAAAACAGTTCAGCACTGGACATGAATGACTTTTTAAATTTGATGGTTGCCCAGGTAACAAACCAGGACAGCATGAATCCAATGGACAATACGGAATTTGTATCCCAGATGGCTCAGTTTTCAGCATTGCAGGCAATGACGGACCTTTCGGAAATATCAATGCAGGGACAAGCAACTTCGCTCATTGGAAAAAATGTTGTTATGGCAAGCTACAACAGCAAGGGAGAACTTGAAATACAGGAAGGTGTAGTTCAAAAAGTAACTATCCACAGCGGAGAAATAAAACTTTATGTTAATGATATTGAGTATGACTATTCCAATGTCATGGAAGTTAAAAACGAATCCGAAGAAACTGTAACAGAGATGGACATAGTCACTCAGATGCTTGAAGGAATAAACAGCATCAAAAATTTCCTGATAAAGGATGGAACAGTAGAAGGTTCAACAATTGAAGGCAGTCAGATAAACTAGGTGGTGATTTAATGACTGACATAAATTTCATAAGAAAAATAAGCAACTTAAATAACGGTATTCAGCCCGGCACTCCGTTAAAAAAGAACCAGGACATAGATTCATCTTTCAAGGACATCTTCAAAGAAAAGTTTAGGGAAAATGAAGTTACATTTTCAAAACATGCAAATGAAAGAATATCTGAAAGAAATATCGATGTAAGCCCGGAAGTGACGGATAAACTGAATGAAGCCGTGGAACAGGCAAAAGACAAGGGTTTGAAAAATGTGCTTGTAATGATTGATAATCAGGCATTCATAGTGAGCACCATGAGCAACAAGGTCATAACAGCAGTAAATAGCAATGAACTTAAAGAAAACATATTTACCAATATCGATGGAGCTGTAATAAAATAGCCGGTCCTTTTTAGGGGGTTATAGTCCGGATTGTTTGAAGGACTCACAGCTAATAAAAAAAGGAGAATGAATTAATTATGATGAAAGCACTTTACTCTGGTGTTTCAGGCTTAAGAAGCCACCAGACAAAAATGGACGTAATTGGTAACAATATCGCCAACGTAAATACAAATGGTTACAAAACTCAACGTGCAACATTTAGAGATGTTTATTATCAGACAGTTAGCAATCCAGGCCAGGCCTCTGCCGGAATAGGAGGAACCAACTCATCTCAGGTTGGTTACGGAGCACAGATTGCTTCAGTGGATACTATTCATACATTATCCGGATACTCTCCTACCAACAAGGAAACAGACATTTATATTAACGGAGACGGTTTTCTAAAGGTTAAGGATGCCAGCGGGAACATGTACTACACTCGTTACGGTGCATTGAACTTTGACTCTCAAGGACAGCTGGTTGATTCAAACGGATCCATTGTAATGGGTCTTAATGGAGATGTTACAGCAGCAGCAAATGCAACGATTGCTGAAACATCGCTTGTTGGAATAGACATAGATATTGACAAGTTCAGCAATATTACAATTAACGGCGACGGAACAATAACAGGTGTTGGCTTGGATTCTACAGATGCTGCAACATACAATAAAGTTACAACATTGGGGCTCATAGCTATTTCAACAATACCTAACCCTGCAGCATTGCAGCTGGATGGAAGTTCCTACTACACTGCAGGCAACAATACAGGAACAATTACATACCATGCTGCAGGACTTGGAGGTTCAGGATCTCTTGTAACAGGAGGACTTGAAATGTCAAATGTCGACCTAGCCAATGAATTTTCAGACATGATCATAACTCAAAGAGGTTATCAGGCAAATTCTAAAATAATAACTGTTGTTGATGAAATGCTTGAAGAACTTGTCAACATGAAGAGATAATAATTATAAATAATAAAGTGTAATAGACGGATAACAATAGACGAACGATGATACATTGTTCATCTATTGCCGTCATTACATCAATTGATTTACCAATAAAAGTATTAACCATGGTTATAAAAATGTTGTGGTTGTGGTTAATATTTTTATAAAAATAGGAGGGCTTATGGTAGAAGTATTGGGTATTAACGGGGAATCATTTATCTTGAATGCAAGTTTAATTGAAAAAATAGAATTCATTCCTGAAACAAAAATAACCCTGACAACAGGAAAGTATTACTTGGTCAAAGATTCAAAAGAAGAAATAGTCAATAAAATAATCAAATACAATCAAAAAATATTAAAAGGCGTTACTGCTGAATAACAAGAGGTGAAAGATGAACATATCGTTTTTAGTAGGGTTGGTGGCAGGAGTTGCCTTGGTAGTATACGGAATCGCAACAAGCGGGTCAAGCTTGTCTCAGGTTACACAAAGCTTTATTGATTTTCCCAGCATGTACATTACATTTGGTGGAGCTTTCGCAGCAACCATAATGTCCGTTCCGGTTAAGTATCTCAAAGATGTGCCTAAGAATTTAAAGGTGCTAATGAAAAGGGAAAAGATTAATTTGAACGAATATATAGACACCATAGAAGAACTTGCCAAAGAAGCAAGGCTTAAGGGTCTTCTAGTTCTCGAGGAAAAAGTCAATGCTATGGATCTGCAGGATGAGTTTTTAAAATATTGTGTAATGCTCATAGTAGACGCCATTGAACCTACAAAGGTAAGAGCACAGATAGAAAATGAAATAGACTGCATTGAAGCTAGACATGCTTCTGCATGGAAAGTATTTGATACATTGGGAAGCTTCGGACCTGCCTTTGGTATGCTTGGAACACTCATTGGACTCATAAACATGCTTGCAAACATGGATACGTCAAGCGGAGCAGATGCTCTCGGTAAAGGTATGTCGACTGCACTTGTTACAACATTTTACGGCTCGGCTCTTACAAATATGTTTTGTGTTCCAATATCTAACAGACTGAAAGCAAAGCACGATGAAGAAATGATAGCCAAAGAACTAATTATGGAAGGTGTCCTTTCAATACAGTCAGGTGAAAATCCAAAATACATAAGAGAAAAACTGAACTCATACATAACTTATGAAGAAAGAGGTTCCGCAGCTCAGGCAGAGAGTGAAGAAGGCGGAACAAAGAAAAAATCAAAAAGAGGAAAAAGCAGAAAAAGCGAAGCAAATGCTTAAATCTGCAATTAGGGGTTAATATGGCTAGAAAAAGAAAGAGGGACGGCGGTGGCGGAGCAAGCTGGCTGGAAACATACAGTGATATGGTTACATTGCTGTTGACATTTTTTATAATGCTGTATGCCATGTCAACAATTGATGCCCAGAAATATGCAATCATAGTGGAGGCTTTTTCCAAAGGCACTGAAGTTGAAGAGGAAATTGAAGATTTGTCCGGAACAGGTCAGATGGACGGAGGTTCCATTGAAGTAGAGGAAGCAGATGAAGAGGATATTGACCAGCTTTATGAAATGCTTAAAAGCTACGTAGATGAAAACAATCTGAGTGAAAGCGTAGAAATAAGCAAAAGCGAAGAGTATGTGTTCATAAGATTTTCAGACAACATCACATTTAAGGGCTACAGCAACAACTTAAATCAAAGCGGAAGAGACATCTTGGATGTTCTTGCAAATGGGTTGAACCTGGTTGACGAATATGTGGAAGAAGTAATCATAGCAGGGCACACTGCAGAAGTGGAAAAAGACAAGTCAAACATAGACAGGGCTCTTTCAACAGACAGAGCCAATGCGGTGCTTCAGTATCTGGAGAGCAAGAATGTAATTAGTCCTGCCAAGTATCTGGCTATAGGATATGGGCTGTACAGCCCCATTGCAGACAACAGCACACCTGAAGGAAGAGCAAAAAACAGAAGAGTTGAAATTTTCATAAGCCGCAAGGGACATCCAATAAGTTATACTGAAATAATTAAAGATACCATAAATGGAGATGGCAGCACTGACAGTGAAGATAAAACACAATATCAGAGCAATCCGTTAAGATAGGAAAAATCATGGAACGAGGGCATATGATATGGCAGAAATACTATCACAGAGCCAGATAGACGAGCTGCTTAACAATTTAAGCAGCGGAGATGTTGATATAAAAGAAATTGAAGTAAACGAAAAAAAAGTAAAAGAATATGATTTCAGAAGTCCTAAAAAAATCACAAAGGAAACAATAAAGCTCTTAAAGGGCATTTATGAAGGCTATTGCCGCATGCTTTCATCAAGGTTAACATCCATGCTAAGGCTCATGTGCGATGTTGCTGTGGAGCAGGTTGAAGAAAGCATATTCCATGAATACAACAACGCATTGGATGATTATGTGTTCATGGGGCTTGTAAATGTAGGATATCCAGACAATTCGGTTTCAGACAGCCAGATTCTCATGGAAATGTCAAAGCCTTTATCCTTTGTAATAATAGACAGGCTTTTGGGTGGAAGCGGCGAAGAGTATGAAAATATCAGAGATTATACGGACATAGAACTTTCGTTGCTTGGAAACATGTTCAAGCAGGTTGTTCCCATGATGGGTGTTTCATGGGAAAGCACAATTGAATTAAAAACAGAGCTTGCCAAAATAGAAACTAATTCAAGATTCATTCAGTCAATAAATTACAATGACACTGTAGTCATAGTGGTCTTGAATGTCACTTTGAATGAGACCACAGGAAAAATAACCATATGTATGCCTTCAAGCATCATTGGGGAAGTGATGAAGAAAGCAAATGTGTTTTCTAAGACAAGTAAGAAAAAAATGGATCAAAGCGTGGAAGAACAAAAGGAAATTATCATGGATTCCATAAAATCTTCTAAGCTTACAATAACAGGTGTACTTGGAAAAGCACAGGCAACGCTGAAGGATATAGTGGACATGCAGGTCGGAGACCTGATAATTCTTGACAAGGCCGTCAATTCATATGTTGATGTGAATGTTGACGGTGAAAAGTGGTTTGAAGGAACATGGGGAACAAAGAAAAACAAAGGCGTAATAAAAATTAAGAATATTAAACATTAGAGGAGCTACTTATGATGAATGAAAATATTTTTTCAGATATGGAGCGGGATGTAATAGGAGAAGTAATGAATATAAGTTTAGGCTCTTCTGCTACATCACTGTCCACCTTGTTGGGAAAAAGGGTTGAAATAACCGTGCCTAAAGTAAATGTAATTAACGCCGCGGAGTTCAGTTATGAAAACCTTGAACCTGCAATAGGTGTTGAAATCAATTATGTTGAAGGGTTAAACGGCGTCAATCTCATGATATGGAAAAGGCATGACGCAAAGGCAATAATAGAAATTTTAATGGGGCAATCCATTGCTGATGATGAGTTTGAAATGGATGAGATAAATTCAAGCGCCATATGCGAAGTAATGAACCAGATGATGGGCTCAGCAGCAACTGCCTTGTCAGACTTCCTTGGAAAATCAATAAACATATCAACTCCTTTGGCGTATGAAATAAACGACAAAACAGAGTTCAGAAATAAATATTTTATAGAAGATGAAGTTATTGTGGCAGTAAGTTTCGACCTGTTTATAGAAGGAACGGTGCAGAGCCAGTTTATTAATGTAATGCCTGTTTCTCTTGCAAGAGAAATTGTTTCTAACTTCTTAAAAGGGGCAGAAAATTTTGCAGAAAGTCCTGTTGAGGAAACAAATCCACAGGAAATAAAAAAGACAGACGTAGCAGCAGAAGTCAAGGACATCCAAAGAAACACAGAAGCATTTGAATATGAAGACGATGACGATGACTATGAAGAAAGACCGAGACAACGAAACATACAGTCGCAAAGACCAAAACAAAAAAAGAAAGAGCAGGTTCCGGTAAATGTAAGGCCCATGGATTATGAAAGGTTTGATGAAGATGAAGAAGATCAGCTTTCAGAAGAACAGCTTTCAAATCTTGAATTAATAATGACAGTGCCGCTGGAAATCAGCGTTGAAATAGGGAAAAGCAAAAGAAAAATAAAAGATATACTTGAATTTTCCCAGGGTACCATAATAGAACTTGACAAGCAGGCAGGAGCTTTGGTTGACATCATAGTTAACGGACAGCTCATTGCAAAAGGGGAAGTTGTTGTTGTAAATGACAATTTCGGAGTAAGAATAGCAGAAATAATCAAAAAAGATGAATTGATAAAAATCACATTATAGAATTACGGAGGTAAGAAATGGAAGGAAAAATATTAGTAGTGGATGATGCGGCGTTTATGAGAATGATGATCAAGGATACGCTGAAAAAGAACGGTTATGAAAATTTAATTGAAGCATCAGACGGTGAACAAGCAGTACAATCATATAAAGCAGAAAAACCTGATTTGGTTATAATGGATATAACAATGCCAAACAAAAATGGCTTAGAAGCATTAAAGGAAATAAAAGAATTCGATCCTTCTGCAAAAATAGTTATGTGCTCTGCAATGGGTCAGGAATCAATGGTTGTTGAAGCAATACGAAGCGGAGCAAAAGACTTTATCGTTAAACCCTTCAAGGCTGACAGAGTATTAAAAACAGTACAGGGTATCATCGGATAGGAGCTGGTTTAAATTAAGGATATATTTTCACTGATTGTTTCTCTGGCAGGAATTATATTGGTATTGTTATTGACCTACTACGGCACAAGGTGGATTTCTGCTAAAACAAATCTTGCTTCACGTTCAAGGTACATGAACATAGTGGACAGGATTGTCATAGGCCAGAACAAGTACCTGGCAATTGCTGAAATAACAAACAAGTATTATTTGCTGAGCATCACTGAAAAAGATGTGAACATCATAAAAGAACTGGATGACTTTCAATTGAAACATGAAGAAGAAAAACCGGAAGTTATGGATTTTAACAGCATTATAAGCAAATTTTTGAAAAAATAGCATGGCGTGAGAATGCTTAATAAGGACAAGGCATTCTCAAAAAGAGGAAAAATGACAAGCAAGATAAAACAAATATCAACAACAATTTTAACGATGATGGTTTTAGTGTTCCTGAGCACAAAAAATGCATATGCAGGAACAATCAACATGGACATTAACGGAAATTCAGCTCAGACTGTTGAAATTTTGGTTATGCTCACATTGATCACACTGCTTCCGTCTATTTTGATAATGATGACAGCTTTTACAAGAATAATAATAGTCCTGTCATTTTTGAAAAATGCCATGGGTTTGCAGCAAACACCTCCAAACCAGGTTCTCATAGGAATAGCAATATTTCTTACACTGTTCATAATGTCACCGGTTATTGACGAAATAAACACTGAAGCCTATGCGCCGTACAAAAATGAAGAAATATCACAAGATGAGTTTTTTGACAGAGCATCAAAGCCTTTAAAAATATTCATGCTCAAACAGACAGGAAACGATGAGCTTCAAATGTATGTGGACATGTCAAATGACGAAGAAGTGAAAAATCCTGAAAGTGTGGAAGATTTGCCTCTTACTGTGGTAATGCCGGCATTTGTAACAAGCGAACTTAAAAGAGCATTCATTATCGGGTTTCTGTTGTACATACCATTCCTCATAATAGACATGATAGTGTCAAGCGTCCTCATGTCAATGGGAATGATGATGCTGCCGCCGGTGATGATATCAATGCCTTTCAAGCTGCTTCTCTTTGTTGTAATAGATGGCTGGTCGCTGTTGTTTAAAACGCTGATTTCCACCTTTAACTTCTAGGAGGACTCATGAATATATCATTTGTAATGGAAATCATGCAGTCTGCAGCAATGACTGCAATCAAAATAGCAGCTCCGATTTTGTTATTAAGTCTTACCATAGGGCTTCTCATAGCGGTATTTCAAGCAGCTACTCAAATACATGAACAAACACTTACTTTTGTTCCAAAACTCCTGGTAACGGCATTAGTGCTCATAATGTTGGGTCCATGGATGATGGAAGTGATGTCTGACTTTGCTCTACACATATTTGATTTGATGCTGACTGTTTATTAGAGGTGCATATGACACTTACAGGAGATATAACTTATTTTTTATTAATACTTGCAAGAATGAGCGGATGTGTGTTCTTTAACCAGATATTCGGAAGAGGAAATTTGCCTTCAATATTTAAAATATCCCTCAGTTTATTTTTTGCAGTTACCGCATACGGAATGCTTCCTCCCGAAACAGATATGGTAATCAGCACAAATATCGAATACATGGTACTGATTATAAAAGAACTTTTCATAGGATACATCATAGGCTACATAATGAGTTCATTTTTCAGCATAGTTGTAATAGGCGGGGAAGTGATGGACATGCAGATGGGCATGTCAATGTCAAAGATATATGATCCAAGCAGCAATGTTTCAGCGGGTATTACAGGAAGCTTTTTAAATATTATCTTAATATTTTTATTCTTCAGCGCCAATGGGCACATATCTATGATTAGAATATTCATGACTTCCTGCAAGCTCATAGAAATAGGATCCTTTCAAATACCACAGGACTTGTTCAGGAACATGGTTGAGATATTTTCTCAGATACTCATATTATCCATGAAGCTTGCAATGCCTTTAATGGCAGTGGAAATTATTCTAGAGTCGGGAATTGGGGTTTTAATGAAAGCAATTCCACAAATAGAGGTGTTTTCAGTTAACGTCCAGCTGAAAATAATCGTGGGACTGCTCTTGATATTGATGCTTGTTCCAACATTCTCAACATTTATAGATAAAGTTCTCACTCTTATGTTTGACCAGGTAAGGAACAGCTTAAGTTCACTGATAACTTAGAATAACAAAAAGGAATTAATATGGCAGGCGAAGAAAAAACCGAGAAAGCCTCCCCCAAGAAAAGGCGGGATGAACGAAAAAAGGGTAATGTATTTCAAAGCAAGGATGTTGTAACAGTTGGAGTCATTGCCATATCATTTATAATGCTGGATTTTTGGGGACCACACATTTATAAATACACAAGCAATGTCTTCAGAAAATATATTTCACTGATGACTTCAACGTACAGCATAGAAGAAAACTTCTTGTCACTGCTTGTGAGGGACATTGCAATTACGCTGTTGTCCAGCGTGGGAATAATAATGGTAGCCGTAATGGTTACATCAGTCATATTTACAGGAGCACAGACAAAGTTCCTCATATCCAGAGAAAACATAAAATTTAAATTTTCAAAATTAAATCCTCTTTCGGGGATAAAAAGAATGTTTTCCATCAGGTCTGCAGTGGAAGTGATAAAAAATCTTATTAAAATCGCAATACTTGGATACCTGATTTATTCATCCATAGTTGACAATTTGCAGCAGGTTCCAAAACTTGCACAGGTAGACTTGATCGCTGCAGTACATTTTATATTCTCATCAATAATGGCAATTGTCAAAAAAGTAATAATAGCATTCGTTGCAATTTCAGCTTTCGATTTTCTGTATCAATGGTGGGAATACGAAAAGAACATCAAAATGTCAAAACAGGAAATCAAGGAAGAATACAAACAAATGGAAGGTGATCCGAAGGTCAAGGGAAAAATCAAGGAAAAACAAAGAGCCATATCCTATTCAAGGATGATGCAGCAGGTTCCTCAGGCCGACGTAATAATCAGAAACCCTACACATTTTGCAGTTGCAATAAAATATGATATCGAGAATGACCGGGCTCCCATTGTTCTGGCCAAGGGACAGGATAACGTGGCACTCAGGATAATAGATAAAGCAAAAGAAAACAACATAAATATTGTTGAAAACATCCCATTGGCAAGGGCATTATATAAAAGCACAGAAATTAATCACGAAATACCGTTGGAATATTACGAGCCTATTGCAGAAATACTTGCATGGGTCTACAGGTTAAAGGAAAAGGAAAAACATTAAAATATGAAGAAGATACTTAACAATTCCATTTCATTATTCATAATAGCAATAATACTCATGATAATAATTCCTCTTCCGGAATTTGTACTGGATTTGATGTTTATTATCAACATAGCTTTGTCCATAATCATATTGCTGACAACAATGTATATAAAAGAAGCACTGGAATTTTCGGTCTTTCCTTCGCTCTTGCTTATAACCACATTGTTTAGGTTGTCATTAAACATTTCTTCAACCAGGCTCATACTAACAAACAACGGGGATGCCGGAGAAGTAATTGCAACATTCGGTAACTTCGTTCTCGGTGGTAATGCAGTAGTCGGATTCATAGTGTTCATAATTATTGTATTGGTTCAGTTTATTGTAATCACAAAAGGTGCTGAAAGAATCGCAGAAGTAACTGCGCGTTTCACACTGGATGCAATGCCTGGAAAGCAAATGGCAATAGATGCAGACTTAAGCTCAGGAATAATAACTGAAACTGAAGCAAAGAGAAGAAGAAACAACATACAAAGAGAAGCGGATTTTTATGGAGCAATGGACGGAGCCACTAAATTCGTAAAGGGTGACTCCATCATGTCAATCATTATTACCGCAATAAACTTTGTAGGCGGAATAATAATAGGAATGGTTCAGGGTGGTTCCACATTTGCTGTGGTAATTCAGACATATTCAATTTCAACAGTAGGGGACGGCTTGGTTTCTCAGATACCGGCTCTTTTGATATCAACGGCAACAAGCATGATTGTTACAAGAGCAGCTTCAGAATCAACCATGAATGTGGATTTGACAAGCCAGTTCAAATCACAGCCCATAGTCCTGATTATTTCTGGAATTGTGTTGATAATAATGGGACTAATACCAAACTTTCCTAAAATTCAGACCTTTACCCTTGCAGCTGTTTTCATATTTTTAGGTTACAAGCTTCTTGACGGCGGCAGTGAAGCAGTCAGGGAAAATGAAAAGGAAGAAACTAAAGGCGAAGAAGCAACACCTTCAGAAGAAGAATACTTCAGAAACATTGATAACATATATGAACTCATTCAAATAGACCCCATTGAAATGGAAGTTGGATACAGTCTGATTCCGTTGGTTGATGAGGCAAGCGGCGGAAGCTTCATTGACAGGGTTGTAATGTTCAGACGGCAGTTTGCCCAGGAAATGGGAATGGTTGTTCCGTCAGTGAGGTTGAGAGACAACGGATACCTAAACCCCAATGAATATGTGGTCAAGCTCAAAGGGGAGGAAGTAGCAAGAGGAGAAATACTAGTTGAATATTACCTAGCTCTTGATCCAGGAAGCTTGTCGGGAGAAGTTGACGGCATAGAAACCATAGAGCCGGCCTACGGCATACCGAGCAAGTGGATTACAAAGGACAAGAAGGAACTTGCAGAAATATACGGCTACACAGTAATTGATCCTTTGTCGGTGCTTTTGACTCATTTGTCGGAAGTCATAAAGACACATGCTCATGAACTGTTGTCAAGACAAGATTTAAACCAGCTTCTGAATAACATCAAGAAAGAAAATGAACTGCTAGTACAAGAAGTTGTTCCCGGAATTGTTTCTCAGGGAAATCTCCAGAAGATTTTAGGAAACCTCCTTAGAGAAGGAATTCCAATAAAGGATATGGAAACAATTCTAGAAACTATAAGCGATTACGGTTCTTCCGTAAAAGACACTGAAATGCTTACAGAATATGTTCGCCAGTCACTTAAGAGGACCATTACAAGAAAATGGTCTGAAGGCGGACAAATAAAGGTAATAACACTCAGCACCGATGTTGAAAAAATAATTATAAGTGCAATAAATAAAAATGAAAGAGGATCTTATTTGTCTATAGACCCTGAGGTTATGCAGAAGCTTGTGGGACAGCTCTTAGAGCAGATAGGCAGGCTGAAAAGTGAGCTGAACACTCCTATTATTCTCACATCTCCATTTGTGAGAGGTTATTTCAGGAAACTTTTAGATCAATTTTATCCAAAGGCCATTGTGTTATCATTTAACGAAATTGATAATTCTACACAGATACAAGCATTAGGCAATATTGCAATTTAATTGGTATGAGAGAGTGATGATATGATTTTAACTGAGAAAACAACAACTGTTGATGAAAATTATTTATGGGAACAATATGCTTTTACAAAGGACATAAAAATCAGAAATCAGATTATAGAAAAATACAGCTACCTGGTTAAAATAATCGCCTTGAAATTAAGAGGCGTCTACCAGCAGTACGGTGATGTGGAAGACATTGTCAATGAAGGGATAATTGCGCTTATTGATGTCATAGACAAATTTGATCTTTCCAAGAACATCAAGTTTGAAACATATGCAACAATCCGAATTCGTGGATCTATCATTGATTATGTAAGAAAACAGGACTGGATACCCAGGAAGGTTAAAAATGACTTCAAGACAGTGAAGGAAGCCCAGGATGAGCTTACTTTCAAACTTGGGAGAGAGCCTGAAGACAAGGAGATTGCAAAGCACCTTAAACTTGACATGAATGAATACAACAACATAGTGAGAAACGCCCACGGCACAGCTATGTTGTCATTTGAGGAACTGCTGAGCGAAACAAATCTAAGGGAACTGGAAACAAGTTCTGGCTACGAGCTTCCGGAACATGAACTTGAGACTAAAGAGCTTTATGAAATTTTAAAAGACAGTATAAATAAATTAAATGAAAAAGAAAAACTGGTTGTGTCCCTGTATTACAATGAAGAGCTGAAACTTAAGGACATAGCAGAAATTTTGAACATCAGCAATTCAAGAATATCGCAGATACATACTTCAGCACTTCAAAAATTAGAATATGGAATAAGACAATATATGTACGATAAAAAATAAAGAGGTGTTTTATGTCAAGAGGATTTTATGCTTTAACATCAGGAATGCTAACCCAACAAAGAAAAATTGACATTTCAAGCAACAACATATCAAACCTTAACACTGCCGGATATAAAAAGGAACAATCTGTTACAACAAACTTTGGAAGTCTGTTGATAAACAAGTACAAGCAGGACGGAATAAGTGAAGAGTCAGTCCCCCTGGACAATGTTTCAATAATAAGGACAATGGCAGAGAACAACACCATACATTCACAGGGAACGCTGGAGCAGACAGACAGAAACACTGATTTTGCCATCATGGGAGCAGGTTTTTTCTCAGTGGATAATGGTGGAGAAATTTTATACACAAGAAATGGAAGCTTCAACATAGACAATGAAGGATACCTTGTTCTTCAGGGTTCAGGAAGGGTACAGGGCGAATACGGAGAAATATATGTTGGAAGTGATGAGTTCGAATTCAGTAACGGCACAATCATTGTTGACGGTGAAGAAGTAGACCGTCTTGCAGTATATGATTTCCTTGACTACAATAGCCTTAACAAAACAGGAGAAGGGTTGTACACATCAGAGGAAGATCCGGAACTTGTGGAAAATCCTCAAGTTTTAAACAGTACAATAGAAAGGTCCAATGTTGATGTCACAAAGGAAATGACAGATATCATGTCATCTCAGAGAGCCCTTCAGACAGCAGCCCAGGCCTTTAAAATATATGACATGATTCAGGACAAGGCTGTCAATGAAATTGGAAAAATAAATTAATTTTGATTAATTTTAATTAATTTCATTTCCCGGGAAATTTGTCGCTTAACAGCAAAAATCTATGCAATTTTAAAATATTTGTCAATAAGGAGCAATTATGATTAAGGCATATTACACAGCAGTAAACGGAGCAACAAGCAATCAAAATTATCTTGATGTTATTTCAAACAACATGGCCAACATCCAGACTGAAGGGTTTAAAAAGTCAAAGGCAGAGTTTTCTGATTTGATGTATACAAACATACGCGGCTCTGAAGGAGAAAACACTGAAATGAAATCAGGAAGCGGAAGCAGACTTAATAAGGTGGACGTGATGTTCAATCAGGGAGCCCTGTATTCCACAGGAGGAAAGACTGACTTTGCAATTGCAGGAGACGGTTATTTTGCTGTACAGTTTGAAGATGAAAACTTGTACACAAGAGGAGGAAATTTTCAGGTAACAAATATTGATGATGAAAATTACCTCACTTATCAAGGAGGTTTTGTTTTAAATAATGAAGAAGAACCTATAATTTTGGAAAATTCTGACGATAATATTAATGTAGGTGTTTTTGAGTTTATGAATAACAGTGACCTAATGCAGGCAGGAAATAATTTGTTTCGTATTGCAAATGAAGATGCAGAGTACAACCTCTCAGAAAATGCAAGGGTTATGAAGGGATACCTGGAATCTTCCAATGTTGATTTAGCTGAGGAAATGGTAAAACTTCTTCAAATACAAAAATCATTTCAGCTGAATTCAAATGTGATACAGACTGCAGACGAAATTGAACAGACAATAAACTCTTTAAGAAGCTAAATAACTAAAGGAGCGATACTATGGAAGAAATAAACAGCTTGCAGGACAGTGTGGAGGATAATGACGCTCAAAAAAGCGATGAAGCATTGCCGAAGTATAACATTAATCATTTAGTATCAGCGAACAAATTAAAAACTTACATAAGAATAGAGTTGTTTGACAAAGAAACACAAATCAGCCCGGAGGAAGTATTTAATTACTTGGCTGAACAGGGAATAGTTTACGGAATAAGAGAAAACGAAATCAGAGCATATTGCCAAAACAGGGAATATAATAAGGAACTTACGGCAGTTTGCGGTAAAGAGCCTGTAAATGGCAAAGATGCAGAGCTTGTTTATGATTTTGATATTTCAAAGGGATGCAGATTTACAGAAAAGGAAGACGGTTCAATTGATTTTCACAATTTGAACAATGTTATAAATGTCAACAAAGATGACGTCCTCTGCCACATAATTCCTGTGCAGGATGGGGAGGACGGAATTGATGTTTATGGAGATGTAATAGCTTACAAAAAAGGTAGTACAGTTTCATTCAACAGCGGAAACAATACATATGTGTCCGATGATGGACTTAAGCTTCTTGCGTCCGCAGACGGAAGTGCAGAAATACTTAATGACAAAGTTTATGTGGAAAGCGTCTACAAGGTTGAAAATGTGGACAACGAAACAGGAAACATAGATTTCGTTGGAAATGTGGTAATAAACGGTGATGTGAAAGCAGGGTTTTCTGTGTCTTCAAAAGGAGACATAAAAATCCGCGGCATGGTCGAAGGAGCCCACATAAAAGCTGAGGGAGAAGTTGTTATAGGCAAGGGAATGAACGGCATGGGAAAAGGAACAATTTATGCCAAAGGCAATATAACAAGCAAGTATATTGAAAATGCAACAATTGTTACAGATAAATGCATATATGCAGAAGCTCTTATTAACAGTGATGTAACTGCAAAGGAATCAATAATACTTCGTGGTTCAAGTGCAGCAATAATTGGAGGCATAAGCCAGGCTGAAAACATGATTTTTGCAAAGACCATTGGAAGCAAGACAAATGCAGAAACAAATATCATTATAGACCTAACACGCTATATGGAAGAACAAAAGCTTTATGCAGCTAAGAAAAAAATCAATGACAGCCTTGAAAAGGAATTGGATTTGAAAAATAAAGAGCTTAAAGATATCGAAGAAAAAAATGATGTGATAATGAGTTCAGGAATGGACGCCAACAGCAAAAATTCAATTAAAAAGCAGTTGTTGCTCAAGAAAATAAAGGTAAACAATGAAATACAAGATTTGAAAAGACAGCTTACTGAAATTATTCCAACAGACAACGTAGCCAATCATAAAATAGTCTGCAAGGGAATAATGTATGCGAACACAAAGATAACAATTGGATGGATGAAGCACAGGGTAAGACAGGACATTAGCTACAGCAAGATTTACAATGACGGAAACGACATATCAGTTGTGCCATTGAATCCGTCTGACCTTGAATGACAATAGAGTCAAGGAGGCAAAATGGAATTAAACGAAATTCATATAGATATTTTAAAGGAAATAGGAAATATAGGAGCAGGCAACGCTGCAACCTCTCTTTCACAAATGTTGTCAAAGAGAATAGAAATGAATGTTCCCGAAGTAAGTTTGCTTGATTATGAGAATGTAATAAATTCCATAGGAGGAGCAGAAAATGTAGTCGTTGGAATTTTGGTTAGCTTCGAAGGTGAAATTGAAGGTGTAATATTGTTTTTATTAAAAAAAGAATTTGTGCATATGATTTTAAATTCGTTGTTAGGCACAGAACTTCATGGTTTCGAGGATATTTCTGAAATGGAAATGTCGGCCTTGTCTGAAATAGGCAACATAATGGTATCATCTTACGTAAATTCAATATCTTCTCTCACAAACATGGCAATAGACATAACAGTTCCAAGCCTGAACATAGACATGTCAGGAGCTCTTCTTGATGCAGTTACCGCAGAATTTTCGGAAGCTGCAGACAAAGTAATTTTCATAAGAGAAAAATACTTTTGCCAGGAAGAAACTATTTACAGCCACATGCTACTTTTGCCAAGCATGTCATCCCTGGAAATTTTGCTTAGAAAGTTTGGAATGGAAATATGAGCCAAGAAGTAAATGTCGGAATATCAGACATGAAGATAGTGACTTCACCGGAAGGGCTCATATCATATGCCCTTGGATCATGTGTTGGAATTTGCATAACAGATAAAGTGCTTAAGATAGCGGGGATGGCTCACATTATGCTTCCATACAACAAAAATGAAGACAAGGCGAATATATTCAAATATGCTGATACGGGAATAGCTGAAATGGTAAAGAAAATGGAAATGATGGGCTGCATGCGCTCCAGAATGGTTGCAAAAATAGCAGGAGGGGCCAAGATGTTCGAAATAAAAAGCAACTCAACCATCGGAAACATTGGTGCAAGAAATGTGGAAGCCACAAGAGAAACGCTTCAAAATTTAAAGGTGAAGCTTGTGGCAGCGGACACGGGAGAAAACTATGGCAGAACAATAATCTTTGACAGCAATACAGGAAATCTGACTATAAAATCATTTGCTAAAAACATAAAAGTAATCTAAAAAAACTCCGTTTACAGAGTTTCAGGTTGATGACAAAGTTAATTCAATATGTAGGGGAGGACCTCGTGTCCTCCCGCGGGCGGATACAAGATCCGCCCCTACAATTTGGAGAATGGAGTTTGTCAATGGTCTGAAACTCCGTCTCCGGAGTTTTTTATTGATGCTTTTTGTTTTTTGACACAAATTCTATTGCTTTAATTACCTCTGTTATTACTTCAGCCTGATGCTGTGTTTCCAAGGAAGAGTATTCAGCAAATATTTCACCTTTTTTAGTTGTTATGTAGTAAGGTTTAAGATTGTTTAAGGCTTTTGCCATCATATCATCTATACAGCTTGAGCATTTGCATGTATCTGCGTAAGCATTGTCGGTTTTTAAAACGTTGTTAAGATAATTTTCAACTATTTCTTCCATGTAGTTTACTACCATTTTGTACGCTCACTCCCTTAAATTTATTGGATTATTTCCCTGTACATCCCTACTGCAGAAATAATTATGTCGTTGTAATATTTGTGACCGTCTATATCCGTAAAATTGTAATATTTTTTATACATTGAATTGATGAAGCTCAATTCCAGGTTTGAAGGGTTGAATCCATAGAGCATGTTTATGGCATGAACTACTTCCGCCCTTGTAATTGGCTTGTCTGGGTTAAATAAGCTGCCTGAGCTTGTTAACAAATCCCTGCTTGTTATTTTTATTATTTCGCTTTCAGCCCAGTGACCTGCAGTATCGTCAAAGTTGTAATTGCTTGAAGCCGGAATGGAGGTAAGCTTGGTTTTGTATGCGCTAATTTTTGTTAGCATTTGGCAGAACTCTGCTCTTGTAACATATCCGTCCGGTCTGAAAGTCTTGTCCTTGTATCCTGAAACATATTTTTTTGCGCTTCCCATTGAAATGTAATCTCTTGCCCAATGAGTTTCAATGTCTGTAAATTTTGCCTTCAGATATGCGTTTCTGTCATAGGGCAAATCATTGAGCCTGCAGAAGACTGTGACCATTTCAGCTCGTGTGATAGGTGAATTTGGCTTGAACAGGAAATTGCTGCCGCTCATATAAGAAGGAATCATTGCTTCAAAATAAGTCGTTTCATCTTCAGAATCATCATAAGGGAGACCTTTGTTCTCAAACAATTCTTCTGTGTAGTTCTCTTCGTGCACATCCAGGTTAAGCTTGTGTTTTTTTGCAGTTTTTTTGGAATCAATTTTTACTGTTTCAACGTTTCTGTTTCCATTTTTGTCAACAACAGTGAAAATATATTCACCGTCATACGTTATGGCTGTAGTGTGGGTGTATGAATAATCTTTAACTGCTGAGGATTTGCCTATTGGAATATACTTGCCGTCAAAGGTAATGATGTAGTCAAGGCCAAAATCATCCTTCATTTCAAGATAAAACGTGCCGTCGTCCTGCAGTTCAGCTTCAAGCTCGGGCCTTCTGTAATCTATATCATCAATGTTGAAAATGAATAAATTTTGTGATGAACCTTCTGTTGATTTAACCAATGCCTCATAATTACCGTTGTCTTCATAGATGTCTTTTGATGGATACACTGTGTAGTTAAAGTCATTTGTGAAGTTATAACCCTTGTATTCCACTAGTGTGCTGTAGTTGTTGTAATCCAGAGGCCAAAGCTCAATCAAGAGATAAAACTCTCCTTGTTTGATAATCTTATAGTCATAGTTTACATCATCTACTTTAATGCTGAATTCACAAGGCACGTTGTTCGTCAAGTTATCTACGTAATAGTTTACTTCATTTGTAACAGTGGTGCTCTCAGGGGTTGTGACTGTCCTTAACTTGTCCGTTTCCATATGAAAAAGAATCTGCTTTTTTTCATAATCATACTTCAGTTCATATTCAAAGCTGATGTCTGTATCTTCATCCTCATCTGTATCTTCGTCTTCGTCTATGTCATCCACTTTGTACACAAATGTTTTCTTATAATTTGAGTAATACACTGTGAAGGGATATTCTCCTTCTCTGTCTGCCACAAAGGTTGCACTTTTTCCGATTACCTGGTGACCGGAAGGAAGGTATATGTAATAAGATGTTTCTTCATTGTCTTCCAATTTTGTACCGTTTTGATAGCGATAGGGAGTTATGGTTATTTCCTTGAAATTTGTGCCTGAAACTGTACTTTCAGTAAATTTAGCTCTTAAATAATTGTTTTCTGCTCCGTAAACTCTGCATAAGCTTATGGACAACAGCAAAGTTATGATTATTATTATAATTTTTTTCATTTTATCTACCTGTTCCTGTAAAGTTGAAGCTGCCTGTCGTACAAATACTGCATGATTACTGATTCGTTGTATCTTGCCATTTTTTCAAAAGAGCATCCATAATTGACAGTTTCAAGATCGTCATTGTCATGTCTCTGTTTTTTGTCGATTCGGATTACTTTTGCATTGATTAATATGAGCTGATATTTTGCATATTGAAAGTGAAATTTTATTTCATCATTTATTAATAGGTCGTAATTTGATGAAATGAGCATTCCTCCGACGCTTAAATTGAGCACGTTTAGTTTCATGCTGGGCACATCCTTTGTAATATCTTCGCCATTTCTAATCAAGGTTTCAATATAAAAAGACAAATCTGTGCGAACTTTCAATGAATTTCTGCGCTCAATAATATTTTCTCTGCTTTTGATGTGTGCATTGAGCTGATTTCTTGATGCAACGCCTATTTCACAAATATAAGGCGAAATCCCAGTAAGTTCATTGTATATTTCAATATAAACCTTTGTTCCGGATTTAATTTCAGGAAGGTCGTCTCCCTTGATTTTTATTGTATCGCTGTTAATGCTTAAGAGATGACCTACTCCTTCCAATTTTTTATTTAAATTGTAGACTTTAACTAAAAGTCCTGAGTTGTCCATAATAACTCCTCCCCCTGTTTTACTTAATTGTGTCATATTTATCAAGATTCGTTCTTAGGAAGTTTGAAATTTAAAAAGTAAACATATATATCCACCACTGCACTGAAAAGTTCTTCAGGAATTTCTGTTCCTACATCAAGCTGCGAAAGTACCACAGAAAGAGAATCATCCTTGTATACCGGTATTCCGCTTTCTTCAGCTATTTCAACAACTTTATCTGCAATGTAGCCTGAACCTGATGCTATTACAACAGGTGCTTTATTTTTTCCAGCGTCATATCTTAATGCAGCTGCTCTTTTTGAGTTTGAATTGTTTTTATATTGTGACATCTACGCCGCTTTTCCTTTCTGACAAATTGCTGAAAACTTCGCTGAATCTTCTTTTTCTAATAATTTCATTAATATTTAAGGATGAAACTGATAAATTATTTTTACTGAGAATTTTGTTAAGGTCATTTTTAATGGTTTCAATAGAACCTGTCAGACAATTTGGAACAAAAATGTCAAGTGACAATCTTGATTCTTTTAGCACAAGTGTTGTTTCAAAATTACCTACATTTTGTATGTCAAATGTTATAAAAACTTTGTACGTCTGCACATAGATTTGCTTGTTTTTTTTGTCCTTGTCGGAAATTTCATATTCCTTTCCTATCCATATCTCAGAAAACATGAACATGTTGTTGAAGTTCAGAGGCAAGAACATGTGGGTCAGAGGAATGTGGACATCCTGACTGAAAAGAAGGGATTCTGCCATATCCTCCATGGTTCCCTTGTTTACAAGATTTTTGCTTTCCTTAATACCTGAATCTATAAGCTTTAAAAACGAATCAACGGAATCATTTTTAAAGCTTGATGCTGTTTCGTATGTATCTATAAGTGACATTTTAAGTTTTTGCATGTCTTGTTCGTCAAGACTGAAGTTGTATCTCACAAATTCAAACAAATTGTCCAGATTCTCCGAAAAGTTATCCCTTGAAGCATTTTCAAGTCTAACCATGTTGTGAACAAGAACGGAAACATAATCTCTAACGGGACCGAAATCATTCATTTTTGAGATATATCGTCCCACAAATGGGAGTATTTCATTTTTTAAAAGGTTTAAATTTATATCTGTGCCGTTTGACGAGTAATTATTCAACAGCTTGTCTGTAAGTTCACTGAATGAATTTTTAAGCATGTCGGGCAGATTTTTTTCTATGTTTGCCAAGGCAGAATTGATTGATTTGTTTGTTTCATCCACCGAAACAAAACAGTCGTAGCTTTTTAAGAAGTTTCTTAGTATAATTTTGAAATCATTGTTGTCAGGATTGTTTTTTAATAAACTTCTCAGAGAATTGAAAAAGTCACCGTGAAACTTTGTGTATGATCCATGCTGGAACTTGAGAAAATTCAATATTTCAGTTTCGTTCATCTCGATGCTTTTTAAAAATGTTTCAAACAAGGAGTTTAAAACAGAATCGCTTTTAATGTTGCTATTGATAAACTGCTTGTTCAAGAGCAGTTTTTTAGCTCCTTCAGATAATACAGGAGAATTCTCAAGGGACTTGATGAACTTTTCAAAAACAGAATCAGGATTGTAGTTTAGCTGACTTTGACCGGATTGACTCCCGGAATCCTGTCTAGGTGTCCTGGTTACCCTTGCCGGGTCAGCAACATCAAGGGGTGCAACCTGTACGGGTTTATGGGTTGGCTTGCTTGTATTGTTATTGTCTATGGGATTATGGGTTTTTATGTTTATATTGTTGTCTAACATAGAATCTCCTGAAATTAATTATATATTATTATAACAAAGAATAAGCTGTTTTGCTAATTATTATATCGTCATATTTAACATTTTAATAAGCTGTTATTATATAAATTTTAAAAAAATTCCCAATTATGCTTAATAAATTTTTAATTTTGCCGATATAAAAAACAAGATAGATAGGAATATTAAGGAGACCTAAAATGGACAATAGTTTAGATTCTGTGCTTGACATGTATCTTTTTGAAGCAAGACAGCTGCTTGAACAGTTGGATGACATACTTCTGAAGGCAGAAAGCGATCAGGCATTTGACAAAGAATGCGTAGATGAAATATTTAGAATAATGCACACTATAAAAGGCTCATCCGCTATGATGCAATTTAATAGCATCATGACAATATCACATAAAATTGAAGATTTATTTTTTTACATAAGAGAAAACGGCGCAGATAAAAAATACAACGAAGAACTGGTAAATCTCGTATTTAAATTTACAGATTTCATCAAGGGAGAAATTTCCAAAATAGAAAAAGGTGAAGCCCTTGAAGAAAACCTGGAACATTTTGAAAAAGAAATATTTGAATTTCTGCAGGTGATTTCAAATGGAAGCTCCGCAGCGGCAGAAGCAGTTCTGACTGAGGACGACACTAACAAGCAAACACAAGAAAGATATGCAATAAAAGTAATATTTGATGATGACATAGGAATGGAAAATTTAAGGGCATTCATGATTGTCAATCAATTGAAGGAAAGCGGCATTGATTTTTCCTACAAACCTCAAAATGTTGAAACAATAAGCGAAACATCTCATGAAATTGTAAAAGAAGGATTTTTCGTCTATTTGTTTGACAAGGAATCACTTGAACCTGCTGTTGGTGTTATAAGAGAAGCACTCAACGTAAAAAATTATACAGTTTTGGAATACAGCAATGAAAATACCCAAAATGAAGAGACAAAAAAAGATTCAGATGCACAAGCTAAAAACAATGATGAGGTAAAACCGGTACAGACTGCAAAAACAGAAAAAGTAGAATCTTCAACAAAGCACAGCAAGCAGAATCTAATCACAGTCAATCTTTCAAAGCTTGACAAGCTTGTTAACATAGTTGGAGAGCTTGTAATTGCAGAATCAATGGTCGCAGCAGATAATGAAATAAAGCAGCTCAACCTTGACAGCTTTACAAAATCCACAAGGCAGATGAGAAAACTCACCGACGAACTTCAGGACATAGTAATGTCTTTGAGAATGGTACCGGTATCCGGAATATTTCAGAAAATGAAGCGTATTGTAAGGGACATGGGCAAGGAGCTTAACAAGGAAGTTGAACTTATATTGTCAGGAGAAGAAACTGAAATTGACAAAACAATAGTAGACGGGATTTCAGACCCTATAATGCACCTTGTGAGAAATGCCATGGACCATGGAATAGAATCTGAAGATGACAGAGTAAACAAAGGCAAGAATAAAAAAGGAACAATAAGGCTGTCAGCTTCCAACACAGGCGGTGAAATTCACATAACCGTTGAAGATGATGGAAGAGGATTTGAACTAAAGAAAATACTTGAAAAGGCAAAGACAAAGGATCTTCTCACAAAAGCTGAAAGTGAGTATACTCCAAAGGAAATATTCCAGTTCCTCATGCTTCCTGGATTTTCAACCAATGAAACTGTCACAGAATATTCCGGCAGAGGCGTTGGAATGGATGTGGTAAAGTCAAATGTTGAAAAGGTTGGAGGAACTGTAGTTCTGGACAGCAAGGAAGGTATAGGTACTGTTGTTACATTTAAAATACCATTGACATTGACTATTGTTTCAGGTATGCAGATTGTAGTTGGAGATTCGGAATTCATAATTCCTATTAAAAATATACAGCAGTCTTTCAAGACAACTGAAGAAGAAATAATACACAACACTGACGGCGGTGAAATGATCCTCATAAGAGACAAGTGCTATCCGGTTGTAAGACTCAACGAGTACTTCAACATAAGCACTGAAATCACCAATATTGATGACGGTATACTGATACTTGTGGAATCAGGAGACGGAAGCTTGTGCTTGTTTGTGGATAAAATTGTTGGGGAACAGCAGGTTGTAGTAAAACCGCTGCCTCCTATACTTACAAAGTACAGCCTTAAGGAATCTGGAATTTCCGGCTGTTCCATACTCGGAGACGGCAGCATCAACTTAATCCTAGACATAGGAAATCTAATAGAAAGCATGTAAGTATGGTAAAATTAACAGATAACGAATTTTTGGAATTTGTAAAAATAATGCATGGCAATTATGGCATAGACCTTTCAAAGAAAAGAATATTGATTGAAGGAAGGCTGTCCAATTTAGTAGAAAGAAAAGGCATGAACAGTTTCAGCCAGTACCTTGAAAGCATAAAGAAAAACGACAAGGAAGAAATAACACTTCTCATCAACAAGCTTACGACAAACTACACATATTTCTACAGGGAGGAAAACCACTTCAAATTCTTAAAGGAAGTATTTCTTCCATATGAAGAAAAAAACAACAAGATGAAAGTGTTGAACATTTGGAGCGCAGGTTGTTCCTCAGGAGAAGAGCCATATACTCTGGCAATGGTAATGGACGATTACTTTAAATTCAACTCTTCATGGAAGATTCAAATTCTTGCATCAGACATATCAGAAAATGTTCTTTCAAAAGCAAGGGAAGGAATTTATGGAGAGGATAGCTTATCCAAGCTGCCTGAATCCTACAAGAAGAGATATTTTGAAAAAACTCCTGATGGAAGGTACCAGGTGGTGCCGGAAATAAAAAGAAACATAACTTTCAAAGTATTCAATCTGATGGATACAATACCTGCAAAGAACAAGTATGATGTTATATTTTGCAGAAATGTTATGATCTACTTCAATGCAGAAACAAAAATGAATATTGTGAACAAGTTTTATGAAGCTGTAAAACCGCAGGGATATTTGATGATCGGACATGCAGAAACAATACAGAGAAACCAATCAAAATTCATATACATAAATCCTGCAATATACAGAAAGGAATAACTATGATAATTAACAAAATAAAGGTTCTAATCACAGATGATTCTCTTCTGTTCAGAAATGTTTTAAAAAAAGAATTAAGCGAAGATCCTCTCATAGAAGTTGTTGGAATGGCAGTGGATCCTGTGGATGCCCTTGAAAAAATAAAATCCCTCAAACCGGACATTCTCACCCTGGATGTTGAAATGCCAAAGATGAGTGGGTTGGTGTTTTTAAAAAAACTCATGGAGGAAAATCCATTGAAGGTTGTTCTTGTAAGTTCAATGAACATAAGCGTCTTCGATGCCCTTCATGCAGGAGCAGTTGACTTTGTGAAGAAGCCAGATATGTCGTCTAAAAACGACCTGCCGATGTTTTTCAAGGAGATTAAAACAAAAATAAAAGTTGCATCTATAGCAAAGCTTGTTCCGTTTACATCGTCGAAAATTTCTGAAACAAAAAAGCTTGAAAAAATATCCTCATCAAAAGTGATAGCAATTGGAGCTTCAACAGGAGGAACGGAAGCAACACTTACAATTCTAAAATCGCTTCCGGCTGATATGCCGGGAATACTGGTTACCCAGCACATGCCGGCAGGTTTTACTAAGATGTACGCAGACAGGCTGAATAAAATATGCGATTTGGAAGTAAGAGAAGCACTAGACGGAGACAGAGTGGAAAAAGGGCTGGTGCTGGTAGCTCCCGGCGACAAACAAATGAAGCTTGCAAAGGACGAAAGAGGTTTTTATGTTTCCTGCAAGGCTGGAGAAAAGGTTAGCGGCCACTGCCCGTCGGTTGACGTATTGTTTAACTCCGTAGCTGAAAATGCAGGTAAAAATTCCGTGGGGATAATCCTGACAGGAATGGGCAAGGACGGAGCACAAGGACTTTTGAATATGAAAAAAACAGGCGCATTTACAGTTGGACAGGATGAAAAGTCCTCTGTGGTTTACGGAATGCCAATGGTTGCATTCAACATAGGGGCTGTGATGGTTCAGTCGGACGTAGAAGATATATCGGAAATACTCATAAAGCACTTGAATAAATAATCTAGAGTTGCTATCAATTACGGCAGCAGAAAGGGGAAAAAAATGTCAACATTATCGACAAGCTTATATGGCTCATCAACAAGTAAAGGTTTCGGAGGACTGGTTTCAGGACTTGACACTGACGATTTGGTAAATCAGATGCTGGCAGGAACAAAATCTAAAATAAACAAACAATATCAGTCAAAGCAAAGGCTTTTGTACAGACAGGAAGCGTACAGGGAAATAAGCAGTAAACTGGTATCATTCAACAACACTTATTTTTCCTATTCATCTGGCTCAAGCACAAATATATTAAATTCAAAGTTTTTTGAATCATATAAATACACTTCATCATCAAAATACGTTAATGTAACCGGAAATGCAGACAACATAAGCAACTTATCAATAGATGAAATATCCAGCGTTGCAACAAGTGCTAGTTTTACTTCAAATAAGCAGGTTACAAGCGGATTATTTGAGTCAGAGACTCTTGGAACATATACATCAACATTAGCAGGCGCTACAATGACTCTAGAATATGACGGAAAGTCATATAATTTACAGTTGGACAAGGGTTTCGGCAATGGAGAAGCTAGCGTAACACTGGAAGATGTTAAGAATGAAATTAATGAACAACTTGCAAAGATAAGCGAACTAAGCGGGGTTACAGCAAGTTATTCAGGAAATGTATTGTCTATTACCGGCAGCAAAGAAGTAAAATTGACAGCAGCCAACAAATCAGTTATTGACAACCTGAACATGACAGTAGGGCATACAGCTACTTCTGGAGAAATAGATCCAACAAAACTTACAAAATCAACTGAAGGAATATTAAAAAACCCTGAAAATTACATCACTTTTGAATTAAATGGAGTTACAAAAAAAATAAATATGGACAGCAGTCTTACAAATGCATCATCCCTGGAAACATATATCCAAGGTAAACTTGATTCAGCATATGGTAGCGGCAAAGTAACAGCTGACTACGATGATGTAACTAAGAAGTTCAAATTTTCCGCTACAAGTGAAACAGATGTTTTTGGTGTCAGCAGTATCAGCACCGAATTGAGCAACTATACAGGAATCGAAACAGGGGATTACAACAGGGTCAACAAAACAAGAGCATTAAGTCAATTGGGATTACCCGGATTAGAAGCAAAGGACTCATATCAGATCAATGTAAATGGCGAAACAATAGATATTAAAAACACAATGTCAGTTACTGACATAATCAACACAATCAACAGCAATGCAGAAGCAGGTGTTAAGGTTTATTATTCATCCACAACAAATACATTTACGGTTAAATCCGCTGAAACAGGATCCCATAATGGTGTCAGCATAACAGATGTTGATGGTGAAGGAAACCTTGCAGCAACATTGTTTGGAACTGCTGGAATTGATTATTCTGTAAAACAAGGAACTGACACAGTAATGACCTACACACTTAACGGTGTGCAAAATACTATTACAAGAAGTACAGCCAATTTTACAATTGATGACATAAACCTTGAACTTAATGAAAAGGCACAAGGGCTTACTGCAGCTGATGAACCCATAACTTTTGATTCTGTAAACAATGCAGACGAGGTTGTTGAAAAAGTAAGAAAATTTATTGATTCATACAATGAAATTATTACTTTAATAGGTTCTAAGACAAGTGAAAAACCTAATAGGGACTATAATCCTCTTACTCCTGATCAGCAGGACGAAATGGAAGAAGCTGAAATAAAAGACTGGAATGCACAGGCCAAGAAGGGAATATTGTTCGGTGACAATAATATGAACAACTTACTGCGCAAAATGAAACAAATCGTATCAGGCAGAACTTCAGTCAGCGGTCTTACACTGTCAAGCATAGGAATATCATCAGCATCAATGGATACAAGCGGAAAACTTGTTTTCGACCAAGAAAAATTCAAGGAAAAACTTCTGGAAAATCCTGAAGAAATATCAAATTTGTTTTCCGGTACTACATCAGATGCTAACGGTGTACCAGGTATAGCTGTACAGATGAGAGAAGTGCTTGTTGCAAATGTTGGATCCTACGGAACAACAGGAATACTCATTGATGAAGCAGGTTTGGCAAGCGGCATGACGTCAGACCAGAACAATATTTCTGAAAAAATAAAAGACTATGACGATAAAATGAAAGAATTAAAAGACAAGATGGAAGATGAACGAGAAAGATACTGGAGCCAGTTTTCGTCTTTGGAGACAACATTGAACAATTTGAACTCTCAAAGTTCGTGGCTTACAGATATGTTTTCATAAGATAGGGGGTCAATATGTTAAACGCATTTGAACAATATAAAAGGACTTCTGTCAATACAATGACAAAAGGAGAACTGTTGGTTCTTTTATATGATGAAGCAATTAAAAAAATGAATTTAAGCAAAATATTAATGGAAAACAAGGATTATGATAATGCAAATATAAGCCTTGAAAAATGCAGAAAGATTTTCAATCATCTCATTGTAACATTGGACGACAAATATCCGCTGTCAAAAGATTTGGCTGAAATGTACATGTTTTTTAACAAGGAACTTGTATTGGCTTCATCAAAGAAATCAATACAGAACATAGATAACATACTTCCCCTGGTGAAGGATTTGAGAAACACTTGGGCAGAAGCTGACAAAATTGCAAAGTCAGCCAAAAATTAAGGTGACTTATGGAAAATTTATTTAAATCCAAGTTGGAAGCTGTTAAAAGACTGAAGAGTTTCACAAGGGAAATAACAGAATTGTCTCTTAGGACAGATTATGAAAATGTAAATTCAATGGTTGAAAAGAGAAAAGAATACATCAATGCAGTAAGTGAAATAGATGAAAAGATTAAGAAAATGAACAGCTTAAAAGATACAGATGAAGTAAAAAACATTAAGAAACTCATTAATCAGGCTGTTCAAGAAACAATTGAAATGGACAAGCAAATCAGAAAGAATCTCAATGATGAAATAAAGGTTGTTAAGGATAGACTCAACGAGCCTACATCATCATTAGGACAGTTAAACATCAAAGCATAATATCATTGTGGGGTAATAGCGGGGACGAATCATTACGGGGACGGACACTTTAATAAGGGTCTGTCCTCAATAGTATTTAAAATAATATTACTAAAAAAATTATGATTACAGTAAAAAATTAGGAATAGCTAGGAGGATTTATGAAAAAAAATAGTAATAATGTAAAAGTTACTTTAGGAAAAACTTCAATAGCAAGCAAGATAACATTAACATTGTTTGTGTTATGTTTTTTAGCTCTCCTTGCAACAGGTGTCGTAATTGGAATGACAGTAAACGATTATTTTACTAACAGTGAAAAGGATATCCTGGATGAAACGACAAAAAGCGTCAGCAATGAGGCAAATGCATTTTTCGAACGTTATATTGCAATAGTTGAGCAAATGGCTCAAGACAAGAATTTGCAGAACTTTATGATAAACGCACAAGGACGTGAGACCCTTCTTGAAACCGAAGGATTTATGATTGCAGGACAAACAGTAGATGAAACGCAGAAAGCAAATTCCGATGTAATCCTGTCAGCATATATTGCTGAAGATGATTTTTATCTTGTTTCACCAACAGTTTATTCAAAAGAAGAGTATGATGTTTCTTCCAAAGACTATTACAAGGCAGTTTCAGAAAATAGAATCAGCATAACCGATCCTTATCTTGATGCAATAACAGGAGGAATTGTAATAACTATTTCTGCTCCTGTAACAGTAAACAATGAGGTCATAGGATTGACAGCTGTAGATATTGCCATTGACAAACTGACTGATATGGTAGGAAACTATAAGCTTGGGGAAACAGGAAATTTTACATTGCTTACTGAAAACAACATTGTTGCAGGCCACAAGGATGAAGACAGCCTTCTTAAATCAATAAATGACATAGACATTAGTGAAAATATGATCCAGTCTGTAAACAGCCGCACCGGAGAAGTTACAGAATTTACATACAACGGTGAAACATATGTTGGAAACAGCATTGAAATTGGAGATACCGGATGGCAGATACTTTCTTCATTGCCAAAGGATGAATTTACGGCACCTACCAGACAACTTATAAAATCAATTATAATAATATTTATAATTATGATGATTGTACTTTTGGCTGTTATGTCAGTGTTGGTTATAAAAATGACAAAACCAATCAAAAAAATAACTGATATTACCGATAAACTTGCTGATGGTGAACTGGATGCTGAAATAAACATAAAAAGCAACGATGAAATAGGTGAATTGGCGCAGTCAATAGGGAGTCTGACAGCAAGACTCAAATCTTATATAGCATATATTGCTGAAAGTGAATATGTGTTGAATGAAATGGCTGGAGGAAACTTAAACATTGAGCTTAAAAATGATTATGACGGCGAGTTTGCAAAATTAAAAGTATCTTTGCTTTCACTAGCTGATACTCTCAAGGATACAATAGGCAAAATCAAGGAATCCTCTGAATCAATAAACATGAATGCTGAACAGGTGTCAAGCGGAGCACAGGTTCTGGCTCAAGGAACGACAGAGCAGGCAAGCGCCATAGAAGAACTGTCAGCAGAAATAAATGAAATATACCACACCATAGTCAACAATGCTGAACACGCTGTAAGTGCAGGCAACAAGGCCAAGGAAACAGCCAGTGAAGTTGAGAAAGGAAATGTGCAGATGAGCGAAATGCTTTCTGCAATGGATGAAATCAGCAAGACATCAAGAGAAATAAACAAAATAATAAAAGTAATAGACGACATAGCGTTCCAGACAAACATACTTGCATTGAATGCTGCTGTTGAAGCAGCAAGGGCAGGTTCTGCAGGCAAGGGTTTTGCAGTTGTTGCAGATGAAGTAAGAAACCTTGCGGGAAAATCTGCTGAAGCTGCAAAACAGACAACAGCATTGATTGAAAATTCCATAAATGCAATCAACAAGGGCACAGCTTTGGCTGATGAGGCAGGAAAATCATTGTCCGGAATAGTAAACAAAACAAATGAGGCCAACGAGCTGATCGCTGAAATTGCAAGTGCATCTTCACATCAGACGGTTTCCGTAAATCAAATAAAGAGCGGAATAGAACAAATTTCATCAGTGGTACAGGAAAATGCAGCATCAGCAGAAGCCAGCGCTGCAAACAGTGAGGAACTTTCAGGTCAGTCACATATATTAAACGAACTGGTTAACAAGTTCAATCTATAAATAAATCCGGGGACGTACCTTTGAGTTGAATTTTTCAACTCGAGGGTACGTCCCCAATATTAATTTCAATATTATGTTAAATTTTTTAAAAAAATGCCGATATATTAAATGGACTGTTTATGTGATTATTAAATAAATATGGGGGCTCTTGTGAAAAAATTTAAAATTAACTTCAATATTAAGGAAAAACTAAAAGGAAAAGGCTCATTCATCAAAAATAATAATATCAAAAAAATCATCAATAACATTAGAACATTCTTCAGCAGTATTTACAAAAGCATCAGCAGCAATAAAATGTTAATGAAAATCATCGGATTCATCAAAAAAAAATTCAGAGAATTAGCATTGTTAATAACAAACAAAACCAGCATCAAAACAAAAATATTCTTAAGTTTCATATCTTTAATCTTGGCAGTAGTAATCATATTAGGGGGAATTTCTGCCTATCAAAGCTACAAAATCACATTTGATACTCTTGAACGTACAATGGATAACGTTGCACAGGTATCATCAGAATCAATTGAAAATGAACTTGACATATACAGGGCAGTTGCAAACAACATAGGACTTAATCAGCAGCTATCGGACATGACTGTAAACAATCAGCAAAAAGCAAAAATACTCAATCAAATGACTAAGGCATACGCCTTGCTTGACGCATACACGACCAATACAAAAGGGAAGGGAGAGTCTCCAATCACAAAACAGATATACATGATTGGAGATACTGATTACTTTTTTTCATCTATGGCAGGCAGTACAGTTGTCACAGAGCCTAAAATGAATGAGAAATTCGACAAGGTTACATTTACTGTTTCAGCGCCTCTTTGGGAAGACGGAGTATATGGATCGAAGATAATAGGTGCAGCAGTTATAGTGTTGGATGGTAAAGTCCTGTCAGACATGGTTTCGTCTGTTAAAATCAGCGAAGGTGGCTTTGCCTACATATTGGACAAGGATGGATATACAATTGCACATCCTGTTTATGAAAAGGTAGTTGAGTCTGAAAATATCATAAAATCCTATGAAGAAAATGGAATCAACAAGCAATTGGCTGAAGTCGAGCAACAGATGCTGAGCATGAAACTTGACCTTGGAGACTACGAATTAGATGGACAAAAAAATCTGATTGCTTATTCTTATATTAACGGAAGCGATGGATGGGGATTATTTATAAGCGCTCCTCAATCGGAATATACAGGTTCTACAAATTTAAGTTTACTCATCACTCTGATTATTTCCATACTGTCTTTGATAGCAGCATATTTAATCGGGAAAAAAGTATCTGACAACATTGCAAATCCAATTATTTTTTGTGCTGATAGACTGAAGAATCTTGCCAGTGGAGATTTGCACACAGAAATTTTAAGGACTACGCGTGATGATGAAATAGGAATGCTCATAAAATCTCTGGGCTCGACAGTCAAAGGGTTTAATGTAATAATAAATGATATATCATTTCACCTTGGGGCTATTGCGGATGGAGATTTTTCAAATAAAATAGATAGTGAATACAACGGTGATTTTAATTCCATAGTCATTTCATTGAAGCAGATTAACAGCTATTTAAACCGTATGGTAAAACAGGTTAATGAAAGCGCAGAACAGGTTGCATGCGGTTCTGAACAGCTTGCAGGAGGAGCACAGGCACTGTCTCAGGGAGCAACGGAGCAGGCAAGCTCTGTTCAGGAACTTTCTGCAACAATCAGTGAAATCACAGAGCAAATAAACAGCAATGCCAGAAATGCAGGCAAAGCAAACGAAGCCTCCCTTGAATCAGCAATACAGGTTGAAAACAGCAGCAATTATGTCAAGGAAATGAATGAAGCTATGTCTGAAATCAATAAGACTTCCAAGGAAATAGGGAAAATAATAAAGGTTATTGACAACATTGCATTTCAAACGAACATTCTTGCTCTCAATGCTTCTGTTGAAGCAGCAAGGGCAGGTTCGGCAGGAAACGGATTTGCAGTTGTTGCAACCGAAGTGAAGAATCTTGCTCTGAAGAGTGCAGAAGCTGCAAAAAATACTGAACAGCTCATAGAAAATTCATTAAGAGCAGTTGAAAAAGGAACAAAAGTTGCAGCCAAGACAAATGAAGCACTAAACATGGCTGTTGAAAAATCAAAAGTTGTTGAAGATATGATAAAGGAAATAACCGAAGCTTCTAAACAACAGTCAGAAGCAGCAACTCAGGTTTTGTATGGAGTTGAACAAATTTCATTTATAGTGCAAACAAATTCTGCAACAGCTGAAGAAAGCGCTGCTGCAAGTGAAGAATTGTCAAGCCAGGCTCAGATTATGAAGGAGCTTGTGGAAAAAATAAAATTAGCTGAAGAATCCAGCGAAGTTATATAAAAGTCATCAAATATATGATTAATAATTGAAAAATCAGGGTATAAACCACAAGTATGGAATTTTGAATTCTTATAGACAATGGAGGAATTTTTCCTACATAATAAAATATTTGGAGGCTCATATGGCTTTATTGTGGACAAAAAATTTAGAAGTTGGGGTTGATTTGATTGATCAGCAACATAAAAAGTGGTTTGAGAAAGCTGACCAGCTTTTCGAAGCAGGGAAAAGCGGAAAATCAAAGGAATATATAGTCAAAATGTTTGACTTTCTAGATGATTACACTAGGACGCATTTCAAGGATGAGGAACGCTACATGCAAAGCATTAATTATCCTGAATTAAGCTCGCAAAAACAAATGCATGAAGGATTCATCAAAAAGCTTAAAGAATTGAGAAGTGAATATGAAAAAGACGGTGTAAATTTAACTGTCATATTGAATTCAAACCAGTTTATTTTGGACTGGCTCACTAAACACATTTCACAAGCAGACAAAAAAATAGGTGAATTCGCTAAAAGTCAAAAATAATATATTAATATTAGACGGGTCATTAGTTTAGTTAACTTAATGGTCCGTTTTTTTGCGCATAAAGTTTAATTATATAAATGACGTAAGTTTCGTTTTGAATTGAAGAACAAAAGCATATCGATATACGCAAATGGTAGACATAGTTACACCTTTAGTTGCTAATCGTCACTTTTTTATATTTATAAAAAAATGGTAAATTTTTGCTATATAAATCCGATAAATATATTGTATTCGTTTTTAAGGAGGGAAAAATGAAAGGGATAAATGGCAAAAATAATGTAACTAAAGGAACCGCTGCTAAGAGCATAAAAACAAAACTTGTGATGGTTTTATTTATTGGCAGCACACTATTGTTAACGTTAACAGGAATTGTGCTGAGCACAACCATAAACAGCCGGCTCACAGAAAATGAGAAGAAAATATTGAGTGAAACATCCCAAAGTGTAAGTAAAGATGCAGAGTTGTTTTTTGATCACTACATTACAATTGCAAAGCAAATGGCACAGGATAAAAACATACAGAATTTTTTGCTGGATGCAGAACCAGGTGACTACATTCCAAGTGTAGATGGATATGAAATACTCAGAAATACATTGATAGACACGCAAAAGTCAAACAGCGACGTAATGCTTTCAGCATATATAGCTGAAGCTGACCCGTCATATTATGTGGATGATCTAAGCGGAGTATCCGATGCATCCTTTGATTTGAAAACAAGAGAGTATTATAAAACCATGACAGATGATGTTACATGCATCACAGAACCTTATGTTGATGCTGCAACAGGAAGCATGGTCATAACTATTACTGCACCTGTTCATGCAGAAGGTAAAATAGTGGGTTTGACCGGTATTGACATAACCATAGACAAATTGTCGCAGGTTGTAGGAGATTACAAACTTGGAGAAAACGGATATTTTACTCTTTTGACAGAAGGTGATGTCATAACATCTCATAAGGATGCGGACAATGTTTTAAAATTATTCAAGGATATTGGTGTAAGCGAAAACATTCTTAAATCAGCGGAAGATTTAAATGAAGAAGTCATTCAATATACTTACAATGATAATGAATACATGGGAAATACAGTCGTCGTAGGAGATACAGGATGGAAAGTTGTTTCGGCAATTCCAAGAGATGAATTCATGTCAAACACCAGAGATCTTACAAAATTAATAACAATAATATATATTTTGACAATTGTTCTGTTGTCTGCAGCTATGTTCATAATTGTAGGCATTGTTACAAAACCAATCAAAAAGATTACAGGCATTACAAACAAGCTTGCAGAAGGTGAACTAGATGTGGATATAGACATAAAAAGCAGCGATGAAATTGGCGAACTTGCACATTCAATAGGAAGTTTGACAGGACGTCTTAAATCATACATAACTTATATAGATGAAAGCGTAAATGTGCTTAATGAAATGGCAGAAGGAAAGTTAAATGTGGAATTTCAAAATGACTATGAAGGCGAATTTGCGAAGTTAAAATCTGCACTTCTCTCCATGTCAAACACATTGAAGGACACAATAGGAAAAATCAAGGAATCATCTGAATCAATAAACATGAATGCAGAACATGTATCAAGCAGTGCACAAGTTCTCGCTCAGGGAACAACAGAACAGGCAAGCGCCATCGAAGAGCTTTCAGCAGAAATAAACGAGATTTACCAGACAATCGCAAACAATGCGGAACATGCAGAAAGCGCAGGAAACAAGGCTAAGGAAGCATCCGGTGAAGTTGAAAGAGGAAATGAGCAGATGAATCAAATGCTTGCAGCAATGGATGAAATAAGCAACACTTCAAAAGAAATTAACAAAATAATAAAAGTTATTGATGACATAGCTTTCCAGACAAACATACTTGCATTGAACGCAGCAGTTGAAGCAGCTAGAGCAGGTTCTGCAGGCAAGGGCTTTGCCGTAGTTGCAGATGAAGTGAGAAACCTGGCAGGAAAATCAGCTGAAGCTGCTAAGCACACAACGGCATTGATAGAAAATTCAATAAACGCCATAAACAAGGGAACAGCTCTGGCAAGCGAAGCAGGAAAATCACTGTCCGGAATAGTTTCAAAAACCAATGAAACAAATGAACTCATAGCAGAAATAGCAGAGGCTTCATCACATCAGGCAGTTTCTGTAAATCAGATAAAAAGCGGAATAGAACAAATATCCTCAGTTGTTCAACAAAATGCTGCAACGGCAGAAGCAAGCGCCGCAAACAGCGAAGAGCTCTCAGGTCAGTCTCAGATACTCAACGATCTGGTAAACAAATTCGAAATCTAAATATTTTTTAAAAATTTTTTAATAAAATACTAAACAAATGGAAATTGCGTTCGATATATGTTTTGTAAGATAAAAATTAAAAATTGTTTTTTAAAATCGGCCGGTTTAAAAATACAAAAAGCAACAAAAAAGTAATACAAAATTAAGGGAAGGATCCCGAGAAAATTACATGGAGGTAATTAAATGAGAATTCAACACAATCTTAACGCAATGAACTCTTTAAGACAATTAGGAGCAAACAACACAGCAACAGGCAAGAACCTGGAAAAATTATCATCAGGTTACAGAATCAACAGAGCAGGTGATGATGCTGCCGGACTTGCTATATCAGAAAAAATGAGAGGCCAGATCAACGGTCTTGAACAAGCTGAACAAAATGCTAATGACGGTATTTCTTTGATTCAGACAGCAGAAGGCGGCTTGAATGAAACTCATGCTATTCTTCAAAGAATGAGAGAAATAGCTGTTCAGTCAGCAAACGGAACATACCAGGATGATGTTGACCGTGAAAATCTGAACAAAGAAGTTACTGCATTAAAATCAGAAATTGACAGAATATCTTCTTCAACACATTTCAATAAAATCAACTTGTTAGATGGAAACTTAGGCGGATATGAGACAGCTGCTATAACTGCAGGAGCTTCTAATATTACTAACGTTAACATTAAAGGCGGAAATTTAGCTACAACTGATGATATTGTAATAGACACTGATACTGCAGGAACACTTGATATTACTTCTATAGGCGGTACTGTATTAGCTGACTTGAATACTGCAGGTATAACTTTCACTGTAGATGGAGATGCAACTAAAAGTGGAATAGTTACAATAAAAGCAAATGTTGCAGATACAGCAACAGTAGCAGATAAAGAAAAATATGAAGGATTAGAAATAACAATAGCAGTTGGTGAAGGCGGTTCTGGAGCAGAAGCTGGAAACGTAACAGCAGATATTACTGCTGCAAGCAAAGGAATTTCATTCCAAATTGGTGCTAATGGTTCAGAAGACCAACAAGTATCATTGGTAGTTGGAGACATGAGTTCACAAGGTTTGTCTATTTCTACAATAAGTGTTGCAACACAGGATGGTGCCAATGCAGCAATAGCAGCTATTGATGATGCAATCAACACAGTATCTGGTACAAGAGCTGACCTGGGTGCTTTACAAAACAGATTGGAACACACAGTTAACAACTTAGGCGTTACAAACGAAAACTTGACAGCTGCTGAATCTCGTATAAGAGACGTTGACATGGCTAAAGAAATGATGGAATACACTAAGAACAACATCCTTTCTCAAGCTGCTCAGGCAATGCTTGCTCAAGCTAACCAACAGCCACAAGGCGTATTACAGTTATTACAGTAATAAAATTAATACAAATACATGGGTGCAGTTTACTGCACCCTGTTTTTTTATGCCCTAACCCAGATTTTTCGACCGAAGGAAGAAAAAATCTGCGGTAGGTCAAACGCAACGCAATCCAAATTTATGCGACTGGAGGGAGCTAATAAGTTTGTGATTGAGACTGTGATATTATAACGGTTTCAAATTATAAAAAAAGTTTAATAGTGGTAATTTTTTTGTAAACTTTTGTCAAATTATGCCGATAGAACTTAATGGAGATTATAACAGTACAGGAGGTGAAGAAAATTAATAATGATGAAATTTCCAAGTTCAAACCATTTGTTCGGTATTATGTTATTGGAGCAGCCTTCTGCACTGCAATAATGATTCTTGCAACACTTGATTTGTTTTCTCCGGGAGAGTATATAACATTAAGAGACAAGTTTTTACTTGTATTCAATTTTGTCTTTATAGTATTGGAGATAGGATTTTATTTCATTATAAGGAAAGTTATAAGATATTTTAAAAGTTATAATGGAAGATTGAACAAAGACATAAATACTGAAGCTATGGATTTGGTATTTAACGTAAGAAATAAATTCAAGTTCATAAAAGATGCAGAAGAGCGGATAAACAATAACATTGAAAAAAAGTATGCATTAATCCATTATGATATTAAAAAGTTTACCATAATCAACAACAGTGTGGGCTACAAGGTTGGTGATGACATCCTTAAGAAAATATGCAAGATATTTACAAAAGAACTTCAAGCTGAAGTGTTTGGAAAAGCTGAGGGAGATAATTTTTTTGTATTGTTCGAATATGAAGAACAAAGTGAGCTGATTGAAAGAATGCTTAATATTTCTAATAAAATAGAATATTTAAGCATTTGGAAAAAAATTAAAATAAAACCTGCAGTCAATATGGGAATTTATTTTATTTATAACAATGAGCTTGATATTAGAGTTGCCATCGATAGAGCTGAATTTGCAAAAAATCACCTGAAGAACGGTTATAACAGTGAATATGCCATTTACAATGAAAGCATAGGCAATAATCTCATAGAAATAAGAAGAATTGAAGATGAAATGCACAAGGCGTTGGACAACAATGAGTTTAAGGTGTACTACCAACCAAAAGTCAATTTGAAAGACGGAAATTTATCCGGTGCAGAAGCACTTGTCAGATGGAATCACCCGGAGCTTGGGCTCTTAAGTCCAGTGAAGTTCATACCAATTTTTGAGAAAAACGGTTTCATTATTAACCTGGACAAGTATGTCTTTGAACAGGTGTGCATCAACATGAAGAAATGGATTGGCAGCGGATATGATGTTGTTCCTGTTTCAGTCAATGTTTCAAGGATTCATTTTTTAAATACTGATTTTGTTCAGGAATATAACAGGATCAAGGAAAAATACAACATACCGGACAATCTTGTTGAAATTGAAATAACCGAATCGGTGGTTTTCAACAACGATAATGAAGAAAGTATTTTTACAGTGATGAAAAATTTCAAGAATGAAGGATTTGAAATATCCATGGATGATTTTGGATCAGGTTATTCAAGCCTTGGGCTTTTAAAGGAAATGCCCATTGACACCTTGAAATTGGACAAAATATTTTTAAATCGCATTGAAGAAAACAGCTCTCAGATAATAGTGGACAATATTGTAAATATTGCAAAAAAACTTAAGCTTAATGTTGTTTCAGAAGGTGTTGAAACAAATTTGCAGGTGGATTTTTTAAAGAAAACAGGATGCGACATGGCACAGGGGTTTATTTTTTCAAAACCAAAACCTGCAGATGAATATGAAAAACTTATCAGCAACGGAAAAACAAACTATTATAATTAAGTAAAATTTAAAAAGAAGAGGTAAAATCATGGCATACAGCTGGGACAAATCATTAGAAACAGGAAATCCATCAATTGACTCGCAGCATAAATCATTGATAAATGCAATCAATGAACTTTTAGAAGCATGCAGCCAGGGGAAAGGAAGAAACGAAGTAGCAAAGACACTTAATTTTTTGCAGGATTATGTTGTAAAGCATTTTGCTGATGAAGAAATACTGCAGTTAAAATCATCTTATCCTGATTACAAAGCTCACAAGGAAAAGCATGAGGCGTTTAAGTCTACGGTAAAAAACATAGCCGATGAATTCAAGGGAAGCGGTGCAACCATACAGCTGGTTGCAAAAGTGAACTCTTCTGTGGGAGGATGGCTTATAAACCACATTAAAACAGAAGACAAGAAAGTTGCAGCACATATAATGAATAAATAATAAAAAATAACTGACTTACAGGGGGTTAGCATGAACAGCATTAAACGGAAAATGTTTTTAAACATTACGGTAATAATATTGGTGGTAGTTATAGCAATTGGTGGAGTTTCTTCATATCTTACTTACAAGGTAACATTTGACACGCTTGAGGAAACAATGCAGGAAATTGCATCATCATCTGCAGATGTTGTGACAATGAGACTTGAAGGTTACAAAACAATAGCAGCTGAAGTAGGATTGCTTTCTCAGCTAACTAGTGAAGACATAACTCAGGAAGAGAAAAGCAAAATTTTCAATGAAAGAATAACAATGCATGGTTTAAAAGACATAAACATTGCTAATAAGGAAGGATTTGTCGTATCTTCATCAGGAACAGAAATTGTTAAGCACATGGATTACTATGCTGCTTCAATGAATGGAGAAGTGTATGTAACTGATGCGCAGTTTGATTCAGCAACATTTGAAATGTACTATATTGTGTCTGCACCTCTTTGGAAAGACGGCATTTACGGCTCAACTGTAGAAGGAGTTGTTATAGTAAAAATAGATGGAAAAACTTTGACCGACATTGCATCCCAGGTTGTTATTGGAGAAGCTGGCTTTGCTTCTATTATTGACAAGGAAGGATATATAATAGGACATCCTGAATATGACAAGGTTTTAAATCTTGAAAATGTAATTTTAAACAACCAGACTGACGGTAGCAATGCAGAATTAGCTTCGCTTGAGCAAAAAATGCTCAATGGTGAAACAAGCTTTGGAACATATGTAAACAACGGGACTAAAAACATGTTGTCTTATTCACCAATTGAAGGAACAGAAGGCTGGGCAATGCTCATTGATGTTCCCCAGGACGAATATATGAAAAGCACAAATTTCAGCGTTATTGCAACAGTTATTCTGGGGTTATTGTCCATATTGATATCAGCATTCCTTGGTTTTAGAATGGCAAACAAAATTGCAGATCCAATAATTGCATGTGCCCAGAGGTTGAAGCTTTTGTCTGAGGGTGATTTGCACACTGAGGTTCCAAAAACAAAAAGCAAGGATGAAACAGCAGTGCTTTTAAATTCCTTGGAAAAGACAATAGTCGAACTTAATGCAATCATACAGGATATATCACATCATCTTGGAGAAATTGTAAGCGGAGATTTGACTCAATTTGTGGACAAGGAATATTTAGGGGATTTTAAACCTATTAAAGATTCTGTTGTACAGATCATAAAATCATTAAATTACATATTCAAGAACATAAACATAAGTGCAGAACAAGTGGCCAGCGGTTCGGAAGAAGTTGCGGAAGGTTCTCAGGTTCTCACTCAAGGAGCGACTGAGCAGGCAAGCTCTATAGAGGAATTGGCAGCAACAATAAATGAAATTACCGAACAGATTATATCAAATGCAAAAAGCGCTCAGCAGGCGAAAATAATATCTGAAGAAACTGCATCAGATGTTAACAACGGAACAAAATATATGGAGCTCATGATTGAAGCAATGGATGAAATCAACAGTTCGTCTGTTCAAATCGGAAAAATAATAAAGGCAATTGAAGACATTGCGTTCCAGACAAACATTCTTGCACTGAATGCTGCAGTTGAAGCTGCAAGAGCAGGCTCTGCAGGCAAGGGATTTGCAGTTGTAGCCGATGAAGTCAGAAATCTTGCATCAAAAAGTGCTGAAGCAGCTAAAAATACAACCCAGCTCATTGAAAATTCACTGAATGCTATTTCAAAGGGAGCAAAAATAGCAGATGAAACTGTTGAATCATTTAAAATGATTGTCAATAAAACAAATGAAACAGTTTCAATAGTAGAAAGCATAGCAGAGGCTTCACAGCAACAGGCTTTAGGTGCAACGCAAATAAACTCAGGCATAGAACAAATTTCATCTGTTGTGCAGACAAACTCAGCAACTGCAGAAGAAAGCGCAGCAGCAAGCCAGGAGCTGAGCAGTCAGGCAGCAGTCCTCAAGGGTCTTATTGAGAATATAAAAATAAGAAATGTACACAAGGCTTCTCAAAACATTGATGTTGCTGAAGTATATGATGATAATGATGATAATGATGAGCTTAGCAGTGCTGAAACAGATTGTTAACAAGATTTTAAGATTATATTTGGGCGTTACATACAATGCGGGCGGACACGAGGTCCGCCCCTACGACATGCAAATTTATCAGTAATTGATGAGCATATATATTTTAAATAATATTGGAAATTACGGTGAATTTGAAATCAAAGTTTGTAGGGGAGAGCCTTGTGCTCTCCCGCAGATAACATTTTTGTATCAATAACCACGGGCGGACACGAGGTCCGCCCCTACGAAATGTAAGTTTATCAGTAATGGATGAGCATATTGTGCTCATCTTTTTTAGTATAAAATTATTTTGCAATAAAATATAAGATAATATATAATTAATAAAGAAAATTGTTAATGAACGTTTATTAATGTAAAATTAAGAATGTACAGCTAATATAAAGGTATAAATCATCGCAGGAGGAATAAATTTGAGAATCTTAATTGTGGAAGATGAAGTTAAAATAACACAGGCGCTTAATTATTTGTTCTCGAAACAAAAAATAGATGTTGATATAGCCAATGACGGCGAAGAAGGCCTCATACTTTCCGGCAAAGACATATATGATGTAATTGTTCTTGATATAATGCTTCCTGGAGTGGACGGCATTCAGATATTAAAAACAATAAGAAAAGAAGGAATAAAGACACCTGTAATAATGCTTACTGCAAAGGATACAATTGACGACCGCGTATTCGGTCTTGAAAACGGCGCTGATGACTACCTTGTAAAACCTTTTGCAACCAAGGAGCTGATTGCACGTGTAAAGGCTCTTGCCAGAAGGAAAAGCACTGAATATGTGGGCGAAATTTATGAATTTGAAGATATAAAGTATGATGTTAAAAATTACCTTTTGTTTATAGACGAAAAGGAATATAAAATTCCCCTCAAAGAAGCAATGTTGATGGAAATGTTTATAAAAAAACCACGTCAGGTTTTTACAAGAGAACAGATAATAGACAGGATCTGGGGTCTTGAAGCTGACGTCCTGGAAAGCAACATAGAAATATATGTTCATCACCTTAGAAAAAGGCTTGAAGAGACAAATGCAAAAATTGAAACAGTTAGAGGCGTAGGTTATATGCTCAAGGAGAAATAGTATGTTTAGAAGGCTTCATTTTAAATTAACAGCATATATGGGACTGATTCTTATTGTGTTCATGTTTTTTGTTGCAACAGGAATATATAGTTTTACAAGAATTGTATATGAAGATGGCAACAAGGACCTGATGCAAACTGAAGCGATTAGAATTTATACCTACAGAAACATGACATACTCAGGTTTCATGCTCAATGGAAGTTTTCTCCAGAGATTCGGACCAAGCGTTGCTTTGATGGGGACTCAGAAGCTTGATGCATGTTACGTAATTTATGATAAAAATCTCAGAAGAGTGTATTCAGAGGAAAATGAAATAGCAGTTGCCGACGACATACAATCACTGGCTGAAAAATCCCTTAAGGATAAGAATGATTCCTTTGTTACCAAAAAAATAGGCCATTTCAATTACAGAATTTATACAAAGTTCTTCAACGACATGAACGGTCAAAGCGTTGTTCAGGTTTATCAGAGCACTGTAAACGAAGACATTTTGTGGTCGTTTTTAAAAACGGTGTTGTTTGTAACAGGTATCAGCGGCATGGCAATTCTGATGTGCATTAGCTATGCCTTTACAGGACAGGCGATAAAGCCAATCAGAGAAACATGGATGAGACAGAGGGAATTTGTTGCGGATGCTTCACATGAGCTCAGAACACCTCTTACTGTAATTCAAACAAACCTGGATGTTGTTTTGAGTGACGAGGAAGGCACTGTGGATGAAAATGAAATGTGGCTTTCAAATGCATATTCAGAAACAAGGGTAATGGCAAAGCTTATTGATGAACTGTTGATTCTTGCGAAAGCTGATGCAAACGAGGAAAAGTTGGACGTATCAGAATTTTCATTTTCTGAAATAGTAGAAAATGTGTGCCAGAACATGGAAATAATCGCAAAGAAGAAAGGCATCGACTTTCAGCTTAATCTGGAGGAAGATGTTATGATAAGAGCAGATTATGACAAAGTAAGAAGGCTTGTGGTCATACTGGTTGACAATGCAGTTAAGTACACGGAAAAGGGCAAGGTTACAGTAAGTCTGTTTACTGATAAAAATAAAAAGAAATATTTCACTGTTGAAGACACGGGAATAGGAATAGCCAAAAAAGACATAGACAGAATATTTGACAGATTTTACAGAGCTGACAAGGCACGCCACAGGGAAGGCGGAACTGGTCTTGGCTTAAGCATTGCAAAGTGGATTGCTGATGTTCACAGATATTCCCTGACGGTGGAAAGCACTGTAAATGTGGGAAGCAAATTCACCCTTAAAATGTAAAATATAATAGCAGCACTGGAAATTTCCTGTGCTGCTATTTTTGTTAATTAATAAGTTTTACAGGAATTTTTCCTTGATGACATTCCAGTAGTTGAATGTTCCTGTTGAAAGTCTTTTGATTATCCGTTTTGAAGTTCTGAAATGCACACATTCTATTTCGTCATATTCATACATTTCTCCGTCTGCAGACAAGGCGAAAAAGTAATCATTTTTTCCTTCAGGATATAATGTTATTTCAAATTCCGGCGGAACGATTATGCTGCAGTCAAGGCACCTGTATGCGTTTGAAATAATGGGAGACAATGGCGTAAGCTGTAGTGTCTTCAATGAAGGATACACAAGGCTTCCTCCAGCAGATTTGTTGTAAGCTGAACTTCCCAGAGGCGAAGATATGATTAAACCGTCTCCGCTTATTTTTTCCAGATGGTTTGAAGCTATGTATACATCAAGATGAATTGTCTTCATGTCTTTTCTTTTAAGTATTATGTCATTGACAGCATATATTTTTTCTGCTTGTCCTGAGGTTATTATTTCACTTTCAATAAGGTTCACGTTTGTAACGGAAAATTTGCCTTCCTTGTAATCACGGATGAAACTTTCCATGTTTTCAGGAGTGATTTCAGGATAAAATCCAAGGGTTCCGGTATTTATTCCTATGAAAGGTATGCGTGAAAAATTGCTTTCCCTCACTCCTCTTAAGAAGGCTCCGTCTCCGCCTATGGTAATGTTAAGTTCTGCTTCCTCACAGAAACCGTCATAATAACTATAGCCGTAATCTTTTAATATATCTATGAGCTTCTGTTTTATTTCCAACGTATAACTGTCATAGTTTGCAGCTATATTTATTAACTTATCCTTCATGATAATCTCCTTTACATTAAATGTAATTTATATTATATTTATATTAATGAAAATCCAGGAGCATATTAATGAACAATAATAATATTCTCAAATATACAATACAAGAAAACGGTAAAAGTGTAAAGGGTATATTGAGCGAAAACTTAAATTTTTCAAGGCGGCTGTCAAAACGTCTTGAGCTTAATGATAAGATTTTTTTAAACGGCAGCGTTGTAAGGCTGAACAAAAGAATTTCTCAAGGAGACATTTTAACAATAGAATTTGACGAAGAAGAAGACGAATACAATGCAGTAAACATTTCCATTGACATTGTTTATGAAGATTCAGATTTGCTGGTAGTCAACAAACCTCCATACATTGTGGTACATCCTACCAAATCCCACCAGGACAACACCATAGCCAACGGTGTTGCTTATTACTTCAAAGAACATGGAATACAAAGAAAAGTACGCCTTGTAAACAGACTTGACATGAATACGTCTGGAATTGTTATAATAGCCAAAAATCCATATGCTCACAACGAACTATCCAATCAGATGAAATCAAATACAGTGGACAAATACTACTATGCCATAGCAGAAGGAATAATAGAAGAAGACGAAGGAACAATAAACGAACCTATTACAAGGCTTAATCCTGAAGACATAATAAGAATAGTGCACCCTTCAGGCAAGGAATGCATAACTCACTTCAAGGTTGAGAAAAGAATGAATAACATGACCCTTGTTAAACTTAAGCTTGAAACAGGAAGAACTCATCAGATAAGGGTTCATTTGAAACACATTAATCACCCAATTGTCGGGGACATCCTTTACGGAAATGAAAGCAATATCATAAACAGACAGGCTCTTCACTGCCATGAAATGAAATTCAGACAACCGCTAACGGGAGAAGAAATCACCATAAAGTGCCCGCTTCCGGAAGACATGGTCCAGGCAATTAATATTAATTAAGAATTAAGAGTTAATAGTTAAGAGTTGAGAATGAAAAATAAATGAAAATCAAATGACGTATTGAACGCAATAAAAATAGAGGGGATAAAATGAAAAAGAATATTTTGCTTATTGCCACAGGTGGAACAATTGCTTCAAAAAAAACTGATGAAGGTCTGGCTCCGGGAATAACATCGGAGGAACTTTTAAGCTATGTTCCGGAAATAAAGAAATTTTGCGATGTAGATACCATTCAGCTGTTAAATATTGACAGCACCAACATCCAGCCAGAATATTGGGTTTTGATGACTGAAGCAATTGAAAAAAATTACGACAAATACGACGGATTCGTTATTTCCCATGGAACAGACACCATGTCATATACATCAGCGGCTCTTTCATACCTCATTCAAAATCTGGACAAACCAATTGTGGTTACAGGCTCCCAAAAGCCAATAAATGCAGACATAACAGATGCAAAGAAAAACCTGCTTGACAGTTTCAGATTTGCTGCAGAAAATGATGTAAAGGGTGTATATCTTGTGTTTGACGGAAAGGCAATTGTCGGAACGCGGGCAAGAAAAATAAAATCAAAAAGCTACAGTGCTTTTGAAAGCATTAATTTTCCCGTTGCGGCAATAATAGATGACACAAGGATAACAAGATATATAAGAAATGAACATGAAAATGGAATAGTCAAGTTTTATAAAAGCATTTATCCAAGCATTTTTCTTCTTAAACTTGTGCCAGGCATGGAACCGGACGTTCTTGACTACATAGGCGAAAAGTACGAAGGTGTTGTAATAGAGTCATACGGCGTAGGCGGCCTTCCATTTCTGGACAAGAGAAATTTCCTTGAGAAGCTTGGAGATTTGACTGAAAAAGGTAAAATTGTTGTTGTTGCTACTCAGGTTATGTTTGAAGGAAGCGACATGGGAGTGTATGAAGTTGGAGTGAGAGCTTTAAAACAGTTCAAAGTTCTTCAGGCTTTCGATATGACAATTGAAGCAGCAATTACAAAGCTCATGTGGATCATGGCACAGACAAAGGATTTTGATGAAGTCAAAGAAAAATTCTATACCAGGATCAACGAGGATTCATTATATTAGAAAGAGGTAACAATGAAAAAAGTCGACATGCATATGCACACCTGCGCTTCCGACGGAACGTGGGATGTGGAGGAACTTAAGGAACAGCTTATAAACAACAATATAAATATTTTTTCAATAACAGATCACGACTGTGTTGACAATGTTAAAAATATGGAAAATATTATTACTCCTTCAGACAACCTTGTTTTTATTCCGGGCACTGAACTTACTACAGAATATGAAGGAAGAGAATATCATCTCACATTGTACAATTATGACATAAACAACAAGGGTTTAATTGACTTGATTAACTGGAGCAATCAAAGCAAACTAAATTCCAACAAGGAATATATCGGAACATATGCAGCGGGCAAGTACGACAGCATAAGTCTTGAGGACTTTGAAAAATACGAATACGACAGGAAAAGAGGAGGCTGGAAATCAGCCAACTACATGATTGACAAGGGAATTCACAAAGATGTTGTGAACCATTTACAGGAAGTTAAAGAATCGGGACTTAAGGCAATACTTAAAGATCCTCATGAAGTAATAGAAATTGCAAAAAAAAGCGGAGGGAAATTGTTTCTTGCCCATCCGTCATACCACTACAGGAACACAACCATGCCTGAAAAAGAGCTTAAGTTCTGGCTTGAGGCAGGGATTGACGGAGTTGAATGCTTCTCGCCCTACAACAAGGGTGAAGCTCAGTACTACATTGATTTTTGTAAGAAGAATGACCTCATGATATCAGGGGGCTCCGATTGCCACGGAAATTTTATTCCAAGCAGAAAGTTAGGCGTTCCACATGCTGAACTGAGCGACCTGAACATAAAAAAACTGTTTAACTGATGAAGCTGGATTCCAGTTTGTAGGGGAGGACCTCGTGTCCTCCCGAGTAGGCGTGTACTACCAAACTCTGCGTAAAAATTTGTTGGGAATGACTACTGTCCTCCCGAAGATAACAAATTATTGAGATAATAACACGGACGGATACAAGATCCGCCCCTACTATTAGAGAAAAATCAGGTTGACAATAGCTGAGAATTAACTCTTAATTCTTAATTAGAAGAAAGGATACCATGTTTAAAGAAAAATTTGTTTCTGTTATTATTGTTGCCGCAGGCAAGGGAACCAGAATGGGCAGCGAACTTCCAAAACAGTACATGACAATAGCAGGAAAAACAATACTTGACACAACATTGTACAAGTTTGAGAAAAGCAATGAAATAGATGAAATAATTCTGGTTGTAAACAAAGAAGATATTGAATATGTGAAAAGCGAAATTGCTGAAAACTACGAAAAAATAACGCAAGTTGTACAAGGAGGTTCCACAAGGACAGAGTCTGTCTTTGAAGGAATAAAATCAGTGAGAAGCGACTGCTCTGTATTGCTCATTCATGACGGAGTCAGACCGTTTGTATCATACAATCTCATAAGCAGCTGTGTTGAAAATGCATTTCTTCATAAAGCATGCATTCCTGTAATTGATGTGGTTGATACAATCAAGGAAGTATCCGGGGACGGTTTTGTTGAGAATACTTTGGACAGGCAAAGGCTTAAATTAGTTCAGACCCCACAGGCTTTTGACTTTGAAACAATCAAGGAGTGCTATATGAATGCTTTAACAGAAGACGCTGTATTTACAGACGATGCTTCAATAGCAGAATATTACGGATACAAGGTTAAGACAATAGAAGGACTTCCAAGAAATTTAAAGATTACTACTCCGCTTGACTTAAGAATTGCAGAAATTCTTGCAAGCGTATATTAAGGAGAGACCATGAAAATCGGAATTGGTTATGACGTTCATCAGCTCACTGAAAACAGAAAACTTATTATTGGCGGAGTTGAAATTCCATTTGAAAAGGGTCTGGAAGGACATTCAGATGCAGATGTCTTGATTCATGCAATAATGGACAGTATTTTAGGGGCAATGGGTATGGGTGACATAGGATGTCTTTTCCCGGACACGGATGATGCTTACAAGGGAGCCGACAGCAGAGTTCTTTTAAGGACAGTTGCTAATCTCATGAAAGACAGCGGTTTTAAGATTGGAAACATAGATTCAGTCATTATTGCACAAAAACCTAAAATGATGGTTTACATTGAAAAAATGAAAAAAAACATTGCTGAAGATTTATTGACTGACATTTCAAATGTAAACATAAAAGCAACAACTACAGAGCATCTGGGTTTTGAAGGACGAGGAGAAGGCATAGCAGCACAGTCTGTGTGTCTGGTGGTAAATTAGGAAAATCATTGAAGCATGTCTATATATTGAATATATCCAAATATATATCCCAGCTGTATAATAGAATAAAGAATTAAGAATATAAGATTTGTGCCCAGCACAAATTTTTCTTTTAATCATACAGTTGTAGGGGAGGACCTCATGTCCTCCCGAAGATTTATTGAATTAATAACCGGGCGGATACAAGATCCGCCCCTACGGTTAATTTCTTTTAATCATACAGGGGGTATATATGAACAATTATCAAATAGCGGCAATAATCGGAGTGCTGATTTTTGTGATTTTTCTAATATTAAAAAATAAAAAGTCGGCTCAGAAGGAAATAAATAATTTAAATGAAATGGAATATTTAAGTTCTTCAAACATGAAGTTTGAAGATGTGGCAGGCAACTACGAGGCAAAGGAAAGTTTGAAGGAAATTGTTGATTTTATAAAGTTTCCTGACAAGTATTCAAACTTCAATGCAAGGATGCCAAAGGGAATTTTGCTTTACGGCTCTCCAGGAACAGGAAAGACATTGATGGCCAAAGCATTGGCTGGAGAAGCAGGAGTACCTTTCTATGCAGTTTCAGGCTCGGATTTTGTGCAGGTTTATGCAGGTCTCGGTGCCGGAAGGATACGAAATCTTTTTAAAAAGGCAAGGAAATCAGGAAAAAGCGTAATTTTTATAGATGAAATAGATGCCATAGGCAAGAAAAGAATGAACGGAAACATGCGCGGCAGCGACGAGGGAGACAGAACTCTGAATGCCCTTTTGACAGAAATGTCGGGATTTGGAGATGCAGCGGGTATTGTAGTTGTGGCAGCAACAAACAGAATTGATACCCTTGATTCAGCTTTGCTAAGACCCGGCAGATTTGACAGGCAGATTGAAATAATGCTGCCGGACAAAAATGCCAGAAAAGATATTATAGAGCTTTATCTTTCAAAAAAGAAAGCTTCAGATGACATAAAACTCGATGAAATTGCTGATCTTACAGTATACTTCAGCGGGGCTATGATTGAAAACCTCATTAATGAATCAGCACTTCTTGCCATCAGAGAAAATTCTGAAATGATATGCAACAACCATATTCAAAGAGCTTATCTTGAAATACTTGCAGGCTCAGAAAAAAAGAACGCAGAAGAAAACAACAAACAAAAGCTTACAACTTCCTACCATGAAGCGGGACATGCTTTTGTGTCAAAATATCTGATGCCTGAAAACAAAGTAATTAGGGTGTCTGTTATACCCACAAGTAAGGGAGCCGGAGGATACACATTGAGTACTCCTGGACATAAAGATGTTGTAACAAAACGAATTCTTCGAAATCATCTGTCTGTGCTTATGGCAGGACGTATTGCGGAAGAAGTGTTTTTCGGAAAAGAAAATGTCACTGTTGGAGCACAAAACGACATTGAAAAAGCAACTAATCTTGCAGTTGATTATATTTCGTCTTACGGTATGGACGAAGATTCAGGATTCATAAATTTTTCGGTTTTATCACAAAAGTTGAATATTCCTCTTGCTTCTGTGGAAAAATCAGTAAAGGAATTGACGAGAGAAATTTACGAAGACACACTAACAATTGTTAGAGAAAACATGGATAAAGTGTCTTCTATTGCAAAAAAATTAATGGAAAAAGAAGTTATAAATGAAGAGGAATTAGTAGAATTAATGAATTAAAACCTTGAATACTAACAAATATTGAGGGAAAAATACTAATAATTGTATTTTGTAAAATTAAATTACAGTTGTGAAAATAAACGCCCTGTGGTATAATTACATTAACTTAAAAGCCTGCGGTTCACGGAAATTTTTTAATTCAACCGACATACTGTAAAAGGGAATTCGAGTTTGAGTGCCTATGACAGGCCCGCTTCGACGGGAAGTCAGAATTGCTCAACAGAAATCCCACCTGCTTAGATGCGGGTATGAATTAATAATTTGCGGCTCTCGCGGGTTTTATTTTTTTTAGGAAAACCAGGAAAAAGCAATTGCGTTTTCATGAAAATACATATATAATAAAATATAATTAGGAATACGATTCAAAAACTAAATTAACAAGGAGGATAAAATGATAACAATAAAAGACGTTGCAAGACTTGCAGAAGTGTCCATATCAACCGTATCAAGGGTTATAAACGATTCGAAGCCAGTAAGTCCTGAAGTGAGAAGAAGAGTCCTTAAAGTTATTGAAGAAACCGGATACAAGCCAAATGACGTAGCGAGAAGCCTCGTTACAAGAAGATCATATTTGATAGGTGTAATAGTAAACAATTTAGCCCAGAGCTATGTTGCTGATATAGTAAGAGGAATAGAAGAAATAGGAAAAATGTACGGATATGACATTCTTCTATGCAGCAGCTACTCAAGCAAGGAAACTCAGGAAAAATATCTGCAGTTGTTGGACAGAAAGCAAGCAGAAGGTTTGTTCCTGGTAGGAAACAAGTTTGACGATGAAATAATTGAAATTGCAAGGGGGCTTAACAAGCCATGCATTTATTTCACCAGAGACGTGCACGAGCACATGAACCATATTTCAATTGACAGCAATGCAGCATTCTATGAGATGACAAACTACCTAATTAAGGAAGGCCACAAGAAAATTGCATATGTTTCTGACTTTGCTGACAGAACATCAGCTGAAAATGATAAGATTGCCGGCTATCAAAAGGCAATTGAAGACAATGAACTTCAATATTCAAAAATGTATGTTGTGGGAGGAAACAAGCACAACAGAGCATATGAACTTGGAAAAACAATTGCAAAAGATGCAAGCGAGTTTACTGCTGTGGTATGCAGCAATGATGAAATTGCTATAGGAGTAATGAACAGCTTCTTTGACAACGGAATAAAGGTTCCTGATGATGTTTCTGTAGTAGGATTTGGAAACATAAGAGAAGGAAAATTCGTAAGACCTGAACTAACTACTATAGGGGAACCATATTATGATGTAGGTGCTGTAGGAATGCGCATGCTCATTAAAATGATAAAAGGCGACAAAACTCCTCAAGGTCTCATGGAGCTTCCTTTCACAATAGAAAAGAGAAAGAGCGTAAAAACTATAGTCTAATACAATATTCTACATGGACAAAGAATGCTTTGTTGTACGGTTTTTGTCTATAGCTGTGTAAATTGCCCGTCTATTGTAGTAATATGTTGAATACAAGCGAAAACTAATAAGATTTTCATGACAAATAGCGCCATGAAAGACAACTTTGTCCCCCTATAATAAATGGTATCAATAATTTATTGTAGGGGGATTACAAATGAGAAACAGATTTATCTTCATATTGCTTATTTCTCTTCTTTTTAGTTATAATTCTTTTGGATATTACCAATACTACGAGGAAATAGACAGCATAGAATATTTGCTCAATGAGCGCATAGAGGTAATGAACGAATTTCTTTATGGCTATAAAGACATGGGAAAATTGGAAGAGAAACTGGAAAAAATTGAAGCAGAAAATCTTCTGGAAAACGATCTTGACATTTTATACAAAGTTATTGACTGTCCCACAGACTTTGAACTTGCTTTGAGTGTTGAAGTTGATAAGATTAACAGCCTCGAAAAGACAGGCGATGATATGAACATTAATGCTGACCTTAAATGGCAGATGAGCGGTTACGATGGTGAATTCACCATGGTGAAAAATTACGACATCAAATGTGTCGAGCTTGAAGAAAAGATATATCTTGCTTCATTGATTTATATTAAATAAGGAGATAATATGGAAAAAAGCAATAATTTATTTTTCAAAAAACATTTTATTTGGGAAAAATTAAATGACGATGCAAAGGATGAAGTATTCAGATTAGGGGACGACTACAAACAGTTCATAGATGCTTCAAAGACTGAAAGGCTTACAATAAAGGAAATAATCAAAAGAGCTGAAAGTGAAGGTTTTGTGAATTTTGAAGAGCTGCAGGACTTAAAGCCCGGAACAAAGTTTTACTACATAAACAAGGAAAAAAATGCTGTTCTTGCAGTTGCAGGAAATGAAGAACTTGAAAAAGGAATGAACATTGTGGGAAGCCACGTTGACTCTCCGCGCATAGACTTAAAACCTCATCCTTTATATGAAAAGCATGGTGTTTCTCTTCTTAAAACTCATTATTACGGCGGAATAAGAAAATATCAGTGGGTTGCCATTCCTCTTGCCCTGTATGGTACAGTTGTGAAGGAAGACGGTGAAATAATTCAGGTTGCCATCGGTGACGATGAAAATGATCCTGTGTTCTACATTACTGACTTGCTTCCTCATCTTGCCAAGGATCAGAACGATAAGAAGCTTTCTGAAGCAATTGAAGGTGAAAAACTAAACGTAATCATAGGAAGTCTGCCTGCTGAAGCTTTAGCAGAAGATGGTAAGGATGAAGAAAAAAAATTCAAGCTGAATGTTTTGAGAATATTGAACGAAAAATATGGAATGATTGAAGAAGACTTCCAGACGGCTGAACTGGAAATAGTTCCTGCTGGAAAATCAAGAGACGTGGGAATAGACAGAGGAATGATAATGGCATACGGCCATGATGACAGGGTGTGTGCCTATACTTCTCTCAAGGCCATACTTGAAGTTCACAATCCCGAGAAAACTGCAGTGGCTGTTTTTGCAGACAAGGAAGAAGTGGGAAGCAACGGCAACACAGGTATGCATTCAATGTTTTTCAACAACCTTGTGGCAGAAATGATTGCTCTTCAAAACAATGGAAATTATAATGAAAGAACTCTGAAAAAATCTTTGGCCAACAGTTCAATGCTTTCTTCAGATGTTGCAGCAGGACTTGACCCAACATATCCTCAGGTTTCTGAAATTCAAAATTCTGCGGTTATGGGCCAGGGCGTTGCATTGATTAAGTATACAGGAAGCAGAGGAAAATCCGGAGCAAATGACGCCAATGCCGAATATATAGGAAATTTAAGAAAGGTTTTCAATGACAACGGCGTTGTATGGCAAAGCGCAGAGCTTGGAAAAGTTGACCAGGGGGGCGGAGGAACAATTGCCTACATAATGGCAAATTACAACATGGATGTTGTGGATTTGGGAGTTCCTGTCCTTAGCATGCATGCTCCGTATGAAATAGTTTCCAAGACTGATGTGTACATGACATATAAGGCATATAAAACATTTTATAATAAATTCTAATGCTGTAAAAAAATACATAAAATCCTCTTTTGATAAAAGAGGATTTTATTTTTGCCTGAAATACTGATTCCAATATATGTAACGTTTGCATGTTTTTAATTTGACAAATTGCGAGCTATTAGGTTGACTTTTCATATACTCGAAGCTATAATATAGACGTGTTTGTGTGTTAATTATAATAATATGGAGGTAACTGAATTGCAGAATGAATTTGTAGAAGCAAGAAAAAGTGAATTTGAAGAACTGAAACAGTATATAGATACAGTAAAAAATTCACAAGGTATATTAATGCAGACTTTGCAAAAGGCCCAAGACATATTTGGATATTTGCCGTTGGAAGTGCAGCAGTTTATTGCGGATGAAACCAATATACCATTGGCTGACATATACGGTGTTGTAACATTCTATACTCAATTTACTGTAGAAGAAAAAGGAAAGCACAAGATAGGTGTCTGTCTTGGAACGGCTTGTTATGTAAAAGGTTCTCAGGAAATTATGGACAAACTTTCAGAGGAGTTAAATATTAAGGTCGGAACAACAACTGATGACAAAATGTTTACCCTGGAAGCTACCAGATGCCTGGGATGCTGTGGTTTGGCTCCCGTTATGATCATTGACGAAGACGTTTATCCGAAAATGGAAGCTAAAAGAGTTCCTGAAATATTGAAAAAATACAGTAATTAGGAGGTGTAGGCTTGAAAACATTAGATAATTTGAAAGAAATCAGAGAAGAATCTGTAACAAATTTAGAAATGAAAGATGTTGACAATGCTATAAGAGTTGTAGTTGGCTTGGCTACATGCGGAATTTCAGCAGGCGCTAAACCGGTTTTGAAAACATTGGCAGAAGAAGCTGAAATAAGAAACATGAAGAATGTGCAGGTTGTTCAGACCGGATGCATCGGAATGTGCACCTACGAACCAATAGTTGAAGTATATGTTCCAAATCATGAAAAGGTAACTTATATTCACGTTAATTCTGAAAAAGCCATGAAAATATTTGAAGAGCACATTTTAAATGGCAATATTGTTGAAGAATATACAATTGGTTCTGCTGAAGTAAAAAGCAAAGAATCAAAAGATGAAGAAGAGCATACTTCCCTCATGGACGTTCAATTCTACAAAAAACAAAAAAGAGTTGCCTTAAGAAACTGCGGCATTATCAATCCTGAAAACATTTACGAATACATTGCAACTGACGGTTACATGGCATTGGGAAAAGTTCTGACTGAAATGACTCCCGATGATGTTATAAAAGTTATGAAAGATGCAGGCCTTAGAGGAAGAGGCGGAGCAGGATTCCCTACTGGAATGAAATGGAGCTTTGCTGCACCTAATAAGGCTGATCAAAAATATATAATATGCAACGCTGACGAAGGGGACCCGGGCGCATTCATGGACAGAAGTGTTCTTGAAGGAGACCCTCATGCTGTTCTTGAAGCAATGGCTATTGCAGGTTATGCAATAGGAGCTACAAAAGGCTTCATATATGTAAGAGCTGAGTATCCTGTAGCAGTTCAAAGACTTCACATTGCCATAGATCAGGCAAGAGAACTTGGACTTCTCGGAAAAAATATTTTCAATTCAGGTTTTGACTTTGACATTGAAACAAGACTTGGCGCCGGCGCGTTCGTATGCGGCGAGGAAACAGCGCTTATGCAGTCTATTGAAGGAAAAAGAGGAATGTCAAGAATAAAACCTCCATTCCCTGCTAACAAAGGACTTTGGGGAAAACCAACAGTAATAAACAACGTGGAAACTCTGGCAAATATTCCTCAGATTCTTTACCACGGAGCTGAATGGTTCAAGAGCTTCGGTACTGCTAAGTCTTCTGGAACAAAGGTATTTGCTCTTGGCGGCAAAATAACAAATACAGGACTTGTTGAAGTTCCTATGGGAACTACGCTTCGTGAAGTTATATATGATATCGGAGGGGGATGTCCAAACGGCAAGGCATTCAAGGCTGTTCAGACAGGCGGACCTTCCGGAGGATGTCTTACAAAGGATCACCTGGACATTCCTATAGACTATGAAAATCTTACAGCTGCCGGCTCAATGATGGGTTCAGGCGGTATGATTGTTATGGATGAAGACAACTGCATGGTTGATATAGCAAGATTCTTCCTAGAGTTTACCGTTGATGAATCATGCGGCAAATGCACACCTTGCAGAGTCGGCACAAAGAGAATGCTTGGAATTCTGGAAAAAATAACACAAGGCAACGGGACAATGGAAGACCTTGAGGAACTTGAAACACTGGCAACCAGCGTGAAGGACGGATCACTTTGCGGTCTTGGACAAACAGCTCCAAACCCAGTACTTTCAACTTTGAAATATTTCAAGGATGAATATATAGCTCACATCGTTGATAAGAAATGCCCGGCAAAACACTGCAAGCCATTGTTGACTTTTGAAATCAACAAGGACAAGTGTACCGGATGTACTTTGTGCGCTAGAAAATGTCCTGTGAATGCAATTGAAGGAACTGTTAAGAATCCTCATGTGATAAGTCAGGAATTGTGTATTAAATGTGGCAATTGCTTCAGCGTTTGCAGATTCGGCGCTGTTGAAAAAAACTAAGAGGGAGGATTTGACCGTGGCTTTAATAAAACTTAACATTAATGGACAAGAAATAACGGCTGAACAAGGCAAGAACGTGCTGGAAGCAGCTTTAGAAAATAATATAGAAATTCCTCATCTGTGTTTTGATGAAAATCTTGAAGTATATGCAGGATGCGGACTGTGCGTTGTTGAAATAGAGGGACAGCCTAAGCTTGCAAGAGCTTGTGCCACACCTGTAACAAATGGATTGGTCATCAAGACTAACACAAAAAAAGTTGAGGAAGCAAGAAATACAGCATTAAACCTGCTTGTTTCTGAACACATTGGAGACTGCAAGGCTCCATGTACTTTAAACTGTCCTGCTCACACAGATGTTCAAGGATATGTGGGCTTGGTTGCAAACAAGCAATACAAGGAATCATTGAAATTGATAAAGGAAAAACTTCCTCTTCCTGCAAGTATAGGAAGAGTATGTCCTCACCCATGTGAAAAGGCATGCAGAAGACAACATGTTGAAGATTCTGTTTCAATTGCATGCATTAAGACTTTTGCTGCAGATTATGATTTGAACTCAGGTGATGTTTACATCCCTAGTTTAAAAGAATCAACAGGCAAAAAGGTTGCAGTAGTAGGTGCAGGTCCTGCAGGACTATCAGCTGCATACTTCCTACTTCGTGACGGACATGAAGTTGAAATATTTGAAGCAAAGGACTTGCCGGGCGGAATGCTTCGTTACGGTATTCCTGAATACAGACTTCCAAAAAATGTTGTTGATGCAGAAGTGTCAGTAATAGAAGAAATGGGAGCAAAGATAAACTACGGCGTAAAAATCGGCGAAGATATGACTCTTGATTATCTTCAGAACAAATATGATGCAGTATTCCTGGGAATAGGAGCATGGAAAAGCTCACCAATGAGATGCGAAGGAGAAAACAAGGCCGGAGTTCTCGGAGGAATTGATTTCCTGATAAAAGTAGCAGAAAACGAAACAGTTAAAATAGGCAAGAAGGTTATAGTTGTAGGCGGCGGAAACACTGCAATGGACGTTGCAAGAACAAGCATTCGTCTTGGAGCAGAAGAAGTAAGAGTTGTTTACAGAAGAACAGAAGATGAAATGCCTGCAGAAAAAATAGAAATCGAAGAAGCAAAGGAAGAAGGAGTAATATTCTCATTCCTGTCAGCTCCGGCTCTTGTAGAAGGCGATGAAACAGTTACTGGACTTAAAAGCGAAAAGATGGTTCTTGGTGAGAAGGATGCTTCAGGCAGACAGAAACCAATGCCTACAGGAGAGTTTGTAACATTTGAAGCAGACACAATAATTGCTGCCATTGGTCAGGAAGTTGACTGCGGCAACATAAACGTAGGACAAGGCAAGAAGAAAAATATTGCCATCAACGAAGAAACATTTGAAACAAACTTAAGGGGAGTATTTGCCGGTGGAGATGCTGCAACAGGTCCTAAAATAGCAATTGATGCAATTGCACAGGGACAGCAGGCAGCAAAAGTTATAAGCAGCTACCTTGATGGAGCAATAATTCCTTACAAGGATCTTCCATTGGTTTACACTGAAGTTAAAGCGGAAGACTTCAAGGACCATGAAAAAGTTCCAAGAACAGCACACAGAACAGTTGAAGCTGAAATAAGAAAGCACAACTTCCAGCCTATTCTTCCGACAATGACAGAAGAGGAAGCTGTAAGAGAAGGTTCAAGATGTCTGGAATGCGGCTGCAAGGATTACTTCGAATGCCAACTTGTTGACTATATTAAAAAATATGATATTGACACTGAGAAATATCATGCTCTAAAGGACAGAAAGTTCAAGGAAACTGATCATCCATACATTTCTCAGAATGTTGACAAATGCGTTCTTTGCGGACTTTGCGTAAGAACATGTCAGGAAGTTGTAGGAGCTTCTGCTCTTGGCTTTGTTGAAAGAGGAAGTCAGACATTTGTATCTCCTGCTTTCGAGCAAAAATTAAAAGTTACTGATTGTATTTCATGCGGCAGATGTATTGATGTATGTCCAACAGGTGCATGGCTTGACAGAAGAGAAAATATTAAGGAAATTCCGCTTAATCTTGCTGCAACACAGTCAGTATGCAGCTACTGTTCAGTTGGATGCGATATTGTTTACGAACACAAGAACAATGTGGTTTATAAAGCATCAAGTCCAAGACACAATGAAATTCCAATGTGCGGAAAAGGAAAGTTCGGAATTGAGCACATTAATTCTAAGGACAGACTTCTTTCTCCTCTTGCTAAAGTCAAAGGAGCACAGGAAAAAATAACACTTGAAGCAGCATTGTTTGAAACTGCAAAACGCCTGAGAAGCATACAAAATATGTACGGCAGCGAAGCAATAGCTTTTGCAGTATCGCCTAAGATTACAAATGAAGAACTCATGCTTGTAAAAGCGGTCTCAGCTGAATTAAATACAAATCTTACAGGATCATTTACTGTAGATGCTGAGACGGGAATTGAAGCGGTTCTTGGTAAGAATAAATCAACTATATCATTTGCGGAACTTGATTCAGCAGATTTGATAATAGCTGCAGGACAACTTTACGAACATCATCCTGCAACAGGAATGAAACTGAGAAGACTTGCAAATCAAATTAAGGTTGTTTCTGTCTCAACTAAAGCAACAAAAGCTGATCTGTGGGCAGATAAGGCAGAACTAAGCAGCTATGAAGTGTTCTTTGCAGAAATTTTGAAATCACTCATAGAAAAGGGTGTAGTAAAAACAGAAACTGTAAAAGGCTATGCTAACGGCGAACAGCTTTTAAGCTCACTGGAAAAAGTTGAAGTTACTCCACCAGCAGAAAAAGTTGTAGAACTTTTCAAGAAAGCTAAAAAACCGATTATAATTGCAGATTCAAACACAGTTCAAAATGAAGCTCTTAAAGTGCTTGCTGATATTGTCCTGGTGACAGGCAATGCAGATAAGCCTCACAGAGGACTGATAATATTAAAAGCAAAATCTAACAGCCAGGGAGCTTGGGATTTAGGTTTCAGAACATCAGGCGAAGAACTTAAAAAAGCCATCCTTGAGGGACAGGTAAAAGGTCTTGTAACTATAGGCGAAGATGTGGTTGGAAGTTGCCCTGAACTTAAAGATGCAGTAAACAATTTAAAATTTGTTGCAGCATTCGATATATTTGAAAATGATACAACAGCATGTGCTGATTATGTTCTTCCTCTTTGCAGTCTTGCAGAAAGCAACGGAACAATAACAAGCGCAGACGGAACTGTAAGAAATGTAATAGAAGCATTAAAACCGCTTACAGGTATGTCAAACAATGAAATGTTCGGAAAAATAGCAGAAATGCTCAATGCAAAAGAATACAAATTCACTGCAGAAGAAAATGCAAAAGAATTGTATGTACCAACATTTGCAAGCAAAGAAAAACAATATGAAATTTTTGATACAGTTGAAAATCAATTTTTGACTGATTTAAAATCAAACTGCGTAAAGGCAGTCTAAGAAAAAAGCAAAATCTTTAAAAGACCCCTGGGCGAACAATTTATTCGTCGCTCAATGCAGCTTTTAGATAATCAGGGACTCATCCCAATGACTCCCGGTTGGATTTAAAAATGTGAAGACACAGTCTTCACATTTTTTTATGCAGCAATGTAGGGTTGATATAATAACACGGGCGGACACAAGATCCGCCCCTACGAAACGATGATTCAGAAATTACCATGCATTTGAAATTCCTACACGTAGGGGAGGACTACTGTCCTCCCGAAAATAACAAAATTATTAAAATGATAACACGGGCGGACACAAGATCCGCCCCTACGAAATGGTGATTTAGAAATTGCTATGAATTTGAAATTCCTACACGTAGGGGAGGACCTCGTGTCCTCCCGGTCGTATAATATTATAAAAATTAAGATATTAATTATTATTTGAATATTGGTAAAAATAATATATAATAAGTTATCAATTATTTGGAGGAATTATGGAACAATATTTTACCAAAAACCCCACAACTCAAAAAGAAATTTATAAATTTGACTGGAATTTAGGAAAAGATAGATTTTATTTTTATACCAGCAACAGCGTTTTTTCAAAAAAGGGAGTGGACTTCGGTTCAATGGTGCTTATTGAAACCGTTGTAAAGGAAAATGTAAATTTCAAAGGGAATATTCTTGACTTGGGGTGCGGATACGGACCAATCGGAGTGATGCTTGCAAAACTCATAGAAAACGCCAATATTACAATGTCTGATGTAAACGAGAGAGCACTTGAACTTGCAAAAATGAATGCTGAAGAGAACAAGGTAAAAACAAGGGTCAAAACATTAAGCTCCTCAGCTTTTGAAAATATAAATGAAAATTTTGATATGATTGTAACCAATCCGCCAATTCGTGCAGGAAAGGATGTTGTATTTTCCTTTTACGAAGGAGCCTATGAACATCTGAACAAAGGCGGACACCTGTATGTTGTAATTCAAAAAAAACAAGGAGCTCCAAGCACAAAGGAAAAGCTTGAAAGCCTCTTCGGAAACTGTGAAACAGCGGAAAAAAAATCAGGATACTTTATATTCAGAGCTGAAAAATAGTTATTCACATTTTTTGTTTCTTGAAACAAGGTAATTGACTTCTGCTCCCATGAGGAAAATTATGGACAATATATAAATCCATATTATGAAAACAAACACTCCTGAAAGATTTCCGTAAATAGAGTTGTAATACATGAATCTTGTGCTCACATATTGAGAATAAAAGTATGAGCCTGTAATCATAGCAATTGCTGCAAACAATGCACCCGGAAACACAAATGAAAAATTAACCTTTTCATATGGCAGAAATTTGTAAGCTGCGGAAAATAATAAAAACAGCAGCACAAATGGAACCGCATAGCGCAAAATATGTATGAGCAAATAGTTCAGATCCTTGTAAATTGTTAACTCCTCAAGGTATATGAGTATAGGCCTTCCTGCTACAACCAGAGCAAAAATTACCTGCATGGATATCATTATTGCCACAGCAAAAACAATTCCTTCAAGCCTTAGGAATAGGAAATGTCTTTTGGCAGTAAAGCCATATGCTCTGTTTATTCCGCTGATGATCGTGGCGCTTCCAGATGTTGCAGACCATAATAAAACCAGCATGCTAAGTGACAAATATGATTTGCTGCAGCTGTTTATGGCATAACTTACTATGTTGTACACTATTTTATAAACATCCTCAGGCATAAAAGAATTAAGTGTGTCAAGCAAGTAATATATATATTCGCTGTAGCTGCAAAGAAGTGATATTGCAAATATTAAAAACGGAAAAATTCCGAGAATTATGAAATAAGAAAACTGGGCGCTGAGGGCAAATATATTGTCCTCTATTGTTTTGTTCAACAGTTTCATAACTGACATTACAGTTTTTTTTATCATGTGCACTCTCCATAGTACTTTGTAAAATTTCTTTATTTTGTATATATACCAATAATATTATTGACGCTTGCACGATTTATAATCAAAAATAAAATGTTAAAATATTATCAAAATAGTATCTTGATTATAAAAAAGCAGAGTGTTATAATGATTTTAGGCAAAAAAAGGACATGGTCCAAAAATAGGAGGAAAAGATGGAAATTAAGAAAATTTGTGTTGTCGGAACTGGAACAATGGCAAAAGGAATTGTGCAGACATTTGCACAAGCAGGATATCCTGTTGTAGTAAAAGGAAGAGCCGGAAGAACTTTTGATACATTGGAAGAAACAATAGGAAAAGGTCTGTCTAAACTTGTTTCAAAGGGAAAAATGGAACAATCAAAGATGGATGAAATTCTCGGCAACATTACAAAAGCTGTTACATATGAAGAATGCAACGATGCTGACTTGTTTATCGAAGCAATTGCTGAAGACATGGAAACAAAACATGCAATATTTGCTGATATAGAAGCAGTTGCAAAAGAAGACGCAATACTTTCAACAAACACATCTTCATTGTCAATCACTGAAATTGCATCAAAATCCAAAAGACCTGGAAAGATTATAGGAATGCATTTCTTTAATCCTGTTCCATTGATGAAACTTGTTGAAATTATCAAAGGAAAACTTACTGATGAAGAAGTTCACGAAGCTATCTACGCTTTATCACAGGCTATAGGCAAGACTCCTGTAAGCGTTGAAGAAGCTCCTGGATTTGTTGTAAACAGAATTCTTGTTCCAATGATCAACGAAGGAATAGGCATACTGGCAGACGGAGTTGCAACAAAAGAAGAAATAGACACAGCCATGAAACTGGGTGCAAACCATCCTATGGGACCTTTAGAACTTGGAGATTTAATCGGTCTTGATGTATGCCTTGCAATAATGGAAGTGTTGTACAATGAATTCGGAGATCCTAAGTACAGACCTCACACACTTCTGCGCAAAATGGTAAGAGCTAATCTGCTTGGAAGAAAAACAGGCAAGGGTTTCTATGATTACAATTAAGATTTAAGAATTTAAAATTAAGAATTAATAGTAAGGAACGGTGATAAATTGCCGTTCCTTTGTTATTTATTCAATTATGGGATATAATAAATATATTGGAATAATTAACTTGAAATAAAGAGCTTCATTAAGTATAATAAAGTGAAGTTATTATGGCAATTCTGTACGAAATAAAGATGAATATTAATATTCATCAGACTATTGGCAAAACCTATTTTTCTACAAAGTGTAGGGGCGGGTCTTGTACCCGCCCGCGTGGGAGGGCAGTAGCCTTCCCCTACATAGTTGAATTATCTTTGTCATCAAACTGATGTATATTAATATTTATAATTACTGTTAATTGGCAAATAAAAATATTGATAATATAAATTATTCAAGGAGGAATTAAATGAGTGAAATCGAAAATAATTCAGAAAACAGGGAATCGGTTAACTTTATTCAAAAAATAATCAATGAAGACCTGGCTAAAGGAACGTATGGCGACAGGGTGCAGACGAGATTTCCTCCGGAACCAAACGGCTACCTTCATGTGGGCCACGCTAAATCCATATGCCTGAACTATGGCCTGGCAAAGAAAAACAACGGTATATTCAATTTGAGGTTTGATGATACGAATCCTACAAAGGAAGATGATTCTTTTGTTGAATCTATAATAAAAGATGTCAAATGGCTTTGTCCTGACTGGGAAGAAAGAATATTCTTTGCTTCAAATTACTTTGAAAAAATGTACGAGTACGCTGTGGAACTGATTAAAAAATCTCTGGCATTCGTTGATGAACTTTCTGCAGATGAAATAAGGGAATACAGAGGAACTCTTACTGAACCGGGAAAGGAAAGCCCATGGAGAAACAGATCCGTTGAAGAAAATCTTGAACTTTTCGAAAAAATGAAAAACGGTGAATTTGAAAACGGAGCAAAGGTGTTAAGGGCCAAAATTGACATGGCAAGCCCCAACATCAATATGCGCGATCCTGTAATATACAGAATACTTCATGAATCTCATCACAACACAGGCGACAAATGGTGCATTTATCCAATGTATGACTACGCACATCCAATAGAAGATGCAATAGAAGGAATAACTCATTCAATATGTACGCTGGAATTTGAAGACCACAGACCATTCTATGACTGGCTGTTGAGCAATCTGGAAGATTTCAAAACTGCTCCCACAAAACAGATAGAGTTTGCAAAACTGTTCCTAACAAAGACAATGATGGGCAAAAGATACCTTAAGAAAATGGTTGAAGATGGATATGTTGACGGATGGGATGATCCTCGTATGCCAACTGTTGCAGCTCTCAGAAGAAGAGGATACACTCCTGAAGCAATCAACAATTTCTGTGAAGCAATAGGAGTATCCAAAGCACAAAGCGTTGTGGACATTGCTATGCTTGAGCATGCAGTTAGAGATGATTTGAGCCTTAAGGCTGAAAGAACCATGGCAGTATTGGATCCAATAAAACTAATAATAACAAATTATCCTGAAGATCAGGTTGAATACATGAAAACTGAAAACAATCCGGACAATCCTGAAATGGGAACAAGAATGGTACCTTTCTGCAGAGAAATTTACATAGAAAGAGAAGATTTCATGGAAGTTCCTCCAAAGAAATATTTCAGACTTTTCCCGGGAAATGAAGTAAGGCTGAGAAATGCTTACTTTGTTCGCTGCGAAGATTTTGTAAAGGATGAAAATGGAAATGTTACAGAAGTTCACTGCACATATGACCCTGAAACAAGAAGCGGCTCAGGATTTACAGGAAGAAAAGTAAAAGGAACGCTGCACTGGGTTTCTGCAAGACACTGCCAGGATGCTGAAGTGAGACTGTATGACTACATGATGGAAGACCAGGATTATGATAAAACCAATTTCCTTGAAAAACTTAATCCAAATTCAAAAGTAGTGCTGAAGGACTGCAAGGTTGAACCTTCCATGAAAGAAAAGAAAGTCGGAGAAAGATTCCAGTTCTTAAGACACGGTTATTTCATAATAGACCAGGACTCAAAAGACGACCATCTTGTATTCAATCGCATTGTGTCTTTAAAAAGCAGCTACAAATAATTAAAACAATTAACAATTAACAATTAACAATTAAGAATTAAGAATTAAGAATTAAGAATGATGGAAGGATTTGTGCTTGTGCACAAATCCATCTATTAATTATTAATTCTTCACTCTTCATTCTTCATTAATTATGGAGGGTGTTATATTGAACATACAGGAAATATTTACAAACAGCTTGCAACAAAACAAGTTTATTTATGGGGTGTTTACAACTCCAAGAAACAAGTCCGAAAACCCTTACAAAAAAATAACAGCCAGGACGGTTTCCTTAAAAGGAGAAAGTTTCATACAGTTTGAAAAATTTACTGACAAACAGGCTTTCCATGAAAACTATACATATGACGAGGCCGCTGAAAAAATAGTGAACATGATAGTACATGATTACAGGAACATCAATATATTCACGGAAGATTCGGATTTTCAGCTCATGGTCAGCAAAAAAGGAATGGTTAAGGTTACGGAAAAAGAAGCGAGTAAAAAACTAAAAATTGATGAACACAACAAGCAGAAACAGTATATCATCAGGGAACATGAACCCTGTGATTTCTTGTGGCATTTGGGCGTGATGAATGAAGAAGGCGATGTATATGCCAAGAAGTACGATAAGTTCAAACAAATAAACAAATTCCTGGAAATTGTGGATGATTCCTTAAAGGACAAAAAACTCCATGATGATTTCATGATAATCGACTTCGGATGCGGGAAGGCATATCTTACATTTGCACTGTATTATTACTTTTATTTTATTAAAAACATTAAAGTGAAAATAATCGGCCTTGATTTGAAAAAGGATGTAATAGAGTTTTGCAACCAAACAACAAAAAGTTTAAAGTATGAACATCTGGAGTTTTTGCACGGTGACATAAAAAGCTTTGAATACAAGGAAAAAGTGGATATGATTGTCACCCTCCATGCATGTGACAATGCAACGGACGCGGCCTTGGTAAAGGCAATCATGTGGAACACGGACATAATTTTATCTGTTCCATGCTGTCAGCACGAATTTTATGATAAAATTGAAAACATAAATTTAGAGCCAATGCTTAAACATGGCTTGATTAAGGAAAGGGTATCTTCATTGGTTACGGATTCATTGAGGAGCTTGTTTTTGGAAACAAAAGGCTACAAAGTACAGCTCATGGAATTCATAGCTATGGAACATACTCCGAAAAATATTTTGATAAGAGCAGTAAAATCAAACAAAGACACTGGAAAAGCCCAGACGGAATATGATGAATTTAAAAAATTCTGGAATTTAAGCGACTTGTTTATAGAAAAATACTACAATGCAATTAAGAATTAAGAATGAAGAGTGAAGAATTAAATGTTGGAATTGTGCAAAGCACAATTCTTTCCATAATTCTTAATTCTTAATTAATAATCGGGGGTACATGGTGGGCGAAAAGGGCTTCAACAAGCATGATAGAGGATTATTTGAATACATATTGGATAACATACCAGATTCTATTACTGTTGTTGACAAGGACGGAACAGTAATATTTTTTAATTCAACAGCAGAGCAGTATTTTGCTGTTGAAAGGAAGGATATTATCGACAAGGACATAAGAGCTTTTTTTCCTAATGCCATACTTCCGAGAGTGCTTGAAAGGAAGACATCATTTTACAACATTTACAACAGTCCAAGGGAAAACAGCTATGTTGTTTCCAGTGCTGTTCCCCTTTACGACAAGCTTGGAAACCTCATAGGAGGACTTGCAAGAGACAGGGACATCACTGAAATTGTGAAGCTGAGCGATTTATTGAACAAGACTCAGACAAATCTTTTACAGCTTGAAAAAGAATATTCCAAAATGGCTTCCACAGGTGAAGCTTATTTTTCAAAAATAATAAGCAACAGTTCAAATTTCATACAGATTATTAACCTGTGCAGAAATATTGCAAAATCTCCCCTCAATATTCTTCTGAAGGGGGAAAGCGGAACAGGAAAAGAATTGTTTGCAAAGGCAATTCATTATGAAAGCGGCAGAAAGGGAAAATTTATTCCTATTAATTGCAGCGCAATCCCAAGGGAATTGTTTGAAAGCGAAATATTCGGTTATGAAGCAGGAGCCTTTACCGGAGCAAAAAATGAAGGGAAAATGGGAAAATTCGAGGAAGCCGAGGGAGGAACACTGTTTCTTGACGAGGTAGCCGATATGCCACTTGAACTTCAGCCAAAGCTTTTGAGAATTCTTGAAGACGGAGTTGTTACAAGAATCGGCTCCAACAAACAAAAGAAAATCGACGTTAGGATAATTTCTGCAACAAATAAGAATATAAGAGAACTAATAGCCCTGGACAAATTCAGGATGGATTTGTACTACAGGCTTGATGTATTTCAGATAAACATACCACCTCTAAGGGACCGAAAGGGAGACATATCACTTCTTGCGAACAAGTTCCTACAGGAATTCTGCATGGAGCAGGGAATAAGCATTGTTGAAATACCCGATGAGGTTTTTGACATATTCAACCAGTACAGCTGGGGAGGAAATGTGAGGGAGCTCAGGAATGTCATTCAAAGGTCGGTTGTAATTGCCTCTCAAAGCGGAAAAGACAAAATAGAAAAAGAATTTCTGCCTTACGAGCTTCAGAGAATAAAAGTCGACGAAATAAACAAAATTATAAATATAGATGAAATTGTAAACAGCGACACGGGACTTGAAGATTATCTTGAAAAAATAGAAAAAAGAATTATACTGAAAACTCTGGAAGAGTCTAAGAACAACAAGGCCTTGGCAGCAAAAAGTCTTAAGATTCCAAGAGCCACGCTTTATTACAAAATGGATAAATACGGCATATCAATTGATTGAACAATTGATTGTTAAGAAAGGAAAATATGGATAAAATAAAATTAGCGGCAATCAGCGCCTTCGGTCTGGAGGCAGTTGTAAAAAGAGAACTGAATGACCTTGGCTATGAAAATGTTGTTACAGACAACGGCTGGATGTACTTTGACGCAGAAACAAAAGACATATCCAGAGCAAATATCAATTTGAGGTGTGCAGACAGGGTTATGCTTGTCATGGGGCAGTTTGAAGCCTTAAGCTTTGAAGAGCTCTTTGATAAAACCTATGAGCTTCCATGGGAAAAGTGGATTTCAAAAGACGGCAAGTTCACTGTCAAGGGAAAATCAGTGAAATCAAAGTTATACAGCGTTTCTGACTGCCAGGCACTCGTAAAAAAAGCAGTGTCAAAAAAACTGTGTGAAGAATATGATGTTGAGTGGATGCCTGAAACAGGAGCTGAATATACAATTCTCATATCAATTCACAAGGATGTTGCAACTGTTTCAATTGATACAACCGGAGCAAGGGAAGGATTGTTCAAGAGAGGTTACAGAGAAAAATCAATGGAAGCTCCTCTTAAGGAAACAATGGCTGCAGCGTTGGTAAGTTTGAGCTACTGGAAAAAAGACCGCATCCTTTATGACCCCATGTGCGGTTCAGGAACAATTGCAATTGAAGCTGCAATGATTGGGAGAAATATAGCTCCGGGGCTAAACAGGAGTTTTGCATCTCAAAACTGGCCTGCTGTCAAAGAAGAATACTGGAAAAACGCAAAGATTGAAGCAAGAAAAAACATAGACCTTGATTCTGAAATTAAAATTTATGCATCAGACATAAGCGCCAAGGCCATTAAAATTGCACAGGAAAATGCTGCTGAGGCCGGTGTGGATGACTGCATAGAGTTCTTTGTAAAGGATGTAATGCACATTAAAGAACCAATGTGTCCATATGGCATATTGATTACAAATCCTCCTTACGGAGAGAGAATCGGCGATATATCTGAAATTAAAAAAATACACGAACATTTTGGAAAAGTTTTCGGCAAGGACAGGACGTGGTCCAGTTACTTTATTACATCAATTGAAAGTTTTGAGAATGATTTCGGTAGAAAAGCAGACAGAAAAAGAAAGCTTTTCAATGGTGATGTGAGAGTTGATTACTATCAGTATTATGGAGAAAGACCGGAAAAACAAGAAGATTAGAATTTTTCTATTTGTAAATATTTTATCACAAAATTAGTTGAAATATATTCGTTTTTATTGTACACTGTAAATATATGTTTGATTTTTTAAAATATTGTGTTATTATATAATCTACAATATTATAAAGGTGAGGCATATATGATTGAAGAAGTAAGTGCTGGGGGGATTGTTTTTTTCAAGAACAGCATTTTGATGTTAAAGAAATTTAACGGAGACTGGGTACTTCCTAAAGGAAGAGTTGAAGAAAACGAGACGCTTAAGGAAACTGCCTTGCGCGAGGTATTTGAGGAAACCAAGGCAAAAGTTACCACCATTAAATATCTTGGGAAAATCAATTATGAATTTAATAGAACCAGCTACATGGACAGGGTTCATATAAATAAAGAAGTTCACTGGTATTTGATGATGGCACGGAACATGAATTGCACCGCACAGAAAAATGAAGGATTTGTGGAAGCTAAATACCTTCCTTTTGAGAGATCATTGATAATTGCAAGATACGACGATGAAAGAAAAATTATAAAAAAAGCTGTTGAAGATATAAAATTTCATTGCTACAAATAAGGTGATTATATGACTTTTTCTTCTAAAATTAAGGATGAGCTGTCAAGAACAGAAATAAACAGCGATGTGGCGGCACAGGCAGAAATATCAGCTTTAGTGAGAACGATGGGTTATATTAGCTTTAAAGGTTTTAACAAAATCGAAGTTGAATTTTCAACAGAAAATGCTGCGGTAGCAAGAAGAATTTTCAAGCTTCTTAAGATTGCGTACGGAATTTCCACAAACGTGAGTGTGGAAAAGACCAACAGACTTAAAAAACATAATAATTACATCATAAATATTGAAAATAAATTAGCCAGAAAGTTTTTGCTGGACACAAGGATTGCCGACAAGGAAGACTTCAACATAATGGCATTTGACTACGGTGTTCCTGAAGAATTGATTAAAAATGACCTGTGTAGAAGAGCATACATAAAAGGTTCTTTCATGGGATGCGGTTCTATAAGCGACCCTGAAAAATCCTATCATGCTGAGTTTGTCAGCAGCAGGGAAGAACAAAGCAAAGGAATATGCAGTCTTCTTGAAAGCTACGACATAGGAGCAAAAATAATTTACAGAAAAAACAACTATGTAACGTACATAAAGGAAAGCGAACAAATTTCAGACCTTCTGGCGCTAATGGGTGCTAACAAGGCAGTGCTTGATTTTGAAAATGTAAGAGCAGTAAAAGAAACACGCAACCAAATCAACAGGGTAATAAACTGTGAAACTGCTAATCTTGATAAGATAGTAGACACATCCATGAGGCAGATTAACAGCATTAAGATATTGAAAAAGCATAAAGCTATCGATAATCTTCCCGACCATTTGCGTGAACTTGCATACTTAAGACTGAAACACAGCAATGCAAGCTTAAAGGAACTTGGAGAAATGCTAAATCCACCCCTTGGAAAATCAGGTGTGAATCATAGATTAAGAAAAATTGAGGAAATTGCTGAAGATTTAATGAAGCATGAGAAAAGAGGTGTAGAAAATGAGATCACAAAAAGTAATATTGAAAAATAAGATAGGACTGCACGCTAGACCAGCAGCTATATTTGTGAAGAAAGCTAGAAATTTTGACAGTGAGATTATTATTAAAAAAGGAATCCAGGAAGCTAATGGAAAAAGCATTATTAGCATAATGGCTTTAGGAGCTATGAAAGGTGACGAACTTATTATCATTACTAAAGGTTCTGATGAAGATAAGTGCATAGCTGAATTGTCAAATTTATTGGAATTCATGGAAGAAGAAGAATAAAGTATAAAGAGAGGGTGTAAACCCTCTTATTTATTGCGGCAGGTCAGCCGCAATGAGCACCAAATTTGTGCAACTGCGCAATTCATAATTCATGAGCAAAATCAATAAATCATAGGAGATAATATGGAAAATAAAGTATTAGCTGTAGTTGACGGCAGAGAAATAAAAGAATCTGACCTAAAAGCCTTAATGGGCAATTTAGGACAAAATGCAGCATATTTCCAAGGTGCCGAAGGAAGAGTTAAATTAATCGACGAACTGGTGATGCATGAACTGATGTATTCTGATGCTGTGGAAAAGAACCTTGATAAGGATGAAGAATTTTTAGCTGTTATGGAAAATATGAAAAAGTCCATGCTGCAGCAGTATTCCTTAAGAAAAATGTTTAACAGTATTACAGTTTCAGATGAAGAACTTAAGGATTATTATGAAAAACACAAATCAATGTTCAAGACTGAAGAAATGGTTAAAGCAAGCCACATTCTTGTTGAAACAGAAGAAAAAGCCAATGAAATTCTTGAAGACATAACAGATGGCTTGAAATTCGAAGAAGCTGCAGAGAAATTTTCAAGCTGCCCTTCAAAACAAAACGGTGGTGCTCTGGGACAGTTCGGAAGAGGACAAATGGTAAAGGAATTCGAAGATGCTGTATTTTCAATGCAGGTCGGGGAAATAAGCGAACCTGTTAAGACACAGTTCGGATACCACATAATTAAACTTACAGAACATATGCCTGCAAGAAATTCAGAATTTGAAGAAGTTTATCAAGAAGTTAAAGAAGGCTTCTTTGTTGAAAAACAAGAAAAAGTATACATGGATAAAAAAGCTGAACTTACAGGCAAGTACGAAGTATATATAATGGAATAACTTACAACGTGTAATCAAACAAAGCCCTGCATTGCGGGGCCTTGTTATTTAATCCAAGTAAATTGTTTACACACTACCAAGTCTGTGAATAAAATTCTTTTAAAACCTTACACTTGTTAACAACTTTATAATTTTTGTTGCAAATCAGTAAAAGTTTAGAACTTAGTAAAAAAAATGTTGCAAATCTAAACTCCTTGTGTTAATATAATTAAGCGATATGCGGATGTGGCGGAATTGGCAGACGCGCACGGTTCAGGTCCGTGTGGGTAACTCCATGCAGGTTCAAGTCCTGTCATCCGTACCAATATTATAAAAAAACAGCGATTCTCAGTTGAGGGTCGCTGTTTTTTTACGCACACGGGTAATGGTCAGTGCATCTATCTTTTTTAAATACAGTTAATGCCCATGTGATATAACTGCGAAATTAGGGGTAGCCCCCTAAAAAATAGCTGTAAAAATTGAGTAAAATGTTCAACATTTTGTACCTGCGATATTGACATAGGTTCAATTTTCTTATATTATAAAATGTTAAAATAAATATTTGAGGATTATAAGAGGTTATTATAATAGGTGAGAAAAATGAAAAAGGATAATTATATAATAACAGATCAAAATGATAATATTGTTTTTTTGGGTGATAGGACTTTAAAATACTTAAAAAGGGATTTGGTAAAGCCCATTGCATATCCGAGTGGAAGCTTTGAAAAAGGCAATGTTTTAATCTATGTTTCAAATGAAGAAAGAGATTATTTATTTGTAACTAACGAGTTTAAAATACCTGCTAATGAAATACATTATGATAAAAGACTATTGGTTATTTCTTCAATAGGCAGTGAAGAGATAATGCCAATAATAAAGCAGAATTTTAAATATGAAGGGAAAACAGAAGAATTAATAGATACGATATATGAAAGAAAGTCCATAACAGTAATAAGAAAAGGTAGTAATATCATAGTCAAGGTAGATACTCAGATAATGTCTTTTGATACGGCTAGGTATAAGGAGATTGCAATTTTGGCAGATGATAACGGAATAAAATACTTTATTCCTGAAGATGTCGAAGATAATGGCTTTGAGAAAATCTTAATAAAAAAGGATTTTAATGGATACTGCAATCAAGAAAAAATTCAGAATATGAATCTAAAAAAGTTCATCCATAATAATATATATGAAGCAATTTTAAGAGGTGAGATTCTAACTGATTTTAAAGATGCAAAGGTTTTTATTTGCAAAGAAACCATTGAATTAAAGGGCGTTTTGTACAACATAATCTCATTTGATGAGGAAGAAAGCCTGATACAAAACATTATCGATGATAATTTTAAATATAATAAGATATTATGTAAGGAATCAGAGAATAGATACGGCAGTATACAATACAATAGTTTCAGACTGTGGGGAAATGAAGGTAAGTTTAGGGAACTGGAAAAACTCCTTCAAAAAGGTAGCGCTACAAATGCAACTATTTTATTGACAGGTGAAAGCGGAACTGGAAAGACATTCCTGGCAAGAGAAATACATAATTGCAGCAAGAGGAAGGATAAGCCTTTTGTGCATATAAATTGTGCTGCTATAGCATATCATCTTTTAGAAAGTGAGTTGTTTGGTTATGAAGAAGGTGCTTTTACCGGAGCTAAAAAAGGCGGTAAAGAAGGTCTATTTGACATGGCATTCGGAGGCACGCTATTTCTGGATGAAATAGGTGAAATACCACTAACGCTTCAGGGCAAATTGCTGGAAGTAATGCAAAGTAAGACATATTATCGTGTAGGCGGTACTAAAAAATGCGAGGTTGATGTAAGATTTATTGCAGCAACAAATAAGAATCTGGCAGAAATGGTAAAGGAGAAGAACTTCAGAGAAGATCTGTACTATAGGATAAATGTATTTCCAATAGAGATACCTCCGCTCAGAGAAAGATTAGATTGTATACATGCTATAATATCAGACATTCTGCCTGAAATATGTGAAAGACTTGAGATAGAACCTGTTTTGATAGGGTATCAAACTTTGGAAAAAATCAAGGAATATCCATGGCCAGGGAATATTCGGGAATTGGAGAATGTATTAGAAAAAGCTGCTATTTTATGCGATAAAAAAATTATTCCTCCAGATGATATAGTTTTGCCTGAGCATGATAAATTTGCATTAAAACCGATGACCTTAAGAGAATTAAAAGAAAATTGCGAGAAGCAGGCAATACGAAATGCGTTAGATTTATTCCATGGAGATAAATCAAAGGCGGCGCAATATTTAGATATAGGAAGAACTGCTATTTTTGATAAGATAAAGAAATATGCCATCATATATGAAGGGATAGAAGAAAATGATTTTAGATAATATTAAAGATAGAATTGAAAACTTTAGAGGCAAGATAGGTATTTATTACATAGATTTGAATTGTGGAGAAAGTTGCTATGCCGGAAATTGCGATGTTTTTTTAGCCTCTGGATCAGTTAAGATCATCACGCTTCTTGAGGCATTTAAATGGATAGAGGCAGATAAAGCCAGCAAAGACAGTACATATATTCTCAAAAGGAGCGACTATATAGGGAATAAAGAAAAAAGAATAAAGACGTTCGGTGCTCTGGAATATCTTCATGAAGGTACCGAATTGACATTGGAAGATTTATATAGTTTAAGTACTTCTGTAAGTGATAATATCGCTTTCAACATATTATTCAGAATGTTTGGGGAGAAAGAAATAAATAAAACTTTGGATATGCTTGGGTTTCCGAAGACCAGACTTCACAGGGCGATCCTGGACAGGGAAAAGATAGATAAGGGTATAGAGAACTATGTTTCCATAAAAGAAATGGCCAGCTTGTTTTACAGAATGTATAAGGGACAAATCATATCAAATAGGGCAAGCCTTGAAATGCTTGAAGTATTGAGAGAACATCAACAAAACAGCATAATACCTTATTACTTTGATGAAGAGCTTCCTATTGCTCATCAGACGGGAATAGACGATAATTTGATAATGGATATGGGTATTATTTATAGCGAAAATCCATTTATTTTATGTATGGCAGCTGAGGACTCTAATACAAGGAATGCAGAAAGTATAATGAGAGATATCACTCTTTTATGCTACAAAAATTCAAATAAATCCGGAAAAGTGAACTGAGTCCGGATAAACGTAATAAATAGATAAGAATTGTGTAGATATACGAATGAAAATGCGTAAATTTACACAATTCTTTTTTAAATAATGTTGGCATATAATTTGCTTATATGTTTATTGATATTAATCAAGGCTTATTTAACAATTATAGGAGGTTTTCAAATGGAAAGTGTAAAGAAGAAGAGAAAGTTTAATATGCCTGATACCTTAATTATTGTAGCTGCTGTAGTTTTAGTTATGGCAATATTGTCATGGGTTATACCATCAGGTACATATGATTATCAAGATCAGGATGTTAACGGAAGAATTAGAAGTGTAGCTATTGATGGAACTTATCATGAAGTTGATAAGTCGGAAGTATCACCTACAGGATTTTTAGGACTATTCGCAGCTTTCTATAGAGGCTGTGTTGATGCCGCAGATATTATTTTTGTAATTTTATGTTGTTGTGGTACTTTTGGAGTAATGGTAAAAACGGGGGCCTTCCACTCAGGAATAGGATCACTGCTCAAACGCCTAGGTAATAAAGGATTGATATTAGTACCTATACTGATGATAATTTTTGGTTTAGGCGGTTCAATCTTCGGTATGGCCAGTGAATTCTATGGTTTTTATCCACTTATTATTGGTTTAGGAATAGCGATGGGTTACGATGCAATGTTTGGCTTTGCGGTTATAGCTTGTGGTGAGTTCGTAGGTTTCATGGGTGCTACATTGAATCCTTATACAGTTGGTGTAGCTCAGAATGTTTCTCAAGTAGAATTATATTCTGGAACTTGGTACAGAGTGATTTGTTTAGTTGTATTTATGACAATTACAATAGTTTATGTAATTAGATATGCTAAAAAACTATCTAGAGATCCTAAGTCATCAGTTGTTTATGGAGAAAAATCAATTCACGAATTTGCAGAAGGAGATTTGGATTCATATGAATTTAATACATCTGACTTACTAGTAATCTTAGACATCGTTGCAACATTAGTGATCCTTATGTTAGGGCTTATGAAATGGGGTTGGGATTATCCTCAACTATGCGGGTTATTCTTGATTATGTCGATGGTTGCTGCTGGAATAAAGAAATGGTCACCAAACAAATGGTGTGCTGAGTTTATAGACAGTGCAAAAACTGTAGTTTGGGGCTGTATCCTTACTGGTGTTGCTAAGGGTATCGTAGTAGTTATGAAAGATGCTATGATTATGGATACAGTTATTTTCAACCTTTCGAATCTATTAAGGAATGCACCAAGCGGAATCTCAGCTCAATTAATGCTTATGGTTCAAACTATGATAAATTTCTTCATTCCATCCGGTTCAGGGCAGGCAGTTGCTACAATGCCTATCATGGCCCAGCTTGCTGATATTATCGGTGTAACTCGTCAAACAGCAGTGCTTGCATTCCAGTTTGGTGATGGTTTATCAAACATCTTCTGGCCTACAGCTGATATCGTTATCATCTGCGGATTGGGTGGTATCAAACTTGAAAAGTGGTATAAATGGTTTACTCCACTGTTCTTAATGTTACTTGCAGCTCAAATGATCATGCTTGAAATCGCAGTATTGATAGGATATTGATACTAAGAATATATAGGGATATTAATGTCGAGCTCTCAACTTATTAAGGATGAGGCTCGGCAAATACTACAATTTGGAGAATGATATGGATGTGGATAAAATAATCAAAAAATATAAACTTGATAAGGAAATAATAGAAATAAGAAGACATATTCATCAAAATCCAGAGCTGTCTGAAATGGAAAATGAAACTGCAGAATATATTTGTAAAAAATTGGATGAGTGGAATATCGAATATATAAAAGGAGTTGCCGACACCGGTGTAGTTGCTACTGTTAGAGGCGATCAGCCTGGCAATGTTGTCGCTCTTAGGGGCGATATGGATGCATTACCCATTGATGAGGAAACTAATGTTGACTTTGCATCTATAAACAAAGGCATAATGCATGCCTGCGGTCATGATTCTCATGTTTCTATTCTATTAATCACGGCAAGAATAATGAATTTGTTAAAAGATGAATTGAAAGGAAATGTAAAATTTTTCTTTCAGCCTGCAGAAGAAACTATAGGAGGCGCAGCAAGGATGATAAAGGACGGATGTATGGAAAATCCTAAAGTGGATTATGTATTGGGGCTGCACGTTGACCCTGCATATGATACTGGTATAGTGGGTATAAGGTACGGAAAAATGTATGCGGCATCTGACATGATAGATTTGAACATAAGAGGTAAAAGTGCCCATGGTGCTCATCCCAATGAAGGAATCGATACTATTGCCGTTGCAGCCAACATTATAAACACAGTACAAACAGTAATAAGTAGGAATGTTTCTCCTTTGAATTCTGCAGTATGTACTTTTGGGATGATAAAAGGTGGCACTATTAGAAATCAAATTGCTGACAATACAAGGCTTGAAGGTATAATAAGGACATTGGATCAAGATACAAGATTAAGCGTACGTGAAAAAATAAGAACAATTTGCGAGAACATAGGTAAAGCAATGGGAGCACAAATAGAATTCAATGTTACTGAAAGCTATAGTCCTCTTATTAATAATGATGAAGTTACTAGAGTGGCAGAAAAGAATGCGAAGCATCTTGTTGGTGAAAAAGGTGTAGTATTGGAAGAATACCCTGATTTAAGTTGTGAGGATTTTTCTTATTTTGCAATGAATAAACCTGCATGTTATTTTCATTTGGGTTGCCATAATCCACAAAATGGGGCTAGGGTAGACTTGCACCATCCTCAATTTACTATTGATGAAAATTGCATGATGCTTGGAGTAAAGCTTCAAGTTGAAAATGTTATTTCATTGCTTAATAAAGGAGCGTAAATTTATAATATGTGTAATGAAAAAGGAAATTTGGTCAAATTAGTCGAAATGGACAATGAATTTATTATATATTTAAAATATGCAATGACTGATAATTTTACTGGTCAAAAGGTATATAATTCAGGTGAATGCTGGATAGATAAGCACACTGCAGAAATTTTAATAAAAGCCAAAAACATATTTAAGGCTGCAGGTTACAGGGTGAAAGTCTGGGATGCATATAGACCTATCAGTGCACAGGCTAGGTTTTGGGAAATAATGCCTAACCATGATTTTGTAGCAAAGCCGCCTGATATGAGCAAGATAAAAGAATTCAGACCAACCCATATGAATGGTCTTTGTGTAGATATTACTTTAACTGATTTAGACGGAAATGATTTACTTATGCCATCTGAGTTTGATGATATGACAGAAAGAGCTTCTCTTAATTGTACAAAGACTTCAGAAGAAGGAAGGAAAAATGCGACATATTTGAAAGAAGTTATGGAGAGTGTTGGATTTTTGGCTTATGAGAAAGAATGGTGGCATTTCTACGATGTCAGTACTGAACCAACACCGTTCTTAAATTTTCAGATTTAATATAAAAAAACAGCGATTCTCGTATGAGGGGCGCTGTTTTTTATTATAATCAAAATGTTGTGTTAATTTATATGACTTTAATATATAAGGATATATAGATTTGAAATAAAAATAATTTAATAATCAAAGTATAATTGACTTTTATCATGTATTAAAGTACAATCTTTATATAAAATACATCGAGGTTAATATGAAAAAATTATTACTATTATTTATTTTGTCTACAGCAATACTAACAGCATGTTCAGGTCCGGAGAATGTGGAGGATATAGACAACAATCCTTCAGATATCGTCTATGATGATAAGACTGAACAAAAGGTTTATGAAGAAGTGACAGAGGTTTTTGATGCAGTTAAAGAATATGATGAATCAGCCATCAAGAAACAATTTGGGGAAGGATTTCTTGATTATTTTATAGGGGATTCAGATTCGTTAAAACTTCTGACCAGCAAAATGGAATACAAGGTTAACTCTATTGAACTTAATGATTCTAAGGATAGAGCTTATGTTGAAATGAGTATAACAGGAGTAGATACAGCAAAGATAATGTACGAAATTCTCATGTTCAACAATGGTTTTCCGGGTATGATTGACAGCAATAAAAGAATTGAAGAAGTAAGAAAAGACCTCACTGTCAATGTAGTAAACAGAAATATAAACAACACAGTGGAAAACACCATTAACATTACAGTTAACAAGGAAGGCTTTAAATGGGAAATTGTAAATGATATTATGATAAGAGAAGCGATAGTAGGAAGCAGCATATCATACGATACCATTTATATGAAGGTTTCTGAAAATATCATGAATGTAAGAAAATCCATAGCTGAAATGTATGACATTGAAAGACCTAATATTTCATTGGAAGAGTATACAAACAAAAAGTTAACTGAATTCTGTGAAAGTTATTTAAGTGAGCATATAAATGATTATCCGTTTTCAGAGGCCTTTGGAGAAGAAAGATAAAATTATATTTATTAGTTCATGTAATTTTTGCAGGCTAAATACTGAATCAATCAATATTACAAAAAGCAACACTCATTGAGGGTTGCTTTTTTATTGCTTCTATTATTGAAGTAACATTTATACAGAATGTTTGGAGAAAATAAATAAATTGTCCTCGAGTAAGTAGAAAAACTATATTATTTTTATATGCTATAAAATTTGCATATTACTAAGTAAAATTATGCAAATTTTATAAATGTTTTTCAATATTGCAAATTTTCATTTAAAAATTGACGTTTTTCCATTTTTCTACAATAATTGATGAAATTTATTTTCGTTCAAATGCAGTAAATCAAAAGGAAAACGTAATACCAATAAATTAGTAACGTTTGCATGAAATATATGTTTGACATTCCTTCAAAAATATATTAAAATTGTGCAAATGTTCAGAATAAATTTCATAAAAGGAGAGTAATTATGATACGCAAAAAACTAGCTTTATTATTATCGGTTACACTTATTGCAGCAACTGTATTTACAGCTTGCAGCAGCGAAAGTGCTCCTGCAGCACCAGACAAGACAACAGAAGAAACAAAGGAAGGGGAGGCTTCTAAGGAAATAGACAGAGGAGAATACTTCATTACTGTTGCTACAGGTCCCACAAGCGGTTTGTATTATCCCATAGGAGGAGCTTTCTCCAGTGTGTTTCAGAATAAATTAGGGTACAAGTCTTCAGCTCAGGCAACAGGAGCTTCTGTTGAAAATATTAATCTCATTTTGACAGGAGATGCTGAACTTGCAATAACAATGTCAGACTCCGTTGCTCAGGCATATGGCGCATTTGGTGCATTTGAAGGAAAAGAACCTGCAGAGGATTTAAGATGTATACTGGGCCTTTATCCAAACTACGTGCAGCTGGTAACTACAAAAGATACAGGAATTACAAAATTTGAGGACCTAAAGGGCAAAAAAGTCGGCATCGGAGCTCCTAACTCAGGTGTTGAACTCAATGCGAGAATGATGTACGAAGCTCATGGCATGACTTATGAGGACAGCAAGGTTGATTACCTGAACTACGGTGAAGCAATAGATCAGATGAAAAACGGCTTGGTTGATGCAGTATTTGTAACAAGCGGAATTCCTAATGCGACTGTTATGGAACTTGGAACTGCTGCCGACATAGTTGTTGTTCCAATAGAAGGTGAAGGTCTTAAAAATCTTACAGATAAATATCCGTTCTTTGTTCCTGAAGTTATTCCTGCAGACACATATGGAACAGATACTGATGTAAACACAGTCGCTGTAAGAAACATAATGCTTGTTAGCAAGGATCTCCCGGATGAAGTTGTATATGACCTTACAAAGGGTATATTTGACAACATAGAGGACATCAAGGCTTCCCATGCAACAGCAGCTAAGCATATATCTCTTGAGAACTCTCACATAGGAGTTGAAATTCCTTTCCATCCAGGCGCAGTTAAATACTATGAGGAACAAGGCATTAAGTAATGAAAGATGACAAGAACATGTCGGAAAAAAGCAAGGCAGATAATTGCTATAGTTTTGGCAGTGAAGGGATGAAGCATACAGCTTCATCCCGAATAAAAATTGTAATCATCCTATTTGTTTTTGCAGTTTTTTTGTTTGCAGGAACAAGACGTATGAAAATTTTAACTATATCTAATCAGATTACGGGTGAAGTTTATCTTAAGACACATGTGCAAGCGGGAGACATAATTGAATATTCATGGATTCATTCCTTTGAACACATACCTTGGAACGAAGAATATACAGTAACGAAAAACAATGAATTAATGCTTACCAGCATTTCAGTTGCTGGTTTTGGAGCCGGCATCCCGGAAAACAAGGGCGAGGTTTCAGTAGAAAACGGAATTATATATATGAGAAATATCAATCAGATATTCAATGAAATAAATTGGATTAATTCAAATACAGCGCTATCAAACATAGGGCTTAACGGCAGCGTACTCATAGATGGTGGCAGCATGCCGCATCACGAGCCATGCATATTACAAGTAAAGGAGAAATATATTTTATGGCCATTTCGCTAGACAACAAGAATAGAGCAATTGAAGATAAGCAAACGGAAATACTTGAAAAATTTGACAAGGAATCCAAAACAAGAAAACTTGAAAATAAGAATTTGGCAAAATTCATATACTGGACTGCAATAATAATAGCTTTATACCATTTTACAACATCATTCATCGGATATCCTGCAACTCACAAGCATAGATCTCTGCATGTAGCTATGATGCTTTTCATGACATTCTTTCTCTATCCTGCCACTAGTAAGAGCAGCAGGAAGAAGGCAACTTGGTACGATGTGGTTTTCGCACTCATGTCTGTTGCTGTTGCTGCATATGTTTGGTTTGATTACGAGAATTTTATCAACAGAATGGGTATGCCGAACACTATGGACATCATCATGGGAACAATGCTCATAATTACTGTTCTTGAGGCTTCAAGAAGAATTTCCGGATGGCCTCTGGTAATTTTAAGCTTGCTGTTTATTCTTTACGGTTTGTTCGGCAAGGACATGCCAGGGATTTTCACTCACAGGGGATACAACTGGACAAAACTCGTTAACCATATTTTCATAAATACAGAAGGAATTTACGGAACAAGCGTAAATGTTGCTGCAAGCTATATATTCCTGTTCATACTGTTCGGCTCAGTTATGAACAAATCGGGCATGGGACAGTTCTTCAATGACATAGCCCTTGCTCTCGCTGGACATACGAAGGGAGGACCAGCAAAAGTTGCTGTAATTGCAAGCGGATTTTTAGGTAGCATCAACGGTTCTGCCGTAGCAAATGTTGTTACTACAGGTACGTTCACAATTTCTCTCATGAAAAAGACAGGATATAGCAAAGAATTTGCCGGGTCAGTAGAGGCCACTGCATCGGTTGGGGGGCAGCTTCTGCCGCCTATTATGGGCGCTGCAGCGTTCATAATGGCAGAGATGCTTGGGGTGAAATACGGGGTTATAGTAGTAAGCGCTGCAATACCTGCACTTCTTTACTATTTCGGAATAATGGTGCAGGTCCAATTAAGAGCCAACAAGAACAACTTGGTTGGTGTTCCTAAAGAAGAGCTTCCAAAGGTCAGCGATGTTATGAAGACCAGAGGACACCTGATAATACCTATAATATTTCTCTTATACATGCTTCTTTTCAGCGGTAAGACTGTTATATTCTCAGCGTTCCTTACTATTGTTGTGACCATAGCAATCAGCATGATGAAAAAAGAAACAAGAATGAGCATGAAGGATCTGCTGGATGCCTTTGAAGAAGGAACACGCTCAACAGTATCGGTTGCCGTTGCATGTGCTGTTGTGGGAATAATCATCGGTGTTGTTAGCCTTACAGGATTCGGGCTTAATATGGCCAATGCCATCATACTTCTTGGCAAATCAAACCTCATGGCAACTCTTGTACTTACAATGGTTACATGTATGATACTTGGAATGGGACTTCCTTCTATACCTGCGTACTTGATTACTGCAACAATGGCGGCTCCTGCTCTTATTCAGCTTGGAGTTCCTGACATAGCAGCTCACATGTTCGTGTTCTACTATGCAATGTTTGCAAACCTGACACCACCTGTTGCGCTTGCATCATTTGCAGCTGCAGGAATATCAGGGGGAGACCCAATGAAGACAGGGCTTCAGTCAGTGAAACTTGCACTTGCAGGATTCATTGTACCTTATATGTTTGTTTACAACACATCATTGCTTCTTATTGATACCACACCATTAATAGCAATACGTGTAGTAATAACTTCTATGATTGGAGTATTTATGATAGGAGCTGCAGCTGAAGGATATCTGAACGGAAAAATCAATTTTGTTTTAAGGATTGCTGCATTTGCAGGTTCGCTTCTTCTGATAACAGAAAATGTGTACCAGGACATTATTGGATTTGCTATATTGGCTATGATAATGGCTATACAAAGAATTAAAAAAAGTAAGTTAGCTAAATAAATGCACTACAGATAAATGTTATGTTTAATAAAAAAACAGCGAATCTATAATGAAACGCTGTTTTTTGCAATATAACCATGGCCTGGCTGTAATTTTTATTGTTCGTTAACAACTAAGACGGGGCATGGGGCATCTGAAATAACCCTTTGAGTAACTGATCCTACAAAGAACCTTTCAAATTTAGAAAATCCTCTTCTTCCCATTACAATCATATCGAATTTTTCATCTCTGGCAACTTTAATAATTTCTTCATCAACTGTTCCAAAAAGAAACCTTTTATCGTAAGTAATATTGTCAAGGTTCAGTTTCATAAGCGTATTATCAAGCAACTTGCTGTCAATTCCTTTTATAATATCAAGCATTTCATTTAGCTCCGGATCCCAGAAAGGTTCATACTCATATACCTTGAGTGGAATTGGATTTATCGAAACAGTTATAAAAGTAAGACTTCCTCCTAGTTTTCTGGCAATGTCAACAGCCTTGGCAGCAGCTTTGTTTGAAGCTTCGGAGCCGTCAATGGGTACTAGTATTTTTTCCATTTTATCCTCCTTAGAAATAAATTTTATATCCATTATACTTATACCCATGCATATGGCTGTTAATCAGTTTTAGTCATACATTAACAATTTGATAATTATCTTTTTTTAACAAAAAAATATTCCAATATTTTGATTTTATGTTATAATTCATAGAGGTAATAGCTAAGCCGGAGGATTTATGAAAAAGGCATCAATAGGAAGATTGTACTTGATGTATGGATTGTTTTCCATATTTTGCAACTTGGCACATCCAATAACGCCCACAATGTTCATAGAAAAGGGCTTTGCTGATTATTTGTTCGGTGTGTCCTATGCAGCCATGTCTTTCAGTTATTTTGCAGGTTCACTTGTATTCGGAAGCATAGGAGACAGCATTGGGCGGGTGAAGACCATGGCTTTTGTAATGCCTGTGTATGCATTGTCGCAGTTTGTTTTCGGAGTGACAGATTCTGCTGCGATGACAGTTATTGCAAGGTTAGTGGCAGGGTTTTTCAGCGCAGGCGTTTTTGTATGCAGCCTAGCGTACCTTGTTGATCTCACCACAGATGAAGACAGAGGAGTTCATATGTCTTACTACGTTGCATGTAATTCAGTGGGCGCAGCATTTGGATATTTTCTAGGTGGAATTATTGGCAATATTTCCATTTTGGCTGTCATAACGCTTCAGACAGTTACCATAATTATTTGCGGTATTTTAACAAACATGTTGCTTGAAGAAACAAGCATGGAAACTTCAAAATTTTCACTGAACATGTCCATCAATCCATTTAAGTCATACAACAATATTGCCGGGAAAATGCCAAAAATACTCAAAACATTCTTGTTTGCAGTATTTTTGACTTCACTTGCCACAACAGCCTATGACAATGCTTTTAATTATTACCTGAAAGACGCACTGGGCCTTGGGTCTTCGTACAACGGAATAATCAAGGCAGTTATAGGAATTATAACATTGGTAGTGAATTTTACCATAAACATTTATATTGTACGACATACAGAAACACGAAAATCGCTGATTGTTGTACTGTTGCTGTGTGGAATTTCAGCAATAGCTGTTCCTTTCATTTCAGGAATGTATCCGTTTTTCGCAGGCAACATAGCATTTTTCATGTTTAATGCAATTTACTTGCCCATACAGCAGGATATTGTAACAAATGGTCAGAGTTCAAGAACAAGCGGACTCATATCCGGAATATTCAATGCAGTCAGGGCAATAGGAATGATTTTCGGCTCATTGTTTTCAGGCTTCATTTATGAGTGGGGAAACAAGCTTCCGTTTATTGCTTCCTCAGTTGTGTTTTTTATAAGCGTTGGAATATCTGTTGTTAACTTGAAGCAACACAAATCAAAGACTGCGGAGTGATTATGAATTTAGAATTGAAAATTATACTGGTCACAATGTTTTTTGTTATTTTAATAAGCTTGCAGTTCACATTGAACAAAATACTTTTGACTTTGAAGGAAATCAAGGCGATTTTACTTGCCAAAAAAGATAGATAAGAATAATTTATGAAAATTCAACCATAATAGTCCTATAATACAAGGAGGAAATTATGGCTGAAAAAAAGAAAAAAGAACCAACACCTGAAGACATAATGAAAATTGAAATAGCTGCAGAGCTTGGACTCATGGAAAAAGTCGAAGAATTGGGTTGGGGAGGACTTACTGCTAAAGAAACAGGCAGAATTGGCGGATTGATGACTGCCAAGAAAAAGCAAAGGAAAAAATAATATGCAAAAAAGCTATAAGGAATTCTCGCAAATATATGATTTGCTCATGGATGACATTAATTACGAAAAATGGACATCCTTTATAATCGAAAAAATCCAGGGCAGCAGAAAAATACTTGAAGCTGCCTGCGGTACAGGAAGCATTACCCGATTACTGGCTGAGGCTGATTTCAAGGTAACTGCTTTCGACCTGTCTGAGGACATGCTCATGCGTGCCTATGAGAAACTGGGCAGAAATCCAGGAGTGAAGCTTCTTAATCAAGACATGACGAATTTTAAAATTGACGACAGGTTTGAAGCCTGTGTATGCTGCTGTGACGGAATTAATTATCTTACAGAAGAACAAACAGCATTATTTTTTAAAAATGTAAGAGATCATTTGAACCAGGGTGGAAAATTCATATTTGACATGAGCACTGAATACAAGTACCAAGACATGTTCAATGAAACATATGTCTACGATGACGGTGAGGTTTTTTATGTTTGGGAAAATATATCTGATGAATGCAGAAACAAAATAGACATGGAAATTAATTTTTTTGTGAAGGATTCAACAGATAAATATTCAAGAATTACAGAAGAGCAGACACAGTACGTTCATGCAACAAAAAATATTGTTGACATGCTTAAGGCTGAAGGCTTCTCAAACATAAAAATATACGATGATTACAACAATGGATCTGAAGATTTGCCTAAGGAATCCTTGCGTGCAGTTTTTTGCGCTGAAAAATTATAGCTGAGAAAGAGAGATATTATGGACTACATGATAAGAGCAATAGATGAGAAAAAAACATTCAGAATATTCATGGTAAAATCAACTGACACAGTTGAAGAAGCAAGGTTTCACCACAACACTTCTCCCACAGCTTCTGCAGCCCTTGGAAGAACATTGACTGCGGGACTGATGATGGGATATATGTTGAAAAATGAAAAAGACAGGCTTACTATTAACATCAACGGAGGAGGCCCCCTTGGAACATTGCTTGTGGTTTCTGACAACCAGGGTCATGTAAAGGGTTACGTTGAAAACCCTGACGTTAATTTGGAATTGAAGGAAAACGGAAAGTTAAACGTTGGAGGAGCCGTAGGAACAAACGGAAAAATTACAGTCTTAACTGACATTGGAATGAAGGAACCTTACGGAGGAAGCACTGATCTCACAACAGGAGAAATTGGTGAAGACATAGCATCTTATTACTGGATTTCTGAACAACAGCAGTCTGCCGTTGCATTGGGAGTGTTGGTTGATGTAGATTATCACATAAAGTCAGCAGGCGGATTCATCGTGCAGCCTCTTCCGTTCATTGAGGAAGAAGATCTTGCAAAACTTGAAAATGCATTGGGAAGCATGAAATCAGTGTCGGATTACTTCGACAATGATGATGACGTTGAAGACATCGCCCGCAAAATATTTTCTGATTTTGAAATAGAAATTACAGACAAAATACCTGTGAGCTTTAAATGTGACTGCTCTGAAGAAAGAATGGCTTCAGCCTTAATATCCTTAGGAAAGGAAGAACTGAAGGACATTATAGAGGAAGACCAGAAAATTGAAACTGTGTGCCATTTCTGCAACAAAAAGTATTTGTTTGAAGGTGAAAAGCTGGTAAATTTATTTGAAAACCTTAAGTAGTAAATAATCCGGGATATCCTGGATTTTTTGTTTTCAAATAATTTTTTTATTTAGCTTATCATTAACAAAACTCATTTTTGAACCAGGTACATAATATAATATATGGGTTAAAAAAACACTTACTTTTAAAAGTTTTGACTCATAAAACATGACAAATGGTAAAATTCATAACAGTTTAATTAACTAATCGATATTGAATTATTGAAGAAAATCATTTATAATTAAATATAAAATATTTATGCAAGTTCAATAATAAAATTGAAATGAAAGAAGTATAAAAAGATATATCAGGAGGTTTATGGTGAAGTATTTGGCTAAAGATGATCTAAAATGCATTCAGTGCGGAACATGTGAAGAAGTGTGTTCAAGTGCCTATTTTAAAACTAAAGACAGATTTAAATCCTGCATTCAAATTAACGAAGAGCAGGGAAAGCCGGAAATCAGCGTGTGCAGCCAGTGTGGAAAATGCATCGATATTTGTCCGGTCATGGCAATATCAAGGGACAAGCAGGGAATAGTAAGAATAAACAAAAAGATTTGTGTTGGGTGTTTCATGTGCGTGGGATTTTGCCCGGAATTGTCCATGAGACAGCATGATGATTATATTGAGCCGTTCAAATGCATAGCTTGCGGATTATGCGCGAAAAAATGTCCAACAGGAGCTATAAGCATGGCTGAAAAAGATGATTCACAATCACAGGAACTTAAGCTTGATAAACTTTTTAATAAATAGGAGCGAATATGGATATTAAAGTTTTAAGAGATAATCACAAGCTGTTGGCGGAATACAAGTATGAATTAGGAAAAATCGACAAAGGATACACAGGTAGATCACTTTTTGTAAATATTTCAGAAAATAAAATAGAGTCAAAACCCGTAAGCCAGATGATGAAAGATAAATTTGTAGGAGGCAAGGGCTTTGGCCTCTGGTATTTATGGAATGCCACAACACCTTCAACAAAATGGAACGACCCTGAAAATGAAATAATAATTTGTGGCGGACCGGTTTGCGGCATAACTCAGTACCCTGGTTCAGGAAAATCTCTTGTTTGCAGTATTTCACCTGCCACGGACATGCCAATTGATTCAAATGTTGGAGGATATTTCGGTCCTCTTTTGAAGTTCTCAGGATGGGATGCCCTTGAATTGCAGGGAAAATCAGAAAAGGACATAATAATTGTCATTGACGGCAACAATGGCACCGTAAGAATTGAAGAAGCATCTTTAGAAGCGGTTGACGGTCATGTTCTTGGAGAACAGCTTACAGAAATGTATGCAGATAACGAAGAAGACAAAAGAAACGTTGCAGTTGTAACTGCCGGATCTGGTGCTGAACACACACGCATGGGTCTTTTGAATTTTACGTTCTATGACCCACGAAGAAAGGTTGCCAGATTAAAACAGGCAGGCCGCGGAGGAATAGGAACAGTCTTCAGAGATAAAAAAGTCAAGGCTCTTGTTGTAAAATTCAGCTCAGTGAAGGGAGATCTGAACAATCCTTTTGACCAGGGCATACTTAACAGAACGGGAATCAAACTTCACAAAGAAGTTCACGATCTTGACCCTAAGCAAAACAACATGCGCAAAATAGGAACTGCAAATATTATCGAGGTAATGGATGAATATGATTTGCTTCCGGTTATGAACTATCAGTATGGAAACCATCCGGACACTCAAAAAATTAAATCTACAGTATTCATAGACAAGTACATCACTCAGGGAGTTCAAGACGGATGCTGGTATGGCTGTTCCTTAGCCTGTGCAAAGGCAGCAGACAATTTTTTACTGAAAACCGGACCATACAAAGGACATAAGGTTACAGTAGACGGACCTGAATATGAAAATGCAGCTGGTCTTGGATCAAACTGTGCAATATTTGATCCTGAAGGAATTTTGGAACTCAACTTCTACTGCGACACTTACGGCATTGACACAATTTCATTTGGTACTGCTACAGCATTTGCAATGGAATGTTATGAAAGAGGAATAATAAACAAGGAAATAACAGGAGGACTTGAACTTAATTTCGGGAACTTCGATTCAGCTGCACAGCTTCTCCACCAGATGTCAAAGGGCGAAGGTTTTGGTGTTGTGGTAGGGCAGGGAATTCACAGAATGAAAGAGCTGTTTGCTGAAAAATACGGAGCAGATGCTGATTTCCTGTTTGACATAGGAATGGAGCAAAAAGGTCTTGAATATTCAGAGTACGGTTCAAAAGAATCATTGGCTCAGCAGGGTGGTTACGGCTTAACAAACAAGGGACCTCAGCACGATGAAGCATGGCTAATATTCATGGACATGGTTAACAACCAGATACCTACATTCGAAGACAAGGCAGAAGCACTTCATTACTTCCCTATGTTCAGAACTTGGTTTGGCCTTTACGGGCTGTGCAAGCTTCCATGGAATGACATAGCTCCTGCAAACAACAAGTTCACTTCAGAACCTGCAAAAATCCCTGAACATGTGCAGAACTATCTGGACATAGTATATGGAGTGACAGGAAAAAGACTTGGAACTGATGACATGGTGAGAGAATCTGAAAGAGTTTACAACTTTCAGAGAATATTCAACATAAGACTTGGTAAGGGATTGAGGAAAAACGATAAAACTCCTTACCGCTCAATGGGCCCTGTTACAAAGGAAGAGTATGAATCAAGACAGGAAAGATATGACGGACAATTGAAAGAAAAAATTGGTTATGATGTAACTGGTAAAACTACTGAAGAAAAAATGGCAGTTTTACGAAGCTACAGAGAAGATCAGTATGAAAAACTGACAGATGCAGTTTACAAAAGAAGAGGCTGGAATTCAAACGGTGTTCCAACAATAGAACATCTGAAAGAACTTGGCATGGACTTGCCGGAACTTATTGAAGTGGTTAAGGGCCTGCAGTAACAATTAAGAATTAAGAATTAAGAATGATGGTTGGAATTGTGCTTTGCACAATTCCTTCATTAATTATTAATTCTTCATTATTCATTCTTAATTAATAAAAGGTGGTGTTTAAATGATAAAAGTAAACAACCGTGATTTTCAATGGGAACAGGGAATGACTGTTGATGATATAATGAAGATTAAAAAATTTTCATGGCCCAAAATAATAGTAAAAATTAATGGACAGCATGTGGAAGAAGAAGATTATAAGACAAGGATAGTAAATGACGGTGATGATGTCCAGATGCTTCATCTTTTAGCCGGAGGTTAATTTTAGGATTAAGGATAATGAAGATTTTTAATATGGTTTTGCTAAAAAAATATCGGGAAATAATTGTCGCACTGCTAAGCAGTGCGATTTTTAATTGGGAAATAATTCTCGTTTATTAATATTTATTCTGTAAAAAATATAACATAAACATGAAATTTGTTAGTAATTTTTAAAAGGTTGATGCAGGCGCTCGAATGAATATAATCTTGATAAATTGTTTGTCATTGATTGACAAGACCGTTATATCATTGAAAACGCAACGGTTTTGCGACATTTTTTTATTGATTTAATTTCAATATTATGATAAAATCATAAAAGTTAATTTGTTAATAAAAAAACAAAATTACTGTTAGGATAATACTAAAAAGGGAGGAGTGAGTTGCATGAATAATGAATCTTATAAAAATGATGAATTAACTGATGAAGAATTAACTAAGTCAGATTACAATTCCGGCGAAGAAGACGGCATAGAAGAAGTTCAAGATAAAGTAGTTCTTTTGGGATGTTTTATCAGAGACAAGTCATATGAAGGTATTTTAACAAATGCAGAAGATTTGCTTGATGAACCATTGTCATTGGAAGTCGATGAAATCTTGACCATGATTGATGACCTTCAAACAAGAGAGGAATTTTCAGATATTTGTGTAAGAAAAGGAAAAGAAAAAATATACTTGTTCTCAGAAAATCATATTACTAATAACTATGCAAAAATGATGATTTCGGTTGAAGAAAGAGACTTGTTTAAAATGATAGCTGAAACGGTGAGGGAAGAATCAAAGATTTATCCAAGGCCTACTGATGTCAGACTATTCACCAAAGCTCCTTTTAAATTATCCAAAGAAGAGTTTTATCAAATATATGAGCAGCTCAAAAAAAATGAAGAATACAATGATATCCAAGAAACAAGGGCTTCCAACAATGCCATGTATTTGTACTCCGACAGATTTATGAAAAAAGTTCATGCAGCTTCGTTAACTGAATGGATAGAGGTTGAAGCTGAACAAAATCCATAAAGAACTTTACAAAATAATTTAATTATGCTGAAAGGAGAATTGTTATGGGACGGATAGGAGCATCAGAGCTAATTTTGGTATTAGCAATTGCTTTAGTCATTTTTGGGCCATCAAAACTTCCAGAAATAGGAAAGGCATTTGGTAAATCTATAAGGGAATTTAAAGACAATGTTAATAAAGTCAGTGATGAACCTGAAGAAAAAGATACAATTAAGGAAAGTTAAAAGAAATATTTATCTTTTATAAAAATGTCAACAATATATTTTGAAGGGAGAGTTATTATGTTACAAAGAGAAATTGAAGATTTTATTGAGAAAGTAAGATCAAGGCGTGAATTTTTAAAAATGAGTGGTAAAGGTATTGCAGGTATCACTGTTACAACTTCTGTATTGAATCTGATGGGCTGCTCAAATACTGAAACTGCAAATCAGGATGCACCTAAAGCTGCAGCATTTGTAATTCCTACTGGTCTTATTGTGTCTGAACCTAACAAATGTACAGGCTGTCAAAGATGTGAGATGGTTTGTACAGTAGCAAATGACGGAAAGATTCATCCGTTAATTTCCAGAGTTAAAATTGCCAGAAATTTCAACTATGGCAAGGAAATGACAGATAATTACCGCGAAGAAAACGGATATTACGGAAACTTCGTTATGACACCGGAAACATGTCATCAATGTGAAGATGCAAAATGTGCAGCAGCATGTCCGCAAAAAGCTATTAATCAAAATGAGACAACAAAAGCTTGGACTGTTGATAAAGACAAATGTGTAGGATGCGGTGCATGTACAGCAGCATGCCCATGGAATATGCCTACTGTAGATCCTGAAACAAGCAAATCAACAAAATGTATATTATGCGGAGCTTGTGCTGATAACTGCATAACCGGAGCGCTGAAGTTTATACCTTGGGAAAAATTTGAAGCAATGTTAAGAAGAAATGGATACAGACTTTCATAGTTCTTGAGCTTACATATTTATAAATATAATAATTATCTGATTGGAGGAATAATAAATGGCTAACATAACAGGATGGCAAGGAAGTTTATTGAGAGTAAACTTAACTACCGGCAATATTAAAACAGAAGATACAATGAAATATAAAGATTTAATTGGTGGTGCAGGAATCGGATATAAAATAATATTTGATGAAGTTCCTCAAGGAACAAAGGCTTTCGATGAAGCAAACAAGGTTGTAATAGCTGTAGGACCGCTTACAGGAACAGCTGCGCCATGCAGCGGAAGAACTAATATTACATCATTAGGGCCAACTAACCCATACCATGCAATAACTGACAGCCATATGGGCGGAAATTTCGGGGCTTGGTTGAAGTTTGCAGGATATGACGGAATTATAATTGAGGGAGCATCAAAGACTCCTGTATGGTTAAAAATAGAAGATGACAAGGTTTCAATTGAAGATGCAAGCAGTTTATGGGGTAAGGGAACAATAGATACAGAACATGCAATCAATGAAATAATGGGCAAGGAAGCATGCGTTGCTTCAATCGGACCTGCAGGTGAGAAACAAAAGAATTTGGCATCAATAGTAAACTCAGTAAACCACTCAGCAGGTGGACACGGAGGAATATTGGGAGCAAAAAAATTAAAAGCTATCGGCATTCTAGGTAAAAGATCAGTGCATTTAGCAGATGAAAATGCTCAGGAATGGCTAAAGCTAAATGAATATATGATGAAAGACATTATCGGTGCAAACAATCAGCACGTAGTTCCTAGCACTCCACAGCCTTGGGCTGAATATCACAATCCGGGAAGCCGTTGGACAGCACAGCTTGGATTATTCTGGGGTGCTGCAAACCCACCGGTAGAAACCGGAGAATGTGCTGCAGGCGATAAAAATAAAGTTGGACTGCGTACACAAAAAGCTGTATTTGATTTGGGACCTATAGCTGAAGAAAGAACTGTAAAAATGGGTGGCTGCTACTCCTGTCCAATTCGTTGCCAGTCAAATATGTACATGCCGGAGCTTGAAAAATATGGATTAACTCCTTATGCAACAAGCACATGCATAAATTATTCATCACCTGCATCTGCTATGCTAAAAGGATTTGCAGATGGAGATACAAAAGGAATGGATGCAATGATCGTTAAGTGTCTTGGATCAAGACTAGCTGATGACTATGGTATTTGGAGCAACTATGGTCAGTTAGGAAGAGACTTTAAGTTTGCATACACTTCAGGAAAACTAAAAGAAGTGCTTCCTAAAGAAGAATACAATAGCATTAACTTTGATTTAATGGAAAAAGGTGATCCAGCCTGGATGGTTGAATATTATGGAAATCTTATTAAAGATGGAGAATTTTCACATTTGTTAGACGGACCTTATTGGTTAGACCAAAGGTGGAATTTTGGCAAAGAATACTGGGATGGATACGGATACAACGTTTGGTCTAAGATGGCTTATCCTAAACACCACAGCAATGAAGCTGGAGCTCAGGTAGGCGCATTGATAAATGTAATGTTTAACAGAGATGCTAATTCACATACCCATATGAACTTTATAGGAGCAGGACTTCCTATTGAATTACTTAAGGAAATTGCAGGTGAAGTTTGGGGTTCTCCGGATGCATTAGATGCACCAAAGAATTATACACCTATGAATGAATATAAAGCTAAATTTGCAAAATGGTCAATTGACAGAAACTTCTTACATGACTCCATTACGTTGTGTAACTGGGTATGGCCTATGACAGTTTCCCCATCTAAGTCAAGAAATTACAGAGGAGACACAGCATTAGAATCAAAATTCTTCAGTCTGGCTACAGGAATAGAAACATCAGAAAAAGATTTGGATTTGATGTCTGAAAGAATAGCAACTCTTCATAGAGCAGCAACTATAAAAAATATGAATACAATCGACATGAGGAATGAGCACGATACTATTCCTAATTGGGTATTTGATGTAGATCCTGATATGAAACCATTCACTGAAGGAACTGTTAAATTGGACAGAGACGATATGCAGTTAGCATTGACAATGCTTTACAAAGAATATGGATGGGATGAGAAAACAGGAGCTCCAACAAGAGCTGCTTTGGAAAGATTAGGTCTTAAAGATGTGGCAGACGAACTGGAAAAATTGAACTTGCTCCCTTAAATATAATGTAAAATGATGGAATGGGAGAGCTTTAGCTTTCCCATTTTATTGCAAGAAAGTGTGATTAAATGATATTAGATTACTTTATTCATAAATTAACTGAAGAAAATCCTCCTGAAATAAATGAAACCAAATGTATTTATGCATCCGGAAAAATATGTGAGTGCAACATATGCAAAGAGTCTTGCCCTGAACACGCTATTAAATTAAAAGACAAAAGTGTGATTTTTGACATGAAGCTTTGCACGGAATGTGGTATATGCAAAGCTAAATGCCCTATTCAAGCTATAATGCTTAAAGGAACAGGAGAAAATGATATAATTAATCATGCAGGTGAAAAGAAAAATTTTCTGTTTTCATGCTCTTTGGAAGGCGGAGAAGGAAATTTAAATATAAGTTGTTTAAATGCTTTGCATCCAGAACTGATTGCAACACTTTTCATAATGTATAAGGACAAGAAGTTACATTTCAATTTGAGCAAATGCAAAAAATGTAAGTTGGGATACAACAACTCTCTGTTTAAAGAATCGTTAAATAAGGCTGTTAACTTTACTAATGCAATGGGAATAGACACTGTTTATGAAATCCATACGGAAGAGAAAGAACTTTCGAATCTGACTGAAGAAGAATTATCACGAAGGGATTTATTTAAACTTGTCAAAAAAGAATCGGGCAATATTGCTTTAAAAACAATAAGTACAATAATCGATAAAGATTACAATGATTTATCTTTTCGCGTCATGTTGCTAAAATCCATGAAAAACTTGAAATTAGAACCTGGAAGGAATTATTCCAATATATTTTGGGAAAATTGGGATGTAAATACAGATTGTGACGGATGCGGTAAATGTGAAACAGTTTGTCCAGGAAATGCGTGGAAGATTGAAAATTCCGAAACTAAGATCAAGTTATACCATAGTCCCCAAAATTGTTACAAGTGTGGCTTGTGTGAAACAGTATGTCCTAAAAAAGCCATAATTAAAGGTAAAGATGCTGCAGAATTATGGGAGTTTATTCTTAAAAGAGAAGTGAATTTAAGTGTGTGCAAAATATGCAACAGAAAGTTTATACCTTGTAACCAAGATAATGACCAGTGTGATATATGCAGAAAAAAGGAATTGTTAAGGAGAAAAATATCAACAAGTTTGAGTTAATTATATATTTTTAAATATTATTTTGATATAATTATAGCAAAAATAGTTATTAAGTGAGAGGAGAATTATTATGGGAAGAATAGGTACCGGTGAACTAATATTGATATTGGCTATTGCATTAATTGTAGTTGGACCATCCAAGCTTCCGGAATTAGGAAAAGCACTTGGAAAAACAATTAACGAATTTAAAAATTTTTCCAAGGATATTAAAGAAGATTTATCACTTGATGATAAAACACAAAAAACTGAGAAGGTTGAAACAGTTGAAACAGCCAAAAAAGATGAAAATGAAAACAATTGAGTTTATGATATAGTTTAATAAATTTTACGGATGCATAAGCATAGCGAAAGGAATTTGAAAAATGAAGGTAGTAAAAACGGAAGATTCAGTTGGAATGGTGCTTGGACATGATATTACAGAAATTGTGCCAGGGGAATTTAAAGGAGTAGCCTTTAAAAAGGGACATGTTATAAAGGGAGAAGATATTGAAAGACTCTTAAGGATTGGAAAAGAGCATATATATATTTTCGAACTTAATGAAAATGAACTTCATGAAGACGAAGCTGCATTGGCTTTAGGGAATCTTATTTGCGGCAACGGTGTTCATTTTTCAACGCCTCCTCATGAAGGGAAAATCAACATTCTTCCCGATTACAAAGGACTTCTTAAGATAAATCGTGACGTGCTTGATGATGTCAATGAGCTTGGAGATATTTGCCTGGCTACAATTCATGGGGACAGAACCATAAATGAAGGGGAACTTATAGGCGGCTGCAGAGTTATACCGCTGAAAATAGATAAAACCAAAATTAAAGATGTTGAAAAGATTATCCTTGAAAATGGAAAAATTTTTGAGGTCAAGACATTTAAAAAATTTAAGGCAGCAATAATTGTGACAGGAAGCGAAGTGTCTAAGGGAAGAATAGAAGATAAATTCGGACCTGTTGTGGAAAGAAAACTGTTGGAATTTGGAACTGAAGTATTTTATAAGACTATAGTGCCTGATGATTCAGACACAATCAAAGAAACCATATTAAAGTGCAAAGAAAGGGGAGCAGAACTCATAGTTGTGACCGGAGGAATGTCTGTAGACCCTGATGACAAAACTCCAGGTGCAATAAAATCAACCGGTGCAGACATAGTATCATACGGTTCACCTGTGCTGCCGGGAGCAATGTTGTTGTTTGCATACCTGGATGGTATTCCTGTTTTCGGACTTCCCGGATGCGTGATGTTTTCTGCAACAACTGCATTTGATATACTGCTGCCAAGGGTAATGGCAGGAGAGATTATTGTAAAGAGAGACATTACTAGAATGGGTTATGGAGGACAATGCCTGAAGTGCGAAGTGTGTACTTTCCCTAATTGTCATTTCGGAAAGTATTAATACATACAGGAATCTGTAGATAATTTAATTGGACATACTCAATAGGAGAATATGATGGATTTTTATAAATTTCTCAAACAAATAGACAAAAGCAAGGAAAATATTGTAATCACAATTTTATCAGGCGATAACATCGGAGAAAAAATTGTTTTGTCAGACGGAGAAGTAGTGTATACGGACAATGATGATTTAAACTTCGAAGAAATAATTTCTGCCATACCTGCAAATAAAAAAAGCCAGGTAGTAACGGTGGATGAAAAAAATATATATGTGGAATTCATGCGGCATAGATACAATGTTGTTGTCTGCGGGGCAGGTCATATTTCTATTCCTATTATTAAAATATGCAAACTTCTTGACTTGCCAGTGACAGTAATAGATGACAGAATCACATTTGCCAACAATGCTGTGAAAGCAGGAGCAGACAAGGTTGTATGCAAGCCATTTGAAGAAGCATTAAGCAATATTGAAGGAGATAACAGCACGTTTTTTGTTATAGTAACAAGAGGCCACCGTTATGACCAGACTTGTTTGGAAAAGATTATTGAAAAAGAAAATGCTTATATAGGCATGATTGGAAGCAAGGTTCGAGTGGCCAAAGTGTTGGATTATTTAGAAAGTGAAGGCATTTCCCGGGAAAAATTAAGCGAAGTTTACACGCCTATCGGACTGAAAATCGGAGCCGAGACACCTGAAGAAATTGCAGTGGCAATAATGGCTCAAATCATTGAAATCAAGAACAAGGAAACAGGTTCAAGTGCCTACAGCGATGAATTGGTAAATGCTGTGCTTAGTGAAGAAAAAAGGGAAGTACCAAAAGCCCTTGTCACAATTGTCTCAAGAAAAGGCTCAGCTCCAAGGGATGTGGGAACAAAGATGTTAGTTTACAAAGATGGAACAATAATAGGGACCATTGGCGGAGGATGTGTTGAAGCCAGCATAAGGGGAAGTGCATTGATGTGCATTGACAATAAAAAACATAAATTGATTTTTGTTGACATGACGGGAAAATACGCCGAAGATGAAGGTATGGTATGCGGTGGTGTAGTAGAAATCTTTGTAGAGTCCATCAGATGATATTCTGATAATAAATGTCATTTATATTGTTAAGTTCATAACTAAAAAAATAATTATGTTGGTAGCAGATGAGAAAATATTAAAAATAGAAGGATAAAAATATATGTTCTTCTATTAATTTTCACAGACGTTATATTATTAAAAGTATAACGAATCACAAAAATTGGAGGATGAAATGAAAAAAATTATTACTTTAGTTTTAATTACTTGTTTAATACTTAGTTTTTCAGCATGCAGCAAAGACACTGAACCTGCCGAAAGTCAGGATTCTTCTTCAGCTGCAGACAACAGCCAAGACGAGAAGGAGACTGAATCAGCCGGAAATGAAACATTGCTTATTGCAGCTGCTGCAAGTTTAAAAAATTGTTTTGAAGATGACTTAATTCCAATATTTGAAGAAAAACATCAAAGCATTACGGTAGATGCAACATATGACAGCTCGGGAAAGCTGCAGGCTCAGATAGAGGAAGGTGCAGATGTTGACGTGTTCATGTCAGCAGCAATGAAACAGATGAATGCATTGGATGAAAAGGAACTCATGGTTAAGGAATCAATAGTCAAGCTTCTTGAAAATAAAATAGTCTTGATTGTACCCAAGGACAGTGATAAAGGAATTACTGCTTTCGAAGAAATTTTAAAAGCAGATACTGTTGCTGTTGGTGATCCTGAGAGTGTTCCTGCCGGTCAGTATGCCAAGGAAGCGTTTGAAAATCTGGGCCTATGGGATGAAGTATTGGCAAAATCAAGTCTTGGAACAAATGTAACCGAAGTTTTAAACTGGATTTCTGAAGGAAGCGCAGATGCAGGTGTTGTTTATTCAACAGATGCTGCTTCAAATGAAAATGTAATTGTTGCAGCAGAAGCACCGGAAGGAATCGTATCAAAAGTAATCTACCCTGTGGGAGTTGTAAAGGCTTCAACAAAGCAAGATACTGCGAAATTGTTCGTTGAATTTCTCAAAAGCGATGAAGCTTTGTCTGTGTTTGAAAAATATGGATTTACGTCATTAAAATAGGAGGTTATATGGACTGGTCTCCAATGCTCATTTCATTAAGGACAGCCTCGCTGTCAATTTTAATTACATTTTTCCTTGGAATTTTTGCAGCGAGGTTAGTTGCAGGAATGAAATCTGATAAGCTAAAGATCGTCATTGATGGTTTGCTGACCATGCCTTTGGTGCTTCCGCCCACAGTAGTAGGATTTTTTCTCTTGCTGATATTTGGAGTTAAAAGGCCTTTGGGGATGCTATTGCTTCAATTTTTGAGTGTTAAGATTATATTTTCATGGACAGCAACTGTATTGGCAGCAGTCGTTGTTTCTTTTCCACTTATGTACCGCTCATCAAGAGGTGCGTTCGAACAAGTAGATGAAACATTAGTAATGGCAGGACGTACACTAGGTATGTCAGAAAGAAAAATATTCTGGCGTGTAGTGATGCCAGCAGCATTACCCGGAGTAGCTTCAGGAGGCGTACTTGCATTTGCCAGAGGTCTTGGGGAGTTTGGAGCAACGGCAATGATAGCAGGAAACATAGCAAACAAGACTAGGACGCTTCCACTGGCAATTTATTCCGAAGTTGCAGCAGGCAACTTGGAAGGAGCGTACGGATATGTTGCGGTAGTATTGATGGTTTCTTTTGTTGTGCTGTCAATGATGAACTATTTCACTTCAAAAGAAAGAAAATATTCAAATAAGGATTAGGACAAATGAGCTTACTGGTTTCGATAAAAAAATATTATAAAGGATTCACGCTTGATGCTAATTTTGAAATGGATGAAGAATATCTTGGAATACTGGGTGCTTCAGGCAGCGGAAAGAGTATGACGCTAAAATGCATTGCAGGTATTGAAACACCTGATGAAGGGCTGATTGTACTCAACGGGAGGGTGCTTTTTGATTCTGCCAATAAAATCAATTTAAGTCCTCAGGAAAGGAACATAGGCTATCTGTTTCAAAATTATGCACTGTTTCCACATATGACTGCAGAGCAAAACATAGGTGCAGGACTGAAATTAACGAAGAAGGAAAAGAAGATCAAGACTGATGAGATTATAAGGTCGTTTCATCTTGAAGGGCTGGAAAACAAATATCCTTCACAGCTTTCAGGAGGACAGCAGCAAAGAGTGGCCCTGGCGCGCATTTTTGCTTATGAGCCTGATGTGCTGCTTTTGGATGAGCCTTTTTCTGCTCTTGATTCACATTTGAAAGATAAAATTCAGGCGGAAGTTCTAGATATGTTGAATCTGTATAAAGGGAAGGTGCTGATGGTCACCCACAGCATGGATGAAGTATACAGATTCTGCGAAAATCTTGTTGTTATTGACAAGGGAAGAACGGTTCTTTCGGAAAAAACAAAGGAATTATTTATAAAGCCAAGACATGCAGCTGCAGCCAGGCTTACGGGATGCAAAAATATTTCGAGATGTGATGTTTTATCAAAGCATAGTGTTTATGCTGTTGATTGGGATTTTATATTTGAAACGGAAAATATAGTTCCGGAAAATATAAATTATATTGGCATTCGAGAACACAGTTTTCAAATGACGGACACAGCAGACAAGAAAAATACGGTTGTATGCAAAGTCAATAAAGTTGTTGAAGAAGTTTTCGATTATATAATAATGTTTGAAAATATGAACAACAAAACACCAAATGAAAATTCTGAAATATTATTTAAAGTCAGCAAGGATGAATGGAATAAAAGAAAAAACAATAAAAGTCTTTATTTAAATGTTCCTGATGATTCAATCTTAATGTTGAAATGATAAATAGTAATCTTAAGAACAGCCAACTGCACCAAAGCATTTTTGATGCAGTTAAAAAGTGACAAATATGAGCAGCAGAAATTGATTAAATATATTTGCTGAAATATCTGACAAACGACTCAGAGGCATGAGTGTTAAGTTCATTTAAAAAAGCAGAGTATTTTTCCAAAAATTCTATGCCTTCAGGTGTTAATTTTGAGCCGCCTCCGCCGGTTCCTCCTATTTTTCTGTCTAATAGCTTAAAACCAAGAGCAGTTTCAGAGCCCTTTACCATTTTGCATGCTTTTGAATAAGACAAGTCCATGCTTTTAGCAGCGGCGCTTAAGGATTCGCATTCTTGTGTCAATGTAAGGAGAGTCAATACTCCAGGACCGAAGAAAACCTCATTTTTTGCAAGGCGAATATGTAAGTGATAATGCAATTCTTCCATTTAAATCTCCCCAAAATAATATATTTGTATTTTACCAGAATAATTGAAAAAATGATATAATAATAGAAAATATATTATTTTTCAATATCCAATTTGTGCAGGAGCAATTATGAACCCATATTTACCTTATAAAAAGCCAAGATTTGTCATAATTGACTACAAGGCTGATGATGAAATTTTAAATTATTTGAAAAATATGAACATTGAACCAATTAAATCCATAAGGTGTGCGGATTTGCAGGAACCTGTTGACGGACATCCGGATATGGTCATTTTTCCTGTTGATTTTCAAACATTTATTGTTGCTCCAAATGTGTATGATTATTATAAAAATGTTTTAGAAAGCATAGGAATAAAAGTTATTAAAGGTGGAAAAACTCTGTGTAGAAACTATCCTGAGGATATAGCATATAATGTAGCAAGAATAGGGAGATATGCTGTGCACAATACAAAGCATACAGACCAGGTTTTAAAGTATTATTTGGAAGAAGCAGGCGTTGAATTCATTCATGTCAATCAAGGCTACTCTAAATGTTCCACAGCCCCAATCAGTGAAACACAAGCTTTGACATCAGATGTCCTGATACATGAAAAACTCAAATCATATAATATAGACTGTATGTATATAGATCCCAAGGTGGTGTATCTGAAGGGATATAATCACGGATTTATCGGTGGCTGTGCAGGGAAAATTAATGAAAAAATATTTTTGTCAACAGGCAAGATTGCTGATGAAAATATTTTATATTCATTAAAGCAATTTATCCATACTGCAGGATATATATATGAAGAAGCTTCAAGTCGACAAATAATAGATTTGGGATCGCTGATACCAATAATATGACCTCCCTGGCAGAGAGGAGTGACTAAGTGGAGCTTTTATCATTAGAGTTAAATGAAAATGAAAATCATGAAGTGTTTAATAATATCAAAATAATCACAAATTTAGATGAAAGTGATATTAATATAGAATTATCCTCCACAGATGAAGGAAATATACGAGTAAGATATTTTACAAACGAAAAATTAAATAAAAGAGAACTCACTGAAAAAATAATTGCAAGGGTGACAAAACTTCTGGTTGAATACACAAAACTAGAGAGCATAAACTGCCTTAAGGAAAACTACTTCTATTTTGATGAGGATGAAGTGGGGGCCATAATAGAAGACATAGAAGATGAAATAGACAACGACGTTAAAATCAAGCTTATAATCAAAAATAAATTCAAGGAAGTCCTTGAAAGGTCCAGTACAATAAATTTAAACGGATTCATAAACTTCAGGCTTAAGTTCATTAAGCTTTATGCAGTCCAGGTGGTTGAAAGATGTATCGACTCCTACCTTATGAAGAAGGAATACCTTGATTTTATCAGCATCATTAAGCTCATATCCGACAAGGATGAAAAAGAAAATGAACTTGTGAACATCATGTACAACAATAACAAGCTTCAGGTTTACGACAAGAACATGCAGAAGCTAACTTTTATAACAAACGCAGAGTTTTCAACAGAGCTTGGCGAAAAAACAGTCTTGTATGATGAAATTATAATCAACATACTTTTAAGCATATCGCCTAGGAAAATAATTATTCACGAAGCAAAAATTGATAAGAAAAACAAGGAAGCAACCAATACAATTGATGTAATCAAAAAAATATTTGAAAACAAGGTTGAAATATGCAAGGGGTGCAAGTATTGCGAATTTCTTTAAATTAGATTGATGACAAAGCGCTTCGACATTGTCATTCTGACTGCTTTTTATAAATCTCATAATTCGTAGAGATATGCTGATGCTCAGGATGACAATCGGGGTTGCCAATTGTGCAAACACATTAATAATGATTTAAGAAAACTACAAGGTTCATGTAATATTATGGTAGCAGGGAATATATAGGGGATAAAGGAGGAATACATATGTCATTCTTAGTTTTAGCAACTTTGATAATAATAACAGTATCAACTACAGTTCATTTGGTGAACTTAAAAGAAGCACAAACTGACAACGAATAATTGTAAGTATAAAAATGAGCGCGAAAGCGCTCATTTGTGATTTTTTGATTATTCTGCCATTATTTCTGTCCATCTTGAAGTGTAAAGGTCTATGAATTCTTTAGGATCGCGGAACATTTCCATTTTATTGATGTCTTCTGATGGAATGTTGAAGGCAGAGTTGTTTAAAAGCTCTTCATCTACTTCCTTGATTGCCTCAGTGTGCACTGTTGAATACCAAACCTCGTCAATGTTTCTTAATGTTGCTTCCTTGGAGCAGAGGAAATTTATGAATTCTTCAGCAAGGGGCTGATTTTTGGTTGTTGAAGGAATAAACATGGCATCAATCCAGATGTTGCTTCCTTCCTTAGGAATAACAAAGTCCAGGTTTTCATTTTCCGACATTGCAGATACTGCTTCTCCTGACCAAACAAGAGCCATGTCTGCTTCTTCGTTTATCATTATGTCTGGAGCACCGTCTGTTATGTATGCCATAACAAGAGGTCTTTGCTGGATGAGAAGCTCTTTTGCTTCATCAAGTTCTTTTTCATCAACTGTGTTAAGAGAATATCCCAAAAGCTTAAGAGCTGCAGCAAAAGCATCTCTCTGGGAATCCATCATTATGATTCTTTGTGAATACTTCTCATTCCAAAGCATTGACCAGCTGTCTGAAGACGCATCAACGGTTGTCTTGTTATAAAGAATTCCCAATGTTCCCCAGAAATAAGGAACAGCATATTCGTTGTTAGGATCGTATGGCTGATTCTTGAATTCTTCATCTATAAACTGGTAGTTTGGAATGTTGTCAAAGTTCAGTTTGTTTACCATTCCTTCGCTGATCATGCGCTCTATCATGTACTCGCTTGAGATTATAAGGTCGTAATCGGAAGCACCGGCTTTAGCCTTTATGTACATTTCTTCAGGTGTTGAATATGTGTCATATTTTATTGTAACATTGTTTTCTTCTTCATATTCTGAAATCAGCGTCTTGTCGATGTAAATGTCGTAGTTTAAAACATTCAGAACTTCTTTTTCTTCTGTTTTGCTGCTGCATCCTGCAGCAAGGATCAATGCAGTAATTGATACAATAAGTAGTGATTTTTTTTTCATTTTATGCCTCTTTTCTTTTATTAGTAGCTTTTTCAGCTCCGCTTGACCTTTTGTTAATAAGTATCATTAACAATAACACCACAGTGAGCATTATTGTTGATAGCGCGTTGATTGTAGGACGAACTCCTCTTCGTGCCATTGAATAAATGACTATGGAGAGATTTGTTACACCCTCGCCTTTTGTAAAGTAGCTGATGATGAAATCATCTATTGAAAGAGTGAATGCCATCAAAAATCCTGTTACTATTCCAGGCTTTATTTCAGGTATTATTACTTTTCTTAAAGCATACATGGGGGTGGCGCCTAGGTCCATGGCTGCTTCGGTCATATTAACGTCCATTTGCTTCAATTTTGGAAGTATGGACAATATCACGTATGGAGTGTTGAACACTATGTGTGATATGAGCATTGTTTTAAATCCGAAATCAATGTTGAATGATATATAAAGTATCATCAGGGATATGCCTGTCACAATGTCCGGGTTTACAACCGGCAGGTAGTTCACATTGAGCATGATTGATTTCATCTTTCCCTTCATGCTGTTGATGCCTATGGCTGCAATTGTACCCAGTATAGTGGATACTATTGCTGAAATTAAGGCAATTGATATGGTGTAATAAAATGCTGAGCGTATGTCCCCGTCCTGAAAAAGTTCAACATACCACTTGAGGGAAAAACCTGTCCAGTTTCCTCTGGATTTTGATTCATTGAAGGAAAATACGGCAAGAACTGCTATGGGAGCATAAAGAAATATGAAAATCATCCCCATGTAAATCCTTGACAAATGTTTTTTTACCACAGCCTTGCTCCTCCTTCCTTATCCACGTCAAACTTGTTCATGATGGACATTGAAATCAAAATTATTATCATCATTATTATTGAAATTGCTGAGCCGAAATTCCAGTCACCGTTTAATATGAACATTTTTTCAACAAGATTTCCAATCATCATGCTTTTATTACCGCCCAGGAGTTGCGGTATGATAAATGTGCTTACAGCAGGCATGAAAACCATTATTATTCCTGATATTACTCCGGGCATGCTGAGGGGGAGAATAATCTTTCTGAAAACAATGTACTTTGTTGCTCCCAAGTCATCGGCTGCTTCAATAAGGCCTGTATCCATCTTGCTCAGTGCTGTAAATATGGGCAGTATCATGAACGGAAGAAAGTTGTATACCATTCCCATTACGGTTGCACCTCTTGTGTAGAGCATGTTTATTTTAGGGAACCCTAAAAATTCAAACAAATTGTTAAGTATTCCATTGTTTCCGAGAATAGTCATCCACGCGTATGTTCTTAAAAGCATGTTCATCCACATTGGAAGTATGCATAGGAACAACAAGGTGTTTCGTCTTGATAAATTTGATTTTGAAATTATGTATGCTGCAGGATACCCCAGCAAAAGGCAGATGATGGTGCATATGGCTGCAAGAAATATGGAATCCCACAATATGTTCATGTACAGATGGTTGAAAAACTTGATAAAGTTTGACATTGTAAAATTGATGTTTGTAAGCCCTCCCGAATCTGTTGTAAGGCTGTACAAAAGAACCAGAAAGGATGGAAAGACAATGAATATAACAATCCATACAAGGTATGGATAGGCAAAATATTTTGTTCTGTCCTTCAAATCTATTCCCCCTTTTCCATTATGTGAATGTCATCAGGTGTGAGAGTGAGTCCTACTGATGAACCGGTTGGTGCCTTGTCTGTTGAGTGAACCAGAAATTCATAGTCTAACACAACAATTCTCATTTCATAGTGTACTCCCTTGAATGTAACGGATTTTACAATTCCTTCGAGCCTTCCTTCGCCTGGAGGAGTTATTTCCAGATCTTCAGGCCTTATTACAACATCAACTTCTTCGCCCTTACCGAAGCCCTTGTCCAGACATTCAAACTTTTCACCCAGAAACTCAACCAAGTAATCATCGTGCATTATGCCGTCTAGAATGTTGCTTTCTCCAATGAAGTCCGCTACAAATGCATTTTGAGGCTCGTTGTAAATATCTATGGGAGAACCCATCTGCTGAATTATACCATCATTCATGACAACAATTGTGTCTGACATGGTGAGGGCTTCTTCCTGGTCGTGGGTAACATATATGAACGTTATTCCTATTTGTTTCTGCATTGCCTTAAGTTCCTGCTGCATTTCTTTTCTTAGTTTCAGGTCAAGGGCACCAAGAGGTTCATCAAGTAGCAAGACTTTTGGCTCGTTAACCAGGGCTCTGGCTATGGCAATTCTTTGCTGCTGTCCTCCGCTTAACTGATCTATCCTTCGTTTTCCGTAATTTTTCAAATTGAAAAGTTCAAGCATTTTTTCCACTTTACTTGTTATGAGACGTTCATCCATTTTTTTTATTCTCAGCCCAAATGCTATGTTTTCAAAAACATTCATGTGCGGAAACAGAGAATATTTTTGAAACACGGTGTTCAGCTGCCTTTTAAAAGGAGGAACATCGTTTATAAGATGGCCGTCAAAAAAAACATCCCCTTCATCCGGAGTTTCAAATCCTCCGATAATCCTAAGGGTTGTTGTTTTGCCGCAGCCGCTTGGGCCCAGCAATGTTACAAATTCATTTTTTTTAACTGACAGGGTAATGTCATCAAGAACTATTTCACCGTCAAATTTTTTAGTTATATTATTCAATTCGATAATTGCATTGTCCATTTGATTCTCCTGCTAGAAACTTGGCGGAGTGCAGACCCATACAACACGGGCAGGGTTTTTACTCGCATTTTCTATATAGTGATTTTTATTTGATTTGAAATAAAATGATTCTCCTTTTTTAACCTTGTACACCTGGCTGCCGTAATTGAGCATTACGGTTCCGGACAGGATGTAACCAAACTCCTCACCTTCGTGGGGAACGTGAAGTTTAGTCTTGGCATAGCTCTTAAGCTCCACCATTATAGGCTCCATTGCATTTTTTTGTGCGTTTGGAACCACCCAGTTTATTATGTAATTGTCATCTGCTTCCTTCACAAACACATCTTCTTCTTTAAATACTATTTTGCTGTCAACAGCTTCATTGAAAAAGCTTGCCAGGTCTGTACCCAGACATTCCAAAATGTCTGTTAATGTGGCTATGGATGGAGATGTCAGATCTCTTTCAAGCTGCGAAATATATCCCTTTGTAAGTTCACACCTGTCTGCCAGCTCCTGCTGAGTGAGAGAATTGGCAACCCTCATTCTTTTTAAGTTTTCTCCTATGTTCATAAATACCTCTCATGAGTTAAGTTTAAAATTACTAAACTTTGAAGCAGTTATAATTATACATGTCGTGAATTGTAATGTCAATACATAAATGGTAAAATTAGGGTGAATCCAAAGATTTTGGTGATTATAGAACATTAAATGTTTAAAATGGCTAAACTTTTTGTTTGTTCTTTTGGAGGAAATTCAAGAGATATAAGCGGCTTAACTTAGTGCCATTATATATTGACATTAAACTACAATTTATATATAGTTGTAATTGATAAATGAATGAGGTGTATTATGGCAAAGATTAAGACAAAGTTTGTTTGTCAGGAATGCGGATATGAAACAGCAAAGTGGTTTGGAAAATGTCCTTCCTGCGGAGAATGGAACACTCTTGTTGAAGAAATAGAATCAAAGGCCTCTGATACCAAAAGTCAAAGGGGCATAAGCAAAGGCAAAATAGAAAAAATTCAAAATATAACATCTTCCAAAAAAGACAGAATTTCAACAGGCAGCAAGGAGATGGACAGGGTTCTCGGAGGCGGTATAATCAAAAGTTCGCTTGTTCTTGTGGGTGGAGATCCGGGAATAGGAAAGTCAACACTTCTTTTGCAGGTTGCTGATCATGTGTCAAAAAAGAACTTAAAGGTTCTTTATGTTTCCGGTGAAGAATCAGGTGAACAGATTAAATTAAGAGCAGACAGGCTTGGACTTGGTGAAGGCGAGCTTTACATACTTTCTGAAACAAACATAGATATCATAAAAGAATTTGTAGAGAAGGAAGAACCCGACCTCTTGATTCTTGATTCAATACAGACAATTTATTCGCCTGAAGTGGTGTCGGCACCTGGAAGTGTCAGCCAGGTCAGAGAAGTTACAGCCATTGTTATGCGCATGACTAAAGTGAGAGACATGGCGTCATTCATAGTGGGACATGTTACAAAGTCAGGTGCCATAGCAGGACCGAGGGTTCTGGAGCACATGGTTGACACGGTTCTTTATTTTGAAGGAGAAAGACATTTTTCCTACAGAATATTGAGGTCTGTTAAAAACCGTTTTGGTTCAACCAATGAAATAGGCATTTTTGAAATGCGTGAACAAGGACTTGTTGAAGTTGAAAATCCTTCAGAAGTTTTCCTGAGGGGAAGGCCGGTTGATGCCTATGGAACTGTGGTAACTGCAGCAATGGAAGGAACAAGACCTGTTTTAATTGAAATACAGGCTCTCGTCACATATTCTCCTGCCGGTTTTTCAAAACGAATAACAACGGGAATTGACAACAACAGGGCAGCAATGCTTCTTGCAGTTCTTGAAAAGAAAGCCGGACTTGCTCTTCAGAGTTCAGATACATTCTTGAACGTCACGGGAGGACTGCAGCTTAAGGAACCTGCTGCCGACCTGGCAATTCTTTGCGCCCTTGCATCAAGCTTCAAGGAAATTCCAATAGATTTCAAAACAATTCTCTTAGGCGAGGTAGGTCTGACAGGTGAAATAAGGGGAGTCAATTCTGTAGAAAAACGAATTATTGAAGCTCAGAAAATGGGATTTAAAAGGGCTGTAATTGCTGAAGCTAACTTAAATGCAACAAAGGATTTGAAAAACATTGAAATAGTTCCTGTTAACAACGTGAGACAGGCCATGGACATGTTATTCTAATTATACTAGATTAATTAAAATTTTATCTAAATTTGGGAGACAATAATGCTGGACTTTTTAAGAAAAGAAGGAATCAGTGAAAGACTGATAAATGAAATAGATAAATTCAGAAAATTTTATAAAGTGGATTCAAAAATGGAATACAGAATTCCAAATCCAAAATACAACTACTACGGAAATGATGTGTGGGAAGAAGCAATAACATCAATATTGTGCGGAGAAAATCTTCTTCTTGTAGGTTCAAAGGCAACAGGTAAAAATGTTCTTGCTGAAAATCTTGCAGCGGTATTTGCAAGACCAAGTTGGGATATTTCTTTTCATGTGAACACAGACTCCTCTTCATTGATTGGAACAGACACATTTGAAAACGGACAGGTTGTATTAAGGCGCGGTCCTATCTATGAATGTGCTGCATGGGGTGGATTCGGGGTGCTTGATGAGATAAACATGGCAAAGAACGACTCTGTTGCAGTATTGCACGCAACACTGGACTACAGAAGAATAATAGACGTTCCGGGCTACGACAAAATAAAAGTTGATGATGCAGGCAGATTCATAGCAACTATGAATTACGGTTATGCAGGAACAAGAGAACTTAATGAAGCACTTGCTTCCCGTTTCATGGTAATAAACATGCCTAACATCTCAACGAAAAACCTGAAGAAGATGCTTAAAAAAGAATATCCAAACATAAAAGAAGAATATCTTGAGCAATTTGCAGGACTTTTCAAGGATTTGAGATTGAAAAGCGAGAATTCTGAAATTTCAACAAAATCAGTTGATTTAAGAGGGCTTATTTCAGCAATCAATCTTATGGACAAAGGGCTTGAAGCAAACAAATCACTTCAGATGGGAATAACAAACAAATCATTTGATGATTTCGAAAGAAAACTGGTTGAAGATGTAATCAGACTCAGATTACCTGACAAACTTGAAAGGGAAGAAATTTTTAATTATTAATATGGAAAATCATAAAGATGAAAAAAAGAGGGCTCTCAACATAATATGGAATGCGTCAGGAGACTATTCATTCACCCACGAAGACGGCGTTTACGGAGAAGATGGAAGAGCAGAGCTTTATTTTAATTTTATAATAGGAGCAGTTCATAAACATTATGACTATTCAAAACTCTTAAGTTTCTTCAATTATCTTAAAAGCGATATTGATCATGGATTTTACAGGGAGCTTACGTGGATAGGCCTTGAAAACAGTGTTTTTGACAAAATCAAGGACGAGCGTCCTGTCCTTGAAAGACTTCGAAGGGATTATGCAAGTAAGGTCTTGGAAAACGGAAGGACAGCCGAAAAAAACATATTGCAGGAAGTTAAGGAAGCCCATTATATGAGGGCCTTAGGACAGGAAATTAAAATTTCGGGAAGGCTTTTGGAAATATTAAATGCTCTTGAATTTGACAAGCATATGGACACCGGGCAGATAATAGACAGCATGAAACAAATCATAAAATTGTATTTCAGGTTCAATGCCGGTACTTATGAAACGCTTTCAGGAAAAAAAGAAAAAAGGAGTTTCAAGGCAGAAGCAACAAAAGAAGGTACAGATGAAATTTCAACAAATTTTGAAAGTGCTCCTGCAATGGACATTGCAGTTGATGAATCTGCTGAAACATCAAGAGACTTAAGTTTTCAGGAACTTGATGAAAAACAAAAGAAAGTTGTTTTTGATATAAGAACAAAAAGCAAGTCAATAAATCAAGACAGGCGATTTATTCAGAAATATTTTGGCTCTTCCACACTTTCAGAGCCTATGACAAAGAAGCTTGAAAATATATTGTGTGTGGGCAACCACAAAAAATCCAATCTTCATTTCACCCGAGGAGAGTTTGATGAAAAAGCAGGAAATGATGCTGATGCCGAATACTTCAAAAGATCTGCTCTTGAGCAAAGAGAAACAAACATGGAATATTACAAGCAGGATTTTGCGAGAAATTATGAAAGTATTTCAAAGCTGACAAATAAAATCAGAAATACGCTCATTGCACATTTTGAATCATCATCAAGCTGGTCAAAGGCAGGAACTCTTGCAGCACAAAAAATATGGAGAAATGTCCTACTGGATGACAACAAAATATTTGTAAAAAATTTCAGGAACAATCCCGGCAATATTGCTGTGGACATATTGCTTGATTCTTCAGCATCCCAGGTGGAAAGACAGGAAATCATAGCTGCGCAAGGATACATAATTGCAGAAAGCCTCACCAGGTGTCAGATTCCGTCCAGAGTGTATTCCTATTCAAGTCTCAGGAACTTCACCATAATAAATATGTATCGCGATTACGCGGAAATGGACAAAAATAACAGAATTTTCAACTACAATACTGCCGGATGCAACCGAGACGGTCTGGCAATTCGCACGGCTCTTCACATGATGAAGAATTCTGACAGCGAGCACAAAATACTCATAGTGCTTTCCGACTGCAAGCCAAACGATATACAGACAAACCCAGCTACAGGGATAATTCCTGCCAGGATTGAATATTCAGGAGCTACAGGCGTTGAAGACACGGCAATTGAAGTTAAAAAAGGAATAAATGAAGGGGTTTCAGTCTTATGCGTCTTTACAGGACTTGATGAGGATGTACCGGCTGCAAAAAAAATCTACGGCCGCAATTTTGTAAAAATAAACACACTTGACAGATTTGCAGACATAGTTGGTGTGCTTCTTCAAAATCAGCTGAAAAATTTGTAAATATATAAAAAAGTACTTCTGCATTAGCAGGATAGATGTTGTAAAATAACAACAGTGTTGCAATTTTGCAACTGGCTGATTTTCTTTGAAATCAATGATTATTTAGTTTATTGCATGCAGGAAGGCGAGAAATGGAATTTTTGTTGTAATAATACAACAAAAATCTATCAATAAAATACTTAAAACGAAAATACAATTAAAATATCAACAAATTTTAATTGTATTTTTTTGGCATTAAAATTGCATTAGTATTACTAGGCAAATAATTTAATATAAATTATTAATAAGGGAAAGAAATAAAATAAATACTTAATGGGCAACAAGGAGGATATATGAGAAAGGCAGTAATAGTATCAGCAGCAAGAACACCGATAGGTTCCTTTGGAGGAGCATTATCACCGTTATCAGCTGTTGACTTAGGTGTGATTGCAGCCAAAGAAGCAATTAAAAGAGCAGGTATTGAACCAAGTGCAATCGAAGAAGTTTATTTTGGAAATGTTTTAGGAGCTGGTCTTGGACAAAACGTTGCAAGACAAGTTACATTGGGTGCAGGAGTTCCTGTTGAAATTCCGGCGCTGACAATCAACATGGTATGCGGCTCAGGCTTAAGAGCAGTGAGCATGGCTGCACAATTTGTGGAAAGCGGACAATGCGATGTTATTCTTTGCGGAGGATGCGAATCCATGACAAACGCTCCGTATCTTTTGCCTAAAGCAAGATGGGGACAAAGAATGGGAGACGGTCAAATCATAGACTACATGGTTTATGACGGACTTACAGATGTGTACAATCAATACCACATGGGCATCACTGCAGAAAACATAGCTGAGCAATGGGGTATTACAAGAGAAGAACAGGACAGAATTGCCGTTCAAAGCCAAAACAGAGCTGAAGAAGCACAAAAGAGCGGAAGATTTGCAGATGAAATAGTTCCTGTTGTACTTCCACAGAAAAAAGGTGATCCGGTTGTAATAGACACAGATGAATATCCAAGACACGGTTCAACAATTGACAAGATGGCAAAATTAAAACCTGCATTCAAAAAAGACGGAACAGTTACAGCAGGTAATGCATCAGGAATAAACGACGGAGCAGCAGCTCTCGTAATCATGAGCAAAGAAAAAGCTGATGAACTTGGAATCAAATACTTGTGCGAAATAGCAGGATATGGCTCAGCAGGAGTTGATCCGAAAATAATGGGTATAGGACCTGTGCCGGCAACTAAAAAAGCTCTTGCTAAAGCAGGCTGGACAATTGAAGACATTGAACTTGCAGAAGCAAATGAAGCATTTGCATCACAAGCATGTGCAGTTGTAAGAGATTTGGGATTAAGTGAAGACATCACAAACGTAAACGGCGGAGCAATAGCACTTGGACATCCAATCGGAGCTTCAGGAGCAAGAATTCTTATTTCATTGATTTACGAAATGCAAAAAAGAGACGCGAAAAAAGGTCTCGCAACACTGTGTATAGGCGGCGGAATGGGAACTGCCATGCTGGTTCAAAGATAAAAAATAAAGGGCATATTAAATTCTAAGAGGCATTTAATATCTGAGAGGTTGCTAATGCAGCCTCTTTTTTAACAAAAAATACATTAATAAATGTATGGACAAATCGAGAAAAACATAATAAAATAAAAAGTATAACGTTTACAACATAACAAATTAATATACATAAGTTATCAAGTCGAATTATTGCAATTTCTGCAGAAACGCCCACATTATAATTACATCAACACAGAAAATAATAAGAAAGGAAAATGAATTTATAAACTAAATTTATTTTACAAGGACGATATATGAAACAACTGATTATTTTATTCTTGACAGCATTGGTTCTTACATCATGCAGCATCCCCGAAACAAAGACGGAAGAAACTGATTCTTCTCAAGTTGAAATTGAACATGACATGACAATTAACGTAACAGACACTGCTTTAGAAAAAATGAAGTATGAGCTTAAAAATTCCAATATTGTCGGTGTAATGTACAGAATAGACTTTGTCTATTCATCAGCAGGATGAGGTACTCCTGTTTATAATCTTGTTCTGGATGAACATGCAAATGACGAGAGTTGGAAATTTTACGAAGTTAATGATATGGTAATAGCTGTTCCTGTCAGTTTGAAAGAATATTTGAGTGGATTTAATATAGATTATGATAATAAAAGTATACTAAATGAATTTTTAATTGAACCAGTGTATTGACAATCACTTGTATTACTTGTTAATATATTAACCAAGACTTAAGGTTATAATTTTGTTAATTAACTTTTTCTCTAATGAGACCGACTTTGAAACATTTTAGGAAGGAAAGTATAACTTATTATACAAGGTAAATATATGAAAGAGGCTTTTAAAAGTTTAGATCATTTAATGATGCTGGAAGCGATTATAGAAACTTCTTATGATGGTATTTACATAACAGATGGAGACGCAAATACCATATTAATAAATAACAGCTATGAACGAATTACAGGACTAAAAAGAGAAAACCTCTTAGGTCACAACATGGAGGAACTAGTAAGAAAGGGCATCATATCCCAATCAGTTACCTTGAAAGTTTTAAGGGATAATGCTTCCTTTACTCTGCATCAGCAATTTAACACCGGTAAGTGCGCCCTGGTTACAGGTACCCCATTTTATGATTCAGGTGGAAAAATTCAGATGGTAGTGACCAATGTCAGAGATATTACAGATTTAGAAGCTCTAAAAGAAAAGGTAATTAAAAGTAAAAAAGAAAATTTGAAATACCAGAGCTTAATTGAGGAACTGAACAAGCAAATTGCAGGGACTGAATATATAGTGGCAGAAGATGAGGAAATGTTAAATCTTTTATTGCTGGCAAAGCGAGTTGCCCGTGTTGATACCAACATATTGATTAATGGAGAAACAGGTTCCGGCAAGGAAGTGCTTGCAAAATATATACATGACAACAGCCTCAGAAGAGATAAGCCCTTTATAAAAATAAACTGTGGAGCAATACCTGAGAGTTTAATGGAATCCGAATTTTTTGGTTATGTGGAAGGTTCTTTTACCGGAGCTTCAAAGGGAGGGAAGTTTGGAATATTTGAAGCGGCAAATAACGGTACATTGTTGCTGGATGAAGTCGGGGAGCTGCCATTGGCAATGCAGGTTAAACTTTTAAGGGTTCTGCAGGACGGTGAAATAGAAAAGATAGGAAGCAATAAGATTATAAAGGTTGATGTCAGAATAATTGCATCAACAAACAGAGATTTGCAGAAAATGGTTGAAGAAGGTCTTTTCCGTGAGGATTTGTACTATCGTCTGAATGTTGTTCCCCTAAAGGTGGTACCCTTAAGAAACAGAACCAGCAGCATTATTCCAATTGTAGAATACTACTTGAAGGAATTTAACAAAAAGTATGGTTTAAATAAAAAGATATCACAAGAAGCATTGAAATATTTGTATGAATACAGCTGGCCCGGAAATGTGAGGGAATTAAGAAATCTGGTTGAAAGAATAACTGTAACAACAGTAGATGACGTAATTACTAAAGGAGATTTACCGCCTCATATAACAGAAAATTCTCATGTTGAAAAGAAATCTTACGAGAAAATTGTGAAACTTTCTGATGCATTGGAAGTTGTTGAAAGAGAACTTCTCCTCAAGGCATATGAAAGAAACGGCAATGTAAGAGATGCTGCAAAGGAACTTGGTATTGATCCGTCAACTTTCGTCAGAAAGAGAAAAAAGTACATTTAGCCTGATGCAATAATGCAACCGGTTGCATTATTGCATCGGTATTTTTTTGCTCTTTTTCATGTATTTTTGAGTTTTTGATGCAAATTTACATCAGTCAAAAAATTCGTATAAAAAATGTTTGAACAGCAAATATTTTATAGATTAAAATTTATTGAAATATCAATATTTAAAAAAAATTTAGATTGTTAATTGATTGTTAAATAATTGGCATGAAATATGCTATTTATATATACGTAAATTAAAAATCCTTGGAGGTATATATAATGGCTTTAATGACTGGTGAACAATTTATCGAAAGTATTAGAAAGATGAACATGCAAATTTACATGTTTGGAGAAAAGGTTGAGAACCCTGTTGACAACCCAATACTCAGACCGTCTCTGAACTCAGTAAGAGCAACTTATGATTTGGCACAAATGCCAGAATACGAAGATTTAATGACAGTAAAATCATCTATTACAGGAGAAAAAATCAACCGCTTCTGCCATATTCATCAAAGTACAGAAGATCTGATTAAAAAGGTAAAAATGCAGCGTTTATTGGGACAAAAGACTGCTTCTTGTTTCCAGAGATGCGTAGGAATGGATGCTTTTAATGCAGAATATAGTACAACTTATGAAATCGATAAAGCACATGGAACTAAGTATCATGAGAATTTTGTTAATTACATGAAATTTGTTCAGGAAAATGACATGACTGTTGATGGCGCCATGACTGACCCTAAGGGTGACAGAGCACTTTCACCAAGCAAACAGGCTGACCCTGATTTGTATCTACGAGTAGTAGAAAGAAGACCGGACGGTGTAATAGTAAGAGGAGCAAAAGCTCACCAAACAGGTATCTGCAACTCACAGGAAGTAATAGTAATGCCTACAATTGCATTGTCTCCTGAAGATAAAGATTATGCAATATCATTTGCTGTTCCTGTCGATGCTGAAGGCATATTGATGATAATAGGCAGACAGTCATGCGATACAAGAAAATTGGAAGGATCACAGTTAGATGTAGGAAACAGCCAATTTGGTGGTGTTGAAGCTTTGACAGTATTTAATGATGTGTTTGTTCCTAATGACAGAATATTCTTAAATGGAGAAACTGAATTTGCTGGAATGCTTGTTGAAAGATTTGCAGGATACCACAGACAAAGCTACGGCGGATGCAAGGTTGGAGTTGGTGATGTTCTTATAGGAGCAGCAGCTTTGGCAGCTGATTATAACGGAGCACAAAAAGCATCTCACGTAAAAGATAAATTGATTGAAATGACACATTTAAATGAAACATTGTACAGCAGCGGTATAGCATGTTCAGCTGAAGGTTCCAAGACAGAATCAGGAAACTATATTATAGATTTACTTTTGGCAAATGTTTGTAAGCAAAATGTAACCAGATTCCCATATGAAATTGCAAGATTGGCTGAAGATATTGCAGGTGGCTTAATGGTTACAGCTCCATCTGAAAAAGATTTAAAAGATCCTGTAGTCGGACCATATGTTGAAAAGTATCTGAAGGGTGTAAATGCAGTTTCTGTTGAAAACAGATTAAGAATTTTAAGATTAATAGAAAACTTAACATTAGGTACAGCTGCAGTTGGTTATAGAACAGAATCTATGCACGGTGCAGGCTCACCACAGGCTCAAAGAATTATGATAGCAAGACAGGGAAATATTAACGGAAAGAAAGAATTAGCTAAAGCAATAGCAAAAATTACAGAATAATTTTCGAACCCGGAACTCTCAGGGGTTCCGGGTACACACAAAAAACACACAAACACAATGGAGCTTAAGATGATTGAAAAGATAGAACATGTGCTTGATGAATATGTAAGGCCTAAATTATCGGAACACTATGGAAATGTAAAAGTCTTGGATTTTAAAGATGGCGTTCTTGATATTAAGCTGGAAGGTCAATGCAGCAACTGCCCGTCAGCAAGATTTACAGTTGAAGATGTTATTGAAATAGAAGTTAAAAAACATGTTCCGGAAGTTGAAAAAATTGTATTGATTGAAGGTGTCAGTGACGACTTATTAGCCTTTGCCAGTAAAATACTGAATAAGAAATTATAATAGGGTTATTTATGAAGATTGGAATAAAGTATTGCGGCGGATGCAATCCCGGCTATGACAGAAAAAAACTAGTTGAGAAACTTATAAGTGAACACAAGGAAGCAACATATGAAAATGCCAAGGATAACATTTTCTATGATGTTGTGGCAGTAATAAATGGCTGCAGCAGAGCGTGCTCTGAACACGAACCTTTTAAAGGTGCTATAAAATTATTTATAAACTCTGAAAATGATTACTCGAAGTTTAAAGGTGCAATACCATCAACTAAAATTATGATGAGGAGGAAAAGTTTATTGAGTTGGAAGGAAATATACAATGAAAGGCTTTTAACAGCAGAAGAAGCTGTTAAAAAAATAAAATCTAATGACCGTGTAGTAATCGGTCATGCAGTGGGTGAACCATCATATGTTGTAGGAAAAATGGTTGAGAACAAAGATCAATATGAAAATGTAGAAATTGTGCATATGGTTGCCATGGGCAAAGGTGAATATGCTCAGCCAGGCATGGAAAAGCATTTCAGACACAATTCCATTTTTGTAGGGGGATGTACTCGCGATGCGGTAAGCAGCGGAAGAGGTGACTTTACTCCAAGTTTCTTTTACGAGGTTCCTAAGCTGTTCAGAACATCAATGCCTGTAGACATAGCATTGGTACAGGTAACACCACCGGATGAACATGGTTATTGCAGCCTTGGAGTGTCTGTTGATTATACAAAGACAGCTGCACAAGAAGCTAAAATTGTAATAGCACAAGTTAACGATCAAATGCCTAGAACAATGGGAGACACATTTTTACATGTTTCTGAAATAGATTGTTTTGTTGAACATTCAGCTCCCATAATTGAATTAGGTGCTCCTAAAATTGGTGAAGTTGAAAAAGCAATCGGAGAAAACTGTGCTTCACTGGTTTCAGATGGAGATACATTACAGTTGGGTATTGGAGCTATACCGGATGCGGTATTGTTATTCCTGAAAGATAAAAAGGATTTAGGAATACATTCTGAAATGTTCTCTGACGGAGTAGTTGAATTGTTTGAGGCAGGAGTTGTTACAAATAAGAAGAAGACACTACATCCTGGAAAAATGATAGTTGCGTTTTTAATGGGAAGCAAAAAACTTTATGATTTTGTCAACAACAATCCAATGGTTGAAATGTACCCTGTTGATTATGTAAATAATCCGACAGTTATTATGAAAAATGATAACATGGTTTCAATCAATTCATGCGTGCAGGTTGATTTAATGGGTCAGGTATGTTCTGAAAGCATAGGATTAAAACAAATAAGCGGTGTTGGCGGTCAAGTAGATTTTGTTCGAGGCGTAACAATGGCTAAGAACGGTAAATCAATAATGGCAATGCCATCTACAGCAGCCAAGGGAACAGTTTCAAAAATAGTTCCACTGTTGGATGAAGGAGCTGCAGTAACAACTTCCCGTAACGATGTAGATTATGTTGTAACAGAATATGGGGTTGCTCATCTAAAGGGCAAAACATTAAGAGACAGAGCAAGAGCACTTATTAATATTGCTCACCCAGATTTTAGAGATGAACTGATTAAAGAATATGAAAAAAGATTTTCCACAAAATTCTAAAATAATACTAAGGGAGAAAAGTCTATGTCAGCAGTAAGAGAATATGGTAAAGAACAACCTTATATACCAGCGGGTATATTCAAGATCAGATTGCCTTTTATTCACTACAAATGGGAATGGTCTGAGTTTTTTCAAGCAATACTTATGTGTGCTACATGTCTTGGAGCAATTCCGGTTTTGACAGAAGTTCTGGGAGTTTCAAACGACATTGCATGGAGCATGGTTATTATCAACAGCATGGGTTATGTACTGCACTCCTTGCTTGGTGACCCGGTTGTTCCAGGCTGGATAACACCATCTATTCCTTTAACAATAGCATTTTTGTCTAACTACATTATAGGACCAGAAAGAACTCAAGCTCTTATAGCTTTACAGTTTGAGGTAGGTATTATATTTTTAGTATTTGGTTTAACAGGAATAGCAAATAAAGTAATACACATCGTACCAACATCAATAAAAGCAGGAATTTTACTTGGCGCAGGAGTAGCGGCTATTTACGGAGAATTTAAGACAGGAGGACGCTTTGGAACATATCCTATAGCAGTAACAATTGGAGTATTGGTTGCATTTTATTTATTGTTCTCACAGAAGTTTAGAAATTTAAGAAAGACAAGTAAGTTTGCAAATGCTCTGGGCAAGTATGGTATGCTTCCGGCAGTAGCCATTGCAATTATTGTAGGTCCTTTAGCAGGTGAACTTCCATTTCCTAATATTCAAATGGGTTCATTTATAAAAATACCTGATTTGGCAGGAATAATGGGAACACTTAGTCCGTTCAGCATAGGATTCCCAAGTGCAGCTGTATTTCTTCAAGCAATACCAATGGCAGTAATGGCTTATATAATTGCATTTGGTGATTTTGTAACAAGTGAGACACTCATTCGTGAAGCAGATGAAGCAAGACCTGATGAAAAAGTTGACTTCAATGCAAACAGATCAAACTTAATAAGCGGAATAAGAAATATAATTCAATCTTTAATATCTCCTTATACGCAATTGAGCGGTCCATTATGGGCAGCGGTTACAGCATCTGTTTCTCAAAGATATAAAGACGGCAGAGATGCTATGGATTCTCTTGTAGGCGGTATGGGAACATTCAGATGGACCAGTCTTCTCATGGTTGCCATTGTTCCGATAGTTTCATTAGTACAGCCTGTATTGCCTGTGGCATTGTCATTGACATTGTTGGTTCAGGGATATATATGCACAAGACTTGCAATGGATATGTGTGAAACAGAAATGGATAAGGGAATTGCAGGTGTAATGGGTACAGTTATTGTAGCTAAAAGCGCAGCCTGGGGACTTGCAGTTGGAATAATTCTGCATCTGCTTCTGTCTTCAAAAAAAGTTGCTGAAGTTGAGGAAAATGAAGAACTTGCAAGTTAAACATCATATAAATAAAATTATTTAGAACAAAGGGAAAAAATTAAGAGGCATAAAGGCTCTCTGCGTACGCAGGGAGCTTTTGTTATTAAAGAACAAAAAAATTAAAAAGGGTGGAATTTAACAATTTAATTATATATAATTAAGCAATACAACTTGCGGAGGACAATAAAAATAATTGACAGCAACATGGATGACTGCAAAAATTTTGGAACATGCAAAAATGGAACTCCTGTAGACATTTTCACGCCTGTAGCAGAAGCGGACAGGATTATTTGTCTTGGTAATGTGGAATATCATTACTTTGCAGGATACTCAGGAGGAGCAAAAGCTATAATGCCCGGTGTTTCCAGCTATGCTGCAATTCAGGCCAACCACTCAAATATGGTTAAGGACGGTTCATATGCAGGAAATCTTGACACTAACCTTGTAAGGCAGGACATAGACGAAGTTGGTAAACACATAAAAATTGACTTTATTTTAAATGTTTTGCAATCTTCCGACAAAACAATTGTTGGAGCTTTTGCCGGACACTACATAGAGGCTCACAGGGCTGCCTGCCGAGCATTAGATTTGATGTACAAAGTTAACATCATAGAAAAAGCAGATGTTGTCATTGTGTCGCCGGGAGGATATCCAAAGGACATAAATATATACCAGGCTCAGAAGGCTCTGGACAATGCAAGACATGCTGTAAAAGACGGGGGAATAATAATTCTCTGTGCCTCATGCAAGGAAGGCTTTGAAAATGATATTTTCGAAAAATGGATGATGACAAAGACAAAGGAACAGATGGTAAAGGAAATAAAGGAAAATTTCGTCCTTGGTGGTCATAAGGCAGCTGCTATTGCAATGACACTTATGAAATCTGAAATATACATGGTCACAGATTATGACAAATCAACAATTGAACACATTGGATTTAAGTATTTCGATAATCTGCAGGATGCTGTTGACAGTGCACTGTATAAATCCGACCATAAATCAAGTGTAATAGTAATGCCTGCTGGAGGAAGCACTCTTCCCAACTATGTGGGATAAAATTAAAAAGCTCCCTGCATAGCAGAGAGCTTCAGACTATTGACAAACCTAATTTCCCACATTCGTAGGGGCGGATCTTGTATCCGCCCGTTTTATTAATTGTTAGCTTCGGGAGGACACGAGGTCTTCCCCTACAATATTGAGCTTTTGTTTTTAAATTTGTCCAATAGACATGTTTACAGGAACTGAATTTCTTCTTTCAAAGAATTCTTTTGCAACGGGCGGGAACAGTGCGTAGGATAAAACATCCTGTTCTGATTGTGCTAAATCGCCGATTTCTGATTTGATCTGTTCAAAACCGTCACTTAACAAGTCTGCAGGTCGTACTGTAATAACTTCTTCATCTCCGATTATGAGTTTCTTGATTTCTTCGGAAATAGGGGAAGCAGATTTTCCATACAATCCTTTAACATAATTTTTGATTTCTGTAGGAATTATTTTATATCTTGTGCCGGATATAACATTGAAAACTGCCTGTGCTCCCACCATCTGGCTCATTGGAGTTACTAAAGGAGGGAAACCTAAGTCTTCTCTTACTCTTGGAACTTCTGCCAGCACTTCTTCAAATTTGTCGCTTGCGTTAAGTGTCTTCATCTGATAAATCATGTTTGAGAGCATTCCGCCAGGAACCTGGTACTGCAATGTCTTAGGCTCAGTCATGAGCACTTTTACGTTGTACGTGCCGTTTTCCTGATATTTTTTCATAACTTCCTTGAAATAATCAGCAGTGCTGTTAAGTTTATCGAAGTCCAGTCTTGGATCCCACTCTGTGCCCACAAGAGATAAAGCCAAAGATTCTGTGGCAGGCTGCGATGTGCCTGATGATAGAGGAGAAATGGCTGTGTCAATTATATCCACTCCTGCTTCAATTGCCTTAAGCATTGTCATCTGTGCAACTCCGCTTGTGCAGTGTGTGTGGAATTCCAAAGGAAGTTTTGTAACTTCTTTTATTGCTTTAACGAGGTCATAAGCTTCATATGGAAGCAAAATTCCTGACATATCCTTTATGCATATTGAATCTGCTCCGGCATTTTCAAAGTCCTTGATAAGGTTCAGATAATATTCTCTTGTGTGCACCGGGCTTGTTGTGTAAGAAATGGCACACTGGCAGTGAGCTCCTTCTTCCTTTATAACCTCGATTGATTTTCTTAAGTTTCTGAAATCATTTAGTGCATCGAATATTCTAACAATATCAATTCCTTCATATATTGCGTTTTTCAGAAATTTTTCCACTATGTCATCAGGATAATTCTTGTATCCCAATAAGTTTTGTCCTCTTGAAAGCATTTGTAACTTTGTATTTTTAACGTTAGCTCTTATTTTTCTCAGTCTTTCCCAAGGATCTTCGTTCAAAAATCTCAGGGATGTGTCGAAAGTTGCTCCGCCCCAAACTTCCATGGAATAAAATCCGGCATTGTCCATTTCATTCAGTATAGGCAAAATTTCATCGGTTGTTAATCTTGTAGCAATCAAAGATTGATGTCCATCTCTAAGTGATGTCTCAGTTATTTTTAGTTTAGGCATAAATCCTCCTCTAATTGATATTATAATCATTAATAATGCAAATATCCTTTAAAATAAATGCAAATTTGTAAGATACAGCATACTATATTAAGCTTTTCCTTGTAATGAATTATGTATGTATGATATAATAACATAAAAAAAAAGTTTTGTATATAATAATTTGAAAATAAAATAGTTTGATTATGAAACAATTCTTATTTCATACAATTCATGTTGAATGTAACATTACAGCAGCTGAAATATTTTGTAATTAACATTTTCAAATTTACATACAAATCATCATGACAAATATTAATATAATAAGGCGGGTATAAAATGGATCAGACGGATTTGAAAATTATAAGCATTTTACAGCAGGACGGAAGAATATCAATGAAGGAACTGGGTAAGGTTGTATCGCTGAGCCCTCCTGCAGTTGCAGAAAGAGTCAAAAGATTAGAGGATGTTGGAATAATTGAAAGATACAAGGCGGTTGTTAACAATGAAAAAGTTGGAAAACCGATTTGTGTTCTTATAAATGCATCAATAAAGCCTGAAAAGCAGGAAATATTCCTGGACTTTGCCAAAAAATCAGAAGAAATTGTGGAATGCCACCATGTTACAGGGCCTCACAGCATGATTATGAAGGCTTATTTGAGAGAAATGTCACATCTAGAGGAACTTGTAGGAAAAATTCAGTTTTACGGAAACACTGAAACTTATATTATAATGTCAAGCCCCATATACGGAAAAGAAATTTAATCCTTTTGACTAGTGGTGTGAATATATAATATTGCCGATGCAGATAATATCAAGAAGCCTCCTGCCATGCTCATGAAATCAGGGATTTCCTTAAGGAATATGTAGGCAAGCACAGAGGAAAAAATGATGTTTGTATAATCATAAATTGATATTTCTGAAGCAGGACAGCCGTTGTAGGCGAATGTAAGAGCAATTTGCCCAAGGGCTGCAAGCGTACCTAAAAGAATAAGAAGCATGAGTTCATAAATATCAGGCACTGCAAACTTTATAAGAAAAAATGGCAAGCAGCTTACCGAAGAAAAAAACGAAAAATAAAATACGGTTGTGTACACACTTTCCTTGTTATCTATGAAACTTATGAAAATATAAGCGGCTGCTGATAGAATTGCTGATACAAAGCCTGCAAATGCAGGAACTATGGAAAAATGAAATCCGGGTTTTATAACAAGAACAGCTCCTGCTATAGATAGCAAGAGGACGGCAATTTGCACCTTGTTTATTTTTTCCTTCAGGAAAAAATGAGCCATGAAAATTACAAAAACCGGAGAAAGTTTGTTCAGCATGGCAGCGTCAGCTGCCAACATTTGTGTTGTTGCATAAAAAAACAATATGACCCCCGAAAAACCGAACAAGTATCTGTAAAAAAGATATTTTCGGTTTTCTTTGAGACCAAAAAAACGCAGTTTCTTTTTTTGTATAATAAAATAAGCAAGCATAAGGCTTACAAAATTTCTGAAAAATACTTTTTCCATCAGAGGTATGTCAGGCATAAGCTTGACTATTATTTGCATGGAAGAAAATGTGAAGGCCGAAAAAAGCATCAGGAGTATTGATTTGTGTTTATTTTTCATTTCATAGTCCTCAAATCATTGTTATGCAATAATTAATATGCTCAAAAATGTGAAGATTATGTTTCAAAAAATTACATAGAATATTTGAGAAAATATGTTATAATGATAAAGTTAAAATTATGAACTTAAAGTTAGAAAGAAAGCAATTAAGAGGTGCAGTAATGATCAGAATACAGCAAGTTAAGCTTCCAATAGAGCACAATGAAGAAGATTTATATATAAAAGCAGCTGAATCGTTGAAAATCAAGAGAGAAGACATAAGTACTCTTTCAGTTTTCAGAAAATCAATAGATGCCAGAAAAAAAGATGAAATAATGTTCATTTATGCTCTGGATGTAGAACTAAACATTGATTATAAAATTTCAAAAAGAAACAACAATGTGGCATTAGTAGATCCATTCATTTATGAAGCTGAAGCAACAGGGGAAAAAGTTTTAAAAAATAGGCCTGTAATCGTGGGAAGCGGACCGGCCGGACTTTTCTGCGCTTTGCTTTTGGCTGAAAAAGGATATAATCCCATAATCCTTGAAAGAGGGAAAAAAGTGAAGGACAGAGTAAAGGATATTGAAAAATTCTGGAAAGACGGAACTTTAAACTTAGATTCCAACATTCAGTTCGGTGAAGGCGGAGCAGGAACATTTTCTGACGGTAAATTGAACACCCTCATTAAGGACCGCTCAAAAAGAGGCAAGAAGGTTCTTGAAGAATTTGTAGCTGCAGGAGCTCCTGCTGAAATAACGTATGTTAACAAGCCTCACATAGGAACTGACCTTTTAAGGAACGTGCTTGTTTCCATAAGAAAGAAAATTATCAGTCTTGGTGGTACATTCAGATTTGAAGAATGCGTAACCGACATAAAAATAAAGGACAATAGTATTTACAGGATTGTAACTGAAAGCGACATAATAGAAACAGACGTGCTAGTTCTTGCCATAGGACACAGCGCAAGAGATACATTTGCAATGCTTAACGGGAAGCTTGAACTGACGGCTAAGCCGTTTTCCATAGGTATCAGAATTGAGCACCCTCAGAAGATGATAAGCGAGGCTCAGTACGGAGAAATGGCAGGACATCCGAATCTTGGCCCTGCTGACTACAAATTTGTTCACAAATGCAAAAATGGAAGAAGCGTGTACACATTTTGTATGTGCCCGGGAGGTGTTGTAACGGCTTCTGCTTCTGAAAACGGCGGAGTGGTTACAAATGGCATGAGCTTCCACGACAGGGATTTGGAAAATGCAAATTCCGCTATAGTTGTTTCTATAAATCCTGAGGATTTCGGCGGAGAAAATGACCCCATGGCAGGAATTGAATTCCAGAGACAGTGGGAAAGAAAGGCTTTTGAAATCGGGGGAGGAAACTACAAGGCTCCTGTGCAGCTTTTTAAGGATTTCAAGGAAAAGAAAGTATCCGCTTCATTTGGAGAAGTTTATCCTACTTACAGACCAGGGTCTACATTTGCGAACCTTTGGGATTGTCTGCCAGGATATGTTTGCGAAAGCCTGGTAGAGGGAATCACAGCATTTGGAAATTGGCTGACTGATTACGACAGACCTGATGCAGTTCTTACAGGAGTTGAAACAAGAACATCATCACCTCTTAGAATAACAAGGGATGATGACTTACAAAGCAACATTAGAGGAATTTATCCATGTGGTGAAGGCTCAGGCTATGCAGGAGGAATCATGTCTGCATCAATTGACGGACTTAAGATTGCAGAACAAATTATAAAGACATACAAACCATTTAGTATAAAGGAATGATAGGATGAAAATAGCTGTTATCGGCGGAGGCGCAGCCGGACTTGTAGCTGCAATTGCCGCAGCCAGGAATGGAGCTGAAGTTTCAGTTTATGAGAAAATGAATAAAGTAGGAAAAAAGATACTGGCTACTGGAAACGGCAGGTGCAATTATACAAACATGTACATGTCCATGGACCGATATCACAGCAAAAATATCAAGATAGCAGAAAATGCTATGAATTTTTTCGACCGCGACAAGACAATTTCTTTTTTCGAAAATTTAGGAATTTATCCATATATAGACCAAAGCGGAAAAGTGTACCCTAATTCCCTTCAAGCATCTAGTGTGCTGGATGTGTTAAGATATGAAACTTTAAGGCTTAATGTTCAGGAAATAACTGACTTTGAAGTGAGAGAGTTAAGGAAAAGTAAAGATAAATTCAGTATTATAGGGATGGAGAATGCCTTCACAGCTGACAAGGTTATTTTGTGCAGCGGAGGAAAGGCAAGTCCGCAGCTTGGTTCAGACGGCAGCGGATATGAAATTGCCAAATCCTTCGGTCATAAAATCATCGAGCCTTTTCCTGCCCTGGTGCAGCTTAAGCTTGCGGGAAAATACTTCAAAAGAATAACCGGAATCAGGTTTGACGGTATTGTAAGAAGCTTCACCGAAAATAATTTAATCAGGGAAGAAGAAGGAGAACTGTTATTTACTGACTACGGAATATCAGGTCCTCCTGTTTTGCAGATAAGCAGGAAGGTAATTGAAACAATTAACAGGAATGAACGGGTGTATATTACTGTTGACCTGTTTCCTAATTTGACAAAAGCCATGCTTTATGACATATTAAAAGAAAGATTTTTCCATATTGGCTACAAGTCAATGGAAGATGCATTGGTAGGCTTTATAAATAAAAAGCTTATCTCAGTGGTTCTTTCAGAGGCAGGGTTTGAAAACATACAAAAAGAGTGCGGAAAACTAAGCAAGAAGGAAATTTTTAAAATAATTGATATATTGAAGGAATGGAAATTTGAAGTTACCGGACACAACACATGGCAGCAGGCACAGACCACTGCCGGCGGCATAGCATTGACGGATATAAATCCAAATACAATGGAATCAACAAAAGTGAAGGGATTGTACTTTGCAGGAGAAGTGCTTGACGTTGACGGAGACTGCGGAGGATTTAATCTGCAATGGGCGTGGAGCTCCGGATATACAGCAGGACACTCTAGTTCAATATAGCATTGGAGAAAGGATAAATTATGAAAAATTTTTTGGAAAAGATATTTGGTTCATACAGTGAAAAAGAAGTAAAAAGATTATTTCCCACAGTCGATAAAATAATGTCTTTGGAAAAGACCATGGAAGCATTGACTGACACTGAGCTTAAGGCAAAGACAGCTGAGTTTAAACAGCGTATTGCAAATGGAGAAACAAAGGATGACATTTTGCCGGAGGCATTTGCTGTTGTTAGAGAAGCAGCATGGAGAGTTTTGGGGCAAAAGCATTACAGGGTTCAGCTCATAGGCGGTATGGTTCTTCACCAGGGACGTATTGCAGAAATGAAAACAGGCGAAGGAAAAACTCTTGTTTCAACTCTGCCTGTATATTTGAATGCTCTTGATGGAAACGGCGTCCATGTAATCACTGTCAATGATTACCTGGCAAAGCGTGACTGTGACTGGATGGGAAAGGTGCACAATTTCCTTGGACTTTCTGTAGGCTGCATAGTTCACGGTATCACAAAGGAAGAAAGAAAAAGAGCATATCAGTGTGACATCACATACGGAACAAACAACGAGTTTGGATTTGACTACTTAAGAGACAACATGGTCATCCGCAAGGAAGAAATGGTGCAAAGAGATTTAAGCTACTGCATCATAGACGAAGTTGACTCAATATTGATAGATGAGGCAAGAACACCTCTTATAATTTCCGGTGAAGGAGATGAATCAACATCCCTTTACGAAATGGCAAACAGCTTTGTTATTCCCTTGAAGGGAAAAATTCAGCTTCCTGAAGAAAAGAAAAGCAAAATGGACTACATGATGGGCGACGTTGATGAAGACGACACTGTTGATTATATAGTTGATGAAAAGGGAAAAAATGTAACGCTGACAGCAAGGGGTATCACAAAGGCTGAAAGATTCTTCAACATTTCAAACCTTGCAGATCAAGAAAACATGGAAATATCTCACCACATCAACCAGGCACTCAAAGCCCACAACACAATGAAAAGAGACATTGATTACATTGTTAAGGATGGAGAGGTGCTCATAGTAGATGAATTTACTGGCCGTATAATGTATGGAAGAAGATATTCAAACGGTCTGCATCAGGCAATAGAAGCAAAAGAAAGAATTGAAGTAAGAAAAGAGTCAAAGACTCTGGCTACAATAACATTCCAAAATTATTTCAGAATGTACAAAAAACTTTCAGGTATGACAGGTACTGCCAAGACTGAAGAAGGCGAGTTCAGAGAGATATACAACGTTGATGTTATTGAAATTCCTACAAATAAGGACGTAATCCGTAACGACATGCAGGATGTTGTCTACAAGGGAGAAGCAGGTAAGTTCAACGCCGTAATAAGTGAAATAATTGAAAAGAACAAGACAGGCCAGCCTATACTTGTTGGTACAATTTCAATAGAAAAATCCGAACTTTTGAGCAAGATGCTTAAAAAACAAGGAGTTAAGCATGAAGTATTAAATGCAAAACAGCATGACAAGGAAGCTGAAATAGTGGCCCAGGCAGGCAGAATGGGTTCTGTAACCATTGCAACAAACATGGCCGGCAGAGGTACCGACATAGTGCTTGGAGGAAATCCAGAATTCATTGCAAAGCACAAAATGAAAATGAAGGGCTTTTCTGAAGAACTGATTTCTCATGCTGATGGCTTCAATGATACTGATGATGCACAAATAATTGAAGCACGAGAAATTTACAAGAATCTTCTCGATGAATCTAAAAATGAGCTGAAGGATGAACAGCAAAAGGTAAGAGATGCAGGCGGCCTTCACATCATAGGAACCGAACGCCACGAATCAAGACGTATTGACAACCAGTTAAGAGGCCGTGCAGGAAGACAGGGAGACCCTGGTTCAACAAGGTTCTATATTTCATTGGAAGACGACCTAATGAGACTTTTTGCCGGAGATAAAGTAAAGGGAATAATAGAAACTCTCAAAATGCCTGAAGACGAGCCTCTGGAAGCAGGAATGCTCACAAGGACAATTGAAACTGCCCAGGGCAGAGTTGAAGGAAGAAACTTTGAAATAAGAAAGCACGTCCTCCAATATGACAATGTAATGAACAAGCAAAGAGAAGTAATTTATTCTGAAAGAAAAAGAGTTCTTCTTGGTGAAAACCTGAAGGATTATGTTTCTAAAATGGTTGACAGCCTCATTGACAAAGGCATACAGATGTATACAACTGACGAAAGATATTCAGACAACTGGGATATAAAAGCATATGAAAAATATATTGCTGAAACTTTCTACATGCTCATAAGCTTCAACGGCGAAGGAAATATCACAAAGGATATCTTAAAGGAAAAGGCAAGAAATGCTGTAGACAGACACTATGAAAGACAGGAAGCTGAATTTGGAGCAGAAGTTTTCAGAGAAGTGGAAAGAATTATACTTCTTAGAAATGTAGACACAAAATGGATTGACCACATTGATGCAATGGACCAGTTAAGACAGGGTATAGGCCTTCGTGCCATAGGAAACGAAGATCCTGTGAGAGCTTACCAGGTCGAAGGATTCGACATGTTTGAAGAAATGACTGCATCAATTCAGGAAGACACTGTAAAAATGCTTATGCGCGTAAAACCGCAGGAAAAAGTTCAGCGCAAGGAAGTTGCTAAGATCACAGGCACAAGCGGCGGAGATTTAGGCGGAACAGGAAAGCCTCAGCCGGTTGTTAAAAAAGATAAAAAAGTTGGAAGAAATGATCCGTGCCCATGCGGAAGCGGAAAGAAATACAAAAAATGCTGCGGAGCAAACGAAGAAGAATAAAGCAAGGGAGCTGATAAATTGATAGATTTGTATGAAATAACCGAAAATCTGAAAAGGTTCAATGCAATATTAAACGAGGTAGGTGGTTCCCTTTGACTTGGAAAAGTTAAAGGAAGAAAACATACTGCTGGAATCTGAAATGCAGGAGCCTGAATTTTGGAATAACCAGGAAAGAGCTCAAAAAGTATCTCAGAAATTAAAACACAACACAAACAGAATCAACGAATATATAAATTTAAAACAGCAGGTAGAGGAAGTTGAGTTGTTTCTTGAAATGATCAGGGAAGAAGACGACGAAAGTCATCTGTCTGATCTTAAAAAAAGCATGGATGAAGTTGAAAAGCAGCTTGAAGATGCAAGAATTGTTGCTCTCTTAAGCGGAGAATACGATGAGAACAACGCAATATTGTCCATTCATGCCGGTGCAGGCGGAACTGAAGCTCAGGACTGGGCAGATATGCTTTACCGCATGTACTCCAGATGGATTGATTCACACGGATTCAAGTCCACCGTTCTTGACATACTTCCGGACACAGAAGCCGGAATCAAAAGTGTTACTATTCTTGTGGAAGGTGACAATGCATACGGGTATTTGAAATCAGAAAAAGGCGTTCACCGCCTTGTGAGAATTTCACCATTTGATTCTTCAAACAGAAGACACACATCATTTGCGTCAGTAGACATCACACCGGAAATGGCAGATGATGAAGAAGTTGAAATTAACGAAACTGACATCAGGGTGGATACTTTCCGCTCAAGCGGAGCAGGCGGTCAGTATGTAAACACTACAGACTCTGCCATACGTATTACACACATTCCTACAGGTATTGTGGTGTCCTGCCAAAATCAAAGGTCTCAGCACAGCAATAAGGATTTTGCAATGAAAATGCTTAAATCAAAGCTGCTGGAAATCAAGAAGTTAGAAAACAAGGAAAAAATCGAGGATATTCAGGGAAAATACAATCAAATTGCATGGGGCAGCCAAATTAGATCTTACGTCTTCCATCCCTACAGCATGGTAAAGGACCACCGCACAAATGCAGAAACAGCTAACGTGCAGTCTGTAATGGACGGCAATCTTGATATGTTTATGAATGAATATTTGAAATTGAAATCTTTGAAAAGCAATTAAGAGTTAAGAGTTAAGTATTAATAATGAATGAAGGAATGTGCTGTGCACATTCCAACCATAATTTTTAATTCTTCATTATTAATTCTTTATTTAAACAAGTAAGGGGAGAGAAAATGTTAGATATAAACAAATTATTATGCCAAGAGTTCAATATAAAAGCATTCCAGGTGGAAAACACAGTAAAGCTCATAGACGAGGGAAACACAATTCCTTTCATAGCCCGTTACCGTAAGGAACAGACAGGTTCCCTTGATGACGTTGTTCTTAGAGACTTGTACGAAAGACTCATGTATTTGAGAAATCTTGAAGCGAGAAAAGAAGAAGTTGTGAGACTTATTGATGAGCAGGGAAAACTTACAGAAGAACTAAGAGATGAAATACTCAATGCCGATGTTCTCCAGCGAGTTGAAGACCTGTACAGACCTTTCAAACAGAAAAAATCAACACGTGCTTCAAAAGCAAAGGAAAAGGGACTTGAAGGTCTTGCAAATATTATTCTTGCTCAGGATGTTCTTCAAGGTAATCTTGAAAAAATGGCCTCACCATACATAGATGAAGAAAAAGGAGTTAAAAACTCCAAAGAGGCATTTGAAGGAGCATGCGACATAATTGCAGAAATCATATCTGACAATGCGGATTACAGAAAACATATACGTGAATTATTTGCAGCAGATGGAAAATTAATTTCAGAAGCAGTTGATGAAAATGAAAAAACTGTTTATGAAATGTATTACAAATATGAAGAAGATTTAAAAACAATCGCCAACCACAGAATATTAGCAGTGAACAGAGGCGAGAATGAAAAGAAGCTTAAAGTAAAACTCAGCACACCAGATGAAAGAGCAATAAACTATCTTAAGTCAAATGAAATTAAAAATGAAGCTGCCATAACTACTGATTATTATATACAAGCAATAATGGACAGCTACAAGAGACTCATATCTCCTTCCATAGAAAGAGAAGTGAGAAACATTTTGACTGAAAGAGCCGAAGAAGAAGCAATAAAAGTATTTGGAAAAAATACAAAGAACTTACTGATGGTTCCTCCTGTAAAGGATATTAGAATCCTTGCAATTGACCCGAGTTTCAGAACAGGGTGCAAGCTTGCAATACTTGATGAAACCGGTAAATTCCTGGAGCAGGGAGTTATTTATCCTAATGAACCTAAAAATGAAGTTGAAAAATCTCAGAAAATAATGACTGAGCTCATAAAGAAATATGATATAGATGTTATTACAATAGGAAACGGCACTGCATCAAGAGAAACAGAGCAGGTTGTTGCAGATATGCTCTCAAGAATTGACAAGAAGATAACTTACACTATAGTATCAGAAGCAGGGGCTTCTGTTTACTCTGCATCAAAGCTTGCTCAGGAAGAATATCCTGATCTTGATGTTACAATAAGAGGAGCCATTTCCATAGGAAGAAGGCTGCAGGATCCATTAGCTGAACTTGTAAAAATTGACCCTAAAAGCATTGGGGTAGGTCAGTACCAGCACGATGTTAACCAGCCAAAGCTTGGTCAGGAACTTGATGGTGTTGTTGAAGACTGCGTTAATAGCGTTGGAGTTGATTTAAACACTGCATCTCCTGCACTTTTGCAATATGTGTCAGGAGTTTCCAAGACAATTGCTAAAAACCTTGTAAAATACAGAGAAGAAAACGGCAAATTTGTTAACAGGAAAGAACTTCTTAAGGTTAAGCAGCTTGGAGACAAGGCATTTGAACAATGCGCAGGATTCATGAGAATATCTGACGGTGACAATCCTCTGGACAGGACTGCAGTACATCCTGAATCATATGAAATTGCTGAAAATCTTTTGAAAAAACTTGGATACACAATTGAAGACGTGAGAACAGGAAATTTGAAAGACATTAACGAACGCATAATGAATGTCAAGGTTAAGGAAGATGACAGTAAATTAAAAATGACATCCAAAAACAACAGACTCCATGGACTTGAAGCTCTGTCTCAGGTAAACTTCAAACAGGAAAAGAAGCCGGCAAGAGAAAATTACCAGGCAAAAGTAAAGGTGCTTGCTGATGAACTTAATATAGGAGTTCCGACACTCACTGATATTATTGAAGAACTTAAAAAACCGGGAAGAGACCCGAGAGACGAGATGCCGAAGGTAATCTTCAGAAGTGATGTTGTTAAGTTTGAAGATCTTGAAACAGGAATGAAACTCACAGGAACAGTGAGAAATGTTGTGGATTTTGGAGCTTTCGTCGACATAGGGGTTAAGCAGGACGGTCTTGTTCACCTTTCTGAAATGAGCGACAAATACATTAAAAATCCTATGGAGGTTGTTCAAGTGGGAGACACTGTCAATGTGACAATCATCAGCATTGACAAGGAAAGACAAAGAATCGGCCTCAGCATGAAAACAAAGAAAAATTAGGAGATTCAAATGATTGATACAATAATATTTGATTTTGACGGCACATTGGCAAATACCAATCAAATGATTATAAATTCCTTCAGGCACATATATAATTGTTTTCTGGAAGAAGAGTGTAGCGAGGAATACATCATGAGCACATTTGGTGAACCTTTGGAACTTACATTGAAAAGAGACTTCAAACAGTTCGAGTACGAAGATGTTATAGATGCATACAGAAACTACCAACGAGACCGTTTCAACGATGAAGTGACTCTTTATGACACTGTCGCAGAAACTTTGCAATATCTGAAGGGCAAAAATATAAAACTTGGAATTGCCACATCAAGAATGAAGCATTCCACAGTGTCAGCACTGGAAAATTTCAACATTGCCGGTTACTTTGATGTTGTAATATCAGCCGACGATGTAACAAAGCACAAGCCGGATAAGGAACCTCTCATGAAAGTAATCAATGAACTCAAAAGCACAGCTGACAGGACATTGTATGTGGGAGATTCAAAATTTGATATGGAATGTGCCATAAACGCTTCAACAACTCCGGTACTTGTGGGATGGCAGTCAAATTCCAAGGAACTGGCTGAAAAATATCATATAGCACATGTTCTTGATAAGATGTGGGACATTACTAAATTAATTTAAAAATATGCCGGCTGGCGAGATGGCATTCTGTCCAATAGTCTTTTAATAGCTTTTACTGGACAGTCCAGCCATTTATGCAGCTGACTTGTTTTCCTTAAAATCCAAAGGCAAATGGATAAGAGGCTATAAAAATGTAAAGGAAGGGTGGATTATGGAACTAAAAAATTTAGTGGTTGGAAAAAATGAGGGTATCTGTACAATTACAATCAACAACCCTCAGACATTGAACGCTTTGAATGCAGAAGTGCTTAATGAGCTTGAATTTGTATTTGACGGGCTCAAATGTGATGATGAAGTGTCAGTGGTTGTTCTCACAGGCGAAGGTAAGGCTTTTGTAGCAGGAGCTGACATTGCCTACATGAATACTCTGGACCCGTCAGGAGCTAAAAAATTTGGTCAGGACGGAGCAAGATTATTCAGAAAAATTGAAACATTGGACAAGACTGTAATAGCAGCAGTAAATGGTTTTGCTCTTGGAGGAGGCTGTGAGCTTGCAATGGCATGCGACATAAGAATTGCAGCTGTTAAAGCAAAATTCGGACAACCTGAAGTAGGTCTTGGGATAATTCCAGGCTTTTCAGGAACACAAAGACTGCCAAGACTTGTAGGAATGGGAAGAGCAAAAGAACTCATATTCACAGGCAGCCACATTGATGCTGAAGAAGCATACAGAATTGGTCTTGTTAACAAAGTTACAGAAAAAGAAACTCTCATGGAAGAAACATACAAAATGGCTGAAAAAATAAAATCAAATTCAAGAACAGCCGTAAAATATGCCAAGGAAGCAATAAACAAGGGATCAGAAACAGACATAGAAACAGGAATTTCATATGAGTCAAACTTGTTTGCTCTGTGCTTTTCATGTGAAGACCAAAAAGAAGGTATGACAGCTTTTGCTGAAAAAAGAAAGCCTCAGTTCAAATAATAAATTATAAATTAATGTATAAAGAATAGTATACGTTTGCACGGCCATGATTGTGATAGTATTGGCAATTGTAGGTTGATTTAAAGTCAATGAAGACCGCGAATTTTTTTGCGGTCTTCATTTTTTGAAAAAAATATGTAGTAAAATTGAACAAAATTTCAAATAAGGGTTGAATTTTATTTTCTTTTTTAGTATAATCATAATGTTTGGTATTTGTCAAACAAAAGGGTTAAATTAACAAATCAAACTTGTTAAAGGGCGAAAATAAGGGTCAACAAAAAATTTAAGGGAGTGAAATGATGAATTTTCAATTAAGCAAGGAACACGAAATGGCAAGACAGCTTTTCAGAAGTTTTGCTGTCAACGAAGTGGAGCCATTGGCACAAGAAATTGACGAACAAGAAAGATTTCCACTTGAAACTGTTGAAAAAATGCAGAAATACGGTTTCATGGGAATTCCATTTCCAAA
>DIWF01000009.1 GCA_002422545.1 Firmicutes bacterium UBA6113 | reverse complement strand
CAGATTTTTGCAGGAAGTTTGTTCTGTTTAATTTCACCGAGGTTTGAACTAAATTGGAAAGGATGAAACCCTATTTAATATTATTATCCCTTTTTTTAATAAGTTGCGGCTCTGAACCAATAAATAAACCTGTAAAGAAAATGGTTATCGGCTTTTCACAATGTACCATGGTCGATACTTGGCGCCAGGCAATGGTTGAAGAAATGAAAAGGGAAATCGTTTTTTTTCGCGATTATGAAATTGAATTGATTATTAGAGATGCTAATGATGACAATTCTAAACAAATCAAGGATATTCAAGAACTTGTTGATAGCAAAATTGATATTTTAATCGTATCTCCCAACGAAGCTGACCAGCTAACCCCAATTGTTGAAGAAGTATATAGAAAAGGTATCCCTGTGATTGTTATTGACAGGAAAATAAACTCGGAAAGTTACACAGCGTTTATTGGGGCAGATAATCTTTCAATAGGAAGAGAAGCCGGTTTTTTTGCCACGGAACTACTAAATGGGAATGGGAAAATACTGGAAATTACGGGACTCCAAGGATCAACACCAGCCATAGAAAGATCAAGAGGATTTCATGAAATAATTAATACCTATCCTCAAATTTCTTCTGTAAAAACCATCGAAGGGGCTTGGTTAGAAGATAAAACACTCAGAATTACTGACAGCCTTTTCCGCACCTTTACAGATTTTGACCTGATCTTTGCACACAATGATTTTATGGCAAATGCAGCTTCTTCATCTGCCCTGAAGCACAATCTAAAGCCATACATTATTGGTGTCGATGGTATGAATATTTCAATGGGCGGAGTAGATATGGTCATTAAAGGATTAATTGATGGGACTATTTTTTATCCAACAGGTGGAGATAGAGCAATTCAACTTTCCATAGATATCTTAGCCGGGAATCAATATGAAAAAAACAATATACTGAGCACATTCCGTATCGATAAAAGTAACGCACGAACCATATGGTTACAGGGTCAGCAAATGCAGGTTCAGCAAAACAAGATTGATATGCAAAGTGATCGACTTGATAGCTTGACTTCTGTATTATCCAAGCGTAATATCCTTTTAGTTCTTACCTATATTATTATTATACTTTTAGTTGTAGTCGTGTTCATCATCTTTTCCAATCTTAGAAATAAGAATAAAATGAATGCCTTATTGAATGAAAAAAATAAGACCATCAATCAGCAAAATAAAATTATAACTAAACAACGCGATGATTCTGTCAATTTATTAATAATAGCTGAGGAGGCGAAAGAAAACAAGCTAAGACTATTTACTGACCTATCCCACGAGTTCAGAACTATTGTTACCCTTATCACAAATCCTGTCAAAGATTTGCTTGACACAGCCCAGGACGAAGTGACAAAGGGGAAACTCAGAGTTCTGCAACGCAGTTCTGAAAGACTTGCACGCTTGACAGACGGGATATTGAAATTCCGGAATATAGACGAAAATAAATACCATCTCATTTATGTTCATGCCAACATATCCAAATTTGTTGAAAATGTTATTGAGACTTTCCAGGAACATGCAAATAAAAAGGATATCAAGCTAATATCGGAAATAGCCCAGGAGATTTATTGTGAATTTGATGTGGGTGTTATTGAAAAAGTATTATATAATCTGTTATCAAATGCAATTAAATTTACTCCTAATTCAGGCTCGGTTTCAATTTCATTAAAATCAAGTAATTTCAAGATCGTAATTGTTGTTAAGGATACCGGGTGTGGTATTCCCAAAAACGACATACCGTTTATTTTTGATCGTTTTTATAAATCTAATAGTTCGGGGAATAATTCAGTAAATGATAAAATTGGAATTGGGCTAGCCCTTTGTAAAGAATTACTGCAACTTCATGGAGGCTATATAAATGTCACGAGTATAGAACAAAAGGGCTCTACATTTACCGTAACTATCCCCCAATTTCATCAAATATCAGAAAAAGACGCCCAAGTTGGCTATGCAAATACAGGAAGCTTTTATAATGAAAATAACATAAAACCTGATTATAAGAAGACTGTACTTATTGTAGAAGATAATCCTGATGTATTAATTGTGCTTGCTGATATCATTAGTAAGCACTATAAGGTTATCACCGCCAGTAATGGAAGAGAAGGTTTAAATCTTACCCTGAAGAAATCGCCCAACCTTGTAATAAGCGATATCCTAATGCCTGTTATGGATGGTATGCAAATGTGTATTGAGATTAAAAAAAACCTGGGAACCTGTCATATTCCTATAGTTTTACTAACAGCAATTGACTCCCAGGAGAATACCATAAAAGGGTTTGATATTGGTGCAGATGCATATATTACCAAACCATTTAATGAATTCCTTCTATTATCAAATATCAGGAATCTGATTGAAAGTAGAGAAAAATTGAAAAGTTTTTTCTGTCCTTCTCCGTTTTTCAGGAATCTCCTTGAATCCAAAAACAGTGAGAAGGAGGAATTTTTAAAAGAATGCCTTAACAATATATATGAGAACCTTCAAAACGAGGATTATACCATGACAAACCTTTCTGATAAAATGAATATGTCAAGATCTTCCTTATATCGTAAAATGAAAGAAGTCTCCTCCATCAAACCAGTAGATTTTATTAAGAAAGCTAAGTTGAACTATGC
>DIWF01000007.1 GCA_002422545.1 Firmicutes bacterium UBA6113 | reverse complement strand
TAACAGTAATAACAAGAAAAGCATATGGCGGATCATATATAGCAATGTGCAACAAGGAACTTGGAGCCGACATGGTGCTTGCATGGCCAACAGCAGAAATAGCAGTAATGGGACCGGACGGAGCAGCAAACATCATATTCAAGAACGAAATATCAGAAGCCGAAGACCAGAATGCAAAACGTAAGGAAAAAATAGAGGAATACAGAAGCACGGTAGCAAACCCGTACACGGCAGCAGCAAGAGGCTACGTGGACCAGGTAATAGAGCCGGCGGAAACAAGAAAAAGAATAATAAGCGCATTTGACATGTTGTCAGGCAAAAGAGAATTAAGACCTGTAAAAAAACATGGCAATATTCCTCTGTAAGGGGGCATGTATGAGTTTTTTAAACGGTTTTTTCAAACATAAAGATGAAGATACAGAAGTAAAAAATAAAATTAATGAAGAAATTATTGAAGATGACGAAGATGAAATTGCAGCAGTTATAGCCGCATCGCTTGCGTCAATGGATGAAGAAGAAGAAACAGTGGCTGCAATCACAGCTGCCATAGCAGTGATACTTGGGTCTTCAACAGATAAGTTCATAGTAAGAAATATTAAGAGAACACCTGAAATGGACCCAATATGGGCAGTGGCAGGACGAATGAAATTAATGAGATAAAATACGGAGGAATGAAATGAAAAAATTTAATGTGACAGTAAACGGCAAATCATATGCTGTAGAAGTAGAAGAAGTAGGTTCAGCTCAGGGAAGTTTTACATATACACCAGTACAGCCATCCCCTGCAGTCCAGGCACCGGCAGCATCTCCTCAGCCAGCACCTGCACCACAGGCAGCTATGGCTCCAAAATCAGCTCCTGCTCCAAAAGCACCTGCAGGACCGGTTTCAGGAGAGCTTTTGACAGCTCCAATGCCTGGAACAATTCTGGATATTAAAGTTTCAGAAGGTCAGACTGTTAAGGCAGGAGAACTTATTCTGATACTTGAAGCAATGAAAATGGAAAATGAAATTGTTTCTCCAAAGGACGGAGTTGTTAATAAGATCCATACTTCCAAGTCATCAACAGTGAGCACGGGAGAACCGTTAGTAACAATTGGCTAAATAATTAAATTTTCTTAACTCTTCTTCCATAAAGAAGAGTTTTTTTTTGTTGAATATTGTGTTAAAATGTAGAAACATATATTATGGTAAATCACTGGGAGAAGAAACATAGACCTTCCGATTGAAATTAATCACAAGGGGATCAAAGATGATAAGCAACGAAGATATAGTAAGGCTGCAGCTCGTTAATGGTTTAGGCAGAAAGACTATAAGCAAAATCCTGAAATTCATGGAAGCAAAGAAAGTTAATTTGACAAACTTTTCTGAAGTTGAAAAATTCATAAAAGACATGGGAATAAAAAAAATCAATATTGATTTGGAAAAGGTGGAAAGTGATGCTTCTGCCATATTTGAATGCTGCAAAAAAGCAAATATAAAAATTATAAGTCTCTATGACAAGGAATATCCCAGGAAACTTCATCTGATTGAAGATAAACCATTGATTCTTTATGTGGACGGAAATGTTGAATTGCTGAATCATGACTACAATATAGCAATAGTAGGAACAAGGACTCCTTCTCAGGAAGGGTATGAAATAAGCTCCATCTTTGCAGAAAAACTTGCTGAAGAAAAGTGTTGCGTTGTTAGCGGATTTGCTTCAGGATGCGACGAAGCAGCACACAATGGCTGCCTAGCAGCCAATGGTAGAACCATAGCTGTTATACCTGCAGGGCATCTGTATATTTTGAAAAACAACAAATCCATGTACAACATGATATTAATGAACGGCGGCACTATTGTGTCAGAACTTCCTCCAAATGCTAAAGCAGAAAAAAATGCATTCATTGACAGAAACAGAGTCATTGCTGCACTGTCTGAAGGCATAATTGTGATTGAAGGAGGACTGAAGGGAGGAACATCCCACACAGTCAAGTTCGCAAATGCGTTCAACAAGCCTGTGGCATATACAACAAGCGTGTGCTCATGCATAGGACAAACATCAATTTTCAACAATAACATTGAAGTAATAGACAGTTTTGACAAGCTTATAAAATTTAAAAATAAATCTTGTAAAATAATGCTTGACAAAGCATGTTCACAGTAGTATAATTAATTTTGTTGTTGAGTAAACAACTGGTTGCGCGGATGTGGCGGAACTGGCAGACGCACTAGACTTAGGATCTAGCGCCTCACGGCGTGGGGGTTCGAACCCTCTCATCCGCACCAATTATGCGGTACACCGCAATAAAAAACCTCGTTTGTAACGAGGTTTTTTATTGCCTAAAATAATGAGTTATTAATATGAGAACGACCATCATTGCAATAACTAAGAAATTTTTAATTTTCATGATGCACAATTTTGATGAGAATAAATAAATGTAAATTGATTGAAAATTGTAGGAGCTACCATGTCAAAATTGGAAATATTTTGTTGACAATTATTCACCCAAGTGATATGATGAGCTAAATTAAATAGGCAAAATTTTCTAAAGAAAATGGCGCAAAGCTAGAGGGTCTAACCCATGAAAATGGTATGACAGCCAGTTGCTGTACTCAGGTACATTTACTTAGTTTATTGGCTTCGCATCATTGCGAAGTTTTTTTATTTGCGGGGGACAAGCATATGAAAAAAATAAAAAGTATGAAATTCGCAAAAAGAACCGTATTTACAGTATTAATAATGCTTTTACTAGCTTCTTCGGCTCTTTGCTTCGGTGCAGACGGCATTTATAAAAGCACAAAATCAGAAATCGATGCTTCAGCTGCTCAAGAAGGTTATATTAAAGTCAAATATTTAAATGCAACAACTAAAAAGCTCAAGGTAATAATAGAAAAGGGCAAAGGTAAGTACACATACGACTTAAACGGAGAAGGAAACTACGACACCTATCCTCTTCAGATGGGAGACGGTACATACAATGTGAGGGTTTTTGAAAACATAAGCGGTACAAAGTATGCGGCAAAACAGACCGTATCGATTGAAGTTAAACTAAAGGACAAGAATTTACCGTTTCTTATGCCAAACCAACTTGTGAACTTCACAAGAGAATCAGCAGCTGCAAAGAAGGCTGCTGAACTTACAAAGGACTCAACAACAGATTTTGAAAAGCTGGATGTAATTTATGATTATGTTATTTCAAACATAGCATATGACAATGAAAAGGCGAAGACAGTAAAAAGCGGATATCTTCCAAATGTAGATGATATACTAACCAGCAACAAGGGAATATGTTTCGATTATGCGTCTCTTATGGCGTCAATGCTCCGCTCGGAAGGAATACCAGCAAAGCTGGTTACGGGATATTCCTCAAACTTAAGCGCGTTCCATGCATGGAATGAAGTTTATACTGAAGAAACCGGTTGGATAGTATTGAACGAAATGTATTTTGACGGTGAGCAGTGGAAGCTTATGGACAGCACAATAGCTTCATCAGCAAAACAGTCCAACAGCCCGAGAGTGATGGAATACACAAATAAGCTCATAGACAGCAAGTATTATACAAAACAATTTGAATATTAAAAAAACCCCAATAGGGGTCAGAATAATGACAAACTTTTTTTCTCCAAATGGTAGGGGCGGATCTTGTGTCCGCCCGTATTATTTTTAAATAAGTAATTTTTAATTAATAAAACCCCGAATGGGGTTTTTATTTTGCTGTTTTATTGTTTGTTGAGAAGCTTGAGCATCAGGTCGGGATCTATGGAATGAAGCACTGCATTTTCTTTTGATATTATTCCATTTTTGTATAACTCGTAAATGCTTGTGTCCATGGATTTCATTCCCTTGCCTTCCGAGGAATAAATAACGCTGTTCAGCTGGTGGACCTTTGATTCTCTTATGAGGTTTGATACTGCATTTGTTGCTAACATCACTTCAAAGGCAGCCGCTCTGCCGCGTACGGGAGATGGAATCAGGTGCTGTGATATAACTGCCTGAAGCTGCATTGAAAGCTGAATTCTTACCTGCTGCTGTTGATTCGATGGAAATACATCTATTATCCTGTCAATGGTGTTTGCAGCTCCAGTTGTGTGAAGGGTGGAAAGAACCAGGTGCCCTGTTTCGGCAGCTGTCAGGGCGATTTCTATGGTTTCCAAATCTCTCATTTCTCCAATGAGCATTACATCCGGCGCCTGCCTCAATGAGGAACGAAGTGAAGAAATATAGCTTTTGGAATCTGTTGATATTTCTCTCTGGCTCACAATTGATTTTTTATGCTTGTGAATATATTCTATTGGGTCTTCAAACGTCATGATGTGGCAGTTTCGCTCAGTGTTTATTTTGTCTATGAGGCATGCAAGAGTTGTAGATTTTCCGCTTCCTGCAGGTCCGGTTATTAAAATAAGTCCTTTTGTCTTAGAGTGAAGATTCATGACAACATCAGGAATTCCAAGTTTTATAGGATCCGGCAGTTCAAAAAGCACAACCCTTATTACTGCAGCAAATGAATTTCTTTGCTTGTAAGCGCTCACTCTGAAACGTCCGAGCTTCGGAAGCGAAAAAGAAAAGTCTACATCTCCTTCTGTTGACAGTTCATCAAGACTTTCCTGGTTGGCGACTTTGAATATGTCGTATATTATTCCGTAAGTGTCATCAGCCGAAAGCTGAATGTCGTCATAAGACACGATGTCACCCATTATTTTAAAGGACAAAGGCCTTCCGGCGATGATGAAAATATCGGACGCCTTTTTTTCTATAGCTAATTGAAATATATCAATTGTTTTCATTTAATTTCGATTCCTTCCCATAAGTCATAATTTTCTTCTTCATAAATCGGCAGCTCAATGTTGGCGAGATTCCATGATGTGATTTCGTAATAAGTCTCATTGTTGTTTTGGTCATAAAAAACTTCCAGATCAACGCATATCTTTTGGTTCATTTCTCCTAAAGATTCGTAATAAACGGTGAATTTTCCTTCTTCATAAACAAAGTCAACATCTTCAATTTCAGAAAGCTTTTTTGAAAGAGTATCAAAGTACAGTTCGTCTTCGTTTGCTGTATTATCTGCACTTATATATTCCTTGGAAACCATCATTGCACTGTAAACCTCTGAAAGCATTTCTTCTGCCTTGCTGCTTGTTTTATAATAATCTGATTCCACTTTTTCGGTTTTAACTGCAAGCTTTAAATCAGAATGAGCAGTTGTAAATGAAAGGGTGGCAAAAATAGTGAGGCTTAAAACTACAAATATGGTGATGATTAAAGTTCCGCCCATTCCGACGGAAACATTGGACAATCTTTTGCTTTGGTTTTCCATCACTGCCTCCCTGCTTCATTGGTTGAAAAAAACTTGCTGGTTTCAATTGAATAAATAGGGCTTGTCATCTTGTTCATGTCTACAAAAGGGTAGGGAGTAGATTTCACTACGGTTATTTTTACATCCATAAATTCACCGTATTCCTTGTCATCAAGTGAGATGACAGTATTAATTGTGTATTCCTGTTTTTCTTCGGTGCAATGATTCCAGTCTTTGTCGTAATAATTGGTGTAAATATCTGAACTTCCATCTTTAGCTTTTTTTCCATAGGTCTTTGCCAAGAATAAGACTGCCTCATCTAAAGTATCAGCAGATTTAATCATTTCAGCATCCGATTGAACGAGCCAGGAAGCAGTAACCTTGTCGTTGGCTTTTTCCTGCGTGTATTTTGCATATACAAAGCAGTTAAGCATTATGGCTCCGGCTACAGCGAAAATCAAGACTGACAAAATAATTTCCACTAGGGAGACTTCAAGATTGATGGACAATTTGCTTTTCAACTGATCACCGCCTTATTGTTTGGAGTATAAGTTCAAAACCAGTTCTGAACTTTCCTTGCTGCTCTTCGCAGCAAACATATACAGATTATCATTTAATTTTGTTATTTCAAAACCGTCACAATCAACAATCCTCATGCCTTCTTCGGGCTGAAAAGAAGAGTTTTCATCTGTGAACATCTCATAAATTGCATTATCATAAAAGTAAATCCATGTTTCATAATTTTCTTCATCATAAGTTTCATTTATTATAACGGCATTTTCACCTTCATAATTTCTTATTTCAACAGCTCCCTGTTTATCTGACTGACGAATTTTGTTAGCTATGTAAGAAAGAGAGACCCTTATCTCATAATTGTTGTCTCTGTCCTCATTTATATTAACATATATGTTTTTGCCCAAAACAATAATCATCACTGATAACAGTACAATGATGAGAAAAAGCAGCATAATAAATATAAATTGAAAAGAGAACTGCTTAGAAAAGTTTTTTGAGTTCATAACAATCCTTCCATGATGATTATTTGTTGAAAACTTCAATTTCAGGCATGATGTTGGATGCAAATACTCTGTAGCTTATTACGTACTTGTCGTGGTTCACAACCAAACCGTAATTTTCCTCGAGATATTCAATGTCGGGAGGATAGAAGCCTTCAATGGCATAGCACTGTACAGCGCTTCTTGATATAGCATCAGTCAGTATTTCATACATTTCATCATCACTGCCTTTTTGAGCATTGTTTACTGCCACATATAAAAAGGCTGCAAAGAGAAATACTAAGGCAACAGATAAAATTTTAAACTTGATTTTTCTCACAATAACATTCCTTTCTGCTATCCGATTGATGACATGATGTTCATCAAAGGAAGCATTACAGATATGAGGATGAAACCTATTACAACACACAAAATTCCAACCAACACCGGTTCAATAAGGGCAACTGAATTGCTTATTGCCTGATCTGCTTCGTTTTCGTATATATTTGTAAGCTTTTTCATAACAATGTCCATTTCACCGGTACGCTGACCCATGTTTAGCATTTGAATGTGCATGCTTGAAAATATGGAAAGCCCTGACAATGAATCGAGGAAATTTTCTCCTGAATTCATGGAGGCTTTGCAAGTTTCAATTTTGTTTCTAAGTTCAGGTTCTTCAATTATATCAAGCAAAATATCCATTGAAGAATCTATGTTCATGCCACTTGATAAAAGCAGTGACATGCAGGAAGAAAATCTGTATGCAGTGATTTTTTTTATTATTAACTTCGTAGGACCAAAAGAACTTAAGAATTTATTGAAGGATTTTTTGCCTTCTTCAGATTTGGTAAGAACAAATATTGCTGCAATGAGCACAAGGACTGCAATTGTCGCTGCCATTGTGATTTTGCCTGCCATTATCCCTGTGGAAAAGGACATTAAAGCCGATGACTCTCCCGGCAGTTCTCCTCCAAGTTCCTTGATCATTCCTTCAAAAATAGGGAAGATTTTAGTTACAAGCAGAATTATTACAAAAGACATCATAACAAACAGCATGGCCGGATAAAATACAGAGTTCTTGATTTTTGCCTTTATGAAATCTTCCCTGTCGTAATATTCAGACAATGAAGTCATCACATCCTCAAGTCTGCCGGTTACGCTTCCTATTTGGCTCATGCTTATTATATATGTAGGAAAGTATCCTGAAGATTCCATTGCTTTATATAGAGGTACCTTGTTAGAAAGCTCGTCCAGAACTACACCAAGCGCATTTTTAACATTGCTTTTCTCTATGTCGTTGTACATCCATTCAATACCATCAGAAATAAGCATGCCTGATTTCAATACCATCGCCACCTGCATGCAGAAAAACGACAGTTCCGATGAAGTCAATTGCTTTTTCTCTTTATTTTTCAAAACAACACCCCCTGCTTGTAAACGGTTCTTTTGACTAATTATATTATATATGCATTCAAAATTCAACAAAATATTACATTTATTTACATATTAATCTAAATTATATATTGTATTATCTTCCTACATATTTAAAGCATAATGGCTAATATGAAGCGTTTTAAAAAATGAAACTAAAATTGAAATAGGGGATTGACAAAGCAGTATAAGTGAGCTAGAATATAAAAGCACTTCAGGTACAGAAGCAAAACAATCAATAAAAAAACCGAAAAAGAAGTGAAAAACCAGTTGACTTTATTACTGGGTTGTGGTAAACTAACAAAGCTGTTGAACACCGCAGCGAAATTAAAAGAAGATAGTTTTGAAAAGAAGAAAAAACTTCTTGACAAAGAAAAGCTGATGTGGTAAACTATTAAAGCTGTCTCTGCAAGAGGCGGTGAGTCAAGAAAAAAGAAATTAAAAAGAAATAAAAAGTTCTTGACAAGTTAAAGCA
>DIWF01000022.1 GCA_002422545.1 Firmicutes bacterium UBA6113 | reverse complement strand
ATACAAGATCCGCCCCTACAATTTGCAGAACTGGATTTGTCAATAGTCTGACAGCTTTTTAGAGAAAGCTGTTTTTGTATATGTTGAGCGTTCAAAAATAAGAAAAATTTCATGATTTTAAAATTTTTCTATTGACAAATGTACCAACATCATTTATCATAATAAAAAACAGCAAAGGCGCTGCGGGATTACCTGCGGCGCCTGTTTTTTTCCTTTTTAAAGTTGTAGGAAGGCCGGGAAAATCGAGGGGGAACTGATTCCCGGTCAATGCACAAAGACGTGTATATACCTAAAGTATATGCGCGTTTTTTTTTTATTTAATTAAATTATTAATCAAGGAGGAGTTATTATGTATTCATCAGTAGATACCATTTGGGTATTATTAGGAGCAGCGTTGGTATTTTTTATGCAGGCAGGTTTTGCAATGGTAGAAACAGGATTTACAAGAGCAAAGAATGCAGGAAACATCATAATGAAAAACACGCTGGACTTTACTATCGGTTCAATTGCATTCTGGATTCTTGGGTTTGGATTGATGTTTGGAGCAACAAATTTTGGTTTAGTGGGAACACCGGATTTTTTTGTAAGAGGTGATTATTCTTCAACGGTTCCTACAATGGCATTTTTCATTTTCCAGACAGTTTTTTCCGCCACTGCTGCAACAATAGTTTCAGGAGCCATGGCAGAAAGAACAAAGTTTGTTTCTTACTGCATATACAGCCTTATAATAAGCGCCTTAATATATCCAGTTTCAGGCCACTGGATATGGGGAGGCGGATGGCTTTCAAATCTTGGTTTTCATGATTTCGCAGGTTCAACTGCAGTGCACATGGTCGGAGGGATTGCGGCCTTCCTTGGAGCAAAGGCCTTAGGACCCCGCATTGGCAAGTATGAAAAAGATGGAAAACCAAATGCAATTCTTGGACACAACCTTACCATAGGAGCGTTGGGAGTTTTCATTTTGTGGTTTTGCTGGTTTGGTTTTAACGGAACTTCTACAGTGTCAATGACAGGTGATGATGCAATTGTTTCAGCTTCCACAATTTTCGTAACCACCAACATGGCAGCAGCTGTGGCAACTACATCGGCTATGATAATAACTTGGATGAGATATAAAAAACCTGATGTTTCCATGACCCTGAATGCTTCACTGGGAGGGTTGGTTGCAGTAACTGCAGGTTGCGATGTTGTATCTGTTGCAGGTGCAGCAGCAATTGGATTTATTTCATCATTAATAATTATATTCGGAATAGAATTTCTGGACAAGAAATTAAAGATTGATGATCCGGTTGGAGCAGTTGCTGTTCATGGAATGTGCGGTGCTGCAGGAACAGTGATGACCGGCATATTTGCCCTAGACGGAGGTCTTCTTTACGGAGGAGGAGCAGGAATGTTACTTGTTCAAACAGCAGGAGTTTTAGCTGTTGGCTTGTGGGTTTTTGTAACAATGACAACAGTGTTCAAGGTTATAGATGCAACCGTTGGACTTCGCGTATCTGAAGAAGAAGAAATAACAGGACTTGACATAATGGAACACGGACTTATCAGTGCTTATGCTGATTTCATGCCGGCACTTTCCGCAGTGAGTTCGTATACGGGTTACGCTCAGACTCCTATTCATATAGTAAAAAACGAATCTCCTGTTGCATTTGAGGAACCAACAAAATCTAAATCGTCAAAGATTGCAAAGCTTACAAAGATTGTAATCATAATCAATCAAAACAAATTCCAGGCTCTGAAGGAAGCCATGAACAAAATTGAAATCACAGGAATGACGGTGACAAATGTGCTGGGCTGCGGAGTTCAAAAGGGATATCACGAATACTACAGAGGGGTTAGAGTTGATATGAACCTTCTTCCTAAAATTCAGGTTGAAATAGTTGTGAGCAAGGTACCTGCAAGGCTTGTAATAGAAAAAGCAAAGGAAGTGCTTCATACAGGAGGAATAGGTGATGGTAAAATATTTGTATATGACGTTGAAAATGCCGTGAAAATCAGAACCGGCGAAGAAGGTTATGACGCTTTGCAGGACGAGGACATAAGCGTTGACGAAAATAAAATAAAAATTGATGAAAAAGTATTGACAGATGCAATTTAATAATTTATAATTAATTGTTGTTAATAAAAGAAGCTTTTGCTTTAGCAGGGGCTTTTTTTAATGGATATACAATTAATTTGATTTTGACGTGCCAAAAAAATGTTGACAGTTAAAATTAATTATGATATCTTAATTAGGATAATGGGTCTTATGAACAAATAAGTTCTTGGAGGTGTAAAATGAGAGTAGCAGTTAAGTTAGCTTGTACAGAATGTAAACAGAGAAATTACGATACAGAGAAAAACAAGAGAGAAAATCCTGAAAGAATAGAACTAAACAAATATTGCAAATTCTGTAAAAAGCATACTCTTCACAAGGAAACAAAATAACCGTATTGAGGTGTTGGTAAATGTCTAATAGAGAAAATGAAAATCCAAAATTTACAGCTCGTGTAAGTAATTATTTCAAGGGTGTTAAATCAGAATTAAAAAAAGTTAATTGGCCTACAAAAAAGGAATTAACAAATTATACTGTTGTGGTACTTGCTACTACATTTGCTATGACACTTGTAATTTGGGGATTGGATCTCATATTCCAGAATTTGGTTTCATTGATTGTTTAAGAAGGAGTAATGCGAGTATGAAGCAAGAGTCACAAGGATCAAGATGGTATGTCGTTCATACATATTCGGGACATGAGAACAAAGTAAAAGCTAATATCGAAAAGCTTGTTGAAAATAGAGAGATGCAAGATATAATTTTCGAGGTTAGAGTGCCGGTTGAAGAAGTACCTGAAGTAAAAAACGGCAAAAAGAAGATTAAAGAAAGAAAAATGTTCCCCAGCTATGTTATCATTAAAATGATAATGACTGATGAGTCTTGGTATCTTGTTAGAAACACAAGAGGAGTTACCGGCTTCGTGGGTCCGGGATCAAAACCTGTTCCTTTGACAGATGAAGAGGTAAAAGCACTGGGTGTTGTTGAAAGACTTCCTGCGATTGAACTTGTACCGGGAGATACCATCAAAGTAAAAGAAGGACCATTTGAGGACTTCATTGGTGCTGTTGAAAGCATCAGTCAAGAAAAAAGAAAAATTAAAGCTTTTGTATCAATGTTTGGAAGAGAAACTCTTATCGAACTTGATTATGACCAGATTGAAAAAGTTTAAGACTTTTCAATAGATACATGCGTTTACGTATGAAGGAGGTGCAATGATATGGCTAAAAAAGTAACAGCTTTAGTTAAGCTGCAGATACCAGCAGGAAAAGCGACTCCAGCTCCACCGGTTGGTACAGCGTTAGGACCTCATGGTGTGAATATAATGGGATTTTGTAAAGAATTTAATGCTAGAACAGCTGATCAAGCGGGTATGATAATACCAATAGTATTGACTGTGTATCAAGATAGATCATTTACATTTATCACAAAAACTCCACCTGTGGCAGTTTTAATTAAAAAAGCAGTAGGTATTGAAAGCGGTTCAGGCGAACCAAACAAAAAGAAAGTAGCAACACTTTCTAAAGTAAAATGCGAAGAAATCGCAAAGTTGAAAATGCCAGATTTAAATGCTAATACTATTGAAGCAGCAATGAGCCTTGTGGCTGGAACTGCAAGAAGTATGGGTGTTGTGGTAGAAAAATAACTGTAGGCACTGTGGGAGGCCGTGAGGCTGCATGACCACAAAGGAGGTTAACAACATGCCAAAAAGAGGAAAGAAATATCAAGACAGTATGAAATCAATTGATAAATTGAAATTATACGATTTAGAAGAAGCTGTAGAAGTAATGCTTGGTACAGCAAAAGCTAATTTTGACGAGACTATTGAAGCTCACGTTAAATTAGGCGTAGATTCAAGACACGCAGACCAACAAGTTAGAGGCGCTG
>DIWF01000018.1 GCA_002422545.1 Firmicutes bacterium UBA6113 | reverse complement strand
GGTGCTCGTTGCGAAAGACCTACCGACATTTTTAAACGGGAGGGCACAAGACCCTCCCCTACAATGGGGTTAGGGCTTCTTTTATTTAACTATTTTGCATTCTGGATCAATAAGATTTCTCATGTCTCCCATTATTGCTCTTGGAACAGGTAAGTCTATCATAGTTCTCAAACCTGGTTTTGCATTGATAATTTGAGGTATCATGTTTACGCACATAGCTATTGTTCCGATTCCTCCTGGTACTTCAGGTGAGTTAACCATATTGATGTTTGGAGTTCCTTTTATTATTACATAGTCGCCTGTTGTAACGCCAACCTGTTCAGGTTCGATTTGCTGAGGATGATCCATTTCAATTTTTAATTCTCCGTCTATGTAGCCGTAGCCTTTCATAGCAACGCCTGCAACATTTCCAGCTTTTGCAAAGCCGTATGGAGACTTTCTGTCAACATCTGTAACTATTGGATCCATTGATGTAGTTATTTTTTCAACATTCCAGCCTATAGCATCAGAAATCATGCTGATTGATTCTTGGAATCCAACGTGTCCAGCTAAATGACCTGTTTCAACACCTTTTTTGAATTCATCAACTGTTATGCCTATACCTTGTTCAGTCATAACTGTAGGTCCGAATGGTGAAAGACTGTTAACTCTTCTTGATATAATGTGATCAACTGATTCGCAGCATCCTGTCATAACTACTACAAGCAAGTCCATTATTAGACCAGGGTTAATACCAGTCCCAAGAATTGATACTCCGTTTGCCTTAGCAATTTCATCCAACTGTTTTGCAAGTTCAGGCTGCTGAGCTTGTGGATAAGACATTTCTTCTGCACTTGATACAACGTTGATTTTTTTCTCCAAAACAAATTTCAATCTGTCAAAAGCAACTTTTGTATAAGAATCTGTACAGCAAAGAACAACGTCAGCTGCTTTTTCAGTGATTACATCTTCCTGAGATCCAATCAATACTTCTGGTCTGTCTCCTCTTTCAACGCCGATTACTTCATACATGCTCTTTCCGATTTTAGATCCTCTTCCAACTGCACCTACTATGTCAACACCTTTTTTGTTAAGCAACATTTTAGCCATACCTGAGCCCATAGCTCCAAGTCCCCATATAATAACCTTTACGTTTTGCATTATAATTCCTCCTAATAAATTTTATTTAAGTTGTTAATATAATAAGCAATTACCGTGCCAACTTTTGTCCCATTATTGAAAACAAAACGATGATTCCAAAATAACCCTTAAATATCAGCTTTTGATTTATTATTTATGAAAAAAATAATTTAATACATATAAATCGTTTTCATAATTATTCTTAGAAAAGCATCTTTTTTTACATAAAAATAGCAAATATTTTTGCATGAGGTGCAAATATATTTGCTATTTATAATAATATTATATTTTTATGCTATATTTTTTTATTTTGTGCTGAAGCGTCTGACGCTTAATTTTCAACTCTTCCGCTGCTTTTGTTATGTTATTTCCATTATTTTCAAGCGTATCTTCTATTATATTTTTCTCAAGCTTTGCAAGATATTCATCTATGCCTTCATCGCCGATTCCTTCAAAATTTTGTTCAGTTTTATGCATTGAATGCTGTATTGAAAAGCAGCTGCTGTCAAGAACTGTCATGTTGTCGTCAGACATGCTCATAGCTGACATAATTATATTTTCAAGTTCTCGGACATTCCCGGGATATTCGTAATTCAGCAGACTTTCTTTAGCTTCGTCTGATATTGCAATAATATCTCTGTTCATTCTTTCATTGTACTTTTCTAAAAACATGTTTGCAAGCATAAGGATGTCATCTTTTCTTTTGTGCAGTGGAGGTATGCTTATTTGAATGACATTAAGCCTGTAGAACAAGTCTTTTCTTATTTTTCCCTCTGACAGTATTTTTTCAGGCGGTTCGTTGCTGGTTGAAATAATTCTAACATCAATTGGAATGTCTTTTGTTCCGCCCACACGTCTTATATAATTCTCCTGAAGAACCCTCAATAGCTTTGCTTGCAGTTCATAAGGCATTGAGTTGATTTCATCCAGAAGAAGGGTTCCTCCATTGGCCTGTTCAAAAAGTCCTGCCCTGTCAACAGCACCTGTAAAGCCTCCCTTTGATGTTCCGAACAAAAGTCCCTCCAGCAGCGATTCAGGAAGAGCCGCGCAGTTTTGTGCAATAAAAGGTTTTTCCCTTCTTTCACTTTCATAGTGTATACTTTGAGCAATAAGTTCTTTTCCTGTGCCTGTCTCCCCGTATATGAACACAGCTGCAGAGTTTTTGCTGGCTTTCTTAGCCTTTTCAATAACTTCAACAAAGTTCGGGCTATTGCCGATTATGTTGTTGAAATTGTATTTTCTTATTTTTTTTGATTTAGCCTTTTCGGGCTTTCCTATTTCGTCGTGCAGTTTCAGTATAGTATGAGACATCTCGGTCATTTTTGTAATATTTTTAGCAACTTCAACAACTGCAATGACTTCATCTTTCACTATTACAGGAAGTGTGGAATTGATTGTGGTGATTTCCTTGCCGTCCTTGTTTAAATAGGTTTGCTTCTGATTCATTGTGTTTTCTCTGCTTTTCAATGCTTTGAGCAAAGTGCTGTTCTCACCTGTTAAATTTTTGAAAACTTCTCCAAATGGTTTTTTGATTACTTCCTTGGTTTCCATTTTTTCAAGTTTTGACATTGCATCATTGTATATTATAGTATTGCCGTCTTTATCCAGTACATGTACTCCTTCATCTACAAGGCGCAAAATATTTTGCAGTATAGACAAATATTCTTTTGATTTCATTTAATCCTCCCGAAATAGGAATTACATTATTGCAATTATAACATAATAATACGATTTTTACAATGTTGGAAGTTTACTTTATAACAATTATAGTGTAAAATCATATTAATAAAAGGAACTTCAATTGAATTTTATTTGATTAAAAGCAACATTTATTAATAATTTTAGATAATACAAGGAGATAAGATGAAAAAAATAGAAAGCTTCCAGGTAAATCACCTTGATTTAAAAAGAGGTATTTATGTTTCAAGAAAAGACATGGTTGGAGAAAACACCGTTACGACCTTTGATATAAGAATGAAGGAACCAAACAGGGAGCCCGTTATTAACACAGCAGAAAACCACGCCATCGAACACATAGGAGCAACATTTTTAAGAAATCATCCCATATATGACAATTTGACCGTTTATTTCGGCCCCATGGGATGCAGGACAGGTTTTTATGTAATCTTCAAAGGAGATTTGACTTCTCTGGATGTTGTGGGCATTATAAAGGAAATGTTCGAATTCATAATGAATTTTGAAGGCGATGTGCCGGGTGCTGACCCCATGTCATGCGGCAATTACCTTGACATGAACCTTCCTATGGCAAAATTTGAATCTGCGAAATTTTACAATGAAGTGCTTTTAAAACTTACTGAAGAAAATTTAAACTACCCGACAAATAATTAAGAATGAAGAATTAAGAGTT
>DIWF01000023.1 GCA_002422545.1 Firmicutes bacterium UBA6113 | reverse complement strand
GTTTGAGAAAGCTCATAAACAAAAATAAAATAAGCCAGTATAGGGAAATGCTTAAGGTCCTTGACTTAGGACTTGAGAACAAGCTCGACACGGAAGTTAAGTTTCTTTCGGGAGGGCAAAGGCAGTCTCTGTCACTGCTCATGGCAACAATGAACAAGCCGGAGCTTCTTTTGTTAGATGAGCACACGGCAGCCCTAGATCCAAAGACATCAAGGCTCATAATGGAAAAAACAAAGGAACTCATCAGTACTCACAGCATTACAACAATGATGATATCCCATAACGTGAGGGATGCCATAAAATATTCAGACAGAATAGTGATGCTTGACAAGGGACGTGTAATACTTGACGTAAAAAACGGAAGTATCACAGAAAAGGAACTTTTAAGTATTTACAACTCCAGGAATTCAGGAATGATGTTCCAGGAAGCTGTATAAGAACGACCTTGTGCCATTGTGTTTTTTAATATATAATGTATTAAAAACAAATGATACAATTAAAATTGTAAACGGAGATATTATGAGAAACATTAAGATGATAATTCAATATGACGGCACCAGGTACAAAGGCTGGCAAAAGCAGACTGAGGACATAAATACTGTCCAGGGCAGGCTTGAAAGCATATTGAGCAATATGACAGGGGAAGAAATTCAGCTTGTAGGCTGTGGCAGGACGGATACGGGAGTTCATGCGCAAAATTACACTGCAAATTTTCATACCAACTCCACCATGAACACCGAGGATATGAACAAATACCTAAGTGATAAGCTGCCTGATGACATTGCAGTAAAGTCAATAAAAAATGCAAGCGAGAGATTTCATTCAAGATACAACATTTTGTCAAAGACATACATGTACAGAATAAACAACAGCGGAATTAAGAATGTTTTTGACAGAAAATACATTCATAGCATGGACGAGAAGTTGAATGTTGAAAAAATGAGAGAATGTGCCGCTGTGCTTATAGGCACCCATGATTTTCAAAGTTTCACAACGCTTAAATCAAAAACAAAATCTACGGTTAGGACTGTAAATTTTATCAACATTGAAGATAATGACGGCATCATTGAAATAGATGTTAATGGCAACGGGTTTTTGTGGAACATGGTAAGAATAATACTTGGAACATTAATTGAAGCAGGCAAGGAAAAATTAAACCCTGAAGATGTGAAAAACATTCTTGAAGCAAAAAAAAGAGCCGAAGCAGGCCCAATGGTACCTGCAAAAGCCCTTTTCCTGAAAGACGTGGAATACTAATTTTCTAGTATTCTTCCGTCTGATGTAACTATCTTGAAATCCCACGGAATCATTTTTCCTGAGTTTAACAAAGCTGTCTTTACTGCATTTACAATTCCTGTGCAGCAAGGAACTTCCATCCTTAAAACAGTAATGCTTTTTACATTGTTGTTTTTCAGTATTTCAGTGAGTTTTTCTGAATAATCAACACTGTCAAGCTTAGGACATCCTATGAGCGTTATTCTGCCCTTCATGAATTCCTGATGAATGTTGGCATATGCATAGGCAGTACAGTCAGCTGCCACAAGAATGTGAGAATTGTCAAAGTATGGTGCGTTTGGCGATACAAGTTTAATCTGTACCGGCCATTGTCTCAACTGGCTTGTAAGCTCTGACATTTCTGCTTTTACTGCCTTTGATACCGAAGGAGCTGTATTTACTTTTATTTCTTTTGCTGTATGACCAGGGCATCCGCATGGAAGAGGCTCCTGTTTATTTTTTCTTTCTACCATTCTTCTTTCAACTAGCTCCTTGTCAAAATCTTCAGCGTCTCTTTCAATAATTTCAATTGCATCAACCGGACATTGAGGCAGGCAGTCACCAAGACCGTCACAGTATACATCAGACAAGAGAACAGCTTTTCCGTTAATCAATTCCAAGGCTCCTTCGTGGCACGCATTTACGCACAAACCGCAGCCGTTACATTTTTCTTCATGTATTTTAACTATTTTTCTTTTCATATTTATCCCCTTTAAATTTTGCTTTACTTATTTAGTATAGTATATTAAAATGAAAAAGTAAAGTATGTAACATATGTTACTTAATTGGGGGGAATATGGAAGATATAGTTCAGTTAATTAAAGACAACCAATTGTTTGAAAATATAAACGAAAATGAAATTAGATCAATTCTTAAATGCAGCAAAGCGACAGTTGAAAGCTATCAGGAAAATCAAATAGTCTTTGAAAAAGAAGACACCATTCAAAAAATGGGAATTGTGCTTGAAGGCGAATTTAACCTTGTTTCACAAAAATACAGCGGAACCAGAGTAATTGTAACTTCTCTTGAAAAAGGAGATTTATTCGGTGAAGCTTTGATTTTTTCTTCGGTTAAAAGATCACCATACGACCTGGTGAGCTCAGGAAACAGCAAAGTCCTTCTTATACCTTACGGAATTTTTGTAAACATGTGCAAGGAAGTGTGCAATTTCCACAAACAGCTTATAAGCAACATGCTTACAATTTTGTCAGATAAAATTGTTATGCTCAACAACAAGATGACAATTCTCAATGCAGAAACACTGAAGGGCAGAATAGCAGTATATCTTTTATCCATAAACAAAAAAACAAAGACATTAACATTCGACATGCCCATGAACAGGCAGGAGATGGCGGAATTTTTAAATGTAACAAGGCCTTCCTTGTCCAGGGAGCTTTCGAACATGCAAAAGGACAACATAATTGAAATTTATCGTTCATCGGTCAAGATAAAAGACATTGAAAGACTTAAGGAGCTGGCTGACTGACAAATAGTGCTTGTAATACTGATTGAAGATAAGTGTTATTTATGATACAATATTGTAGAATGGGTGGTAAAAAATGATTAGAAAATTATATGAAAACGACAAAGACAATGTAATGAATTTTCTCATGGAAGAAGCTTCACTTAATCTGTTTATCATTGGTGACATACTTAACACAGGGTTTGAACAAAATTACATGGAACTGTGGGGAGAATTTATAGGCGATGAAATTATTGCAGTGCTTCTCAGATATTATAACAACTTCATACCATATTACAAGGACGAAAGCAATGTAAGCATTGAACAGTTCAAGGAAATAATTGCTTGCCATAAAAAGAAGAAACTTGTTTCAGGAAAATATGAGATTGTAATGAATTTCACCGATGCATTAAATGATTTCCAGGGAAGCCGCAAGTTTTTCTGTGAACTTAAGGACAAAACAAAACTACTTAAGGAAAATGACAAATTCAATATAAAAAAGGCAACAGTCGAAGAGGCAGAAAGGCTGTCCCTTTTTATAGAATCTATAGAAGAGTTCAACAATACAGGCGAAGACAGGGACATGCTTGAAAACAGCATCAGGACAGGAACAGGCCGTTTTTATTTCATTGAAAACGAACAAGGAAAAATAGTATGCACAGCAGGAACTTCGGCGGAAACAAATCATGCAGCCATGATTGTGGATGTGGCAACAAGTCCCGAATACAGGAACAAAGGTCTGGCAGTAAACTGCCTTTCAAAACTCTGCATTGACACACTCAAAGACTGCCAAGGCATATGCTTGTTTTACAGCAATGAAAAGGCAGGAAAAATATATCACGGAATAGGATTTGAAACAACCAGCAATTGGATGATTGCAGCTGAAAAATAAGCATCTCTAAAAAGAAGGAGCAGGCTATGAAACTTAAATTTATACATACATCTGACTTGCATTTAGGCAAAAAATTCAATATAAAAAATTTCAGTTTAAAAGAGCGGGAAAAAAGAAGACAGGAAATATGGGATGCCTTTGATGAAATTATAAGAACAGCAAGAAACGAAAAAACAGAATACCTGTTCATTGCCGGCGACATGACAGAAGGAGAATATATCAATTTTAAAAGCCTCAACAAGATTGCGAGAAAATTCAAATCAATAGAAGATACAAACGTTGTAATAGTCTGCGGAAAAAGCGATCCCTACAGCATCAACAGCCTTTACGAATATATAGACTGGCCTGACAACGTGTATTTCATAAAAAGTATAGAATCTGTGGAAAAATTATATTTTCCCAAGGACAATCTGTGCATACATGCGCTGAGCTGGGATAATTTGAAGAACAGCGAAAGACCGCAGCTAATTTATGACATATCAGTTGATGAAAACAAAATAAATGTTCTTCTTTTAAACTGTGAGCTTGAAGGAGAAACTGACTTTACAATCAATGTTGATCTGGTAAAAAATAAGTTTGACTACTGTGCCTTAGGAGGGAAACACAATTTCCACTCAGCAAGAAACAACGTTGTATACTGCGGTACTCCTGAACCCTTAAACTTTGATGAAATGGACGAGCATGGATTTATTATGGGAACCATTGAAAAAAGAAATCCGGAATACAAACTTGTGCCCATTGCAAAGAGAAGATTTACAACCAGGGACATAAATCTTGATGTATCTTACAGCTTCAACAAAATTCTCGACCTGATCAAATTTTCAGGGGACACCTTTTCCAACATAAAGGATTATGTGAAAATAAACCTTACTGGTACGGTCAGCACGGACATATCAATGGAAGAAGTGGAAAATGAAGCAAAACAATTTTTTTACTACATTGAGTTTGAGGAAAATTACTCATATAAAAATGCTGAAGATAAAAATTACGACAGCAATGACTACAACATAATCGAATCTTTCAAGCTTCAGTTTGAAAATCATCAGGACAAAATGGAGCAGCAGGCGTTCAAACTTGGTCTTGAGGTTCTCAGAAAAGAAAAGGTGGTAAAATAAAATGTACATCAATAAATTGCACTTGAGAGCTTTCGGAAAATTCTCATCTAAAAGAATGTACTTTGGAAGTAAATTTAATATAATTTACGGTGAAAATGAGGCAGGAAAAAGCACTATTCACAACTTCATCGAGGCAATTCTTTACGGCTTCGGAGAAGATGAGAACGGGATTTCAAAATACAACAAATACAAGCCTTGGGACAACAGCCTTTACAAAGGAACGCTTGGAATGAGCATGAGAAATGGCGAAAAGTATGTTGTGTCTAAGGATTTTCTATTGGGGACAATACAGGTTTTTAAAAAGGAGTCAAGCGACAGGAGTGATCCTGAAATGGTTGAAGAAGATATTCCAAGCCCCGGGGACTTTTTTTTCAACATGAACAGGACGTCCTTCAGAAATACCGTAAGTGTAAGGCAGCTTGGAAACAAGACTGAACAGGAGCTTGCAAACGAGCTGAAGAACAAAATAATAAATTTAAGCAGCACAAGAGACCAGAACATATCAATAGAGAGAATATTTTCAACATTGAACAGCATAAAGGAAGAGGCAGGAAGCGAAGACAACGGAAAAACACTTTTAGGTCAATATTCTCTTCGCCTTTCGGAGCTTAAGGATGCAAGAGAAAATTCGGTCAACGCAGGCAGACAAGTGATGTTTCTGGCCATGGAAAAAAGGAAACTCAAGAACAAAATAAGCGAGCTTGACATGAGGATGGCTGAACTTAAAAAACATCTTTCAGATCATGAGCTTTCTATTGCAAAAGAAAAGTTTCTTAAGGCTGAGCCTGTTAAGATGGAACTTGATGAAATTGATAAAAAACTCCTAGAATTTAATCATTCTTTGAACTATTCAAAGGAAGATTTTAAAGAAGCTTTAAGCCTTGAAAAAATACTTGAAAACATGGTGGGCCAAAGGGATACTCTTGTCCAGGAAAAGGAAAAAATAGATTCAAGACTGGCAGAGTTAGGACGTGACATATCAAATTTTATGGACAACAGTTTTTCAATTGAAAAGCTAAACGAAGATTACAGCAATTATAAATTAACCATAGAAAAAATCACCGACATGAAGTCCAAAATTCATATGGGATATGAAAGTATTAAAAGCATAGACCTTGACGGAATCAACAAATTTGCTGAGTACTACGACAGTGTAGCGGAAATAAACAGGAAAATCGGAATTGCAAATGTGTTTCTCGATGAAAAAGATTATGAAGCAATGAAGAAATTTGGAAAGTCACAGGGAATACAAAGCTTTTTTGCAGTGATTTTCGGCATTGCCTTTCTTGGAGCAGGGGCTTATTCCTGCTATTTTGGCTACACAACGAATGTTCTGGAATATTATTATGGAGCCGGGGCTGTTGTTCCTGCGGTAATATTGCTGGTGTCATCGTCAAGAAAATCTGCAAGGGCTAAAAGCGCTAAAAAAGAAATTGAGAGCATGGAATGCAGCCATACTGACTACAAGCTGACAGTTGACCAGCTTGAGAACCAGAAAAATGAAATTGTTAAAAATTCCGGATGTGACAGCCTTGATGTAATGTCTGATCTTTACAAGAAAAAATGCACTGAAAAGAACATTGTTGAAGAAAAACTAAATCTTCTTAAATTTGATGAAGACGAGCTCAAACAAACAGAAGAAGAAAATGCTGCTTTGTCAAGGACGCTTCATGAAACTCTTAAAATATTTGCTATTGATGAAATTAGCCAGGAAAACATAAAGGAAATCAATGAAGCATATGCAAGAAAAAATCAGGTGAGAGAGGAAGCATCCACTCTTAAAATCAGCCTTGAACAAAACACTCAGTCTTTGGCCAAAGTTGAAAAAGAACTGTCCTTTGAACAAAGACGCCTTGAGATGATTCTTTCTGCAAACGGCATTGCTGACCTGGAAAACTTCAAGGAAACAGCTGCAAAATATGAGCAGTATGAAGAGCTTGTAAAAAGAAAAGAATACCTTGATAATATTTTAGCTTCTATTATAGGAAAAGAAGATTTCAGCGCACTTAAGGAAAAAACCAAAAATGTGATGTTTTATGAAACAAAGGCCATAGATGAGCAAAAGTGCCAGCTGGACATTTTCAGAATGAATGAAGAAAAGTCAAGAATTGCTGAAAATATTGACAACATTCATAAAGAAATAGAAGACATCGAATCAGGAACAAGAAATCTGGCCGAAATAGAAGAAGAAATGGATTTTTATGAAGACAAGATCAACACATTCAAGAATAAAATAAAAATTGCCGAAATGGCAGCAGAAAAAATCACAAAAATTGCTGATTCAATAAAAGGGGACTTCATGCCTCTCTTGAAGAAATCCATAAGCGACAACTTTTATTACCTGACGGGAGGAAAGTACAGCGAGGTTTCCTTTGACGAAAACATGAATATAACTGTTGTTGAAGAGGATAATAAAAGCAGGAACATCGAGCTTGAAAGCTTGAGCGGCGGAACATTGGACCAGATCTATCTGTCGCTAAGAGTGGGACTGAGCAATATTTTAAGCGGAAATCAGGATATTCCTCTCATATTCGATGACAGCTTCGTTCAATATGACACAAGAAGACTTAAAAAGTCAATTGAGATGCTTGCAAGAGAAAGCGAGAGAAGACAGGTTATATTGTTCACCTGCCAGGAAAGGGAAGCTGAAACAGCAAAACAGCTGAACGTTAAATTTAACTATATAAAATTATAAGGATTGTTATGAGAATATTTGCTATAGCAGATTTGCATTTTGATTATAAAAAGGAAAAACCCATGAATGTATTTGGGGATAACTGGATAAATCATGAGGAAAAGATAATTGAGAACTGGAAGGGTGTTGTAAGAGACGATGACCTTATTCTTATTCCGGGGGACATATCATGGGCTGCAAAGCTTGAAGAAGCCCTGGGAGATTTGTCAAGGATTGATGAATTGCCTGGCACCAAGGTTATAGGCAAGGGCAATCACGACTACTGGTGGGCAACGTCCAGCAAATTGGACAGACTTGAGCTGAAAACAATCAGGTTCTTGAAAAACAACAGCTATGAATTTGAAAACACGGTAATTTGCGGAACAAGAGGGTGGGATACCATGGATGAACACTCGGAAGACGAAACAAACAAGAAGATATTTATGAGAGAATTGAACAGATTTAAAATATCTCTTGACTCAGCGAAGAAAACAAAAAAGCCAATTACGGTGATGCTCCACTTTCCGCCATTTGACAGCGACGGCCTGCCAAATGAATTTTTCTCGGTTCTCAAAGAATACGAAGCTGAAACATGCATTTACGGACATCTTCACGGAGAAGAGGGCCACAAGAATGTCAGGGAAGGTTTAATAGATAGTGTTAATGTTCACTGCGTTTCAAGCGATTATATGGATTTCAACTTAAAAAGAATAAAATAAACCGGCATGTGGGTATAGGCATGCATGCAATCATTGTCAAAATAGCATGCTCTGCCGTACTTTTTTGAAGCTATAAAATATTTATAAACTTTCATATAGCTCTGCTATCGTGCTCCAAGTAATTGGCCCGATTAATCCGGTGTTTTCATTTAAAAATTCCTTCTGAACAGCTCTTACGGCAGCTTCAGTTTGTTCATCGAATAAACCTGTTACAGCTACTTTAGGTATTGACGGATAAAGCTCTGAAATTTTTTCTAAGTATGTTTGCATCAATTTGACGTTTTTATCTCCCATGCCTTTTGACAACATATATCCAGGGTAAATCGTCGTGTTTATTAAACATCCTTCCGGGATATTGTTGTAAATAGATTTGTAAGTTTTGTCTAGCACAGACCATGTTTGTATGCCTACTACACCATCTATGATAATATTAAATTTTGTTTCAATCGCTTTTACTGCTTCCGTAGTTTCCGGTCCAAAATAACCAGTTATTTCTATTATTGGAATTTCGGGATTATAATAACAACCAATAACGCGTACATAGTATTGTATTAATTTTACCCAAATTCCTGAGTCACCTTCTTGCCAAGAAACTTCAAAAGGGCTTTCTATTTCTTCAGGGCTAACACCCTCTGATGAAATATCTGCTAATCCCTTTACAGCATTAAAAATAAACTTTATTCTATACCATGTGGAGCTATCAACAATTCCGGTTTGATTTAAATTAAATACCTGTTGAAAAGTTTTTACTGCTTCCTCTGTATCAGTGCCAAAAATTCCGTTAACATCTTCTATTTTAGAGATTAATGGATAATTTTTGCTGATTCTGTTCAATTCATATTGTATTATACTCACATCCCGGCCAAAGCTGCCTAATTGTAATGGATATAATGGATATGATTCAAAGTTGGAATTAACAGGAATGTCAGTAACAATATCAATATCATCACCATAATAATATTTTAATATATCATATGGAGAATATCCGCTTTCTGCAAGAGAGACTGTACCCCACTGAAGTAAACCGTCACATCTTGTATTTACCCCATCGCAGTAAGGTGTAAATGCCGGTTCTAATTTGTCTTTCCTTATAATATAACTATTAAAAATTTCATCAACAATTTTAGATATATTATCAAAAATATCACGTCCATATGCAAAAGACTGATCAAACTGTTTTGAGTTTGTAATATCAAAATCATATCCACGGCTGCGATACCATTCTGTATAAATTCTATTTAAAGCAAAAGTTATTTGAGCATAGATATTTGCTCTGATTGCGCTTTCAGGCCAAGTAGGATAAATTTCACTTGAAGCAACATTTTTAATATAATCAGGAAATGACATAGTTACATTTTCGGCAAGTTCATTTGGTTTGCCTAAGTGGACTATTACTTGTTCAGGAATAAAAGGTACGTCTGGTCGACTGATTATAACTAAACTTTTTACATTGTTTTTCATAATGGCTGAGGCACTCCTTAATAAATTTTATGATTGTTTTTATTATTCATGAAACATGTTAACAGGCTGGATGCTTGTAATGCCATCAAAAACTTGAATAGCAGAAACATATGCGGTTGTAAATTCAGGCGCTTCTACGTAGGCACTATATGTTTCATACACGTGGGCATATCCCGGAGTCATAGAAAATTTTTTATCGGGTGTAAAAAAAGGTATTGGAACTGTTTTTCCATCAGAATCAGTATATAAAATCTTAGAAACAAAATATCCGTCACCTATATATTTATTAACTGTTACTCTTGCGTTAGCAACGGGGATTCTACCTTGTATTGGCGATTCCTGATATACTTGGAATACAATATATCCTATTTTGGGATTTCTTTCTAAATAGTCTCTCATAAATTTCATAAATATAGATTCCTGTTGGTTTGAATATAATAATTGCATTATATTTCGGTTTCTGTCATAATACATTATTGAACCTCCTTATTAGCAAAGTGACCTTGGAAAGTCTTATATAATATTAATTGCTTAATTAGTTATTTATTTAACTTACAATATTATATGTAAATATATAACATGTTGAATTTGTTCAGGTATAAATGGTTCATTTGGCTGATTGGTTATAACTAAACATATTATACTGTTTTTCATAATTACTGAGGCTTCTCACAATAGATTTGATGAACCTAATTACCTTCTTTTGGCTGTAAAATAATTAACTGATTGCCGATAATATCATCAATAACTTGAAAATTATATATTTCTGCTGTTAAAAAGTCAGGTGCTTCTACTCTGGCATTATATGTTTCGTATGCATTGTTATTTTCAGGTGCTGGTAAAGGTATTGGATCTGTTTTTCCATCAGGGTTAGTCATTGCTACTTTGGAAATGAAATATCCTTCACCTAAATATTTGCTTACTATTATTCTTGTGTTAGGAATCGGTCGTCTGTCTTGTTGTGATTCCTGAAGTACTTGGAATACAATATACCCTGTTTCTGGATTGTTTTTTAAAAAGTTTTCAATTAATTTTACAATTACAGATTCCTGACGGTTTGAATATAACAATGGCATTAAATTCTGATTTTTGTCATAAAACATTAGTTATCCTCCTTATGAATATTGATTTTATGAAGTCCTGTTGTAAATTAATATTGTTGAATGTGAAATTAATTTACATCATTATATGCAATCGTCTGACAAAATGACCAAAACCGGAATATAAGTGGATCAAGGTTCATGGGATACTTGAAAGACAAAAGTAGTTAATGATATTTGACAACATACCCTTATAAGAAAAGAACAAATCACCGGCTTGCCGGATTTTTTGAATATAAAAGGAAAAAACAGATATTATAATTATGATATGTTTAGACAAATTGTTTCGAGAATTTTAAGCAAAATAAAACATGTATATGAATTGTAAACAAAAAAGATTATAGGCTCTTGACATGAATACAGATTTGGAGTATATTAATTATGAAAAAACGTTATCAAATATTATTGAATATAGAGGATGGTGAATGGTAAATGGTAAAGATGGATGCATTAGTAAAAAAATACAAGGAACCTGGATTGTGGCTTGAGCAGGTGGAAAAGCCGGCTCCTGAAGAAGGTGAGGTTCTTGTAAAAATTCACAAGACTGCAATATGCGGGACTGATGTTCACATATATGAATGGAACAAATGGGCTCAGGATACAATCCCTGTACCAATGACTATTGGGCATGAATTTGTTGGCGAAATTGTTGAACTTGGAAAAGGCGTTAAAGATTTGAATGTAGGAGATCTGGTTTCAGGCGAAGGACATATTGTATGCGGAAAGTGCAGAAACTGTCTTGCAGGAAGAAGACACCTGTGCAAGGACACAAAGGGCGTTGGAGTTAACCGCACAGGGATATTTTCTGAATATGTGGCTCTGCCTGCTTCAAACATCTGGCTGTGCGACAATTCTCTTCCTGAAGAAATTTACAGCATTTTTGATCCTTTTGGAAATGCTGCCCATACTGCATTGTCATTTGAAGTACTTGGAGAAGATGTGCTTGTTACAGGAGCAGGTCCTATAGGAATAATGGCAGCAGCCATAGCAAAACATGCGGGAGCAAGGTTTGTTGTGCTCACGGACATAAACAACGACAGACTTGAGCTTGCTAAAAAGATGGGAAATTTCAGAACCGTAAACACCAGAGAAGAAAACCTCGAAGATGTAATGAAGGAACTTGGAATGAAGGAAGGGTTTGACGTTGGACTGGAAATGTCAGGAAACGGCAGAGCTCTAAATCAAATGATAGACCATATGACTCACGGCGGTAAAATTGCAATGCTGGGAATTCAGGATTCAGATACAACTGTTGACTGGAACAAGGTTGTATTCAACGGACTGCACATAAAGGGAATTTATGGCAGAGAAATGTATGAGACATGGTACAAGATGCAGTCAATGCTTAAGTCAGGATTGGACATTTCTCCAATCATAACGCACAGATATCACTATACTGAATTTGAAAAAGGCTTTGAAGCCATGTTAAGCGGTAAATCAGGAAAAGTAATCCTGGACTGGACAGAGAAAAAATAAATTAAGATTAAGAATCTAATAAGGAGTTGATAAAATGTACGAAAACAATAAACAATATTATGCAGACATTTTAAAGGATATCAAGGAAAGCGGACTCTGGAAAGAAGAAAGAATAATCACAACACCTCAAAGCAGCAGAATAAGCACAACTAAAGCCGACAAGGTTTTGAACATGTGTGCCAACAACTACCTTGGACTTGCAGACAACAAAGAGGTTATCGCTGCTGCAAAGGAAGCATACGACACATGGGGCTACGGATTGTCTTCTGTAAGGTTCATATGCGGAACTCAGGGAATTCACAAGCAGCTTGAACAAAAATTAAGTGAATTTTTAATGACTGAGGATACCATTTTATATTCATCGGCTTTTGATGCCAATGGAGGGTTGTTTGAAACAATAACTACAGAAAATGATGCGATAATAAGCGATGAACTTAACCATGCAAGTATCATTGACGGAGTGAGACTGGCTAAGGCGAAAAAATACAGATACAAGAATAATGACATGGCTTCTCTTGAAGAGCAGCTCATTCAGGCTGACAAGGACGGAGCAAAGTTAAAACTCATTGCAACAGACGGCGTTTTTTCCATGGATGGAATCATAGCTAATCTCAAGGGAATATGCGACTTGGCAGACAAGTACAATGCCATGGTTATGGTTGACGACAGTCATGCTGTGGGATTTGTGGGCAAGACAGGAAGAGGAACCCACGAATACAGGGATGTTGTTGGAAGAGTTGACATTATAACAGGAACGTTGGGTAAAGCCCTTGGTGGAGCCAGCGGCGGTTACACAAGCGGTAGAAAAGAAATCATAGACCTGTTGAGACAGCGTTCAAGACCATACCTTTTTTCAAACACACTGGCACCTGCCATTGCCGGAGCTTCGCTCAAGGTTCTTGAGATGTTAATGGAAAGCACAAAGTACAGAGATAAGCTTGATGATAACACAAGATACTTCCGCGAGCAAATTAAGAAGATCGGGCTTACAATAATAGAAAGCGAACACCCTATAGTTCCAATAATGTTAGGAGATGCAGTGTTGTCTCAGAAAATGTCGGAAAAACTTCTTGAAAAGGGAGTTTATGCAGTAGGTTTCTATTATCCTGTGGTTCCGAAAGGAAAAGCAAGAATAAGAACGCAGATTTCAGCCGGCCATTCTAAGGAAGATCTTGATTTTGCAATTAATGCATTCAAGGAAGTAAAAGAAGAACTCGGCATATAATTGCCCGGGAAATATTTGACGAAAAACATAAAAATGAACATAATCGTGTAATTAGGCTCATAACTGATGTATCTATTGACACATAAATTGTTGTTACGAAAAGATACAAAAATATAAAAAGAATTGAATAAAAAAAGACTGTTGTCGTCATTGTTTTGACGGAACAGTCTTTTTTGCTGCCAATAATTATTTTTACAGACAAAGTAATTGAAAAATTTGATGAAAAGGTTTATACTATAATATAACAATTAAATATTTTATAAGGAGGCATTGCAATGCAGAAAAAGGACATAAAATGGTCTGAACTTGGTTTTAGCTATGTCAAGACTGACAAAAGGTACATATCTTATTGGAAAGATGGAAAATGGGATGACGGTCAGCTTGTGGAAGACAATAAAATAAGTATCAGTGAAGGTTCAACTTGTCTTCATTATGGACAAGAATGTTTTGAAGGTTTAAAAGCTTACAGCACTAAAGACGGTGGAATTCAACTTTTCAGACCAGATGAAAATGCAAAACGTATGCAAAACAGCTGTGAAAAGGTCATGATGCCTACAGTTCCGGTTGAAAAATTTATAGATGCCTGCATGCAGGTTGTTAAAGCAAATGAAGCATGGGTACCTCCATACGGATCAGGCGCTACTTTTTATTTAAGACCATTTGTTATAGGAATAGGCGATAACATCGGAGTTAAACCGGCACCTGAGTATATTTTCGCAGTATTTGGAATGCCTGTTGGTCCATATTTCAAAGGCGGCATGAATCCTGTAAACTTCGTTACAACTGACGAAGACAGAGCTGCACCTCACGGAACAGGAAAGAACAAAGTCGGTGGAAACTACGCAGCAAGTTTGCATTCACATCACGATGCAGTTGCAAGAGGATTTGCTGATTGTATTTATCTTGATCCTGCAACTCACTCAAAAATTGATGAGGTTGGAGCAGCAAACTTCTTTGGAATCACAAAAGACAACAAATTCATAACACCTCATTCAACATCCATACTTCCAAGTATTACAAGAATTTCCCTCATGAAGGTTGCCAAGGACTACTTGGGAATGGAAGCAATTGAAGCAGATGTTTTCATTGATGAAATTGACCAGTTTGCAGAAGCAGGAGCATGCGGAACAGCAGCTGTTATAACTCCTATAGGAGGAATTGAACACAAAGGTAAAATGCACGTGTTCCACAGCGAAACAGAAGTTGGCCCTGTGACTAAAAAATTATATAACACTTTGTACGGAATTCAGATGGGCGACGTTGAAGCTCCTGAAGGATGGATTTATAAAGTACAATAACCTTAATAATTAAGAGTTAAGAATTAAGAATTTTATCTCAAATAAAAAGCAATGGGCGAATACAATGTTCACCAATTGCTTTTTTATATTTACATTGGCTCTGTTGTTATAAAAATTTAGCCACTTCTTCTTTTGTGTGGCACAACCTGAGAAATGATTTACGCATGAGGTCAAGGGGAACAACGGTAAATGAAATTGATAAAACTGTCAACAGCTCCCTTGCTGTAAGGCCATATGTTCTGAACACTCTTCCACCAAAATAAAGAATCAATATTTGAATTATACAAACCAGGGACATTATTATAACAAAGGACTTGTTTTTTATAATATTAGACATAATATTTATTCTTTGAGTCCTTGCATTTAGACTGTTAAAAATGGCGCAGAACATGAAAAGGGCAAAGAAGCCGGTCATCATGTATTCACTTCCTGCAGAATATCTGAACCTGGAACCTATTTCCGGAAATTTCAAGAACAAGATGCACAGGAAAGTTGTATAAATGGAAGCTACGACAATTTGATTTTCCATGTAGTCATTGATGATTTTTTCTCCCTTTTTCTTAGGAAGCTCTTCCATGTATTCGGGTAACGGTGCTTCACCTGCAAAAGCAAGTCCTGCCAGCGTATCCATGACCATGTTTATCCAAAGCATCTGCGTCACTGTTATGGGCGTTTCAATTCCAAGGAACTGGCTTATTAAAGTAATGCTCATGGCACATATGTTTATAGAAAGCTGAAAAACTATGAATTTTCGAATGCTCTTGAAAATTGTCCTGCCATATAGTATTGCTTTAACAATTGACGAAAAATTATCGTCAAGAATGACTATGTCGCTTGCTTCTTTAGCAACCTCTGTACCGCTTCCAAGAGAAAAACCTACATCGGCTCTTTTTAGAGCAGGTGCATCATTGACACCGTCGCCTGTCATTCCAGCCACAAGATTTATTTCCTGTGAAAGCCTAACAAGCCTGCTCTTGTCAGAAGGCAAAGCTCTGGCTACAACTCTTATCTTTGGAAGTGCTTTTTTTAACTGATCGTCAGTCATGTTTTTCATTTCATCGGATGTGAGAACAACATGCCCCTTTGCATAATCAAGGAGATTGGATTCTTTTCCTATAGAAACTGCTGTTTCTTTTCCGTCTCCTGTAATCATTACAACCTGGACACCTGCATTTGTAACTTCTTCGATGCTTTTTGTTACATCGTGCCTTAATTCGTCCTTAATGCACGCTATTCCCACAAGAGTGAGATTTGAAAATCCTTTTAAAAGTTTGTCCGTGGCTGTGTCAGAAGTAGCAAGCGCCAAAAGCCTGTTTCCTGCTGATGACATGTCTTTTGTCAATTTGTTTATTTGAAAAATATTGTTCAGTTCTGATTTTGTGCCGTCTTCACAGTAAAAATGTGTGCAGAAGGGCAGTATCTTATCTGGAGCACCCTTGAGCAATGTGACGTTTAAATCACCTGTTACATAGGCTGCTGAAAACTTATTTTTGCTGTCGAAACTTATTTCAGAAAGTTTCGTAACATCAATATTTATTACAGGGTATGACATGGCAAAACCAAGCATTGCCCTGTCTGTTGAATTGCCGCCCACAGGATATTGTTTTTTGCCGTCATGGCCTATTATTGAAGCGTTGTTGTAGACGGACGATATGTAGATGATTTTCCATAAGTTTTTTTCTTCTTTTAAGTTGTACATGTTGTCATAAATTTTGCCGTTTCCGGTTATGAACTTTGAAACCTGCATTTTTCCTACTGTCAATGTACCTGTTTTGTCTGTGAACAATATGTTTAAACTTCCTGCAGTTTCAATTCCAACCAATTTTCTCACCAGCACGTTGTCCTTGATCATACGCTTCATGTTTGATGAAAGCACAACGGTAATCATTACGGGCAAACCTTCCGGAACAGCAACAACAATGATGGTAACAGCAAGAGTAAGTGCTCTTATTACATCCTGTGCTAGTGTGTACGGGTTCGACAGGTAAATGATGATTTCAGCCATGTTGAAATGGTTGTCCATGACTATTGACTTGAAAAGGGATGAAACAAGAATTAAAAATGCACCCAGATATCCAATGCGGCTTATGAAAGCGGCAAGATCTTTAAGCCTTTCTTTTAACGGGCTGTCAGACTTGTCGTGCTGAAGTTCTCTGGCTAGACGCCCATAATATGTTTTTTCGCCAACTGCAGTGACAAGCATTGTGGCTGTTCCCTGACAAACTGTGCTTGAGTTGAATGCCAGGTGGGGATCCGAGAAGTTCAAGTCGTCTGTTTCGTCATAATCAACTATGGCAGCCGAAACTTTGTGTGCTTCCTTTGTTTCACCGTTTAAGGCTGACTGATCTACGTCTATTTGCCCGTCAATTAAGATTCCGTCGGCAGGAATTCTGTCTCCTTGTTCAAGCTTTATGAAATCTCCGGTTACAACTTCTGAAGTGGGAATTTCAGATAGACTTCCGTCTCTCCATACCTTGCATTTTACTTTTTGAGCATCCTCCACAAGCTTTTCAAAAGCTAGCTGGCTTCCATATTCGGATATGCTTGAAACCATGGTAGCTAACATTATTGATACAGCAATGCCAATGGACTCATACCAGTTGAAATTTTCTATAAACAGCAAAATGTTCAAACCCAGCGCCACAAGAAGTATTTTTATCGTGGGGTCTGCAAAGCTTGCGGCATAATGGCTAAGAAACGTCTTTCTTTTTCCGGGCTCAATTACGTTGGCACCGAATTTTTTCCTTGATTTTACAGCTTCATAGCTGCTTAATCCCTTGTAAATTTTGTTGTAGTTTTTCATTGCATGCATTTTTCACCTCATATGCTTTTGTATATTGCTTTTATTCAATATATGAGGACAAGTTGAGCAATAGAACATTTAATATTCAATTTAAAAAAGCCGTATTATTAAAAATTATTGAATTTTATAAATTTTCGGTTATAATAGATAATAGAATGTCACAATAAGCAGGTGGAAAGAATGAACAATAACAAAGAAATTTTGGTAACTGAAGAAGGCTATAAGGAAATTGTTGACGAAATAGAATACAGAAAGACTACCTTCAGAAAAGAAATAGCTGAAAGAATAAAAGGAGCCTTGAAAGAAGGCGATTTGAGTGAAAACTGTGAATATCAAGAATCAAAAGAAGAACAAAATAAAAATGAATCTAGAATAATCGTGCTTGAACACACACTGAAGCACGCTAAAATAGTGAAACACAATGCAGATGAAAAAGATACAGTGCAGATAGGAAGCAAAGTGGTAATAAAAGACATAGAGTTTGATGAAATTCTTGACTATTCACTGGTAGGGGCTACAGAAGCAGATCCTGTGGCAGGCAAAATATCAAATTTGTCTCCTCTTGGAGCAGAGCTTTTAGGTAAGAAAAAGGGAGCAATCATCAATGTTTCATCTCCCGGAGGAATGGTGAAGTACGAAATCATCGAAGTAAATTAAAGAAAGATTAAGCTTTGTGATGTAAAATTACAGAGCTTATATTTTATTTTAAATAAAATCTTGAAGTAATTGTGCAATAATTGTATAATAGCTTGAATGTGATAGAAAAGGGGACAAAATGAGCGATATAGTTTTAAAAGAGGTTAAAAAGACCAGTATCGGCGGTCAGGCGCTGATTGAAGGCATCATGATGAAGGGCCCTGATAAAATTGCAACTGCAGTAAGAAAGCCTGACGGTGGTATAGAAGTAAAAGAAAGCAACATAAACCAGATATTCAAAAATAAATTTTTTAAACTTCCCTTAATAAGAGGGAGCTTTGTTCTCATAGATTCACTTGTAACCGGAGTCAAGGAGCTTATGTATTCAGCCGAATTTTACGGCGATGATTATGAAGAAGATGTATTTGATAAGTTTTTGAAAAAAGTGTTCAAGGATAAGGCTGATACTGCCATAATATATGCATCTGTAATAATAGCTCTCATATTTTCAGTGGGAGTATTCATCTTAGGACCGACGCTTCTTACAAACCTTGCAAAGAATGTGATACATAACACATTTTTGCTCAATCTTACGGAAGGTGTAATAAGAGTTTCATTGTTTGTTGGTTATGTGTATCTCGTTTCAAAGCTTGAAGACATCAAGAGGGTTTTCATGTACCACGGAGCAGAACACAAAACAATTCACTGCTATGAACATAAGGAAGAACTAACAGTGGAAAATGTGAGAAAATATTCAACACTTCATCCTAGATGCGGAACAAGTTTCATGATCAATGTAATGTTAATAAGCATAATAGTGTTTTCATTTTTCGGATGGCCTAATCCTTTCATGAGGCTAGTCATAAGGCTTGCTATGCTTCCGCTTATAGCAGGATTATCATATGAGCTGAACAAGTATGTTGGAAGATGCGAAAAAGAAAATATACTCACCAGAATAATATCATATCCCGGATTTTTAATTCAGAAAATTACTACAAAAGAGCCTGATGACTCTATGATTGAAGTGGCAATTGAAGCCATGAAAAGAGTTATACCTGCAAATGGAGAAGATGATACATGGTAACAATTGAAAAATTGTTGAAAGATGGAACCGAAATAATAAAACAAAGGGATTATAACAATCCCCTTCTTGACGTGCAGCTGATTTTATGCCATTTGCTCCATAAGGACAGAGTGTATATTCACCTTAACAGAAAAGAAGAAGTGGATGATGAAATAAAAAGCAGGTTCTACGAAATGGTCCACAAAAGAAATCAGGGATATCCCCTTCAATACATGACAAATGTTCAGGAATTCATGGGACTGGAATTTTTCGTACAGGAAGGAATACTTGTTCCAAGACCTGACACGGAAATACTGGTTGAGAAAATTATAAACTATGTAAATAAATCAAATCTCGAAGGCAGGACGCTGAAAATCCTTGATATAGGTACAGGAAGCGGAGCAATTGCAGTAAGCCTTGCATATTACCTGAAAAATTCACTTGTCACTGCTATAGATGTGAGCGAAACTGCTATAAAAACAGCAGAAATAAATATTGAAAAACACAATTTAAAAAATATAAGGACTGTGAAAGCTGATGTTTTTGAAAATGTGTTTCTAGATGAAAAGTTTGACATCGTAGTGTCAAATCCACCATATATTAAAAGGGAAATCATAAAGGACCTTCCTGTTGAAGTGTCTCAATATGAGCCGAAGCTTGCTCTTGATGGAGGAGAAGACGGCCTTGATTTTTACAGGAGAATTGCAGAAGTTTTTGGAAGAATTCACGGTGAAAGTGCCGTACTTTGTGTTGAAATCGGCCACGACCAGAAGCAGGATGTGGAGAGGATTTTTAAAAATTTGAATATTTTTAAGAAAATCGAGAAAGACAATGACTTAGGTGGCAATGACCGTGTAGTGACAGGATTCTTGTAACGCAGCTTGCAATATTAACCGGCAAAGTATCATTATAATTTAGAAAATAAAAATAGGAAAATGCGATAAATAACAATGAGATCCTGAGAAAAGCTGCCGAGCGCTGCTAAAATCTTTATCCAGTAATCATAGTTATAAAGAGAGGATAATATGATAAATAAATTAGAAGTTTTAAATGAAAAATATATAGAATTAAGCGAAAAAATATCAGACCCTGAAACACTGTCTGATTCACAGAAGCTTCAAAAGCTTATGAAGGAGCAGTCACAGCTTGAGCCCATTGTAACTAAGTACAATGAATACAAGGATGTTGAAGGCCAACTTGAAGAATCAAAAGCAATGCTCAATGAAAAACTTGATGATGATTTCAAGGAAATGGTAAAAGAAGAAGTAAAAGAACTTTCATCAAGAAAGGAAGAATTAGAGCAGGAAATCAGAATATTGCTGCTTCCAAAGGACCCCAATGACGACAAGGACGTAATAGTTGAAGTAAGAGCAGGCGTTGGAGGAGACGAAGCAGGATTGTTTGCAGGTGATCTTTTGAGAATGTATTTAAGGTATGCTGAAAGACAGGGATGGAGAACAGAATTTATTTCTGTAAACGAACAGGGAATAGGCGGCTACAAGGAAGTAATATTCTCCATAAAAGGAAAGGGTGCATATTCTAAACTTAAATATGAAAGCGGTGTTCACCGTGTTCAGCGAGTTCCTGATACAGAATCAAGCGGACGTATTCACACTTCTTCAGCAACAGTTGCTGTGCTGCCGGAAGTAGATGATATTGAAATTGAAATCAACCCAAATGACGTAAGAGTAGACGTGTTCCGTTCATCTGGAAACGGTGGACAGTGCGTAAACACAACTGACTCTGCCGTAAGACTTACACACATTCCAACAGGCATTGTAATTTCATGCCAGGATGAAAAATCACAGCTAAAGAACAAAGACAAGGCGTTCAAGGTTCTTAAGGCAAGACTTTACGACAAATATCAGCAAGAGCAAAATGATGAACAGGCACAGGCAAGAAAAAGCCAGGTTGGTTCAGGTGATAGAAGCGAAAGAATAAGAACGTACAACTTCCCACAGGGAAGAGTGAGCGATCACAGAATAGGGCTTACATTGTATAAACTTGATTCGTTCATTGACGGAGACATCACAGAAATGCTGGATGCTCTTCTCACTTCGGATCAAGCAGAAAAATTGAAAAATTTATCAGAATAATATTCAGCCCAATGGCAGATTGGAGTTATTATGAGAATTGATAAGTATTTGAAGAATGCCCGTGTCATCAAGAGAAGGACTGTTGCAAAGGAAGCATGTGAACAAGGAAGGGTCCTTGTTAACGGCAAGACTGCAAAGCCCGGAACAGAAGTTGACACTGGGGATGAAATAGAAATCATATTCGGCACCAAACCAATGAAAATAAGAGTTGAACAGGTGCTCGAGCATGTAATGAAAGACGATTATAAAGAAATGTATACAATAATTAATGATTAAGGTGTAAAATATTGGGTATATTTAAAATGTTGGACTAATGAAAAAATTTTTAAAGTTGAATCATTTGAAAAAATTCGATATAATTAAACAAGAAAAATTTACCATTGTCTATGTCCTAGGCTAAGTCCAAGGAATAAATATATTTAATGAGGTGCATTATGGAATTAAAAGGAAGCAAGACTGAACAAAATTTAATGACTGCATTTGCAGGCGAATCTCAGGCACATGTAAAGTATTCATACTACCAAAGCAAAGCTAAGAATGAGGGATATGTTCAAATCAGTAAATTTTTTGAAGAAACAGCAAGGAATGAAAAAGAACATGCAAAAATATGGTTTAAGCTTTTGTATGACGGTATCGGTGAAACTGCTGCAAATTTAAAAGATGCAGCAGCAGGCGAAAACTATGAATGGACTGATATGTACGCTAATTTTGCTAAAGTGGCAAAAGAAGAAGGTTTCAACAAAATAGCATACCTGTTTGAAGGCGTTGCAGCAATAGAAAAAGGCCATGAAGAAAGATATCTGGCACTTCTTGAAAATATTGAAACAGGCAAAGTTTTCAAACGTGAGGGAGAAGTTGTATGGCAGTGTGATAACTGCGGACACATTCATGTTGGCAAAGACGCTCCTAAAATTTGTCCTGTTTGCGATCATCCTCAGGCTCACTTCCAGCTGTACACAAAACCATACTAAAAGAATGTAAATTGCCGGAATTATCCGGCAATCAGCATATTGTAGGGGAGGACCTCGTGTCCTCCCGTAATATTTTTGAATTAATAAAACGGGCGGATACAAGATCCGCCCCTACGAATGTGGGAAATTAGGTTTGTCAATAGTCTATTGTCGGAATTATCCGGCAATTTTTTATTTTTGCTTGAAGATTAAAATAAGTATGTTATAATAAACAATAAAAATGATAATTCATAATTAATAGTGAATAAATAATAATTAATATTGTGCAATTCAACAAATTTTAATTGTACATTTAATTGTTATAATTTTTAATTCTTAACTCTTAATTATTAATTGATAGAAGAAGGGAGAAAATAATGGCAAATTTATGGAGTGGAAGGTTTGAAAAGGGAATGGATAAAATCGTTGAAGAATTCAACGCATCCATATTTTTTGATAAAAGACTTTACGACTGCGACATTGCAGGAAGCATTGCTCATGTCACAATGCTCTGCGAACAAGGAATAGTAAATAGAGATGATAAGGAAAAGATAGTTGAAACTTTAAAGGAAATAAAATCAGAAATAGAAAACGGAACAATTACTTTCGACGTGCATGATGAAGACATTCACATGGCTGTTGAAAGTATACTGATAAAAAGACTTGGTGAAACAGGAAAAAGGCTTCACACAGCAAGAAGCAGAAACGACCAAGTGGCCGTTGACACTCGCCTTTATGCAAAAAAGGAAATAGTTGAAATAATAGAAATTTTAAAATACATGGAACATGTGCTGCTTGAAAAAGCAGAAAAATATAATGACCAGATAATGGTGGGCTTCACACACATGCAGCATGCTCAGCCGGTAACCGTGGGTTTCCACCTTATGGCATACTTCCAGATGTTTAAAAGGGATATTGAAAGGTTTATCCAATGCTATGAAAGAACGGACTATAATCCGCTTGGAGCATGTGCTCTGGCTGGAACTACAATACCCATAAACCGTCATAGGACTGCAGAGCTTCTTGGATTTAAAAATGTGACAGAAAATGCCATGGACTCTGTGAGCGACAGAGATTACATTCTTGAAATCCTCAGCAACGCTTCAATATGCATGATGCACATAAGCCGTTTTGCAGAAGAGTTTGTTTATTGGAATTCTCAGGAGTTTTCTTACATATCAATAGATGATAGCTTTTGTACAGGAAGCAGCATCATGCCTCAGAAGAAAAATCCGGACATGGCGGAACTTTTAAGGGGTAAGACAGGGAGAATCTACGGCAATCTGATGCAGCTTCTCACAGTGATGAAGGGAACTCCTCTGGCATACAACAAGGATTTCCAGGAAGATAAGGAATCATTGTTCGACACTGTTGACACTTTGAAGAAAAGCATTGTAATATTTGCAAAGATGATTGAAAAAACTGAATTCAGAATGGAAATTATCAAGAAACATCTGGACAAAGGTTTCTTAAATGCAACTGACATTGCTGAACACTTCGTAAAAAACGGCATGCCGTTTAGAGAAGCTCACGAAATTGTTGGTAAAATGGTCAAGTACTGCGAAACAACAAACAAAGATTTCATAGATCTTACAGATGATGATTTAAAGAATATTGACTCTAGACTTAAAAAGGCTCTTCTTCCTGACCTTACCATGGAAGGATGCGTCAATGGAAGAGTTTCCTACGGAGGAACAGCACCAACAGAAGTATTAAGACAAATTGAAGCAGGGAAAAATTGGCTTGGAGGAGCAGAAAATGAACTATAATGAAGAAGCACTGAAGATGCACGAAGCATTCAAGGGAAAAATAGAAGTAAAAAGCAAGGTAAATCTTGAAAACAGAGATGATTTAAGCACGGCATACACACCGGGAGTTGCTGAGCCATGCAGAAAAATCCATGAAAATACTGAGGATGTATACAGATACACTGCCAAGGGGAATCTTGTGGCTGTGCTGTCAGATGGGTCAGCAGTGCTTGGACTTGGAAACATAGGTGCAGAAGCAGCAATTCCTGTAATGGAAGGAAAGGCTGTATTGTTTAAAAGTTTCGCAGGTGTTGATGCATTTCCCATATGCGTAAAATCTCAAGATATTGAAGAAATAATCAACACTGCAGTAAATATTGCTCCTGTGTTTGGAGGAATAAACCTTGAAGACATACAGGCACCAAAATGTTTTGAAATCGAAGAAAGGCTCAAGGAAATTCTAGACATTCCTGTCTTCCACGACGACCAGCACGGAACTGCCATAGTTGTTTCAGCTGCCCTCATAAATGCGATGAAGCTTACAAAAAAGAAAATCGAAGATGTGAAAATAGTGCTGAATGGTCCGGGAGCTGCAGGAACTGCAATAATAAAGATGCTCATATCCCTTGGGGCAAAAAACATTATTGCCTGTGACAGCAAAGGAATTGTTGTTGAAGGAAGAGAAGGAAGTCTCAACGCTCACAAAAAAGAACTGGCTAAAATCACAAACAGCCAAAAGCTAAAAGGAACACTTAAGGACGCCATGGTTGGTGCCGACGTGTTCATTGGAGTGTCAGCACCAAATTCTGTGACTGAGGAAATGGTAAAAAGCATGAATGCTGACTCCATAATTTTTGCCATGGCAAATCCCACTCCTGAAATAATGCCTGACATTGCCAAAAAAGCAGGGGCCAGGGTAGTTGGAACAGGAAGATCAGATTTCCCAAATCAGATAAACAACGTACTTGCATTTCCTGGAGTATTCAGAGGTGCCTTGGACTGCAGGGCAAAACAAATAACTGAAGAGATGAAAAAAGCAGCAGCATATGCCATAGCAAATTTGGTAACAGAAGAGCAGCTTGCTGAAGATTTCATAATACCTGGACCTTTTAACAACAGGGTTGCAATGGCAGTTGCTGCTTCAGTTGCAGAAGCATGGGGAAAAGAGAACAAATAATTGCGAATAGCAAAGAATTCTGTAAGTGATAATAATGGAGGGTAAAATGCTTGATATTAAAATAGTAAACGGAATTATAATTGATGCAGAAAATAAAAAATCATCAGTGGGCGACATCGGAATCAAGGACGGAAAAATAACAGCCGTTGGAAATGTTTTAGAAGAAGCAAGACAAACAATCGACGCCCAGGGCAAATATGTTTCTCCTGGCTTTATAGACATACACATGCACGAAGAAGATCTGTCCCTTACAAAAAAAATGGAGTACGACATTGCTGACACAATGCTGAACATGGGTGTGACAACATGTATTGTGGGCAACTGCGGTAACAACAGACAAAGCATTGAGGAACTTTACCAATTCATTCAGGAAAAAGGAAATCCAGTTAACTACATGTCCTACATAGGGCACAATTTTTTAAGAAACCAAGTTGGAAGTGCGGACATATACAAAAAATCATCAAAAGAGCAAATTGAAAAAATGCAGATCATGGTTAAAAGCGCTGTTGATTTTGGTGCAGTCGGAGTATCTTACGGCCTTGAATACTGCCCTGGCATAGACACTGAAGAAGCAATCCTTATTACAAAGGAAATTCAGGGAAGAGACGACTTGCTTCTTGCTGCCCACTATAGAAAGGATGCAATTTATGCCCTGGATGCAATAAAAGAAATGGCTCAAATCGGAAAAGAATGCCGCATACCGTTTCAGATTTCTCACTTGTCAAGCTGCAGCGCATACGGCAACATGACTGAAGCTTTAAAACTCATTGACGACATTGCAAACAGCGGAACTGACCTGCAGGTTGATGCATATCCTTATGCTGCATTCAGCACCTACATCGGCTCAGCTGTATTTGACGACGGCTGCCTTGAAATATGGAACAAGGGTTATGATTCAATAATGCTCACTGAAGAACCATTCAAAGGAATGTTCTGCGACAAGGAATTGTTTGAAAAAGCAAGAAAGGAATATCCAAACATGCTTGCAGTTGCATACGTAATGAATGAAAGTGAAATTGTACAGGCTCTCAATCACCCTCTTGTAATGATTGCAAGCGACGGAATTTACAGGAACCATTCCGGACATCCAAGAGGTGCCGGAACATTCCCAAGAGTCATAGGACACTATGTGAGGGATGAAAAGAAAATGGAATTTTATGATGCGATTTACAAGATGACATACATGCCTGCAAAGCGCTTGAAGTTTAAAAACAAGGGACTCATAAAGGAAGGCTATGATGCCGACATTACAATTTTTGACTACAGCACCATCATCGACAAGGCTACATTCCAAGACCCTCAAGTTAGACCTGAAGGCATAGAATATGTAATTGTCAACGGAAAAATTGCAGTGGAAGAAGGTAAGACAATCAATAACATATCAGGGAAATTTTTAAAGAGAGGCGAAGCATAATTAGAATTATTACGCATAAAAATTAAAATGAAAATAAATATGAAAAACCGCTTGCATCTATGAAAATTATGTGTTAATATGGTCTAAAATTTTATGTCGAAAATTAATAAATAACCTAGTGATGATTATATTTATTAATTTGGCATTCTATTTTTAATTCTATTTTATATTTATTTAATAAGGAGGAGAGAATGGAAGAAAAGAAAAAAAAGGGCAAGGTACCCCATACCTACGTAATATTGTTTGCAATGATAATTATAATCGCAATTTTGACTTATGTTATTCCAGCCGGACAGTATCAGAAAGTTGAATCATCAACAGGAAGAATGATCGTTGATCCGGCATCTTATCAGCAAATTGAATCTGCTCCTGCCAGACCTTTCGATGTGCTTAAGGCATTTCCTAAAGGGCTTGCAGCTGCACAAAGTATTGTATTCTTCATATTTATAGTTGGAGGATCATTTAATGTCGTTAATCAGACGGGTGCAATAGAGGCTGGAATCAGCAAAGTTGCACTTAGCCTCAAAGGTAAGGAGAAACTTCTCATACCGATTATAGTGTTCATCTTCTCACTAGGTGGTGCTACTATAGGTATGGCAGAAGAAGCCATAGTATTTGTTCCAATAGGCATAGCATTGTCTAGAGCCCTTGGATATGATGCTATAGTAGGTATGTCAATTGTGGCATTGGGAGCTGCAGCAGGATTTACAGCAGGATTCATGAACCCTTTTACTGTAGGGGTTGCACAGAGCATTGCTGAACTTCCTATGTTCTCTGGTATTGCGTTGAGACTTGTAGTATGGGTTTGTACTTTAGTTCTTGTAATTGTTTATATTTCCAGATATGCTAACAAGGTTAAGGCAGATCCTACAAAGAGCCTTGTTTATGAGCTTGAGCTTGAGGAAAAAGATCATGCAATTGACTTAAACAACGTAAAACAAATGACATCAAGACACACTGGAGTACTATTGGTATTTTTAATAGGAATGGGTATTTTGATTTTCGGAGTGTTCAAGTTCGGATGGTATATAACAGAAATTGCTGCAATATTCCTTGCAATAGGTATTGTCGGTGGTTTGGTCGGCGGTATGAATCTGGATGAAATTGCAAAGGATTTTATCACAGGAGCTAAAGATATGACAACTGGAGCATTGGTTGTTGGTCTTGCAAGAGGAATACTGGTAATAATGGAAGGAAGTATGATAATAGATACAATAGTATTCGGCATGGCGTCTGTTGTTTCTTCTCTTCCAAAGTCAGTAAGTGCTGTTGGAATGCTTTTGGTTCAGTCATTCCTAAACTTCTTTATTCCTTCAGGTTCAGGTCAGGCAGCAACTACAATGCCAATAATGGCACCTCTTTCTGAAGTAATAGGACTGACAAGACAGACTGCTGTTCTTGCATATCAGTTTGGTGACGGAATTTCAAACTCAATAATTCCTACTTCAGGTGTACTGTTAGCAAACTTATCAGTTGCAAAGATTAAGTATGAAGTTTGGGTTAAATATGTAGCTCCGCTGATGGGTCTCTGGACTCTCATGGCAGCAGTATTCATGGTTATTTCGGTTCTTATCAATTACGGACCGTTCTAGTGAAAAAATAAAACGAAAAAATGCTCCTTACGAGGAGCATTTTTTATTGGAACTCGGCACTGTGTTTATTTTTCAGTGCTGTCGAATTCAAATTTTATTTTTTCATACAAATCTTTGTTTTCTATTACTTCAGCAGCAGTGAGCACCAAAGCTGCAATTGTGTTTTTCATCTGTTTCTTGGCGTAGTCTGTTAGTGTCGCACTTGCCATTTCTCTAGTGTGAGCTACAATTGACTTGTCATTTGTTATGTCAAAGTATGGATGTATTGCAGGGCATACCTGGCTTACCTGTCCGGCGTCTATGCTGCCTGTGCTTTTTGAAGGTTCCTGCATTTTAATTCCTGCTACTTCATAAATTTTATTGTTGAATACATCGGATAATGATTGGTTTGTGACCATGTTGTCGTAATTGTATTCGTATTTGGTCATCTTTAGCTCGCAACCTGTTGCAAGGGCAGCGCCTCTGGCACAGTTTTTAACTTTTTCAAGGAGTTCCAGGTTGTATGTCTTTGATGTAGAACGAACATAAAACTGTGATTTTGAATAATCAGGAACAATATTAGCGGCTTTTCCTCCGTCAAGGATTACACCGTGAATTCTTGAATCGCTTTTTATGTGCTCTCTCAATGCATTGATGCTGTTGAATGTCTGAATAGCTGCATCAAGTGCGTTTACTCCCTTTTCTGGAGCAGCTGCTGCATGGGCAGTCTTGCCGAAAAATTCAAACTGTATTGGCTCAAGAGCCAGGGATGTACCGCTTTTTGTATATTCGTTTCCGGGATGGGCCATCATGGCAATGTCCACGTTGTCGAATTCATGATTTTCCACATATGCAACTTTTGCTCCGCTTGTTTCTTCAGCAGGAGTTCCAAACACCACAACTGTTCCACCGATTTCATCTATGATCTGCTTAAGAACAATACCAGCTCCTGTGCTTACTGTTCCAAGAATGTTGTGTCCGCAGCCGTGTCCTATGCCAGGAAGTGCATCGTATTCAGACATGTAGGCAACTGTTATTCCTTCCTTACTGCTTTTGTATTCTGCTTTGAATCCTGTTTCAATGCCTGAAAAGTTTTCCTCAACCTTAAAGCCATATTTGCTTAGAATGTCGCAGTGGAGCTTGCATGAGTTGAATTCTTCGTATCCCAATTCAGGATTGTTGTATATTTCCAGGCTTAGTTCATCCAGCTCAGGAGCAAGTTTATTGATTATATCCATCACTTTGTTTTTCATTTTAAACTCCCATAATTAAATTTTATTTTGTCAATTACTATTAGAATAATATTATATTTATTCACCATCAATACTATCACTATTGATAAACGTTGTCAATTTTAATTGTAAAAAATAATGGATTTAGTAGCTTCTCTAGACAGAATAATAAAAATATATCTTTAAAAAATATGAAAGAAATGTTAAAATGTAATAAGAAAGATTAGAAAGGGTGAAGTAATGGAATATCAGTCAAAAATTAATGAACTTTACAAGGATATGACTTCAAATTTAAGAGGAAGAGTCCTTAAGGATGAGCCATTAAAAAATCACACTTATTTTAAAATAGGAGGCCCTGCAGGTATACTTGCAGAACCTGAAAATACAGAAGATTTAGAAACAGTTTTAAAGCTGATAAAAAAACACGGTGTAGATTGTTTTATTATAGGAAACGGAACAAATTTGCTGGTTTCAGACGATGGTTACAAGGGAACAATTGTAAAAATAGGTGAAAATTTTGATTATTTTTCAAGGGTTGAAAACAAAGTGACAGTGGGTGCCGGAACTTTATTGTCTGTACTTGCGAAATATCTTGCAAGGGAAAGCCTGGCAGGCTTTGAATTTGCCAGCGGAATTCCGGGATATATTGGCGGAGCCGTCTACATGAATGCAGGAGCTTACGGCGGCGAAATGAAAGATGTCGTTAAGAAAGTCAGATGCATTGACCTTGACGGAAATTTGCATGAATTTACAAATGAGGAAATGGAGTTTTCATACAGACACACAAAGATAACGGATTCTGAACTTATAGTTATAGAAGCAGAACTTGAACTTACATACGGTAACAAAGATGAAATTATGGAAATTATCAGGGACTTAAATGAAAAAAGAATTACAAAGCAGCCTCTTAACCTTCCAAGCGCAGGCAGCACTTTTAAAAGACCTGCAAGCGGATATGCATCGAAGCTTATTGAAGATGCGGGACTTAAAGGGCTGAGATACAAAGGTGCAATGGTATCCGACAAACACAGCGGTTTTGTTGTGAACTATGATAACGCAACATGTGAAGATGTTCTCGGACTCATGAGAATAGTTATTAGCACTGTCAATGATAAATTCGGCATAATTTTAGAACCTGAGATAAAAATAGTAGGAACACATTTATAAAATGAAGAATTAAGAGTGAAGAATGAAGAATTAATTCTAATTCTTAATTAAAATTTTGGAGGGTTTATGAAATTAAGAGCTGATTATCACATGCATTCAACATATTCAAGGCGAAATCACGGCAAATCAACAATTGAGGAAATTGCTGAGGAAGCTGTGAGAAAGGGACTTGAAGAAATAGCCATAACAGATCACGGCCCCAAACATTACATGTTTGGAGTGCAGGAGCACAGGATGGCAGAAGCCAAATCAATAGTTGAGAAAATGCGTTTAAAGTATCCGCAGCTTAAAATACTTTACGGTGTTGAAGCAAATGTGCTTGACTATGAAGGACATACGGACATAACCAGTGAGGTTTTAAAGCAGTGCGACATTATTCTTTGCGGTTTCCATTTAGGTGCATTGTTCACGACTCCGGGGGATTTGTGGAATTTCATTGTAATGAACAAGTTGGGGAAAAACAACAAATCCTTAAGAGAAAAAATGATTCAAAAAAATACAGAAGCATTTCTCAAAGCTATGGACAAATATAAAATTGATATTTTGACCCATCCTGGTGACAAAATACCGCTTGACATTGACAAAATTGCAGCCATGGCAGAAAAAAAGGGAGTAATTCTTGAAATAAACAACAGCCACGGACATTTGAACGCAGAGGAAATAAAAATTGCTTCAAAGTACAACGTTAAATTTGCAATAAATTCAGATGCCCATGTTAAAGAAAGAGTAGGGAGCTTCGAGGAAGCGCTGAAGGAAGCCAAAAAAGCAAATCTCGATTTGAAAAGAATCATAAATCTGGTGTAGAAAAAGGTAATGAGATGGAGTTTGTAATAATAACGGGAATGTCAGGCGCCGGAAAGAGCCAGGCAATTAAAATAATGGAAGACATTAATTATTACTGTATGGATAACTTGCCCCCGGCACTGCTTCCAAATTTTGCAGAACTTTGTTCAAGTTCTTCAAAGGACGTAAACAAGGTTGCTGTGGTTGCAGACATAAGGGGAGGCATCTTTTTCAAGGATCTGTTCAACAGCCTTGATGAACTGAAAAACAAGGGAATAAAGTACCGCATACTGTTCCTTGACGCTTCAGATGAAGAACTGGTTAAAAGATACAAGGAACAAAGACGTCCTCACCCGTTAAGTTCAACGGGAACAATAGTGGACGGAATTCATGAAGAAAGACTGAGCCTTGAAGAGGTTAAAAAAAGATCAGATTACATCATTGATACAACCAGCATGAAAATGGGACGGCTTAAAGAAGAACTTTTAAATATTTTCGTGCAGGGCAATATTTCATACAACATAAACATTACGGTCATGTCCTTCGGATACAAGTATGGACTGCCGCAAGATTCGGATTTGGTTTTTGATGTGAGATTCCTGCCTAATCCGTTTTACATAGAGGAGCTTAAATCTTTTACGGGAAACGACAAGAATGTTCAGGATTATGTCATGGGATTTGATACTACATCAACATTTATCGAAAAATTAAAAGACATGCTCTTTTTTCTTTTGCCTCACTACATCAAGGAAGGAAAATCCAATCTTGTTATTTCCATAGGATGTACCGGGGGCAAGCACCGCTCTGTTACAATTTCAAATCACATTGCTTCAATACTCAGCAATGAAAACTACAGGGTGCTTTTAAATCACAGGGATGTTGAAAAATAAGAGGGGTATTTATGAAGATAGTGGTATTCGGAGGCGGAACAGGCCTTTCCATATTGCTCAGAGGACTTAAAAAATATACAAGAGACATATCTGCAATTGTAACGGTGGCTGACAACGGAGGAGGCTCCGGAGTGCTCCGTGAAGACCTTGGAATGCTGCCGCCCGGTGATATGAGAAACTGCATCATAGCACTTTCTGATATAGAGCCCATAATGGTAAGCCTCATGCAGCACAGGTTCAACGACGGATATTTAAAAGGGCAGAGTTTCGGAAATCTTTTAATTGCAGCAATGTATGAAATTTTTGGAGACTACGAGCATGCTCTTAAAGAAATAGGAAGCATATTCAGGCTTTCAGGAAAAGTTCTTCCTATGACGCTGCAGGATGCGCAGCTTAAGGCACATCTTGACAACGGGGAATGCATACTGGGAGAAAAGGATATACCTGATTATGTGAATAAATCAAACTGCAAAATTGACAGGGTATCTCTTGTACCTGAAATATGCGCACCTTTGGAAGAAACGCTTAAAGACATCAAGGAAGCAGACATTGTGCTTCTTGGACCGGGAAGCCTTTACACAAGCGTCATACCAAACATTTTGGTCAATAATATAACTGAAGCCATAGTTGAATCAAAAGCTAAGGTTTTTTACATATGCAATCTAATGACTCAGCCTGGAGAAACAGACAATTACAACGTATATGATCATGTGAATGCAATAATCAAACACAGCAGCAGGTATCTTATCGACTATGTGATTGCAAACGATGAACTTATTTCAGAAAGCCAGATACAAAACTATAAGTTCAAAGGAGCAAAGCAGGTTCTTGTGGACGATGAGCAGATTAAAAAACTTGAAGAAATGAACATAAAGGTAATAAGCAGTGATTTTACTGAAATAAAGAAAAATTATATAAGACACAACTCGGAAAAAATCGGACAATTGTTGTTTAATTACATTTCGGAAAAAAATAAATAATCAAGGATGTGGTCCTATGGCAGAAAATATAAAAATAAACGAAAATCAGCTTGTTATAATTGACGGAATGATAGACTGGGTCAGAGTAGTTGACAAGAACAACATGGTCATGTATGCCAACAAGAAAATGAAGGAAGATCTGGGCGACGAAATCGTAGGAAAAAGATGTTACGATGTTTTCTGCCAGAAGAATAAGTGTGATTACTGCATATCAAGCATCACCATGGAACACGGTTCAATAATGAAAAAACAGTCAACCATAGGAGACAACACATACACGGTTGTTTCTTCTCCGCTTATTGATGAAGAAGGAGAAATAATGGGCTCCGTGGAAGTTTTCAGGGACATAACCACAGAAATAAAGCTTACAGAAAAAATAAGCGAAAAAAACAAAAAAATGAGCGATGACATAAATTTTGCCAAAAACATGCAGATGCGCATGCTGCCTCCCAAGGGAATGTACAACGGAGTGAATATTGATTATTTGTACGAATCTTCAGAAGTTTTAAGCGGCGATTTTTTTGATGTATTTAAAATCGACGATGATAATACGGGAATATACATATGCGATGTTGTTGGTCACGGTGTTACGGCATCTCTTCTCACTGTCTTTGTAAGGCAGTCATTAAGAGCAATAGCCAAGGGACACACCTGCATAAACAGTATAATGAAGGAGCTGCACAAAACATTTCTTTCATTGAATCTGGATTATGACAAATATTTTTCGGTATTCTTCGGAATATATAATAAAAAAACATGCAAATTCCAATATGTTAACGCAGGGCACAATTCAGAACCCATTTTAATGGGAAAGGATGGATGTGTTGCAAAACTCATGGCCAAAGGTTATCCTATTGCAAATATATTCGATAACGTGCAGTATGATGTGAATACTTTAAATCTTCATGTTGGCGACAGGATTTTCTTTTACACGGACGGCATTACTGAGGCAGCTAATGAAGAAGGCGTGCAATATGGAGTTGAAAGAATAATAAACATTATAAAGAACGATGGAAATATTCTGGAAAACATAAAATCATCTCTTGATGATTACTGCAAGGATCACAAGGACGACTATGCTGTATTGATGGCAGAAATTATTTGATTTTTGGAGGTTGGAATGGAAGATATTATTCTTGATTTGAACGGAAGCTTTGTTGCTTTGGAAGAGATGAAAAATATTGAACCGGAAATAATGAAAGCCCAGGAAACACTTCTTGACAAAAAAGGCATTAGCAGCGAAATGACAGGCTGGATTGACTTCATGGAAACATTAGATAAAGAAGAATATGAAAAGATTAAGGAATGCGGAAAGTTCATAAATAAAAACTGCAGCGCTTTTATAATTCTTGGAATAGGAGGGTCTTATCTGGGAGCAAAGGCTGCTATCGAAGCTGTGAGAGGTGATTTTCACAACGAGCTTAAAAGTCCTTTAGTTTATTATGCCGGACAGAACCTTAGCGGAGCATACTTGAAAAGGTTAATAGAAGTAATTAAAAATAAGGAAGTTTGCGTAATTGTAATTTCTAAATCAGGAACAACACTTGAAACAGCACTGTCATTCAGAATAATAAGAAATTTGATGGAAGAAAAATACAAAGATGAAGCAAAAAACCGTATTTTTGCAGTGACTGACAAAAGTAAGGGCGCATTGAAGACAATGGCTGATCTTAACGGCTATAAAACATTTGTGATTCCTGATGACGTTGGTGGAAGATATTCTGTCATCACACCAGTAGGGCTTCTTCCAATGGCTGCAGCCGGAATAGACACGGATGAATTCATCAGAGGTCTTAAATCTGGAAAAGATGAATACACCAGAAGAAATTTCGATGACAACATATGCTGTCTTTATGCAGCTGCAAGAAATATACTCAGCAGAAGAGGAAAAGAAATTGAGGTTCTTGTAAACTATGAGCCATGCTGCATATCCATAGCAGAATGGTGGAAGCAGCTGTTTGGAGAAAGTGAAGGAAAGGACGGAAAGGGAATATTTCCGGCAAGTCTTAATTTCACTACGGATCTGCACTCCATGGGCCAATTTGTTCAGGATGGCAGAAAGATAATTTTTGAAACAACAATTTCTGTTGAAAATGCCGGAGATGACATGGAAGTTCCCTACGACAGGAATGATTTTGATAAATTAAACTACATAGCAGGCAGAAAATTAAATTACATAAACCAAAAGGCATTTGAAGGAACATTCATGGCTCACTCTGAAGGTGATGTTCCGGGAATTATAATAAGAATTCCTGCCATGAATGAGTTTTATCTGGGAAAGCTTTTTTACTTTTTCATGATGACCTGTGGAATAAGTGGGTATACTAATGGTATAGACCCGTTTACGCAGCCCGGAGTTGAATCATACAAGAAAAATATGTTCAGACTTCTGGGTCGTCAGTAATACTAAGGGGATGCCCTACCAGCAAGCGACCATAAAAAACGAAAACAAGGAGAAAATATGATAAAATTAGGAGAAATGCAAGAGCTAGTAATAGCTAAAAAAGTTGAATTCGGAGTATACCTGGTAAGCCAGGACGACGTTAGAGGAGAGGACAAAATACTGCTGCCGCAAAAACAGGTGCCGGAAGAAGCACAAGCAGGAGATAAAATAACTGTATTTGTGTACAGGGATTCAAGCGACAGAAAAATAGCAACTACAAAGAGACCAAAAATTGTGATGGGTGAAATTGTATATCTGAAGGTTGCAGAAATGTCAAGAATAGGAGCATTCATGAATTGGGGGCTTGAAAAGGACTTGTTCCTTCCGTTCAAGGAACAGGTGGGAGACATAAAGCTTAACGGTGAATACCTGGTAGGGCTATATATTGACAAGTCGGACAGACTTTGTGCAACTATGAACCTGTTCAAAGTACTGAGAACCGATTCGCCTTACAAGGTGAACGACATGGTGAAAGGAACTGTGTTCAGCCTCAAGAGAGGACTTGGTGCAATGGTTGCTGTTGACGGAAAATATCTTGGACTCATACATGAAGGCGAAATATTAAAACCCATGAGACCGGGAGATGAAGTAGAGTTACGGGTGAGCAACGTTAAGGAAGACGGCAAGCTTGACCTGAGCTTGAAGGATGCCCCTAGACTTCAAATTGACAAGGACGGCGAAAAGGTATTAAGCATATTGATGAAAAACAAGGGCCAGTTAAAGCTCAATGACGAAAGCAGCCCTGAAGCAATCTATGAGGCACTGAACATGAGCAAGGGTTCATTTAAAAAAGCAATAGGAAGGCTCATGAAAAAAGGAATAATAGATATCACAAGGGAAGGCATACGCCTTGCAGAAAAAAAGGCTGTCTTTGAAAACAAAAATCAGGGACCAAAGGCATACCAAAGAAGCAGCGAAAGAAACAACGACAGGAACAACGGACGAAGCAGGAGCAATGAAAGCAGAAACTCCGGCTATAAGGGCAATGACGGCAGAAACTCCAGCTATAAGAGCAATGATGGCAGAAACTCCGGTCTTAAAAGCACTGACAACAAGAACGGTATGAGCAGCAACTTCAAAAACAATGATGGAAGCAGACAATCATACAGCGGCAAAAACAAAGAAAGAAACAATACAACAATCAAAAGAAAATAAGCTCAGTATTGACAAAAATACTTTAAAGAAGTACTATTTATAGTGCATATGCATGGGAAGCAAGCATATTTATAATTTATTTTAATGATAAAATACATACGCAAAAGGAGAATAAAATGTCTACACCTCACAATAATGCTGTCCAAGGTCAAATAGCTGAAACAGTGCTTTTGCCAGGAGACCCTTTAAGAGCAAAATTTATCGCTGAGAATTTTTTAAGCGATGTTGAACAATTCAATGCAGTAAGAAACATGTTTGGATATACAGGAACCTACAACGGAAAAAAAGTGTCTGTAATGGGCACAGGAATGGGTTGTCCGTCAATAGGTATTTATTCTTATGAACTTATACACATGTATGGTGTTAAAAATTTAATAAGAATTGGTTCATGTGGATCATATGATCCTAATCTGGAGCTGTTTGACATAGTTCTTGCAATTGGAGCAAGCACTGATTCAAATTACGCATCTCAGTACAATTTACCGGGAACTTATTCAGCTACTGCATCATGGGATTTGCTGTCAAAAGCAAAAAGAGTTGCAGATGAAAACAACATACAGGCAACTGTAGGAAACATAGTTACTTCAGACATATTCTACCATGATGAACCTGAATCATGGAAGAGATGGGCTAAAATGGGCTGCATTGCTGCTGAAATGGAAACATATGCATTGTACTGCAACGCAAACAGAGCTGGAGTTAATGCATTGACAATACTTACAGTTTCAGACTCAATAGCAAGACAATCAGAAACTACAGCTGAACAAAGAGAAAAAGGATTCAAGGACATGATGAAAATTGCCTTGGAACTGGCATAACAAACTTTATCAGAAAGGAAATTGTATGAAGAAAGCTTGGGAATTAGCGTACGATATATATTCCAACGCAAAGCCTTCGGTATTAAGTTCTGAAGAGCAAGGCTGGAGCGCGTTGAAGGAAGTTTCAAATTTCTATGACAGCCTGTTGAGCCTTGATTGGTCAAGCAATGTTCCTGGTTCGGGAGCTCCTGAAAAAATAATGGTAGCATCCATACAAGCGTTGGAAAACAGGGGATATAAAGTTGACAGGGCATATGGACTTTTGGAAGAAGGAATGAAAGCTCATGCTGATGGCGACAAGGTACGACTGCAGAAAATTTCAGCAGAAATAAAAAATGAATTCATGAATGCCAAGAAGGATGAAGAGTCTCCTTACTGGCAATATAAATTTTACAACACCTTCGAAGAATATGAAAAATCTGTAGAATTCAAAGATGAAGTTGAGGTTGATATTAATAGTGAAACGTTTAAAGACAGCATCAGGGCTGCATGGATGTCCCAACTCATAGGGGCTGCCATGGGAACCATGGTTGAAGGATACACATCTGAAAACCTTTATAAAGCATTCGGAGACGTGAAGGATTACATAAGAGAACCAAACACTTACAATGACGACATAACATTTGAATTAGCATTTCTTGATGCTTTCAAGGAACAGGGCTATGATGTAACAAGCAAAGATATTGCTCTTTCTTGGATTGGGCTCATACCATGCGGATGGTCGGCTGAAGAAATTGCTTTACGAAACATAAGAGCAGGATTTATGCCTCCAGAAAGCGCTAGCTTCAACAACCCGTTCAATGAATGGATAGGTGCTCAGATGAGAGGAGCTATTTGCGGAATGGTTGCACCGGGAAATCCAAGGCTTGCTGCAAAACTTGCCTGGACTGACGGAGAAGTATCCCACATTAACAACGGAATACTTGGTGAGGTTTTCAATGCAGTTATGGCATCGTTATCTTTTGTCATGAGTGATGTGAAGGAAATAGTGAAGGCTGCCATTTCGTCCATACCGAAAGACAGCGAATATTATTCTGTTGTAAAATTTGCTTACGATAGCTGCCAAAAACACAGCGACTGGCATGATGCACTTAAGGACTGCCAGGAAAAATACATAAAATATAACTGGATTCACTCTTATCCAAATGCGTGCTGTGAAATAATCGCTCTCATGTATGGCGATGGTGATTTCGATAAAACACTTAACATTGTAACAATGTGTGGAATCGATGCAGACTGCAATGCAGGCATGATTATGCCTGTTCTTGGAATTCAAAAGGGAATGCGTATCATTCCAAAAAGACTAGTCGTTCCGGCATTTGAAAGACTTGTGACATATATGCGCAGTTACGAAGAAATCATGCTTGATGATTTGGTCAGTGATACTTTAAATTATATTACAAAAGCAAAAAGTAGGAGGAACTAAAATGAAAAAAGCACTATCTTTGTTACTTGTAGTCATGATGATTTTCTCTTTGGCCGCATGTGCAAAACAAGAAACACCGGCACCATCAGGTGATAAACCGGCAGAAGAAACACCAGCAAAGCCATACAAAGCTGCTTTGTTGTTAAACGGAACTTTAGGAGATAAATCATTCTTTGATTCAGCTAATGAAGGACTTCAGAAATTGAAGGATGAAGTAGGCGCAGACGTTTTTGATTTTAAAGTTGAACAAATGGGAGCAACTGCTGCTGATGAGCCAAAATGGACACCAACATTGCTTGACTACTGCGAAAGCGGAGAATATGATGTTATAATCATAGGAACATGGCAAATGATTGAAGGTTTGGCTGATGCAGCTAAACAATTCCCTGATCAGAAATTCATGTTCTTCGATGAAACATTTGATTTCACTTCAGGAGATTACAAGAACATTTATAACGTTCTTTACAAACAAAACGAAGTATCTTTCTTGGTTGGAGCTGCTGCAGCTATGATGACAACTGATGAAAGCCTTCCAATGGTAAATCCTGCAGATAAAACAATCGGATTCCTCGGCGGAATGGAAAACCCAATAATCAACGACTTCCTTCTTGGATATATTCAAGGAGCAAAATATGTTGAGCCAGATGTAAAAGTTGCTATAGCATATGTAGGAAACTTCTACGATTCAGCTGTTGGTAAAGACCTTGCATTGGTTCAGTACCAAAGCGGAGTTGACGTAGGATACAACGTTGCCGGAGCAGCAGGATTAGGACAAATCGACGCAGCTGCTGATGCTAAAAAATATGCATTCGGCGTTGACTCAGACCAAGCTGCATTGTTGCCTGAAAAAGCAGATTTCATACCTACATCAGCTCTTAAAAATGTAGGAAACTCTCTGTACAGAGCAATCAAGCTTGATATGGAAGGAAAACTTACATACGGCGTTGCAGAATCTTTAGGTTTTGCTGAAGGTGGAGTTAACCTGGTAAAAGATGCACACTATGAAGAAATGCTTTCTGAAGAAATCAGAACAAAAATTGATGAATTAGAAGCAAAAATCGTAAGCGGAGAAATAGTTGTTGATTCAGCTTTAGGAAAAACTACTGAAGAAATCGAAGCTATTAAAGCATCAGTAGAATAATTAAGACCCTAGTTTAATTTAATCAGTAACTGACAAGTATGCTGATGATCAAATATTTTGGTAAAATTAACAGTCAGGCTTAGCCTGACTGTTAATATAATTATCGGACAAACAATATCCGGCGGAGGGCCAGATTATTAATAATTAACAAATGCTGACTAATAATAGCTGTCAATTGTTAGTTATTAATTATATAAAACGGAGGTAACAATGAGCGAAAAAGTGCTGCAAATGAACAATATTATGAAAATATATCCAAATGGGGTAGTTGCAGTTGAAGACGTGACATTTGAATTGGAAAAAGGAGAAATACACGCTCTGCTCGGAGAAAACGGAGCAGGCAAAAGCACACTTATGAAGGTCTTGTTCGGAATAGAATCTCCGGAGCAAGGGAAAATAATTTTAAACGGCACTGAAACAACAATAAAGTCGCCTCAGGATGCTATAAAAAAAGGTATAGGAATGGTACATCAGCATTTTATGCTCGTTCCTTCGTTGACTGTTGCCGAAAATATTGTTCTTGGAACAGAACCTAAAAAAAGCGGAATGTTTATAGATATGGAAAAGGCTGTTGAACTTTCTCAGCAAATTGCCGAAAAATATAATTTTGATGTGGATGTCAGAGAAAAGGTAGAGGAACTTCCTGTAGGAATCAAGCAAAAGGTGGAAATACTCAAGGCTCTCTACAGAGGTGCTGACATATTGATACTGGATGAGCCTACAGCAGTTCTCACTCCTCAGGAAACTGACGAGCTGTTCATACAGCTTAAAAAACTAAGAGAAGCAGGCCACACCATTATTTTTATTTCTCATAAACTTGATGAGATCAAGGAAATATGCGACAGGGCCACAATCATGCGAAACGGTAAGAGCAAGGGAACCCATTTAGTAAAGGACATTTCAACAACACAGATGTCAAGGCTCATGGTTGGAAGAGACGTTGTGCTCACATTTGACAAAAAGCCTTTGGACCTTAAGGAAACCGTGCTGAAGGTAAGAAATCTGTGTGTTGCCGGTTCCACTGGAGTAAAAAGGGTGAACAACCTATCATTTGACCTTAAGGCCGGTGAAATTTTCGGAATAGCCGGTGTTGAGGGAAACGGTCAGGGACACCTGGTTGAAGTGCTCACAGGTCTTTCAAAAAAATATATGGGAGAAATTTCTGTTTTTGGAATGGAAGCAAAAAAACATTCAATAAAAGAAATAAGAGAACTTGGTATGGCTCATATTCCGGAAGACCGCATGACGCTGGGATGTGCAAAAAACATGAACATAATGGATAACATGTTTTCAAATCAATATGACAATCCTGAATATTCAGGTAAAGTGATGCTTAAGAGCAAAAAAATTGAAAAAAGAGTCAATGAACTTATAAAGGAATATCTTGTAAAGTGCAAATCCTACAAGCAAAATGTGGGAATGCTTTCAGGAGGAAACATTCAAAAGGTTGTTGTTGCAAGAGAATTTTCTACAAATCCAAAAATAATCATAGCAAATCAGCCTACACGCGGTATTGACGTTGGAGCTGCAGCATTTATAAGACAAAGGATAATTGAATTCCGCGAAGCAGGCAGTGCAATAATACTTATTTCTGCAGACCTTAATGAAATTTTGGAATTAAGCGACAGACTTGCTGTTATATATAAAGGACAATTTGCAGGCGTGTTCAATGACGTTAAAAATGTTACAGAAGGCGAACTGGGCGAATACATGCTTGGTATTAAAAAAGACGACAAATTGGAGGGAATAATATATGAACAGTAACACAAAGTTTAATGTGCTCAGGACTGTACTGTCAGTAGGCATTGCACTTTTAATATCATTCGGCATAATATTCTTGACCAGCAAGGAACCGGTCAATGCAATAGTACAGCTTTTAACAGGACCGCTGCAGAGCCAGAGACGTTTCGGAAATGTTATTGAGGCCATGATTCCGCTCATATTTACAGGTGTAGGCGTGAGTATCATGTTTGCGGCAAATGAAATAAACCTGGCTGGTGAAGGTGCTTTTCATCTGGGAGGACTTGTTGCAACTTATGTTGCCCTCAATACAACTCTTCCTTCAGGAATAAGTCCGCTTGCATGTATTTTGGCAGCAGGATTTTTCGGAGCAATGGTTACTACAGTGCCAGCGGTTTTAAAAATCAAGACTGAATCAGATGTTCTTGTTTCATCTCTTATGATGAACTATCTCATATTGTATTTTGCAAATTATGTGCTGAGCAATTTTTTAAGGGACCCAAGCGCAGGAGCGGTTGTCTCATTTGCTGTTCCGCAAACAACTCAGCTGGGAACAATCTTTGCAGGCACAAGAATACACATAGGACTATTTATTGCTCTTGCTGTTGCAGTATTTGGATACATCTTCATGTTCAAGACAAGAACAGGCTATGAGCTTCGCCTGACCGGTGAAAACAGATCCTTTGCCAGATACTCAGGTATCAATGTTGTTAAAATAACATTGATTTCACAACTTCTTGGCGGATTTATATTCGGTATAGGCGGTGGGGTTGAACTTCTGGGAATGTACAACCGCTTCACATGGACTTCACAGCTTGGTTATGGATGGGATGCCATCATTATAACAACCCTGGCTAAAAAGAATCCTCTTTATGTTCCATTTGCAGCATTCTTCCTGGCTTACTTAAGAACAGGGGCTTCAATAATGGCCCGTTCAACAGATGTCGTTACAGAAATAGTTACAATTACTCAGGGAATAATTATTCTTCTGGTTGTTGCAGAACAATTCCTGAGCAAGTACAAACATAAAATGATTGCAAAAGAAGCTAAGGCGACTTTAACTAACGAAACGGAGGGTGAATAATATGATATTCGAAGCTATTATATCTCCTGAATTTTTTAATGCAACCCTCAGAGCGACGACGCCAATATTGTTTGCAGCACTGGCATCAGCCGTGGCTTCAAAATCAGGCATCACCAACATGGCTCTTGAAGGAATTATGCTGTTCTCAGCACTTTTTGGTGTTATATTCAGCGCCGCTTTCCAAAGCGCTTGGATGGGTCTTTTGGTTACAATGATCATAGGTGGTTTTATAGGATTTTTCCTGGCATTCTTCGTGCTGAGGCTTAAGACCGATCAAATACTTGCAGCCATAGCCATAAACCTTATAGCAAACGGAGCTACAATACTTATTCTTTTAGCAGTGTCAGGAGACAGAGGAGTGTCATCTTCAATACAAAGCCTCCAGATTCCAAGAGTTGCAATACCAGTAATTGAAAACATTCCATTTTTGGGAAGGGTTATTTCAAACCAGAACATCCTGACATACATATCTCTCATTATGGTGGTTGTGGTTCACATGTTCCTGTATAAAACCCCTCTGGGCTTAAGAATAAGAGCCGTGGGCGAAAACAAGGACGCTGCTGAATCTGTTGGTATAAGCTCAAAGAAAGTTCAGTACATTTCACTTATTATAAGTGGAGTTCTTGCTTCCATAGGAGGTTTCTTCCTGTCCGGGGGATACCTTACATACTTTACAACAGGTATGAGTGCCGGCAGAGGTTTTATAGCTCTCGCTGCTGCTTCAATGGGCGGAAACACGCCAATAGGAGCTTTCCTTGTTTCAATATTGTTCGGTGCCGCACAGGCTCTGGCAAACATTCTGCAGCTTGGTTCATGGCCTTATGAACTCATACAAATGCTTCCATACTTCACAACATTGTTGGGACTTGGAATATACAGCTATATCAGAATGAAGAAAAGACAAAGACTTACAGGAAAATAATTAAATTAAGAATTAAGAGTTAAGAATGAAGAATTGTGGAAGATTTGTGCTCATGCACAAATCTTTCAATTTAGTTATATATATCGGAGGAATAATGAAAAAGAAAAACATTATAATTGACTGTGATCCGGGAATCGATGATGTGGTTGCTCTTTGCTTTGCAGCAGCAAACACTGACAAATTTAACATCCTTGGAATAACAACAGTGGCAGGAAATCAGACAATAGACAAGGTTACAGACAATGCAATCGGACTCATGTCGTTTTTAAACAGCGACATAAAGATTGCCAGGGGAGCGAAGGGACCTCTTATAAGAGAAAAGCGACCGGCAATCAATGTCCATGGAGAAAACGGAGTTGGAGATTATGAGTTCCCTAAATCTAAAGAACTTTATTCCAACAACGCTGTCACATTTTTAAGAGATACAATCATGGCTTCAGAAGACAAGGTGACTGTGGTTCCTGTTGGACCACTTACTAACATAGCTCTTCTTATAAAGACTTTTCCGGAAGTAATGGACAAAATAGAAATGTTTTCAATCATGGGAGGAGCAGTTTGGGGCGGAAACACATCAGGTACTGCAGAATTCAATGTGTGGGCTGACCCTGAGGCCGCAAGAATTGTTTTTGATTCAAAGCTGCCAATAGTTATGAGCGGCCTTGACGTTACACACAGCTGTGGACTTTTCAGGGATGATGTAAACAGACTGTTGAAAAGTGAAGGCAAAGTTTCACGCATGTGTGGAGAAATTCTTAATTTTTACTTTAAAGGTGACCATGTGAAGAAGGGAACATTCACTCCCATACATGATGCCTGTGCACTAATGTACCTCATTCATCCGGAACTTTACAAATCAAGACACATGCCTGTTCAAGTTGACTGTTCGGAAGGTCTGAACAGAGGAAATACCGCTTGTGATGTAAGAGAATGGATTGATTACGATGAAACATATCCTGAGGTTCTTCTGGATGTTGATCTTGAAAAATTCAGGGAGATATTGCTGGAAAGTTTATATAATCTTGATAAAACGGTAAAATAATAAAGGGAGGAATAGTAATGGGAAAAACAGTAGTTGTGGGCAGCATAAATGTTGACCTGGTATTCACTTCTGAAATAAGACCTAAAGCAGGTGAGACTGTAATGGGCAGCACATTTTCAACCATACCTGGAGGCAAAGGTGCCAACCAGGCTGTTGCTGCAAGCAAACTTGGGGCTTCAAGCTGTATGGTCGGCTGCATTGGAAATGATCAAAACGGTGAATTTTCAATCAATAATTTAAATCTCATGAATGTTGACACTTCCTGCATCAAAAAAACCGACAATGCTCCTACAGGAGTTGCAAACATTGTGGTTGCTGAAAATGACAACAGCATAATAGTAATTGCAGGAGCAAATTATGAAATTACAAAAGAAGACATAGACAACTGCAAGGATGTTATTCTTTCTGCAGACATAGTTCTTCTGCAGCTTGAAATTCCACTGGATGTTGTTGAATATACTGCAAATCTGTGTAGGAAAAACAACGTGAAAGTTCTGTTGAACCCTGCTCCGGCAGTTGAGCTTCCGAAAACACTCATAGAAAATGCAACTTATATAACTCCAAATGAGCACGAGCTCAACATTATTTTAGGGAAACAAAATAATGTTGATGAAACCATCAAAATGTATCCCAACAAAATTATTGTTACAATGGGTTCAAAGGGAGTAAAATATTTTGACGGACGTGAAATGAAGATTGTTTCTTCATACAATGTTGAAGTTGTAGACACCACAGGAGCAGGAGATACATTCTGCGGTGGGCTGGCAGCGGCTTTGGTAAGAGGAGAAAGTCTTGAAGAATCAATAAAATTTGCTAACAAGGCAGCAGCAATTTCTATAACAAAACTGGGTGCACAAAGCGGCATGCCGACTCTGGAAGAATTCAATAATTTTGAATTCAAATAAAATAAAAATTAAAAGCGCATACATGAGTATGCGCTTTGACTTTCGAAAATTATTTTATAACTGTTACGTTTGCAGCCTGTGGACCTCTTTGACCATCCACAACTTCAAATGAAACATTCTGACCTTCTTCTAAAGTTTTAAATCCATTAGAAGCAATAGCTGAAAAATGAACAAATACGTCATTTCCATCTTCACATGAAATAAATCCGAAACCCTTAGCTGAATCAAACCATTTAACTTTACCTGTTTTCATTAAATCCTCCGTGTTTTTAAATTAATTTAATTATTAATGAAAAAGAACTACTTTGTAGTTCTTATCATGTTTCATTGAAATACCAATATTAATATAAGTAATTGCTATATCTATATTAATTATTATTTCTAAAAAACAAATACTACGCTACAGTAACGTTGCTAGCCTGTGGACCCTTTTGTCCATCAACTATATCAAAGTTTACCTTTTGTCCTTCTTCTAATGTTTTGAATCCGTCAGATACGATTGCAGAGAAGTGTACGAATACATCTTTGCCGTCATCGCAAGAAATAAATCCAAAACCTTTTTTAGAATCAAACCATTTAACTGTGCCTGTTTTCATTAAAAAAATCCTCCGATATTAAAAAAGATACATGTATTATAACAATTTTTTTTGTAAATTGCAATACATATTTATGAAAAAAATCCGAAAAAATTCGACTGTGGAAAAGAACTAGAATTTAAACTATAGTAAAAACTATCACATGTCGTGAAAATGTTTTTACATAACGAATAGAAAGTGCATATTACGCATATTTATTTATATAATTTTTGCAGAATACTGATTGAAATAAATGTAAAATTTTGATATAATTATTTGGTATAATAAATCACAGATACCGTAAAAATATAAGGTGAACTAATGATAAGACATTTCTTAAAGATTTTTTTTGCTTCACTTGTTTTAATTGCAGTAATTTTAAGCGTAACAGCTTTGGGATATATAATTATAATCGACAAGGACATTGTTATAGGTACAATTAAGGGTGCAGAAACTGACAATAATGAACAAGAAGTCATGTTTTATGAATCAAGCACATTCGATTATGAAAGCGAAATAGGAAGGGCTGCAAGAAACAGCAAAAAATTCAATGTTCTTCTTGTGGGACTTGAAAACTCAAGATCAGACACCATAATGGTTGCCAGTTATGATACAGAGAACAAGACTGCTGATTTGATTTCAATTCCAAGAGATACATACTGCCCGAGAAATGCAGATGACAGTCCTGATTTGAAAAAGATAAATGCAGTATATGGCCAGGAAGGAATAGAAGGCCTTACATCAACTGTACAGGATTTAGTGGGAATACCTCTGGAAAAGTATATTATAATTGATTATGAGGCATTGGTAGCCTGTGTGGACTTATTAGGAGGAGTAGAAGTGGATGTGCCGTTTCATATGCAATACTCCGACCCATACGATGATCCGCCGTTAAACATAGACATACCCGAAGGAACTCAGCTTTTAAACGGAGAACAAGCTTTAAAATATGTAAGGTTCAGAAAAGGATACAGCAATCAAGATTTAGGAAGAATTCAGGCTCAACAGGAATTTTTGAAATCTGCTTTGAAAAAGGCTCTTGGGCTTAAACTCCCTTCTTTGATAAAGGAAGCCTATTCCTATGTTGAAACAAATGTAACAGTTACGGATTTAATGAGTATAGCAGGAAATGTAATAGGATTTTCAACAGACAAAATAAGCATGAATACATTGCCTGGAATGGAGACACCTTTAGAAGGACTGTCATTTTATATACCGGATGAAGATGGTATAGCAAGTATGGTTAAGGATATGTACGCAGCGAAAAATAATACAGATAATACATTGGAAGGTACAACGGGGGACACATCAAAAGAAACAGAGACAAATTAATATGCAATCAACTGAAAGGCGGATTTTAAATGAAACAGTTTATAAAGATATTTTTCTTATGGCTTGTTATATTTACAGCTGTAATTTCAACCGGAATTTATACTTACGCTAATTTTGCTTATCCCGATAGTGAAGGAGAAAATCTTCCCGGTGAAGAAGAACAAACTGCTGAAGAAGATGAAAGCACAGAATTTGATACACCGCTGGAAAAAGCAATGCATGAAAGCAACCGCATAAACGTACTGGTTGTGGGACTTGAAGGAACAAGATCAGATACTATAATGCTTGCAAGCTTTGACAGAAAAACTAAGGAAGCTGACATAATTTCTATTCCCAGAGATACATATTATTTCAGAGAAGGATATTCCAAATATGCAGATACACAAAAAATAAACGCAGTATACGGAATGGAAGAAGAAGGAATAAAAGCACTTGTAGATGCTGTTGAAGAACTTACAGGACTTCCCATAGACAATTATGCCACAGTTGACTATGACGGAGTAAGGGCTGCCGTAGACGCCATAGGAGGCGTGGAAGTGAATGTGCCGTTTCACATGAGATACACAGATCCTTACGCTAAACCTCCGCTTGACATCAACATAAAACCGGGAAAACAAATCATATACGGAGACAATGCTATAGAATTTTTGAGGTTTAGAAAATCTAACTATGAAGGATATTACGGTTACGTAAACGGTGATTTGGGAAGAATCGAAGCCCAGCAGAACTTTGTGAAATCAGCTGTTAAAAAAGCCATGAGCCTGAAAATCATAAACGTGATCAATGCAGTATATCCGTATGTTGAAACAGATTTGACACTTACAAATCTTCTGGCTCTTGGGAAAGATGCAATAGGTTTCTCTACAGAAAATCTGGAAGCCACTACATTGCCGGGCACGGACAAAATGGCAGGCGGACTGTCATTTTACTTTCCTGACGGTGAGGAAATGACAAGGTTTGTATATGACCTGTACGATGTGAATTTATCTGCAGATGCAGACGAAGAAGAAAATATAGCAGATGCTAATCAATAATAAAATTAAGGTTCCTCGCCATGAAAGAAAGCGGAGAATCTTTTTATTGTTTTAATAAGGGGGAATAAAAATTGATAAAACCGTTACATCTTAAAAGAGGCGACAGGGTTGCTGTTGTTGCTCCTTCTTCTGCAACCGATTTGAAATCGGTTCAAAACGGAGAATTAAAAATCAGGGCATTGGGTCTGGAGCCTGTAATGTTTCCAACATGTTACACAAATTATGGACATCTTTCGGCACCTGATGAAGGACGGGCAAGAGACATAAACAATGCCTTCAGGGATAAAAGCATAAATGGAATAATATGCTTAAGAGGCGGCTATGGAACTCCAAGAATTTTAGATATGCTTGATTATAAGATGATATCAGAAAATCCCAAGGTTTTCGTAGGCTTTTCAGATATTACTGCCCTTCATGTGGCATTCAATCAAATATGCGGGTTGACTACGTTCCACGGACCCATGGCAACATCTAACTATGCAAAAATACAAGGTGAAAGAGTTGATTTTGAACAATATACATATGAAAGCCTGGTGAAAAACCTGTTTTCTGATGAACCTTTGGGAAATCATAAAAATCCCGGCGAAGAACAATTAAAAAGTTATTGCCATGGTTCTGGAGAAGGTATTCTCATTGGAGGCAACCTTACACTCCTTACAGCATGCATGGGAACAAAGTATGAAGTGGATACAAGGGACAAAATATTGTTCATTGAAGAAGTAAATGAACCTGTTTACAAAATCGATCGAATGCTTACAACGCTTGCTTTGGCCGGGAAGTTCAACCATTGCAGAGGAGTGATTCTCGGAACATTCACCGGGTGTGAAAGGGAGAAAAAATCCTATGAAGGAGGATTTGACCTTCCATTGGAAGAAGTTATTGAAAACACAATTGTTCCATACGGCAAACCAGTCATTTACAACTTCAAGGCAGGACACAGCTTCCCACAGCCAACATTGCCTCTGGGAACACAGGTTAAAATAGATGCTGATTTAAAACAGGTGGTTTTTACGGAAAGCGGAGTTAAATAAAATTAAGAGTTAAGAATTAAGAGTGAAGAATTATTAGTCAAATTTGACGCTGTCATCCTGACGCATGAAAATATATTTTATCATAAAAATTATTACAGGGGGAAATATGGAACCATTGTTAAGGGACACTTATGTTGAAATCAACTTGGATAACATTGCCTACAACATGAGAAAAATCAAGGAAATTGTAGGATGTGATGTTTCAGTTGCAGCTGTTGTAAAGGCAGATGGTTACGGCCACGGCGCAGCTGATATTGCAGAAACAATAATGGAAAACGGCGGGGACTATCTTGCTGTTGCCACATTAACGGAAGCGCTGCAACTTAGAAAAAGATTTAAAGATTACAAAATATTCATCATGGGTTACACGCCCGACGAATATCTGGAATATGCAGTAATAAACAACATTGTTCAGACAATTTTTTCAATCAGGCAGGCGAAAATCCTGAACGATCTTGGGATCAAGCACAACGTGAATGCTCATGTGCAGATCAAGTACGACACAGGCTTCAACCGCCTTGGGTACAAGGACTGCCAGGAAAGCATCGAAGAAATTGACAAAATGTTTGATTTAAAAAATATAGAGGTTGATGGAATTTTTTCACACTTTGCTCTGGCTGGAAGAGAAGAAGACGAAGAACAGTACCAAAAATTCATGAATGCTGTAGAAAAGCTTGAAGCAAGGGGAAGAAGATTTAAGTACAAGCACATATGTGACAGTATTTCAGGCATTGATTATCCTGAATACAGACTCAACATGATCAGACCTGGAGCAATTGTGTACGGACTTAAATCATACAAGGACAATTCGGTGCATCTTAAGCAGGCTATGACATTCAAAACAAGAATTTATCACATTAAGACACTTGAAAGAGGCGAAGGCTTAAGCTACGACTATTTGTGGAAGGCTGAAAGAAAATCTTTGGTTGGAACTCTTCCCTTCGGTTATGCTGACGGCTACCCGCGAAATCTGCGTGACAAGGGCTATGTTACAATCAACGGAAAGAAGGCACCAATAATCGGCGTAATATGCATGGACCAGTGCATGGTTGACCTGACAGACATACCGGAGGCCAAAGTTGGAGATGAAGCTGTAATATATGGAGACGGAACTTCTAACACAATGGATATCAATGAAGCATCAAGACTGGCTGGAACAAACAAAAATGAAATAGTGTGCCGCATTACAAGAAGAACACCGAGAGTATACATCAAGGACAATAAAATTTATAAGATGGTCAACTATTTGTTGCAGGAGTGATTATGGACATTCAAAACAGAATAAGTGAAATATATGATGAAATTGTGGCTATAAGAAGAGATTTTCATAAAAATCCGGAACTGAGCCAGCAGGAATTCAGAACACAGAAAAAAATCGAGGAATATTTGAACCTTTGGGGAATCGAAAACTTCAGATGTGCTGAAACTGGTGTTGTTGGCATAATAAGAGGACGACATGGCGGAAAAACAGTAGGTCTTCGAGGGGACATTGACGCCCTTCCTATTAATGAAAAAAACAATACATCATACTGCTCCATAAATCCTGGAGCAATGCATGCCTGCGGACATGATGCCCACACTTCCATACTTCTTGGAGTAGGAAAAATCATGAAGGAAATAGCTGATAATGATGAAAGCTTCTGCGGAAATGTGAAGCTGTTCTTTCAGCCGGCCGAAGAAACTATAGGAGGCGGTAAACGCATGGTTGGGGAAGGCTGCATGAAAAACCCTGATGTGGACTATATGCTGGGACTTCATGTTATGCCCTACATAGATGCAGGTAAAGTTGAACTTAAGTACGGAAAGCTCAATGCATCCACAGATACTATCAAAATTAAGATAAACGGAAAATCAGCCCATGGAGCTTATCCGGACAAGGGAACAGATGCCATAGTAATTGCTGGAAACATAATTACTGCACTTCAGACAATTGTGAGCAGAAACATTTCACCGCTTAATTCAGTTGTAATATCCCTTGGAAAAATTTCAGGTGGAGTAAAGGACAATGTTATAAGTGATGAAGTTGAAATATCAGGAACATTGAGAGCCCTTGACGATGATACAAGGAATTTTGTCAAGAAAAGAATAGAGAATATGGTGACAAACACAGCTATTGCTTACGGAGGAACAGCAGACGTGAATTTTTCCGAAGGTTACCAGGCACTCATAAATAATGATGAAGTTGTTGATGTAATTAAAGAAAATGCAAAGAAAATATTAGGGGAAAAAAACATATTGTTCAAAGAATTTCCAAGCCTTGGTGCAGAAGATTTTTCATACTTCTCAGATGTGGCTAAGGGTGCATTTTTCCACCTGGGCTGCGGCGACAGCAAAAACGGCATCGATTCTCCAATTCACACTGAGTGCTTTGATATTGATGAGAAATGCCTGAAAATTGGAATGCAGCTGCAAGTTGAAAACATACTGACTTTGCTGAACAAGTAAAAATTAATCGTCCTGAAACAAGGATGAAAGATATAATGATGGAGGGAAAGATGAAAGTATTTATTAGTGTTGATATTGAAGGAATTACCGGAGTTACGGACTGGAGCGAAACAGAACTAGGCAACCATGATTACAAGCAGTTCGCTGAGCAGATGACAAAGGAAACTGTTGCGGCATGCGAAGGAGCAATAGCCATGGGAGCTAAGGAAATTTTCATAAAAGACGCTCATGATTCTGCAAGAAACATAGAAATAACCAAACTTCCAAGATGTGCAAAATTAAGCCGTGGCTGGACCAGCTGCCCGGATTCAATGGTTGCAGGACTGGATGAAACATTTGATGCAGCAATTTTCATAGGATACCATTCAGCTGCAGGAACAGATGGAAGCCCCCTGGCTCACACCATGAATTTAGGAAACAACTACATGATGGTTAACGGAGAAAAGGCTTCAGAATTCACAATCAATTCATACCTAGCTGCCAACTACGGAGTGCCGGTTGTATTTTTAAGCGGAGACAAAATGCTATGCGACACAGCAAAGAAGCTTAACAATGGAATTGAAACCGTTGCTGTAAAAGAAGGCTTTGCAGGAGCAACCATAAGCATAAATCCTGACTATGCCTGCGACCTTATCAGGGAAGGTGTTAAAAACGGCCTTAAACATATAAATGAATGCAAAATTACCATACCTGAAAAATTTGAAGTTGAAATAAACTACAAGGAACACAAAAATGCAAGAAGAGCTTCATTTTTCCCTGGAGTGATACAGACTGGATCACACACTATAAAATACACTGCAAATAACGTGAAGGATTTTGCAGTAACCAGGATGTTCATATTATAGAGACTTCCTGAAACCAAATAAATAGTTAATTGACAAGACTCCTGTTAATAGTATAATTGTAATTAGATTACAAAATAAATTAACAGGAGTTTTTATGTTTGAAAACGGTCAGATAAAAGAAGTTGAAATAATAGATATAAATCATACAGGTCAAGGCGTTGCCAAGGTTGACAATTTTGTTGTGTTTGTTGACAATGCAGTTACAGGAGACATTGTTGAAATAGAAATAACAGAAAAAAAGAAAAACTTTGCAGTGGGAAAACTAAAAAAAATTATTAAAGAATCAGAACAAAGAATAAGTCCTCCATGCAGCTATTACTACGACTGCGGAGGATGCCAGCTCATGCATCTGAATTATAATGCAAATCTTTCTTACAAGAAAAACAGAGTTATAAATGAATTTAGAAGGGCTTCTGTAAACATGGAGGGTGTGAAGGTACATGAAACCATGGGAATGGAAGAACCTTTCAGATACAGAAACAAGACTGCCTTTTCAGTTGCAGAAAAAAACAAGGAAATAATCATAGGACCATATGAGCAGGGAACATACAATACAGTCAACATATCAGGCTGCATGCTTCAGACCACCGAAGCTGACAGAGCAGTGGAGCTTTTCAAAAATCTTATGATAAAGCACAATATAAAAGCCTATGACAAGAAAACAGGAAATGGAACAGTTAAAAATGTAGTTGTAAGAAGCAGCAGAAAAAATGAGCTGATGTTTATAATTGTAACTTCATCTGAAAGTTTTTCGGCTAAGGAAAAACTAGTTGAGGAACTCACGTCCGGCATAAAAGAAATAAAGACTGTTGTTCAAAATATAAATCCCAAAAACACAAACCTTGTCATGGGATTTAAAAACATAACGCTGTATGGTGAAGGAACAATAACAGACACCATAGGAAATCTCACATTCACCATTTCTCCCGAAACATTTTTTCAAATCAATCCACAGCAGACCGAGAAACTTTATGAAAAAGCAATCGAGTATGCAGATTTAAAAAGCGATCAGGTGTGCTTTGACATTTACTGCGGCATAGGAACAATATCTCTTATGGCTGCAAAGCAGGCCAAAAAAGTTTACGGCGTTGAAATAGTTGAACAGTCAATAATAAACGCAAAAGAAAACGCCTCTTTAAACAACATTAAAAACGCTGAGTTTTTCGCAGGAAAGGCAGAAGTTCTGCTGCCTAAACTCTACAAAAAAAACATAAAAGCTGATGTTGTAATTGTTGACCCACCAAGAAAGGGATGCGAAAAAGAAGTAATAGACACAATAATTAACATGAAGTCTGAAAAGGTTGTGTACGTTTCATGCAATCCTTCAACCCTGGCAAGAGACATTAAGATGCTTGAAGAAGGCGGCTACAGATTGTTAGAAGTCCAGCCCGTAGACCAATTTCCATGGACACACCACGTGGAGACCATAATCCTGTTGCATCGCTTAGAAGCTTGATAAATATCGAGATTGCGGGATCCTAAATAAAAATATATTTTTATGAGTTGATACTGGCATATTCATGCTCTTCATTTATTATATTTAGATTATACATAACTTTAAAAAACTGTACAATTTATTATAGCCGATTCATTATCACCACTGCAAGACATGTGCAATTATGCTTTCTGCTTACAAAGCTAAGCAAAAATTGAAAAAGTAATGGTTTGATTCACTCCTTCTGAAACATAAAGTGGGTGTGCTTTTTACAAGGGTGTTAGAACATGCAAAATTATTGTTTGAATTTTATATGTTGCTGTAATATAATGTAATATAGAAATTAGTATGTTTAGATTACTTAATATAAAGTACGGATAGATTATTGAAATTAAATAAGTTGAATTTTGTTTCATGATTATTTCTTGTTAACCTATGAAAAGAAGGGATAGTTTATGACACTACCATATGAAATTAGAAGTCAAATAATACAATGTATAGGGTTATGCTTTCATTACAAAGATAATGTTGAATCTTTTTTTGTATCATGTGGAGTTGATAGAAGACTAGCTTCAAAACACAGAAATCTTGCTAAATTTGTATGGGCGAGAAATTTATTAAATGAACTTGATGAACTTGAAAATGGATATACAGTTCAGAGATATATTCTAACAGAGCTATGCAAATTTAAAAATATACCAGACAAGGATGCTCCAAATCCGGATGCTGGACTTTCTGCTCTACGCAAATTAAAAGAGATGGCAAAAAAAAATAAAATAGAAATTGAAGAATATAAAAATAAGGTTGAGCAGAGAAAAATTATAAAAGAAGAAAAAATAAGAATTGCTCAAGACAGGACAGATTTATTAGCTGAAATTAAGGCAACTTTTTATAACATGATTTCTACAGTGAATCGTCAAAAAGCAGGATATTCATTGGAGGATTTATTGGAAAAATTATTTCCTGTTTTTGATTTGGAATATAGAAAATCATACAGAACAGAAACACAACAAATAGATGGACATTTTAAATTTGAAGGATTTGATTATCTTGTTGAGGCAAAATGGAGAGCAGATAAACCTAATGAAAATGAAATCGGAGGATTTAAAAGGAAAATCGATACAAAATTAGAGAGTACTAGAGGCGTTTTTATTTCAATTAATGGCTTTAGAGAAGAAGTCATTAAAAGCTTTGAAGGAGTAGGAAACAATATTTTATTTTTCTCTGGTGAAGATTTTACGCATGTTCTTGAAGGAAGAATTGACCTAGATGAGGTGTTACGAAAAAAAATTGATAAAGCAGCTCAAGAAGGGATTGCTTATTTTCCTGTTTCTTCGATGTTAAGTTAAATGGTTTAGACGTTAGAATTGAATAGATAAGGGATAGACGCACTCATTAGAATCATTGATGGACGTGTCTTGCTGTAGAAGTTTGGGCTCTTTGTCAAGCTGTTTTGGGCAGGATTCTGTGATTTATGAATCTCCCCTTATTACCGCTCTTAGAGCCATTTTTATGTTTGTAAATAGTAACCTTAAAATACAGAAAAATTACGAAATAAAAATGTATTAAAGTTGCAAGTGTAAGGAAAAAGATGTTCATATTTCCAAAAGGATGGCAAAAGTTTTGCCAAATGCTCTTGAAATTACTATATCAGTTACAAGCATTTTCAGATATGGAAATCCGGGTATTAGCAATAAATATGTTTTTATAAATATATTTATAGAGGCTCTCGATAAAGTAATATAGTAAATGATTTATATAGACGATAAAAATTAATGAGTCTATACCTTGTGTTTTAGTTATGTAATATAAGAGCTTTGATATGTTGAGCGGTGTAAAAAAATTAATTTATGAGTGTCAGAAGCAAAATGTATGGTAGAATGGGAAATTGTCAAAGTTGTGTCTATACATTTTAATATCAATAATTGTTTTTTTGCAGTGATTTCCTTGTTTGTCTTTAGCGTGCTAAATATTTCTATAAAAATCTGACGAGAAGGATGTGCCAACTTAATTACGAGTAGTTAAGATATTTCATTCTATTGAAAAGGAGCTTTACAAAATGCGAAAAGCATACGATACAATCTTATCTGACTATGTTGATGCAGAATCCGCCGCTAAAAGTGGTGGATTTGAACCATACCGTTACAAATGTGCTTACTGTTGGGAAGAAGTGCATTTGTGTGCTGCAGACAGTCGTAATCAAGCTACTCACTTCAGACATCGCAGCGGTAACAATAAGGTTGAATGTGATAACTATCTTGGCAATCGCAACGCTGTTATTAGTAATGCACTTTGTCATCGTAATGTCAGGGATAAAATAGAGTTCTATTTTTCCAACTCTACGAAACTCTTTAGCATTAGAATAAGGTTTAATGCTGATGAGATTTCGGTTTATGAACAAAACGGAGCGAGTTTTCAAGTTAGAACTTCGCACACAGCCAAACCGTTGATTTCCATTCCTATTAGGAGTAGCAGGTTTTATCCGAGCATTCCCGAACTTTTACCTATTAGTGAGTTTTCATGGGAGTATTATGTTTCTTCTTCGAGCGATTCCAAACCACATAAATACGAACTATTTAGGAAAGATAGTCGTGGATATTTATACCCGTCTTTCTTCAAAATTCAAGCCCAAGGTGACAATAGTGATTTTAGAGCAAAGCTTGTCAGTAGTGACACCTTATATACGAACACTCAATATTTGATAGTATTTACGCATTCGTATCATACTTTGAGTTTTCAGTACGATGTGCAAGTGGATAAAATAATTAGATTTAAGACTATGGGTAGGGATTTTTACGGCGCAGTTGTAGTTTTCACCCAGAAAACAGCAAGGGTTGAACAACAACTTAGATCGTGGAAATACAAGCTGGAAACAAACGAGACACTAATGTTGGTATGGCCTCCTTCTCCAATGGTTAATGAATCAATGTTGATTTGTACGGACTATGTATACCTGTTCTCAACTTTTAAACTGCAAGCTCATGGCAATATAAACGTGCATTCTGATGACATTGTAAGTCTGGGAAATGGAATTTCAAAGGTTTCAATAAACGGTAGGACTAAAACATACAAGAAAAACGCCGAGCTTGTGCTTGAAAAATGCGAAGAAACATCGTATGAATACGATACTATTTCAGTTTCAAAAGAGATATCAAAAAAATATGTTGCATCAGATGACGGTGCATATCTCTTTAATCGTTATGGCGTATCTCCAATGAGCAAGGGAACGTCTGTATTACTGACACTCGGTAGTGAAGTAAGACATTACTCATTTGGATACCTTGATAGCATCATCACTGTAGCAAACGACTCTGTTACCTTGACTGATGATCGTCTTCTTCAGGATATACTCATGCATTATAAAAAGACGGAAGCATTCAATTGGGTTCACTATGAATTGCTCGAATTTAGTCATATCGTTTTTCAGTATATTGAAAGTTGCAAAAAAACAGAATTGATAAACTCTGCGGTAAAACGCTTTATTGACGAGGGACGGATATGAATTACCTTTCAATGCTAACCGAAGATGAAATCAAGTATATTTGTTCGGTCATCCCCCTCCAAGAGTCGGTGTGGTATTTCAAGCGTTACCCCAAAGACTTTGCAAAAACTATGCCAGGATTTAGACCAACAAGTCTAAAAAATCAAGAGCAGGTAAGTGCGTTACTTTATAGAAGGCGCAATCAGAATTTTATTTCCTCATTTATCGAAAAACATATAAGTCGTTGGCTTGATGAAATACAAGGGGAAATAACCCTGAAAATTGATGAAGGCGAAAGTAAAGAGTCAGCTTGGATGCAGACTTTACCATTTTGCTTTTTTGTGGACAAGATTAGCATATTTTTTAAGCTAATTGGTGAAGAACATCCAGAACAGTATATTTCTCTTATTAGCGCAAGTATTAAAAGGATTAAGGATTTAGATATCTCGTATAAAAAGCTTGAGACAACGCTGATTGACAAGAAGTCCGAAGTAATGCGGCTTGAGGAAGATATCAAGCGTGTTCAATTTGAGTTAGATAAATCCAGCAAGAAACTTATTGAGCGTTTGTCCGAGATAAAAGCACTCAAACGCACCTGTGCGGACCTTGAAAAGTTAGAAAGTGTTGTTCGTACCCGTGAGCAAGAAATTGATATTTTAAAAAAGAAGGCTCGAGAGCGCGATGAATATGTACAAAAGCTAAATTACGAACTGTCTGCTGCCATAGATGCTCAGCAAAAACTTGAAATAAAAATCAAGGATGAAATTGAGCAGCAACGAGCAGTCAAATTGACAGAACAAGCAGCTTCTATAAAGCCAAGGTGTCCAAGAGACATTGAGGATTTTAGAGATTATTTAGGGTATAACTTAGAGAGCATTGGTGTCGCTACGGATTCCGAGTATTATTCTTTGTTAAAAGATTACCTGTGTGAAATTTTGTTTCAAGGGAAGCCCGTCATTATTAGCAGGGCTGCGGGTATGGCCTTAATGAGATGTGTTGCAAACACGCTGATTGGTTCTGCAAATGTAGTTACTCTTTCGTTTGAGTCGAATATTTCGGAGCAGCAAATAGACGCATTTTTATCCGCTAAAAACCGCATACTTTGCTTGGACAACTTTATTGGGAATTATAATGAGACGATCTTGATAACAATTTGTGATAAACATAGAGATAAGATTATTTTCTTAACTACTGCCTATGAAAGAACACTCTGCTATGTTCCAGAAGAGTTTTTAAAATATTGCAATTATCTTAACCTTAACCGTATTAAGGCATTTTCTTATGACCATGCTTTGACGGAAGACCCATCCACTGTAGATGAAATCGACACTACATACCCAATAATTACTCCCGATGCTCGTTGGTCAACGCTTCTTAAAGAAATGATCGACGAGTTTGGCATGAGTGGTGTGTTGTCTACATATAAGAGTTCTTTAATTTCAGACGAAGCAAGCATGTGCCGTATATTAGTGTTCGATGTTCTTCCTTTCTGCGTTGATGTTCTTAAGATTTCTCCATTCAGCGTCTCTGAGCGCCTGAACAAGTATGCGGGTGATAAAGGCAGATGTTCACATAAGGAATTATTCAGGGGGTGGTTTGCGTGAAAAATGACCTCCTAAAAGCAATGTCGGTCGATATGAATATTCCTCGTTTTCTGAATGAGACCGATGAGTCGTTCGTATATAGACTTTGCTTCTCCGCATTGGGTCAATGGTGTCTAAGCACTGCCAAAAACTCGATGGAAGCTAGTATAGGGACAACAAAGCACAATCAGACAATCGTGCTTAATGACTTATTGGCGAGGTACATAGAGTTATTCCCCGATATTTCCGAGAGATTTGTTGATATAAGCAATCAACAGAGTAATATTTCGGTTTCTATCCGTAGAGTTTATGAAGAAACGGGATATTTGCTCACTGATAAGAATAACCATAATAGGTTGGCTAACTTTGGACGGAGTATAAAGATTGGAAATCAGGCATTGTTTTTCGGGATTCCACGAGAGACCTATATGGTTAATGGTTTAGGCGTGTTTTCGTCACCGTCAGAGTATGTAGTGGAAATAAAAGACTTTCTTATCAGGGATTGTCTGACCTGCGAAGAATATTTCCAAGTACAATTTGACCCGATAGACTTTTATGACAGGGATATTGATGTTCAAGAATTGGAGTTCTTCAACCCATTATCGATCAATGTCCCATCTAAGTCATGGAACAAGAAATTGGAAACAGATTGTTCTGTAGCTCGCAAAACGGAAACGGGACCCTTCTATCGGGTAATGAGAACGTCAGAAGGAATTCAGTTTGCGGACGAACCTGTAGAAATGCAATCTGACAGTTTTATTTCACATGAATATAGACGTCTCTATTTCGCAATGAAGGCGCACTATGGAAACCCTCTGAAAGCAACAATTTCAAAGCTTGATAGCGAATATTCGAAAATACGGGTAGGTGGATATTTGCCTTACCGTGAATACTACTTTTTATTGCTTTTAGCGTGGCCGGAGCATACAGCTTTCGATAAAGTTAATTTTATTATAAGAAATAGTTTATTAGGAGGAACGTATGCCATGTTAGAACACATTGGTATCGAAATCAAAGGAGGAAGCACATATGTATAGCGCAAACGGAGTTCAGCAGTATTATCAGGCAATTCGTGATAGGCTTAGAAATTACATAAAGTCTGACTATCTGGCGAACAGCGAAACCTTACTGCTATATGTCGATGATTTATTGGGAGAACGCTGCTCGGAGCATACAAGAATCGCTCGTGAGCCATATATTGAGACGTCAGCTTCATATAAGAAAGTTGCAGGTGGGATAAAGAACTCTTTACTCATTGAGAAGGGAGTTAAGAATTTTTTGCTCAAACTTATCCGAGAGAATCTTGGAATTTTCCCCGACCCGTTTGAACATCAGGTTTTTGCTCTGGAACGTTTTATGGCAGGTCGAGACCTATTTGTTTCCACTGGTACGGGGTCAGGTAAGACCGAGTGCTTTTTATGGCCAATAATAGCCAAGTGTTTTGACGAAGCGAAAAATCACCCAGCCCAATTCCAGAAAGAAGCGGTTCGGACGCTGATTATATATCCTATGAACGCCCTCGTTTCTGACCAGTTAGCACGTTTTAGGAAGATCATTGGCAGTGAAAAATTCAGAGAAATATTCACTAAGGACACTCACTCCACCCGCATTCCGCATTTTGGTATGTACACAGGCAGGACTCCATATTCAGGTGATGCAAAACTGGCAAGTAGCAGAGAACTGGCGACAACCTTTCGTGAGAATTATCTTGTGGATGGAAATGCAGATGTCGAAATTCAACGTCGACAACTCAATAATATCACTGGTTTGAAGAGCATCAATAAGTATCCGGTCAGATTCGGAGAAAATGGTCTTGAGGTGTTTATCAATAATCTGGAGCAGAACATTCATAAACCGTCGCCATATGACGCTGAGTACATAACGAGATTTGAGATGCAGAATTGCCCACCGGACATCCTGATTACTAACTACTCAATGTTAGAGTATATGCTTATGAGGCAACGCGAAGCTAACATCTGGAATAAAACGAAAGAATGGCTTGATGTCTCATCAGACAACAGGTTGCTCATTGTGCTGGACGAAGCACATATGTATCGTGGTTCTGCGGGCGGAGAAATCGCTCTTTTGTTGGAGCGTCTATTCTATCGCGTGGGAATTACAAAGGACAGAGTGCAGTTTATCCTCACAACGGCGAGTATGCCACAGGGCGAAAAAGAAGCTATAAACGATTTCTACATTGGATTGACAGGAAAAGATGTTTCAGCTTGCGAATTTTTATCTGGATCCAAAGAGCCTGTGACAGATGAAGTGGAAATAAAGACGGATATTAAGGCTTTGGCTTCCATCGGAACAGATCAAGTGCAAGGCGAAGATGTAGCCATCAGAATAAAGGCGTTTGCTAAGGCTGTATTTAACCTTATGCTTCCAGACAATTATGATTTGACACAGACACAGGAGTGGCTATACGATAACCTTTCTAAATACGAAGCGTTTGTCATTCTAAACAAGTTGTGCCGTGATGGAGCAAAATCCTATGGCGAAATCAAAAAAGCTCTGTTTGGCGAATCGGAAAATGGCGATAGGGCTCTTGACGCACTTTTAGTGTTGGTTTCACTGGCTGCTAAAGATGGGAACATCTTGTTCCCTGTTAGGCTTCATATGTTTCTTCGGGGTTTGCAGGGCTTATATGCTTGCTCCAATCCAAGATGTGCCTACGCAAAGTATTCTGAGAACGAGAAGTTGCCACTTGGGAAAATTATTTCCATACCAAGAGATAAGTGTGAATGCGGCGGAAGGATTTACGAGCTTTTTAATCACATTAAATGTGGTGCTTTGTATCTTCAAGTATATGTTCAAAAAACTGAGGGGCAACCTTTCTGGTATGTTTTCCCGCAGCGAGGGTTAGACGGTGATGCAAATTCTCTACAAGAATTGTTGCTATATGTTGTCCCAAAGCAATATCAGAAGGGAAAGCATGACAAAATTGGTTCGCTTGATCCATTTACTGGAAAGCTGTACCTGTCTCCACAGGATGATGAAACTTTACTTGATGTTGTCTACAATAACAAAAACGAAAAAGGTAAAAAGACAGATACCTATGGTAAGTCTTTTAATTTTGGCGTCTGCCCAAAATGCAAGAAGCCAATGCCTCTGAAGAAGCCTGTAAATTTGTCCACCAAAGGAAACATACCATTTTATAACCTTACAAAAGCGCAGTTTGAGTTGCAACCTCCAAAGAAGTACGACTTAATCAATGAAGGAAGAAAGGTGCTGCTATTTTCAGACTCACGCCAAAATGCCGCTAAGCTGGCGCGAGACCTATCCAAATCTTCTGATGCGGACGCATTCCGTCAGGCAGTTATGCTTGCATCCCTTTTATTGGAGGTAGATGGAAAAGAACATTCTTTGGCAGAAATTTACCCTGCTTTCTTGGATGTTTGTTCTCAAAATAGCCTTACGTTCTTTAGTGGGAATAGCAAAGTGAAATTCATTGATGACTTGCGTACATTTGCTGTAAAGAAGAAAAGAGCTATAGACCGCTGTCGTGCTTTGGATTATTCGGCAATTGCACGTGATTACCAATCAATGCCGGATGACTATTACGAACAATTACTGACTTTCTTCACGGAGAGCCCTCGCTCTTTTAAGGACATTGGTATTGGGTTCTTGGCACCGATATCAGAATTGCTTGAAAACTGCATTTTCGACCTGGGAGATGAAGGGATTGAGCTTCAGAAAGATGATTTGTTCAGACTATTGGTGCTGCTTTTTTGGGATGTCATGGACGATACAGCAGCACTTGGAGAAACAATTCCGGATAATGTAAGAAAGGGGTTGCCCGGACGCAGCAAAACACAGGACTTTGGGCTTGGGTTTGAGTTTTTGGCGGATTTAGATAAAGGGTTGGTACAACGGATTCAGGAGTTGTTTTGTATCGATGATATAAGCACGAAAAAAATTGTAGGTAAGATACGTGATGAGTTTTTTGGTGCGGCCTCTAATAATCACTATTACATTAAACTTAGTGCTGTGAAAATTCAACTAACTGGTTCTGATTTTACATGGTACCGCTGTGCGAAGTGTGGAAAACTGTCTCCATATAAAATTGGTAATTATTGTGGGGCGTGTTTTGATTCAACAGATTTAAAGCCAATTTCCAACTCGGAATTGACTCGCTTTGATTTTTGGAGGATCCCAGTTCTTAACGCTTTAAATAAAATTGATGGGATCCATACCATCGATACCGAAGAACACACGGCTCAGTTATCGCATAAAGACAACCAGAGCGATACATGGAGCCGCACGGAAAAATACGAGATGCGGTTTCAAGATATAAATGCAGGAGAACATGGTGAAGAGGCAATTGATGTATTAAGTTGTACAACCACAATGGAAGTAGGTATTGACATTGGGTCATTGACTGCGGTTGGACTTCGCAACATACCGCCTATGCGTGAAAACTACCAACAGAGAGCAGGGCGTGCGGGACGTAAAAATGCTGGCATTTCCACTATTGTTACTTATGCCTCTGGCGGTACTCACGATAGCCATTATTTCTTGCATCCTGACGAGATGATTTCCGGTTTGCTCCGCAAACCATGGATTGATCGAGATAATTCGAAAATAAAGCAACGCCATATCAATATGCTTACTCTCAATGGATTCATGTCCACGCCAACGATGAGTGAGCGATATGACGGCATTGTTGATATTGGAATAATAGCATTTTGTGAACAGTACGGTGAGAATTTCATAGAATATGCTCAATTATTTGAAAGAGAATCAGATCTATCCACGGTGACTACTATTACACATTTCCGTGAAATTAGTCTCAATGTATTAGCAGAAGGTAAGCGTGATGAATACATTAACAATGATAAGGAAACATCTGCGTTTGATGTGTTTTATCGTGAAGGTTTCATACCCTCATATTCCTTCCCAAAGAATGTTGTAAGATTCTTTGTCGAAAAGAAATCGGAGCGTGGCAAGAATGCACCTCGTGACATTCAATATGCGCCTGAACGGGATATTGCCGTTGCTCTAAGTGAGTATGCTCCAGGAAGATCTGTTACCATAGATAAGAAGATTTTCAAAAGCGGCGGAATCTATGCTAATCCACGTCCAAGGGGATTTGAAACTAATCAGGCCGAGTTCTATTTTAAGAACACTGACTATTATAAGGATATCTATATCTGCTCTGAATGTAACTGGTTTGGACTTAATAAGGATGATGAGAAACACACAACTTGTCCTTACTGCGGTGCTGCAATTGTAAAAAACAAAATGCTACGTCCGTGGGGCTTCTCTCCTGTTAAAGGAGATGAAGTTAAGTATGAGGACGAGGATGAGCAATATACCTATGCCGAAGCTCCTTATTATTCCTATGTTCCTGAAGACACACAGATGAAGACGTTTGAAAGCAGTCTTATTCGTTTTGCCAATCTTCCGGACTGGAAAGTGTTGACCGTTAATATGGGAAGAAGCAAGAACGGCTTTAATGTTTGCAGAAAATGCGGTGGAGCAGAGGTGGCAGAGCCAAATGGGAATGGTGTATTCTCGCTTTCACAACCTTACCACGACAATCATCCTTTGTGCCACCACGATGGCACTGTTGCCACAAATATATTTTTGGGATATGAGTTCTTAACAGATATGTTTATGCTTGATATTTCATATGATTTAAATAAGTTGGTTGGAAATAGAAGTGCGGAAGAAAAAAGCATCCTGCGGGCTGCGGTAACTACATTACACGAGGCACTTAAAAAGGCTGTTTCGTTGGTGCTTGATATTGATTACAATGAAATCAGTGGTGGATGGCGTCCGAGAATAAAGAGCAACGATGATTCACATATTGAGATGTTCTTCTATGATAATCTTACTAGCGGGGCAGGATATTCATCACTAATTGGCTCCATTCTTGATAAGGTGTTTGAAAGGGCGAGAAGTATCCTCAATGAGTGCGAATGCTCTCGTTCATGCAAGAATTGTCTTGATAACTATTGGAATCAACGATATCATCAGTTATTTGATAGACATCTTGGCCTACAACTTCTCGATTTTGCTCAATACGGTAAATTCCCGAAAAAATATGATGCGAAAGAGCAATCAGGGCTTCTTTTGCCTTTGCAAAACCTAATTATAGAAGATGGAACTACGAAGCCAATAACATTTGAAGTTATCCCTGCGCTTCTAAAAAAACCGGACAACACGAGGTCAAAGATGTACCTTAACCCTTACGACTTGACTGATTGGTTGCCAAACGCATTTATGACCTACAGAAATTTATAAGCGAGAGGTAGTATATGACCAAGGTACTTTCGCCACTTAGATATCCTGGTGGCAAATCAAAAATATATGAGAGGGTCAAGAACTTAATAATTGCCAACGGCTATGACAATAGAATGTATGTCGAGCCTTTTGCTGGTGGCTTTGGGATAGGTATTGGTTTGCTATGCGAAGGTGTCGTACCATTAGTTATACTAAACGACTTTGATTCGCACATTTACAACTTTTGGACTTCAGTGTTGAATGATACAGATAGCTTGCTTCAACTGATTACGGACACACCAATAACGATAGAAGAACGAGAAAAGCAAAAGCAGAACTATAGGGATTTAGATGCAGACCCTTTGATCGATGGGTTTGCTACGTTGTTTCTAAACAGGGTGAATTTCTCTGGAGTAATTAAAGGCGGACCTATTGGTGGGTTAAACCAGTCAGGAACTTATAAGATTGATTGCAGATTTAATAAAGAAGATATAAGTCGTAGAATTGAGGCTATAGCTCAACTTAAAAGTAAGATTAAGCTATACAACAAAGATGCAGGTTATCTTATTAAGATGCACTTGATGAAAATGAAAGCACCAATGTTTTTAAACATTGACCCTCCATATGTTATTAAAGGGAGTCAACTTTACACTAATTTTTTTACAGAGGGAGATCATCTCAATCTGCAGAGAGTTATAGTTAAGCATTTAGATGCTGATTATCCGTGGATAATTACATATGATGACTGTTCTCTTGTTAGAGATTTATATAGGCAGTTTCATATGCAGGAATATAGCATTACCCACAATGCAGGAGGGACTGTATTAGGAAAGGAGATAGTTATTACGAATATTCCAAGGGATAGGTTTTTATGGTAATCGGGTAAAGGAGGGGTGACAAGTTAGTATTTGTATATGAAATGATTATCGACCATTACAGCAAGTTGAGCTGAGTGTGTTTCTGACTTAGGACATGGCGGGACAACGCTGGAAATGCAATAAAACAATGGTTTAAGCGTAGGAGTTGTTGAGAATATACCTTGACACCAAGGGAGAATCATATTCTATGGTCATCAGGATTACAGCAACAAGGCATGCAGAAGTTGTAGTCCTGTTGCAACATCAAGAACATTAATAATTGGAAATAAATAATAAACCATGAGCGTAAGAGCGATTTGCTTTTGCGCTCTTTTTCTTTGAAAAAAATAAGGAGGATATTTTTATGAAAAAGATTACGTTTATTCCAGCTAAAAACTCTTTGAAAAATACTGGAAAATTAAAGGTATCGGCATATTGCAGAGTTAGTACTGAGCGCGAAACCCAGAAAAGTAGCATTGATCTTCAAATTAAATATTATACTGATTTGATTCAGGCGAATCCTGAATGGGATTTTGCAGGTGTGTTTTATGATTATGAAAGTGGCCTTAGAAAAGAAAAACGGAATGGTTTGGATTCTATGCTTAAAAAGGCATATCGTGGTGAAATTGATTATATCATTACCAAGTTTATCAGTAGATTGTCCAGAAATGTGTTAGATACTCTAACTATTATTCGAAGTTTAAAATTAAAAGGTATAAATATCTATTTTGAAAAGGAAAATTTAAATTCACTTGAAGCAGAAAAAGAAATAGATATTGCATTTAATGGAGTTTTAGCACAAGAGGAGAGCAGAAATTTAAGCGAAAACGTTCAATGGGTATATAAACGAAAATTTGAAAGAGGTGATGATTTTGTCGGCAAAATGCATATGGGTTACAAGCGTGACAATGATGAATGGATAGTCGTACCGGAAGAAGCTAATATCATAAGGAAGATCTATCAGTTGTATTTGGAAGGCAGTACACTGCAACAAATAAAAGAGTACCTGGAAGAACATCAGATTAAAACTGCTACAGGGAAGGAAACATGGGCAACAGCAGTTATTCAAAAGATACTGAAGAACGAAAAATATAAGGATGATTCTCTACTACAAAAGACCTATACGGAAGATTTTATAACAAGCAAAAAAAGCAAGAATGATGGGCAAAGAGAACGTTACTATATAATGAATAGTCATCCGGCTATTATTACTGCCGAAGCATTTGATAAGGTTCAGGAAGAAATGTCTAGACGCGCAAGGCTAGTTCGAAAAGAAGATGGCACAGTGGAATCCAGCACCAGCAAATATAATGGAAAATATCTTTTGGGAAATCTTCTTGTGTATGGATGCTGTGATACTTCATATCGAAGAAGAACTGAAAGAGGTAAGGTGGTTTGGAGATGTGCAACAAGAATCGAAAAGGGCAAAGATGTTTGCTCCTATTCACCCACAATAGATGAGAAATGGGTTCAAAATGTCTTAGGTGAACAGATTTGTGAGAACGGTGTTTATGATGAAGAGGTTGCCAGAAATAAAGCTGATCGGATTTTTGTGTTTAGTAAGAATTTAGAAATCCGATGTAAAGATGAAAGCATGTTTAGCATTAAGTTTATACAGAATAAAATGTGAGATCGTAAGATATTTAAATATTCTGCAAGTTATTGTCTAAAAACATAAGTATGTGTTGAAAAGTATTAGGAAAAGATATACAATTATGGTAATAATGTTGTTGATATTAATATTTTTTTGGGGTTATAAAATGCCAAATGTAAGCAAACGACTTTAACTGACGTATACCTAGCAATATTTATATCGTGAAGTGTTTATCAAGAACAATTTTGGAATTGCTTAGATAATAATAAATAACGTAATTATAATTGTAATATAATAAAAATTAAAGTTGCAAGAAAGGAACACAAATGGATTTCATATACCAAATACTCTAAGCGATTTTAGACATATATAGGTAAAGTATCTTTATGTTGATTGGTCTGTTATAAGTCGGTATATGAAGTTTACAACCTTTTAGAACGATTTTAAAAGTAATAGATGCTTTTTATATAGTTTTAAGTAGAGTAAGTTGTTTAGTTTAACAATTGAATTGGAGGTTTAAAATGTATAAATTTTGTACAACTGAAAGAAATAACGCAAAGGCAAATGAATATGAAACTAAGTCTATGCTCTATTTACTAACTTATAGAAAGGATAGTAATGAAATTGATACATTTTTAATTGATTGTTTTAATGATGTGACAGGGGCAAGTAGCGATATTACTAAACTATGGGATGTTCAATCTAAAAATGTTAAATCATTAAATCCTACCAAAATTGGTATATCTCTAATTACCTTATTTCAAAACCACATTTCAAGCATTGAATTTGAACATTATATTTTATTTATGCCAAAACTTACAGAAATGTATCTAATAAATGAAACTCTGTTGGTGTATTCTTTTGACAACTTTATTGATAAGTATCAGTTAAAAATAATTAATGGGTTAAAGAATGAGTATTTACGGAGAAATGCAGTCGCCGCTAACCAAAGCAATATAAATGACTTCCTTAAAAAAGTGACTTTTGTCAATGCTAAGGAAAATAAGGCTGAATATATAAAGAATATAGTCAAATTTAAAAATCTTATAACTATTGATGATACATTTTTTGTTGCGATTTTTAATGAGATAATGGATAAACAAACAAAATTAAAAAATATTGATATTGAAGGAAATCAAATTAATTGTGCAAACGAAGTTCTTGCTTTTGAGAAAGTCATTCATAGAAACGAAATTGATATTTTAATAATTAATCGATTTGTTGGGGTTGACTTATTTTCTAATAAGATGATTCCAAATTTATTTTTTGATGAGATTAAAGATTATGATTTAGAACAAAGAAAAGATATAATTGAAGATTGTAATGCTTCGATATCTAAAGTCATATTTAACAAAAATAATAAAAAAATTTTTTGGAAATTTTTTGAGAAAATGATTTTCTTAATGAAGAATTATAGAAAAAAATCTCCCCGAGAAATATATAATGAATTAAAAAATGAGAAAGTACGATTTCCGGTATCTCTAGATGAAATAAGCACCATATATTTAATATCTGTTTTAAAGGAGAGCCTAGATAATGAATATTAAAAGGATAGGGTTTGGAAACAGTAAAGAAGCCTTTATTGAAGATAATATTAAAACCAGCGTTAACATTATTTTTAGTGATGACAATAATAAAGGGAAAACACTAGTAGTACAAGGAATGATGTATGCTTTAGGCAATGAGCCTATTTTTCCTAGTGGATTTCCTTTTGAACAATATTATTTTTACTCTGAAATAGAAATTAATAATAAAAAACTTGAATTTTTAAGACATAATAACTCGGTTGCTATTAATTATAACTCTAATATGTATTTATTTGATAGTATAACAGAAATGAAATATTTCCTGAAAAGCGAAAATATTTTTGACCTACCGGTTATTGTTAAGGATACACATGAGACTGTCACTGATCTGTCTTTATTTTATGAAATGTTTTTTATTGGGCAGGACAAGCGAAACCCATCTAACGTAATAAATTATGGCTATAACAAAAAACAAGATTTTATAAACATGTTATGTTCTATGAACGGTTATTCGTTTGTAAATATTCAAGAAGATACAAAAGAAATAGAAGAAAAAATTACTAAAGTAAAAGCAGAAATTTCAGCTACTAAAAAGCTGTTAAAATTACTTAAAGTTAATCCTCAACTATCTAGTTATATTGACAAGTTCAGTGATGAAATGTCTATAACCGAACTAAGGGACAGAATGAGGAAAATTCATGGTGATATAGGTGAATATAAGAAAAAACGGACAGCAGAAATTAATAGAAAAACAAGACTTGAAATATTGATTGACGAGTTAAATTCCTTAAATAGAAATATAGAAAAAGGTAAAATTATATGTGCTGACTGTGGCAGCGATAGAATTGTTTATACAAATAGAGACTTAAGCTTTGATGTAAGTAATTCATATATTAGGCAAAAGGTGTTACGCTCTATAAATTTTCAAATATCACAAAAAGAAGAAATTATCAGTGAATTTAGCAGAACAATTCATAAAGAACAAGATAAATTAAAAGCCCTGCTTAAAGATATCCCGGAAGAGTTACAAAAAATACTATTATATTCCGAAGAAATTTTGTCTGGCACAGAATATGATAATAAGTTGAATAGGCTTAATGAAGAATTGCGAAGTTTAATGCAGTCAAATAACGCAATAAGTGATAACAACAAAGAAGCAAGAAAAAAATATATTGAGATGAAAAATTCCATTGTTGAAAAAATGAATCACTATTACTTAAAAGTTGATCCGAATGGTGTTGTGATGTTTGATGATCTATTCACAAAGAAGAATGTTACTTATTCAGGCAGCGAAGAACAGGAGTATTATTACTGTAGGCTTCTTGCTTTAAATGAATACTTTCAACATGAATTTCCAATCATAATTGATTGTTTTAGGAGCGGAGAAATTTCTTCTCAAAAAGAAGAAATTATGATTCAAACATTTCAGAAAATAGGAAAACAAGTTATCCTGACATCTACATTGAAAAAGGAAGAATACGATAGTCACAAATATGATAAATATGATGGTGTAAATGTTATTGATTATAGTATACATGAAGATAGTAAGATTTTACAGGAAAAAGATGCACGGTTATTGAAAAAAATTCTAGATGAATTTGGTTTAAGAGAAATATAGCATTAGGTTATTTTAGATGATTACAGTTAAACAGTTAAAGATATTATAGAAAGGATATAAGTGGATAAAAGGGGAGATGAAATTCTAAAACAGAAAATATATCAATGTTATCATTGCGGTAATAAAACTTTGATGAATTTAGTTGGTGTGCATAGAGAAGATTGGGGCAATGAAGAGTTCAGAGGATATATTATTTCTCAAATATACATATGTCCAATCTGCCAAAATGCTACATACGTCGAACGGTATTGGGAAGAAGGTATGATTGGTGCAAACTATGAAGATGATGAAGATGAAAAAATATGTTATCTAGTGATATCTTTAGAGACAAATTTTGTGCCAGATAAAATTAAAACAGCTTATGAAGCTGCATTAAAGGTTAGAAATACCGATAGTGCACTATGCCTTATAGGGTTACGAAGAATTTTAGAAATGATTTGTAACGAACAGGGTGCTTCAAAAGGAAGCTTAGTTTAAAAAATAGAAGAACTGGCTAATAAAAATATACTTCCACCAACATTAAAAGAAGCTACAGATATTAATAGACATTTTGGGAATTCTGCGGCACATACTGAAACTATTGAGATATCCATACATGAATTGAATTTAATAACAGAATTTATTAAAGCTGTAATAGATTATATCTATGTTATTCCTCATAAAATGATAAAATTCAAAAAGATAGATAAAGAAAATTAAATTACTAGTCTGAGGTTTAATTAATTAGATGTATATTGTGCAGACAAGCCTTATATGGGGATGCTTAGTCCTAATGGAGAATAACCTAAACAAGCATATGCATTAGTGTCAAAAAACTATTATATAGAAGAAAAATTATTTTTGTTAAACAGCATAATTTCTGCCTAGCTTGAATTTGCAGAAATGCAGGCAAAAGGAGAATACAAATATATATGTCAGATTGGACTGAAACATTATATGGATACATGAAATTGTCCAAACATGAGATTTTAGCCCACGCTGGGAAGATTAGTACTAATATAGCTGAACTCAAAGCCAAGGAAGAGTATAAAAATATAAGGTATTGCACGGCGAAAATGTTTCTAAATCAGAGAAAGATTATATCAAGATATTAGAAGAGACGGAAATGAAGTTGTAGGTTAATGAGATAAAAAATAAGTATTCATTATTGTAATAATTAGAAATTCAATGGATAAATGGTAAATCGGAGGCTAAAATGGGAGAGAAAAAAAGCATTTGTATTTGATACGAATTTTATAATTCAAAATAAAGATATGACTAAAGTTGTTTCAAGTCTTCAAGATAGTTTCGCAGTGTATGTTACACAAGTATCAGTTGAAGAACGAATAGCGCATCAATGTCGCGAATTAAAAGATAAATATGATAGACACAGAAATTATTCCAACTGAGAAGGAACAAGTTAAGCAGGAAAAACTTCCGGATTTCGGACTGCTTAGAGAACAAATAAGAAATACTATTGAGGCATTATGTGGCATAGAAGCTGAAGATTCATGGGGGAATCCTTATTGGGAAAGAACATTTACGACAAGTGAAAAAGTTGATACAGATTATATGCAAGTGATTTTTAATGGTTTAAAAAAAGATATTTTAAATCATATTTTTGATGAAAGTGTACCTGCACAGGAAATCTTGGCGTTGGATGATAGAATTGCAAATGGAAATGCAAACATACCGATCGCTGCCCTTGAAAGTGCTATGAGATTATATGATGACATAAAAGCCATTTATCCTGATTTCATAAACCAATTTTATTCTACTTCAGCCAATATAATTAATCAGAACTATATCGAACAACAAGTTGATGTTGGTGATGACGAAATACCGTTCTAAATGATGATGCAATCATATTATAGGGGAAAGTAAATAAACTTTGACACCAAGAGGGTACTTAGCTAGACAGTCATCATAATTGCAGCAACAAGGCATGTGGAGACTTGCGTTGAATTATGCCGAAAATAAAAAGTTTGGTAATGAAGAGTATCTTTGAAAGCATAAAGTACATATAGTTTAAATAAAAAAATAGATAAAAAATGATAAAACATCGCTTGACATAAAATATAGGTGAATGGTATCTGAGAATTGAGGAAATTGTAAATGGGAAGAAGAAAAAAATTTGTATCTAAAAATATAGATTGTGTAAATATTAAAGACTTAGAAAGAAAGTATGTAAATAATGAGTTGGTTTTATATCAAGAAGATCTTGAAAAAATAATTGGTAGATCATTAGATGTACCTGGTGCATATTTTAACCATGGCGGTGGGGGCATTTATTGGAATTCACATGGACTTGATCCAAGGGTATATTATTACTATAAAGGTACCATTAAACTTTTAGATGAGTTGCAAGTGGGTCATATAGAGTTTGAAAAGGTAGGTTTATATTTTGATGAAGAATCTAAAAAACAGCGGAATACGGCTTCGAATTCATTAGACTTGACTGCGCAAGACATGTTTAATAAATTTGATGAAATAATGAAGAAACAAGTTATGATTTACATGGACGAGCTTATTAGTGAAAAAGAGCGAATTGAAATAAAATATAAGCAAATATTGGAGAGAGAATAAAACCATTTATTTTAACATGCATAAAAATTAGAATTGGGAGCAGGGTATTGCAAATTTTAGTTAACGCCAATAGAATACCAGAATTGATAGTCATCAGAATCAAAATAGCAAGGCATGTTGAGCGCGTGGTTTTGATGCAGATTTGTGGATTGGAAAGCAAGAAGCAAGATGTCGTCATATAATATTGAAACTTTGAAGTAAAATACTTAAAAAGTGGAGGAGATATATGCTTACGGAGAATCAAGTCATTAGATATTTTTGTGATTATTTAATAGCTAATGGATATGAAGTTAAACAAGCCCTTAACACAAAGGAAAAGGGTATTGATGTTATTGCTGAAAAAAACGGAAGAAAGATGAAAGCAGAAGCGAAGGGGGCAACAAGTGCACTAACAACTTCTAATAGATATGGAACGGAATTTAGTAAGAATCAAGTACGTAATCATGTATCTGTTGCATTATTTATGATTTCAAAGATTATGACGAAAGATAACGACCAGAATATAGATTATGTTTTTGTATTTCCTTATAATAATAACCACATTAATGAAATAGAGAGCATACGATTAGTGATAAGAAAATTATGCATAAAAGTATTTTTTATAAACGAAAATGGAGACGTAAGAGAGTTTAGATAGTTTAACAAAAGTTTTAAGTAATATAGCGACTGCTATGAGATACTATGTGCTGTGGTCATCAGAATTGCACACTCAAGCACGTTGAGACGATTGTATTGCTCTCCCACAAAAAAGCAGACGTACAATCAACTTAAATGTAGAATTTGGGAATGAAGAAGGACAGATTTCTATTGAGAGGATAGCGAGAAAAGCTGAAAATTTAAATCTTACGAAAAAGTAATGTAATGGAAATGTTTTGTTGAAATATGTATAATAAAGGAAAAGTATGTAAGGAGTACGAATATGATCTCTGAAATTATTATGTACCAGACCGAAGAGGGTTTGACTAAAATAGAAACAACTTTTGAAAATGATACGGTTTGACTTTCGATTGTTCAAATGGCAGAGTTGTTTCAGCGTGATAAATCTACCATATCTAGGCACATAAAGAATATATTTAACGAAGGTGAACTGACAAGAAATGCAGTTTTTGCAAAATTTGTAACAACCCTAATAAATAACAAAAGAAAGGACTTTTGATAATGTCTATTTATGAAGATATTCTAAATTGGTCGAAAGACAGGCAAGCATTTGTTCAAGATGCTCTAAGAAGACTTATTACATCATCAGAACTTACACAAAACGATATTGATGAACTTGTTCAATTAGTGAAAAAAGAATGTGGCGACTCGACAATTACTATAAATGCGATTCCGCTTGACAATACTCATATTCCAACAACAGCCGCAACAAATAGAGATTATGCAAGATTGATTAGTCTTAGTAATCCAATAAATATTTGTGCATTGCATAAACAAGGTAATTTGCAGTTTTCAACTACTGGTTTGACGGTTGTTTATGGTAATAATGGCTCTGGAAAATCAAGTTATTCACGTATTTTGAAAAAGCTTTGTTGGAGTAGAAATCCAGGTGTTACATTAACGAAAAATGTTTTCCATACATCGGAAAGTCCACAACAAGTTGATTTTGATATTGAAATAAATGGTGTAAACGTTTCATTTACTTGGACTGAAAACAGCTCAAACAACTCTATTCTCAATTCAATTTTTGTTTTTGATAGTAACTGCGGTAATATTTACATCAACAACGAAAATCCTACAGAATATAAACCTGTTGGAATTGATATTTTAGAAAGATTGATTTCAACTTATACAAGAATTAATCAAGAATTTGACTTGTTAATTGCTCCATACAATACACAAAAACCTACATTACCACAAAATTTGTTTCAAACAAATTTTTCTCGATGGTATGGAACAATAGAAAATTTACAGCGTGCTGATGTTGATTCGCAAATTCAATTCACCCAAACAGACACAGACAGAAAACAAGAACTTACAACTTTAACAACAGCACAGAATCCTCAACAAAATATTACAAACTTAACTAATCAAAGAACACGAATTAACAGCTATGCACAACAAATAGCAAAAATTGAAGTGTTTTTCAACGAACAAAATATAAATGAATTAATAGGAAATAGAAGAGCTTTTGAAAGTGTAAACCAAGCATATCAAATTGCAACAGCAGACCTACAAAATGTAAACACGTTAGTAGGGTTTGGAACAAGTCCTTGGCGAACATTGTGGGAGGCCGCAAAAAATTACGCCAATAGTTCAAATCTTTCAGACGGTCAAAATTTTCCGTCTTTAATTTCATTGGAAAAATGCGTATTATGTCAACAAGAACTTGACGAAACAGCACAACAAAGATTGAAAACATTCAATCAGTTTGTGTTAAATGATGTTTCTACACAGTTAAATTCAATTAATGCGACAATTCAGCAAAAAATATACTCATATAACTCATTACTCGTTCCGCCAATTGAAAATCTTTCAGAATTGGACCAATTAATACCAAATTTTAGAGACAACTACAATGAGTTTTTTGATTCAATTGCTGCGTTCAAAGATTCAGTTATTGCATTTTTGCGCAACGGTGGTGAATTAAACATCAATTTGAAAACTTTGACAACAAGCATAGTGGCTATACTTCCAAGCATTGATTCAGAGATTGATAAGAGTAAGCAACTTTTGTTAAATAGAAATGCTTTAATTACTGAACTTAACGAACTTAACGCCAAAGAAATTTTGTTCAACAACAAGACTAAAATTCTACAATACTTTGACGAGTTCAAATACAAATCTTGGATAAGTCAGTGTCAATTGCAACTTACGACAACTGGTATTTCACGAAAAATTGGCGAGTTGATGGCAAACCAAGCCGTGAGTTTACAGCACCAAGAATTTATTTCACATCTTAGCTTCTTCAATAGTGATTTAGCTAGTAGAGTTCTGATTTCAAGAACAAGAACAAGTCAAGGAAACACATATCAAAGGTGTAGTTTAAACGGTATCAACGAATCAATCAATTCTATTATGAGCGAAGGGGAACAAAAAATTATTGCCCTGTCAAATTTTCTTGCAGAATGTACGATTGACAACCGCTTGAATACTATAGTATTTGACGACCCTGTTACATCTTTAGATTTTGATTATAGGGACTTGATTGCAACTAAAATTGTTCAATTATCGCAAAACAGACAAATAATAGTTTTTACTCACGACTTATCATTTTTACGTTCGCTTATAGACACGCATAAATCAATCACAGCAACAGACTGTAAAATTATAGGTATTGACAAATGCAACGACATAAGCGGTATTGTAACAGACGAAATTCCATATTTGGCTAAAAACGTTCAAGAAAGAGTTGATTCAATTAGAAGAATCTTGAACGAGCACGATGCACTTGATTTGACCGATGCACATGGAAGAGAAACTAAACTTGATTCGGCACGAAAAAGATTTCGAATGTTATTAGAGCGATCTGTTGAAGAAATTTTATCTAACAAAACCTATGAACGTTTTAGTAAAAACATACATTTAAAAAAAGGCAATTTATCAAGCTACATAGTTACTGAACAAGCAGACATTGACTTTCTTTTAAGTCTATTTAGTAAGTATTCTGTAACAGAACACGATGGAGGAATTTCAACGATTCCACAGCTACCAACTAAATTTGAAATTGAACAAGACATCAGAAGTTATTCAACTTGGAAAAACACATTTAAGCAAAGATTGACCACATTCCAAGCGGCATACTATTAAAGAAGAAAAAAGTTTGTTTGAGCAAATAATTTCTAAAATGTACTTCCCATTATGTTTATTATTAAAAAGGTTCTTAATTTTTCCATAAAATTATCGCTCCACTTTAATAAGATTTCATGATGATAATTTGTGGGGATATGTTTTCAAATTGTATAACCGCTGAGACGGTGATAATGATGACGTATAGTGAGCAGAGGAAGAGATAGGTTGTTTGAACCACAACATGTAGTAGTTTGACTACGTAAAATAACCAAGAATTAGAGGGGAAAGTAAAAATTCCATTTATTTTCTTGTGAATAATTTATAGAGCGTCTTAATGGAAAAAATCAAGAACTAATAGCTTTTATGAAAAAATTAGTGAGGAAAATGTTTATGGGAAAAGTATTTCTTAGTTACTCAACAGTTGACAAACCCTTTGCTAATTGGTTAGTCGGAGAACTGGTAAAAGAAAATATTGATATTTGGTATGATCAATTAGAAATAAATGCTGGAGATTCTATTAAAGAGAAGATATCTGAAGGTGTTCAGGCTTCGAGTGTTTTTTTAATCATATTAAGTAAATCGTCAGTAAAATCAAAATGGGTTAATTATGAACTAAATGATGCACTAATTTATAGAGCACAAAAGAAAGGTATAAAAATTGTCCCATTATTGATAGATAATGATATAGTCATTCCCTATAATCTTTCTATGATTCAATATATAGATTTTAGAGATAGTAAGGAATATTCTTTAAGGAAATTAGTGACATATTTACATTCAACTAAAAAATCTCATATTCCAAATTGGGAATTGCTATCACCTAAAAGCTTTGAAGATATGGTATATGATTTATTATATAAAATTGGTCTAAAAGATATTATCAGAAACACTAGTTCAAGAGACCATGGATTTGACTTTGTTGGGTATTACTTTACTGATTTAGATGATATTACTAAAAAGGAAAAATGGATAATTGAATCAAAGCTCTATAAAAATTCAAAAGTATCAGTTCAAACTATTGCAAGCCTATACGGTATAGCTAAATTATCATCAGCAGATAAAATAATAATAGCTACAAACTCTTCATTAACTAGTTCTGCTCTTAATTTCATTAAAGAGAATATAAAAGATATTAAGGTTCAAATCTGGGACGAGATTACTTTAGCTGATTTAATAATGAAATTTAGTGATGTGCAGAATAAGTTTTTTAAAGCAGATAGCAGCGTTGATAATATAGTAGTAAATATTTATGATGAGGAGTTAATAACCGTTCAAAATTATATAAATAGGCTTAAAAATTGCCCAGAAGGAAGTATGGGGTGGAAAGAATATGAAGACATTTGTATAGAAATTTTGAATCATTTATTCGTTCCCCCATTAAAGACCCCAAAAATACAATCGAGAACGGAATCGGGTATTGATATTAGAGATGCTATTTATCCTAATAGAGGAAATCACGAAAATTGGGGATTTATTCGTAATGATTATGAGGCAAAATATATAATCTATGAGTTTAAAAACTATTCTCTAAATGAGAATGGTACTAATATTGACAAACATGTAGTTAATCAAGTTAGAAATTATTTAAAACATACTATTGGTAGAATAGGATTTGTATGCAGTAAAAAGAAACCGACTACAAGCGCTTTTGAAGCCAGAAAACAAGCATTTATAGAAGATAAGAAGTTGATTTTGTTCCTTAATAATGAGCATCTTATTGATATGCTTATGAAAAAGTATAAAAATGAGGAACCATCTGACGTAATAGTTGACATGATAGATGAGTTTAATATTAGCTTTGGTTAAGCTAAACATATAGAGAAATATTTTCTATTATTTTGAGATGATTCTCCTTATGGCAGAAAGTTAAAATAATGAAATATATCATAAAGCAGAGATTAAGCATACGAATTTATATTGAACATATTTAAACCCTGACGCCAAGGGGATTCTTTATGCTGTGGTCATCATTATTGCATGCTCAAGGCATGTTGAGACTGTGATAATGATGACGTCTTGTGGTTTTTAGGACAAAAAATAGGTATTGACCACAATATGTTGTGGTTTGAGAGCTAAAAACAGACAAAAAATGGACAAAAAACACCATTTTTTTGCCCCTATTTTTTGGAGTAAATATAGATGACATAATGACATTTTGGAAAAATTGCAGTTTTAAAATATAATTTGAAGATTAAAAGAAGTAAAATATAAGGATAAAAAATACTAAATACGCTTAAAGTATTCTATCTTTTTTGTTATATTTATGGTAAAATAATGTAAAAAAGTGTATAATATAGGAGAATTAGATAAATGCTTTAGAAGATGTGGAAATGAAATTGTTTGGCGAAGAAAAAGAAAAGTAAGATCACATTATAGCAATAATGGGAGGTTCCATAAGATACCTAATTATTTATATGCATGAGGAGAAAGAATAAATGAAACATATAATTAAATCAAAAGATAATTCACTATTAAAAACAACGGATAGTCTGCGAGAAGTTGCAAACGATGTAGCTGCTAGGACTAATAGTGCTATTGAAACAGGAATTAATAATCTCAAAGCCTCTAATGGTACACCCATGGATAATTTACATGGTGCAGCTAAAACTACTGCTACACTAAAGAATATTGGAAAAGAGTCAGCGGCGAATGGTGGTATGAATGAAGGAATGAATACCATTTTATTAAATACTAAGGCTAATTCAATAATTCAAACTTTAGATTTAGTAGAAAAAGAATTGATCATTCCAAAGTCAATTGAAAGTGGACTAGATGGTGATGAATAACCTATTACTTCTTATATTATGAGCATAATCAGTAGCAGTTCAATATTAATGCAAACTTCTCATTATGTTTATAATCGGTAGTTTGTGCACAAATGCAGATAAATGTTCAATTGAAAGGGAAGGTTATTATGATGTTTTTAAAAAAAGAAGAAGTCTTTAAACAAATTTGTAGCGCCTCATTACAAGGAACATTGGGACTGTTTGCGGGTTCAGGATTTACAAAAGCACTATTAGAAGATAGCCATGAATATTCTGCTTATAATTGGGGTGAATTACTGGAAGAGTGCTGTGAAGAAATGAACGTTGAAACTGATATACTGAAAAATAAGGGCTCTTATCCGGAAATTGCTTCAAAAATATGCAAGCAGCACTCAATTAATGAAGGACAAGATATATCTGAATCTATTTCGTTGCTAAAGACAACAATAGCTAAAGCTGTTACCGCATATCCGAGAGAAGAAACACAAGACCAATATGCTGAATATTTTGAAAAGTTAAGTTTCAATTGGATAGTAACAACGAATTATGATACTATGATTGAAGCTCTTCTTCCAGGAAAGGCTTTCCCGTTAAGCCCCAAGGATAGCTTTATAAAAATTCAAAATCTTACGCCAGTGTATCATATACATGGAATAAAAACCAATCCCGAAAGTATTATCATTACGAATGAAGATTACGTTTCATTATTTCGACCAAATGATTATAGGCAATCACGCCTACCATTTTTAATTAAAGAGTCTTTGATTCTCATGGTCGGATATGCATTTGGAGATATGAATGTCATCGCAGCAGTTGATTGGAGTAAAAATGTATATACAAATCTAATCGAAGACTATGATTTTCCAATCATTCAACTTCTTTATACAGAATCACCTAAAGATAAGCCTTATTATGATTCGTCAGGTATTATTGTTTATGAGATAAGCAGTATCAAAAATTTTTTTGATGATTTATCAATTTTTATGGATAAATACCGTGAAGCGTATAACAAAAAAATTAATCTAGTTTATGATAAAATAGCTTATTTTACTTTGGAAACGAACGAGAATGTTTCTGAATTTATTCAAAATCAAAATATCCGCATAGATACAATTAGTTTTATAGAAAATTTGTCTCGGGAATTCCAGTATATTTATCCAAATTACATCTCTTTTCTGAGAAGAGTAATATCTGAATTAAAAAATGCTGCTGCACCTTATGGAGCTTTTGAAGCGTATAATCAACGATTGATTGTTTTACTGGACATTTTGGAAAATATGAGTTTGCGACATATGCCAACTGCATTTTTTCAACTAATAGCTGATTCTCTAAATTCGTTAGCATGTTATATCGGGGATACTCAGGGAAAGAGTTATTCAGCCCATAATACTTGGAATGAAAGAAAAAGCTCTATCCCCGAAGATACGATTGCTGAATTGAAAAATTATGACGATGCTAAAGCGTGGGGAATTTCAGATTTAAATAGGTTACTGCAAGGACTGTAATAATGTCTTTTAATAGATTTCAATGATAAAGAATAAATCTGTTCATATAGAGAGATTGAATCATAAAATTACATTAAAAAATAATTTAGAAAAGAAAAAGAGTATTATAATTAAAGAAAATATAGAATTAGCTTCACTTCGAGAGTTTTTAATGCAATTGTTTATGGATGGGCAGGACAGCTTCAAAAAGAATAAATTATAATGATAAAGATAAGTATGTTTATCACTACAGAAATTATGTAAAGAACTTGGCTATAAAAGGGATAACATAATCTGAATTTAAGAACTCCACAAATGAAGTGCACCCTAAATGTTAGACAAAAAATCTAATATTTTGAGGTGCATTTTTTATGAATAAATTTAATGAAGAGATTAAAAAGAAATTCATTGAACTTATGGAAAGTAATAAGCATTCTACTGCGTCAGCTGCAAAGGAACGTAAGCGTCAAACCTACCGGTACAT
>DIWF01000019.1 GCA_002422545.1 Firmicutes bacterium UBA6113 | reverse complement strand
TAATGATTTATCCTATGATGATGAAGGTTGATTTCCAGAGCCTGAAAAATATCAGAAACAATCCAAAAGGTTTGTATATTACATGGGTTACAAACTGGCTCATTAAACCATTCACCATGTATGCAATTGCTTCATTTTTCTTTTATGTGGTTTTTAAAAATTTCATTGTTCCCGATTTGGCAAAAGAATATCTTGCAGGTGCCATACTACTTGGTGCTGCTCCTTGTACAGCCATGGTTTTTGTATGGAGCACTCTGACAAAGGGTAATCCTGCTTACACTGTGGTACAGGTTGCAACAAATGACCTCATTATCCTTGCAGCATTTGTTCCAATAGTAAAATTCCTGCTGGGAGTAAGCGATGTAAGCGTGCCTCTTGACACATTGATATTATCTGTTGTACTGTTTGTTGTAATACCTCTTGCAGGAGGAATACTTACAAGAATCAATGTAATAAAGAAAAACGGAATAGAATATTTTGAAAATCAGTTCCTGTCCAAATTTGACAATGCCACAACTGTAGGATTGCTGCTTACTTTGGTTTTGATATTTTCGTTCCAGAGCGAAGTTATACTGAACAATCCTCTGCACATAGTTTTAATAGCAGTGCCTTTGACGCTGCAGACATTTTTGATTTTCTTCATTGCATATCTGGCATGCAAATCCTTGAAGCTTCCTTATGACATTGCTGCTCCTGCAGGAATGATAGGTGCATCAAACTTCTTCGAACTTGCAGTAGCCGTAGCAATTGCTCTTTTTGGACCTACATCACCAGCAGCGCTTGCAACAACCGTAGGCGTGCTCACAGAAGTTCCAACAATGCTGTTGTTGGTTAAAATAGCAAACAACACAAAGAGCTGGTTTCCAACAAGAAAATGAATCTGCAAAGAAACTCTTGCTATGGTTAAAAACCCCTTTTGATAATTGATAGTAATTAACATAAACCTTCATGGAAATCGTGAAGGTTTTATTAATATTAATATGTATTTCTCCATTAAATCTACACATAAATAATATATATTATTTTTAACTTAGTAATTTAAAGGAGATAATAATGAAAATTAAAAAAATAATAACAATAGCTTCTTTAGCAGTAATGGTTCTGGCAGCATCTGGATGCCAAAGGTCAAAGACAGGAGATGAAACTTCTGACAATGCTTTGGAATCATTCAGTGCCATACTTAAAGCATATCCAAGCCAAAAAGGATATCACGAAGCGTTATATCACTGGGGATTTAAGCTTCCTTCCGGTGAAAAATTCGAATGGTCCAGCGACATGTCTGCAAACAAGGCCGACTTTGCAGTTGTAATGCTTGCAGATCCATTGGTTGAAGCAGGACTTGACATCGAAAAGCTTGATAAAAATGAGTGGCTGTATGAACCGGCAGGCAAGGATGATATGGGAGAAAATCTGCCAAACCGTTTAATAAAGCCATACAATGTAAGCGACAACAAAGTTAAGACTGACGGTTCAGAAGACTCAATGATGAAGATTTTAAAGGAAGATACAAGTCTGATCAAGTATCATGAAGACCAAAAACATTATAGACTTCTGATGGGAGACGGTAATGAGGTTCAATGGACTGAAGAGCTGGGTATCAACGATGCAGACATGATTTTTGTAATTAAAGCACAGCCTCTAATTGATGCAGGACTTGACATCAACAAGCTTGAAGGAAGCGGATGGACATTCAGAGAAGCAAGCAGCGACTCTGGTATGGGAGAAAATCCTGACCAGTTGGTTAAAATATTTGACATAATGGAATAAAAAAGACGGAAAATTTCTGTCTCAGTTTCATTATTTCAACTATATAGGGGAGGGCGTGGCCCTCCCGCGGGCGGGNNGCGGGTACAAGACCCGCCCCTACAATTTGCAGAAAATATGCTTTATCATAATTCAAGACGGAAAATTTCCGTCTTTTTTTATGTTGCATGTATGGTGAGTTTGGTGTATTTTTTAATTATAAAGATAAAAGGGGTGTTTAGATGAACAGATGCGATTGGTGTGGAGACAATGAGCTGTATGTAAAATATCACGATGAAGAGTGGGGAGTTCCTGTACATGATGACAGGAAACATTTTGAGTTTCTTGTGCTTGAATCAGCACAAGCAGGTCTTAACTGGCTCACCATATTGAAAAAGAGAGAAAATTACCGCAAAGCATATGATGACTTTGATTACATGAAAGTTGCACAATATGATGAAAATAAAATTGAAGAGCTCATGCAGGACAAGGGGATAGTAAGAAACAGGCTGAAAATTAATGCTTCAATAAACAATGCCAAATGTTTTATAGATGTACAAAAGGAATTCGGAAGCTTTGACAATTACATCTGGGGCTTTACAGGCAATCATCCCCTAGTGAACCACTGGAAGGATATTTCTCAGGTTCCTGCATCTTCTAGCCTTTCGGATCAAGTAAGCCTTGATTTGAAAAAGAGAGGATTTAAGTTTCTCGGAACAATAATAGTGTATTCACATTTGCAGGCAACAGGTGTTATCAATGACCATATAACAACATGCTTCAGGCATGATGGTGTTCTTCTGACAAATGTTCAGAATAACTTATCGTGATAGCCAGTTATGTGCGTTTTTATTAAATATATATGAAAAATTTTAATATAGAGTTAAATTTTTTTCTTTTTTATCCGATTAATATATTGGAAAAATAACTGATATTATCCTGGTAATTTCAATGGGGGATGCGGATCTTACAAAAAACCATCCCAATTAATGGTTAGGGTATTGTTTATGTGATATTTTACTAATATATTGTAGAGGAAATTATGAAAAAAATCAAATTTGGACTCATTAGATTTAACAGCATCAAATCAAAGATTATTTTAATTGTCTTGTCCACGGTTATCTTTTTAAGCATAACGCTGGGGGTTATAAGCTGCATATTGAATTATCAGACAGTTGAAGATTCGCTGGAGCTGACTATGACTGCGGCTGTGGACATAGCAGCAAAAAGTGTGAATTCGGAACTGACATCTTACAGAAATATTGCCATGGAGATTGGCAGCTTAAGGGATTTGTCAGATGAAAATGTTACAGATGAAGAAAAACAGATGATACTCAACACAAGAGTTGAACAGTACAAACTTCAAAGTATTAACATAATTTCTAAAGAAGGACTTGACATATTTGATGAATTTGACAGTTCTAACGAAGATTATTTTAAAGAAGCCATGAATGGAAACACATATGTTGATGATCCATTAATAAATAAGGCTGACGGAAGTTACAGGGTGATTATTTCAGCGCCTCTTTGGAAAGATGGAATTCCTGGAACTGAAGTTGTGGGAGCAGTATATATTGTGCCTGAAAAGAACTTCCTCAATGACCTTGTAGGCTCAATTGACGTGGGTCAAAGCGATTCTGCATATGTACTTGACAAAAATGGGAATACTATTGCATATGCAGAACAGGAGATTCTGGGAGAAAACTCCCAGGAACTTGCCAAGACAGATCCAGGCTTTGCAGAGCTCGCTGCAATTGAAAAAAGGATGATAGATGGAGAAACAGGATTTGGAAGATATTCCTATGAAGGTGATATTGAATACAGCGCTTTTGCTCCTATTGAAGGCACCGATGGTTGGAGCATTTCAATTTCAGTATATCAAAATGAATTTTTAAGCGGTGTTTATCAGTCCATCAGATTAATTGCAGCTGCAGTTGTAATATTCATATTGATGGGTACATTTGCTGCAGTGTTTTTATCAAAAGGAATATCAGACCCAATCAAGGCCTGTGCTGAAAGACTGAGTTTGTTGTCCCACGGTGATTTGACATCAGATGTACCATCAACTAAATTAAAGGATGAAACTGCAATTCTTTTAAACAGTTTAAAAGTGACAATCAATGAAATAAACTATGCCATAGAGGATGTTTCCTTTCACCTGGGTCAAATTGAAAATGGAATTTTGTCGGATGAATTTACAAATGAATATGAAGGAGACTTTGCCAAACTAAAAGATTCTACACAAGGGATTATTGAATATCTAAACAAAGATTTAACTCTTATCAATGAAACATCATTGCAGGTGTCATATGGTTCGGAGCAGGTTGCAGCCGGAGCGCAGGCTCTTTCACAGGGAACTTCGGAGCAGGCCGGGTCTGTTGAAGAACTGTCGGCAACTTTAAATGAAATTTCTGAAAATGTTAATAACAATGCAAGAAATTCTGTGTTTGCAAGGCAAAAAACAGAAAATTTAAAAAATGAAATTTTAAAAAGCAATCAAATGATGCATGAATTGATTGAAGCCATGTCAAAAATAAGCAATACATCAAATAAAATCAATAAAATCAACAAGGCAATTGAAGACATAGCTTTCCAAACCAACATTCTTGCATTAAATGCTGCAGTGGAAGCCGCCAGAGCAGGAACAGCCGGCAAGGGATTTGCTGTTGTAGCGGAAGAAGTGAGAAATCTTGCGTCAAAAAGTTCGGCCTCTGCCCAGGATACAACATTGCTAATTGAGGATTCATTAAAGGCTGTAAATGACGGAATAAAAATAGCAGGGGAAACGGAAGTGGCTCTTAAGGTATTGGTGGATAATTCAGAAGCATTTTTAAAGGCAATTGAAGAAATAATGAAAGCCACAGAAGACCAGGCTCTTTCAATAGAACAGGTTACAACAGGAATAGAGCAGATTTCATTTGTTGTTCAAAGCAATTCAGCAACAGCTGAAGAAAGTGCAGCTGCAAGTCAGGAACTTTCCGAGCAATCAAATAATCTTAAAAAATTAGTTGGCAAGTATACGTTAAAATCCTTCAACACAACTGTATAAATAAAAAGGGCATTCGCCGCAAATTTGCCGCGGATGCCCTTAATGTTACATTATTGCAGTTCTTGCATCCTGCATATCAGTCTGCATTTGCTGCATTGGAGATGCATATGCTTGATACCAGCCTTTATTCAAAGCAATATCAGATAGTCTGTGATGGCTTACAACACAGTTATTAAGCTGTGCCCCTAGTATTTGCCTAAGCTGAGGATTTGTTGTTTCTGCGGGAGCCATTGTGAGTCCTGTCAATCCAAACATATCTCTCCTGCTTGTTTATCTTCTGTTGTTGTCGTTGTTATTGTTGCTGTTTTTTAAATCACTTCTGTTGTTGTTATCATTGTTCTTGTTGTTTCTCAAATCATTGTTATTGTTTATGTTTCTTAAGTCACTGTTGTTGTTCTTGTTTCTTAGATCATTATTGTTCTTGTTTCTTAAATCATTGTTATTGTTGTTTCTTTCGTTGTTTTTGTTGTTGTTTCTGTTATTATCCATCTGTTTCACCTCCTGAGAAAAGTATTTACAAAAATTTTTTTACTATGCAATATAAATAACAATATTGTTTCTTATAAAAGAATAAAATCAGGCCTTTTAAAAATAATAAAAGCATGACAAAAATTTAGAGGTAATCATGCTGCTCATAAAAAACGGTATAATTTTAACCATGGCCGGAGTGACTTACAAATCTGGCTGTGTATTGATTAATGAACATAAAATTATAATGGTTGCAGAAAAAATTGATGAAAGCAAATACAACATCACAAAGACAATAAATGCAGAAGGATTGTGGGTAATGCCTGGGATTATTGATGCTCACTGCCACATAGGAATAACAGAAGAAAAAAAGGGCTTTGAAGGAGATGACTGCAATGAAATGACAGAGCCCATCACTCCGCACATAAGAGCCATTGACGGAATAAACCCCATGGACTCAGCTTTTCACAATGCAGTGTGTTCCGGAATTACATCAGTGATGGTGGGACCGGGAAGTTCAAACATTGTGGGTGGACAGTTTGCATTCATAAAAACCACCGGAAGGTCAATTGACCAGATGATTGTGCTTGCACCGGCTGCAATGAAAATTGCCTTTGGGGAGAATCCAAAAACAAATTATAATGATATGGAGAAAATGCCAACAACAAGAATGTCAATTGCAGGAATGCTAAGGGAAGAAATATTCAAGGCAGTGCAGTACAAAAAAGAAAAAGATAAAAAAGGTGAGGATTTTGAACCTGATTTCAAAAAGGAGTGCTGGCTGCCTGTTCTAAACGGAGAAATACCGCTTAAGGCACATGTGCACAGGACAGATGACATACTCACAGCCATAAGAATAGCAAATGAGTTCAATTTGAATATTACACTAGACCACTGCACAGAAGGACACCTTATAGCAGATGAAATTAAACAATCGGGTTTTCCTGCCATTGTGGGGCCGTCACTTGCATCTAGAAATAAAATTGAAGTTCAAAACATGGATTTTAAAACAGCAGGAATTCTTAGCAAAAAAGGAATAAGGGTAGCTGTGACCACAGACCATCCTGTAACAAGGATTCAGTATCTTCCCGTGTGTGCAGGATTTGCTGCAAAGGAAGGACTTGGAATAGAAGAAGGATTGAAGGCCATTACAATCAATGCAGCTGAAATCTGCAACGTTTCTCACAGATTGGGGAGCTTGGAGGAAGGGAAGGATGCTGACATAGCTATTTTTGACGGAAATCCAATGGAAACATTCACAAACACCATGTACACTCTCATAAACGGCAAAGTTGTTTATGACCGCAAAAAAGATATGGAACAACAAAAAACGGAAGAATAATCTTCCGTTTTTTTTAACCGCCTCCAACAGGGGGGAATATTGACAGATAATCCCCGCATGAAGGCACTACATCCATTTTAGAACTTATGCCGTTTTTTAACAATATGGCGACTTCTTTTTCTTCAATTTTCAGGTCATGCAGAATGTCTCTAATTCTTGTTCCTTCCTTGCATTCCATTTCAAGAATCTTGCCTCTTCCTTCACGAAGCGTTGCAAAAAGCTTTACTGTGATATTCATGGCAGCTATTTAAATGCTTCCAATCCAAGAAGTGTTAATTTTTCTTCTGTTGGAATTCCTTTTTCAGTCCATCCTCTTGCTTTGTAATATTGAGGAAGAGTAACGCTTAATTTATTTACATGGCCTGTGGATGGTCCGGCTGAGATAGGTTCCTCAAGCAATCTCTTTGGAAGGGTGTCTTCGGAAGGATCTATGCCTGCCTTTAAGTTGTACAATCTTTCAAGGTTCCAGATTCTATCGCCTATTTCTATAAATTCATTGCCTGTCAGTTTTGTTCCGCATATTGAATTGTACAAATCTGCATAGTCATCTGCACCCATGGCAAATGAAGTGAAGAGGCAAAGTCCCACAGCATCTATACTTGCAGTGAAGTCCTGGAATATTTTTGTCCATTCAGCTTTTTCGTCAGTTGCAAATCTGTCAAGTCCCTGAGGGAGACTTAAAATTTCAGGAGATATCATGTAACCTCTCACATGGCAGCCGCCTCTGTTTGATGTTGCATAATTAAGACCTATTCCCTGGATTCCTCTTGGGTCGTATGCAGGCATTTCCTGTTTCTTTACGCTCATGGATAATTCAGGAACGCCGTAGCTTTCACATAATCTGTAAGAGCCTTCTGCCATTTTTGCACCGAGGCCTTTTACCTGACCCATAAGTTTTGTCCATTCCACAACAGCTTCGGCATTTCCCCATATTAATTCAGGAGCGCCTTCAAGGTCTTCCTTCTTGATATATCCCTTCTGATAAAGCTCCATAGCTGCAGCAATGGTTGCAGAAGCTGAAATGGTATCTAGTCCGTATTCATTGCACCAGTAGTTTGCTTTTATTATTGCACCAAGGTCTGACACTCCGCAGTCGGAGCCAAAACCCCAGATAGTTTCATATTCGGGTCCTGAACCTTCAATTCCATCAACTTCGCAATATCTTCCGCAGCCTATGGGGCATCTGTAGCAAGGATCTTTTTTCTTCATGAATTTTTCAGCAAGAGTTTCTCCGCTTATTTCATCTGCCTTGTCAAAATAAGATTCCTGGAAGTTATTTGTAGGCAATACTCCGTTTTCGTTTATGATGTTAACAAGCACAGCAGAACCGTATGTTGGAAGTCCCTGACCTGTAACACCGTTTTCCCTTATTTTAGCCATTGATTTTGAAAATGCCTCTTTCAGCTTAAGGGCATCGTTGACATTGACTTTGCCGGTGCCTCTGACAACTATGGCCTTGAGGTTTTTAGAACCCATTACAGCTCCTACCCCTGATCTTCCGGCAGCACGGCCTCTATCGTTCATTATGCCGGATATTTTTGAAAGTCTTTCTCCTGCAGGGCCTATTGTAGCAACGCGTACTTTTTTGCCGTAAACTTCTTCGAATGCAGCTGTTGTTTCTCCTGCAGTCTTGCCCCAGACAAATGATGCATCCTTTATTTCAACAATGTCGTCAGCAATGTTTAAGTATACTGGTTCTTCAGATTTTCCTTCGATGATGACAGCGTCATAACCTGCAAATTTAAATTCTGCTCCCCAATAACCACCAGAGTTGGAACAAGCCACAGTGCCTGTAAGGGGAGATTTTGTTATTACCATGTATCTGCCGCCTGTAGGAGTGCTTGTACCAGTCAATGGTCCTGTTGCAAATATCAATTTATTTTCTGTGCTCAGTGCGTCCGTTTTCGGATCAACTTCATCCATTAAAATTTTAGTTCCTAAACCTCTTCCGCCTATAAACTTCAAGGCATCGTCAAGATTTAATTCTTCTTTTTTGATTGTCTTTTCTGTTAAATTTACTCTTAGGACTGTTCCTTGATAGCCAAAATAATTTTGCATATGGGTACCTCCAAAAATGTATTTGTTTTATACATGCAAGACCCGTTCCAATTATTCGGCCTGAAAAATCCCTGGTATTCCAGCATTTAAAAGGAAGCATTTTTAAATGTTCCAATATGGCGCAAATTTTTGTTTAATTTCTCGTTCCATAATGGAGCAATGTTCCACTGTGGAACATTGCTCCATTGTTTAACATTCAATTCCGAATTCTTTCAGCTTTCTGTATAGGGTATTTCTTCCTATTCCCAAGACTGAAGCTGCCTGGGTAATATTTTTTCCGGTTGATTCCAGCACATTGACAATGTGTTCCTTTTCCATATCCCTGAGACTCAAGGAAGATGAAATTTTTGTTGCTGCTTTTATATTGTTTGTGGGATTAGAACATTCTTCAAAGTTAAGCATGTGAATGTCCGGAACCATTTCAGTGTTTACAGCAAGTTCTATATAGTTTTCAAGTTCTCTAACGTTGCCTGGCCAGTCGTATTCCACAAGTTTCTCCATGTATTCCATGGGAATGTGAACCTTCTTTTTGTTGAGTTTTTTGCTTATTCTGTCCATAAAGTAATCTATGAGAAGCCTTATGTCTCCTCTTCTTTCAGAAAGACTGGGCAGGCGCAGCGGAAGAACGTTCAGCCTGTAGAACAGGTCTTTCCTGAATGCTCCATTTTCAACCTCATGTTTAAGATTTTTATTTGTGGCTGCAATTACCCTTACGTCCACAACTCTTTCGTGGGAGCTTCCTATTCTGCTTACAGTGCCTTCCTCTATTACTCTCAGAAGTCTTGTCTGCAGATCCAAAGGCATTTCGCCGATTTCATCAAGAAATATTGTTCCGCCGTCTGCTATTTCAAATTTTCCCGGATTGCCGCCGGCCTTGGCTCCGGTAAATGATCCTTGTTCATAGCCGAAAAGCTCGGATTCTATTAGATTTCTGGGGATAGCTCCGCAGTTTAAGGCAACAAAGCTTCCGTCTGATCTTTCAGAATAGTTGTGTATGGACTGAGCAAAAAGTTCTTTGCCTGTTCCGCTTTCTCCCATTATGAGTATGTTTGACCTGCTGTCTGAAATTTTCTTGGCAAAGTTTATTACATGAAGAAAATTTTCATCCTTGCCGACTATTTTATCAAATGTGTAAATTGCATGTCTTCCCATTATGCTGTCTATTGATTTTCTATGCTTTTTTATTTCATCAAACACCAATATGATGTTTGTTGTTTCATTGTTTTGGTTTTTAACCGGATATATCGTCAAGTTAAGCTGCAGAATGTTTCTTTTGGAAATTACATCCACATCTCCCTTGAAGGGGGAGGAGTCTTCTTTAACTGATTTATAAACTGAGTTCCAGTCCTTAAGTATATCCATTATTTTCATATGAACGAGTTCGTCATTGCTGCAGCCGAAAAGTTCGCAGGCAAATGAATTTGCAGAAAGAATTACACCCTGCATATCTGCAGTAATAAATCCCTTCAATATGGAATTCAGAATAAGTTTCTGCTGCTTTTTTTCTGTCATAAGCTGACTTCTCAGCTTGTTGTTCATGAGTTCGTTTTCAATTGCCCTTGCCCCTGCAACTACCATTCCAAGAGTATGGGAATGTACCAGTTCGCTGTAGCCGGTCAGGTCCAGCGTTCCAATTATTTTTCCTGCGTCATCCTTTATAGGGCATCCGGAGCATGTCCATCGGTGGTATGCGCTTATGAAATGCTCATCTGCCGATACCTGAATTGGATTGTTTTCTGTAATGCATGTTCCCATGGCATTTGTTCCTATATTTTCTTCATCCATGTAGGCACCGGGTATCATTTTAAAACGGAAGGCTTCAGACAATATTTCCTCGTCGCCAATTACATTGAGGATGCAGCCATCTTTGGCCGTAAGTATTGAAAAGAAATTAGAACCTTTGACAAAATCATATATTTTATTCATTATGGGAGCTGCTGCAAGTACTAGTTCCCGGTTTTCTTCCATTTTTTCAAACAATTCCTTTTCATCAAGTATCTTGTTTGAATATATTTGATTGTAATTAATGTTGTACTTTTTGCATCTTTCATGAGATATTCTGATAAATTCCTTGTGTCTTACAGAACCCTTTGCAACCATAAGTGCCTCCGCGCTTGAAGTTATTAATAATAAAATTATTATACTATATTTTGCTTAACATTACATAAAAAAATATAAAAAAACTGCCTAAAAGGCAGTTCAGACTTATGGCAAACCATATTTTTCTAAAAATTGTAGGGGCGGGTCTTGTTTTTTAGTGGCTTTGTCTTGTACCCGCCCGCGAGGGAGGGCAGTAAACCTCCCCAACATAGTTGAAATAATTATACAGCTCCAAAAGAAATCATTGCATTGGCTACTTTTGTGAAACCTGCAATATTTGCTCCCATTACATAGTTGCCTGGATGGCCGAATTCAATGGAGGCTTTGTAGCTTTCTTCAAATATATTTTTCATTATATCTTTTAGGATGCTGTCGACCTTTTCAAAGGTCCATGACATTCTTGAACTGTTTTGAGCCATTTCAAGAGCTGAGGTAGCAACGCCTCCTGCATTTGCAGCCTTTGCAGGAGCAAGAAGAGTGTTGTTTGAAATCAATAGTTTTATTGCTTCATTTGTCGTAGGCATGTTTGCACCTTCACCCACAGCTATGCAGCCGTTGGACATAAGCATCTCGGCATCATCGACATCAATATCATTTTGCATGGCACATGGAAGTGCTATATCACATTGTACATTCCAAATTCTTCTGTCTTCAAAATATTCTGCATGAGGATGGTCGTCAAGATAACTGCTGATGCGTTTTCTTTGAATTTCTTTAATTTTGTGCATTGCATTAAAGTCAATGCCATTGCTGTCATAGATGTAGCCGCTTGAATCGCTCATGGCTACTACCTTTGCACCAAGCTCAGAAGCTTTTTTGCACGCATAAAGTGCTACATTGCCGGAACCTGATATTACAATTCTTTTACCTTCTATGGAATGGTTATGGCTTTTAAGCATTTCATTGACAAAATACAAGAGACCGAATCCGGTGGCTTCTTTTCGAACTAGAGATCCTCCATAGCTTAATCCTTTGCCGGTAAGTGTTCCGGCTTCAAATGTATTTGATATTCTTTTGTATTGACCGTACATAAAACCAATCTCCCTTTCACCGACACCCATGTCACCGGCTGGAATATCGACGAATTGTCCGATGTGCCTATAAAGTTCTGTCATGAAGTTCTGGCAAAAACTCATTATTTCTACGTCAGTCTTACCTTTAGGATTAAAGTCGGAACCTCCCTTGGCTCCTCCTATGGACAAACCGGTCAATGCATTTTTAAATGTCTGCTCAAAGGCTAGAAATTTGATAATGCTTAAGTTTACTGTGGGATGAAACCTCAAACCTCCCTTGTATGGTCCTATTGCACTGCTGTGCTGCACACGAAAACCTCTGTTTATTTGAATCTGGCCTTCTCTGTCAATCCAAGGAACTCAAAAAATTATTTGTCTTTCCGGTTCCACTATTCTTTCAATAATTTTTGCATTCTTGTATTTGTCGTTGCTTGCTATGACAGGCTCTATGCTTGTGATAATTTCTTCGACTGCCTGATGGTATTCGGGCTCGTTGGGGTTTTTAAGCTTTGTTTCATCAATGATTTCTTGCAGGTATGTCATTTTTCCTCCAGCATAAAATAAATTTTGAACAGATAATAATTGGTGCTGTTATGTAAATAATTAAGATATATGATAATTAAACAATATTATTATGTTCAGGTATTATTATATTAAATATAGACAGTATTATTCGTTTTATAATTAATAGAATATATTAATCTTAATAAAGAAAAGATGAGATAATTTAAGTAATATGAGGAATCTAACTTCAAAACAAATTATTTTTAACTAAAATAATTTGTTTTTGTGTGAAATCACAATTGAGAAAAGCTGTAAATTGATATAATATAAAATAAAGGTCAAAGAAAGTCAAAGTTAATATCAGTAATTAAGGAAGTGAGAAAATGTCTAATTTAAGCGATATTATTGAAGGCTTTATAAAGGAATTAATGGAAGCCAACAATCAAAGGGCAGTGGAAATTCAGAGAAACATCCTGGCTCAGCAGTTTGATTGTTCTCCTTCGCAGATAAACTATGTGCTCACAACCCGGTTTAACAACGACAGGGGATACATTGTGGAAAGCAGAAGAGGTGGCGGCGGCTATATAAGAATTTTTAAGGTCCGTTCATCCATGGAAGATGGACTTCAGAACCTCCTAAATGAAAGCATAGGAGACAGCGTAACTCTTAACAAGGCGCTGGATTTAATTTATGCATTGCTTGAAAGAGGTATAATAAACATTAGAGAACAAAAAATTATGCAAAGTACAATAAGCGACAGAGCTTTGAACAGCGTTTCATATGATGAAAGAAATAAATTGAGAGCTGATTTGCTGAAGGAAATGATTCTTGTCTCAGCAGAAAATAACATATAACAGGAGGTGTAATATGCTTTGCGATGAATGCGGCAAAAACGAAGCCAAGGTCCATGTGACCCACATTTTAAACGGAAAGAAATCTGAAAATCATTTGTGTGAGGAATGTGCTAAAAAGAATCAGACAATTTTAAATTCAAATTTTTCAATGGAAAATTTATTTTCCGCAATGCTCAACAACGCCCTCAACACTACGCCATATTTGCCTGCCAAAGGCTGCGACATGTGCGGTATGACGTATGAGGAATTCAAACAGACAGGAAAATTCGGATGTAGCCATTGCATAGATACATTTAAGCCAAGGCTTATGCCTGTAGTGAAAAACATACAGGGTCATGAGCTGCACAGGGGCAAAATTCCAAGAAGGGCAGGGGGCATTTACAAGGTTCAAAAAGATATTGAAAAATTAAAAGAAGAACTGAAATCTGTAATTGAGCAGGAAGAATATGAAACAGCAGCAAAATTAAGAGATAAAATAAGAAGCATGGAAAGCAACATAAAGAAGGGAGATGAGTAATTTGGAGAATAACGGAATAGTCCTTACAAGCCGTATAAGACTTGCAAGAAATTTGAAAAATTACAAATTTCCTTTGAAAATGGACTTGGAAGAATCAAACAAGGTAGTTGAGGAAGTAAAAAATGCAGTTGACAGACAAAATTTAAATTACAAGATCACGTACATGAGGGATTTATCGGAAGTTGAGAAAAACGTGATGGTTGAAAAACATCTCATAAGTCCTGCCCTTGCGGAAAAGAAAGAAACAGGAGCATTTCTTCTGAGCGGTGACGAGAAAGTTTCAATAATGCTCAATGAGGAAGACCACATAAGAATTCAGACTCTTGGAACTGGCATGTCCCTTAAGGAGTGTTGGGAAATAAGCAACAAAATAGATGATGTCCTGGAAGGAGAAGTTGATTACGCATTTGACAGAGAACTGGGATATGTGACAGCTTGCCCCACAAACATAGGCACTGGAATGAGAGCATCTGTCATGGTCCATCTCCCTGCATTGTCCATTACAAATCAAATTGAAAAACTTTTAATAGGCATTTCGCAGCTTGGCGTTGCCGTAAGAGGAGTTTATGGCGAAGGAACAAAGTCTATGGGACATCTTTACCAGATTTCTAACCAGGGAACATTGGGAGCGAGTGAAGAGACATTAATTGATAAAATTTCTCAAATTGTTGCCCAGATAGTTGAAAAGGAAGAAAGAATGAGGGCACATCTCAAGAAAAACAATTTGTACGAAATTGAAGACGACTGTTACAGAGCATATGGACTTCTTACAAATGCCAGGAGAATGCCTACTGAAGAAGCAATGAAGCTGTTGTCACTGCTTAAGCTTGGCAAGGAAATGGAAATAATCGATAAAGCAAAGGATAAGGATATTTACAGATTAATGGTAAAGATACAGCCAAACAACATTTTGTCTTCAACAGACACTGAACTTACAGGGAAAGAAAGGGACAAAATGAGAGCTGAAATAATAAGAAATGAATTATTAGAAAATTAAGGTCAATAATAAATAATATTAAAAAAGGAGATACAATTATGATAAGCGGATTCAACAACTCTGCAAAGAATGCCATTGAACTTGCACAGGAAGAAGTAAAGCGCTTCAAGCAAAATGTTCTTGGAACAGAACACATACTGCTTGGACTCATGATGGAGCAGGAAGGAATTGCAGGCAAAATACTCAGAAATAAGCTTAATGTTGATAAAGTAAGAGACATAATAAAAAATACAACAGGTACAGGCGAAAGCACACCTGAATTCATAGCCATAAGCCCTAGAAGCAAGTACATCATAGAACTGGCAAGACAATATTCATCACAAATGGGTGTTCCATATGTGGGAACAGAGCACATCCTTCTGGGACTAATTGACGAAGGTGAAGGAATTGCTGCCCAGATAATTAAGTCTGTTGTGAATCTTAAAGAACTGAAATATGAGGTTATTGAAGCTGTTAAGCAGGGAAGCGGCGGCGGAGTTTCAGGAGGCAAGGAATTTTCACCGGGACCTCAGCAAGCTTCAGAACCCAGCACAAAGACAATAGACAAATATGGAATAGACCTGAATCAGAAGGCAAAAGAAGGAAAGCTTGACCCAGTAATAGGAAGAGAAGATGTTATTGAGAGAGTAATTCAAATACTTTCAAGAAGAACAAAAAACAATCCATGCCTCATAGGGGAGCCTGGAGTTGGAAAAACTGCCATTGCTGAAGGTCTGGCTCAGGAAATCATAAAAGGCAACGTGCCTGAAACATTGAAATCTAAAAGGGTAATAACACTTGACATGTCAGGAATGGTTGCAGGGTCAAAGTACAGAGGAGAATTTGAAGAAAGGCTTAAAAGTGCAATTGATGAAATTAAAAATGCAGGCAACATAATTCTTTTCATTGACGAACTCCATACAATCATAGGAGCAGGTGCTGCAGAAGGAGCAATTGACGCTTCAAACATACTTAAACCTACACTTGCAAGAGGAGAGCTTCAGATAGTTGGAGCTACAACACTTGATGAATACAAGAAGCACATTGAAAAAGATGCTGCTCTTGAGAGAAGATTTCAGCCCATAACTGTTGAAGAACCAAGTGTGGAAGACACTATTAAGATTCTGAAAGGATTAAGAGACAAATACGAAGCACACCACAAGGTTTCAATAACCGATGAAGCAATTGAAGCTGCGGCAAAATTGTCACACAGATACATTTCGGACAGATTTTTGCCTGACAAGGCTATAGACCTTGTTGATGAAGCTGCTTCAAGAACAAGATTAAAATCGTCCACAGTTCCAAAAGGATTGAAGGAAATTGAAGATAAAATAAATGAGCTTAAAAATGAAAAGAAAGCTGCAATAAACAACCAGGATTTTGAAAAAGCAGCATCTTTCAGAGATGAGGAAAAAAGACTTACCGATGAGCTCGATAAACAGAAAAAACTTTGGGCAGCAAAGAATTCAAAGGATTCAAGCATTGGATACGAAGATATTTCAGAAGTTGTTTCCCAATGGACCGGAATTCCTGTAAAAAAACTGCAGGGAGATGAAACAGACAGACTTCTGCACATGGAAGATATACTTCACAACAGGGTAATCGGACAGGAGCCAGCAGTTGTAGCATTGTCAAAAGCCATAAGAAGATCACGAGTTGGGCTGAAAGACCCTAAAAAACCTATTGGATCATTCATATTCCTAGGCCCTACTGGAGTGGGCAAGACAGAGCTTTCAAAGGCGCTGGCAGAATCCATGTTCGGAGATGAAAATGCAATGATCAGGGTTGATATGTCAGAATACATGGAAAAACATTCCGTTTCAAAACTTGTTGGTTCACCTCCGGGATATGTAGGATTTGATGACGGCGGACAGCTTACGGAAAAAATAAGAAGAAAACCATACTCAGTTGTTTTGTTTGATGAAATTGAAAAGGCACATCCCGATGTGTTTAACATACTGCTGCAGATTCTTGATGACGGAAGACTTACGGATGCCAAAGGAAGGACTGTGGACTTTAAGAACACGGTGATTATCATGACATCAAACGTTGGAGCAAGCACGATCAAGAAACAGAGAACCTTGGGTTTTGCATCAAATTCATCAAATGAAGAAAAAGATGAATATGAAAAAATGAAGGAAAATGTAATGGCTGAGCTTAAACAGACATTCAGACCTGAATTTTTAAACCGCATTGATGAAATAATTGTGTTCCACTCCCTGAGCAAGGACAACATTAAGCAGATTGTTTCACTTATGATTGACAATCTTTCGAAAAGGCTTGAACAGCTTAATATCAAAATCGAGCTTGATGAGAAAGCAAAGGAATTTTTGGCAGAAGCAGGTTTTGACCCGGTATACGGAGCAAGACCTCTTCAAAGGGAAATAAGAAGAAAAATTGAGGACCGACTGTCCGAGGAACTTCTGAAAGGCTCTGTTCAAAAGTCTGACACAATTAAAATTTCAGCTGAAAACAATGAATTGGTGTTTTCAAATGAAAGATGATACATGATAAGTGATGTTCAACATCCTGCTGAAACTCATGAATCAGACAAAGAAAATTAAATTTTTTTATGAATGACACTTGACAAACGAAATGAATTGTATATAATAATAAAAAACATATACAGCGATGACGGGAAGAGTAGTTTAAGATTTAGTCACAGAGAGATAGCGTTGGTGAAAGTCTATTACAATAATCTTAAAATGAAGAACATCCCTGAGCTTGTGACCCAAATTGCACAGCAAGAGTAGGCTCACACGCATCCGAGCGATAAAGCGGCAGAAACATGTCAGTGTTTTTAGAGTGAGCATCTTTTGATGCTAATTAGGGTGGTACCGCGGATATAACTCCTTCGTCCCTTTCGGGATTGAGGAGTTTTTGTTTTTTGCAATCCCGAAGGAGTTAAATAAAATTGAAAGGGATTATTATGAGAAAAAATGAATATCGCACCCACACTTGCGGGGAGCTTAGAGAAAGCCACATAGGCATGGAAGTTAAAGTATCAGGATGGTTTGAAAATGTCAGAGACCACGGCGGAGTCAAATTTGCAGATATAAGAGACCAGCACGGAACAGTGCAGGTTGTTGTGGAAGATGAAACACTTCTTGAGGGAATTTCAAAAGAAAGTACAGTATGCGTATCAGGTCGTGTAATAAAAAGAGATGCAGACACCATCAATGAAAAAATTGCAACAGGAACTGTGGAAATAGATGCAGAAACATTTCAAGTGCTTGGAAAAAACAAGTGCCCTCTTCCTTTTGAAATAGCTTCTTCAAAGGATACAAAGGAAGACATAAGGCTTAAATACAGATTCCTTGACTTAAGAAACAAGGAAGTTCAAAAAAATATAATCATGCGTTCAAAAATAATATCATTTTTAAGAAGCCGCATGACTGACATGGGATTTTTGGAAATTCAAACACCTATACTAACTTCATCTTCTCCTGAAGGTGCAAGGGATTACATCATACCAAGCAGAAAGCATCCCGGAAAATTTTATGCCCTTCCCCAGGCACCGCAGATGTTCAAGCAGCTTTTGATGGTGTCCGGATTTGATAAATATTTTCAGATAGCTCCTTGCTTCAGAGATGAAGATGCAAGGGCTGACCGTTCGCCGGGAGAATTTTATCAGCTTGACTTTGAAATGAGCTTTGCAACACAGGATGATGTTTTAAATGTTGCAGAAGAAGTTCTTTACAGGACTTTTGTGAAGTTTTCAGATAAAAAGGTTTCTAAACCTCCATTTGCCAGAATTCCTTACAAGGAGTCCATGATTAAATACGGAACTGACAAGCCTGATTTAAGAAACCCACTTGAAATTATAGATATAAGCCAAATGTTTCTTGAAACTGATTTTGCGCCGTTTAGAAAAAAGACAGTAAGAGCCATAAATGTGCCGGACTGTGCAACGCAATCAAAAAGCTTTTTTGAGAACATGCTTGACTATGCCATGAAGATTGGAATGAAAGGACTGGGATACATTAAAGTTGACGATGATATGAAGTATCACGGTCCAATAGACAAGTTCCTTTCTGAACAAGACAAAAAAGAGCTGGCCGAAGTTGCAGGATTAAAGCCAGGATGCGTATTGTTCTTTATTGCAGATGAAAAAGAATATGCTCCCAAGCTTGCAGGTCAAATAAGGACTGAATTGGGAAGAAGGCTTGATTTGATTGATGACAACAAATTTGAAATGTGCTTCATAGTGGACTTCCCAATGTATGAAATCGACGAGAACACAGGAAACGTGGCTTTTACACACAACCCGTTTTCAATGCCTCAGGGAGGAATGGAATCTCTCCTGGAAAAAGACCCTCTTGACATTGTTGCTTATCAGTATGATATTGTATGTAATGGTATTGAACTATCGTCAGGAGCCGTGAGAAATCATGATGCAGACATCATGGTGAAGGCTTTTGAAATTGCAGGATACACGGAAGAGGTTCTTGAAAGCAAGTTTTCAGCGCTTTACAATGCATTTAAATACGGAGCTCCTCCTCATGCAGGAATGGCTCCTGGTATTGACCGAATAGTAATGCTTTTGACAGGTGAAGAAAACATCAGAGAAGTAATAGCTTTCCCAATGAACAGCAGCGCTCAGGACCTTCTTACAAATTCTCCGTCAGAAGTTACTGAGCAGCAATTGAGAGAAGTTCATATTAAAATCAGGTAGGAGGAAGTATGATTACCAGGGACGATATAATTAAAATTGCAAGGCTTGCTAAATTGTCGGTGGAAGATGATGAAATCGAAGCATTGACTCACGACATGGCAGAAATAATAGGATTTGCGGATACAATCAGCTCAGCCGTTCAAGACGGATTTGAAGATTTTGATGATATAAACAACATAACAAATGCATTTCATGAAGATGAAGTGCAGGAATCCTTTGACAGAGAACTGATTCTTAAAAACAGGGACGGCGGAGAACAAGGCTGCTTCCTGGTGAAAAAAAGGTCGGGGAGGATAAAATGAGCAAAATAACTTATATAGGGAAACTCCTAAGAGACAAAGAAATATCATGTACGGAGCTTACGGAAAAATATATAATGTCAATTGAAGCAGAAAACAAAAAACTCAATGCGTATGTAAACATAACGGCTGAAACAGCCATGAGGACTGCAAAAGATGTTGACGGTAAAATATCAAGGGGAGAAATTCTTCTTCCTCTTGAAGGAATACCAATGACGCTGAAAGACAACATATCTACGAAGGATATTGAAACAACATGCTGCTCAAATATACTCAAGGGCTATGTTCCCATATATGATGCAACAGTGTGGAATGTTCTGAAAAATCAAAATGCTGTCCTTCTTGGAAAAGCAAACATGGATGAATTTGCCATGGGTTCATCCTGCGAAACTTCATGCTTTGGAGGTGCTCTTAATCCTTACAGCACATCCCATGTGGCCGGAGGAAGTTCAGGAGGAGCAGCAGCAGCTGTCGCTGGAAATATTGCAGTGTACGGTTTGGGTTCAGATACAGGTGGTTCAGTAAGGCAGCCGGCAAGTTTCTGCGGCCTTGTTGGACTTAAGCCTACATACGGCACTGTTTCAAGATACGGTCTTATTGCCTATGCTTCAAGCCTTGATCAGATAGGACCCATAACGACCTCAGTTGAAGATGCTGCAATTGTTTATGATGCCATATCCATTTACGATAAAAATGATGCAACTTCACAGGGGAGCAGGAAAAAAACAACCGACACATTAAAAAACAACATTAAGGGAATAAAAATAGGAATAGCAAAAGAATATTTCGAAGGTATAAGAGACGATGTAAAAGAGTCCATTGAAAGTGCAATGAAAGTATATGAATCTCTTGGAGCAGAAGTAGTCTCAATAAGTCTTCCTCAGTTAAAACATGCTCTTCCTGTTTACTATATACTTGCTTGTGCTGAAGCTTCCTCAAACCTTGGAAGGTATGACGGTATACGCTACGGTTACAGAACTCCAAGCTACAACGACATAAATGACATGATATGCAAGACTAGAAGCGAAGGGTTCGGCAAGGAAGTCAAGAGAAGAATCATGCTTGGAACATACGTCTTAAGCGCCGGTTACTACGATGCTTATTACAAGAAGGCTCAGCAGCTTAGAGGGGCGTTGGTGGATTCATTCAAGGATGCATTCAAGAAATGTGATGTAATTATTTCACCTACAGTTCCCATGACTGCTTTTGAACTTAACTTTACTCAAAAAGACCCAATTGAAACATACATGACAGATATCCTGACTGTTCCTGTAAATATTGCAGGGCTTCCTGCAGTATCAGTACCATGCGGTTTTGATGACAAAGGGCTTCCTATAGGAATGCAGATAATAGGAAACAGCTTCGATGATGCAAAGATACTAAATGCTGCATATCAATATGAACAAGTGGTTAAAAACCACATATACAAAGAATTACAAACAGGGGTGAGACTATGAGCTGGGAAATGGTAGCAGGACTTGAAACTCATGTGGAGCTTTCAACTAAGACAAAAATATTCTGCCAATGCACAACGGAGTTCGGCGGAGATTCAAATACACATTGCTGTCCTGTGTGCATAGGTCTTCCGGGAACACTTCCTAAATTAAACAAGGCAGTTGTTGAATATGCTGTGAAGGCAGGGCTTGCCACAAACTGCAGAATCAGAAACATTTCAAAGATGGACCGAAAAAACTATGTGTATCCGGACCTTCCAAAGGCGTACCAGATTTCACAGTACGATAAACCGCTGTGTGAAAGTGGATACATCGCATTGTCATCAGGCAAGAATATAAACATTACTAGAATTCATATTGAAGAAGATGCAGGTAAGCTCATTCATGAAAGAGGAGACACATACATTGACTACAACAGGGGAGGAGTTCCTCTTATTGAAATAGTGTCAGAGCCTGACATAAGAAGCATTGAGGAAGCAGTCGAATACATTGAAAAACTAAGACTCATAATGAAATATATAGGAGTATCGGATGTTAAGATGCAGGAAGGTTCCTTAAGATGCGATGTGAACATTTCTGTCAGGAAAAATGGTGAAGAAAAATTCGGAACAAGAGCAGAAATCAAGAACATGAACTCCTTAAACTTCATTGCAAAGGCAATGGAATATGAGTTTAACAGACAGGTAGACATCCTTGAAAACGGCGGATGTGTGGTGCAAGAAACCAGAAGATACAATGCTGAACAAAATACCACAGAAAGCATGCGCAGCAAGGAAGATGCCGATGATTACAGGTATTTCAGAGACCCTGACCTTGTTACAATTGCAATTTCAGAAGATGAAATAAAAAATATCAAGAAATCTCTACCGGAACTTCCGGGAGAAAAATTAAAGCGTTTTACGGAAGAATTCGCTCTTCCATTTGATGATGCTGAGCTTTTGACAAAATACAAAAAAATAGCTGAGTATTTTGAAAGATCATGCAAAGATGTAACGAACAAGAAGCTTGTTTCAAACTACATCTTGGGACAGATGTTCAGACGACTGCAAACAGATACGGAAAAGGAAGAATTTTCAATCAAGATTTCTCCTGAACAATTAAACGAACTTGTGCTGTTGACTGAAAACAAAAAACTGAGTTCAAACATGGCAAGAAATGTTCTTGAGCAAATGCTTGATACTGGAAAAAGCGTCATGAGTTTCATTTCCGAAAGCGATATGGAAGGAATTGATGAAGGTGATTTAAGGGCTATATGTGAAAAAGCAGTCGCAAATAACCAAAAGGCTGCAGAAGAATACAAAAACGGCAAGGAAAAAGCCATAGGTTCCATAATAGGATTCATCATGAAGGAAACAAAGGGCAAGGCAGATGCAGCTAAAGCCACGGAAATAGTTAAAGAATTAATACTGAAAAATTAAGAATTAAGAATTAAAGGAAAGGAATTTGGGAAACGCCCAAATTCCTTATTTAGTAAGAATTCCTTCTTCAATTAAAATCTTCTCTAAAGCAAGCACTATGTCTTTATCATAAAATGTACCGATACAGTGCTTTATTTCATTCATGGCCTCTTCCGGAGTCCAAGCATTTCGATATGCCCTGTTTGATGTCATGGCATCGTAGGAATCGGCTACCGCTATGATTTTTGCTTCTATGCGGATTTCATCACCCTTAAGCCCTTTAGGGTAACCCGATCCATCTAATCTTTCATGGTGTGCTTCAACAATTTTGGATATGTCCTCAACAAATTTGCCATGCAATAATTCAGAACTGTATGTGCTGTGCTTTTTAATGTAGTTGAATTCCTCATCGCTCAGTTTGGATGGTTTATTTAAAATCTCATCAGGAATGAAGCATTTACCCACATCATGAAAAAGCGATGCTAGAGCTAATGTATAATTGATTTCGCCTGATAGTCCCAATTTGCCGGCAATCTTTACTGAATAATCCTGAACCCTTTTGCTGTGTTTATAAGTATATGCATCCTTTTGTTCGGATTTATCCAGCAAGTTTCTTAATTCATCCGTATATGTATATAATAAATTATAAACAGGCTGAGATGTTATATACAATATTTTTGTATCAGTAAGTGTTCTGAACGGCACGGTTTCTTTTATATTATTAACATAAAAGTAATCGTCCTTTTGCATCCTGATTGATTTGCTGCCTTCTTCAATGATGATTGATCCTTCCAATATGTAGTAAAACTCCATCAGTCCGGCGGTATTTCCCGGAGTGATACTGTTTGGCCGCTCAGCCGTGAATTCATATAACATGATTTCCATGTCATCTTTCCTGGCAAGAAGGCTAAGTATTGAAGTCCCTCTGACCTGATCAATATATTTTTTGTCTTTACAAATAAATAACCCGTCCATTAATTCACTCCTTAAGAAATATAATAATTATAGCATATTATTTACTAAAAGGAATCCTAAATTATAATAAACATTAAATTAAAAATTCATCTGCATGCTAAATAAAATAAAAGGAGAGATTACTCCCTCCTTAACTCTTAAATTAATGTGCGTAGCACGGGTCCACCAGGATTGTTCTGTCGTATATCACTACTTCAATATATGTCCTGGTGATTTCAATTCCTTCTTCGGCAGCAGCTGTAATAAGTTTATCCACCTTTGATTCTGTCTTTTCAAGCAATTTTTCAATGATTTTATCAATGATTAAATCAATGTTTTCACTCTTGTTTTCATTGAGAACTTCAATTTCCGCCTGCTTTACAGCGACTTCAATGGCATTATAAACATAATCATTGGTTTTATCAACCCTTTTCATTATAATGTCACTGGCTGTCACAGCTGATGTTTCCGCTGCAAATGCTGCAGGTCCAAACAACGTCATCAAGCTGATCATAATAAGAATTACTGATGTTACTTTTTTTAATCTTTTGTACATTTCCCTTAACCTCCATTATTCTTCAACCTGCTCTTTGAAGGAAATAAAAAAACCCCTTTCGTTAGCTGGCTGCCATTTTAAAGGCCCTGTAGCTTTGCGTCGCTAACTTTCGTCAGCTTTGCCATTATCGGTTGAAGTTGAATTTTATTTACTATAATAATATCACATTATTATGACATAATCAAACATTATTTGGAGTATCTGTTTTTTTATTACTATTACATATAAATTCATCACGGGCAAAATAAAAAGAGACAATGCATTCCTCATATTGCCTCTTCTTAATTATTAATTATTAACTCTTAATTATTAATTTTAGTTACGTTTCGTATGTCTTCAAAATATTCTGCGCAATTTGATCTCTTGTTGTCCTCATATCCATTGCCTGCTTTTCTATATAGCGGTGGGCCTGATTTTCTGTCATATTGAGATATTGTATCAGAACGCATTTTGCTCTTGTTACAATCCTTATTTCTTCAATTTTTTGCTGAAGATGTATGTTCTCGTTTTTTAGACCCGTTATTCTTTTTCTTGAAGCCAGGGCAAGCTTAAGCGACTGAAAGAAAACCTGCTTTATTATTGGCTTTGAAACTACCAATACGCCGCTGTCTTCAACCTTGGCTGATATGTCATCGGCAATTTCGCTCTTTACAACTATTATGACTCCAGAAGCGCTGATTTCGGTTACAGTAACTGCAAGATTGTCTCCAAACTCGTCTTTTAAAGGAGCGTTGATTACTACCAGGTCATATTCAAAATTATTAAGCATTCTTCTTGCTTCGCCGCTGCTTGATGCTGTTGCGGTTGAGCATACAGTATTCGTGTTCAAAAGCTGGGACAAAAGCTCTATTCCTTTGTCGGAACTTGACACAACAAGCACACTGTTCATGAAATCACCACCCCTTGTCAATGATAAATATTATATTGTGTAAAAGTATGTGTTGTGCTCAAATTCTTCTTTATTCCCTGATTTTTCACACAAAATGCATTCATCTGTCTTGAAGGACAAATATTTTTTCAAAGTGTTTGAAGGTAGACTCTTAGCCACAAACTCGCTTTTTTCTGCAATCCTGATTGCTTCTTCCAGCGTGTCCGGAATAGTGTCGTAATTTTTCAAAGTATCTTCGCTTGCTTGGTACAAATTTATGTTTGATGGTTTCTTCAGTTCAATATTGTTTTCTATTCCTTCAAGTCCGGCATAAATCAAAAGAGCAAATGCATAGTACGGATTGCAGCTTGGGTCCGAAGAACGAAGTTCCATTCTTGAGTATATTCCTTCCGCTGCAGGTATGCGCACAAGCTGTGAACGGTTTTGATAAGACCATGTCACATATTTTGGAGCTGAATGGCTACCTAGACGGTTGTAGGAATTTGTGAGAGGATTTAAAAAAACAGTTATTTCTTTTATGCGGTTCAAGATTCCTGCAATGAAACTTTCAGCTTCTCTGGAACTATTGTTTTTTATGCTGTCAAAAATATTCTCGTTGTCTTTCAAAATTGATATATTGATATGAAGTCCGCTTCCGCTGCAATCTTTCAAAGGCTTCGGCATAAATGAAGCATAAAGACCGTTTAAGTGAGCAATGGTTTTTACGACGGATTTGAATGTGACCAAGTTGTCTGCAGCTGACATGGCATCACTGTATTTAAAGTCGATTTCATTTTGACCGGGACCCTGTTCGTGGTGGGAGCACTCCGGAAGAATCCCCATTTGCTCCAATGTGAGGCTTATGTCTCTTCTTACGTTTTCTCCCTTGTCCAGAGGAGCTACGTCAAAGTATGCTGCATTGTCCTGAGGAATTTTAGTTGGATTTCCTTTTTCATCTTCTTCAAAAAGATAAAATTCACATTCTGAGCCTATTTCAATTTTGTATCCCATTTCGTGGGCTTTGTTTACTGCCTTTAAAAGTATGGCTCTGCCGTCACCTTCAAAAGGTGTCTTGTCGGGATATTTTATGTCGCAGTAAAATCTTACAACTCTTCCCTGCTGAGGTCTCCATGGCAGAATTGCCAGTGTGGAGGGGTCCGGATACAAAAAAAGGTCGGATTCCTCTATGTTTAAAAATCCACGTATTGAAGATGCGTCAAAAGAAATGCCGTTTTTAAATGCTCTTGGAAGCTCCTCGGACAAAATGGAAATATTTTTAATGGTTCCGAATATGTCACAAAAAGACAGACGTACAAATTTTACGTCATTGTCGTTTACAAACTGCAAAACCTCATCAATGGTATATTTCATGTTACACCTCCTGAAACTAGTTTCATTATTACAATAACTTTTTTAAAAAAGTTGTTCTGCAACTCCGCTAGGGGGACCTATGTCCCCCGACTGCGTAAAAATGCATACGCGTTTTTGACTCCGCACCCATCTTAAGGTTAAGGACGTCCGACATGCACTCCTCGTTTTTATATAATAGGAAAGATAACTTTCCTATTATATAAAAAAAGCGCACTGCGGCGCAATTGTCTACCAGTACAATCAATGCCGCAATGAACGCCTTTGTTCTTGTTGAAAAAATTTTATTATATGAGGTACCGTTTGTCAAGTCCTTTTTAAAATTTATGCACATAAATTGCAATTTATGAGTGAAAAAATAAATTAAAAAAGTTCTTGACAGAGGCCTATCCCATAATGTATCATTCATCTATAATAAGCAAAGGCGCTTAGGTTTTTAGACCTACGCGCCTTTTTTGTATACGGAGGTAAATATGAGCAATATTTCAGAGATTTTCGGAAGCATGGTATTTAACGATGACGTAATGAAAGAAAGACTGCCTAAAGACACTTACAAGGCATACAAGAAGACAATAATTGAAGGCAAAAGTCTCGACATCAATGTTGCCAACGTCGTGGCAAATGCAATGAAGGACTGGGCAATTGAAAAGGGGGCCACCCATTTCTGCCATTGGTTCCAACCATTGACAGGTATGACTGCTGAAAAGCACGATTCATTTATCTCGCCAACTGCTGATGGCCGCACCATAATGGAGTTCAGCGGTAAAGAGCTGACACAGGGTGAACCCGATGCTTCCAGCTTCCCTTCCGGTGGGTTGAGAGCTACATATGAAGCCCGCGGATACACCGCATGGGACTGCACCTCACCTGTGTTTGTGAAGGAAGATGGAGATAACATCACTATGTTCATCCCCACTGCTTTCTGTTCATACAACGGTCAGGCGCTGGATAAAAAGACCCCTCTGCTCCGCTCAATGGACGCTTTGAATGTGCAGGCTATGAGAGTATTGCGCGCACTTGGCGTAACAAAATCCAACCGGGTGATATCAACCCTCGGACCCGAGCAGGAATATTTCCTGGTTGACGAGAGATTCGTTCAAGACAGACTCGATCTTCTGCTCTGCGGACGTACGCTGTTTGGCGCTCCTTCCCCCAAAGGACAGGAGATGGAAGACCATTACTTCGGCAGCATTCATGAGCGTGTAGCATCCTATATGAACGACATTAACGTCGAACTCTGGAAACTGGGAGTCTCTGCTAAAACTCAGCACAACGAAGTCGCACCTGCACAGTATGAGCTGGCGCCGATATTCCAAACAGTCAACGTAGCAACCGACCACAACCAGCTGACTATGGAGACGATGCAGAAAATCGCCATCAGACATGGTATGGTATGCCTGCTGCACGAAAAACCATTTGCTGGAGTCAACGGTTCAGNNAGCACAACAACTGGAGCATGGTCACCGATGATGGCGTCAACCTGCTTGAGCCTGGCACGACCCCGCACGATAACATGCAGTTCCTTATTATATTGTGTGCTGTTGTTGAAGCAGTTTCAAAGTGGGCCAAGCTGCTGCGATCTACCGCTGCATCTGCTGGAAATGATCACAGACTCGGCGCAAACGAAGCCCCTCCGGCGATCATTTCGATATTCCTTGGAGACCAGCTTACAGATATCTTTGAGCAGCTTGAAAAGGGTAGTGCAAAGACCAGCAAAAAGGGTGGAGAGCTCCTGCTGGGTGTCAACACTCTGCCTCAGCTGCCGATGGACTGCACAGACCGCAACAGAACCTCGCCTTTCGCCTTCACAGGCAACAAGT
>DIWF01000006.1 GCA_002422545.1 Firmicutes bacterium UBA6113 | reverse complement strand
TTCTTCTGGGACATGACATGATGGACGAAGCAAAAAGACTTTGCTATGCAGGAGCAGACAATGTAATTTATGTAGACGATGAAATGCTTGATGTATACATGACAGAACCATATGTATACACAATGGACAAAATAATAAAAGATAAAAAACCAGACGTTGTAATATACGGAGCAACAGCCATAGGTAGAGACATGGCTCCAAGAGTTTCAGCAAGAGTTCACACAGGACTTACAGCAGATTGTACAGGACTTACAATTGAACCAGATGATGAAAATCCTGAAAAATTGAACCTGATGATGACAAGACCTGCATTTGGCGGAAACCTGATGGCAACAATAGCATGCCCAAATCACAGACCACAGATGGCAACAGTAAGACCAGGAGTTATGCAGGCATTGAAAATGTCAGACAAAAACCCTGTAAACATTGAGCAGTACAAGGTAGAAATTCCTGCAGACTGCAAAAATGTTGAAATACTTGACATCACAAAAATAATTCAGCAAAGAATGAATATAGAAGATGCTAAAGTATTGGTATCAGGCGGAAGAGGAATGCACGGTCCTGAAAACTATCCAATGCTTGAAGAACTGGCAGACCTTCTTGGTGGAACAATTTCAGCATCAAGAGCAGCAGTTGATGCAGGATGGGTTCCAAAAGACAGACAGGTAGGACAGACAGGAAAGACAGTAAGACCAAATCTGTACATTGCATGCGGTATTTCCGGAGCAATACAGCACTTGGCCGGAATGGAAGAATCAGATTACATCATAGCAATCAACAAGGATGCTACAGCTCCTATATTTGATGTAGCTGATGTTGGAATAGTCGGAGACATTTTCAAAATAGTTCCTCTTCTCATTGAACAGCTGAAACAAGAAAAGAATAAAGAAGATAAATAAACAAAATGGTGAACAGATTTCCTGTTCACCATTTTTTCTTTTTTTAGCTATATATCAATCCCATATTTCTTTAATTTGTTATACAGGCTGCTGCGGTCAATGCCTAATAATTTTGCAGCATTGGATTTATTGCCCTTTGCTTCAATAAGCGTTTTAATGATTTTTTCTTTTTCAATTTCAGCAGTAACATCATTGAGAGAGCTGGTGTTGAATAACTGCCTGGTTTCGTCGCTTTTTTTATACATTCTTGACAGTAGGAAATCAAAATGTTCTAATTGCAATGAACCTTTTCCGGCAGCTATGCAGGCACGCTCAATCACATGCTTTAATTCTCTCACATTCCCTGTCCATGAATACTGATAAAACAGAGCATAAACATCATTTTTAATATATGTTATTTCTAGTCCATGGGATTTATTAAATTCTTCAATAAAATATTTGCACAGAAGAGGAATGTCTTCAGGGCGTTCTCTAAGGGGCGGAATATTGATTTCTACAACATTTATTCTGTAGAATAAGTCCCTTCTGAACAATCCTTTTTCAACCTGTTCCTCAATGTTTTGATTTGTACAGCAAATGACCCGCACATCAATTTTTATTGTTTTTAAGCCGCCTACTCGTTCCAATTCACCTTCCTGCAGAACTCTCAGAAGTTTAGACTGAAGGCTTAAAGGCATTTCACCGATTTCATCAAGAAGAATAGTGCCTTGATTTGCAAGTTCAAACTTTCCTATTTTGCCTTCCTTGGAAGCGCCTGAAAATGATCCGGGCTCATAACCGAAAAGTTCCGATTCCAATAAATCTTTTGGAATGGCAGCACAGTTTATTTTTACGAAATTATTGTTTCGTCTGTTGCTCAACTCATGAACGGCATTGGAAAAAACCTCTTTGCCGGTTCCAGTTTCACCTGTAATTAAAAATGTCAAATCTGATTTTGCAAATCTTTCAATTGTATCTTTAATCATCATGATTGATTTGGAGTCACTGACTATATTGTTTATGGGTTTTTCAGATTTCCCTGACAATTCTGAAATTTTTTTCTTATATTCCAGATTTTCTTTTTGCAGTTCTTTAATTTGCTGGTTTAATATTGAAACTTCATTTAAATTATAGAATGTAGCTGTACTTATTACGCCATAAAGTATGTCGTTTTCGATAATTGGAATTCTGTTGCACACAACAGTCTGGCCGTTTTTAAGTGTAAATAAGTGCCCTATGTCTTCCTTTCTAGTCATGATGATTCGAGGAATTTCAGAATTAGGTATAATATCTTGAATAGGTTTACCTAGGAAGTCTTCTTCTTTAATATTAAGCAATTCCTGATAATTTTTACTTATAAAAACTACAATTCCCGCTTCATCGGTAATGATAGCATAATACATACATCTAAGAGCTTTATTCAATATACTTTGAAGTTTTTCATCTTTGTTATTTTTTTGCATCATTATCCTCCTGAACAGCATAATAATTATAGCATATCTTTTTATACGGTTCCATATAAAAAAGATATTCCAAAAATTAATAGAAGTTTGGCAATATCTTTTTGTAATTATTTTAAACTGCTATTTATTTATGTGGAAGAACAAGTGCTTCACCTGTTGTAACAATAGTACCGTCTTGGTTTGTACAGTAAGTTTTTAGAGCAACTCTATTCTTATCCGGAAATATTTCTATTATCTCTACAGTTGCGGTGATTGTATCGCCAAATCGAACGGGAGCTAAAAAATTCAACGTCTGTGAAGAATATATAGTACCCGGACCAGGAAGCTGTACACCTATGACTGCAGAGATTAAAGAAGCAGACAACATTCCGTGTGCAATTCTTCCTTTGAAAAATGTGTCTTTTGCATAACTTTCATTTAAATGCGCAGGATTAATGTCTCCGCTAATTCCGGCAAATAAATAAACGTCAGTTTCTGTAATTGTTTTTGTGAAGGATGCTTTTTGGCCAACAGTTAACTCGTTAATCTTTAAACCTAACATTTAAAATACCTTTCTTGTAAGGCCATAAATCTGACGAGCTTCATCAGGAGTAGCAGCTTGTAAATCAGCTTCTTCAAGAAGTCTCTTGGCTCTTGCCACAAACTGTGCATTAGATTCAGCAGGCACACCTTTTTTATACATTACGTTGTCTTCCATTCCTACTCGCAGATGTCCTCCCATGGCAATTGTTGCCATCATTATTGGCATGTGACCGCTTCCAATGCCGCATCCTGACCAAGTTGAACCTTCAGGAATTAAGCTCTTAAGGAAAACCAGATTTTCGATGGTATTAGGCAGACCACCAGGAGCTCCAAGTACAAACTGGAAGTGGAGAGGTGCCTTCAGAATGCCTTTTTTCAAATAATATAAAGCATTATGGACCATTCCTCCATCAAATATTTCAATTTCAGGTTTGATATTTGACTCCTGTAGTGCCAATCCTAACTTTTCCAAAAATCTAGGATGATTTTCGAAAATTGTTCTATGCTGCCAGTTTAATGTACCTGCATCATAAGAAGCCATTTCAGGCAGAAGCTGCTGCAGAGGGTATATTCTCTCTTCATCACCAAAGCCGACACTTCCAGAACTTGTAATATTAATGCAAACATCACAATCTTTTTTTGTACGTATTAAGTCAATTGTTTCTTTGTATTTAGCAAAATCAGTAGAAGGTGAACCATCATCATTTCTTACATGTATATGTGCTATAGCAGCACCGGCTTTCCATGATTCATATACATCATCCGCAATCTCCTGCGGTGTTATTGATAGATTAGGATTATCTTCCCTTGTGGGCCATGATCCTGTAATGGCTACTGAAATTACTCTTTTCTTTTTTAAATCACTCATTATATCCTCCATGACAATGTTTTGTTTGTTAAAACTATAATTAAATATAGCAATCTCTGTGCCAACATACTTTTTGACTGAATTATGCGAAAAACAGTAAAAGTTAAATTAGAATGTGTAGAAAATCAAATCAAAAAATTGTTAAAAGTGTAGATATTCTGAACAATATACATGTTTCTGTTTCCGCAAATCAGCAAAATTCAAGTGTTTATTTGTTGGCATGATTATTGCTTAACATACGATGGCTAAGAAATTAAGCCTAAAATTTACAGGAGGAAAGTATAATGAGAATAGCAATTTTTGGTTCAGGAGCAATGGGAACTGTATTAGGAGCATTTTTAAACAAAAATGGGCTTGAAGTTGTATTGATTGACAGCTATGCGGATCATGTAAAAGCTCTAAACGAAAAAGGGGCACACATAATCGGATGTGTTGATATGACAGTGCCGGTTAAAGCAATTTTACCAGAACAAATGGAAGGAAAATATGATATAGTATTTGTGTTTACTAAACAAACATCAAATGCTGAAGCTCTTCCTCGCCTGAAGAATTTCCTTAATGAAGACAGTATTGTATGCACACTGCAAAACGGTGTTCCTGAATACAGTGTATCGGAGTATATAGGAGGCAACAGGACAGTAGGGGGTACTGTGCTTTGGGGTGCAACATTCATAAGCCCAGGCGTTTCTGAGGTTACTCAGGATGTTACTTTAGGCGATAATTTGTTTGACATAGGTGAAATTGACGGTAAAATAACAGATAGAATTGAAAAGGTAGCAGCAGTTCTTGAACATATGGGACCTGTATGCATAGTTGAAAATTTAATGGGAGCTCGTTGGTCTAAATTAATCTTAAACAGCTGTATGAGCGGGATGTCTGCAGTTACAGGCTCTGTATTCGGAGATGTTCTCAATAATTTAAAAGCAAGTGCATGCCTGGGATTAATTGCAAGCGAAATTATAGAAGTTTGTTCAGCAGCCGGAGTAAAATTTGAAGATGTTATGGGAATGGATATGAGAGACTGGGGCAGAGTTGGAACTTATGAAGACTATGAACTGTCTCAGAGATGTTTCAGAAAATTCTATGCCGATAAAAGAACAGCAAAAGCCAGCATGCTTCAGGATTTGGAAAAAGGCAAAAAAACAGAAGTAGATATGATTAATGGATTTGTTGTTGAACAAGGTAAGAAGTATGGAATTCCAACTCCATTTAATGATATTGCTGTTAAGGTTATTAAAGGAATAGAAAATAAAGAACTTCCATTAAGCATGGATAACCTTAAATTTTTCGATATACCTGATTTTAAAGCATAATCAAATAATTAATGAAATTCACTTTAAGTTACTATAAAATTAGAAAAGAGGTCTAATATGATTGGAATAATTGGTTTATTAGTAGCAATTGGCATTCTTGCTTTTCTGGCATACAAGGGTGTGGGTGCATTACCGCTCACTATTGCAGCAGGCTTGGTGGTAATTGCTTCAAACGGAATGAATTTATGGCAGTCTTTTTCTGAATATTACATGAATGGGTATATTGGATTTTTCAAATCATACTTTTTGATATTTGCTTCTTCAGCATTATATGCAAAAATAATGGAAGATACAGGTTCAGCAATATCAATCGGTTATAAGTTCATAGATTGGTTTGGAAAGGGCAAAGCAATGCTTGTTGTTCTTCTTGCAACATCCGCATTGACATATGGGGGTATTAGTTTATTTGTTGTTGTATTTGCAGTAAGCCCAATAATAATGGTATTGTTTAAAGAAGCTGATATACCAAGGCGTCTTGCTATGGGACCATTGCTGGCAGGTTCTGCTGCATATACAATGACTGTACTGCCTGGTTCACCTCAATTAACAAATGTTGTTCCTACAACTTATTTAGGAACAACACTTACAGCAGCTCCTGTATTCAGTATCATTGTTGGACTAATAATGTTTGTTGTGGAGTATGCATATTTGAAATGGGAAGAAAAAAGACTCAGAGCCGCTGGTGAACATTTTACATACATCGAAGGTACTGATCCTACAATGTATCAAATTGAAAGAAGCCAGCTTCCGTCAGCTTCTAAATCTTTTATACCATTGATAGTCGTTGTTGCTATGATTATAGGATTCAGAAATGTTATGCCTTCTTCAGCATCTGTAGTATTAGCCATGACTGTTGCTTCAGCAATTGCGATGATATTTAACTGGGATAGAATTAAAGATAAAAAAGATGTAATAAACAAAGGCTTGGGTGGAGCAATAGGAGCCATTGCGGGACCTTGTGCAGTTGTTGCATTCGGAGGGCTTGTTCAAAATTCCCCTGCATTCCAAAATGTTGTTGCATGGATTAACGGATTCAACATGAACCCTTATATAACAGGTGTAACAGCAACTGCAATTATTTCAGGTATCACAGGTTCTTCATCAGGCGGTGTGAGAATCACTATGGAAACATTCGCGCAGCAATTCATTGCAAGCGGGGCAAACATGGATTATATGCACAGACTGACTTCCATAGCTGCAGGCAGCTTGGACACTCTTCCTCATTCAAGCGGGCTGTTCTTAATGTTCAGCTGGCTGGGACTGAATCATAAACAAGGCTATAGATTTGTATTTGTTACTACAGTATTAGTACCTTTTATTTTTACAATAGTATGTACCGCAGCAGTTATTGCATTAGGCTTGTAATAATTAATTGACAGAAAACAGATTTAATAATTTTATTTGATTCATGTCAAGGGTTATCTCCGGCATTATTCAGGAGATAACTCCTTCTTTTAAAATAGGGCATAATAAGGGAAAAATTTAATAGGCATGTGCAATTATATAATAAAAATTTTACTATAATACCGCATATAAAATAGGAGTGAAATATGAAATTTCAATTAAGCAAGGAACACGAAATGGCAAGACAGCTTTTCAGAAGTTTTGCTGTCAACGAAGTGGAGCCATTGGCACAAGAAATTGACGAACAAGAAAGATTTCCACTTGAAACTGTTGAAAAAATGCAGAAATACGGTTTCATGGGAATTCCATTTCCAAAACAATACGGCGGACAGGGATGCGATTATTTAACTTATGCAATGGCAGTTGAAGAATTGTCAAAAGTATGCGCTACTACAGGCGTTATCGTATCTGCACACACATCATTGTGCGGTTCACCACTATTGGAATTTGGAACAGAAGAACAAAAACAAAAATATTTGACTAAAATTGCATCAGGTGAATGGATAGGAGCATTCGGTCTTACAGAACCTGGAGCAGGAACTGATGCTGCAGGACAGCAGACAAAAGCAGTTCTTGACGGAGACAACTACATTTTAAACGGAAGCAAAATATTTATAACTAATGCATCTTATGCAGATGTTTATATAGTTATGGCTATGACTGACAAATCACAAGGAACAAAAGGCATTTCAGCATTCATAGTTGAAAGTACCTTCCCTGGATTTTCAATAGGAAAGAAAGAATTAAAAATGGGTATCAGAGGTTCAGCAACATGTGAACTGATATTTGAAGACTGCATAGTTCCAAAAGAAAATCTTCTTGGAAAAATTGGACAGGGCTTCAAAATCGCCATGAAGACTCTTGACGGCGGAAGAATAGGAATAGCAGCTCAGGCTCTTGGTATTGCTCAAGGAGCAATAGATGAAACTGTGAAGTATGTTAAGGAAAGAAAACAGTTCGGAAGATCAATTTC
>DIWF01000012.1 GCA_002422545.1 Firmicutes bacterium UBA6113 | reverse complement strand
AAGTACACTAACTTAATGACATTGACCTCGTGTCCTCCCACTGGCTGGCAGTAATCAGCCCCTACAGTTTACACAATCCGTGATTGTCAACAGTATGACAGCAGTCTTATCTGCTGTTTTTTTATTCATACAGTTGACAATTTCACTTTTTTGCAGTATTATTTATTTAGTAGTTTAGTAAATTAGTAAATAAAGGAGAACAAAATGAAAATACCTACAGCCTTAAAACATAAACCGGTTATTGTTTCAGAAAATTATGAAAATGTTGATGGAAGATACGCATACAATTCAGATGCAAAAGGGCTGTCTTTAGGTCTTGCCCAGTGGAACGACAGAGGCAAGGTTGATATTTCAGCCAAGGTTTGGAGATACACAGGAGAAAAATGGTCAAGACAATCTGAAGAACTACCTTTGCACAGAGTGCTGGACCTTGCTATACTTGTTTGCAGAACACAGCTCCATTTCAGGGAAGCTTACCGCTATGAAAAACTTTATGACCCTGAACATCCTGTTATTGACAGAGTGGGTCTCCAGGGAGATGCAATGACTGTTGAGGTATGCACGGACAATGAAAAAATAAATGAAGACATAAAATTGTTCAACCAGGCTTTAAGCGATGACGGCGAAATAATAGGAGAAAGACTGAGAACATTGTCGGCAATATTAAAGGAAATGGGTTATTAATATGGACAGAAAAAAGGAACTGAAAGAACAATACAAGCAAATGAAAAGCGAAATGGGAATTTTTGCAGTGCGCACCAAGGGCGGCGAGAAATATTTCCTTGAAACAACTCAAAATCTCAAGGGTAAAATTAACAGCACAAGATTTCAGCTGCAGCATGGTTCTCACCCCAACGAAGCTATGCAGATTGAGTGGAATCAAAGAGGGGAAATTAACTTTGTTATCGAGATTCTTGAGAAGCTTGAATACGACAAGGATGATGAAACTAAGACAGACTACAGCGAGGAACTTTCCATAATGAAAATGCTGTGGGAAGAAAAGTTGAATAAAAATTGACAGGAGACAATATGAGCTTAATACCTATAGATTATCACTCTTCCTGGAATAAATTCTTAACTGAGGAAATAATCCTGGAGTTAAAAAGCATTGAGGAAAAAATAGGAAAAAATATAAACCCTGAATATGAAAATGTGCTGCGCTTCATAAGATGTAATCTTGATGACATAAAAGTGGTAATACTTGGGCAGGATCCGTATCCTGAAAAAGGAAGAGCCACAGGCCGTGCATTTGAAGTAGGGGATCTGCATTCATGGGATGCGAAGTTCAGGCAGGTGTCCCTTAAAAACATTGTAAGATTAATATACAAGAATTACAATGACATCAATGATTATTCTGAAATCAAAAAGTTTTCTGAAATACAGGAAGAAATACGAAAGGGAACATTCAAAATACTTCCTCCCGATGAAATATTCAAATCATGGGAAAAGCAGGGTGTGCTTCTTCTCAACACATATTTCACGGTACAACATGGAATTACAGGAAGCCACATTGCTATATGGGAGCCTTTCAGTATTGAACTCCTTAAATATATTTCTGAGGGAAACAAAAATATTAACTGGTTTTTGTGGGGAAAACAAGCAGAGGAAAAAAGCAGGTATTTATCAAGCGGGCAGTTCTATATAAGCAGGCATCCAATGATGTGCTCAGAAAAATATGATGATGATTTTCTGAAAAATGAATGCTTCAACGATACCAGAAAAACAATAAACTGGCTTGGAATTGAATTATAAAATATCTACAGAGCTTTTCCGGATGTTTAAGTATACACAATATTTGCAACAGAATTAAAAGGTATGCAGCAGCATACCTTTTTTGTTTTTGAATAACCATGACGGATGAAGCCATGCAAATTAATGTAGTTGGGAAGAAAATAAGATTTGATTCTGACTAATTGACTAAAATTTAGGGTTATCATTTTCCTTGCAAGAAATAATGTAAAAATTGCAATAAGAGACACAAAAAATTCAATATTAAATTATTACATAAAAGAAATAATTTTTGAACTTGACTGATTTCAAACAACGTACTATAATGTGAAACATAAATCAAAAAAGTGAGTAAATACAAATTTGCAATTTATAGCATAATTCTTTCATAAATTTATTACCCGGAGGTGCAACATGAAGTATAATCCAGTTGAAGCAATGAAACCAAATCTTTACAAGGACGTTTTTCCCTACGAAGAAATCCCTAAAATCAAATTCAATAACATTCAGCTGCCAATGGAAATACCTGAAAACATATGGATAACTGACACAACATTCAGAGACGGGCAACAATCCATGACGAGCATGAACACTGAACAGATGGTAAAAATCTATGATTATCTTCACCAGCTTGACAACGGGTCCGGGATAATAAAACAGACTGAATTTTTTCTTTATTCACAAAAGGACAGGAACGCAGCAGAAAAGTGCATGGCTAGAGGTTATGATTTTCCTGAAATAACTTCGTGGATAAGGGCAAACAAGGATGACTTCAATCTTGTTAAGTCCATGGGAATAAAAGAAACAGGAATACTGATGTCGTGTTCAGATTACCATATATTCAACAAACTGAATAAAAGCAGACAGGAAGCTATGAAGATGTACCTTGACATTGCTTATACGGCACTTGAAAACGGTATTGTGCCAAGATGCCACTTTGAAGATATAACAAGATCAGACTTTTATGGTTTTGTTGTACCTCTTGCAAAGAATCTCATGAACATGATGAATGAAAGCAAAATAAATGTAAAAATCAGGGCTTGCGACACGTTGGGTCTTGGGGTGTCACATGTGGGAGTTGAACTTCCAAGAAGCGTTCCGGCAATCATTCACGGACTGAGATATTACGGAAAAGTACCATCCGGTTCAATTGAGTGGCACGGACACAACGATTATTACGGTGCTGTAACAAATTCTACAACATCATGGCTGTATGGAGGAGCTTCTGTGAACACTACAATGTTTGGAATAGGTGAAAGGGTTGGAAACACACCGTTGGAAGCAATGTTAATCGAATACGCACAAATAAAGGGCAGCACAGGAAAAATGAACCTTGAGCTCATAAATGAAATAGAAAAATTTTTTGAAAAGGATCTTGATTATGAAATTCCTCCAAAGACACCTTTTGTAGGAAAAGAATTCAATGTTACAAAGGCAGGGATTCACGCAGACGGTCTTTTGAAGGACGAGGAAATTTACAACAGTTTTGATACCCGCAGAATTTTAGGAAAACCTCCTCTTGTGGCAATCAATTCTTATTCAGGGATTTCAAGCATTGCATATTGGATAAACAGTTACTTTGATCTTAGTGGGGATGAAAAAATCCATAAGGGTGATAAAAGGCTCGTACATGTTAAAAACAAAATAGATTCAGAGTATGACGGCGGAAGAACAACTAACATCTCCAGCGAGGAGATGGAGAAATTAGCAAAGGTTTATATTTTCAACAACTATCAAAATGAAAGGGCAATATAAGGAGGACATATGGCTAATCTTGCAGAAAAAATTATCAAGAATCACCTTGTTACAGGAGAAATGAAGACTGGAAATGAAATAGGAATAAGAATAGATCAGACACTGACCCAGGATTCAACGGGAACAATGGCATACCTTCAGTTTGAAGCCATGGGCATAGACAGAGTAAGAACAAAAAAATCAGTTGCGTACATTGATCACAACATGCTTCAGTCCGGACCTGAAAATGCTGATGACCACTTGTTTATACAGACTGTTGCTAAAAAACATGGAATTTACTATTCCAAACCGGGAAACGGTATATGCCACCAGGTTCATCTTGAACGCTTTTCGGTTCCGGGAGACACCCTTTTAGGCTCAGACAGTCACACTCCAACATGCGGAGGTATGGGCATGATTGCCATAGGAGCAGGAGGACTTGATGTTGCCGTTGCCATGGCAGGTGGTGAATACAGACTGGTGATGCCTGAGATAGTCAATGTTGAACTTACAGGAAAGTTGAACAAATTTTCATCAGCCAAGGACATCATACTGGAGGTTTTGAAACACTTCACCGTAAAGGGCGGAGTGAACAAGATATTTGAATATACAGGTGAAGGTGTAAAAACTCTTTCAGTACCTGAAAGAGGAACAATTACAAATATGGGAGCTGAATTAGGGGCTACAACATCCCTATTCCCATCAGATGAAAGAACTCTGGAATTTCTTAAGGCTCAGGGGAGAGAAAATGATTTTGTTGAACTGACGGCTGATGATGATGCTGTTTATTCAGAAAAACTCACCATAGACTTAAGTTTACTTAAACCCAATGTGGCATTGCCACATTCGCCTGATGCGGTAGTTCCTGTCAGCCAGGTGAGAGGAACACCTATTACCCAGGTAGCCATAGGAAGCTGCACAAATTCTTCTTACACAGACATGATGAAGGTTGCCAATATACTTGATGGACACACGGTTCACGAGAATGTTTCCCTGGTTATATCTCCCGGATCCAAGCAGGTTCTTGCAATGCTTGCAGCAAACGGTGCTCTTACTAAAATAATAGCTTCAGGTGCAAGAATACTTGAAAGCGGGTGCGGACCATGCATAGGAATGGGTCAGGCGCCTGGAAATAACGGGGTTTCCTTGAGAACATTCAACAGAAACTTCAAGGGAAGATGCGGAACCGATTCTGCGGAAGTATACCTGGTAAGCCCTGAAGTTGCAGCATTTTCTGCAATAAAAGGCTTCATTGCAGGAGAAGAAGACTTTGATGAAAGTGTTAATCTTGATATAGATATTCCTGAGAAATTTATGGTAAATGACAACATGATTATAAGCCCTGCAGATGACGGAAGGGATGTTAAAATAGTGAGGGGACCGAACATCAAGGCATTCCCAAAGAACTGCAAGCTTGCAGACCATACAGGATGTGTGGTTCCAGTACTTATCAAAGTTGAAGATGATATCACAACAGATGCAATCATGCCGTCAAATGCACATCTTCTTCCGTTCAGATCAAACATTCCTTATTTGTCAGAATTTTGCTTTATGCAGATTGATAAGGATTTTCCTAAGAACGCAAAGAAAAATGGTGGAGGAATAATTGTTGCAGGAAAAAACTACGGGCAGGGGTCAAGCCGCGAGCATGCAGCTCTTGCTCCGTTGTACCTGGGAGTAAGGGCAGTATTTTCCAAGTCATTTGCAAGAATACACAAAAGCAACCTTGTGAACAACGGAATAATACCTTTAACATTCAAATATGAAGCAGACTATGATGACATAGACAAGATGGATGAGATAGAAATACCAAATCTATTGAAACAAATTGAAAAAACTACAGTTATTGTGGAAAACAAAGCAAAAAACAAGCAATATGAAATGGGACTGAAACTTTCACAAATACAAATTGAAATCATAAAATCCGGAGGGCTTTTAAATTATATGAGCCTGAAGAATGTATAGGAGGCAGCTCATGAAAAGAAAAATAACATTGATTCCTGGAGACGGGATAGGGCTTGAAATAATGCACGCAGCAACAGAAATTATTGATGCTGCAACAGACACAATTGAGTGGGAGGAAAATATCGCGGGATTTACTGCATATGAAAAATGCGGAGAGCTTCTTCCTCAGGAAACAATTGAAAGCATAGAAAGAAATAAAATTGCGTTCAAGGGCCCCATAACGACACCGGTTGGAAAAGGCTTCAGAAGCATAAATGTGCAGCTTAGACAAAAATTCAATTTGTACAGCAACGTTCGACCCGTAAAATCATATGAAGGAATAGATGCTCTCTACAAGGATTTAGATCTTGTAATCGTCAGGGAAAATTCTGAAGACCTGTACATTGGAATAGAATACATGGCAAAGGAAGATGTTGCACAAAGCGTAAAGGTAATTACAAAAGGGGCAAGTGAAAGAATTGCAGATTTTGCATTTAAGGTTGCTGAAAAGGAAAACAGAAGCAAAGTTACACTTACTCACAAGGCAAACATCATGAAACTGTCTGATGGAATGTTTTTGGAATCAGGGCGCAGAATATCAAAAAACTATCCGGACATAAAGTTTGAAGATGTAATAGTTGATGCCATGTCAATGAAACTTGTGATGAAGCCTCAGGACTACCAGGTAATAGTTGCTCCGAACCTTTACGGGGACATACTTTCAGACATGGCAGCAGGCCTTGTTGGAGGGCTTGGTATGGCTCCAAGCGCCAATATAGGTGAAGAAACGGCAATATTTGAACCTGTCCACGGTTCAGCTCCTGACATTGCCGGTATGAACATAGCAAATCCAACAGCTGCAATATTGTCAGGAATAATGATGCTGCGCCACATAGGTGAAGATTCGGCAGCATTGAAAATAGAAAATGCCCTCAAGAAAACTCTTAAAAACAAAAAGCTTCACACAAAGGACATTGGTGGAAACCTAAGCACAACTGAATTCAAGGATGAAATTATAAAAGCAATGTAATCTCCCGGGCTTAAGCCCGGGTTATTTTTTGTGGACTAAAAATAAATTTATCATTATAATATAGTAAACAACAAAAGGCAGGAAGAAAAATGCCGTCATACAAATTTAAGCCGCATATAATTAATGAAAATTTTTTCAAAAAACTTCATATAAAAGAGGGTACAGAAGTCTTTAACAGCGCCAGCAAAATAATTGATGAAATAAAGGAATTCATCGAAAAGAACATGGGTATATCAGCATGGTATGCAAAAGCAGATATTAATTTAATCGGACTCAATGAAGGAACTGATAAAATGTGCATCATCTGTCTTATATCATCAAAGGATGACATAGGTGATTTTTCCCGGGAAATTATGGATGGCGGAAATTACCTGAAAGGATATCTTTTGTATGAAGCCGCAAACCATGCGTTGTTTGAAGCTTCGGACAGATTCAGCAAAATAGTGAGACAAGAAGAGCTTAAAAATGGCCGTAAACTTGGCAGAAGACATTTTGCGGGGGACGGAACCATTGATTTAGACATGCAGCGGGAAATTCTAGGAATCCTTAAAAAGCAAGAAGATGTTGATGCATACATAAATGAAAGAGATGTGCTTGTTCCTGAAAAGTCCCTACTTTATCTGTTTGTACTAGATGATTCCTTAAGTGATGAATGCATTGTATATGAAAATGAATGTGAGCGCTGCAAAAATAAAGACTGCCAGTACAGGGATGAAAAATGAAAAAATACCATGTTAATTTTATAAATCAAAATATTATATTAAAAGCAGAAGAAAATTCAACTGTTGCTGAAATATGCGAAGAAGCAGGATTTCCCCTGGATCTTGTGTGCAGCGGAAAAGGAACATGCGGCAAATGCATGGTTGAAATAGAAGCAAATGGCAAAAAAGAAATAGTTCTTGCATGTCAGACCAGGATTTCCGGGCCCATTAACATTTACATAAGAGAAAATGACTATTTAAAAAAATATCAGATACTCGACTGTATGGAAGATGAAAAAAAACTTGATTTTGATCCTGCGCTTAAAAAAACATATGTGGACATGAAAGAATTAAAGAAGCGGCAGGGAGAATTTATAAGAGGCTGCGACCTCAATACATTAAGAAAGTTCTCAACGCTGATTAATGAAAAGGGAATAAAAGGTATCACATTTGTCCGATATGAGGACAAAATTATTGACGTGCAAAAAAATGACACCACTGAATTTTTGTATGGTGCAGCCGTTGATATTGGAACAACAACTGTGGTTATGTACATTTATGACATGAACACCGGAAAATTAATAAAATCATATTCTGACAGCAACAGCCAGTCTTCAATGGGAGCCGATGTCATAAGCAGGATATTCAAGGGTTCAAGCATGAATGGAATAGAAGAGCTCAGCGGAAAAATTATATATACTTTGAACAATTTGGTGGACAAAGCAAATATTGAAATACCATTTTTTGCTGACAACATGTATAATGTTATTCTCTGCGGCAACAGCGCCATGCAGCATTTGTTTTTCAAGTTAAGGCCTGACAGATTGGGAATAAGCCCATTTACAAGCATCACGAGGGATTATGTTGAATGTTTCGGTGAAGATATAGATTTAAATTGTCCGGACAGGTGCAAAATAATTTTTCTTCCTCTTCTTGGAGGATTTGTAGGTGGGGATACAACTGCTGTCCTTCTGGCTGCAGGAAATAAAGACAGTTTCAAGCTTATAGTTGACCTTGGAACAAACGGAGAAATTGCAGCAGGCAGCAAGGACAGGTACTTGGTTGCTTCAACTGCATGCGGCCCGGCCCTTGAGGGAGGAAACATTAAGTTTGGTATGAGAGGAACCATTGGAGCTGTTGAACATTTTAAAATAGAATACGACACCGGTGTGTTTAAGGTAATCGGCGATGCTGAACCTGATGGAATATGTGGCTCAGGCATAATAGACATAACGGCGGAAATGCTTAGAAACAACATAATAGACAATACTGGAAGAATGCTCACAAGCCATGAATACAAGGAATTGAATCCTGAATCTTCTCTTTTCAGAAAATTAAGAATAATTGACGGAGAAAACTGTTTCATAATTTATGAAAACAATGAAAAGAAAATATTCATAACTCAAAAAGATGTAAGACAGGTGCAGCTTGCCAAAAGTTCCATATGCTCAGGGTGTATGGCTGTGCTTAAAGCTATCGGAAAAAATCCAGTGAATGTGGATGAGGCAGTAGTTGCCGGAGCATTCGGAAGCTACATCAACATAAGTAATGCGCTGTACATGGGGTTGCTGCCTCATGGACTTCCAGAGATAAAATCCTTGGGCAACGGAGCAGGAAAGGGTGCTTCAATGTTTCTTCTTGATAGGAAAATGAGGAAAATTTGTAATAGTATAGCAGATAGTACTTCACATTATGAATTGGCAGACGATAATTACTTTAGTGGGGAATATATAAAGAACATAAATTTTATCTGACAAAATTGTTAAGATTTATTAAGAAATAAGAATTCCTTGAAATTTCAGTAAAACAATTTTTAACTTTTTATATAAAATGTGGATATTTCAATATAAATATATTTTGTCAAGAAATACGAGACATACTATATATTGACACGGCAGAAGCTTGATGCTACAATATGTAGTATCATGTAAGATGCATTATATAAAAGAACTATGGAGAAAGAGGGATTGTATGATAAAGATATTGAAAAGAACTGGAAACTTCGTTGACTTCAATGCTGATAAAATAACCAGCGCCATAATTAAGGCTATGAAGGAAACGAAGGACGGGGTGGATGAAGAACTGGCAAGAAAAATAAGCAGCAAAATTGAGAATGAAATTTTAAGCAAATCTTTCCCAATACCTGTTGAAATGGTACAGGACATGGTTGAAAATGAACTTATGGACAGCGAGAGAAAAGATGTTGCAAAAAAATACATATTGTACAGATATGAAAGAGATAAATCAAGAGATTCCCGCAAAAGAAAGGACTACAAACTTTTAAGCGAAGAATTTATAAGCCACTACAAGCATGTAGGCTCACCAATGAACCAGCTAGGGAACTTTGTTTATTACAGGACATATTCAAGATGGCTGCCTGAAGAAAGAAGAAGAGAATACTGGTGGGAAACTGTAAGACGTGCAGTTGAATACAACTGCAGCCTTGTACCGACAAAGAAGGAAGAAGCAGAGCAATTATACGACAACATATTCAACCTGAAGCAGTTCCTTTCGGGCAGGACATTCTGGGTGGGCGGAACTCCGGTTTCATACAATTACCCTATGGCAAATTTCAACTGTGCATTTGAAATAATAAATGATTTCCATGCTTTCAGAGATTTGTTCTACCTGTTGATGATAGGTTCAGGCGTAGGAGTAAGAATATTGAAGAAGGACGTTGAAGAACTTCCTAAAATAAGATCAAGCTACAAGATTATGCATGAGGATTACTCTCCTGTAGAGAAGGCAAAAAGAGAAGACAATACAGGTGTTGAATTTACTCAGAACAACTCTGTAAAAATAATAGTTGGAGACAGCAAAGAAGGCTGGGTTCAGGCTCTTGACCATTACTTATCATTTATAACAAGCAGTGAATACAGAAACATATCAACAATTATAATCAATTACAACAATGTAAGACCTAAAGGAGAAGTTCTCAAGACTTTCGGCGGAACTGCCAGCGGCCATTCAAGCATGAAAAACATGTTTTCAAAAATAGATGCTGTGATTAAAAAGCGCGGAACAATAGAAAGCAAAGAAAGATTCAAGCTTAAGCCTATAGATTGCCTTGACATTGCCAACATAATAGGAGAAAATGTAGTTGTGGGAGGAGTGAGGAGAACAGCTGAAATAATGCTCATCGACTACGACGACACTGACTGCATCGAAGCAAAGAACAAGCTCTACAAACAAATAGATGGTCAATGGATAGTTGATAAGGACATAATCCACCGCTCCATGAGCAACAACTCAATTTACTATAGAAAAAAACCTAAACGCGAGCAGCTTAAGTGGCAGATTGAACAAATGCGCTATTCAGGCGAGCCTGGCTGGGTTAATGAAGAAGCAGGCAACAAGAGAAGACCGAATATGAACGGAGTAAATCCATGCGGTGAAATTCTCCTTGACAACAAAGGTCTCTGCAACCTCACTACTATAAATGTGTATGCATTTGTTGATGAAAACGGAAATCTAGATGAAAAGGGGCTCTTAAAGGCACAGAGACTTTCTGCAAGAGCAGCATACAGAATGACATGCGTTGAACTTGAACTTTCACAATGGGACAGAGTTCAGCAAAGAGACAAAATAACAGGTTGTTCATTAACAGGATGGCAGGACATGGTCAATGCCGTAGGACTTGACAGAGAACAACAGGCAGCTCTTTTGAGAAAATTAAGAGACGCAGCAAAGGATGAATCTGAACGCTATGCAGGTGAAATAGGAGAAGGAGCTCCAATACTTGTGACAACAATCAAACCTGAAGGAACATTGTCACAGTTGCCTGGAGTTTCAAGCGGTGTACATTATTCACATTCACCGTATTTCTTAAGAAGAGTAAGAATCAACAGCCATGACCCATTGGTTAAGGTGTGCGAAGAATTAGGATATCCGATTTATCCTGAAGTTGGTCAGGAAATGAAAACCTGCACCACAAAAGTTATTGAATTTCCTGAAAAAGCTCCTGTGGGCAAGACAAAGTATGATGTTACAGCAATTGAACAGCTTGAAAACTACAAATTGTTCATGGAAAACTACGTTGACCACAACTGCTCCATAACAGTACATGTGAGAGACAAAGAATGGGATCAGGTAGAACAGTGGGTTTGGGACAACTGGGATGATGTTGTTGCACTTTCTTTCCTTTCACTGGATGACAGCTTCTATCAGCTCATGCCTTACGAGTCAATCACAGAAGAAGAGTACAACACTAAACTTAAAGAAATGAAGCCTTTCATACCATCTCTTTTGAGCACTTATGAAGTGCAGGAAGAAGCTTTGGATGTTGGAACCGAAGGCTGCGATTCAGGGATTTGTCCTATAAGATAAAAGATTATTATATTATATTGATAAAATGCAGCGATTTGCAAAAATTGCTGCATTTTGTACTTTGCTATGCATTTTTCGCCTCTGTCATTTTGCCAAATGTTTTTTTGTTTTGTTCAAGTCACAATAAGTTCAAATAATAAAATACGAAATTGTTTTTATGAAATCATGTATGGAAATTTATAAAAACACAAAAAATTAATTTAAATTTAATTTATAAATTATGTTAATATTAAGACAAAAGTGGTATAATATATGTATCAACTTTTGGGAGAAAACATGTTTGATATACAGGAAGAATTAAAAAAAGTGCCAGACAACCCTGGCGTCTACCACATGAAGAACCAATTCGGTGAAATAATCTACGTGGGTAAGGCAAAAAACCTTAAAAAAAGAGTTCGACAATATTTCCAATCTAAAAACCACAGCCCGAAAATTCAGGCAATGATAAATAACATTTCTGAATTTGAGTATATAATTACAGACAACGAAGTTGAAGCACTGATACTTGAGGCCAATTTAATAAAAAAGTACAGGCCTAGGTACAACACGCTCTTAAGGGATGACAAACAATATCCATACATTAAAATTTCAGCCCATGAAAAATATCCGCGCATTTACAAGGTGAGAGAAGTAAAAAAAGACGGAGCCAGGTATTTCGGACCATATCCAAGCGCTTATGCAGTCAATGAAATCATAGACATAATAGGAAGTCTGTACAAGCTGAGAAAGTGTTCCTTAAAACTTGACGGGACCAAAAAAAACCAGAGGCCATGCCTGAATTATCATATCAATAGATGCACAGCTCCATGCATGGGAAACGTTAGCATAAAGGAATATAAAGAAGAAGTAACAAAGGCCATAAGCCTTTTGTCCGGCAAGGAAGATGAGCTTATTAGGGCTCTGAGGGAAAAAATGATTGCAGCTTCAGAAAATATGGACTATGAGCTTGCTGCAAAGTACAGGGATCAGATAAACGCTCTAGAACTCATTGCAGAAAAACAAAAAATTGTTTCTGCTAATTCAAGCATTGACCAGGATGTAATCGGAAGCGCCATGGGAATCGAAGAAGCGTGCATTCAGATTTTCTTTATAAGAAACGGAAAAATCATGGGAAGAGAGCATTATCTCCTCACAAACATAGAAAATGAAACTAGAGAGGAAATAATCAGCTCATTTTTAACGCAATTTTACACCGGAACTGTATATATCCCTAAAGAAATATATATTGAAGCCGAAATAGAAGATATGGACGTTTTTGAAAAACTCCTGTCTGAAAAAAGAGGAAACAAGGTCTCTATAAAAGTTCCTGCCAAAGGGGACAAGAGCATGCTCATAAAAATGATCAAAAAAAATGCCCTTGAAATTCTTGAAAAGGGAAGTCAAAGGATTAAGAAAAATCTGGACGAAAGCATGCAGGTAATAGAAGAACTTAAAAATTTATTGGAACTTGATGAACCGCCTTTAAGAATTGAAGCATACGATATTTCAAACATTCAAGGAGTTGAGTCTGTGGGCTCCATGGTTGTGTTTGAAAGGGGAGTTCCAAGCAAGAGCAACTACAGACGCTTTAAGATAAAGACAGTGGAAGGCCCCAATGATTACAAAAGCATGGAGGAAGTTCTTGAAAGACGAATAAATAGAGGTCTGGACAACAGTGATGAAGTGAAGGGTTTCAACAAGATGCCTGATTTAATACTCATTGACGGTGGAAAAGGTCAGACTAAAATAGTTGAGGATGTTATTGCCAACTATGGTTTGAGAATTCCCATTTGCGGAATGATAAAGGATGACAAGCACACAACCAGGGGTTTGATTTACAACAACAGGGAAATTGAATTCAAAAAAACAGACTCTGTCTACAGGCTTATTTACAGAATACAGGAAGAAGCCCACAGGTTTGCAATAGAATATCACAGAAATTTAAGAGATAAGACGTTATTCAGGTCCGAACTTGACAACATTGAAAATATCGGTAAAAAGAGAAAATTAAACCTGCTGAAAGAATTTGGTTCCATTGATAATATAAGAAAAAAGAGTGTGGAAGAATTGTCTGCTGCACCGGGAATGAATATAAAGGCAGCAGAATCAGTTTTCAATTACTTCAACAAGCAGAAAATATTACAATGAAGAATTAAGAATTAAATGAAGAAATTTTATATTCTTCTTTCTTCATTATATAAAAGGTGGTAGTTATGCAGTACGTTAAACTTGAAGATTTAGTAAGCTATATAGGACTGGAGACGGTTTATTATCCGGAAGATGTTCAGTCGAGAATTTATACAGCAGAAATAATCAGGCCGGGCCTGCAGATTGCAGGTTATTTCGACTGGTTTTCTTTTGAGAGAGTCCAGGTTATGGGCAAATCTGAAATGCTTTATATAAAGACATTGGATGAAGAAGTAAAAAGGCAGAGAATTGATAAATTTTTCAGCTTTCCAATACCGGCTCTTATTGTTGCCAATGATATGGAAGTTGATGACGTTATTATTCACTATGCAAAAAAATACAAGAGACCGGTATTAAAATCCAGCGAAAAGACAGACAAACTTGTAAATGTAATGATAAACTTCCTTGAGGAAGAACTTGCAGAGGAAACAATCATCCACGGAGTATGCCTTGAGGTGTTTGGAATAGGCGTATTGATAAAAGGAAAAAGCGGAATAGGAAAAAGTGAAACATCACTTGAACTCATAAACAGAGGACACAGATTGGTTGCTGACGATGCTGTAATAGTGAAGAAAGTTGATAGCGGACTTAAGGCCACTTGTCCTGAACTCACCCAACACCTGATGGAAATAAGGGGTATCGGAATACTTGACATCAAGCACTTGTTCGGCGTAGGGTCTATCAGGCTTGAGCAGTTCATTGAAATGGTAATTGAACTGGAAGAATGGGATGAAAACAAGGAATACGATCGTATAGGAGCTGACGAGGATTTCACTGAAATTCTTGGAATTAAGGTGCCGACAGTGGTTGTTCCCGTCAAGCCAGGAAGAAATATATCTGCAATAGTGGAAATTGCAGCAAAAAATTACAGACAAAAGCTTCTTGGTTACAATCCTCTTGAAACATACAACAAAAAATTCCGAAATCTTGCACGAAAATAGATACAATTGCAAGACGGCATAAAATAGATCTCAGTCAGAATTCCAACAAAAAATGCTTTTGACATAATTTTGTCATGCAATTTTACATAATTAACTTGCATAATAAATAAGTTTTTTATTTGTTAAAAGTTTTGTAAAACAAACGTGAAAACGATAAAAGCCTAATTTAATAAAAATAAACTGCGAGTTTTTGTTTACATTATTAGCCACTCTTTCAATATTAGCAAATATTGAAATATTTATGGTTGCAAATAAATAACCTTTAATATATAATCAATGTGGTATTGATTTTTATAAACAATATTTGAGGTTACATTATATTATTAATTATTATATAGGAGGATATATTAATGTCAAAAGTTATGAAAACTATGGACGGAAATACAGCTGCTGCGTATGTCTCATATGCGTTTACTGATGTAGCTGCAATATTCCCAATAACACCTTCTTCACCAATGGCTGAACTTGCAGATGAATGGGCAGCTCATGGTCAGAAAAACATCTTCGGACAAACTGTCAAAGTTGTTGAAATGCAGTCAGAAGGTGGAGCTGCAGGTGCTGTACACGGTTCATTGCAGGCAGGTGCTTTAACAACTACATACACTGCATCACAAGGTTTGTTGTTAATGATACCAAACATGTATAAAATAGCAGGTGAATTATTGCCGGCAGTTTTCCATGTTAGTGCAAGAGCTCTTGCAGGACATGCTCTATCAATATTTGGAGATCATTCAGACGTAATGGCAGCAAGACAAACAGGATTTGCTCTTTTAGCTTCTAGCAGTGTTCAGGAAGCAATGGACTTAGGAGGAGTTGCTCACTTGGCTACTCTCAAAACAAGAGTTCCATTTGTACATTTCTTTGATGGTTTCAGAACTTCTCACGAAGTACAAAAAATTGAAACAATTGATTATGCTGACTTAGCTAAATTAGTGGACATGAATGCTGTAAATGAATTCAGAGCTAGAGCTTTAAATCCGGAACACCCAGTAACAAGAGGAACTGCTCAGAATCCTGATATATTCTTCCAAGCTAGAGAAGCATCAAACAAATTCTACGATGAAGTTCCAGCAGTTGTTGCTGACTACATGACAGAAATTGAAAAAATAACTGGAAGAGAATACAAACCATTCAACTATTATGGAGCACCAGATGCTGAAAATATCATAGTTGCTATGGGTTCAGTTACAGAAACTGCAAAAGAAGTTATAGATAACTTAACTGCAAAGGGAGAAAAAGTTGGTATAATAATAGTTCACCTGTACAGACCTTTCTCATCAAAATATTNNACTGTTAAAAAAATAGCAGTACTTGACAGATGCAAAGAACCAGGTTCAATTGGAGAGCCATTGTACTTAGATGTTAAGTCATTGTACTATGCACAAGAAAAACAGCCATTGATCGTTGGCGGAAGATATGGATTAGGTTCAAAAGACACTACTCCTGCTCAGATATTTGCTGTTTACAACAACTTGAAAGAAGAACAACCTAAGAATGACTTCACAATCGGTATAGTTGATGACGTTACTTTCAAATCACTGGAAACTCCAGAAATAGTTAATACTTCAGCACCTGGAACAATCAGATGTAAATTCTGGGGTCTTGGTTCAGACGNNCTCAGGGATATTTCTCATATGACTCTAAAAAATCAGGCGGTGTTACTGTATCTCACTTAAGATTCGGTAAATCACCAATCAGATCAACATACTTAATTGATGAAGCTGACTTTGTTTCATTGTCACAGCAATCATATGTTGACAAATATGATGTGTTGACAGGACTTAAAAAAGGCGGCACATTCTTATTAAACACTCTTTGGTCAAAAGAAGAATTAGAAGCTAATCTGCCTGCAAAATATAAAAGATATTTGGCACAAAAAGAAATTAACTTCTACACAATCAATGCAACTGACATCGCTCAGGAATTGGGACTTGGAAACAGAACAAATATGATCATTCAGTCTGCATTCTTCAAACTGGCTGATGTTATTCCAGTTGATGAAGCAGTAGGATACTTAAATGGAGCTATTGTTAAATCTTATGGTAAAAAAGGTGAAGCAATAGTTAACATGAACAAAGAAGCTGTTCAAAAAGGTATTACTGAATTAGTTAAAATAGAAATACCTGCTTCTTGGAAAGATGCAAAAGACGCAAGCGCAAACAGTGGACTTGCTGTACCATTTACAGAAGAAGAAAAACCAGATTTCATTAAAAATGTTGCTGACGTTATGAACAGACAAGAAGGTGACAGCCTTCCAGTAAGCACATTTGCAGGAATCGAAGACGGTACATTCCCAATGGGAACTTCAGCATACGAAAAAAGAGGTATTGCTGTAACTGTACCTAAATGGATACCTGAAAACTGTATTCAGTGTAATCAATGTGCATTTGTATGTCCTCATGCAGTAATCAGACCTACATTGCTTGATTCAGCTGAAAAATCAGCGGCTCCAGAAACTTTTGAAACTATAAAAGCAACTGGTAAAGGACTTGAAGGTCTTGAATACAGACTTGTTATAAGCCCATTGGATTGTACAGGATGCGGAAACTGTGCTGACATTTGTCCAGCTAAGACTAAAGCTCTTGTTATGACTCCTATCGCTGAAGAAGTTGAAGCAGGAATACCAAACTGGAACTATGCAATAGATGAAGTATCTATAAAAGATAACTTGATGGATAAAGTTTCTGTAAAAGGAAGCCAGTTCTGCAAACCATACTTCGAGTTCTCAGGCGCTTGCGCAGGCTGCGGAGAAACAGCATATGTTAAGACTATTACTCAGCTGTACGGCGACAGAATGATGATAGCTAATGCTACAGGATGTTCATCAATTTGGGGAGCATCTGCACCAGCAACACCATACACTACAGACAAAAACGGAAGAGGTCCTTCATGGGCTAACTCATTGTTCGAAGACAATGCTGAATTTGGTTTAGGTATGGCAACAGCTGTAAGACAAATGAGAGAATCAATCCAGATGTCAATGGAAGCATTGCTTGAAAAAGAAATTCCTGCTGAATTAAAAGCAGCATGCCAGGAATGGATAGCAGGAAAAGATAACGCTGAAGAGTCAAAAGCAGCTTCTGCTAAAGTTCTTGCAGCTGTAGAAGGATTTACAGCATGCAAAGAATGTGAAGAAGCAGTACAAAACATTATTGACAAGAAAGACTTCCTTGTTAAGAAATCACAGTGGATCATAGGCGGAGACGGCTGGGCATATGACATAGGATACGGCGGATTAGACCACGTATTGGCATCAGGCGAAGACGTAAATGTTCTTGTTCTTGACACAGAAGTTTACTCAAATACAGGCGGACAGTCTTCAAAATCTACTCCTACTGCTTCAGTTGCTAAATTTGCAGCTTCAGGTAAGAGAGTTAAGAAGAAAGACTTAGGTATGATCGCTTCAACTTACGGCTATGTATATGTAGCTCAGGTTGCTATAGGATCAGACAAGAACCAATTCCTTAAAGCTTTGAAAGAAGCAGAAAGCTACAACGGACCATCATTAATCATAGCTTATGCTCCATGTATCAACCNNCAGGATACTGGCATTTATACAGATTCAACCCACTTCTCAAGGAAGAAGGCAAGAACCCATTCATACTGGATTCTAAAGAGCCAAAGACTTCATTCAGAGAATTCCTTGAAGGCGAAGTAAGATATGTATCATTGAAAGGTTCATTCCCAGAAATAGCTGAAGAATTATTTGCCAAAGCAGAAAAAGATGCTAAGGAAAGATATGAAGGCTATGTAAGAATGGCTGAAATGAAATATTAATAAAAAGATGGAACGGTTCTTTATAAGAGCCGTTCTTTTTTTATATAATAGTAAATCTCTATCATAATATCTAAAAACAACGTCTTAGCATTCAAGAGGATTTATATGTTATGGGAACTCTCTATTTATAAAATTACAAATAATTAATAACATTACATATAATTATGCTTGACACTATTGTTTATATCACGAATAATAATAGTACATACACATTATGAAAAAGGGGATTTTTTATGCAAAAAAGTATCGCTCTAATAACTTTGGATTCCCAGGCTGTATACATTTATGCCATGCAATTAAAAACATTGTTTGGTGACATTGTCAAAATAGATACTTACAACATTCAGGACGGTTCTGCTCGCTCTATCCGAAAGGCTGATTTATATATAATTTCTACAGATGCATTTGAGAGCAATGAAGATATCAACAAGTATATACCCTTAGACGGAAACACTGTAGAAATAAGGCTTACTTTTACACGACAGAGCTTGAATGAATTATTAAAACTTCCTAAAGGGACTCGAGCCATGTTTGTAAATTTAAGCAGTAAAATGGCCATTGAGGGTGTAACGCGTTTAAATCAGCTAGGTGTAAATAATGTTGAGTTTGTACCTATTTATCCGGGTATGAAAGAAATTCCAGGACTTGATTTTGCAATTACTCCTGGAGAAACAAGACATGTGCCTGCTTCTGTTGCCAATGTTATGGATATTGGAGCAAGAGTACTGGATGCAGCAACTGTCGTGGAAATTGCTCTAAAGCTAAATCTCGAATATCTTTTGGAACAGCCCCAAATTTATGATTATTTCAATTCAATTGCAGACAATAGCTATAATTTCAATCTTTTGTACGGTCGTTCCATCAGGCTTGAAAGTCGGTTCGAAATTTTAATAAACATTCTCGATGAAGGTATTGTAGCCATTAATGAAGAAGATCGTGTATTTGCATATAACTCAAAGGTCGAAGAAATTCTAGGCATTAATAGGGATCAAATTCTAAGCAAGTATGCAAAAGAGGTTCTTCCATTCATACCATTTGAGGAGTGTAGAACAAATCTGTATGAAATTAAATCGCGTTTAATAAAGGTGACGGACACAGATATTAGTTTAACAGTAACACCTGTTATACGAGGAGGCAAATACATTGGAGCTTTCGCCTTATTAAGGCGCTTCACAGATGAAGAATACAAGCAGCACAAGCTAAGAATGCAGCTTCTTAACAAGGGTCACAAGGCAAAATATGTATTCAACGATATTATAGGAAGCAGTCAGTCTATGAAAAAGGCCGTTGATATATCTAAAAAGATGGCAGCAACTAATGGCTCTATATTAATAACGGGAGAAAGCGGAACGGGCAAGGAGTTATTTGCTCATGCCATTCATAATCATTCACCCAGACGTGATTACCCATTTGTCGCCATTAATTGTGCCGCAATTCCGGACAACCTATTGGAAAGCGAACTTTTTGGTTATGATGAAGGAGCGTTTACTGGCGCTAAAAAAGGCGGAAAGCTCGGACTATTTGAATTTGCTCACAAGGGAACACTGTTTCTTGATGAGATAGAAGGAATGAGTGTAAATCTTCAGGTAAAACTTCTTCGTGTTATACAGGAAAAGGAAGTACTGCACGTTGGAGGCAATAAAATTATCAATGTTGATGTGCGAATAGTTGCAGCAACAAATGAAAACCTTGTTACACTTGTGGAAAACGGTAGCTTTCGCAAGGATTTATATTACAGGCTTAATACTCTTCCAATACAGCTTCCTCCTCTTAGAGACCGTGGCGATGATATTTTTTTGCTGTTTAATAGAATAAAATCAGAGTTGGGGGGAAAATTTGTTCTTTCAAAAGATGCAGAAATAGCTTTTATGCAGCACTCTTGGAGCGGAAATGTACGAGAGCTTCGCAATTATGTAGAATATCTTACCTATATGGATATTCCGTCGGTTGAATATGACGACCTGCCTCCGGCATTAAAAAGGGACGATTTACATGTTGGCAAAATTAAATCTGATGAAAAGGAAAAAGCACAATTCCAGTTAATCTTAAAAAGTTTGGGCAGTCGTGAAGAGGATTATAAGTTCATTTTAACGCAACTTTATGATGCAACAAGAAAAAGCAGCTCTATCGGCCGTAAGGCCATTTCAAAGCAAGCCGAAAATCAAGGTATTTTTCTTACTGAACAGGAGGTTCGGGGGATGCTTCAGCAAATGGACAGCTTCAAACTTGTAAAAGTTTCAAAAGGACGCAGCGGTACCAAAATTACGGAAAAGGGGATTAGATTTCTTCAGGAGCTATAAGAAATGGTTAAAATGGTTAAAGATTTTCATATTTGGACATTTAAGAAAATGAAATTATATTGGCTTGTTTAAGGTATAATTAGTTTGTATTGTTTGATATTTAGCAAATTCAGGCCTTGTATGACTTTTTAAAGTATAAACAGTCCAGGCTGTACATGCATTTTAGCGGAGAATATTAGTTTCTCTGCTTGTTTTATATTTGGCATACTTATTGCAAATATAGAATATGAATAAATATTGACTGAAAGGATGTACTTAAAATGATTTATAACTTTAATAAACCAGTTGATCGAAGCAATAATTTTTCTGTAAAATATGACGAATCGAAAAACAAATTTGGAAGAGATGATTTAATTCCTCTTTGGATTGCAGATATGGATCTCAAGGTAGCTCAGCCGATTATAGATGCCATACAGAAAAGAGCTGAGCAGGGTATTTTCGGTTATACTTCCCGTCCGGATTCTTATTTTGATGCGGTATGCAATTGGCAGAAGCGTCGTAATAATTGGGAAGTTAACAAAGACTTAGTAGGGTTTAATCTAGGTGTTGTACCTGCTCTGTGCACTGCCGTGAGAGAGTTTAGTAATGAAGGCGACAAGGTATTTTTTTTAACACCGGTGTATTCAGAATTTTTTGACTCAGTAGAAAATTGGGGACGAATACCTCTTACTAGTGAGCTTAAAGAAGAAAACAATTTTTTTGCCATCGACTTTGAAGATTTCGAAAAGAAGCTCAAGCAAGGTCCTAAGCTCTTCATTCTTTGCAATCCACACAATCCAGTAGGAAGAGTGTGGGCAAAAGAAGAGTTAATAAAAATTGGAGAACTATGCCTTAAGTATAATGTAATGGTAGTTTCAGACGAAATTCATTCCGACTTAATGCTGTGGGGAAATAAGCATATACCATTTGCTTCAATATCAAAGGAGTTTTCAGATATCACTATCACATGCATTTCTGCAACAAAGACTTTCAATCTCGCAGGATTACAGGCGTCCACCACTGTATTTCCAAATAAAGAGGTGAAAGATAAGTTTGAAGGATTCTGGAAGCGAATGGACGTAACCAGAAATAATTGCTTCAGCCTTGTTGCTGTGGAAGCCGCTTATAATTATGGTGAAGAATGGCTTAATCAGCTTTTACCTTATATTGAAAGTAATATGATTTATGTGAAAGAATTCTGTGAAAATAATATTCCTCAAATTAAAACAAGATTACCAGAGAGCACTTACCTAATGTGGCTGGATTGTCGCAGCTTGAATTTAGGTGGTGACGAACTGGTAAACTTTATGGTCAATGAGGCACATCTTGGATTAAATGACGGCAGATCCTTTGGAGCAAAACCAGGATTCATGAGATTGAATGTTGCTTGCCCTAGGGCAACTTTGGAAAAAGCAATGAACAATTTGAAAATGGCCGTAATAAAATTGTCAAATAAGTAATCCGCATTAAAAGCCTTTTGGCTTTTGATATAAATAATTTTGCCAGCAAAAATTTATTATAACAGGAGGAAAATAATATGGCTCATTCAAAATCATCAAATGAAAGCAAAAAAAAGGGTTTCATAGTCCGTGCACTGGACAGCGTGGAAAGGGTTGGCAATGCACTGCCGGACCCGGCAACATTATTCGTCATTCTTGCACTTATTACTGTTCTGGCATCCTTCATATGTGCTAAGGCAGGAGTATCAGTAACTTATGAAGGTTACAATTCTCAAACGGGAAAAATAGAAGAAATTACCGTAGCTGCAGTTAACCTTCTTGCCCCAAGCAGTATTCAACACATGGTAACGACTGTTGTGAGCAACTTCACGAACTTTTTTGCCCTAGGTGTTGTATTTACAATCATACTTGGTGTTGGTGTAGCAGATGGTACAGGATTTATGGCTGCTATTTTGAAAAAGGTTGCAGCTGTAACTCCAAAGAGAGCAGTCACAGTTGTGGTTGTATTCCTTGGAATTATGTCTAACATTGCATCTTCAACAGGTTATGTTGTACTGGTGCCGCTAGGTGCAATTTTATTCATGGCTTTCAAAAGACATCCAATAGCAGGTCTTGCTGCTGCCTTTGCAGGTGTTTCAGGGGGATGGAGTGCAAATCTGCTCATAGGAACAAATGACCCAATGTTTGCCGGAATGTCCACACAGGCAGCCCAGATGATTGATCCCAATTACGCTGTAATGCCAATTGCCAACTGGTATTTTATGTTTGTATCAACATTTTTAATTACTATAGTTGGTACGTTGGTAACAGAAAAAATTGTTGAACCAAGATTATCACCTTTTGATTTCGAAGGAAATGAAATGGTTAACGATATATCTGTTGATGAAAAAAGGGGTATAAAGTTTGCAGGAATTTCTGTGCTTGTATATGTTGTTATAATGCTGTTATTAGTTTTACCAAGCAATAGTATTCTTAGACATCCTGAAACAGGCGGCATTCTTAAATCTCCATTCATGAGTGGAATTATATTTTTTATGATGCTTTTGTTTCTTATTCCCGGAATTTTCTATGGTATCGGTGCTAGGGTAATTAAAAATGACAAGGATGTCATTTCATTAATGAATAAAGCTATTTCAGGACTTTCAAGCTTTATGGTGCTTATTTTCTTTGCTGCACAATTTACAGCTTTTTTCAATTATTCAAATTTAGGAACTATAATATCTGTATCTGGAGCAAATTTTCTGGAGTCAGTAGGTTTTGTGGGACTGCCGTTAATCATATGCTTCATTGTACTCACAGCATTTATAAATATTTTCATTGCAGTCGATTCTGCAAAGTGGGCAATAATGGCACCAATATTCGTTCCTATGTTCATGCGTTTAGGATTATCACCTGAACTTACACAGGTTGCTTACAGAATTGGAGATTCTTGCACAAATATCATTGCTCCTTTGATGCCTTTCTTTGTGTTGACTGTAGCGTTTTTTCAAAAATATGACAAGAAGGCTGGAATGGGTAGCGTAATTTCAACTATGCTTCCATACTCAATTTTCTTCCTTATAGGTTGGATTGCTTTATTTGTTGTATGGTATCTGTTGGGCCTCCCTCTTGGACCTGGTGCACCCCTATTCTATAGTTTAGGATAAATCATAAAATATATTTTAAAGTCTTCTTGGTTCATGATGGTTTGAACTAAGAAGACTTTTTAAAGGGATATCCCTTTAAGCTGCTTATAAAACCAATTAAAGCGCCAGCTACAAAGGCGCTGTTCATATCAGAAAATATTTAAGGAGGTATTCCTTGCAATCTAAACAATATAAAATTAAGGACTTGCTACGAAAAAACGGAATTGATGGAGCGATTGTCTCTTCTCCGGAAAATTTTCACTATGTTACAGGTTTTTCCAGCCATCAGCACACTGTTTCAAGACAGCCTGCGTTTTCCTGCACAGTTATGACTGCTCTTGATTCTGAAAAAAGTCATGTAATTGCAATGGACTTTGAAGTGCCTGCACTGAAGGAAAAAATGCATGATTTCGTAGTGAAAAAATATGATACATGGGTAGGTGTACGGGAATGGAGTGAGATAATATCGCTCGTTGAAAATGAACGACACGGTACATTTGAAAGCTCAATGGACGTCTTGGTTAAAACGGTAAAAGAATTAGGACTAGGCAACAAGAAAATTGGAATTGAACTGGACTTTTTACCTTTTAACTATTACAGCACATTAAAAGAAAAATTACCGGAAGTAGACTTTGTTAATATTTCCGATTTGTTTATTTTATGTAGAAGCGTGAAAACTGCAGAAGAAATTGAAATGTTCCGAACATTGACACAAGTTCAGGATGAGGCTTTAAGCCACGCATGTCAGTTTGTGAAAATAGGAGCTTCTGAAAAAAAGGTTGCTTATGAATTTCGAAATCATGTAATGGCTTCTGGCATTTGTACACCAAGTTCTTGGAGTACATTCAATACAGGAATAGACAGTTCGAGACTTTGCTTGCCTTGTGACAGGGTAATTGAGGATGGAGATACCTTCAAGTTCGATGGAGGTGTAAATGCCGAATTCGATTTTTATACCACTGATGCCTCAAGAACATGGATAGTAGGCAATGCACATCCAGCTATTTTTGAACTTAAAGACAGGCTTTATGAAGGTCAACGCAGAATGATTGAAGCTGCAAGACCAGGTCTTCCAATTAATGAATTATTTCATATTGGTTTTGACTATGTAAGTGAAAAGTATAGCTGCTATCGTAGAGGTCATCTGGGTCACAGCATCAGTATGGGGCCGCAAACAGCGGAAGCTCCATTCATCAATGCCAATGAAACACGACCATTGGAAGAAGGAATGATTCTCTGTGTGGAAGTACCGTGTTATATTAAGGACAAGGGCGGTTTCAATATTGAGGATATGATTTTAATTACTTCACAAGGATGTGAAGTGCTTACATACAGAACTCCACATTATCTATAATAATTTAACTAAAGGAGTATTTCTATGAAAATATTGATAGTCGGCGGTGTTGCAGGCGGAGCAAGTACTGCTGCACGCTTGAGAAGAAATGATGAAAAAAATAATATTATATTGTTTGAAAAAGGGGGATATATATCATTTGCCAATTGTGGATTACCTTACTATATAGGAGATGTTATTACTGAAAAAGAAAACCTCATACTTCAAACACCCGAAAAATTCAACAAGCGTTTTAATATTGACGTTCGCATAAACAGTGAAATCATAAGAGTAGACTGTAACTTAAAAAGGGTTCTAGTTAAAAATCTGTTAACAGGTGAAACATATACAGAGGGCTACGATAAATTAGTACTTTCTCCAGGTGCGAAACCAATTGTTCCGCCGATGAAAGGAACAGAACAGAACCATGTATTTACATTGAGAAATATTCCTGATACCTATGCTATCAAGGATTTTATAAATAAACAACATCCAAAATCCTGTGCTGTAGTTGGTGGGGGCTTTATCGGAATAGAGATGGCTGAAAATTTAGTTGAACTGGGTTTGGATGTAAGTGTCATAGAGGCAGCTCCTCATGTAATGGCACCCATTGATATGGATACTTCCCATGAAGTGCACAACTATATTCGGGCCAAAGGAATCAACCTTTATCTTAACAGCAGAGGAATTGAGATCACGCCTGAACTTGTAATACTTCACAACGGTAAGGAAGTAGCTGCAGATATGGTTATTATGAGCATTGGTGTTTCTCCGGAAACTGAGTTTTTAAAAAATAGTGAAATTCAGCTAGGACAACGTGGTGAAATAGTTGTGGATGAGTATATGCAAACATCAGCACCTGATATCTTCGCACTGGGTGATGCTGTAGGGGTAAAAAATATAGTCAGCAAAAGGCAGGTAATAATACCTTTAGCTTCTCCTGCAAATAAGCAGGGAAGGATTGTAGCAGATAATATTTGTGGAAAAGAAAAGAAATACAAAGGCAGTCAAGGCACATCAATTATGAAATTGTTTGATATGACTGTTGCAGTTACGGGGGAAAAGGAAGAATCACTTCTTCGCAATGAAATTCCTTACAGTAAAATATTCACCTATTCTGCTTCTCATGCTTCATACTATCCTTGCAGTGTTATGATGTCAATAAAGCTGCTCTTTGCTCCCGACAGCGGGAAGATTCTGGGGGCACAGATAGTAGGATATGATGGCGTTGATAAAAGAATAGATTCTATTGCCAATGCAGTAAGATTCGGAATGACTGTATATGACCTGCAGGAGATGGAACTTGCTTATGCACCTCCATTTTCTTCTGCTAAGGATCCGGTAAACATGGCCGGGTATGTGGCCAGCAATGTGATTGAAGGCATCATGAAGCTCTTCTATATTGAAGACATACCATTTATTTCTGAAGATGAGGTTGTTCTGGATGTCCGCACTGATGAAGAGTATGACGATGATCACATTGAAAATTCTATTCATATTCCACTTGACAACTTAAGAGAACGCTTAATTGAACTTGATAAAAATAAGAAAATTTATATAGTTTGTCAAATTGGATTAAGAGGATATATTGCTCAAAGAATTTTAGAACAAAATGGTTTTAATACTAGAAATCTAAGCGGAGGGTACAGGCTTTACAGTGTTTCAAAGATGGACATGAAACAGGAAGGAGCAATTAACCGCAAGTGTTTACCATGTGGTAAATAAATGAATTTAATACAAGTAGCCTGCTATTTAAATTATGGTAGGCTGTATATTTTTATGACATAATGCTTTCATAATCACCTTTTGGTTGTAAAAACATTATATTTATAGTAAAATAAGGTATACAAAATACAAGGGGGCAACAGGTATGGTGAAACGGTTATTCACTATGATTTGATTGCGAGGAGGAGAATATGTTTAAAAGAACAATTTCATTGATGTTATCATTAGTTATGCTCTTGTCGGTACTTACAGGATGCAGCACAAATGAACTGGGTTATCTCAGTTTGTCGAGGGAACTGGCGGCTGTGACGCAGTTTTCGTTTGAAAACACAACAAATTTTGAAGTTACTGAAGAGGTGGCAGGAGAAGACTACAATGCAGCCATTAATTTAAAAGGCAAGGCAAACGTGGAAGACTTAAATTCAATTTACATGAATTTAGACGTGACATTCAGCATCAATGGATTAGAGTCAACAGAGCCAATCAATTTCATAATTGCGGACAATAACGTATATGTTTCAAAAAATATGGTACTGCAATTAATAACATTTGATGAAATGTTAAATGGCGAAGCAACAGAAAGTGTAGAAGTTATAAATGATTTCTACAACAACAGCCTCAAGGATGTGGAGTACATACTGCTTAGTGATTTAGGCGAAATGGGCAGCATCGAATATGAAACAGATTACAAGGAAATGCAGGATAATGCAATTGACTATATTACAGCAGCATTTAAAGGTTTTGATTCAAAACTCATAACAAAAATAAACGGAGGTTATTCAATTGAGCTTACATCACAGGGCGCTTTGGAATTCGTTGAAAGACTCATTACATACGTAAGCGAACACAGAGAACATGTATTTGATGAAACAGTGAAGTATGTTGAAAACCTGTACAGCAACACAGAATTTGAAGGAATGACTGCTGAGGACAAGGAAACATTAATAGCTGAATTAGAAGCAAGCAGACAGGATTTTTATGATTTCCTTGATGAAGCAGTTATGATACTTGAAACTGAAGAACTGGCTTCCATTGAAGAACTTGTGAGAGGAAGTAAAATTCAGCAGGATATTGTCAAAACAGGAAGCTCATACAAGGAAAATTCATCTGCAGAAATTGTTTATGAAGGAATATCCATGGGAAAACTTTCATCAGAAACTTTAGTAATACCTGAAAATGTTGAAAAAACTTCTGTTACAGAAAGTGTTATGACTATAGAAGAAGCTGAAAGTCTATACGAGAAGACAGAAAACAAAATTAATCCTGCTCAGACAATGCAGCTTATGTGGTATGCAGAAGGTGAAGATCTTGATGTTGATATAACGAGAGAAAGCGGCAAATTCGATTGGAATACACAGCCATATACCATCATTGAAAACAGAGTTTATCTTCCTTTGAGATACATAGGCGAAACATTTGGAGAAGAAGTATACTGGGATAATGATGCAAGAAAAGCATATGTTATAAGAGGTAATGAAAAAATTGACATGACAGGTGTGATTGTTGACTCAAGAACAATGGTTAAGGTCAGAGACTTTGAAAAGCTCGGATACAAAATAACATATACTCTTGATGGTGATTTTTCCACTGCAGTAATTGAAAAATAATATTTGGTGGATAACATTAAAAGGACGGCTTGCGCCGTCCTTTATAGTTTAATTTTCTTCATTTACAGTCTTGTTTTTCCATGCTATTTTTGATTCGCTTTTCAAGCCTTCAAAATACATCTTTGTTTCAGAAGCAATAACTCCCCTGAGCCCAATGAGAGCTATGAGGTTTGGTATTGCCATGAGTCCGTTTACAATGTCTGCAAGAATCCATATCATGTCAAGCTTAAGAAATGATCCTGCCCCTACAAGGACAATGAAAATCAATCTGTATAATTTGATTACCTTAACTCCAAACAGGTATTCCGTGCATCTCTCACCATAGTAGTTCCAGCCGAGAATTGTTGTAAAGGAAAAGAAAATCAATCCCACAGTCACAATATAAGGTCCGATTACTGGAAGACCTTGGTTGAAGGCTTCATTTGTCATACTTGCACCTTCTAGATTTCCGTTCCATACACCTGTCATAATAAGCATCAAACCGGTCATGGTGCATATAATTATTGTGTCGAAGAATGTTCCTGTCATTGAAATGAGTCCTTGTTTCACGCATGAATTTGTTTTGGCAGCAGCAGTTGCAATTGGTGCGCTTCCAAGGCCTGATTCATTTGAGAAAACACCTCTTGCAACGCCGTTTCGCATGGCAAACAAGACGCTTGCTCCTAAAAATCCACCAGTTGCAGCAGTTGGGGTAAATGCGCTTTTTATTACCAGCAAAAATGTCTGCGGAATAAGCTGAATGTTAGTAAACATTATGAACAATGCACCCATAACATAAAACACAGCCATGAAGGGAACAATGATTTCTGAAATTTTTGCAATGCTTTTGATTCCACCTAATGTTACGAGAGCAACTATTGCAGTTATGACTATTGAAGTTACAATTACAGGAATGTTGAAAGTAATTTTTACAGCATCTGTAATTGCATTTATTTGTGGAAATGTTCCTATGCCAAAGAAGGCAACTCCTATGCCGAAGACAGCAAACATTTTTGCAAGGACTTTGTTTCCCAGTCCTCTTTCAATGTAGTACATTGGTCCTCCTGACATTTGCCCGTTTTCATCAACAACCCTGTATTTTACGGAAAGAAGGCATTCACCGTACTTAGTAGCCATGCCGAAGAAAGCTGCAACCCACATCCAGAACAAGGCTCCAGGCCCTCCTGCCTTGATGGCGGTGGCAACACCTACAATGTTTCCTGTTCCGATTGTAGCCGCCAATGCCGTGCAAAGTGCGCCGAAGCTTGAAACATCACCCTGTGCATTGCTTTCAGTATCTTTTGAAAAAACCAGTTTCAATGCCAGGGGAAGCTTGAAAACCTGAATAAGTCCAAGTTTGAATGTAAGGTAGATTCCTGTTCCCACCAGCAGCATCAGCAGCGGCGGTCCCCATATGAAGGAATCGGCCTTTTCTAAAAATAATGTTACGTTTTGCATTTTGTACCTCCCTAAATTTTGTAGTGCGTTTAAGGAAGCCTCTTAAAAGACAAAA
>DIWF01000029.1 GCA_002422545.1 Firmicutes bacterium UBA6113 | reverse complement strand
ACAATCAACTATGTATATGAAGATGGAACAGAAGCAGCAACACCATATAGTGAAACATTGAACTACAATGATAGCTATAGTGTAGTATCACCAGTAATAGCAGGGTTCACAGCTGATCAATTAACAGTAGCAGGAACAATACCGCAAGATGATGTGACTGTAACAGTAACATATACAACAGAAACAGTGGAAATACCAGTTACAAAGATTTGGATTGATGGTTTAGAAGAGCCACAATACGAACAGCCAATGTTTAGAGCACAATCTGTTCAAAGACCAGAAAGCATTGAATTACATTTGGTTGATGAAAACGAACATGTGGTAGCTTCTATAACGATTGAACCGGATGAATATAATAACTGGTCAGGAACCTTTGTATTACCGAAGTATGATGGAAACAACAATGAAATAGACTACTCAAATTGTACAATTGAAGAAGTTACTCTGGATAATTACATTACAATTGTAGAAAATTGGGGAATGAGCGACGGATTTGGTGTTTACAATGTTGAAGCTGTTAATGTACCGGTAACCAAGTTATGGGAAGGTCCTGAAGGAGACGAAGTAACAATAACATTGATTGACGGCAATGGTGAACCAACAGATTATACATTGAAATTAAATGATGTAAATGAATGGCAGGGATTGTTCAAATTACCTAAATATGAACAGAATTCTGAATATTATTGGAGTTGGAACGAGGTCGATTACTCAGGATACACAGTATCTGAATCTGATATTGAAGGATATACACCTGATATAACCGGTAGTTTTGATGAGGGCTTTATAGTTATTAACACAATAGATGAAGTAGAATATACAATAAACTATTTGGAATTGGGGACTGGTTTACCGGTAGCACCAACTGTAACAAAGTCTGGTATTTTTGGAACTATTGTAACAGAAGTAGCAAAGGATATAACAGATTACAACAAAGTTGGTCAAACTGAAAAATCTATCAAATTAGGAATAAGCGGAAATGTAATTGATTTTTACTATTCAGAATATGAAGTTATAGAATCTGATTTCTATAAAATTAACTGGATGTATGAAACTGGTTACAACACAAACAATTATAACAAGAGATATGAAGCCGAAGGTGAAGGTACTGTAAGCAACATAACATATTATGTACAGCTGCATTATGATTCGGGTTATACATATGTAAACTACAATCAAACAGTTGATACAGTTGAAATACCAGTTGTTATAGATACTACTTCAGGTTCAGCAATTACTGGAACAGCAATTGAGTATGTAATAACAACTACATTTGATTTGTTCTATGACAGAAACAGTGATGATGACGATGATGACGACGATGATGAAGACATTCCAGATCCTGAAGTTCCGTTGGCAGACCTTGAAAAATTAGACCACTTTGCGTACGTAATTGGTTATCCAGAGGGAGATGTTAGACCTCTTAACAATATAACCAGGGAAGAAGTGGCAATGATTTTCTACAGACTGCTGACAGATGAAAGCAGAAACAATTTGTTAAGTGATTCAAATCCATTTACGGACTTAGAGAATCATGGATGGTCAAATCGTGCAATATCAACATTGTACAATGCTGGTATTATCAAAGGCTATCCTGATGGAACATTTAAGCCGTCAGATCCAATTAGCAGAGCAGAATTTGCAACCATAGCAGCTAAGTTCGATAAACTTGAGCTAGGCAGTACAAGTAAGTTCACAGACATATTTGGTCATTGGGCAGAGAAGTATATAACATCTTCTGAAATCAAGGGATGGATTAAAGGTTATCCAGATTTAACATTTAAACCTGAACAAGATATAACAAGAGCTGAAGCAATGACATTGATTAACAATGTATTGGAAAGAGCAGTTCCGGAAGAAAATATACATCCAGATGCTATGTTCTGGCCGGATAGTACAAGTGACAAATGGTACTTCGAAGCTGTAATGGAAGCAACCAACAGTCACAATTATATTTATGAAGAAGACAAAGACGAACTCTGGACTGGATTAAAGGCTAATAAAGTTTGGCCTTAAGCCGTAAGCATAACAACAAAAGCAACCACTAAATGGTGGTTGTTTTTTTGTTGAATTTTCAGATATTGTAATCAAATTGAAATTGTGGAGAATAAAGAATATATTTTATAAATTAACATATTTATTTACAAAACATATTAATGAAGGAAATATTTTTTAAAATGTTTACAGTTGCTTTTTTGTGGTATAAATACTGTAAATACAATTTAATATTGGCAAAACTATTGAAAGATAGTTACGCAAAGCTATGAAGTCTAAAGTATCAAACTACTATGATAGTTCAGCTGCAAATTAATTTTAAAATTATTTTGCAGCTTTTTTATTTTAGAAATAATGGGAGAAGAAAATTTAACTTTACTTTTGTTTAAAGAAACAAAGTAATTCAATTTTATCGGGATTTTCAAATTTAGAAAGGAGAATAAATTATGAGAAAAATCAATACGCACAAAAGAATATTAGCGATAGTATTATCTGTGATGCTTATTACGCTGGGAATACCTTTGACAGCACAGGCAACGACTTCAAATTGGAAACAGTTTGCAGATGAATCTGGCAATCAACAATGGATAAACGGAGATCTTAACCGAAACAATTCTACATATACAGAAGGCAGATCTGTCCCACAACGTCTTATATTGAATGATATTACCACAGGCAGTGGAATACACTATGTTGATTTCGAATACCAGTTTACAAAAGGCGGAAAGTATGCCTATGACTTTATTGTCGGTTATGATCAGGCAGAATCAACATCCAGTCAAACTTGGGATGAAGGATGGATATGGTATGGCATTGATGAAGAAGACATAGAAAGACTGAACGATAATATTACATATATTTCGATACCTACAAACAATCATGCGACAGAAAAGGAAGATGCATACGAGGACATTAACGGAGAACGAAGAATCTATATTTTTTCCAACAAACCCATCACGGATGCTTCAATAACCATGAATAACCAGCTGGACGGAGATTTGGATAAAGACAGCACTCTTGGCTTCAAAGTCAGTTGGGAAGGCGATGCCGATGAAGTTATGATATATTATGCTTCTCACATAGCTATGGGTGTTGACGGGCCAGAAGGTTGGGGTCTGGGTATGGGAGCAAGCGGCATTGCCGGATCACCTTACCACAACAAGCTTGGACCGTACAGTTCCGAATGGAAAGGCAGCAAGTCACAAGACAATCAACTTCAGCTTAACGATGAACCCATGACAGAATACGGGAAAATAGAAGTAACAAAGACAGCCAGTCCGTTGACAATGGCAGAGCCTGGCGGAGAGTTCACATACACATATGTAGTAAAGAATATTGGAACAGTCCCGGTAACATTGACGAGTGTTGTAGATGACATAATAGGTACCATTGAACTTCCTGCGGATGTAGAACTCGCTCCAGGGGAATCAACACCATCAATGACGGCCAAACATACGTACACAGACGATGGAGTGTATCCAAACACAGTAACTGCAACAGCAAAGGATAATAAAAATAATACAATCACTGATACAGATGCTGCTTCTGTCACTGTTACAGATACATTGCCAAGTATCACAGTGACAAAGGTGGCAAATCCAACAAGTCTACCTAAATCAGGCGGAGTGTTCACATATACTTATGTGGTTAAAAATAATGGCATTGTGCCGGTGACAGTAACAAGCGTAGAAGACAATGTAATAGGCACCATAACATTGCCGGCAGACGTGGAACTTGCTCCAGGTGAATCAACAGAAACAATGACAGGAGTTAAAACTTATACTGCATCAGGAACTTATTCTAATACAGTAACAGCCAAAGCTTTAGATGATGATGAAAATGAAGCCACAGCAACAGCAGTTGCTACTGTAACCGTAACAGATTCTGAAGCAAGTATCATAGTGACAAAGACAGCAGATCCTATTGTTATGGCAGAGCCTGGTGGAGAGTTCACATACACGTATGTGGTTAAGAATAATGGTAATGTGCCAGTGACAGTAACGAGTGTAAGCGATGATGTAATAGGATTGATAACATTGCCTGAAGTTAAATATCTTTTGCCTGGAGAATCAACAGCAGCAATGACAGGCAAGCATATTTACACAGATGATGGAGTTTATACAAACATTGTAACTGCCAAAGCTGTTAATGGCGAAGATGAAGTCACTAACACAGATAGTGCTACAGTAAACGTAACAGACACAAAACCGATTATATCAGTGACAAAGACAGCTAGTCCAACAAGTATGGCAGTGCCTGGCGGACAGTTCACATACACATATATAGTAAAGAACATCGGAACAGTACCAGTAACTATAACAAGCGTTGAAGATAATGTAATTGGTGAAATAAAATTACCGGATGATGTAAATCTCGAACCTGGTGAATCAACATTAATGACAGGTACAAAGATTTATACAGAAATAGGAACTTATCCAAATACAGTTGTAGCAAAAGCTGTTGATGATGATAATAATGAAGTCACAGCATCAGCTAATGTATCTGTAACAGTAACAAGAGTTAATGATCCGGACGAAGATGAAGAAGAGGAAGAAGATGACGGCGAAGATGAAGAAGAGGATTTAATTCCAATAGAAGATCCGGATGTTCCTAGAGGAGAAATAATTCAGGTGCCGGATGAACCGTCTAGCCCAGATGTTCCTGTTCAAGATGAAACAATAGAGGAAACTGCTGTTCCTAAAGGAACACTTCCTGATACAGGATCGATATTTAACACCACAATTTTAGCAGTTATTGGGTTATTTATGATCATAGCGGGTATAATCATAAATAAGAAAAATAGAATTCAAGGTTAACAATAGCAATCAGGAGGAACATTAATGTTCCTCCTGATTTAAAAAGGATGATTTTTATGAGAAAATATTTATCACGGATTTTGATAACAGCAGGCTTAATAATAATGGGAATTGCACTGTATCAAAAAGTGACTACCATATATTATCAAAACAAATTAATGAATGAATATGATGAATATATTAGTACACTTAAAAATCAGGATACAAATGAAATTCAAGAATCAATAGAAAATGTATTTGTTGAAACAGACGATGATATTTTTGCTGCTACTTCGAAGGTACCAGAAACCGAAGAATCAAAAGAAATTGATAACTCTGAAGAAAACAATAATGCAGAACCTGAAGATACGGAAAACTCAAAGCCTGATTTTGTAAAACTATTTGAAAATAAAGAAATAAGCGGTATTATTGAAATTCCCAAGATTAATGTAAGTGCGGCAATACTGGAAGGGACTGATGACAGTGCTTTAAAATATGCAGTTGGACATTATCCTGGAACTGTACAGCCAGGCGAAACAGGAAATAGTGTATTGCTCGGGCACAGAAATTACTTATATGGGCATTTTTTTAGAAAGCTCGATGAATTGGAAGCAGGAGACAGTGTTGTTATAAAAAAAGATGAAAATATTTATACCTATGTTATTTATGAATCATTTGTAGTGAAACCGGAGGATACATGGGTATTAGATGAAACATCAGATGCTATTATAACAATGATTACATGCACTCCCATTGGTACATATACGGATAGACTGGTTGTTAGAGGAACCTTATTGGAAGAAAAAGAAAATCAGTCATAAGCCTTAAGCGGAGCCCAAAAAGTTCCGCTTATTTTTGTGCGCTAATTTTCGCTCAATCATATGGGAATTGTTTACATTTGAGTTGAAAAAGGTTAAAATAATAGCAAGAATTAATCAATATCGTCAAGATTTTAGTTTGAATTTATAAATGAAGGGTATAATTAAAATTGGCAAAACTTTATTGTTAAGAGGAGGAAAAATGAAATCATTAAAATTAAAAGATAATATTTACTGGGTGGGAAGCCTTGATCCTGAACTTGAGGTGTTTGACATAATTATGCGCACTGAGTTCGGCACATCATACAATTCATATGTTGTTAAAGGCAGCGAAAAAATTGCGCTGATGGAAACAGTTAAATTGAAATGTTTTGATGATTATATGGAAAAATTAAGAGAATTAAATATATCAGCACAAGATGTGGACTACATAATAGTAAATCATACAGAACCCGACCATTCCGGCTCAATTGAAAATCTTGTTAAAATGAACCCGGACATTCAGGTTGTTGGTTCAAAACAGGCGATTGAATTCATGAATAACATATGCAATACTCAGTTTAAATCCATTGTTGTGAAGGATGGGGATGAATTGTCAATGGGGGACAAGACATTTAAATTCATAGATGCTAAGTTTCTGCACTGGCCGGACTCAATGTTTACATATTTGAAGGAAGACAAGACATTGTTCACCTGCGATGCTTTTGGAGCTCATTACTCTATTGATACGGTTTTACAAAGCACCGTTATAAACAAAGCCGACTACATGAGTGCCTTCAAATATTACTTTGATAATGTTCTTGCTCCATTTAAATCTTTTTATCTTCAGGCAATTGAAAAAATTGAAAATCTTGACATAGATATGGTATGCACAGGACACGGTCCTGTTCTTGACGAAGATCCATGGAAGATTATCAAACTTTCAAAGGAATATTCAACAGAAAAGAAGCTCTTTGAAGGAAAACTCGTTGTAATTCCATATGTTTCTGCATACGGCTACACAAAGACAATGGCTGAAGAAATTGCCAAGGGTATTTCAGAAGCAGGTATCAAGACTGAACTTTATGATATGGTTTATGAAGATGAAAAGAAAGTCCTGGATAGAATTTACTGGGCAGACGGTGTTTTGTTCGGTTCGCCTACAATGGTGGGAGAAGCATTGGAGCCTATATGGAGTATTCTCATAAAAATGTATGCTCCTATATATAAGGGGAAACACGCTTCTGCCTTTGGTTCATACGGCTGGAGCGGAGAAGCTGTTTCAAACATTATGCAAAGATTAAAGCAAATTAGGCTGAAGACATTTGGAGAAGGCTTGAGAATAAGATTTAAACCTTCTGAGGAACAACTAAAAGAAGCATACAATTTCGGAGTGGAATTTGGATATGCAGTTGACCCAAACGCAAAAAAAGAACCTTCAGTTCAATCCGCAAAGGTAAATGAAGCAGCAGTTGCTAAGGATGAACAAAAAACTACCAGATGGAAATGCACAGTATGCAGTGAGATTATAGAAGGAACAAATCCTCCTGAAGTATGTCCTGTGTGCGGCGTGGGACCTGAATATTTTGTAAAGCTTGATGATGAAGGCACAGAAGAAAATTATTCTGACATCAATGAAAAGATAGTCATCATAGGTGCAAGCGGTGCAGGAATGGCAGCCTGTGTTGAAATCAGGAAAAGAAACAAAATAAGCGATATTACAATAATTTCTAAGGAAAATGTGAAGGGTTATTACAGGCCGCAGCTTTCTAAAATGCTGTCTAATGATACGGTAACAATTGAATCAATGATTATAAAGGATGACAAGTGGCTTGAGGGAAACAAGGTTAATCTCATGCTTGACAAAGTGGTTAAATCAATTGATTCAGAAAATAAAACTGTTATTCTTGAAAGCGGAGAAAAGATTGAATACACTAAACTCATAGTTGCATCTGGAGCAGAAGTCTTTGTTCCTCCTTTTGAAGGGAGAGAAAAGCAAGGTGTGTTCACCCTAAGATATGCAAAGGACGGTAATGACATAAAAGAATATTCAAAAGGTAAGAAGACGGGTGCCGTAATAGGCGGAGGTGTTCTTGGCCTTGAAGCAGCCAATGAACTTAAAAATTTGGGACTTAAAGTAACTGTAATTGAAATGGCAGACAGAATCCTTCCCCGCCAGCTTGATGGTGATGCTTCGAAAATACTTGAAGAAATAGTTGAAAATTCAGGAGTTACATTTAAGAAAGGTGTTGGAACAAAGGAGATAATTGGCGATGACAGCGTTAAGGGAATACTTCTTGACAATGGCGAAACTGTCGATGCAGAAGTAGTAATAGTATCTACAGGAGTCAAAGCCAACACCAAAATTGCAGAAGGAACAGGCGTTGAAATTAAAAGGGCCATTGTTGTTAACAGCAAAATGGAAACAGCTGCAAAAGACATATATGCATGCGGAGACTGCGCTGAATACAACGGCATTAATTACGCCCTATGGAGCGAAGCAATTGAGCAAGGAAAAGCAGCAGGTATCAATGTCTTAGGCGGAAGAAGCGAATATGAAACAATAATTCCTTCCACAACTTTAAATGCCTTTGGCTCAAGCGTATTCTCAATAGGTGACATAGGTTCTGATCCTAATGCCGAATACAAGACATTTGAAAAAAACGACAGCAGGGACTACAAGAAGCTGTATTTCAAGGAAGGCATACTTGCAGGAGGAATACTCATCGGTGACACTTCTCAGACTGTAGACCTCATTCAGGGATTTGAAAATAAAAAAACAATGGAAGAAATGACTGAAAAGTTTAAATAACAAAAGCGAAATTCGCGGATTTTATCCGCGTCAGACTATTGACAAACCATATTTTTTACAAATTGTAGGGGCGGATCTTGTGTCCGCCCGCGCGGGAAGGCACGAGACCCTCCCCTACATAATTGAAATAAACTTTATCATCAAAATTTGCGGATTTATTCCGCGTTTTTTTTTATTTTTGATTACATGTTATGACAAAATATTTTAAAAGTGTATTTTATAATGAATAATGTGATTTCTCAAAAATACTTACGTAGTGTGTATTTATGACAATCATATTATTACATTTTGCGAGGTGGAGATGGTTTATTACGTAGAATATATCTTCGCTGAAAATTTTTTGATTGATTTCATATTGCTTTTCATCACAGGAAAACTCTTAAAAAAAACAATTATATACAGGAGGTTGATTATTTCCTCTGTCCTTGGTGCAGTATACGTAATTTTAACGGCATATATTGGCAGGGAGTTTATGACATATTTCATAGTCAAGTTCAGTGTTTCGGTTTTAATGGTAATGATAGCTTATGATTCCAAAGGAATTGCAGCAAATGTCAGAACCATAATAGTCTTCTACATCACATCATTGTTGATGGTTGGGATTATAACGGCTTTGTACTATCTGGACTATGACAAGTTGACTGTTAATGCAATTGTATGCTCAATTTTTATGGGCTATGCAGCGTTGCATTTCTTTTTTAAAGAAATAAAGGCCAAAATTGAAAAACATAATTACATGAGAAAAGTTGAAATAACAGTCAACAACAAAAACAAAATACTGAGGGCGTACATTGATACGGGAAACGAGCTTACAGAACCAATGAGCGGAAAACCTGTAATAGTTGCAAATGTGGAATGTATTAAGAACCTTTTAAGCAAAGAACTGTATGAGGAAATACTAATCTGCTGCAAGAATGAAAAAAACAGTTACGAAAATCTGCTAAACATGAAGAGCGATGTTAATCTCAGAATTGTTAAATACAACACCATAAGCAGCATTGGCGAAAATATGATTTGCCTGGTGCCTGATAATATTGAAATAACAGATGATAAAAATAATATTGTCAAGACTGATGCAGTAATAGGAATTTATCCCGGAAGAATAAGTAAGAAGGATGACTATGATGCGCTGCTGTTTAAAAAATTGCTAGAATTGGAGAGGGAAACAAATAATGAGTATGTTAAATCATGTTAAAGATTTTTATAATAAAATACTTAACTTTATCATAGAAAAGTTTGGTTATGACAAGGATATATTTTATATCGGTGGAAGCGACACTCTTCCTGCCCCTCTGTCTCAGGATGAAGAAAGGGAAGTAATCAACAGGCTCAAGGATTCGGATGAGGCAAAAGCAATTCTCATTGAACACAATCTGAGGCTTGTGGTGTACCTTGCCAAGAAGTTCGAATCCACAGGCATAAATGTGGAGGATTTGATTTCAATAGGAACAATCGGACTCATAAAAGCAGTCAACACATTTAAAGTTGAAAAGAATATTAAGCTTGCAACATATGCTTCGAAATGCATTGAAAATGAAATCCTGATGCACTTAAGGCGCGTTGGTAAGGCAAAGACGGAAATTTCACTGGATGAACCCCTCAACATTGACTGGGACGGAAATGAACTTTTGTTGTCCGACATTTTGGGGACAGAGGAAGATATTGTTTTCAAAGACATGGAAAACGAAGTCGATTTGACACTTCTCAATGAGTCCATAAAAAAACTGAACAAAAGAGAATACATGATAATGAAACTCAGGTTCGGTCTCAACAATTCAAGAAGCTTCACTCAGAAGGAAGTTGCTGACATGCTTGGAATTTCTCAATCCTACATATCACGCCTTGAGAAAAAGATACTGAGTAGACTAAAAAAGGAAATCAACAAGGCTGTATAAAAAGCATATACACGGTAATAATTTTAAAAGGGGGATAAATTTTTATAAGGGGAAAAGCGACGATGATAAACAAAGTAGTTATATGTGGCGTTAATACTTCTCAATTGCCTACAATAAAAACATCAGAGATGAGAGGTATGATAAAGAAAATCCAAGAAGGCGACAATGAGCTAAGAGAACAGTTTATTAATGGCAATTTAAGGCTAGTGCTAAGCGTGATTCAAAGATTTAATTCGAAAAACGAGCCAGTTGATGATTTGTTTCAAATCGGATGCGTTGGTCTTATAAAAGCAATTGATAATTTTGACTTATCTCTTGATGTTAAGTTTTCTACATATGCTGTGCCTATGATTATAGGAGAAATTAGAAGGTATTTGAGAGACAACAATTCAATCAGGGTGTCAAGGTCTATGAAGGATACAGCCTACAAAGCTCTGCAAGTGAGAGAAAGACTTACTGCAGTCAATTCTCAGGAGCCTACAATAGCTGAAATAGCAAATGAAATTGGCGTTGACAAAGAAGAGATTATATTTGCTTTAGAGTCCATTCAAGAGCCTGTATCGTTGTTTGAACCCATTTACAATGATGGAGGGGACGCTCTTTACGTTGTGGATCAGGTAAAGGATGAAAAAAACATCGACGAAAGATGGATTGAAAAAATTACTTTGGAGGACAGCATAAGCAATTTATCGGACAGAGAAAGGCAAATAGTCGACATGCGTTTTTACAAAGGAAAGACTCAAATGGAAGTAGCCGAAGAAATTGGAATATCCCAGGCACAGGTATCACGCCTAGAAAAATCGGCACTGACCCAGCTTAAAAAAGGCTTCAGGTGAAACATTAAAAATTAAGAGTTAAGAATTAAGAATTAAGAATTAATGTGGGAACGCTCTGCGTTCCTTCTTTTAATTCTTCACTCTTCATTCTTAATTAGTGATTATTTATCTGAAATTCTTAATGAACAGTGAAATTTTGGCATATTTTATCCAATCGGACATACCTTGTAATATATGGCTGTGAAGGGGTGAATTCATGACTAACTACTGGGACATGATTGAAAAGGATGTTATAAACATCAAAAACGGCGAAGTATTAGGCAGATTTGACGATGTGGAAATTGACACAAAGGCAGGAAAAATTTCAGCATTTTATATAGAAGAAGCAAGCAAGTTCATGGGCATGCTAGGCAAATCTAAATCACGAAAAATAAAATGGGAAGAAATATTGAAAGTTGGCATGGATGTTATTATAGTAAACGTAGACGATGAAATTAACAATTCGAGAATAAAAGACATGCTGGAATAGGAAAAAGCAATTAAGAGTTAAGAATTAAGAATGAAAAAAAGGAATTGTGCGCTGCACAATTCCAATCATAATTCTTAATTCTTCATTTTTAATTCTTCATTGATTGTTCGTTTTGTCCATTCCTCTGCTCTGAGGACTGTTTCAATTGATTCTATTTTTTCTTTTTTGTGCATGTTCATGATTTTTTCGTTTATGTTTCCTATGTCCAGGAAACTTATTTTTTTATTTAAAAACAAGCTGACGCAGACTTCATTTGACGCGTTCAGCACTGCAGGCATGGTTCCACCTTCCTTGAGGGAGTCAAATGCAAGCTTCAAACACTTGAATACTTCCATGTCAGGTTTTTCAAATGTCAGGCTGCCGATTTCAGAAAGAGAAAGGCTCTTGTAGCTGTTATGTGAACGTCTTGGATAAAACAGAGCAAACTGAATGGGAACTCTCATGTCCGGAAGTCCAAGCAGAGCAATGGTTGAATGATCTAAGAATTCTACACCTGAATGTATTATGCTCTGGGGGTGCACCACAACTTCTATTTGTTCAGGTTCTACATCGAATAAAAACTTTGCTTCAATGACTTCAAGTCCTTTGTTCATAAGTGTTGCTGAGTCTATAGTTATTTTTTTGCCCATTGACCAGTTAGGATGTTTGAGGGCATCTTCAACCTTGACTGTTTTTAAAAATTCAGTGCTTTTTCCCCTGAATGGTCCTCCTGAAGCAGTTAGGACTATTTTATTTATTGATTTTTTGTCATTTGCCATGAGGCTTTGGAAGATTGCGCTGTGTTCGCTGTCAACAGGAAGTATTGGAGCATTGTACTCTCTTGCAAGGTTCATTATGTAATCTCCGCCTGTAACCAATGTTTCCTTGTTCGCCAGGGCTATCAATTTTCCCTTTTTAATTGCTGCAACTGTTGGCTTAAGGCCTATCATTCCTGACACGGCAGTTACTATTATTTCACTCTTCTCATATTCTGCTGCAGCTATTAATCCATCCATTCCGGACATTATTTCTGTCTTGATGTGAGAGGGAAGGCTGCTTTTTAAAGCGGATGCTTTTTCTTCATTCATTACGCAGCAAAGCATTGGTGAAAATTCAATTATTTGTTCTTTTAATAGTTCTATGTTGTTATTACCTGTAAGTGCACACACTTTCAGCTCATCTGCATGTTCGCGGACAACATCAAGAGTCTGGGTTCCTATGGAACCGGTTGAACCAAGTATACTGATATATTTCATGGCTGCTCCTTATTGAGATGTACTTTATTAAATGATATTATTTTTGACATTTTTATTTTATCACAAAACCTAAAATTTGCATAGCAAAAATAGGAAATTGCAATGATGTTCAAAATATCTCGCTTATAAATTGTTTTATTTAAAAAAACACTTGTAATAATTCTGAGAACAGTATATCATATAGTATTATATCAAAGTACACGGAGGATAAAATGTTTCAAAGTTATGAAAGCACTCGAAGCGTAAGTTTTCTTTCAACAGCATCAATGGCGGTACTGCAGGGTATAGCAGACGACGGCGGATTGTACGTAATGAGGAATATTGGAGATAAAAATATTGACATAGAACAACTAAAAGGCAAGAGCTACATAGAAATTGCAGAAAAGATTTTAAGTATGATGCTGGATGATTTCCCAAAAGACAAAATAAAAGAATGCGTCAAGAATGCATACACCGGCAAATTCAGCACAGAAGAAATAACTCCTGTTGTGAAGGTTGGAGATTCATATGTATCAGAGCTTTTCCATGGACCAACGTCAGCATTCAAGGATGTGGCTTTGTCCATATTGCCGCACCTTTTGACAACGGCTTATGATATGAACGACCTGAAGGGTGAGGTTATAATTCTTACAGCAACATCTGGAGACACAGGAAAAGCGGCTCTTGAAGGATTCAAGGATGTAAGGGGTACAAAAATAATTGTGTTTTATCCTGAGGGCGGGGTGAGCCAGGTTCAAAAGGCACAGATGGCCACACAGGAAGGAACAAACACATACGTTTGTGCAATAAAAGGAAATTTTGACGATGCCCAGACAGGCGTTAAGAACATATTTGCAAATGAAAACTTAAGAGATGAGCTTGAAAAAAGAAACAAAATGTTTTCATCAGCAAATTCAATAAACATAGGCAGACTTGTTCCGCAAATAGTATATTATTTTTATGCTTACATGATGCTTGTAGAATCAAATGATATAAAGATAGGGGACAAGGTTAATTTTGCAGTTCCAACAGGAAACTTCGGCAACATTCTAGCCGGATACTATGCAAAGAATCTTGGACTTCCTGTAAACAAACTCATATGTGGTTCAAATGAAAACAACGTTCTTTATGATTTCATAAGGACTGGAATTTATGACAAGAACAGAGAATTTCATAAAACAATTTCTCCATCAATGGACATTCTTGTTTCAAGCAACCTAGAAAGGCTTTTGTACTATGTGAGCGGCAAGGACAACAAAATGGTTAAATATCTAATGGAACAGCTTAGCTCTTCAGGCAGGTATGAAGTAAGCGATAAAATGAAAAAAATCATCAGTGAGGAATTTTATGCTAATTGTGTTTTCAAGGATGAAACTGAAGAAACAATAAAGAGTGTGTTCGAAAAATACGGCTATCTTCTTGACACCCACACAGCCGTTGCATATAAGACGCTGGAAACATACAAAAATGAAACTAATGATAAAACAGTGAGCATTGTTTTGTCAACGGCAAGCCCTTACAAGTTTTCTAGAAGCGTGTATGAGTCCCTTTACAAAGGAACAGACAGAGACGAGTTTGAAATAATGCAGGAGCTTTCTGAAAAGACTGGAGTGAAAATTCCTGAAAACCTAAAAGGATTAAATGAAAAGTCAGTGCTTCACAAGGAAGTGTGTGAAGTTGATGAAATGGAAGACTACGTGAGAAAAATCGCAAAGAAATAGGAGATGAAAATGGTAAGAGTTACTGTACCTGCAACTACAGCAAATATAGGGCCGGGCTTTGACACTTTGGGGCTTGCTCTTAACATGTACAATATATACACTTTTGAAGAAATAGAACAAGGGCTGGTTATAGAAGGTTGCCCTGATGAATATAACAATGAAGAAAATATGGTTTACAGATCATTTGTCATTGCTGCAAAGGAAATGGGAAAAGAAATCAATGGTCTTAAGATTTCCATGAATACTGAAATTCCGGTTTCAAGAGGACTTGGAAGCAGCTCAGCCTGCATAGTGGGAGGAGTATACGGAGCCAATAAACTACTTCAGGGAGGTTTGTCAAAGGACGAGCTCTTTAAAATTGCTGTGAAAATTGAAGGACATCCCGACAACATCGCTCCGGCTGTATACGGCGGATTGACTGCATCAATAGTTGAAGATGACAATCCATACTGCATGAAGTACAACTTAAGTGAGAAACTTAAATTCTGCGCCATCATACCTGACTTTGAAACATCAACATGTGAAGCAAGAAAACTTCTGCCTCAAGATGTTTCATTCAAGGATGCGGTTTTTAATATTTCAAGAGTAGCAGTGCTGTTAAAGGCTCTGGAGGATGGAAATTTTGAAGCAATAAGTGTATCCCTCAAGGACAAACTTCACGAAAGATACAGAAAGACTCTTATCCACGAATTTGATGAAGTCAAAAAAATCTGTCTTGAAAATCAATCAGATGCATTCTTCGTAAGCGGTTCTGGTCCCACTTTAATGAATATAATTCAAAATCCTGAATTTACAAACAGAATAAAAGTGAGTATAATGAATCTAGAACATAATTGGATTGTCAAATTTCTGCAGGCAGACAAATATGGAGTAATTGTAGAACAAGTATAATTTAATAATATTATTTTAAATAAAGAGGTGGATCTATGTTAAAGAAGTATTTAATTGTAAGCAAGAAAATATTGCCGGATGTATATGAGAAGGTTATTGAAGCCCGCAACTTGATTAACAACGGCAATGTAAAGGGAATCAGCGAAGCAGTAAAAAAGGTTGGAATAAGCAGAAGCACTTATTATAAGTACAAAGATTATGTTTTTTCTCCTTCTGAAAATTCAATCGGAAGAAAAGCAGTTATTTCCATGATGTTAAGACATGAGAAGGGTGTTCTTTCAAATGTATTGAATCAAATGTCATCAGAAAATGCAAATATACTCACAATAAACCAAAGCATTCCCATTAACGGCAAGGCTTCGGTGAACGTGTCATTAGACATTTCTGACATCAGCAAATCAATTGATGATATCATAACAGAAATGAAATCAATTAAAGGTGTAAGTTCTGTAAAACTGTTGTCTATCGAGTAGGAGAAAGTTATGTTTGGATTGGTTTTAGAAGGCGGAGGCGCAAAGGGGTCCTACCATGTAGGAGCATACAAGGCTCTTATGGAGCTTGGCGTGGAAATAGGTGGAATTGCAGGAACTTCAATAGGAGCCATAAATGGAGCCTTGATGGTTCAGGGGGATTACGAGCTGCTTGAAAAAGTGTGGTACAATGTAAATTCCCATGAACTGTTTGATATTGACGAGAAGGCAATAGATAATATTAAGAATTTCAATCTGCAGGAAATAAATTTTTCCTATCTAATCCACCAGTCAAAGGAAATTTTAAACAACCGTGGACTTGATACAACAAAAATGAGGGAGCTCTTTGACACATATGTTGACGAGGATAAAATTAGAAAGTCTAACATCGATTTTGGAATTGTAACAGTCAACATGACAGACAAAAAGCCTCTTGAACTTTATAAAGAAGATATACCTGAAGGCAAGCTGGTTGATTTTCTGCTTGCAAGCGCAAATCTCCCTGCTTTCAGGATAGAAGAGATGGATGGCAAGAAATACCTGGACGGAGGATTTTATGACAATCTTCCCATAAGCCTTCTTGCAAAAAAAGGATTCAAAAATATAATTGCCGTAAGGACTATGGCAATAGGAATTGTAAAAAAGGTAAAAACAAAAGACTTAAACATCATCTACATACAGCCGGCAGAAGGTCTTGGTGGAATGTTCGGATCCCTTGATTTCAACAGGGAAAAGGCTGAAGAACTCATTAAGCTCGGATATTACGACGCCATGAAGGTTTTTAAACACCTTAAAGGATACAGATACTACTGCACTCCATTTGAGGGTGAATTCATCCGCGTCTTGGTGAACTTTTTGTTTCAACATAAGGAAAAGATTGAAAATATAGGAATGCTGCTAGGCTTTGAAGATGTTTGTGAGGAGCGAATGCTTTTTGAAAAAATACTTCCAAGGCTTGAATCCATCCTTGACATGAAAGGAAAGAACGATTATCAGGATATCTTGCTTCGTCTCACGGAAAGAATAGCTGAAAAATATGACTTGGAAAGATATAAAATCTACTCAGCCAAGGAATTTATGGAGCTCACTGCAAAGAAGTTTATTGAAAAACCGCTTCTATTCACAAAAAATGTTCCTGCGTTTGTAAAGCGAAACAAATTATTGTCACTGGCGGTAAAAGAAGATATAATATCGGAAATTTTCGCAGAAATATTTTTGTAAATTAAGAATTATGAGTTAAGAATGAAGAATTAAATGAAAAATCAGGGCGCATGCCCTGATTTAGTTTTATGATGAGTATCGATAATTTGACATGTTGAGATGAAATATGATTCACGGGTTGTAGGGGAGGACCTCGTGTCCTCCCGCAGATAACAAAATTATTGAATTAATAACACGGGCGGGCACAAGACCCGCCCCTACAAATCCTCTTAATTCTTAATTATTAAAGTAGTCCGTTATACCGGCTGCTATTTTTTCAACAACTATATTTTGAAAGCTGGAGTTGTGAATGTTCATTTCTTCCTTAGGATTAGACATGAATCCTATTTCTATCAAAGCTGCCGGAGTCTTAGTTTCTCTCAGAACCTCGTAGTTTCTGTCAAGTATTCCGTCCCTGTACACTCCGTTTACTGTCACGGCATTTAAGTATATTGCTTCAGCTAAATCGTACCCGTACTTTTTATCTTTGAAATTGATTGTGTTGTAGTAAGTTGACAAACCAAAATAATCGCTGTTGTTAAGTGAGTTGTGGTGTATGGAAAGAAGTATGTCGCATCCAAGTTTGTCTGCCATTCGTCCTCTTTCGGAATTTTTTATGTATGTGTCACCTTCTCTGGTGAGATAAACCGTTGCTCCAAGACTTTCAAGATTCTTTTTCAGGTTCAGGGCAACATCCATGTTCACATATTTTTCAAACTTTCCGGTGAAGCTTATACTGCCCGGATCCTTGCCGCCGTGTCCAGGATCAAGAAGTATTTTTTTGCCTGACAATGGGAGCACTTCCTTTAAATAAGAATTGTTGCACCAGCCCACGTTTCCATTTTTATCAACAATTTTGTCCCACCCGTCTTCTGTATGGACAACTGTAACGTCTGTCCCTTTTTTTATTGAAAGTATTTTTTTGTCTTTTGTTGAAGGGCCTGTCCTGATATTAAGATCATCGGTGGTTTTCTTGTAAGATAAGGTTCCTTCAGAATAATAGTTCATGTTGTATGTGGTGAGCCACGCTGCAACGTATCCGAACTGTCCGTCAGGAAGTTCTAATTTAAGCCAGCCGCTTTTTTCTCCGCAAACTTCATAACTATCATACCTGTTTCCTTGTGCAACAACATTTCCACTCACACTGTCAGTGTCCCTGATGTTGATGTTGTCATAAAGAAAATATATTTTTTCAGATTCATCATATTCAATATCTGTAAGCCAGCTTGCTATGTAATATTCCTTGCCCTTGTATTCGATTATGTGCCAGCTGTGGTATGTATCGATATATTTTGCCTTGCTTCCCGGAGAAAGCTGTCCCACTTGTTTGGAGCTCGTGGCAGGAGACGTCCTGATGTTGATAAAATTTTCCGTATTGTTTACAACGTATTTATCAGCCGGAACAGTAATGAAGTATTTTTCAATCCAGCCTGTTTTGCCGTCCAGAGTTTTTACATTGTACCAGTCTGCCTTTTCATTAACTATGGAAACCCTGCTGTTCATCCTCAAGGTGTCTGTAACGTTTGAGGAATAATTTGCGCTTTTGTAAAGAGCAATGTTTGAGATGTTTGTGTAGCCTATTTCGGCACCCAATGCCTCAGGCATTGACAATGCAAGGATAATTGAAGCCAACAGTAATATTTTTTTCATTTTTTCCCCCTTTTTTGAATGAATTAAATATTGATGTCAAGGTATGAAAATTATAACATTTATCGACAAAATATCCATTACAGTTTAATTACATTAAAAAATTGTTGGCGAAAAAATACTTGATAGTCAAGGAACTGTATTATATAATGATTTTAAAGTCACGAGGGGAGAGATTTCTTATGAAACTTTATAATACACTATCAAGATCTATTGAAGATTTTAAACCTATAGATGAAAATTCGGTAAAAATGTACACATGCGGACCAACTGTATATAATTATGCTCATTTGGGCAATTTAAGGACGTACATACATGAGGACGTGCTTGAAAAAACATTGAGATACATAGGTTATCCTGTAAAAAGGGTAATGAATATAACAGACGTTGGACACTTGGAGTCGGATGCCGATGACGGCGAAGATAAAATGCTCAAGGGTGCCAAGAGGGAAAACAAGACTGTATGGGAAATTGCACAGCATTACACAGATGCTTTTTTTAGAGACATGGATAGTCTCAACATTAAAAAAGCCGACGTTGTGGCCAAAGCAACAGATTATATAGATCAATACATTGAATTCATAAAGGGGCTGGAAAAAAAGGGATTCACATACATTGCAAATGGAAATGTATATTTTGACATAACAAAAGTTGAAAACTACACAAAACTGTCCGGCATGGACTTAGACCAGCTCAGAACCGCTTCCAGAGAAGATGTGGAAGTTGATGTTCACAAGAAAAATCCTCAGGATTTTGTGCTGTGGTTTACAAAATCAAAGTTTGAAAACCAGGCAATGAAATGGGATTCCCCCTGGGGTGTGGGTTACCCGGGTTGGCATATAGAGTGTTCTGTAATAAGCCTCGTAAACCTTGGAGAACAAATGGATATTCACTGCGGCGGCGTTGACCACATACCTGTTCACCACACAAATGAAATTGCTCAAACCGAAAGCTACACCGGAAAAGAATGGGTCAAATACTGGTGGCATGGTGAGTTTTTAATTGACAATGACGGTAAGATGAGCAAATCAAAAGGAGAGTTCTTGACGCTGTCCCTGATTGAGAAAAAAGGTTTCAATCCTTTGTCTTACAGATATTTTGTACTTAACTCCCATTACAGAAAACAGCTTGCATTTTCTTTTGATTCGCTTGCTTCTGCTGAAAATGCATACACTAAATTAAAAAGCAGAGTAAAGACAATAAAAGACAATGCTGACAACAAACAAGCAAATGAACAGGCAGCTGTAAAATACAAGGAAGAATTCAAGAAATGCCTTGAAGACGATTTGAACACTGCAAATGCCATCACTGTTTTGTTTGACATGCTCAAGACTGAAGACTTAAACAACAGCCAGAAATTAGATCTTGTTGCTGATTTTGAAAAAGTTTTGTCTCTTGATCTTTTGAAAGAAGAGACAGTTGAAATACACGATGAACTTGCAGATTACATTGAAGAAATGATTCAAAAAAGACAGGATGCCAAGAAAAATAAAGACTATCAGCTGGCAGATTCCATAAGAGCAGAGCTTCTGGAAAAGGGAATTGTGCTGGAAGATACAAGACAAGGTGTAAATTGGAAGAAAATAAATTAAACTTAGAATTTGAAATTCTTGCAGCAGCAAGCAATAAACCATCAAAAGATACGACAATGTATTCACCTGCACAACTAGCTTATGCAGGTGATGCTGTTTATGAGATGTTGGTGAGAAGCTACATCATAAAAAACAACGACATTAGCGTAAACAAGATGCACCGCCTCACTGTGAAATTTGTAAAGGCAAAGGCTCAGGCTTATATTGTAAAAAAGCTTGACAATGAACTTACAGATGAGGAAAAAACAATAGTAAAAAGAGGACGAAATGCCAAAGTAACATCATCCCCCAAAAATGCAGAGCTTATGGATTACAGGTATGCCACAGGTTTTGAAGCCTTGGTGGGATACTTGTATTTAAATGATGAACTGGACAGGTTGATGGAGCTTTTTGAGAAAATTATTGAAATAATTGAAAAGGATGAGGAACATGAGAATAATTGAGGGTAAAAACCCGGTAATGGAAGCACTTAGAAGCGATGCCCAGATAGATACAATATTAATAAGCAGAGAAGCTGCCCAGGGCTCCATGAATAAAATACTTGAACTTGCAAAGGCAAAAAATATACTTGTTAAAAATGTGGATAAAGCACTTTTAGACAGATTGAGCGAAAACAAAAGACACCAGGGAATCATAGCAGAGGCCATGGAATATGAATACAAGGAAATTGACGATATACTTGATTTTGCAAAACATAAGGGTGAAAAACCTTTTGTGATAATTCTTGATGAAATAACGGACGTTCATAACCTCGGAGCAATTATCCGTACAGCAGAATGTTTGGGAGCACACGGAGTCATCATACCAAAAAGAAGGGCGGCACAGGTAAACGGGGTTGTTGCAAAATCTTCGGCGGGAGCTGTTGAATTTCTTCCTGTTGCAAGAGTCACAAACATAGTCAGTGCAATTGAAGAACTTCAAAAAAAGGGACTGTGGATTTACGGAGCTGATATGGCAGGAAATAATGTAGGTGATGAAAAATTCGATGTTCCGGTTGGACTTGTCATTGGAAGTGAAGGAGCAGGAATAGGCAGACTTGTAAAGGAAAAATGCGACACTCTTGTTAAAATTCCTATGAAGGGAAAAATCAATTCATTGAATGCGTCCTGTGCTGCTTCCATAATTATTTATGAAGTAATGAAGCAGAGGAATATTTAAAATGCCAAGGACAAAAAAAGAATACCTGTTTATAGACGGATACAACATAATAAACCAGTGGCAATATTACAGGGATGTAAAAAACATTGCAAACAGCAGAAACAAACTTGTTGAACTTTTAATAGAATATCAGGCATACACAGGATTGAAGGTTATTGTGGTTTTTGATGCGCACCTGGTTAAGGGAAGCCTTGAAAAAATGGAGAAGTTTGCAGGCGTTGAAGTTGTTTATACAAAGGAACACGAAACTGCAGACAGCTACATTGAAAAGCAGCTGGACAAGATAGGAAGATATGAAAGAGTTCAGGTTGCAACATCTGACAGCGCAATTCAGCAGATAGTCATTTCCAGAGGAGGAACAAGAATTTCTGCTCAGGAAATGATTTTGGAGCTTGAAAACACAAAAAAGGATATAAGAACAAAAACCGAGAAACCTCGACAAAAAGGAACAAATATTGACCTTGTTTTAGACTCTGATACTTTGGAAAAGTTGGAAAAACTTCGAAGAAGCATGTAAGGTGTTGACATTAAATGTAATTGTGGATATAATTTCCATATATTTGATAGATTTTTGCGGAGGGCATTATGATACCGGTTGTTATATTTGACAATTATATTTGTAATTTAGACGATTATTACGATTATTCCGACGAAGAGCTGGTAGCAAAGAAAAATGACGGAGATAAATACGCCGAAGAATGTCTATATAAAAGATATACATATGTAGTTAAGAGAATAACCAGTTCTTTTTTTATCATAGGCGGAGGGAAGGATGATTTGTTCCAGGAAGCTATGATCGGTCTCATAAAGGCAGTTAACAGCTATGACAGAAAATTTGGATCAAAATTCAGGACATATGCTGAAGTGTGTGTAAGAAGACAGGTTATTTCTGCAATCAGAAAGACCAATACACATATGTTCAAGAACGTTTCTCTGTACGATTGTATTGAAACGGAAAACGATTCGCCAGTCTTTGACTATTATTTTAGTTCAGAAACACTTAATCCGGAAATTGTGTATATTAATGAAGAAGAAAAAAATTTATATTATGAACTGGCAAGGAAATTGCTGAGCAAGTTCGAGATAGAAGTCCTTACAGAATATGAAGAAGGCAAGAGCTACGAAGAAATATCTTTAGTCTTGAACAAGAGCATTAAATCCATAGATAATGCGCTTCAAAGAGTGAAAAGAAAATTCTGCAGCAACAAAGAAAAACTCTATATGATTAATTGAGGGCGTAAGCCCTTTTATTATGCCATAACCCAATCGGATAAATTTGTATGCTATTCTGCTATTTTTACTATTGATTTATTTTTACTTTGTTGGTATAATAAATTTTGCTAACAAAGAAGTGACGTAATGCCTATGTAGCTCAGGCGGTAGAGCACTACATTGGTAATGTAGAGGTCGGCAGTTCGAGTCTGCTCGTAGGCTCCAAATCTTATTTTAAAAAAATAATAACTCGGGAGGAATAAAATGGCAAAACAGAAATTTGAAAGAACAAAACCACATGTTAACATTGGTACAATTGGCCACGTTGATCATGGTAAGACTACTTTAACAGCAGCAATTACAAAGACATTGCATGAAAGATATGGCACTGGAGAAGCTGTAGCATTTGAAA
>DIWF01000010.1 GCA_002422545.1 Firmicutes bacterium UBA6113 | reverse complement strand
TACTCAGCATCACAGGAATACTGAGTGTAATAATTATGACAAGAATTCCTCCTCTGAGCAAGTATCCCAATGAGTATTATGCACCTGTGGGCAAACAGGTAAATGAAGTTGAGCCTAAAGGAATAACAAAATCTCAGTGGGCTCTGAAGCTTGCTGTGGAAAGAGCTGCAACAGCACCTGATGCGAAGGGTGTTTTAAACAAAGGATTTGAAATGTTCATGGGCATCGTATTTCAGCTTACTCCTCTTGTAATGTCCTTTGGAACCATAGCCTGCATACTTGCCACTTACACACCTATATTTGACTGGCTCTCAGTACCATTTGGTTACTACCTACAGCTGCTGGGTGTAGAAGAAGCATTTGCAGCAGCTCCGGCAACAATAGTAGGATTTGTAGATATGTTCCTTCCTGCTGTCCTTGCTGCAAACATAGTGTCACTGAAGACAAGGTTTATAATAGGAATTTTGTCGCTGGTTCAGATAATTTACATGACAGAAGTTGGAACTCTTATAATTACATCAAAGATGCCGGTTGACTTCAAAGGAGTACTTGTTTTGTTCATTGAAAAAACAATCATAGCACTTCCTATCATTGTTCTGTTAACAAACATATTCGGCATAGCATAAAAGAGTTATACAATAAACAGGTGGTATCCCCTGCAGGAAACCACCTGTTTAATAAATTATTGTTCATTGAGCATAAACACATCTATGTTGTTCATATGAATTTGCATCCTTCTTGCAGACTCTTTGGCATCATGTTTTTCAATGGCTTCAATTATGCGAAGATGTTCATCATAAATTTTATCTATTGAATCTTCGCCGAAAAAAGACATTCTGACAGTCTTGTTGATAAAACTGTCAAAAAGATAGGATGTGCTTTCAAGCAAGCTGTTAATCAATATATTTTTGCTGATTTTAGCAATCTCATAATGAAACTGCTTGTCATACTGTGACTTTTGCTCTGTGGTCTCTGCATTGATCATGGCATTGTGTATTTCGCGGAGTCTGACTGCCTCTTTTTCATCGGACAAAGCAGCTGCCTGCCTCACAGTATAGTCTTCAATCAAACGCCTGAGCTCCAGAATTTCTTCAATATTTCCGTTGGAAAGCTTGAAAGAAAGAGAAAGAGGTTTGAAAACACTGTTTTCCGTATTATTTACAACGAAATTTCCCTGTCCGTGACGGCTTTCAATAACACCAATTACCTCCAGGGCTTTTAATGCTTCTCTCAATGCAGGGCGTCCGATATTTAAAGTTTGAGTGAGTTCTCTTTCTGGAGGAAGCTTGTCGCCATTTTTAAGTTCGCCCCTCATGATCATACCCTGTATCTGCTCAATTACCATTTGGGATATTTTTTTATTTTCAATTGTCTCGAACATGGTTGCTCCTTATATGTTATATTATTTACAATTTTATACCATTTGAATAAGTATTTCAATAAATTGTTGCAATAATTTAATATGAGTTTTAAATATTCACATTAATAATATTTTATAACTAATACTTGCACTTTCTGCTGTGAAGTGCTATAATCAATGTGGTAAGACCACAAATCCATTACCATAATACATACCAGATCAATACAAGGAGTTAAAATGAATATACTTGCGCTTGTCAAAGAAGTACCTGATATGACTAAAGTGAATTTTGACTGTGAAAGGGGCGTTGTTGACAGATCATCAGCTGAATCTGAAATCAATCCATTTGATATTAACGCTCTTCAAACAGCAGTAAACATAAAAAACCAATATGGAGCAAAGGTATCAGTATTAACCATGGGTCCTCCAAAAGCAGAAAAATCAATTAGAGATGCCTATGCCCGTGGAGCAGATGAAGGAATTCTTCTCACAGATAGAAAATTCGGAGGAGCTGACACCTGCGCCACAGCAATGACATTGTCGGCTGTTATTAAATACCTTGGGAACTTCAACTTGATTGTATGCGGTGAAAAATCCGTTGACGGCGACACTGCTCAGGTTGGAGCTGAAGTGGCTGAATTTCTAGACATTCCTCATGCTTACTATGTAGATAAAATAATTGAAATTACAAATGAAAATATAACAGTGGAAATAGAAGAAATTTGCGGCAGCAAACAAATAAGAAAAATGAAGCTTCCTGCCCTTATAGGAGTTACAAAAAACATCAATCATCCAAGACTGCCTACCGTGAACAGAAAGCTTGAATCTTTGGAAATTGATGTAAAAACAATATCTCTTGAAGATTTGTCAGATTATATTTCAGAAGAATCCACAGGATTCAAGGGTTCTCCCACAAAGGTTTCAAAAATTGAAATTCCAAGAACAATTAAAAGAGAAAGCCTCATTTTAAGAGATGATTACAATTCATTTAAAGAAATAATCAAAAACGAGACAAAAGGAGCCAGGAGATAGTACCATGGACAACATTGGAATATTAATTTTAGCGGAACATAAAAATGGTTCCATTCACAAAATCAGTTATGAGCTCCTGGGAAAAGCTAAGGAACTTGCAAAAGAATTACATGAACCAATCAGCTGCCTCATGGTTGGTCCCACAGGCATTGATTTAAAGGAGCTTAATCAAAGAGGAGCAGAAACTGTCTATTATATAAAATCAAATGTTTTTTCCAATCCCGAAGAATATCTTTACAAAAAAAATATTGTTGAATTCATACATGAACGCAAGCCGAAAATAGTGCTCATAGGAGCAACAAACTTCGGCCGTTCCCTTGCTCCAAGAATTGCAGCAGCTTTAAAGACAGGACTTACGGCAGACTGCACAGATTTAAAAATTGATGAAGATGGAAATCTTGTACAAATACGACCTGCATTCAGCGACAACATCCTTGCTCATATAAAAACAGTAACCTACCCTCAGATAGCAACCATAAGATACAAGGAATTTTCAGAAGCGGAAAAAGATTCATCAATAAAAACAAATATCATTGAAATCAAGACATACATGGACAGTTGTTCCAAATCAGAAGTTCTTAAAATGTTTTCTGATGAAAAGGACGACATAACTGAAGCTCAAATAGTTGTGGCTGCAGGCAGAGGCATAAGGAAAAAGGAAGACCTGAAAATGATTCAGGATCTTGCAGATAAATTAGGTGGAGTAATGGGAGCATCCAGAGCATTAGTTGATGCAGGCATGGTATCAAGTGCCTACCAAGTAGGATACAGCGGAAACCGTGTCAAACCAAAAGTCTACATAGCTTGCGGTATATCGGGGGCCCCTCAGCACCTGGCTGGCATGAAGGAATCAGGAACCATAATAGCAATCAACTCTGACCCATCAGCACCTATTTTTTCCATAGCAGACTATGGCTATGTGGGAGATATATATGAAATAGTACCCCAGCTCATAAGAGACTTGTCACAGGAGGAAACATGGAATTAAAAACTATAAATGGATTGATTGATATTGTTGGTGATGACTATGTAATAACTAACCCGACCCAGAAAATTTCATATATGTACGACCAAGTTGAAATGGCAATGAGGCCTGAGGCTAATGAAAATTCCATTGTTGTGAAGCCTAAAAACGCTGACCAGATTTCAAAAATAATGAAATATGCAAGTGAAAACAATATTGTTGTGGTTGTAAGAGGCGGGGGAACAGGTCTTTGCGGAGCCTGCACTCCTACAAGAGAAAGTATTATACTTTCAACTGAAAGACTTAATAAAATCATTGAAATTGATGAGGACAACATGGTAGCAGTGCTTGAAGCAGGAGTAACGCTTTATGATCTCCTTGAAGAACTTGAAAAGCACGAAAGCGTAGGATTTCCCGTTCACCCGGGAGACGAGGGAGCTCAGATGGGAGGAATGGCAGTTACAAATGCCGGCGGAGCCCGTGCTGTAAAACACGGAGTCATGCGAAAGCACATTCAGGGAATGGAGGTTGTTCTTCCATCCGGCGAAATTATGGAGCTTGGGGGAAAGCTGATTAAAAACAACGCAGGCTACAATCTCATGCAGCTCATCATAGGAAGCGAAGGAACACTGGCTGTTGTAACCAGAATAATACTTAAGATTTATCCTAAGGACAAGTACTCAGCAACTATAATTGCCCCATTTGAAAACTTCGATGATGCGTCCAGGGCGGTTCTTGAAATATTAAAAAGCGGAACCACACCATTGGCAGTGGAATATCAGGACAAACATCTTTTTGTGGACACTGCAAAAATGCTGGGCACACAGTGGCAGGCTGAAAAGGGAAATGCAGACCTCATGATAATCATATCCGAAAAAACCGAAGCTGCACTTTATGAAACATGCGGTATGATAAATGAAATATGTGAAAAGAACAATTCCTACGAGACATTGTTTGCAGGCAAAAAAAGCGAGCAGGATGAATTGTTGTTAATAAGAAGCCAGCACTACGAGCTCATAAAGGACATCATAGGTCATTCTTTTGACACTGCCGTTGCAGTTGCTGATGTTCCTGCATACCTAAAAGAACTTAAATCACTGGCCAAGGAATACAACACCATAACTAACATCACAGCTCATATTGCCGATGGCAACATACACAGCGACATAGTGCTTGTTGACGGAAAAATGCCGCCTTACGCAGAGGAGTTGAAAGAAAAAATATTCAAAGCATGCTTCAAGTACAATGGAACAATTACCGGCGAACATGGAATCGGAAAATTAAGAATTGATGACCTGAAGCTACAGAAATCATCCACTGAACTTGGTTTAATGAGAGGAATAAAAAAATTGTTCGACCCTTGCAACATTTTAAATCCAGGAACTGTTATAGAAGTATAACTCATCGCCCAAAGATTAACATAAAAAAAATAACACCTGATTGCGACCTGCATTAGGTGTTATTTTATTTATTAGTCCATTGCTATAACTGCACCCTGGTAAGTGTCTGCAATGAATTGTTTAATTTTATCGCTTTTCAATACTTCAATCAAAGCTTTGATGTCTTCTCTTTCTTCATTGCCTGCTTTTACACAAAGGATGTTTGCATAAACCTGAGCTGCTTCTGAATCCTGTTCTTCTTTAGCCAGGGCATCAGTTGCAACATTAAATCCTGCGTCAAGGGCGTAGTTTCCGTTTAAAACAACGAAATCTGTTTCTCCTGCAACTCTTGCTACCTGTGCAGCTTCAAGCTCTACAATTTCAAGATTGTGAGGATTTTCAACTATGTCGTTTTTAGTTGCAGAAAGTCCTGCACCTTCTTTAACCTTAATAAGTCCGTTTGCTTCAAGAAGCAGAAGAGCTCTTGCTTCATTTGTTGTATCATTTGGAACTGCAATTGATGCTCCGTCAGGAATGTTTGCAAGGTCATTTGACTTTCCAGGATATATTCCAAGAGGCTCATAATGAACAACAGCTACAGGAACAATGTTTGTTTTGTTTTCTTTGTTGAAATCATCCAGGTACGGTTTGTGCTGGAAGAAGTTTGCATCGATGTCTCCTGCTTCAACTACAAGGTTTGGCTGTACATAATCTGAAAATACAACTATTTCAAGGTCATAGCCCTCTGCTTTGAGGTCTTCTTTCACCTGTTCCATTATTTCCGCGTGAGGCACTGCTGTTGCAGCAACTGTAATTTTTTTAGGTTCTGCAGTTTCAGCTGCAGGTGCTTCTGCTGCAGGATTTTCTGCAGGAACTTCTTCTTTTTTCTGGCATCCTGCTACTCCAAGAGCAAATGCTGCAACCAATACTAATAAAAATAATTTTTTAATGTTTTTCATAATTTTCTCCTTTATGCCTTTTTTATTTTTGAGTACTTTGAAATTATGAATATATGAACGGATCTTTCTCCCGGGCATGACCTGAACATCATATCTTGTATTTCTTGTACTTGTTGACTAAATGACTCTTTTGTCTGTCTTTCTTGCGATTTTCATTCCTATGGACTGCAGAATCTGCACCAGTATTACCAGAAGTATTACAGTAATCAACATTATTTCTTTTTGATACCTGTAATATCCGTACTGTATGGCTATGTCTCCCAGTCCTCCGCCTCCTACGACTCCTGCCATGGCAGAATAGCCAAGGATTGTTCCTATGGCAATTGTTCCTCCCACAATGAGAGAAGTCTTTGCTTCCGGAACCAATACTTTAAAAACTATTGTCGAAAGAGAAGCACCCATGCTTTGAGCTGCTTCTATTACTCCATTATCAACCTCTTGAAGAGATGATTCTATGAGCCTTGCAATAAAAGGTGTGGCTGCAATCACCAGCGGTACTATTGTAGCAGTTGAACCGTAACTTTTACCTGCAATGAGCTTTGTCAAAGGTATCACTGCTATCAAAAGTATTAAAAATGGTATTGAACGCCCCATATTTACTGTAACATCCAAAATTTTATTAAAAAGTCCCATAGGACGCAAACCGTCTTTTTTAGTTACAACCAATGCAATTCCAATAGGGAAGGCAAAGATATATGCAAATATGGTTGAAACAAATGTCATGTATAGAGTGTCGATTGTTCCTTCAAAAAGCATTGTCATAGTAGTATTATCCAACATAATCAACCAACTCCTCTACATTTACATTTTTGCTTTTGAGATAATGTATAATTTTATCTGAGATAATTTCGTCTTCAGGCAGCTGGAGCACCATTTGTCCGAATGCCTGTCCGTTTATGTCTCGCGTGTCTGCAAACAATATGTTAACCTGAGCCCTGCATTCCAAAACCATGTTTGCTATAACAGGCTCAAAGGATGATTTTCCGTCGAATACAATTCTTATGCATCTTTTTCCGGTCATTTCATTTACTGCATTGCTGCTGTGGTATACAAGTTTTTTTGCTGCATCAGTCTTTGGCTTAGAAAAAACTTCTTCTACTTTTCCGGTTTCTGCTAACCTACCATTGTCAATTATTGCAACTTGATTGCATATTTCCTCTACAACTGCCATTTCATGAGTTATGATAATTATTGTAATCCCAAGTTTCTTATTGATGTCCTTCAAAAGCCCTAGTATTGAACGGGTTGTAGTAGGGTCTAATGCACTGGTAGCCTCGTCGCAAAGAAGTATGTCAGGATTTGTGGCCAATGCCCTTGCAATAGCAACTCTTTGCTTTTGACCGCCACTGAGCTGAGATGGATATGATTTTATTTTGTCTGAAAGTCCAACAAGTTCCAGAAGCTCAGAGGCCCTATTTTTTCCTTCACTTTTGCTCATTCCGCTTATTTCAAGGGGGAAGCAAATATTGTCTTCAACATTTCTTTGCATGAGCAGATTAAACTGTTGAAAAATCATTCCTATATCCTGTCTTACATTCCTGAGCTCCTTGTCGCTCAGCAGGGACAAATCCTTGTTCCCTATTATAACTGTTCCACCTGTTGGTTTTTCCAGGAAATTTATGCACCTTACCAGCGTGCTTTTTCCCGCACCGCTCATTCCTATTATTCCGAAGATGTCTCCCTTTATGATATCAAGGTTTATACCGGAAAGAGCTGTCACCGCATTGTTCTGGCTTATATATTTTTTTTCTAAATCTACTAATTTAATTAATGGAGTCGTCCCCACGATGTTTCCTCCTTTATAAAGCAATTATATCCTTCACTACCTCGCCTGCGATTATAAGTCCTGCTACAGAAGGAACAAAGGAAACACTTCCTGGTATTGCTCTTCTTGATGTGCATTTTCTCGTTGTGCCCGGTGGGCAAACACAGCCGGTTTTACAGCTGTTTTCTTCGCTGTCCACTGGCGTTATAGGTTTTTCTTTTGAATAAACAACTTTTAATTTTTTAATTCCCCTTTTTTTAAGTTCATTGCGCATTACTTTTGCCAAAGGGTCCATGGACGTCTTGTATATGTCTGTCACTTCAAACTTTGTTGGATCCAGCTTGTTTCCTGCTCCCATGCTGCTCATGATTGGAACACCTGCAGCATTTGATCTCACTATGAGCTCAAGTTTTGCTGTAACAGTATCAATGGCATCAACTATATAATCATATGTCGAAAAATCATAGTTATCAGCATTGTCCGGCATATAAAAGCATGCATTTGTTTCAACATTGGCTTTTGGATTTATATCAAGTATCCTTTCAGCCATAACTTCAACCTTTTTTCTACCTATTGTCTTTCTGGTTGCAATTATCTGCCTGTTTATGTTTGTAAGGCACACCTTGTCGTCGTCAAACAGGACAAAGTTTCCCACTCCGCTTCTTGCCAGAGCTTCAGCAACATATGATCCTACTCCACCGATTCCAAATATTGCAACTTTTGCATTTTTTAATTTTTCCATGGCTTCTTCGCCCAATAAAAGCTGTGTTCTTGAAAATTCGTTTAACATATTACCTTCCCGATATATTTAATTTTAGTTATTGTTCCCAATTTTTACACACGTCAATCCATTTCTTGCTTCTTGATGTTTTTTCCAGTTCTTCCAGCGTAAGTTCAATTGCAGAATTGCTGCTTCCGCAAGCAGGAAACATTGTTTCAAATCTTTTCATGGAATCATCCAGGTAGACATCGACATATTCCGGCAGAGCAAATGGACAAACACCGCCTATTGCATGACCTGTATATTTTACAGTATCTTCCGGTGCAAGCATTTTTGCCTTGAATCCAAACTGTTCCTTGAACTTCTTGTTGTCTATTTTTGCATCTCCTGCAACCACTATAACCATTGCACCATCGCCATTGTAAAATGACAGTGATTTTGCTATTCTTTCTTCTGCTGTCCCAAGAGTTCTGGCAGCCAGTTCCACTGTTGCAGTTGACTCATCCATTTCAAGAATATCTTTATCCTTGTTGAATTGTTTTAAATAACTTCGTACTGTTTCTACAGACATCGTCAGCCTCCTATAAAATAAAAACCCTCTACAAAGAGAGGGCAATATACATATACCGTCTCCTCATCTCCCAAAGAATCCTTTGTCGGAATTAGCACCTTTCAGCATGTACTGCAGGTTGCCGAGACATCACAGGGCCGATCCCTCCGTCTCTCTTGATAAGAAGTTTTTATTTAATTGATTAACGTTGTGACTACTTTATACCATACAAAATTATTTGTCAATGGTAAATTTTAATTTTCTTCAAATATTTATTTCATATACGTTATTAAACAAATTAAATGTTGAAACATCAACCTTTTATAATTCATTTGTTTCATGGGCAGTATTTTACTTGCATTATTGTTAAAAATTATTCGTCTTTCGTCGATTATAATATTCCATTGATGAAAAAAGATTTTATGTATCATTTATATCAATCTATATGCATAAAATTACTGAGGAAAAAAACACATAATTTTAACAATATAAAATTTCTTTGATAACGCTGTATTTTCTAGCATTTTAATGTATTCACGCTTGTAAACGTTTGATTATTTATACCTTTAAATATAATTATCTAAATTTTGCCATATTATTCTGTATATTATGATATTTTTCGCATCAAATGCTCGAAAAAGATAAAAAATTATTATGAATTGTTAAACAAGTGTCAGCTCGCCAGAGAAAAACAGAGCTTTTTTAAGATAAACATACTTTTGATACATTTCTAACAACTTTGTTCATCATTAACAATAAATTGGAACATTCAATCAAGTTGAATTAAATTCGGTATAGTAATAAAATGACTGTGGTTCATTTAATCTATGCTTCATATAAGTTACATATGAATGTAATGGCAATTGCCAATACAATAAAAATTTAGGAGGAATTTTTATGTTTAAAAAATTCACAAACGGCTGCGTATATGTTATGAACAAATACCTGCCAGACGCATTTATTTTCGCTATTGTTCTGACAATCATCACATTTATCGGCGGCGTGACTTTGACAGGACAATCACCATTTCAAATGATTCTGCACTGGGCAGGACCAAAAGGATTTTTCGGATTACTTTCATTTACTATGCAAATGGTCTTGGTTCTTGTACTTGGAAGCGCAATGGCTCAGGCCAAAGTATTCAAAAACTTGCTTAAAAAGATAGCAAAAGCTGCTAAAACACCTGTAAGAGGAATTATGATCACTGCTTTTGTATCAGTTGTAGCATGCTGGATTAACTGGGGATTTGGTCTTGTAATAGGAGCTTTACTTGCAAGAGAAATCGCAAAAGAAGTAAAAGGAATTGACTACAGACTTTTAATTGCAACAGCTTATTCAGGTTTCGTCGTATGGCACGGTGGAATTTCAGGCTCTATTCCGCTTCAAGTAGCTAACCCGGGCGCTCTTGAAAAAGTAGCTCCTTCAATATTTGACGGCACATTCACTATAGCAACAAGCAATACTATATTCTCACCTATGAATCTATTTATTTCAGGAATTATAATATTTGGGCTTCCATTTGTATGCAAGGCTATGATACCTGACAAAGAACATATAGTTGAAGTTGATCCTGCCAAATTAGTTGAAAAAGAGGCTCGTTCAGAAGATGCAAGCAAATTTTCTCCTGCTGATAAAATGGAACGCAGTAAAATTTTATGGGTAATCACTTTGATTTTTGGTTTTGTATATATAGTTTATAACTTCACTCAGGTTGGTTTAAACTTAAGCCTTGACTTTGTAAACTTCATATTCCTGTTTGTGGGAGTACTACTCCATGGAAATCTTAGAAATTACATAGACGCAGTTAATGAAGCTGCTGCCAGTGCAGCCGGCATCATCCTGCAGTTTCCGTTCTATGCCGGAATAATGGGAATGATGGTAGGCGCAAATCCTGAAACAGGTATATCTCTTGCTGGAGTTATATCAAACGGTTTTGTAAGCATTTCAAACAATGTGACTTTCCCGCTGTTCACATTCTTAAGCGCAGGTATTGTTAACTTCTTTGTTCCTTCAGGCGGAGGACAATGGGCAGTACAGGCTCCTATAATGATGCCAGCAGGTCATGCTCTCGGAGTTGATCCAGCAAAGACTGCAATGGCTATTGCATGGGGAGATGCATGGACAAACATGGTACAGCCTTTCTGGGCACTGCCTGCACTTTCTATAGCTGGTTTGAACGCAAAAGATGTTATGGGATACTGCGTAATTACCCTGTTGTTCAGCGGTATTATAATATCAGCTGGATTCCTGATTTTCTAGTAGCAAAAATACAAGCTGTCTCGGCGTAGCCGGACAGCTTTTTTATTTCAAGATTTTTGCTCAATTTTGCTCTAAAGTGAAAAATTTACTGCAATTCAGTAATATTAAATATTTTCAGCACTTATCTTACAAGTTTTTCAATTGAAAGGCAGTTCTTCAATTCATCTAGCTTTTCCATCCTCAAGGGTTCAATGCCTTCAAGGCCGTAGATTAAGTTTAATTCCTTGTATTTGTAAACTCCAAGGGTGTGGTAGGGCAGCAGCTCTACTTTTTTGACCATATCATTTGGAAATGTGTTCACTTCTTTTTCAAATTCTTTCATGTCACTTAAGCTATCATTGATTCCAGGCGTCACAACATGCTTTATCCAAATATCATTTTGATTTCTTTTCAACGCTTCTTTGAATTCATAGTAACATCCAATATCCATACCTGTGATATCCTTGTACTTATGAGAATTTGAATGCTTTATGTCAAGAATAACCAAGTCAGTGTACTTGAGAATTTCCTCGTAAACACCCATACCTACTCCTGCAGTGTCAAGAACTGTATGAATTCCTTCCTCTTTGCACAACTTAAGGCATTCCAGCAGGAATTCCGGCTGCATGAGAGGCTCTCCTCCTGAGAAGGTTACACCTCCGTCGTTAAATTTGAAATAGGGCTTGTATCTTTTAGCTTTTTCATCTATTTTTTCAGCTGTTGTCATTATCCCTTTGTTAAACGCCCAGGTATCAGGATTGTGGCAGTAAGCACATCTTAGACGGCATCCCTGAAGAAACACAACCATGCGTATGCCGGGGCCGTCCAGAGTACCTAAAGTTTCTATTGAATGAATGTATCCTTCCTGCACTTCATCACATCCTGTCGTGGAACGTCCTGCCTATAACATCAATCTGCTGCTCTCTTGTGAGCCTGTTGAAATTAACAGCATATCCTGAAACACGTATTGTAAGGTTTGGATATTTGTCCGGATTTTCCATTGCATCGTACAATGTGTCGCGGTTCATAACATTAACGTTTATGTGATGGGCATCTTGAACAAAATATCCATCCAGTATGTTTGCAAGGTTGTCTATTCTGTGCCTTTCAAGCTTTCCCAGAGTTTCGGGAACAACTGTGAATGTGTTTGATATTCCATCTTCACACACGTCCTTGTACTTTAATTTCGCCACTGAATTAAGAGAAGCAAGTATGCCGCTTTTATCTCTTCCATTCATTGGATTTGCTCCCGGAGCAAATGGTTCGCCTGATTTTCTTCCGTCAGGTGTGGCTCCTGTTTTCTTTCCATACACAACGTTTGACGTGATTGTAAGAACTGAAAGCGTGTGGTGAGCGTTTCTGTATGTCTGGTGCTTTTTAAGTTCTTTTGAGAAAAATTCCAGTATTTCTTCAGCAATCATGTCAACCTGGTCATCATCATTGCCGTACATGGGGAATTCTCCTTCAATTTGGAAATCAACAGCAATTCCGTTTTCATCTCGAATTGGTTTAACCCTTGCATACTTTATTGCGCTCAGGGAGTCGGCAACTATGGAAAGACCTGCCACCCCAAATGCCATGAGCCTTCCCACATTGTAGTCATGAAGAGCCATGAGTCCTGCCTCGTAAGCGTATTTGTCATGCATGTAATGGATTATGTTCATTGTGTTTACATAAAGTTCTGCAACATATTCCATGACTTTTTTGTAACTTTCCAGAACTTCTTCATAATTTAAAACTTCTGAATCGATTTTTTTAATGTTGTCTATGACCTTGATTTTATTTTTCTCGTCAATACCGCCGTTTATTGACATCAACAGAGACTTTGCAAGGTTGCATCTAGCTCCGAAAAACTGCATGTCCTTTCCTATCCTCATGGCTGAAACGCAGCATGCTATGCCGTAATCATCTCCGTGCATTGTCCGCATTATATCGTCATTTTCATATTGAATGGCAGACGTTTCAATGGACATTTTCGTGCAGTATTTTTTAAACCCTTCCGGTAAATTATTTGACCATAGAACTGTCATGTTCGGTTCAGGTGCCGATGACAAATTTGTTAATGTATGAAGAAATCTAAAAGTTGTTTTTGAAACCAGCGTCCTTCCGTCAAGACCCATTCCCCCAAGGGATTCTGTCACCCAGTTAGGGTCACCTGCAAACAGTTCGTTGTATTCAGGAGTCCTCAAATGTCTCACCATTCTCAACTTAAGCACAAACTGGTCTATGATTTCCTGAGCCTCTGTTTCTGTCAATATGCCCTCAACCAGATCCTTTTCAATGTAAATGTCAATAAACGTGCTCACTCTTCCCAGAGACATGGCTGCTCCATTGTTTTCCTTTACTCCAGCAAGATACCCGAAGTATACAGCCTGTACAGCTTCTCTGGCATTTTCAGAAGGTCTTGAAATATCTGAGCCGTATTTTACGGCCATTGACTTCATCGCTTTGAGTGCTGTTATTTGTTCCATGATTTCTTCTCTTGCCCTGATGTTTTCTTCATTCATGGGCAAAGTTACATTTGCATATTCTTCTTTTTTCTTTTCTATCAAAAAATCTGTTCCGTATAGAGCAATTCTTCTGAAATCTCCGATTATTCTTCCTCTCCCGTATGCATCTGGAAGGCCTGTTAATAGTCCCACGCTTCTTGCATTTTTGATTTCAGGAGTGTATGCGTCAAATACTCCTTGATTGTGAGTTTTTCTGTACTTGTGGAATACATCCAATAGTTGCTGAGATGCTGTATAGCCGTAAGCTTCCAGTGACTGCTCAACCATTCTTATTCCTCCAAATGGATTGAGCATCCTTTTTAAAGGAGCATCCGTCTGAAATCCAACAATAATTTCATTTTGTTTGTCCAGATAACCGGGAGTAAAATTGTCTATTCCTGAAATATGCTCGGTGTCAATATCAAAAACTCCCTTTTGAAGCTCTTCATTCATGAGGGAAGTTGCCTTTCTAAACAAGTTTCTTGTTCTTTCAGTTGACAGGCTTAAAAAATCTTCATTTCCTTCGTAAGGTTTGTAATTTTTCTGAATAAAATCCCTTACATCAATTTCCTTTGTCCAGTTGCCGGCCTTAAAATTTTTCCATGCTTCTTTCATTGTTCCTCCTAAGAAATTGTCCAGGGATACAAAAAACCACCTGGACGTAGCCCAGGCGGTCGACTTTTTAATTTTCACACTCCCTCGTGGTGACCCACTTCCGCCAGTCATGTGATAGTTTATATTACATTAATTTATTTTTCTTGTCAATATTTTTATGCATTCTCTATGATGCGGTTTATTTGTTCTTCTATTTGGTTTATCATGAATTCTTCAGTTACTTTTTCCTCATACAGCTTGGACATAGCCTTATCTGTCTGATTTTTGACGTTCTTTACAGTGTCAAGGGATTTACCTATGTCAGACAGCACTGTCCAGTCATAAATGAGTCCGTCAAAAAAATAATCAGCAAAAGTGTCAAATGAAGTTACAGCAATTTCAGATCCTGTAATCATTACTATGTCTGAAATTTCTTTCTTGAAACGGCTGAGCATCCTCTGGGATTCTTCGGCATACTTTCTAGCATCATCCACAGGGCTACAGTTTTTTGAAGAAGATTTCATAATACATCCTGTAATGTCTGATACTCCCCAACCCTCTGCTCTTTCAAGCTTGTAGATTGTTTTTTCCACAGACTTTAAAGCTTCTTCTCCGGAAACAATTGCTTCGTCAATTTCCTTGATGTTTGCTTTCATGCTTTCCTTGCGTTTTATGAGCTTCTTGATTTCTTCTCCTGTTTCTTTTGCTTCAATGTGTATTTTTTCAAGCTTCTTGTTTATAAGCTCTTCATAGTCAGCTTCACAGGCATCTATTTCAGCTATTTCATCAACAAGTCTTTTTGATTCTTCAGCAAGGTACTCAACATTATGTATGCACTGGTCATATCTGAGCCTGGCCTTCAACAGTTCCTGTCTTTCCTTTGTATGGCCTTCATCCTTGTCTCCCAATATGGCGTAAAATAATGAAGTTGTATTAGTCGATTCAATTTTTAAAACATCCTGATTTTGCTTTTCAATGTCGCTTGCAAGTTTGTTCAACAGCAGCTTTTCTCTGATCATGTCCTGCTCGGTCTGTTTTAAAAGTCCTTTCAACTTATTCTTTTTCTGAATACATTCTTTCATGTAACTGATTTTTTCATTATATTCACAATGCATATTAGTTTCTCCTTTGTATATCTGTCCATAGCCAAATATTAGCTTAAACAGCATATCAGCTTCATAACCTTTTAAATTATATCATACATCAATTGTCTATTCAAACAGTTTTTAGCTTCTCAAAACAGGAATACGTTGTTAATTTTTATGACACTCTGCAAGATTTTACAAAAAATTTTGGCTGCTTCTTATGAATTATTTTGTTGAATATATTTTTAACCTAATGTATAATGATATTTAAAGTATGTACTAATTAAAGGAGGCAATTGCAATGGCTATTACAAAAGACATGGTAATCCGCGAAGTAATAAATGCAAGACCTGAAGCAGCTGAAATATTAATGGCTCACGGAATGGGATGCGTTGGATGTCCTGGAGCTCAGATGGAAACATTAGAAGAAGCTGCAGCTGTTCATGGCATGAATCTTGATCATTTACTGGCTGCATTAAATAAATAAGAATACAAAAACCGGCTAAAAGCCGGTTTTTTATTTGAAAAGCAAGCAATTAAACAGCTGTTTCATGTTTGCTTATGATACTATTATTTACACATTTCAAATTGTTAGTATGTAAATTTTTGCTAAAGAATCAATATTATAGTTTGAATTCCTTTTGAGGTTCTCCCCAAAGTTCTTCCTGCATGGCTGCAGAATGACTTTCTGAAAATATTCCCGGTATTCCTCCTGTGTGCAGAAGCATTACATTTTTATCCTTTGATATTTTTCCCTCTTGAATCATTTCTATCATTCCTCTGAAAACTTTTCCTGTGTAGCATGCATCAAGAATTATTGCTTCTTCTCTTGCCATCATATACATGTATCTTCTTGTGACAGGATCCGGAACATTGTAGGATATTCCAACATATCCTTCTTCTATCCACAAATCGTCCTTTGAAACATCTACTCCAAGTTCGAGATAATCGCTTGTTTCTTGTATGTAACGAATTTTTTCTTGCAATTCAGCTTCATTTTTGTGAGATATGCTTATTCCTACGGTTTTAAAACCTGCATCAAAATATTTTGCACCAAGGTACAATCCGCCGTAAGTTCCCACTGATCCAAATCCTGTGAATACATAATCTATTTTTACTTTCATTTCTTCAAGCTGGTCTTTTATTTCTTTGGCTGCCATGACATATCCTGCAGCTCCTAAAGGAGAACTTCCTCCTATGGGAATCATATATACTTTTTCTCCCTGGTCCTCATACATCTTAAGTACTTCTGCAGTAGTTTTGTCCACAAGTTGTTTGTATTTAGCTGCCTTTACATCATCCTGATCATCCTTGAAACTTGTGTCATCCATGAAAAACAGATCAGCACCCATCATCTTGTCGAGAATTAAGTTTCCTGATGCTTTCTCTGGAGCAGGTCCATCCATTATGATTCCACATCTGAGCCCGAATCGTGCGGCCACAGCTGCAGTAAGTCTGCCGTGGTTTGTCTGCTGTCCACCATATGTAAGAAGAACTGTGCACTCATTGTCCAGGGCATCCTTTAACAAGTAGTCAAGCTTTCTAAGCTTGTTTCCTCCTGTTGCATATCCCGTAAGGTCATCTCTCTTAATGTAAATGTTTATGCCGTATTTTTTGCTCAAGTTTTCTAGCTTGTGAATGGGTGTGTTGTAAAAACCTGTCGTTATCTTTTCCATATTTTTCAACTTCATATATCCTCCTAAAAAGTTGCTGAGCACCTCCCTTAAGGTTAAGGCCGTCCGACATGCACTCCTCGTTTTTATATAATAGGAAAAAAGCTTTCCTATTATATAAAAACGGAGGGTAGCCTCAGGCATACCCTTCCCATATTGCTTGTTATAACAATTCGTCCAGCTTGCTCTTGTTGAATCCGACAACAACATCTTCATCAATCATGATTACAGGAACGCCCATATATCCCATGGAAATTAGCTCCTTTTTAGCAGCCTGGTCTGTTGAAACATTTTTTTCTTCGTACTCGTATCCTTTATCTTTCAGGTATTCCTTTGCAGCAGTACAGTTAGAACATGTATTGCTTGAGTAAATTTTTATATTTTTCATATTAGCCTCCTGTTATTGCGTAATTTAATCACTATTAATTGTAAATAATTAATTTTAACATAAATTATACCAAAACTCCATAATTTAATTATAATTTTTTCACAAAATGAACTCTGCAGAATAAAATAAACTATGCACATTATATATGAAAGGAATGATTAAATGAAAGAATGTACAATTTCCATAGATGCTCCGGAAAAAATACTGAAAGGAGCAGGTATTCCTGACAGTTCATTTGTTCCATCCGGCATTTACAATCTTAAAATTAAATTTTCAAACATCGGTGAAAATTCTAAAATATGCACATTCAGCTCAACATTGGGAAATGGAATAAGATACCTTAAAAACTTCAGCCTTGAAGGGCCGGACACATCGTTGAAAAACAAATTAATTGTGGTTGAGCCCAGCGTTGAACTTGGAAATAACAATTGCATAATCTTTGCAGACAACTTCGTCTTATCTGCCAACTCAACGAACATCCTTTCATTAGATGTTGCTCTCTGCGACAGATACACCACAGGAAGCGTTGAAAACTCTGGTAATAAAATACCCCACAAAGAAAAAATAAACTTCTTTGCCCATTTAATAGAAGGAGAAAATGTTGATTCCTACAGTGCTTCATCTGCTGCTCAAGATTATGAAATGAAAGTCATCTGCCAGGAGGACAGCATCAAACCCGGAGAAACCACAAAATTTCATGTCCACTGCAGCTCAGGACAATATGATGTTGCAAGAAGCGTGTACTTAAGGAGCATTTTAGACGACGGTCTTGAGTTTGTGGCTGATTCATGCAACTTAGAACCAAGAAACGTCTACAAGTTCAACGGGAGGACGGTAATAAAATGGGATATTGGAACACTTCAGCCCTCAGAAACAAGACGCATAGGATACATGGTTAGACTCAGTAATGATTTTGATAAATCTGGAACTATGCTTAGAAACAAGTTGAATTCAAACTGCATCAACAACTCGGAGTACACGCAGTGCCCTTCAAGTTGTTCATACAGCCTCAAAACGATTTAATACATAAAAGTAGCTCTTGTCTACTCATGTTAATGGCAAAAACGTTTCAATAGTGTAGGGGAGGACCTTGTGTCCTCCCGAAAATAACGAAGTTATTGAATTTATAACACGGGCGGGCACAAGACCCGCCCTTACATTTATTTTATTTATTCCCTAGAACTATGCGGTAATAATCATCGTCTAGAATTTTCGCTGAATATTTAAACTTATCTTTTACCTGGGATGAAATTTCTTCCACGTAAGAAGCATCAATGTTTTGCCCTTCCTTTACAGTTGCTTTTCCGGTCTTGGCATCAAAATATACCTTGTCTGATACCCAGCTCCTGTCAGAAAACATTACAAGAGGCTGAGACTCGGACAATATGTCTTTTCCCATGAGAAGCCTTGAATCATATTCAACACCCATTAGGTTGGACAATGTTGGTATGATGTCCAGACTTGAACATGTCTTGTTTATTTCAACAGGCTCCATTCCTTCAGACCAAAGGATGAAAATTCCCTTGTAAAGGTCAAACTCAGAATTTATTTCATGTCCAGCCAACTCGCTTATTTCTGACTTTTCAAGGCCGTATGGATAGTGATCTGGGCTTATGGCAATAAGAGTGTCATCAGCTATTCCTTTTTCTTCAAGATTTTTTATCAATATCTCCATTGCCCTGTCAAGTTCTATATTGCAGGCAAGGTAAGCTTTAACCCTTTCAGAGTAAGGAAGATCTTCAACAAGTGACCGGTTCTTGCTTGCTATGTAATTTCCTGAAAACGTGTACTGCAAATGCCCGCTCACAGTCATATAGTATGTGTGAAACGGCTGATTGTCAACATATTCTGGAATTGTAAGTTCCATCATCTCAATGTCGGACTCGGGCCAGGTTTCTGTAACATCAAGGCCGTTTCCAAGACCCTTGTACGTGTATCCTAGGTTTGGATGGGACAGGTTTCTGAAATAGTAGTCGAAATAATGGTTGTGATAGGCATTTGTAGCATAGCCTATGCTTTTAAGCTGTCTTCCCATGGCAAAAGGCATGTAATTTTCAGAAGATTTGTAAAAGCTCCATATGCCTTCTTTTGGCAGAAGGCTTGTGCATGCCACATATTCTCCATCAGAGGTGCTCACTCCCCACAGTGGAGTATAAAAATCAGTGAATCTGAAACCTTCCTGTTGCATTTTGTACAGGGTTGGAGTAAGCTTTTCATTCACTGCATATGGAGAAAAACCTTCGGCAGTTATCAATATGAGATTTTTTCCCTTGAACATTCCGGTATATTTATTTTTTTCAGTAGGCTTTAAACTTCCGAAATACTCGTGCATCTCCTTGATTTCCTTGTTGCCTTCAATGGATGCTAATTCTGCAAAATCAATGTCCATGACATTGTATTCAGCTTCCGCCTCAACTTCTTCAACATCGGGCTTTTCTGGTTCAGGATTTATCACAGAGGGAATATCTTCTTTCACTACAGGTTCGGATTCGCTGGCGAAAACCTCTGAATTTTTTAGAATATTCTGAATATCAAGCCTTTCCGTCGTAAGAAGGCCAAAACGGTCAATGGAGTCAACCACCAGAAATGTTTCTGTGTAAAGATATGAGGAACTTAACATTCCCTTGTCAGAAGATAGAACCATCATAACAACAAAAATCTGCAGGCAAAAGGCAGCTGCAGCAGAAATTTTCATGTTTTTGGCTGTATTTTTCGGAAATTTCATTTTTTTAACAAATATTAAAGACACTGTTGAAGGTATAAGCATAAATACCAACATATGAATATTCCTAAACACTGCGTCCTCAAGAACGTCCATAAATTGAGCAGCCTTTCCTGCTCCTATAAAGAAATAAAGGCTTGCAAATGTTGAAAATATTTTAAAGTAAGTCATCTGTGCTGCATAATAAAATGTAAGGCATAATGTAACTGCAATGTAGATGATTTTGTTCGATTTTTCACTGAATGCTGAAGTTGCTATGTAAAACAATAGACCTGCAGGCAGCGAAAAAAGGCACATAAAAACATACCCTGCATTAAATACATTATCATAGGATGAGATTTTAAGAACTGTTTCAAAATAGACAATCAATGCAGGAAAAAACAATATTTGTACTGTTTTTTTCATTTTATAGTTCAAGATTATACTTCTTTCTGTGTTATTTTATTAAAGCATAGCTGCTCCGACTGTTGTTCTCGATAGTCATAGTCAGAGCAATAACAAATTTTTTACAATAAGTCTCTCAGTGATTTTCTTGTGTTCCCGTTGATTCCCACTGTTGTTTCAGCGTGATACAAGGAACTTATAATTGATTCTTCAACAGCTTCGGCTGCAGCTCTGAACACTTTGTCGATTGCTTCATCGTCAAGCATTTTCATGCTTACAATATTTGTGTCGGAATAGTGCTTTATTATGTTAGCTGTTGTAAATGATATGCATATGTCACCGCTTCCGTTTCCCAGATAAGAACCTGTTCTTCCAAGGCCTATCACTGCTCTTTTTGAAACTCTTTTAAGCTGTCTTTCGCTTAAAGGAATGTCTGTTGCAATTATCATTATAATGGATCCCTTGTCTTTTTCCTGCTGCTGGTTGTATATTCTTTCCCCTATTTTATCGCCACTTATCATCAAATCCTTCAATGAGCCGAAGTTTGACATAACTATGGCGCCAAGGGTGTATTCCTTGTTGTCAAGTTCAACAATTCTTGAAGAAGAACCAATTCCTCCTTTTATGCTGAAGCACACCATTCCTGTTCCGGAGCCCACAGCTCCTTCTTTAAAATCTTCTGATGCGTTTTTAATTGCTTCTAAAACGTGTTCTTCCTTTACATGAAGACCTCTTATGTCGTTCAGCCTTCCGTCGTTGCATTCCGTAACAACACAGTTTACTGTTCCTGTGGTTGTGCCTATGTCTTCATTTTGTTCAAGCATGTATTTTACCAGGCCTTCTGCAGCAGTTCCGACGCTGAGAGTGTTTGTCATAATTATTGGCGTTTCAATTGTTCCCAGCTCTTCAATCTGAAGTATACCCATGCTTTTTCCAAAACCGTTAATGACACATGAAGATGCCATTACTTTTTCCTTAAAAATATTCCCTTCATGAGGAAGCACTGCCGTCACTCCTGTCTTGATGTTTCCGTCGTTCAGTGTCACGTGTCCGACTTTAACACCCTTTACGTCAGTTATGAGGTTTCTTTTTCCTTTTTTTAAAGATCCTATGGCAATGTCCAAGCCTTTGTCTAAACCCATTTGTTCCTCCGCATTTTTATTTGATTACATTTATAAGCGCTTCATTGTCAACAAAATGTTGTATGTTGATTTTAATAAGCTTCTCCCACTTTGTCTTGTTGTTCTTTACAATTCCGGACGCATGTGGGGTTATATATACATTTTTCATATCCCACAGTTCATTGTTTTCTTCAAGAGGCTCTGCCTCGAAAACATCCATTGAAGCATAGCTAATTACATTGTTTTTCAATGCCTCTGTCAAGTCTTCTTCATTGATGATGCTTCCCCTTGCTATGTTAATTATGGAAGCACTGCTTTTCATAAGCTTTATATTGTCTTTGTTGATCATGTGGTATGTGTCCTTATTTAAATCCACGGTTACAACAATGTAATCGCTGTTTGCCATTACATGTTCAAACCCTTTTTTTCCTGAATATATTTCATCAAAATATGCCATGGCTAGAACCGGTGTCCTCTTGAAGCCTAATACCTTCACTCCGAAGCCCTGCAGTCTTTTTGCAATTTCAGTTGCAATGGAACCTGTGCCTATGATGCCTATGGTCTGTCCCATGAGCTCTATTCTTTTAAACCTTTCCCACTTATGTTGTTTCTGGTTATCAATATATTTAAGTGCATTGGCATTGTGCATGAGGATTCTCAACACAACCTCCTCTGCAATTGGTACCGAGAATATGTCTCTGCCATTAGTGAATGTTATTTTTCTTTTTTTCAGATACTCCATGTCTATGTTGTCATAGCCTGCCCTGAATGACTGAATCCATCGTAAGTTAGGCATTTTATCAAGAATTTCAGGCTTGAAGTTGTGAGGCTCTCCTATGAGCGCTTCAGCTTCCGGGCACTGGTCTATTTCTTCGAAAAATTCTATTTCAGGATACGTCTTCCTTGCAAATTCTAAATAATGCTTATCGATTATTATCTTCATATTATTCTCCCATATTTATGATTTATTGTCAAATATACTTATTCTTTTAATGAAAATTTATACATAAAAAGCAAAAGGCGCCTCAGCGCCTTTATGTTGTCATTAACTGATGCAGTATCCAATAATTTCGTAATCAGCTGGAACTTCGTAATTCTTTTCAGTCTTTCCTAAATTCCATTTCATATCAAACAATGTACTGTCTATTATTGCCTCAAAATAAAGCATTATAACACCTATATCAATTTTTTCCTCATATTCATCTGCGTATGAATCAGATCTTAATGCCAGCACTATAGTTCCGTCGTCAACTATGAACCTCCACGGCTGTCTGTTTTTTGTTGAAGGAGCCCGTCTTGCGCTTACAAAAGCTTCAAGAAGTCCCATATTTGTCAGTTCATCCGGGTCTGCATTTTCTCCCCACTTTTTCATGAACACAACGTCTCTGATGCCTAGCCTGTCTGAAACATTGTCTTCGATTATTTTAACTTCAGTCTTTGTAGGATTGTGTTCATACACTGTTTCATAAATCACTTTATTCTTATTGTCGTCAAATCCCAGTGAAATAAGTGCAGTGACTTTTTTGTCGGATTCGATGTTAAGTTTCTTCTTGAGATCTTCTCCGTCCTTGAATGTAATCCAGCATGAGCCTATTCCAAGTTCCCATGCCTTGAGCATTATGTCCTCTGCTGCGTATCCTGTATTTTCAATATAATAATCTTTTTCTTCAGACAGGAAAATCATATAGTGCGGAGCTTCAATCATCCGGTCGTTATAGCCTGCGCCATTTTTAAGATGTTCATAAACTTCACTTTTGTTCTTTAATAAAACTTCTATATTAATGTCTTCAATCAATCTTTTCCCTTTGTCGAAATAATCTTTCAACTGGTCTAATTTCTGAAGACTGACTTCTTCTTTCTTGTAATCTCTGATTGACTTGATAGATGCGATAGTATCCTTGTAATTCATTTTATTACCTCCATGTAAGTTATATTTTATATATACCCACATTTAGAATAAATTAACATAGTAATTTCAAAATTTACTATATTTTAAAATGCAATTACAATTCCTCCGTCATCTGCATAAACTGTGCTCAATCCTGATGATTTGAAAATTTTTATATCCTTGAATGGATATTTTGCCTTTATCTGGTCTCTTAATTTTTCTGCTTTTTCCAGGCAATCCACATGTGTTATGCCAAGAACTGTGTTTTCATAATCCACATTGTTTTCGGCTATCATGTCCACTAGTCTGTCAAAGGCTTTTTTCTTTCCTCTTACTTTTTCCTTGAGCTCAATTCTTCCGCTGCCGTCCTCTCCCATGATTGGAACTATGTGCATTATGTTTGCAAGCATTGCCTTGAAGTTTGTGATTCTGCCGTTTTTTGCAAGATTGTCCAGAGATTCCAGTATGAAAAAAGTTCTTAATTTTGAAATGTATTTGTTTGTCTGTTCTATTATTTCAGCAGTATTTACATTTTCTTCTAAAAGTTGTTTTACCTTCATGACAATCATGGTTTCACCTGCTGCTGCAGTCTTTGAATCAAACACATGTACAAAACTCTCGGGAAATTTCTCCTTGAACGAGTCAACTGCAACCATGGCACTGTTGTATGAACCGCTTAGTTGACTTGATATGGTTACTATGAAATTGTCCGTATGGTCTTTCAGCTTGTTTATAAAATCTTCCGGAGGAGCACATGCTGTTTTTATCTGAGAAGAACTGTTTTTCATTTTGCGGATAAGTTCATTTATATCCATATTCTTATCAACTATTTCTTCATTTTCTATAAGTATTCTAAAAGGAACCCTTTCAATATCTTCCGTATAATCGTTAAAATCAACACAACTGTCAACTACTAAGTTTTTCTTCATACAGATCACTCCTAATAAATTTTATATACAATTATAACAAAACTCAACAATCTATTCAATTGAATTTTTAAATATTATGGAAAAGCAGTTGTTTCTTGGGCCTTGGTAGTTTTTTTATCTGTGCTTCTCTTTTAAGAGCATCACCCTTGCACTCATATTCTTCAAAGTATTTGAGTTCTACTGGATTTCTGCCCCTGGTGTATTTTGCCCCCTTGTTCTCGTTGTGGGCTTTGATTCTTTTCTCCAGGTTATTGGTGTACCCTGTGTACAATGTTCCGTCACAGCACTGCACGATATATATGTAATGCATTTTTTCACCCTTATTATTATCAGATAAATCTATTTTAACATATTTTTATAAAAATTTCAGTATTTTATGTCCGAAAAATTATTATAACTGATGACCCGATCAATTGTTTAAATTGACATTTGTATTTTGCTATATTAAAATAACCTTATAAACAGTGGAGGATAATATGAAAATAGGAATAATCGGAGCCATGGATGTTGAAGTTGCAGAACTCATTGAATCCATGGAAAACATAAAAAAAGATACTATAAGCGGAATTGTGTATTACCAAGGAACACTTCAAGGAAAAGATGTGGTTGTTGCAAAATGCGGAATAGGCAAGGTACATGCTGCAGTGTGTGCTCAGACCATGATACTTCAATATAACCCTGCTGCAATCATAAACACAGGAGTTGCAGGAAGTCTAAGCGCATCTCTTGACATAGGAGATCTTGTTGTTTCAAACAAGGTTGTTCAGCACGATTTCGACACTTCAGGAGTTGGCGACCCAATAGGGCTCATTTCCGGAATTGATCTCATTGAAATACCATGCCCTGAAATGCTGGTTGAAAAAATAGAAAAAAGTGCAAAAAAGATTGAAAACACAAAAGTATTTGTAGGAACAATTGCTTCCGGAGACCAGTTCATATGCAGCGCATCAAAAAAAGATTACATTGTTGAAAACTTTAAGGCTCTTTGCGCAGAAATGGAAGGTGCTGCCATAGGACATGTTTGTTATCTGAACAATGTTGATTTCTGCATAATAAGAGCCATCTCCGACAAGGCAGACGGCTCAGCTCACATGGATTTCCCTGCTTTTGTCCAAATTGCAGCAAAAAAATCAATCAATCTTATAAACAACTTTTTAAAAACCGTTTAAATCAAGGAACCAAAAGTTCAATGGCATTGTGGACAGAAGATATTTCAAGAGGGGCGTATCCTCCGAAATCTCCGTCGGCATCCACTGACAAATCCTTGTCAGAATTAATTTTAATATTTTTCCCCTGGTAGTAATGAACCTTGGGGTGCGTAATGTGCTGACCGTTAAAAACCTTCGTGAATATTTGAAGGAGGTCAGCATTATTTGTTTTTTCAAAAATAACCAAATCAAGAAGTCCGTCGTTTATTTTGGCATTAGGACACAAATATTTGAATCCTCCTGCTCCCGATGAATTTACAATAAGGAAAAGCAGCGTGCTGAACTTGTATTCATTGCCGTCAATTTCATAGGTTATGTTGTGTGAGCTTTCAAGCTCTTCAGGAACCTGCACTGCAGCCTTGAAATAATATGCGTATTTTCCTAGTATTGTCTTGGCTTCAACTGTAACGTTGTGAGGTATGCTTGTAAATGCACCTCCGCCCACAACATTTACAAAATAATCATTATTTATTTTGCCAACATCTATGGAAATAAACTTTTTCTTTAAGAGCAGTGATGCAAAGTTAGCATAGGCCTTTGGCATTTTCAGCTGTTCGGCGAAATCGTTAACTGTCCCTGCAGGAAGAATTGCCAGCTTGGGTCTTTCTGAACATTTCATCATGCCGTTTACAACTTCATGGACTGTACCATCTCCTCCGCAGGAAATTATCATGTCATATCCTTCTTGGCATCCCCTTATTGCCGCTGCTTCACCGTCTCCCTTTTTCTTTGTTGCAAAAAAAGTAAATTCTGTATCTTCAATTTCCATTATAGATTCCGCAGCATGAAATATCTTTTGCGAAGCCAATTCCTTACCTGAAGATGGATTATATATTACAAAGTATCTTTTCATTTTATCTCCGTATTTATATGATACATAATTATATCAATTAATGAAAATTTTTCAATAAAAATCATAATAAAGGAGCCAGAAGTCTGCAAACTGATTCCTTCATCCTGATAATTACCCCTCTTTCAAGATAAAGCTCTCTTGTAAGTTCCATGGAATAATTCAAATCTTCCATGAAACTATCATAGAGATTGCCTGAAATTTTCTGGTCATAAATCAAAGCATTGCTTTCAAAATTGAGCTTGAAGCTCCTCATGTCAAAGTTGGCCGTCCCTGCGGAAGACACAACTCTGTCTATTACAATTGTCTTGGCATGCAGAAAACCATATTCATACGTATACACCTTCACTCCGTATTTTAAGAGCCCCCCGCAATACCAGTATGTTGCCCAGTAAACAAATGGATGGTCAGGCTTACATGGTATCATTATTTTCACATCCACTCCGGACATGGCCGCTATTTTAATAGATTCAAACACGCTGGCATCAGGTATGAAGTACGGCGTCTGGATTAAAATGCTTTCTTTTGCTGAATTGATCATCTTCACATAGCTGCTTTTTATTGTCTGGTCTGGTGTGTCAGGCCCGCTGCTTATTATTTGTATGCCCACTGTACCATTGTTGTTGCTGTCAGGAAAATATATGGGCAAAAATATGAGCTCTTCTTCTTTTGATGCATGGCCCCAGTCCAGGAAAAACCGTGTCTGAAGATCAATAACTGCATCTCCTGTTATTTTTAGATGTGTATCGCGCCAGTATCCAATTTTCTTATCCAGGCCCAGGTATTCGTCACCTATGTTGAATCCTCCTATAAATGCTGTATTGCCGTCAATTACAACAATTTTCCTGTGGTTTCTGTAATTTATCTTGAAGTTAAAAAACGGAACACGGCTTTCAAAAAACACTGCCACCTTTACTCCTGAAGAAGTCATATCCTTGATTTTTTCCTTTGGCACATGCCTTCCTCCCACAGAATCGAACAAAAGCCTCACTTCAATTCCTTCTGAGGCCTTTTTCTTGAGAATTTCAAAAAGTTTGTTTCCCAAATCATCGTCTTTAATGATGTAATATTCAAGGTGAATGTGGTGTTTAGCTTTTTCCAGCAAACTAAAAAGCTCGTAGAACTTTTCCTGCCCGTCAGTATACACAACTACATCATTGTTTTGAGTGTATGAGAATCCATGAAAAAAAAGATTCATTTTGATTAAATCCTTGAAACGTTCCGCATTTATGTCATTCAACATCAGTTTTCCTGAACTGAACAGTTCCTGCTGAATCTTGATATAGTCACCGAATGTTTTCTTGGTGTATATTTTCATTGCAAATAGTTTTTTTCTGCTGAAGTTTTGAGAAAGCATAAGATAAAGAAAAAAACCAAATCCGGGAAATATGAGTAAGACAAGCACCCAGGCCAGCGTTGCTGTAGGGTCCTTCCTTTCAAGAAAAATCACAACGACAGCCATAGCGATGTTAATAAAATAAATTATTGAAATAGAACTGAAAATATTTAACATGACTGCCTCCTGCCAATACTTTATTATTACATATATATTGTTTATTATTCTTTTTGTTCCTGTATTGAAATAATAATGCTATTATGCTAATATTATCTATACGAAAGGTAGGCACATATGGAAAAATCACCTTCTAAATACTGGATTCTGGCAGGAACACTGTTCACATCCCTGTCATCAATAATAATAAGATATTCAACTGCCCCGGCACTGGTCATATCGGCCTACCGCATGCTGTTTACATGCATGATGTTATTGTTGCCTGTAATGATTAAAAGCAGGAAAGAGTTTCATGAAATTAGCAAAAAAGATTTTGTTCTTTGCATTTTAAGCGGCATTTTTCTGGCACTTCATTATGCATCATGGATATCTTCCATCAAAATGACCACAATTGCTAACTCAACTGTATTGGTGGCATGCAGCCCCATGTTTGTTGCTCTTGCAAACTTTTTTTTCCTTAAAGAAAAACCTTCAAGAAGGATGGTAATTGGAATAGCAATGTCCCTGACAGGAACAGCAATCATTGCCATGGGTTCTGCAGGCAGCACACAGACAAGCATGATGACAGGCAACATCCTTGCTTTCTTAGGAGCAATTTTTGTTGCTGGTTACTTAGTAATCGGAGGAATTGTAAGAAAAAATTTAAGCGCCGGAATTTACGTGTTCATAGTGTATTCTGTCTCGGCTATTGTTTTGTTTGTAATGTGTTTTGCCAGCAGCACTCCTGTTTACCCGTACGCTCTGAGAGAATTTGCACTGTTTTTTGCTCTGGCATTTTTTTGCTCCATACTTGGACACACAGTGTACAATTATCTTGTCAAATATTTTTCCTCTACGCTCATTTCAGTATCCACTTTGAGTGAGCCAATATTTGCAAGCATCCTTGCTTTGATCATATTCAGAGAAATGCCTTCTATCTACACGCTGGCAGGAGGAATAATCATAATAACAGGTATTTTTTACTACATAATGACACAAAATAAAGAATCAGGAATTAATAATAATTGAGGTTTTTATGGACTACGAAATTTTAAACAGCAAACTTAATACTGGGGCATCTGTCAAGATAGGCTCCATTCCTTATATAACGTTAATTTTATCTGTTGCATTCATTCCTGCTGCATATGTTACAGTTGCAGCAGTTTTTATTGCCCATTGGTCAAAAAAAGACATCTTCATTTCAAAGGATTCTGAATTCAAGCTGTCAAAAGTATACATATTTATGGGTGTTCTGTTTTCTCAATTTAAAGCAATATCATTTGTTTACGCAATAATTTATATTCTTTGCTTGTTTTCATACTACATGTTCTTTGTGTCCATGAATGAAGAAGAGGCTGTTAAGCTTAAAAAAATAATATACATTGTGTCAATAATTGCATTTATTATTGGAATGATACAATATTTAAGCCCTGGATTTTCAATTCCGGGAAAATGGGTGGATGCAAACGAGTTCAAATTGAGCAAAAGAATTTATTCAACATTTTTCAATCCCAACATATTCGGTTTTTACATCAACCTGATAATAATTTCAGCATGCGGAAATCTTGATTTCAAAAAAATGAATCTGTCACTGGCTGTATTTTTAACAGGAATTAGCTGCTTGTTCCTTACATTCTCAAGAACATCATGGATTTCTCTCATAGCATCCCTGTTAATTGCAAGCATTTTCAACAAAAAATATTTAAAATATGCAGCAATAGTTTCTGCTGCTATCTTTGGCATGGATTATGTGTTTGGAATAGGAAGATTGAACCCCTCAAGTGCGGCAGGTGACAGCTCTTTTCTTTACAGGATTGAAATATGGAAAGCATGCTTCCAAATAATTAAGGATAATCCCCTTACAGGAATAGGTTTTGGAACATTGTTTAAACATATTACCGAATATTCAACTGTTGTTAAAACAAATATTGAACACTGCCACAACATTTATATACAGTCATTAACGGAAACCGGAATTATTGGATTTGGAATTTTCTCGTTTCTTATATTTAAGGGAGCAGCCACAATACTTAATAACATAAAAACAAGACAAGACAATCAAGACTGGATAACAGCATTTATTATACTATCAATGGCGCTCATACACGGTCTGGTTGACTCTGTGCTACTGACGCCTCAAATCTTGTTGATAATGTGCATGTATGCAGGGACTTTAAAAGCAGTTAAGAATGAAGAGTTAAGAATGAAGAATTTTAAGTAAAAAATTTAAAATCCGTTGATGCTATCAACAGATCAAATTCCTTGAATTTTCAGGTTGTAGGGGCGGGTCTTGTGCCCAATGTCATTAAGTTAAGAT
>DIWF01000032.1 GCA_002422545.1 Firmicutes bacterium UBA6113 | reverse complement strand
CGCAGTATGGTCCTGCCAACACTCTCGTTAAGTCTAGAACAACAATTCCATCTAATATTCCTTTGCTCATAATATCCTCCTGATTATTACACTTATAATATTTTTACTGCTGTTACATAATGTCATTATGTTTTTCAGACAGTTGCAGCAATTATCATATCTAATATATAGCAATTACCGTGCCAATTTATTAATGCATATTATTTTTAATAACTGTTCAAAAACGTTGATACATTAGACTTAAATTGTTTTTTTAGAAAATATTCGTGCCATTCCTTGTTTCTAAATGTTGCACGCAACTCCTAGTAAAACAATTTGAAACGCTCGTCTTAATAATATACTTGGATTTTTCTGCACAAAAAAGCGTTTCAAGGCGCAGCCTTGAAACGCTTTTTATTATTAGATTTAATTAGCCGTTGCATTGTCCTGTTTGGATATTTACAAGGTGTCCGCTGAAATTGCCTGTGATTATACTTTTTTCATATTTTGCTGCTTCTATGAGCTTGTTAACATCAACACCTGTTTCATATCCCATGTCGTTGAGCATGTATGCCAAATCTTCTGTTGCAGTGTTTCCAGATGCTCCAGGAGCAAACGGGCATCCGCCCAGCCCTCCGAGAGTTGACTGAACTTTAGTGATTCCCGATTCAATTGCTGCCAGGGTGTTTACCATTCCCATGTTTCTTGTATCATGAATATGAACCTGGAATTCAATTTCCGGAAACTCTTTTTTTACAGCCGATACTATTTCTCTTACCTGCTTAGGATTTGCAACTCCTATGGTGTCTGCAAGAGACATTTCCTTAACACCCATGTTAGCTACTTGGTCTATAAATTTTACAACCGTATCTGTTGAATATTTGCCTTCGAATGGGCAGCCAAATGTTGTTGCAACATCTACGCATACATCTAAATCTTTGTAGCTGTCCATAATTTTCTTGAGTTCAGCAAATGACTCTTCATGTGTTCTGTTTATATTTGCCTTATTGTGGCTTACGCTTAATGAAACAACATAGGATACTTTTCTAAGACCTGCTTCATAAGCTGATTTTGCTCCAAAAAGGTTCGGTACCAGTGCGAAAAAGTCATACGCAGGATATTTTTCTATTAATGTTTTAGTTATTTCTGCAGCATCTTTTAATTGCGGAATAGCTTTTGGACTTACAAATGATGTGTGCTGAATATGCTTGATTCCTGCACCTATTAAATCATCAATAACTTTAAGTTTCTGCTCTACGGGTATATAATCTTTTAAATTTTGAAACCCGTCTCTTGGTCCAACTTCAACTATTTGTATTTTATTGTTCATAATTAACCTCTTTCTTTAGAATACACCCTTTTCAATGTACTCTTTGATTATTTCTTCGCTTAATCCAACAAAGCTTTCATAAACGTCGAAATTATGCTGTCCCAATGTTGGGGCTGGAGTTCTTATTTCAGCTTTTTTGTCGCTGAACTTGATGTGGTCTCCTGTCAATGTTGTTTTACCTGCTACTGGATGTTCAACTTCCACAAACATTTCTCTTGCACCTGCAATGTGAGGATCCTTTACAACCCTGTCAATTGTGTTTATTGGCGATGAAGGAACTCCTACATCAAGCAGGCTCTCTACTACTTCATCAATTGTATGCTGAGAAGACCAAACTTCAATGAGTGGTTTTAACTCAGCATGATTTTTAACCCTCAGTGCATTAGTTGCAAATCTTTCATCCGTCAGAAGTTCAGGCTGTTCCATTACTTCTATCAATAGTTTATACAGCTTGTCGTTGCCACATGCTATGATAACATCGCCGTCTTTTGCCTTGAATGAATCATAAGGATATGCAGATTCGTATCTGTTTCCTATTTTTTCAGGAATTCTTCCTGTTGCCAGGTAAATTTGTGTGATTATTTCTAGAGAAGATACAACAGAGTCAACCAGTGCAACATCAACCTTTTGTCCTTCTCCTGTTTTTATTTTGTTTACAACTGCTGCCAGCACGCCGATTGTGCAGCCTAAACCACCCAATACGTCTCCCATTGCTGTACCTGTTCTTGTTGGAGCTCCTCCCGGCCAGCCAGTTGTGCTCATAAGTCCGCCCATTGCCTGACCGATGATGTCATAGCCTGCTCTCTGGCTATATGGTCCGTAGTGTCCAAAACCAGACACACACCCATATACAATGCCAGGGTTTATTTTCTTTAAATCTTCATATCCAAGACCTAATTTTTCCATTGTTCCCGGACGGTAGTTTTCAATAACTACATCTGCTTTTTTAACCATCTCTATGAAAACTGCTTTTCCTTCAGGTGTTTTCAAATTTAATGTTACGCCCATTTTATTTCTGTTAAGGTTCATGTAGTATGCGCTTTCTCCGTTGACAAACGGTCCGAAAGCTCTGCTGTCGTCTCCCTTTTTAGGCTGTTCTATTTTGTAAACTGTAGCTCCCATATCTGCTAAAAGCATTCCGCAGTATGGTCCTGCCAACACTCTTGTAAGGTCTAGAACTACAACCCCATCCAATAATCCTTTACTCATTTACTTGCTCCTATTAAATAAAATATTTTAATTTGTTTGATTTTTCTTAATTTTTGATTACTTAATAATTCTTATAATTTTTAGAGCAGATAAATAAACAAATTTATCTGCTCATTTTTATACTATGCTCCTATACCGAACAAACCGAATACTATAGCGTACATAATTATTGGGAATACTATCAAGCATATGATTTTTAATCCAAGGCCTGCTTTCATCAAGTCAGAAATTTCAAATGCACCTGTGCTGTAAGCAATTGCATTTGGAGGTGTTGCTGGAGGAAGCATGAATGCGAAGTTAGCTGCAACCATACATACAAGCATTAACTGCAACGGATCCATTCCAATTGCTGTAGCAACGCCTGGAAGTACAGGCAAGAATGAAGCAACAACAACGGCATTTGTCGTAACTTCTGTAATCATAGCTGTAACTATACCAACAACCATGATAATCATTATTGGTGACATTCCGCCAAGTCCGCTTAAAGAACCAGCTATCCATTGAGCTACTCCTGCATCAGTGATGGCGTTACCCATTACCATTGAGCCTCCAAGAAGAAGCATTGTTCCCCAAGGTGCATCTGCCAAAGCTTCTTTTCCGCTTAAAACATATTCGCCTTTTTTGTAGTCAACTGGTATTACAACAAGTGCTATTGCTATTGCCATTGCAATAGTTTCATCAGTTGCAAACGGCACAAGACCTTTCCACAATCCGCTTGTAACCCATGCCAATACAGCTACAGCGAATATTACAGCAGTAATTTTTTCACCTTTGTTCATTGTTCCAAGAGCATGATACTCTTTTTTTATAACATCTACGTTTATTTCATCAAGTTTATCAACCTTATAGAATTTAACCATAAACAGCCACGCAAGCGGAATCATAACTATAACGAAAGGAAGACCTATCTTCATCCATTCAACGAATCCAAGCTGAACTCCTATTGTTTCTGCAATAATACCAGTTCCTGTTGGAGTAGTTGTTGTTCCTATCAATGTTCCAAGCCCACCTAATGTTGCTGCAAACGGTATTGACAATACCATTGCTTTTTTAAAACCACCTGATATTTCTTTATCCATTGTTGCTATAATTGACATAGCAACCGGTAACATCATAGCTGTTGCTGTTGTGTTTGACATCCACATTGATACAACTGCTGTAGCAAGTATAAATCCTAATATTATCATTGCAGGTTTTTTACCAACCTTCATTACGATGCCAAGTGCCATTCTTTTGTGCAGTCCCCATTTAACCATTGAAGTTGCAAGGAATCCAACTCCTAATACCAGGTACACTGTTTGATATGCATAATGTTTAAACAATGCTATGTCGTTTTGCCCCTTAGCTCCTGTTATTCCAAGCAAAGGAAATAACAAAATCGGTAATAAAGCTGTCACAGGAATTGATATTGCTTCAGTCATCCAGAATACGATCATCAAACATGAAACCGCCAATACTCTTTGTCCCACAATAGATAATCCTGCAGGTGTCGGCATAATAACTAATATTGCGCAAAGCAGCACACCCACAATAAAACCAATTTTTCTTACTTTAAATTCTCCCATTTGGTCCTCCCATAATTTGTTTAATAGATTATAAACGAGTATTTATAAACTATTGCATTTATATTTTGCATTAACTGTGCCAACTTTTTATCTGAAAATGTAATATATAAAAATATTATTGCAATTTCAATGCCATTTTATATATTAAAAAAATTAAAGTGCAGAAATTTATCATCCGGCACTTTAATTTTTCATATAAACTTATTTCAATTTCAAGAGATTTGTTTCACAACGTTTCACAAAGCTTCTTTTAGTAACTCTTCCGTGCAACCTCGAAACATATTATACTTTAATATTGTACTGTTTCATTTTTCTCCACAAAGTTGTCCTGCTTATTCCAAGCTCGTAAGATGCTTTTTGAATTGATAAGTCGTTATTTTTAAGAGCACTGGTTATTCTTTCAGCTTCCCATTTGTTTAAGTCATTACCCTTGACTGATGTTATTTTGCTGACTTGTTCTTCCTCATTAGAGTTTTCAGTGTTGATGTTAATATCGTAACCCTTGTTGATGAAGTTGTTTACAAGCTGTTCAAAATCATATCCATTGCCGTGATATTTCATGAGCACGCAGATTCTTTCAACAAAATTCTGAAGTTCTCTTATATTTCCGTACCATTTATATGACTTAACCCTGTTCATAATGTTTTCAAACGTGCTTAAAAATTCTGTTTTTTCACTTCCAAGGTACTTGTCAAAGAAAAACCTTCCAAGAAGCATTATGTCCCTGCCCCTTTCCCTCAAGGGAGGCACAGTAAGATTTAGAACTCCAATTCTGTAATACAAATCTTCTCTGAATGACTTTGTCTTCATTTCTTCAATTAAATTCCTGTTTGTGGCTGTAATGACTCTCACATCCACAGGAGTTTTCACAACAGAACCAACTTTTCTAATTTCTTTTTCCTGAAGCACTCGAAGGAGCTGTGCTTGTATTTCTATTGGTATTTCACCAATTTCATCAAGAAAAATTGTTCCCTTGTGGGCAAGTTCAAACAATCCTATTTTTCCGCCCTTTATTGCTCCGGTAAATGCTCCTTCCACATATCCGAACAGTTCAGATTCTAATAGATTTGATGAAAGGGAAGCACAGTTTATTGCCACAAAAGGCCCACACTTTCTGGAACTTGAATTGTGAATGCTTTGAGCAAACAACTCTTTTCCTGTTCCAGTTTCACCTTGAATGAGAATTGTAGAATCCGAAGAAGCATAACTTTGAGCAATTGATATTGCATTTTTTATTTCGGCTGATTCACCCTTAATGTCCCTGAAGTGATACCTTGCTACAAGACCTTTTTCGTGAAGGCTTCTTCTTATTTTGTTTTCATTTTCCTGAATGACCTTGACGTCCTGGAATGTTGCCACAACACCCTTTACTTTATCATCAACTATTATGGGTATTCTGTTGGTGGATACAAGAGTTCCGTTTATATCCATAAGCTGGTTAAGCTGTTTTTCCTTGTTGCTTATTATGTCAAACATGCTTGTGTTGTGAATGATCTCATCGATGTTTTTGCCTACGGCATAACCGGGACTTGTTTTTACTATCTGTTCCGCCACAGGATTTATAACATCGACTTTTCCTTTTTCATCAACTGCAATGATGGCATCATGAGTGAAATTAAGAACCGCCTTGTACCTTTCAAGCTGCACCTTGAGTTCATTTTGCTTTTTTGCTTCTTCCTTCTGTACCTGAAGTATCTGTTTTGCTGTTTCAATTGCACTGGTAATAGAAATTTCAGAATTTTCAATGGTTATATGCTTCAAATTGTACATTTCAGAATATTTTTGAGTCATTACTCCGCCGATTCCTAGAACCGCACCGTCAGTTAATGATTGTCGCACTATTCTTTCGCAGTCCTTGTCTGTCTTGAAAGTGTAGTATTTTGCCTTTATATCCAGCATGCTGCAAAGACTTCTTACATCATCTGTCATTTCACCGTAAGAAAAAAAAGCTATGATTCCATTTTCATATTTTGCTACTTCAATGGATTCTATGTAATCTGACAATATGCTGTTTATTGCAACCACCGATACATTTAGTTTGGCTTCATTTATGGCTGTAGCAGTACCCTTTCTGCTTATTATTACCTTTGCACCCTGGTCAACTAAATTTCTCGCTATTCTCAATGCATCATTAAGAGCATCTTCTTTTGAAATCGGAACAAAGACATCAATTTCTTCATTTCGCTGTTCAATTATATTTCTCGTTTTTTGAGCAAGCTGAATGGTTGGAGCAATAAGAGATATTTCAGTTACTCTTTTGTTAAGCATGTTGATTGACTGTTCTATTTGTATCAATTGAAACATCCTTTCACTTTAATATCATTGAATCGTGTTAGATTTTAAACTATAATAACACAAAAACAAATAAAAATCTTCACATTTTTATTAATTTACATATTAAAGTATTGTTGGTATAAGTTACTTCATTTCTCGTATGAACATATTGTCGCTTTCAAGAAGCGAATCTACAGTGTCGTAACCTAACCTCTTCAAAAGTTCCATGACATAAGGATTGTCTACGGGAGTTTTGTATTGTGCCTCACTGCCGTAGTCGTTCACATGCTTTGTTCCCTGCTGGGAGTCTATGATTCTTTTAGGACCTCCTACACATCCTCCCACGCATCCCATTCCCTCAAGAAAGTTTTCAGAAATTTTTCCGTCCTTTATTTCGTTCAGAAGTTCCTTGCACTGGGAAATTCCATTAGCCTGCCTGGACCTTAGAGGAATCGTTCTGTCTGGACGCAAATAATCGAGAGTGTTTTGAATTGCTTCGCTCACTCCACCTGTCCTTGCATAGATTCTTCCTGTCTTTGAAGAATGATCCCTTAAATCTTCTTCCATCTTTTCCGGTTCTATGCCTGCAATTTCAAAAATTTCTGCAACTTCTTGAAATGTGAGTACAAAATCAACTGCATCCTCTATATCCTTTTCTCTTGCTTCTGCTTTCTTGGCTACACATGGACCGATGAACACTGTCTTCACCTGTGGATACAACTTCTTAATAGACCTGCCGCAGGCAACCATTGGAGAAACTGAAGGCGGCAAATGAGGAACCATGTCATTGTATATTTTCTTTATCATTGCAATCCACATGGGGCAGCAGCAACTGGTCAGGAGAAAATCTTCGTCTGTCTTTATGGATTTGTCAAATTCCAGAGCTTCTTTAAGTGTCAGTATATCTGCAAAAAGTGCGACTTCAATCATTCCAGCAAAACCGATTGCCTTGAATGCACTTCTTAATTTTCCCGGTGTCACCTCAGGCCCGTACTGGCTTGTGAAAGCAGGGGCTATCATGGCATATACAGGATAGACACCGCTATTTATCATTTCAAAAAGAGGCAGCAGATCCTTTTTGTCTGTAAGGTTGTTTTTAATGCAGCTTTCAATGCACCTGGAGCACCCTATGCAGTCTTCAGTCACATATACATTGCCTACTTCGTCTCTTTTCATTGCATTAAAATCGCATCCGTCTTCGCATTTTCTTTTTTCTTCATCACTGCAGCAGCAATCACCAATTCTCACTACCGTTCCGTGTTTGTCAGGATTTAAAAGACAGTCCAGGTGATGAGGGTCAAATTCCGTGAGTTTTTTTAGTTCTTCGTCTATTTTTTTATTTATAGCAGCCTTTAATAGATGATTATAAAGGGAGTTGTAAGATTCCATAAATTCCTCCAAGTTTTTCTATTATTATGAGCAAATAAATGTTAAAAATTACGTAATTAAAAAAATTCTCAAAATCACAGTCTCAATCACAAATTTATCAGCTCCCTCCGGTCTAATAAATTTGAATTTCGTTGCGTTTGACCTACCGCAGATTTCCTATCTTCGGTCGAAAAATCTGGGTTAGGGCATAAAAAAAGCTTCACAGTCATGAAGCTTTCATTAATTAAATAAGTCCATTAAAATCTCATCGTAAATTGTCCCTCCATACAGAAAAATCCCCTCAAAATCGATGAGTTCTGTCATAAGTGCTGAACCTGCACTGTTATTCCAGTACTTCTTCCTTACAGAGATGGATCTGTTTTTTTCCATGCTTCCTTTAAATTTTCCATATAAATCATCTCTATATCATCAACTCGGCGGCCGTACAATCCCTTTAGTTTGGCTTTGTGCTCATACATGCGCCTGTCAGCATATTTAAACGTTTCATAAATACTTTTGCCTTCTTCCTTCCTGTAAAAGGCATAACCATAGGCAAGTTCGATTTTCATGTCGTGTATATTGTTAACTTCCAAAAGAAGATTTTCAAGTTTTTTAAGAGCCTCAGCAATATCTTCCTCAGAAGCACCGGCACACAGGGCGCAAAATTCATCTCCTCCGATTCGATAGGCCTTGCCGATTTTTTCAAAGCTTTCCTGCAGCACTGTTGCTGAAATGAGTATTGCCTTGTCTCCTGCATGATGTCCCTTGCTGTCATTTATTTTTTTCAGGTCATTTAAATCAAGCACAACCAATGCAACAACGTTATCCCCGCTGTTGTACAATTCCATTTCACTTTCAAATGCTTTTCTGTTCATAATCCCGCTTATGACGTCATATTTAAACTGAAGCTCCCTCAAAAAAACATAATATAATAATAATGCAAGGGCAACGCTTGGCCACACTATGTGAAAATCGACAAAATAAAGCTGCAGCGAAACACCCAGGACTGGCATAAAAAAGACATATTTTAAAAAGAGCATGTCATCCTTTTCATACTTTGAATCATTTTTCATAATAGAAGTCATGAGCAGTGTGTAGTAAAAAAATCCTGCGGCTATGGGTACGAAAAACAAAATTCCTCTGTGATAAGTTGCAGCCTGGTCAAAGTAAAATATCCACCCTGTTTTGTATGAAGCAATACTTATTGCAGAATTTAGAAGCAATGGAATGGAGTAATGAATTTTATTGTTTGTCGCATTGTTGTACAAAAACAATAAAATGAAAGGAACTACTGGAGAAAGGAAAAAACCCATGACATTTTCCAGCTTGTAAAGCCATATATTTTCAACATTTTGAACGCTTTGTCCCCAAATATCCAGTATTTCCAATGATAATAGGACAATTGTTATAGTTGAAGCTAATATGTATATTTTTGTTTTATAGACATCTACAACTGCATTGCGTTTTGCCAGGTTAATTGTAAAAAACAATGCAGCAATACCAATGACATCAGAACCAATTGAACCAACATTCAAATTAACTCCACCTTTTTATGGGAATCAGTAAAATATGCTCAATAATTTTTACTGATAATATTTTCTATTTATTATACAATTTTTTTCGTATAATTTCAATTCATTTATGAAATTATATGGTTGAAATCATTTGAATTCAGCCATATTTTTTCTGTACCTTGATGGTACGAACTGAAACTGCAAATTTATATTGGTTCTTTCCTTTATGGCCAGGTCATTGAAATATTGTTTCCATAAACTTTGAAGTATTTTTTCATCTCTTGAGTATTCAGGATTCTCAATAATCACATTTTCTTTGATTTCCCAAGCCTCTTCTGAGTATATGACAGCCTTCTTCCTTTTTTCGTCATGAATTATGAATTTTTCATACTTGTACCTGTCTGCAAAGTGATCAGTAATTAAAATTAAAATATCGTTGTCAGGGGAAAATCTTGAGTACAATATTCCTCCTATATCTGAAAAGCGAAGGATTCCAAGAAATTTATGCTCCTCCCTCGAAACTTTGATATAGGCTTCATTTATGGGAAGTACTTTTTCGTGGGAGAAAAAATTCATTGTGTTTTTTCCGTACTTAAAGGCAAAAACCAAAAATTCTAGAATTATATTTTCCTTGTTTTCAATATCAGAAAGAAAGCAGTAAAAAACATTTATGTACGCTTCCCGTGAAATTTTATTGTTTATTGCATTAGAAACAGTACCTGCTTTTGTTTCATCTGTTTTTATGATTTTATATTCATTTACAATTGACTGCTGATAGCTTGAAGCATTATAAATTCCAGTTGCATTTTCTTCCTTGTAATGGAAGTAAATGCAAGTCAAAAGTCCTTCGAAGGTTCCGTCGTACAGATAATCCATAACCACCTCATATAAATTCATAAATGCTCAATTGCTTTTGTATTTCTTTGAATCTTATTTCTTCTTTTATGGCATCCGGTTCAAATTCAGTATTGCCATAATATTTACCGTTTATTGTGATGAAGTATCTTGCTCTTTTCAAGACTGTCTTCATTTTTTTTAATGTATCGTAGGAAAGTTCTGCATTTTTTCTTTCCCTTATAATTCTCTGGGCGCTGGTCACTCCAAGGCCAGGGACTCTTAAAAGCTCCTCGTAGGATGCCTTGTTTATTTCAATGGGAAACCTGTCAAGGTTTCTTAAGGCATACATCATCTTAGGGTCGAATTCAAGGTCAAGGTTCGGTTCGATTTCCGTGAAGAGTTCCTCTGATTTGAAATAATAAAATCTCATGAGCCAGTCTGCCTGGTAAAGCCTGTGCTCCCTTAAAAGAGGTGGCATAGAGCTTACTGCAGGAAGATTTGGTGATGTAACAACAGGAATGTATGCGGAAAAAAATACCCTTTTCATGCTGAAACGATCATAAAGATTCTGTGACACATTTAGAATTGTCTTGTCACTGTCCGGAGTTGCTCCAATTATCATCTGGGTTGACTGCCCTCCAGGAACAAAGCGTGGAGCGTTTACAAAATGTTTCTTGTCCTCTATATATCTTGTTGTTTCATTTTTGATTAAATTCATAGGCTCAAGAATTTTTTCGATTTTTTTCTGGGGAGCAAGTATTTTAAGGCTTTCTCTTGTGGGAAGTTCAATATTAACGCTCATTCTGTCAGCAAGGGCTCCTGTTTTTTCTACAAGCAGAGGGCTTGCGCCCGGTATTACCTTCACATGTACATATCCCCAGAAATTGTATTTGTAGCGCAGCAGGTACAAGACCTTGTATATATTTTCCATTGTATGGTCAGGACTTTTTTCAACTGCCGAGCTTAAAAATAATCCTTCTATGTAGTTTCTTCTGTAAAACTGAATTGTGAGCTCTGCTACTTCCTCCGGTGTGAATGTGGCTCTTTTTATGTTGTTTGTCACCTTGTTAAGGCAATACTTGCAGTCATAAATGCAGTCATTGGTCAAAAGGATTTTCAAAAGAGAAATGCATCTTCCATCTGAAGACCAGGCATGACAAATTCCTGCTGCAGAAGCATTGCCGATTCCGCCTGAAGTATTGTTGCTTCTTTCAACTCCGCTTGATACACATGAAACATCATATTTAGCAGCATCAGATAAAATTTTCAACTTTTCAAACAAACTTTCGTCCATAATTCACCACTTCTTTTTTCTTAAATAATATCACAAAACGCTCTCGTTGTCAAACATATGTTCGTCTGCGAGCCATAAAAAAAGCAGAATTTCTTAAGTGAAATTCTGCTTTTTATTTACTTTAAAGGAAGAGGAATTTTAATTGGTTCTTTAAGAAATACTTTGGGTGTCAAAGACCTCTGAAGAATTACAACTCCGCTTTCAGGATATTCTACTGTTAAATATGTTTCCATTACTGAATCTCTACTCGAACTTCCTTCTGATTTTATTTCGTATGGATTTCCTTCAATGTCCGTATATTTTGAAACAAATAGTCCGAACATTTCGTCGTTGCTGATGTGGGTTGAAAAAGTCAAGTCTGCCTTTTGGCCACGTCTTGAGACTTTAGAAAGTTGCATTCCTTCAACTTCAGGTGAAATAGTTCCCCGTTTCAGGTCAACGGTTATAAACTCCTTGTCTTTTTCAAGAAGGCGAATTCCTTTTATGACAAGTTTTTGTTCCTTAGGTTCTGCAAAATAATCAGATTGGATATAAACCTTCATATGGTTGTTAGTTTCATCGTATGTTGAACTGATTCCGCTTCTTCCTGAATACATTTCATTTCCTTCCTTTTCAACTGCCAGATCAAGCCCTTTTATCCATGCAGAATTATCTTTGGAAAACTCAAATGACACTTCAGTTCCTGTGGGATAAACTTTCATTTCTTTAAGGGTTATTTTTTGTCCCATGATGGTGTGCTCTTGATTGAATTCATAGTCTATGGGTTTAGCAAACTCATTAAATTCAATATTAAATGAAAAGTTTCCAACTTCTTCCGCCAACGGATACTTTTCATCCTCCAGTGCGGAAAACTCGTCAACATTGTTTGTTTTTTCATCACTCTGGTCTTGGTACGTTTCCCTTATGAGTGCAACATTTATTTTAATTGATTGTGGAAGAAATCCTTCTGAAAAATTATAATGCTGCAGTATCAGTCCCTTTGATTTACTTTCTTGCCATGAAATATTTGATGATGAATATCCAAATCCTTCAACCTTTTCTCCTGAAGAACCGTCTTCTATACTTGTTAGGCTTATTCCTGCCCATTGTCCCTCTGACAGCTCAAAATCATCAGGTAGTTTGAAGAAAAGCACCAGATTTTTTTCATCTGCTATTACATAAGGAAGCAGAAGTTTTTCACTGCCGTCATATGCTATGAGGCCTGTTTGTTGTATATAATCATTTTCTATGGCGCTTTTTAAGCTTTTGTCAAATTTCACATATTCTGCTATAGTCCCAATTAACGGCAATTCAGCAACAATTCCAGCAAATGCCGTGCTTGTGTTTACAAGCACAATAAACATTACTGCAGCAGCAACAGAAGATATGAAGCTTACAAATGCTCTTTTCTTTCTTTTTTCTTTAAGAATTCTCATTTCAAGCCTGCGTTCCACATGTGCCAAATCTTCAGGATATTCAAATGACTCTTCTATTAAGTTGTTCATATTTTTATCTTCCATTTGTTCTCCTTTCTATTCATTGAATTCAAGCTTCAATATTCCCAGAGCCTTCCTGGCACGGGTTGATACAGTGCCTTCTGGAATTTCAAGAATCTCGGCTGTTTCAGAAATTGTGTAACCGCCAAAGTAACGAAGAACTATTACTTTCCGCAGATTTTCCTCTAGTTTCTGCACTGCCATTTTTACAGGAAGATTAAGTTCACTGTCAAGATAAACTGCCTCCGGAATCACCTCCACCAGAGTTTCTCGTTTTTCATTCCTCAGTATTCTGTAGCATTCGTTTATCAATATTCTTGTGAGCCATGTTTTTAAATACCTTGCTTCCTTAAGTTCCCTGAGGTGCTTGTAGCCCAAATAAACAGCTTCATCAATGGCATCAAGGGATTTGTATTCATCACAAAGATATCCGTAGGCAATCCGGTACATCACTGTCTTGTATTCGGTTATAAAAGAGACATACTCTTTCTTGTCAACTGCATATCCAATCATGCTTAATCTCCTCTCTATATATTAGAGAATCTAAGGAGGTATTTTCATTTCGTAATTTAAAAATATTTTTAATTATATCATGTTTTTGTTGCGGAACTAGTATACAAAAATAAAAGACCACAGGTCTTTCAGACTATTGACAGACCCCGACGCTGTCATCCTGAACGATAGTGAAGGATCTCATCTTTATTGAAAACATGAGATTCCGCAGTTTCACACACAAATTTATTTATTCGCTATTGCTCATATAAATTTGGTGCTCATTGCGAATGACCTACCGTTATTTATCAGAAAAGCACCTGAAAAATAGGGTTAGGGCATCTTTCGGGCTATGCCCTCAGAATGACAGCGTCAAAAGTTACTTTGTCATCAACCTAAAAGGCCTCAGGCCTTATTTAATTTTTAAGATTTTTCTTGCAGCTTTTACAACAGGCTTGAACATTATGCCTTCCATTTCCCTGCTTACATTTTTAAGTTCTTTTCGTATTTCTATTTTTTGTGGGCAGTGAAGCTCGCACTTGCCGCATTCCTTGCACTGTGAAGCATATGCCGGTGTTGATGACATAGCCCCCAAAGTCTGGGCATATTTTATTTTGTACATCTTGTCTTCAAGAAGATACTTTTCGTTGTAGCTTGCAAAGCACCCTGGAATATTGACTCCGTGAGGGCATGGCATGCAGTATGCGCAGGCTGTGCACGGAACCTTGATTTTCTCGTTCATTATTGATTTGACCCGATAAAACACTTCAATTTCCTTTTCAGTAAGTGAATTTTCCCTTGCATCGCCGGCAATTCTTATATTTTCTTCAACCTGAGCCTCATCGCTCATTCCGGAAAGAACAACATTAACTTCCTTGTGGTTCCATATCCACCTCAATCCCCATTCAGCAGGAGATTTTTTATTGTCGCATTCTTCAAATGCCTTCATGACGCTTTTAGGAAGACTGTCTACCAGCTTTCCTCCCCTTAATGGTTCCATTACTATGACAGGTATGGACATTTCATAAGCAAGCATCAATCCTGACTTTGTAGCCTGGTTGTTTTCATCAAGATAATTGTACTGAATCTGACAAAAATCCCAGGGGTACGATTTTATTATCTGTTCAAAATCCTGTTTGCTGCCGTGAAATGAAAAACCGATGTTTCCTATTGTTCCGTCTCTTTTTAGTTCTTCAAGATATTCCATGACGCCCAGTGATTCCATTTTTTTGTACATGGCTAGATCTGTCAGCATGTGGAGAAGGTAGTAATCTATATGATTGGTCCTGAGCCTTGAAAGCTGCGTGGAAATTATTTTTTTTGCATTATCAAGCTTGTTTACCATGTAGGGAGGAAGCTTGGTTGCAATATTTACCCTTTCTCTGTAACCATCCTCCAAAGCCTTGCCGAGAAGCGATTCGCTTTTTCCTGCATGATATATATAAGCCGTATCAAAATAATTGACTCCATTTTCAATGGCACTTCTTATCATGTGTATTGCTCTTGCCTCGTCAATTGATCCGCCCTTTGTGGGAAATCTCATGCAGCCAAAGCCTAATATGGATAGTCTGTCTCCATTTTTCTGGTTAATTTTTTTTATCATTTTTACCCTTCCTTATTTGAATTCAAACTTGAAGCTCGTTCCTGTGCCGGGCTCGCTTTCTGCCGACATTTCAACGTTGTGCCTGCTGGCAATCTGCTGAGCTATGGTTAGTCCCAGACCTGTTCCGGTTTTGTTTTCTTCTGTTTTTATCCTGTAGTAACGGTTGAATATGAAAGGCATATCTTCCCTTGAAATTCCAATTCCAGTATCTCTTACCTCAACAGTATTGTTCTTCATACTTAAATATATTATGCTGTTATCCTTTGAAAACTTTATGGCATTGTCAATAACAATCATGAACATTTGCCTCAACCTTCCGTAATCTCCCCTAATCATGAAAATGTCACGGTCCTCTGAGTAATCTATGATTATATTTTTCTTTCTTGCCATGTTTGAAGCGCTTCTAACGGCATCTCTGATTACATCGTTTAGGTTAATTTCCTGCATTTCAATTTTAAAATCTGAATTCTGAAGCCTTGATAGTTCAAGAAGATCATTCACAAGCCTTTCCAGCCCCTTGCTTTCAGCAAGCATCTGCTTGTTGTATTCTTTCACCTGTGCCGGGTCCTTGACCACTCCGTCGCATATGGCCTCAAGGGAGCCTCTGATTACCGTAACCGGGGTTCTTAGCTCATGGGAAATGTTTGTGATGAAGTCTTGTCTTTGTTTCTGAAGTATTTCGCTTTCATGGCTTGCCTTGTCAAGCCTTTCGCTTAAAACATCAATTGTTGCAGCAAGCTCTCCTATTTCATCATCCTGCACAACTCCTGTCTTTGCTGTGTAATCGCCTTCAGCCAGGACAAGTGCAGTGCTTTTCATTTTCTTAAGGGGCTTTGTAAAATACATTGCAAGAAAAACTGAGATTACAATGGACAAAACAAGTGCAATTGCAATGCTTAATACAAGCATTTTAAACCCTTCGAAAATAGCACCATTCATTCCTTCAACAGGTGAATGGATGAGGAGTGCTCCAATTATTTCGTTGCCTGATACAATAGGAGTTCCCACAGTAAGTGTGGGGGCATCAAGCATATCGCTGAAACCTTCGCTGAATGTGGTGTTGCCGTCAAACACGTCCTTTACAACAACATCGGCATCCTCAGGCATGTCTGAGTATGTGTAATGCATCCGCGCCATAGAGCCTATGGTCAGCAAATTTAAATTTTCATCCACAATCCACACGTCAGCCATGGCTATATCATCCACATTCCTGAGATACGAGCCCAGGCTTCCCTGCAAGTTCATCATTCCACCCATTCCCATGCCCATGCCTCCGCCTTGTATGCCGTTAAATGCAGATGAGCCCTCCAAAAGTTCTGATATTGTTGTTGCTATGGTGAGAGCACGGTTTTCAATATCATTTTTGTGAATTTCAATTGTGTTGTTTTTAAACAGGCTCATGAATATGCTGCCTATTACGACAGCAAATATGAGAAGCGCTGCAGAAAAATATATAATAAGTTTTCTTGCTATTTTATTTTTCATCTGCCTCAACCTCAAATTTGTAACCTACTCCCCAAATGGTCTTTATCTCCCAATTTTCATGTTCAAATTCATCAAGCTTTGATCTCAGTCTTTTGATGTGGGAATCCACAGTCCTGTTGTCTCCGAAATAATCGTATCCCCACAGGCTGTTCAACAGGTTGTCTCTTGTAAAAACCTTGTTCCTGTTTGAAACAAGAGTCCAAAGAATTTCAATTTCCTTTTTTGTTAAAGAAACATTTTTATTGTCAATTGTAACAATGTAATCGTTCATATTTATTTTCAGGTTATCATAAGAAAAAATCTGGCTAGCTTTCTTGTCATCAATCATCATTCTTCTCATGATTGCTCTTACTCTTGCCATAACTTCTGCTGGAGAAAAAGGTTTAACTATGTAATCGTCAGCACCTATGTCCAGTCCCATAATCCTTTCGAAATCTTCTCCTCTTGCAGTAATCATTATAATGGGAACATTAGACTGCTTGCGAATTTCACGGCAAACTTCAAAGCCGTCCATTTCCGGCATCATTACGTCAAGGAGGACTATATCAGGATTGTATTTTTCAAAACTTCTGAGTGCTTCCCGCCCATTGAATGCAACCTTGACTTCAAAGCCCTCATTTTTAGCGTATTCTTCAAGTATTGATGTTATTTGTCTGTTATCATCTGCAATAAGCATTACTGACATAAAATCACCTCTGTAATATGATAAGCAATTATACCATATTATAGTATTTAATGTGTGGCAAAATTTTGTTTTTTGAGTTCTAAGTCATAAAAAATTACATAAAAACAATATAAAAAAGACATACTTTTGCCACAAATTTATTTTATAGTGACATTACAAACAAATTATGAATAACAGGAGGAAATAAAATGAAAAAACATAAGAAAGCAACAGTGATGATACTTGTTGTGTTGGCTTTATTGGCAACATCATTTACGGCTTTTGCTTACACAGTAAGCTCTCCAGCTGAAATTCTTGCTGGATTGACAGGAAAAAGCGTTGATGAAGTTACAGATGAAAGGTATGAAACAGGATTAACTTACGGACAAATGGCTTATGATCAAGGATTGTGGGAAGAATACAATGAAAAAATACTTGAAGACAAAAAAGCATATTTGGATGAAAAAGTAAAAGACGGAACAATCACACAGGAACAAGCAGACGATATATATGAAAATATGCAGTTAAGACAGGAAAACTGTGCAATCAACGGCTTCGGCGGTGGATGCGGCGGCGGCGGAATGATGGGATTTGGCTACGGCGGCGGAAGAGGCTGCGGTGGCGGCGGAAGAAACTGGCAGTAACAAAATTATAGAACCTGGATAACCAGGTTCTATAATTTTTTGAGCATTTTCCTGAGTCCATCTTTGTCAACAATGTGTATCAGCCCTCTGGAGAGTTTTACTATGCCTAAAGTTTCAAAATTTTTAAGCATTCTAGAAACAACTTCCCTCGCACTTCCCATGTACTTGGCAATTTGATCGTGTGTAAGTTTAATATCAAGTGATTTTATTTTTGAAGATTCATCCAGTAAAAATGTAGCAAGTCTTTTGTCAAAGCTTGTAAACAATATTTGTTCAATTGCCCACATGACGTCTGAAAACCTGTCTACAGTGTTTTTGAGAGCGAAATTTTCCACATATACATTTCCCTGAGTGAGCTGACTGAAGGCAGAAATGTTCAAGAGCAGCACTTCTGTGTCACACTGTGCATCTATGAAAACATCAAATGTGATGTTGTGAAGTATGCAGGAAGCAGAAAGAACACATGCGTCTCCATCTGAAAGCCTGTATAGCGTAACCTCACGGCCATCCTCAGACAATATATATACTCGCAGTTCTCCAGATAGTACCAAAAGAAGACCCAGGCACTCATTGTCTGCGCTGTGAAGATTCTCTCCCTTGGAATATTTCACTTTTTGAACATTATTCTTAAAAAGTTCCATTTCCCTGGAACTTAATTTATCCCAAAAGCTTAACTCTGCAGTAATTTTCTTTAATTCCTCATTGTTCAACATCATTACCCCCAACAAGCATTTATAATATTATAACACATGTTCAATCGAAATAAACTATTTTCATATTCGATTTATTAACAGAAATTTAAATTGTTATATTAATTATATGAATCATATTAAATGGTGTGAAATTCATGAAACATCTTTACATTGTGAATGTATCTGATATATGCAAACCAAAAAAAAACTAGTGACTAAGATTATTGACAATTTCAATGCCATCAACCTAGACACTAGTGTGTTTTTTATTTATTTACTTCTTTATTTATTTTGATTTAGCCATCATTTTGTCATCAAGCTCAACCAATACTTCATCGTTTACTTTATCAAGATTGTTGTCCCACAAGTATTCCTTTGTTTCGCTTACGATAACACTTGACAAAACAATAAGTGAAATCAAGTTTGGTATAGCCATCAAACCGTTAAACAAGTCTGCCAAATCCCATACAAATGCCAAGGACATAACTGCACCGAAGTATACGGCTACTGTATAAAGAATTCTGTAAGGAAGTATGGCTTTCTTTGAATGGAACAGATATTCCACGCATTTTTCTCCGTAATATGACCATCCAAGTATTGTTGAGAATACGAATGTCAACAAACCAATTGTAAGTACCAAAGGTCCTATAACAGGAATGTTTCCAAATGCAGCGTTTGTTAAATCTCCGCCGTTAAGACCTGTGTTCCAAACACCTGTATTAACAATTGTAATACCAGTCATCATACATACAATTACTGTATCCCAGAATGTTCCTGTTGAAGCAACAAGAGCCTGTCTAACAGGGTTTCTTGTCTGTGCTGCTGCAGCAACTATAGGAGCACTACCTAAACCAGATTCATTGGAGAACAACCCCCTGGCAACCCCATATCTTGCTGTCATCATTATTGTTGAACCTGCAAATCCGCCCACAGCTGCCTGGCCTGTGAATGCGCTTGATACGATCAATCCTATTGTTGCAGGTATTGTTTTAAATGTCATAGCAAGTATTATAACGCAGCCAAGTACATAGAATACAGCCATGAAAGGAACAAGTTTGTCGCAAACACTTGCTATTCTCTTAACACCGCCTATAATAACTATACCTGTAAGTACTGCCAATGCTATACCTGTAATCCAAGTAGGAGTTCCAAACTGATTTGACATCATGTTAGAAATTGAGTTTGCCTGTACAGTGTTACCAATACCAAATGCTGCAACGCTTCCGAAAAATGCAAACATGTAAGCAAGTGGTTTGTTTTTCATTCCGTATTCCAGAACATACATAGGTCCGCCGGCCATTGTTCCATCAGCTGTTTTAACTCTGTATTTTACAGAAAGCAGGGATTCTGCATACTTTGTGGCAATGCCGAACACACCTGTCATCCATGTCCAGAAAACAGCACCAGGTCCGCCTAATGCTATGGCAGTTGCAACGCCGACAATGTTTCCTGTTCCGATTGTAGCAGCCAATGCAGTTGCAAGTGCGCTGAACTGGCTTACGTCGCCTGTTGCCAATTCATCCTTTGTTACAGAAAGTTTAATAGCCTTACCAATGTGCTTTTGAATGAACTTGAGGCGGAATGTTAAATAAAGATGAGTTCCGAACAATAAGATTACCAAAGGCCAACCCCACAGCCATCCATCAATAGTTGTTACAAATTGAGCAATTCCTTCCATTTTTTACCCTCCTATTATAGTATAATTTCATAACGTTTCAAGAAACGTTTGCCTTAATTATAGTACATATATTTTATAAATTCAACTAGTATTTTGCTTAAATTTATGATATTTATTTTACATTTTAACGATTAGTAGGCGCACTAGTGATATTTTTTTAACTATTAAGACTCAAATCCAAAACTTCACTTAAGCATCATTAAAACTTCACTCAATGAACACAAAGAGGCTTTATTATGAAAAAAGAAACGGAGGAAACAATTATGGGAGAAAATAACAACAATGTATTTGAACGAATTGAAAAGAAATATCTTCTTTCAGAAGACAAATTCAACTTATTATTTCAAAAAATTGAGCCTTACATGTCCATAGATAAATTTGGTCTTCACACCATTTGCAATATTTATTACGACACTGAAACATTTGACTTAATAAGAAATTCCATAGAAAAGCCATCTTACAAGGAAAAGTTCAGACTAAGGAGCTATGGTGTTCCTGGAGAAGACAGTAAAGTGTTTCTTGAAATAAAAAAGAAATACGACCGCACAGTATTCAAAAGAAGAATATCACTTGGTTTAAAGGAAGCTGAGGATTATCTGGAACGAGGCATAAAGCCAAAAACAGATAACCAGATACTGAGAGAAATAGATTACTTCATTAAACTTTATAACCCGAAGAAAAAAGTATTTATAGCCTATGATAGGGTTGCATTGTTTGGAAAGGAAGATGAAAGTTTAAGAATAACATTTGACGTAGACATCAGAAGTAGGACACATGATCTTGATTTAAGAAAGGGAAACTTCGGTATGGCCATAAATAATTTCAGCGGCTATCTCATGGAAATAAAAACATCCGCCTCTCTTCCGCTATGGCTTGCACGAATACTGTCAGAACTTGAAATTTATCCTGATTCCTTCTCCAAGTACGGAACAGTATACAAACAGGGTTTAATAAATGAAAGACTTCTTAAACAATCCATCCATGAAGGGCTGACTGAACAGGAAATAAAAAACGAACTAAATTCATCAATAAATTGGAGGAATATTAAATGTTTACAAGCATCTTAACAACTACAACAGAAGCATTATCTGTTACAAATGCCATTGTATGTATGGTGTCTTCTTTGGCTCTTGGTTTAGCAATAGCTCTCACATACATGTCCAGCAAAAAGTATACAAAAAACTTCGTAGTGACGCTGGTACTCATGCCTTTGCTGGTACAGCTGGTCATTATGATGGTCAACGGCAACCTTGGAACTGGAGTTGCTGTCATGGGAGCATTCAGTCTGGTAAGATTCAGATCTGTTCCGGGAAGCTCAAAGGAAATAAGCTTCATATTTTTCGCCATGGCTGTAGGCATAGCGACAGGAATGGGATTCATAACATTTGCAGCATCTGCAACAGCTGCAATATGCCTCGTGTTCCTGACACTGTACAAAAGCGGCTTCGGCGACAGCGCTGCTTCTGAAAGATCACTTAAAATAACCATACCGGAAAACCTGGATTACACAAATGTATTCGATGACTTATTTGAAAAGTATCTGAAGTCATCAGATTTATTAAAAGTTAAAACTACAAATTTAGGAAGTATGTTTGAACTTCACTACGATGTTGTACTTAAAAATCTCGAAGAAGAAAAACCATTTATTGATGATATCCGATGCAGGAACGGCAACTTGACAATTATATGCAGCAGAAAACATGCACAAAACGAAGAATTATAAGGAGATAAAAATGAAAAACAAAATGTTTTATAAAATGACTGCACTGCTAATGAGCTCCGCACTTCTCATGTCATGCAGCGTAAATGCAGGAAATCAAACGGCGGCAGCCGATGAAACTGGAACTGAAAATACAGAAGTTAACTTAAACATCAAGACTATGTCTCAAAGCTTGGTTGAATACCAGGATGATGACTATTACACGGATTGGGAAGGAGAAAATCCAAATTACATCAAATTAAGTGGAAACTCTGCGGAGCTTGAAGGAACCGGAGCATCAATTAAAGAAAGCACAATAACAATCAATTCACCTGGAACATACGTTGTGAGCGGCAGTCTTTCCGACGGACAGATAATTGTAGATGCCGCAAAAGAAGATACTGTAAGGATAGTTTTAAACGGAGCCGAAATAAGCTGCTCAGACAATGCCCCTATTTATGTTGTAAGCTCAGAAAAAACAATTATTTCCATTGAAAAAAACACAGAAAACTCTGTAACAGATGGAAGTTCCTATGTGCTTGCAGAAGGTTCTGATGAACCAAATGCAGCAATTTACAGCAAGGACGACATTACCATAAACGGAGCAGGAAAACTCACTGTGAATTCAAATTACAACAACGGTATAAACGGAAAGGACCAGCTTAAGGTAACAGGAGGAACAATAGTAATAAATTCTGTTGATGACGGTCTCATGGGAAAAGATTTGGTTGCAGTAAAAGATGCTGATTTAACAATTAATGCAAAAGGCGACGGTATTAAAGCAACAAACGACACTGATGCCGACAAAGGAAATTTGGTTCTTGAAAGCGGAAATTTCAATGTAACTGCAGGTTCTGACGGCATACAGGCAGAAAAAAATCTTTCAATATTTGACGGAACATACGAAATCTCTTCAACAGGAGATTCAATACATTCCAACAGCACAATAAGCATCTACGGAGGAAATTTTGAAATAACTTCAGAAGATGACGGCATTCACGCTGATTCTACCATAGACATAATCGGAGGAACAATAAACATACAAAAAAGCTATGAAGGAATTGAAAGTGCACTGATTAACATTTCAGGCGGAAATATAACACTGTCTGCAACAGATGATGGAATTAACGTTGCAGGGGGCGCGGATGGTTCTTCTGTAAACGGAAGACCAGGTCAAAACACTTTCTCAGAAACCAGTGAAAACAAGCTCACCGTCACAGGAGGAAACATTGTTGTAAATGCTGAAGGAGATGGTCTTGATGCCAACGGCTCCATTTACATGGATGGTGGCACAGTTGTGGTAAACGGCCCTACAAACAACGGAAACGGCTCCCTTGACTACGACCAGACTTTTGACATGAACGGCGGAGTGCTTATGGCAGCAGGAAGTTCCGGAATGGTTCAGACACCTACTGACAGTTCAACACAAAATTCCCTGCTAATCACCTATTCTCAAATGCAGCAGGCGGGAACTAATGTTAAAATTCTTGACGAAAACGGAAACACAATTATTGATTTTACGCCTGAAAAAACATTCCAGGCTGTACTTGTAAGCTCTCCTGATTTAAAACTTGACACAGCATACCAGCTGTATTCTCAGGATACTAAGACAGCTGATTTCACACTCACAAAAAACATCATTTCAATTTCTGAAACAGGAGAAGAGGTTACAGTGGGAGGCTTTGGACAGCCTGGACAAGGCGGTGGCCGTGGAATGAAACCGGGAATGCAAAATGGTGAAGTGCCAGCAATGCCGGAAGGTGAAAGACCGGCTGATTTCAAGGGTGACAGGCAGATGCCTGAAGGAACAAGCGGAGCTATGCAACAACCTGATGGAACAAGCGAAGCTACACAGGAAACTGGAATCCCCGGTGATGCTCAGGAAACTGAAGTAACAGTATAAAATCATGATTGATATCACTTGAAATCATATTTTGTAGGGGAGGACCTCGTGTCCTCCCGAAGAAAAGAAACTTTTTATTAATAACCCCGGGCGGACACAAGATCCGCCCCTACGATATGTAGAAATTAGGTTTATCAATAGTCTGACATGATTGATATCATGTTTTTTTGTTTCTTACAGCCTATTAATTTACCCCCTGCTGCTCCGTATTTTTTCAGCTATTTTCATCCCTCTGTCGGAAATAATATATTCATAAGTTGTTCTAGGAACAATTTTTTTAATTTCATCATAATTACCTTCAGCCATGAGTTTTCTTACAACAGAAGCACTCACAGGATAATTGTTTTCCTCAAGCCTTGGAACTTCAATGACATCAATTCCTCTCTCACCAAGAAAACTTTTCATCATGATGTTGTAGGAAGCAGTGACAACATCAAATGGCTCAGTGCCTACAAAACGTCTTGTAATGTTCAATGCTTTTGCAAAATGCTCGCAAAATATTGTGAGGTCCAACATACAGTTTATATCCCCTGCCTTGTATTTTTCCTTGATAAAGTAGGTAGGAAATGTTGCAGATGAAATCAGGTAATCGGACGTTGGATGAACCACAACATTGTTTAAATGCTCCACTCCCCTTTTAACAAGTTCAAACCTTACCTTTGCAGGAAATGTGCTTTTGTCTTCAGAAACCACAAACAGGTGTAAAATTCTGCACATTTTTGCTGCTGTTTCGACCAGGTACAAATGCCCATTGGTGAAAGGGTTGCAGTTTAACACAATAGCACCTGCATTGCTGCAGTTATGTTCCCCTTTTAAAGAATTCACAAAATTTCGGATGCCGTCTTTTTTATTTTCCATTAAGGCAGCATCCTTTGTTTCAGCTATGAGATAAAAACCCAGATCACTGAATATGATTATATTTTCAGTCTTCGTGAATAAGAACATGTGGCTGTGACCATTTTCGAAGCCTTTAGACATCAATAGAGTAACAATTTTAGCAGCAAGACCTTCACCCTGATATTCGTCTGCAACTGCGATGCATTTTAGGACATTGCCCTGAAGGGAGCCTGTTGCTGCAATTTTTCCGTCACTTAAACATATGTTGACAGTAAACTCAATTCCCTCGTCATAGGACAGCTCTTCTCTCATTAGAAATTCCTTAAGTTTCTCAAGCTTTATTCCTTTCATCGGATATCCGAATTCATCATAATATGTTTCATAGCCCATGTTTTCACCTTTTTACAAAGTATTTTTAATTTTGTCAATTACTGTGCCGTCACGGTATATTACATTGGCAACTGTCTTGCTGCCAAGTTTTACTTCTTTTGGAACTCCGGTTATGCCATCAGCTATTCTTTTAAGGTCGTGAATGTCAACAACAGGAAGCCCTGAAGCTAAAAGTCTTTCTTTAAGATCGCCTCTTCTAGGATTTACTGCAATGCCTCTTTGGGTTACAAGCACATCTACAGTGTTTCCCGGAGTTGAAACACAAAGAACTTTGTCAACAACTATTGAAAGCCTTGCTCTTGTTAGGGGAGCAACAATCATGGTAAGTTTTGCTCCTGCGGCAGTGTCGCTGTGTCCTCCGGAACCGCCCATTATGAATCCGTTTGAATCCGTGTGAACATTGACATTAAAATCAGTATCGATTTGTGTTGCTCCTAATATTACAACATCCAGATTGTCAACTATGGCACTTTTTGCTGAAGGGCTTGCATAGTGGGATGCTGTTACTTCCCTGTGCCTTGGATTGTCTCTTATGGACTGCACCGCCCTTAAGTCAAAGCATTGCACATCCATTAATGTTTCAAAGCATCCGGCTTCAAGCATGTCAACAAGATAGCTTGTTATTCCACCCATACCGAAGCTTCCCTTTATATTTTCCTTAAGCATAATGTCCTTCAGGTACTTGGCAACAGCAAGAGATGCTCCTCCAGCTCCTGTCTGAAATGAAAAACCGTCCTTGAGAAGACCAGAGCTCTGAATCACTTTTGTGGCATAAGAAGCCATCATTAGTCCCACAGGATCTCTGGTGATTTTTGTTGTTCCGGAAACAATTCCCGTGGGATCACCTATTTTGTCCACACACACAACATAATCCACATATGTTTCTTGAATTGAAAAGTCATACAATGGATATTCCACAAGGTTGTCAGTGATTACAACAACTTTTTTTGCATTCATGGCATCAACAAATGCATATCCTAGAGAACCGCAAGCTGATTTTCCGTACTTGCCTGAACAGTTTCCCATATTGTCTGATGAAGGAGCTGCTATGAAGGCTATGTCTATGGGAGTCTTGCCGTTTTCAATGTCACTGGGGCGTCCTCCGTGACTTCTGAAATCAACCGGCTTTTGCATGATACCTGATGATACTTCTCTTCCCACTGCTGCTCCCATGTAGTTCACTTCAAGTCCAGTCACAACATTGTTTTTGATGTGAGTTATGAGCGGTGCATGGATGTCAAAAACAGAACTTGCATTTACAGTCAGGTCCCTGTATCCCATGTTTGCGATTTCTTCCATCACCATGTTTATTACATGGTCTCCGTTTCTTAAGTGATGGTGGAAGGATATCCTCATTCCATCCTTAAGACCACATAGAGTTATTGCTTCTTTTATAGATTTTACCACTTTATTCATTAAAATGCACCTCCTAAAGCTTTAGCCGCTTCCAGAGTCTGTCTAGCTCTTTCAACTATAGGAGCGTCAATCATTTTTCCTCTTAGAGAAATTGCACCTTTTCCCTGTTCCTTAGCAACCTGAATTATTTCCATAACTTCCGTTGCATACTCAATTTCTTCCAACGTTGGGCTGAACACTTCATTGACTGATTGCACATGTCTTGGAGATATGCAAGCCTTGCCGGTAAAACCAAGACCCTTGGCAAACTCTGCATCCAGTCTTAATCCTTCCTCGTCTTCAACATCAGTGAACGGAGTATCGTAAACATCGATACCTGCTGCCCTGGCTGCCATAACCATTCTGCCGCGGCTGTAGAATATTTCGTCACCTTGTTTTGTTCTCTTGCAGCGAAGGTCTGCAGTGAGGTCTTCTCCTCCCAAAAATATTGCCTTTATTCTTTTGCTTGAAGAAGCTATTTCAAAGGCATTTTCAACTCCAAGTGCAGTTTCGATAAGAGGTATGAGGGAAATTTTCTTTTCAATGCCGTGTCTTCTTTCAACTTCTCCCATATAGTTTTCAATTACTTTAATATCCATTCCGCTGCTTACTTTTGGAGGCATAATCATGTCCGGCTTCATGGGTATTATCTCGTCCAGGTCCTTTTTCCAGAAATCCGTGTCGATAGAATTTATCCTGATTATGACTTCGCAGCCTTTGTAACCGAGATACTTAAGTGCATTTCTTACAAGAATGCGGGCAGAATCCTTTTCTTGAGGCGAAACTGCATCTTCAAGGTCCAATATTACGCTGTCCGCCCCAAGGGCATCAGCATTCAACAACATGCCTGAATTGTTGCCAGGCATAAACAACATGCTTCTTCTCATTAGTCTTCCATCCCTTCTGCTCTTTTTAGGGCTGTCTCAATCCTTGCACGTATGGCACATTCAACAGCGCCCCTGTCTTTGAGCTGAATTTTTACGCTATTAACGCCAAATTCCGAAAGAACTTCTCTAACAGTTCTTTCTATGTCTTCGCCGAACTGATTATAAACAATTGACGTAATATTAATTTCTATTCCATTGTCATTAGGCTCAACCTGAACAAATATGTCGCTTGATTCCAAGGTTCCGGCAGTTGCCTTCTTTTTAATTTCCATTTTTGCCACCCTTCCTAAAACTAAAAGTTTATTTTTGTTTCGACATTCTTTCTCTGAACATTGCCTTTATTCCGCCTGCTTCAAGTATCTGCATTGCATATTCGCCTATTTTGTCGCACATGTATACATCGCCTGAGTTTAAAACGGTCACAGTACCTTCTTCAATGTCAACCTCTACTTCATCTCCGTCTTTCAGAACTTTGCTTATTCCTTTGCAAACTATGAGAGGAAGTCCCAGATTGATTGAATTTCTGAAAAATATTCTCGCAAATGAATCAGCGAGAACAACTCCTGCCCCCATGTTTATAAGGGCTATTGGTGCGTGCTCCCTGCTTGAACCGCAGCCGAAGTTGCTTCCAGCCACTACAATGTCGCCTTTTACAAAATTCTTTGCTATGTTTTCATCCACTCCTGCAAGGCAGTGGGTTCCTATTTCCTTTGGTTCCACTAGTTCCAGAAATCTTCCAGGATATATCTGGTCTGTGTCAATGTTGTTTCCAAGTACTGTAACTTTTCCACTAATTTTAGTGTTCATGATTTTCCCCCAATGTGCATGGATTTGTAAGATATCCTGTCAAAGCTGAAGCAGCAACTGTTGCAGGAGATGCAAGATAAATGTCTGCCTGGTTGCTTCCCATACGTCCCGGAAAATTGCGGTTGGATGCAGTAACACACACTTCTCCCGGCGCCAGAACCCCTTCATGAGCACTGAGGCATGGTCCGCATCCCGGAGTTGAAATTGTTGCCCCTGATTCAACTAAATCCTGAAAATATCCTTTTTCAATACATTCCTTCATGACAAGTGTTGAAGCTGGAATGACCAGAAGCCTTACATCCGGTGCTATGGTCCTGCCTCTTAAAATATCTGCTGCAGCCTTTATGTCCTCAAGCCTTCCGCCAGTGCATGTTCCTACAAAACACTGATCAACTTTTACTCTTTCAACTTCATCTATTGGAAATACATTGTCAACACTGTGAGGAGCAGCAACCTGAGGTATTAAATCAGAAATATCAAATTTGTATCTTTCGCTGTATTCAAAATCTTCGTCTGTATATTGAACTTCATATGGACGGACGGCTCTGGAACTTACATAGTCAAGCACGTTTTGGTTAGGCTGCATGTATGCTGTCTTGGCACCCATTTCAACGGCCATGTTGCAAATAACCATTCTTCCCGGCACATCAAGCTGTTCGATGTAGCTACCTGTAAAGTCAATGGCCTTATAAACTGCCCCGTCTGCTTTCATTTGTCCCATGATGAATAAAACCACATCCTTTGGCATTACCCCTTCTCTTGGAGTGCCGTCTATGCAGATTTCAATTATTTCCGGTACCCTGAACCACAGTTCTCCTGAAATCATGATTGTTGCCATGTCTGTTGCGCCCACTCCCGTTCCCATAGCTCCAAAAGCTCCGTGGGTTGTTGTGTGGGAATCAGTGGCAACTATAATCGCTCCTGGATATATGAGTCCGCTTTCAGGCATAACCTGATGGCATACTCCTGCATTTATGTCGAAATGATATGTGAGGTTGTTTTCTTTGGCAAATTCTCTCATTTCCTTGTGAATTTGGGCAGTCTTGATTGTTGGAGCTGGAGCATAATGATCAAAAACAAATGTCAGCCTGTCTTTGTCCCACACCTTTTCCCCATTCATTTCTCTGAATGAATAAATGGTCTGCAGGTATAAATCGTTTACTTCTGCAAAATCCACTTTTGCAGTTACTATTTCGCCTGTCTTGACCGTTGTCTTCCCGCTGTTTTTAGCAAGAATCTTTTCAATAGCATGCATGTTGTTCTCCTTGTGATAATAATTTTTGCCTAAAAAACTATGCAATAAGCCCACCCTTAAGGTGAGCTTATTATTTTGTTATTTAACAAGGGATATCCCTTTATTAACCGAATAAGATCGGTACTATAAATGTTGCCAGCAGTATTATAAATGCTCCGCCAAGCCTTGAAGATATTTGTGCAAATGGCATGAGTTCCATTCTGTGAGCTGCTGTTAAAACTGCAACGTCTCCTGTTCCCCCCATGTTAGCCATACAAAGACCAGCTGTGATAGCTGCTTCAATAGGATAGAAACCAACAAGCTTTCCAACAAGAGCTGTTCCAACGACTGCTCCAAACACTACCAGGAATACAAGTACCAGGTATACTGGAGAGAATGCTGATATAACCTGACCAAGGTCTGTGTATGCTATACCTATTCCCATGAGAAGTGCTGCTGTCCAGTTAGTTGCAACGAATTTATACCAGCCTGCACATGCTCTTTCAAACTGTTGAGGAAGTACATTGAATGCTTTTGCCAATGCGACTGATATGATCATCCATGCATATGGGTGTATGTCAAGGCCTGCATAAGTATCAAAGAAGTATGCCACAATTTCACCAACTACGAAAAATGAAGTTGCAATTGCAATACCGATACCGTAATCAGCAAGCTTCAAAACTTCAGTATCTTCTTTTTCCTTAAGGTCATCTTCTCCGATTTCCATAAGTTTACCGTTTCCACTCAATGAAGGAAATTTTTTGCCAAGTCTGTCAAGAAGTCCGCCAAACACTATAGCCATTGCATTTCCCAAAGCTACAGCAGGCACAAGTTTTGAAAGTATTGTTTCTGATGGAACTCCAAGTCCCTGTGAAAAAACTTCTGATATAGGAACTGCGCCTGCTCCCATACCGCCGCCCATTATAGGAATGCCTATATAAGCTATTGATTCTCCAGGTGCCTGCCCAAAAAGCATGCCTCCCAATGACACAAACAACAATGACACAGCAACTCCACCAATTATTGTAGGGAAGTATCTGACAGCTGCCTTAATAAGAAGTTTCTTGCTCATACCTAAAATAGAACCTGTAATGAGTGCTGCAATGTAGAAGTCAAGAAATCCGCCGCCCTTCATGAATGTAGTAACATTTTCTGATACAGAAGCAGGAATCAAGTTGTAATAAACCATTGCTGCTGAACCGAAAATAATAACAATTGGTCCGCCGCCAAAAAATGTTTTTACTATTGGTGTGTTGTTTCCTATAACGTCAAGCAATGAACCGATGATCATCATAAATGCAAACGCACCTATCATGCCGCCGGGCAATATGTCCAGAAATACTGCTATGAGCAATATAACCAGCAATGTGAAATAAACAGGTAAGCTTATTCCCATTATTTTGTAATCTTTCATAATTTTCCTCCCAGAAATAATTTTATTTTACTGCTATATTCTTGCTACACCTGACTTGTGCGCTGCATCAGCTATAGCATTTGCAACTACCTTTGCAACTCCCTTATCAAGTGCACTAGGTATTATGTTGTCTTCATTTAAATCTTTTTCATCAATGTAGCCTGCTATTGCATAAGCAGCAGCCAGTTTCATTTCTTCGTTTATTTCTTTTGCTCTAACGTCTAAAGCTCCTCTGAACACTCCCGGGAACACAAGAACGTTGTTTATCTGATTTGGGAAATCTGAACGCCCTGTTCCTATAATTCTTGCTCCTGCTTCCTTTGCAAGATCAGGCATGATTTCAGGTGTAGGATTAGCCATTGCAAGTATTATGGCATCTTTGTTCATCGAACAAACCATTTCAGGTTTTACAGAATCAGCAGAAGAAACTCCTATGAACACATCTGCTCCCACAAGAACATCTGCAAGACTTCCTCTTTTGCTTCCAAGGTTTGTAGTCTGGGCAAGTATGAGCTTTGCATCGTTCATTTTTTCTCTTTCTTTGTATATTGCTCCAGTTCTGTCGCAAACTATTATGTTTTTAGCTCCGGCTGACAATAGCAGATTCGAAATTGCTGTTCCTGCAGCTCCGGCTCCGTTTATTACAATGTTAATATCTTCAATTTTCTTATTTACAATTTTTAATGCATTTATCAATCCTGAAAGAACTACTATGGCAGTTCCGTGCTGGTCATCATGAAATACAGGAATGTCCAGTATTTTTTTCAGTTTCTCTTCAATTTCAAAACATCTTGGAGCTCCAATATCTTCAAGGTTTATTCCTCCAAGACCCGGTGCTATTAATTTTACGGCATTTACTATTTCATCAACATCTTTTGTGTCCAGGCATATTGGGAAAGCATCTACATCTGCAAATTCCTTGAATAAAATTGATTTTCCTTCCATAACAGGAAGAGCAGCCTTTGGTCCTATGTCTCCAAGTCCCAAAACAGCAGTCCCGTCAGTTACTACTGCAACAATGTTTCCTTTAGATGTATACTTGTATACATTTTCTTCGTTTTCATGAATTTTCCTGCAAGGTTCAGCAACTCCAGGAGTATAAGCAAGGCTTAAATCTTCCCTGGTTTCAACCTTCATTTTTGATACAACCTCTATTTTTCCTTTGTGCTTTTCATGAAGTTTTAAACTTTCTTCAAAATAATTCAAATCGTTTTCCTCCCATAACTGAATTAATTTCACAATAAATATATCATTCCGTGAAAATAACGTAAATATTATGAAATTTAAAAAAAGTTTTGTTCATTAAAATTATTTTGTTATTTAAATAACGATTTCCTGCATATAAAAACCCCGTTCAGTAAGACGGGGCTATGCTATTTTGTTTTTATTTTATATTTGTGCTGTGGTCTTCCAACCTTACCGTATTCTATGATCTTTTTAACCTTATCTTCTTTTTCCATATAATCAAGATACTTTCTTACAGTTACTCTTGCAACTCCAGAAGACGCTGAAATTTCCTCGGCTGTTTTGTAATTATCCCTTGAATTTTCAATTTCATTCCAGATTATTTTATACGTGTACTTGTTAATGCCTTTCTCAAAATCTTCTTCATCATTGCTTTTCTCTGATGAAGAAGATCCGCTAATATACTGGTCCAGTGTTTTTTGTTCAATAGTGTTGGAGTTGCTAAAGCTGTTGTACATTTGTTTGTACTTTCCAAGTGCTTCTTTAAACCGTTCAAGAGTGAATGGTTTTATAAGGTAGTCAACGGCTCCGTACCTGAGTGCCTCCTGAATCATGATGCTTGTTTTGTCGGCGGTTATAAGAATGACATCGACTTCTGCTCCTTCCTTTCGAAGCTTCTTCAAAAATTCAATTCCGTTTTCCTTGGGAAGATAAATATCAAGCAACAAAAGGTCTACTTTGTTGCCATTCATGAATTCCATGGCTTCCGTGAGATTTGACGCAGCCTTGACCAGCTTGAAATCATCTACTTTTTTCAGGAACTTTGAATTAATGTCTCTGACCATTGGATCATCTTCAATAATCATAACATTAATCATCTTTCTCACCGCCTTCCATTGGTATTTCAATATACCATGATGTTCCACCGGATACTGTCAAATTTATTTTTCCATTCAGACGATCCACGATTTTCCTTACAATGTACATTCCATAACCTCTCTGGCCTGATTTTGTGGTAAATCTCTGCTCATATATCCTGTGTCTTATATTTTCAGGTATGCCAGGACCGTTGTCGCTCAATTCAAGGATTAACTTTCCTTCCTTTTCATGAATGAACATAGAAATTTTACCTGTTCCGTCAACACTTACCGCATCCAGTGAGTTTTCAATCAAATTTCCGATAATGCTTTCCAGGTCTTCCTCGGTCATTAGATCAGGAAGTTTTGTTAAGCTTGACTGTTTGTCAATTTCAAGCCTAACTCTCATTTCTTCGGCCTTGTAATATTTAGCGAGAAGAAGTGCTGAAATGGAAGAAATTTTAATATTTCCGGTTATGATGTCGGTTATTTTGTTCCTGCTTTTTGCAGTCTTGGAAATATACTTTATTGCTTCATCATATTCTTCAAGCTGTATTAAACCTGATATGGTGTGAAGCTTGTTCATGAACTCATGATTATTGGCTCTTAGGGACCAGGCCATTTTCTTTATACCTGTGAGCTCTTCAGCCATCTTTTTCACTTCAGTAAGATCCTTGAAGTTTATTACACTTCCTATAATCTGATTTTTGTCATTCTTAAGCAGACTGCTGTTGCACATAATGCTAAGCCCCGGCCTTATTTTAACTTCTGTTTCATGCATACCTTCACCGTACTTAATCAATTCATAGTTTTTGTTCCCCTGGATGATTTCTTCTGCGGTTTTTCCCATGTCCTCTTCTGTCAGTCCAAGTATGCGTGAAGCTTCCTTGTTGTATTGAATAAGATTTCCTGCTTCGTCAAGGGTTATTATACCTTCCATTACATTTTCTAGTATTGCATCTTTTTCCTTGAACATGAGAGTAATTTCTTTTGGTTCAAGTCCTAATATCTCATTTTTAATATTTGAAGCCAGAATAGCAGATAAATATATACCAAAAACAAACCCGATCAAAATAAACGGATAAAACTGTTTAATGATGTTGTTAAGAGACTTGGTGTTTTCATTTACCGTGCTGCCCACACAAACAGCTCCCACCTGCCGTCCTTCATAAAAAACCGGAACAAAGGCTCTGACTGATATTCCAAGCGTTCCTTCAGCCTTTGATGCATATTCCTCTGCTGTTTCAAGAACCTTCATCTCATCTCCGCCTTTAAAAAGCTGTCCTATGTTCTTTTCATTGGGATGTGTCAACCTGATTCTGTCCATGTTGAAAACAACAATGAAGTCCACATTTGTCTTAACACGTATTTTTTCTATGTGATCATTCAGTTCGGAATCTGGAATGATTTCATTGGCAGCCAGCGCCTCCTTGACCAGGTGATCTTCGGAAGCATAGTAAGCTATGTCAAAAAGCTTTTCTTCCAGCTGCTTATTGAAGATTATTTCCATCTGGTAGTAGGAAAATATGATTATGCTTCCCACTGAAAATAAAAGAATCAAAATAAAGAAAAGTATTATTTGCGTTCTTAGCTTCATGTTAATATTCCTTTTAATATTCCTTAAGTATAATATTATACAGCATACAGCTGCAATTTATTTATAATTCAAGCTTGTTCAGCGCATCCCTCAATGTTTTCAACTCTTCAGCTGACAGTGTTATCCCTTTGCCCATCTTTTCATGTTCCGGTGACCATTCTCTCAAATCATACTTGGGGTCTCTTTCGTTCCAGCTTATAATGTTGAGCTCTTTTGACCATCCTCTTGAAGATTCCGATATAACCTTTATTTCCTCAACAATTTCATATTTAAATTCTGCCATGTAGTACCTCTTTTTATATTATTTTTCAGGATTTTAAAATATCTCTCCGGTAAAATCATTATACAATAAAATTCTGTCAAGTCAATACAACAGAAATTCATAAATTCTGAAGATAGAAAACATATTTCCCATAAATTAAAGAAAACTTTAATCCTGCAGGAATATTATGTAATAATCGGAGGTCCAAAATGTACTTATATTTATGGTATTTTATTATTTATGCCTTCATAGGATGGTGCACTGAAGTTGTTTATGCAGCGGTGAGCACGGGAAAACTTGTAAACCGCGGATTTCTAAACGGTCCCGTTTGTCCTATTTATGGTTTTGGGGTTCTTGCAGTAATTGGTCTCTTGACTCCCGTTAAAAACAATTTGCTGTTGTTGTATGCTGGTTCAGTGGTTCTAACTTCTGCCATTGAATTTGTGACAGGATGGCTACTTGAAAAAACGTTCAATCACAAGTGGTGGGATTACTCGGAATACCCCTTCAACATCAAGGGATACATATGTTTTAAATTTTCACTGGCCTGGGGAACCGCATGCCTTTTGATAATTTACGTAATTCATCCACTGATACAAAATTTTGCATCTTATATCAACATTGAAGCCGGAAAAATTATACTGAGCATCTTTCTGACAATAATCACCATCGATGTGATTGCAACGGTACAGTCAGTATTGAGGCTTAACATACAGCTTAGTAAAATCAATGAAATGGGTGCAAAAATCAGGAGCATTTCCGACGACATGGCAGAAAAAATTTCCGAAGAAAGCATTTCAATAGTAGAAAAAGGCGAAGAGTTGAAAGCTGCAATTGAAGAGCAGAAACTAGCAGTAAGCGGCATCATAGAAGAAAGATTATCTGAAGTTGAAGGCACAATTGAAGAAAGAAAAGAAATTCTTTCTCAAAAAATTGAAGAGAAAAAGGCAATCATCCGCCAGCTTAAAAGCAATCGAGATGAGATGCTCAATCTTTCATTCTTTGGTGAAAGAAGGCTTTTAAATGCCTTCCCTGGAATCAAATCAAAACACTACAAGGAAGCATTGGAAGATTTAAAAGAAAAACTACTGAGAAAATAAACTCAGTAGTTTTTATACAATTGTGTTATGTTATTCCCGAGATTCAATTTCCATAACCGTTATGCCCACCCATATTTTGAGCTTATCAGACAAAACCAGCTTTCTGACATCAATTTTATACTCGGCCTCATCAAACTTTAAAATTCTTTTGTCCACAACCTGCATGAGAATTTCTGCATCCAGATTCTTTACTTCCTTGCCAAGGGAAGAATTGAATTTTTCTTTAATTGCTTTTTCAATTTCTATGTTGTTGATGCTGTTTATTTGCTCTTCATCAGCTTCTATTATGATTTCTATGTCCTTTAGGACAATATTTGAATTGTTTATTGATTTCTCAAGTTTCATTAACTTTTCTTCGCAGTCTGCAATTATACTTTCCTGATATGCTATTTTTTCATAGAACAGATCAACTCTGTAACTTACTAGCACTGTAGTTAGTGCAGAACCTATGAGAGCACCCCATACAATTCCTGTTGCAAAGCAAAACATTAATCCTGCACTTTTTTTATTCATTTTCCCCATATGTCACCGCACATTTTTATAGCCTTGATGAATCCATAACCAATGTTAGCACCGGACAATGATATGAGAACAAAAATTGCCTGCTTCAAAAGTGTTTTCACTTCTCCATCAAACAATCCTTTTTCAATGACAGTAAACGATGTGAATGTTCCTCCCAATGATGCAGCTAATGCCCATATTTTAATTGATGCTGCGGCCTCAATCATTGCCTTGTAAGGAGGGTTATTTGTAATTATTGCTCCGATTCCTGAAAAAACACCTGCACCAATAACAATTCCGAATGCAACCAAAAAATTCTGCACAACGCTAGAATAAAAAGTCATTTAATCCCCAACTTTCTTATTATCTTTTTACAATGTATGAGGGATGATGATGTGATTATGACATTCTTTACTATCGGCAGCAAAAAATCATGCACCTCCTAACTCAGGATACATGATTTTTTATATAAATTATATATCATTGCAGTTGCCCGGCCAGTGGAAGTTCAATGAAGAAAGCTGTTCCATTGCCGGACTCAGTTTCAAACCATACTTTCCCTTTGTGGGTACTTGTTATTGTATAATAAACCATGAAAAGCCCCAGCCCTGTTCCGCCTGATCTTTTGAATGCGAAAGGCTCAAACAATATATCACGCATTTCTTCAGGAATGCCTCCTGCTGTGTCTTTAACTGAGATTAAAAGTGTTTCACCGCAGGATTTTGTTCCGATTGTTATGGCTCCTGCACCATTCATTGATTGGACTGCATTGTTTACTAGATTTTCAATTGACCTTTTAAAAAGTTTCCGATTTACCCTTACAAAATCATCACAATCACACTTAAATGTGAGTTTGATATTTTTATAATCACAAATTGGTTTATAACTGTTAATAACTTCTTCAATGATTGGATTTACATTCTGCCTTGAAAGTTCTTCGGGTCTAAACACATTTAATAATTCCGTTACCATTTTGTTCATTTCATCAGCCTGTATTACTATCCTGTCGAAATAGCCTTTGATTTTGGTTTCATCTGTAGCTATGTTTCCAAGCTGACCAAGGCCACTGATTACTGACAAAGGATTTTTAAGATCATGGACAGCGGTTGAAATTAAGCCGCACATTGCTGAAAAGGTCATGTTGTCTGAGTTGTTGATGTATGTTAGCACTGACTCGATTGAGCTTGCACATGCAGTAAGTATATGCAGCCTTGCAGGATGTGCATATTGAACAGGAACACTTATATCCAAGGCTCCAAGTATTTCTCCGTTGCTTATGATGGGAACTCCTATGCATGAGCATGAACCATATACCATACCAAAATGTTCAACACCGTGAACAAGAACCGGCTCCCGTAGTCTTAGTGCTGTTCCTATTCCGTTGTTTCCGATAACTTTTTCTGACCAGTTTGAACCCAGGCATAATCCTGCATCTCTTCCTCCTAATTCTTGAGGTGTTCCTCTTAAATCAATTATCCATCCTTCTTTATCTGCTAAACTTACAATATGTGGAATTTCTTCCAAGCTTATAGATAAAGAATCCAGGTAGGGTTTGCAAATTTCAATAAGTGTGGAATTTTCTCGAATCTTTATCTTTAATTCCTCCTCAGAAAGAAAATTATATTTCAGTCTGTCAGACTGCAAATCAAATTCATTACAGCGTTTCCATGACTCCAATGTAATTGACCTTGCTTCAGAACTTTTGACATTAGAAACAAAACTTTCCCATTCTGCGTAAACATCACGTGTTACATTAAAATTATTCATAATATACCCCAACCCCCCGCTTGTAAAATTAAAATTGCTATAACTTACACTTTATTATCACAAATTAAACAGAATTTGTCAACGTTTGCATAATATAATATTAAGTTTCTCTGTCCCAGTATCTTCCTCAGGGCATAATCCTACATTACCTAAGACGATAATAATTGAGGAATGTTCCGTTCAACATAAAAATAATAATAACATAAAAAACTTGCATTGAGAAGTCAACACAAGTTTATGCCTAAACAGTAATAATTTTCCTGCTGATAACTATATTTTTTTATTGAGGTTAAAATTCTTTTTTGGAAGATTTGCTGCTATAATGACCCCTATAAATGAAAAGAAAAATCCAAACAAAGTATACTTAAATTCATAATATCCTTTCAGTTTGGCAATTTTAGAGCTGATAGACCCACATATAAAGCCCTGCAATACGGCTCCGAACAATATATTCATGTAGTAAGTTGACCAAAATTCCTTGAAAACTCCCATCTTATCCTCCTATACCGCTGGTGATTATCATTATATCACCATTTCTTACCAGTTTTAATAATGATAAGAAAACATTTTCATATTTTTAAACCTTTGTAATATTCTTCAGCCAGCAAGGCGTACAATGATGCATCACATATACCTTGGTTGTTTTTGTCTGCATTTCGCAATGTACCTTCATAAGTCAATCCGCACTTTAGCATGACCTTGCCTGAATTTGGATTCCTTGGATCATGACGTGATTCTATTCGCCTTGCTCCAACCTCTTCGATTAAAAATGGAATTATTCCGGAAAAAGCCTCGGATGTAATGCCCTGATGCCACCATTTCCTTCCGATACAATATCCTATATGCACCATATCAATTTCTTCATCCATATGTACAACACTGATGCTTCCTACTGGTTCATTTTGATTTTCTTTTAAAACAATTGCCCACTGATAAAACTTGTTGTCAGAATAACTGTTGACCCAGTCCTTTACTACAATTTCTGATACTTCGACAGAAGTATGAGTCGGCCACATTAAAAACTTGGTAACCTCTCCGTCATTTGCCCAGTTGTTGTATAATGCTTCTGTATCTGATAGCTTGAATTTCCTCAACATTAATCTTTCTGTTTCAAGTCCTACTGTTCCTAAATGATTCATAATTCTCCTCCGATAGCATTTTGTTTTCAATAATATTAACATTTTACCATAAATTTCTCCACTATTAATTTTATATTTTTCTTTTTAAGTTTCTTTCATTAGCCGTTAATTGTATCCTCGGTATTTTCAATATGTCAGAAAAGCCACAATTTTTTCTCCATAATTTCTTCACAAGCTCATTGTATGATGAATAAAAAATATACTAAATTCGAGAGGAAATTTATGAAAAATAATCAGAAAACAAATTCAAACTACAATAAACCAAAGAAAAATAACAATTTGATACTTGGAGCAGTTGCTCTTATAGTGGTGGCTGCAGCAGCATTCACGTTTTTAAACCCCAAGACTGATGAAGGAAAAGCTAGTGAACAGCCAAAGGCCGTTCCAGTTTCAGCTATTAATGAAAATGGCGATATAGTCATTCCAATTGCTGATGTCACTGAGGATGCAACTTTCTACTCATATGATAAGCTTGACACCTACATGGAAGTTTTAGCTGTTAAGGCTTCAGATGGGACAATCAGAACAGCATTCAATACCTGCCAGGTTTGTTATTCATCAGGAAAGGGATATTATGTCCAGGACGGCGATGTGCTGGTATGTCAGAACTGCGGCAACAGGTTTGATATGGATGAAATTGAAGTAGCCAAAGGCGGATGCAATCCAGTTCCTATATTTGATGAGTGGAAAGAAGTAACCGATTCTTCTATTATAATTACAAAGGATGTATTCCTTGAAGCTGAAGGTATCTTCGCAAACTGGAAGAATTAAGCGGTAATTAAAAATGCAGAATTCAATTGAACAAAAAATTATAAAAATAGATGGAATCACTTGTGCTGCATGTGAACGTAAAATTGAAAAAGCATTAAAAAATTTGGACGGAATATTGAGTGCAAATGTGTACTATGCTTCTGCAACTGCAGATATTTCCTATGCTCGTCATAAGGTAGATTTAAATGATATTTATGATGCCATAAGAAAAGCCGGATATGAGGTAATCTTTGATGATACATCTGAAGAAGAGTCATCACATATGACCACCCTCTTCATAGGCATTATACTTGCGGGTTTGTATATTATTATAAACAATACTGTAGGGTTTAATTTTTTCCCTCAGGTTACCAGCAATATGGGTTATGGAATGCTGTTTATTGCAGGACTTTTCACTTCAGTTCACTGCATTGCTATGTGCGGAGGTATCAGTCTATCTCAATGTGCCGGCTGCGGCGGCTGTGAAAGCAAAAATATATACTTAAAACTCAAACCAGGTTTTTTATATAACCTTGGCAGGGTGACATCTTACACATTTTTAGGAGGCTTAGCAGGTGCCCTTGGTTCTGTTTTCAGTGTGTCTCTTAAGGGTAAGGCTTTAATTTCTCTTGCAGCAGGCTTGTTTATGATAGTTATGGGAATTAACATGCTTGGTATAAATTCTATTTTGAGAAAAGCAATGCCTCGTCTTCCAAAAGTGTTGACTGATAAAATAGACAGCAAAAAAAATCATAAAGGTTCTTTTATTGTTGGACTTCTTAACGGATTTATGCCATGCGGTCCTCTTCAGGCCATGCAGCTTTACGCTCTTGGAACCGGAAGTTTCCTGACAGGAGCTGTATCAATGCTTATATTCGGTATAGGTACTGTTCCGCTCATGTTCGCCTTCGGTGCATTCAGTTCTCTTATCAGTTCTAAATTCACAAAACAGATGATGAAGGTAAGCGCCATGTTAGTCATCATATTGGGAGTGGTAATGGGAAGACGAGGTCTTTCTCTCGCAGGAATCAACATTGCTGAAACTTTACTATCACCATTTGGCATTAATGTTGAACAGGATGGCAGTTCTAAAAATGCCATTATAAAAGATGGCTATCAAACAGTAACAACCAATCTTGAATCGGGAAAATACCAGCCAATCACAGTGTATGCTGATGTTCCTTTGAAATGGACTATAATCGCTGGTAAGAAATCTATAAACGGATGCAACAATGAAATTATTATTCCGGAGTTCAAGAAGCAGCAAAAACTGGTTCCCGGCGAAAACATTATTGAATTTACGCCTACAAAACCCGGAACAATAACCTACACATGCTGGATGGGTATGATAAGCAGCACAATAACCGTAAAATAAAACAGCTTCAAACTGCCCTTACTGGGCAGTTTTTTTCATACGTTCTTTCAACAGCTTTATTATGAGGTGTACATTAAGAAATTCTTATACATGCTAAGTATAACAAATTCTGAATTATGATTTATCCAACTTCATATATAAATTGTATTTTTTTAAATTATTTTTATATTATACAATAATGTCAAAACCATAAAAATAACAGAAGTTCTATTTAAATTTTCAATAATTCCAAACATTGAATTTCGTTAAAGTTTCAACGCAAAACAACATCGTTAAATTGTTGTCTTTCTCTCAAAAAAAATATTATAAAAAATAAAATTTTTTATTGTAAATCTTTACATCTTACATTATAATTATAACATTCTGAAAAAAATGCACTTATTTGCATAATCTGAAAGGTTTTCAGAATCTTGATCTAATTATAAGGAGGAAGATAATTTAAAAAAATGGTAAGAATCGAGAACGTAATGAAGGACTTTGGGGGTCAAAGAGTTATTGAAAATCTCAACTTGGAAGCTAAACAAGGTGAATTTCTGACTTTACTTGGTCCCAGTGGTTGCGGAAAAACAACTACATTAAGAATGATTGCAGGATTTGAAGAGCCTACGGGAGGTAAAATTCTACTTAATGGGAAAGATGTTTCTCAAAATCAACCATATGAAAGAGATGTTAACACTGTGTTTCAAAGTTATGCTCTTTTTCCTCATATGAATATTTTTGAAAATATAGCTTTCGGTCTTAAGTTAAAAAAACTGCCTAAGGATGAAATTAAAAAAAGAGTTAACGAAGCATTGAGGTTGGTCCGACTTGAAGGTTACGAAGGAAGAAAACCCAATGAAATCAGCGGCGGGCAAAAGCAAAGAGTAGCAATTGCCAGAGCCATTATCAACAACCCGAAAGTACTTCTATTGGATGAACCTTTGGGCGCCTTGGACATGAAACTTAGGAAAGAAATGCAAATAGAGCTGAAGCACCTTCAGCAAAAACTTGGTATAACATTTATTTATGTCACACATGACCAGGAAGAAGCCTTGGTATTGTCAGACAGAATTGCCGTCATGAACAACGGCAAGGTTGAACAGCTAGGTAACCCAAGCGAAATATATGAAAGACCAAAGACTAAATTTGTTGCTGATTTTATAGGTGAAACAAATTTATTTGAAGGAACAGTAAGTCTCGTATCAGAAAATTGTATTAAAGTTATTATTGAAGACTTAAGTGAAATAACAATAACAGACCCGCTTCTTGATAAATTGTCTTTAAAGAAAAATGCAAATGTGTATGTTGCAGTGAGACCTGAAAAAATGAAGCTTGTCTCTTCAGCTAAAGAAGGTATGAATAAAATCAAGGTTACGGTAAAGGAAAAAATTTATGCCGGTTCTGTGAACAAAACCATTGCTGCACTGTCAAAGGGAAGCGAAATAACAATAAATGAGCTCACCGGCAATACAACTACTATTAATGATATAAGTAAAAGCATGTTTGCTCAGTGGAATTATGAAGATGGGGTGGTGATTCTGCAATGACCACAAATTCACTGAAAAAAACCAAAGGACCCCTTTGGACCCTGTCCCCATTAGTAATTTGGCTTTCCATTTTGGTAGCTGTTCCGCTTATGTTTGTTATAGCCATAGGCTTCTTAAGCCGCGGAACATACGGCAACGTGGAATTTAAATTTACACTGGAAAACTACATGAGAATATTTAATCCTTTGTACCTTAAAATGCTGTTATCATCGCTGTGGCTTTCATTGATAACAACCATAATTTGTCTTGCAGCAGGATATCCATTTGCCTATTTCATTGCAAATGCTCCTAAAAGAATAAGAGGAATACTGTTGATGCTTATAATCATACCATTTTGGACAAACTCTCTTATAAGGACATACGCATGGATAACCCTTTTAAGGACAAGCGGAATAATTAACTCTTACTTGATGCAGTTTGGAATGATAAATGAACCAATACAATTTCTCTATACAAACGGTGCTGTAGTTCTTGGGCTTGCTTATACCCTGTTCCCTTTTATGGTTCTTCCTCTGTATGCTTCAATTGAAAGTCTTGATAAAAGATATCTTGAAGCTGCATCTGATTTAGGAGCAAATCCATGGACGACATTTTGGAAAATTACAGTCCCGCTGACAATGCCCGGAATAATAGCAGGCTGTATATTGGTGTTCATACCAACTCTCGGATTGTTTTTCATTCCGGATTTGATGGGTGGCAGTAAAATAATGCTCATAAGCAACTTTATAAAGAACCAGTTTTTGACTGCAAGAGATTGGCCTTTTGGTTCTGCAGCTTCTATTGTGTTAATAGCTCTTACTTTTATTTTGCTTGGTGTATATGTAAAAATACTAAACAAAAATAAAAACATGGAGGTATTGTAATGGTTAAAAAAATGAAATCAAAACAAAATTTATTATCTTTATATTCTTTTATAATTTACTCTGTTATATATATTCCTATTATCATATTAATAGTGTTCTCCTTTAATGATTCAAAGGTCAATGCAATGTGGCAGGGATTCACTTTTAAGTGGTATTTGGAACTTTTTGATAACAGCTCTATAGTGACAGCAATGACAAACAGCCTAATGGTTGCTTTTGTAAGCGCCTTGATTTCCACAGCCATTGGTACACTGGCAGCAGTAGGAATGTACAAGTACAAATTCAGAGGCAAGACAGTACTTGACGGATTGTTGTATGTTCCAATTATTATACCGGAAATTGTAATGGGTATAGCACTTTTAATGTTCTTTTCGCAGCTTAAAATACCAACAGGAGCACTTACATTGATACTGGCACATACTACATTCAGTGTATCGTATGTTGTTATTGTAGTAAGATCCAAACTTGAAGGTTTTGACCCTTCCCTTGAGGAGGCAGCCATGGATCTTGGTGCCAAGCCCCTTGAAACATTTTGCAAAATTACTCTGCCGCTCATAGCTCCCGGAATACTGGCCGGTTCGCTTCTGGCATTCACATTGTCAATGGATGATGTGATTGTAAGTTTTTTTGTTTCAGGACCAGGCTTTACAACTTTGCCGCTGCAGATATTTTCAATGGTCAAATTTGGAGTGAGCCCTGAAATAAATGCACTGTCCACATTAATGCTGATTTTCACATTGAGCATAGCATTGTTTTCAGAAAAACTTCGTTTTAAGAGTGATAAAGAAGAAAAGGTAAAAGAAAAAATAATATTTAAGGAGAAAATAAATTTGAAAAGTATTAAAAAAATTGCTGCATTGTTCATTGCAGTATTGATAATAGCAGGAGTATTTACAGGCTGCAGCAAATCAGGAAGCGTAGCTCAGGCAAACAGCGAAGAAGTATTAAATGTATTCAATTGGTCAGAATACCTGCCTGAAGAAGTAATAGAAAAATTCGAAGGAAAGTATAATATCAAAGTAAATTACACCACATATGCATCTAACGAAGAAATGCTTGCAAAATTAATGGCGGGCGGAGCTCAGTTTGACATAGCTGTTTCAACAGATTATATGGTGGATGTAATGAGAAATCAAAACTTGATTCAGGAAATAAACATGGCCAACATTCCCAACTACAAAAACATAGGCAATGAATTCAAGGGATTGGCTTTTGATCCTGAAAACAAATATACAGTGCCTTATATGTGGGGCAATGCAGTTGTTGCCGTAAACACTAAAATGATTGATACAGAAATCAACAGCTATGCAGATCTTTGGGACAACAAACTAAACAACAGCATGGTTGTGCTTGACGACCAGAGAGCAATTATAGGAATAGCACTGAAGAAACTTGGATATTCCTTCAATGAAACAGATCCTGCCAAGCTTGAAGAAGCAAAAAATGAACTTGTTAAGCTGAAGGACAACATTAAGATATATGACTCTGACAGCCCCAAAACTTCACTTATAAACGGTGAAGCAGCTGTTGGATATGTTTGGGGAGCAGAAGCAGTGCTTGCTCAGCTGGAAAATCCGGACATCAAGGTTTTCTTCCCTGAAGAAGGACTTTATATTTGGCAGGATAATTTTGTAATTCCAAATGGTGCACCTAACAAGGATAATGCGGAATTGTTTATAAACTTCTTGCTTGAGCCGGAAATAAGCGCAGAAATATCAAAGTGTTTCCCTTATGCAAATCCAAATGTTGAAGCTCATAAGCTCATGGATGCAGAAACTCTGGATAATGAAGTTATTTATCCCGATTCAGAAATCATTAAAAAGGGAGAACACCTAAGAGACCTTGGCGAAACAACCGTGATTTATGATCAAATATGGACTGAACTAAAAAGCAATTAATATTTAACAAAAGCTTCGCAATCAAAGCGAAGCTTTTGTTTTTAAAATAATGCGATATTTTCAAATGTCATTTCTCCATAATATCTTCATAATTATGATGTACAATTACTTTAGAATTAAATTGAAGCTTATAACAATTTATTTCTCCCCCAATATAAGTAAAAATAAGACCGGAAGGTCTTATTTTTTATGGCTCATATATTTTATTGTTAATACTTTATATATCTGCTTAAAACAAACAAATCTGTTCATTTAAATTTTTGTTTTCGTATTCCTTTAAGTAAGCAAATACTTTGTCTGCCCCGACTAAAATATTATGCTTATGACATTCGTGATAAAGTATCTTCATAAGTTTATCATTATTAACGCTGTGACATTCATAAGAATTTCCAAATGCTTTCATATATTTTTGCTTCATACCAGGAAAATGTTCGTCCAGCTTCCTGTAAAAATACTCTCTGTTGCCTTCCCTCATAGTTACTCCAATGCCAAAGCATATGATTCCATGAACTTTAGCCTCAATGCAGTAACTGAGAAGAGTCCTGAAATTTTCTTCCGTATCATTTATAAATGGCAAAAAAGGACATAACCAAACAACCGTTGGAATTCCATTTTCATGGAGTATTTTCAATGTTTCAAATCGCTCTTTTGTAGTGGAAACATCAGGCTCTATAATACGGCATAAATTTTCGTCAGCTGTAGTAAGAGTCATTTGTACAACGCATTTTGATTTTTCATTTATGCTCTTGAGCAAATCTAAATCACGTAAAATTCTGTTTGACTTTGTCAATATAGAAAGTCCAAAACCGTATCTATCTATGATTTCCAGGCATTTTCGTGTGTACATGATTTCTTTTTCAATATGAATATACGGGTCGCACATGGAGCCCGTACCTATCATACACTTTTTCCGCTTGCGTTTTAATTCATTTTCAAGCATAACAGGTGCATCTTTTTTAATTTCAATATCAGTAAAATCATGCTTCATCTGATAGCAACTGCTTCTGCTGTCACAATAAATGCAGCCGTGGCTACAGCCCCTGTATATATTAATTCCATTGTTAGCTGATAGAATAGATTTGTACTCCTTGTAATGCATGAAACCACTCCTGACTCACTTATTTCAATACGAATTAACACTAATTCAACATTGCTACTTCATTTATTACATTGTTGCAGATAGATTCTTCTTACATATTTTCAAACTATTATAGCACAAACATCAAGGCTATGCAAACAATTGTTCGTTTCGCAACAATGCTGCTTCACTAATTAAAATCAAAAAGCTCTTTGATAAATAAAACTTATCAAGAGCTTAACATCTGAAGACTTCTTCTATTCTGCCGGTTTATTTAATTCAAGCTGCGCACTTTGGTTATCTTCCTTGCTTTCACAGCAGCTTGACTTTTTATTATTGTTGCCTCTGCCTAGCATCATAGGTATCATTCCAATCATCATAATAGGGCATATAAATGGTGCTATTACTGCCAATATTCTGCTGGAACCAGGGCTAAACCTTGATATAAACGGCAATGCTGCAAAAATTAGTATTGGTAAACCGCAGCAAAGAATCATATGAAGCATATGCTTTATTGGACTATGATTATGTCCTTTATTATCTTCTTTATTTCCATGACAGCTCATTACATTTCCTCCATTGTATTTTCATAAATTTATGTCTAAGTGCTACATAACGGACTTGTGAAAAACATAGGTTCATAACTTGTTTTTGCAAAGTTACTTCTTGTTTGTATTGTTAGAAGCTTGCATATTTGTATTTTTAGGCTTATTTAAATCACAGCAATCAAGCCTGCCGCTTCCGAAACTCTTTTCATTTTCCTTTGCCAATCTTTCAAGCCAATTTTTAATAAATTTTAACATTTATACCACTCCTTATTATTTTTATAACTTTTAATAGTATTAGTTATTAAATCATTTTTATTTTTCATCATATTCATCCTTTAAGGCTACTATATACAATGAATAATTATTTTATATTATAGGGTGTTTTATATATATTAACAAAAGGCTATGGAGAAATTATGAAGATTAATATCAGCATAAGGGGATGTAATTATCTGTTGAATTCAATTATTACGCTAGTACCTTTTCCAACTTCGCTATCTATTTTTATTATACCTTCATGTGCTTCTACTACTGCTTTTGTAATTGTAAGTCCTATTCCGGCTCCCCCGGTTTGACGATTTCTTGATAAATCGCTTCTGTAAAACCTCTCAAAAATATATTTTAAATCTTCTTTTGGAATTCCAATACCTGTATCATTTACCGTTATTCTTATTTTATCTTTTATTTTTTCAAGAGAAATACTGACAGATCCATTTTCATTTGTGTACTTAATTGCATTAGACAGAATGTTAACGAAAATACGTTTTAAATAATCCATGTCTCCCATCATATTAATATCATTTTGAATTTTCTTATTTACATTAATATTTTTTTCTAAGAACATGGGCTCATAGCTGTCTATAATATCATGCAAAATATCCGTTAGATTTATTGTGCTTAACTTAAGATTTATTTCATCGTCTTCAACTATAGATAATTCAGATAATTCATTGATTAATTTTGTTAATCTGATTATTTCTCCATGAATAACAGAAAGCCTTTCATCATTTGGTTCCCACACTCCATCCATAAAAGCCTCTATATGGCTTTGAATGGCTGCAAGAGGAGTTCTCAACTCATGTGCTATATCTGTAGTCATCCTTTTCCTTAAATGTTCCTGATAGTTCAATCTTTCTGCAAGCTCTTTAACCGATACCGACAATTCAAATAGTTCAAATGTGTTAGTGTTAATATCAATCAGTGATTTGTATTTTCCTTGCTCAATTAAATTAGCATTTTCTTTGATTGCATAAATTGGGTTTAAAAATTTCTTTGATATGCGAGTACTTGAACGTACTGCAAATATAAAAGTCAATACTGAAGCTAGTGCAAATATACTGTTTATTGTTACAATAAACTTTTCATCTTCTATATTAGATATGATGCTTTTTGGTCGCCCAACATCAATAGTTCCTATTTCTGATTCATTGTATGTAAAAGGATAACTTCTAAAAGAAAAATTATCTTCATCATTGCCATATTCATCTATCATACCATATAATGTGCCATACGAGCTGCTGTTCCAGCTTATAACATCATTCTTGTCCCTTATTTGAATGATAACATCTTCACTGAATGCATAATGCATTATATTCATCAATGAATAGGAATTCAACTCTTCATAATCGCTGTATACACGTTCCACGTATTGAACTACTTTCAAATCATCTCTGCTTCTTGAATTCCTGATATAATCCGAGAAAAAATAATTTATACCTATATTTGAAGTAATTGTAATAAATGCAATTGATAATATTGAGATTGTTACAAAATACTTTCGTAACTGTTCACTTATTTTTATCATGTTATTCTCCTTCAAACTTATATCCCACACCATAGACAGTTACAATATATTTGGGTTCTTTTACATTGTCTTCTATTTTTTGTCTCAAATTTTTAATATGAGTATCAACAGTGCGGTCATATCCTTCGAAGTCATAACCAAAAGCGAGACTAACTAAATGACTTCTGGTGAAAACTTTATACGGATTCTGTGCCAGGGTCAATAATACTTTAAACTCATTTGGTGTTAAACTTACATCTTGTCCTGCTTTCTGGACACTATGTTTAGGAATATCAATAAAAAGATCTTTATCATTGAATTCCAATGCATCAGTTAATTCAGATTTACCTTTTGTTCGTCTTAGAATTGCTCTTACTCTTCCAACCAGCTCTCTAGGACTGAATGGTTTTGTCAAGTAATCATCTGCTCCTATATATAAACCTGTAACCTTATCATCTTCTTTGCTTTTGGCTGTCAGCATTAAAATAGGCACATCAGATTCCTTTCTGATAAGTTTGCATATTTCCTCTCCTGAAATATCAGGAAGCATTAAATCAAGAATTATAAAATCAGGTTCTATGTCATGAAACAGTTCAATAGCTTTATTTCCACGGGTTGCTGTATATACTTCGTAAGATTCCCGCAACAGATAATCTTTTATAACATTCGAAAGATTAATTTCATCATCAATAACTAATATTTTCTCATTCATCTTTTTCACCATATTATTTTTTTTAATCTACTGTCATACTTCCAAAACTAAATTAAGATTGGTTATATTATACTCATTTATTATAATAATAAATCATGTAGTTATTATGAATAATTGCATTTATAATATATTTTCTTTCTCCATAACTTCTCCATAAACAATTAGTATAATTAATTATGGATTTTGAATTGTTAGATTAACACGATTTAATCTCCCTCCAAAAATATAAGTTATGAAAAAATAAGACCTCTATGGTCTTATTTTTTATGCGAAAATATAAAACTTCTTTTTATCCTATCTTACTTATTTTTAATCGTGATCACGTTGTATTTCCCTGTGTCTGATAAATATAAAATATTTTGATATAATCAATATGGTAATAAATATTACACCTGCCGCTATCATCCACAATACTGGTATTGATATAAAGTTTATTATGATGCTATTTATAAAAGAACCTGTTAATCCGCCTAATTGTAATATTAAAGAATTCACTGACAATACAGAGGCTCTTATTTCACTAGGAATTTCACTGTTTAATATAACATTTTCAGGAACATTTGACATTCCTAAAAACAAATATACTAAAGAATAAAATACAATAAATGAATATGCATTTAATTGAAGGGCCACAAAAATTAATGATGACACAAGTACAGTTCGAAGGATTAAATACGATTTTTTCAAGTCAAAATTATATTTTTCAATAATTTTTTCTGATATTACGCTTCCTAATATACTTGATGCAAAACACAAAAATGATATGATTCCAAGAAGCCAATACATGCTGTTATCAGGCAGAAGCGAAGTAAAATGTGGCTGCCAATATGTTTCTATAGTTAATAAGAAAAATCCGGTTGCAAAAGCAGAAATAAAAATACACTTTATTGTTTTATTCTTCAGAACTATCAATGAACTGTCTTTCATATGATCTTTTAATGAAATATGCCTTCTTATCTCAGATTTATAGTTTTCTGAAATAAAAATAACAGATAATAATAGGACTATAATAATTAATAATATTTCAACAATCAAGTTTAAATCAAAAATTCCAATATCCACAATTAAATTTAGTGAGAACTTAGGCAATAAACCTCCCGTCAATGCCCCTAAAGATAGACCCAGTGAATCTAAAACAGATAGGCGTACGGTAATTTTATGTAACTTATCCTTGCCAAATGTTTCAATATAAGAGTCTATAAACAAAGCATCAAATGAACCAGAAGAAAGGGCTCTGCTGCATCCATAAAATATTATACCAATACACAAGAAAATCATACCCTGGCCTATCAGAATAACTGAATATCCTAAAAGTGCGACAATTAAAGAAAGACAAAATATTTTTTTCCTGCCTATTACATCGGCTAATATTCCTGTGGGCAGTTCCAATACTACTACAGTTAATGAGTATATTCCCATAATTATAGATATATTGCTTAAAGAAGCACCTTTATCAATAAGTAATAAGCTTAAAACAGGTACGAGAAGACCGGTTGAAAATGATTTAAGGAAGACTATTAAGGAATATAATTTCACTTTCATTATTTACTCCTTACCTCATTTTCTATTAAATCTGCTCTGTATGCTATTAAAGCATATTCAAATGGGTGAGAAGTTTCAGTTGATTTAGAATGACTATTAATAAAAGTATTTATTATGTCATACAATTCATTTGCTTCTTTTTCAGTTAAGTGAACTACACCTGATAAAACATCTGCAAATATATTTCCTTTATTAAATTCATCTGTTAGATGTGTTCTATTATCTTTTATAAGATTTTGAAAACCATTGTATGTTTCATATATCATATTTCTTGCTAAAATATCACGTTCTTCTGAAAGTTCATCATTTAAATTTTGCCCTAGACTGACTGTTTTGTCAGTTATGGTTAAATACTTTGCTGTTATACCATTTATAATTTCACAATGATCCGTTTTTATTATGCCTAATTGTTCTAAAAGTTTTATATGATGACGTGCAGATGAAGGTGTTATGTTTAATCGATCTGCAATATATTTTGATGTTACGGGTTTACCTTCTACACGCATAAATTTCATTATTTTTTGCCTAATAGGTGACATTACAACTTTAAGATCCTTATCTGATGCAATTACTATTTTATCATATACCATGAAAACACCTCCTACATGTCGTTACAATTATTGTAACATTACATTAATTGTTTTGTCTAGTGAAAAATAAAAAATAAATAAAATAATTAAAACAAAAACATGCCTAATGAAATCTTCTCATTAGGCATGTTTTTGTACAAGCTGCATTTTCTTGGACTTCAGAAGAAACATGTTCGACACCAACTTGTTTCATATAAAAATCCTCCATATTATTTTTTATAAATATTTTTATGTTGCAAATGTATTCGACATTTAATAGATAAATTATAGTATAAAATAAACATAAGAAAAAATGCTGAATAACTATTGCAGAATTCATGAAATTTTCTTTTTATTTCCTAATACTTCTATTATTATTTATTAAATTAATATGGGTATGAAATCAATAAGGTTGGTTTTGTATTTATAGAAAATTCTATTTAAGGGAAGGAGGTAAAAATAACTAAGAATTATTATTTTATCGTAGTTGCCTTAATGTCAGAAAGCTAGCGTATAAACTGACATGAGGATCATTGTATTATGTTATGTGAAGGAGGTGATAGTAAATAAATATTAAAGAATTTTTTGAAAAAATAAAATTATTTTGAAAAATAGGAGGATATCAATGAAGTATAAAATAGTATGTCTACTGACAATTGCATCCATGATTATTGGAAGCATGACAACTACTACATATGCAGTATCTGCAGCTGATGGAAACATTAATAACGGGAAGAAATTTGTTCAAAAAAAGGACAATCTTCCTGACCCATTAACAACCAAACAACTTGATTTAAGAAAGAAAGCAATGGAAGCAAAACTTAATGGTAAAGCATTAGGTAAAACTCATGAAGTTGCCAAAGGCCAGTATGTTGAGCTGGAGCGCGAAGGTGAGGGGGCAATATGGACAGTTTTAGGAGAATTTGCAGATTTTGAACACAACAAAATAGCAGAACCTGATCGTACTGTAGATAATACAACAATCTGGGAACCTGATTTCAGCAAAGATTATTTTAATGAACTGCTTTTCAGCGATGCTTCTGGTGTAAACTCTATGCGAAACTATTATATAGAGCAGTCTTCCAATCGCTACACTGTCTATGGTGATGTTACAGATTGGATTAAAGTACCATATGAAGCTGAATATTACGACGACAATCCTGACTCAAATGTATGGCATTTCCTTGAGGATACAGTCGATGGCTGGTATGGTGAACAAATTAATGCAGGGAAGACTCCTGACGAGATAAATACTTATCTAGAACAGTTTGATGTAAGAGATCGTTACGATTACGATGGCGACGGAGTTTTTGACGAACCAGATGGTTATATTGATACTTTCCAGTCGGTGCATGCAGGCGAAGGTGAAGAAGCTGGCGGCGGAGCTTTAGGTGAAACCGCTATATGGAGCCACAGCTGGTATGCTTACAGTAATCTGATTGGTGAAGCAGGACCAACTTTCAACAAGTCAGGCGGTATCAAGATTGGCGATAGTAATTACTGGGTTGGTAAATATACCATTCAGCCTGAGAACGGCGGCGTTGGAGTTTTTACACACGAGTATGGCCATGATCTGGGTTTACCTGATCTTTACGACACTTCCGGTGGTGAGAATGGTACCGGTTTCTGGACTCTTATGTCCTCAGGCTCATGGATGAGCGATGGCACAGAGGATATCGGTTCTAAACCAAGCCACATGGGAGCTTGGGAAAAGTTACAGTTCGGATGGTTAAATTATGAAGTAGCAAAAGCAGGAAAAAACTCAACGTCATACAAATTAGGTCCAATGGAATTCAATACAAAACAACCACAGGCTTTGTTCGTGGTTTTGCCAAAGAAGTCAGTAGTCACTGAACTAAGTGATCCGTATGCTGGCTCCAAGTTCTACTACAGCGGCTCTGGTGACGACCTAGACAACTTTATGACTAAACAAATTGAAGTTACTTCCGGTGCAGCCATATCTGCAATGGTGAACTATGATATAGAGCTAGATTGGGACTATGCTTACCTTGTAGCTTCTACAGATGGTGGTGCAACCTGGACAAATATAGAGACAAATCTTTCAACTAACACTGACCCTAATGGTCAAAACTTTGGCCATGGTATAACAGATAATTCACATGGATGGGTTGAATTAACTGCTGATCTCTCAGCTTATGAAGGACCCGTAATTCTAGGTTTCCGTTACTGGACTGATGGAGCTTCAGGTGGAATAGGCTTCATGGTAGACGATATCAAAATCACCGGCAATCCGACATATGGTGCTGAAACTGATGAAGGCTGGGAATTTGACGGTTTTAAAGTTACTACCGGAACAGAATCTGGACTGTTCAGCAACTATTACATAGCTGAATACCGTACTTACAAAGGTTATGACTCTACACTTAAAGTTGGTCCATACAACTTTGGTTTTTTAGATAATGATCTTCTAGCAAACTGGGCTGAACACTATGCTTATCAAGATGGGCTTTTAATAAATTATTGGGATACTTCTCAAAGCGATAATGCTACGGCTGTCCATCCTGGACATGGTTTAGTTCTGCCAATTGATGCACATTACCAGGCACTGAAACGTATTGATGGTAAAATTTGGCGTAACCGCATCCAGACATATGACTCCACATTCACTACAACTGCAACAGACGGAATTCCGGATTTGCACTTAAATAGTATATTATCACCTGTTGAAAGTCTACCGGCAGTAAATGTATTTGATGACAGTATACTGCACTATGATGATACTAATCCACAAGGAAGTGTAATTCATCCAAATACCGGCACAATTATTGAGGTGCACTCAATGGATTCTAACGGTTTCATTCAAATACAGGTACGTTCGGCAAAATCAAGTAAAAAATAAATAATAACCAACTTGTTTCGTAATACCACGGGTTCAGTTTTGTGCAAAAAAAAATCTAATTTGCAATGAAACTGAACCCAAACAATGTACAATCATATCTTTTTCAAATGTTCCTTACTGTAATTATCAAACCAAAATTACCTCATCAGCAAACCTTTTTCCACAGCAAATTGTATTACTTTATGGCAGCACTTCCCTAATGGATTATTTTTTCGACAATTTGCATTTTTCATTGCACCTGTAACGTTCAAAACCTCTTGCATAGTGGATGCTCCTTCTTTTAAAACCGCATTTATTACTTGTTCTTCAGTAACTTTACTGCAGTAACAGACATATTTAGGATTTGCATCTTTCTTATACCACATAGGAACAATTAACTGCTGTTTATTGAATTTTATTTCTGTTTTAGGATTGTAATATGTAACATCACATTCCTCACTCATACATAGAAAATAATCATCTTCACCAATTTGTTCTCTTAGATCATCAGATACCATATGTTTTACCGTAAAATTTTCAACTAGTGTGCCCTTTTTTCCACAAACAGGACACAAATTCTCCTCAGAGAATTCTTCATTTATATTCCCACAACAACTTTTACTCATTGTGTCATTGTTCATCTTATTTTCCTCCGCATTACTTTCAACAAAATTAAAATTAATATATTATTATTGACTAATATTTTAATGATGCATATATTCCAAGGGTAACAAACTAATTAGATTACATTAATGCTTTTATTAATAAAGCAACTATTATTCCCCATATTAACAATATAGGTAATGCATAATACCACTTTTTATGATTACCCTCTTCCCAAAGTTGTTCAGACTCTATTCGGCATTGTTCAAATATCTCTTTTGGGACCATCTTTATTGTAACCGCTATCATTAACGGTAAAATGATTACATCATCTAGATACCCAAGAACCGGAATAAAATCAGGAATTAAATCAATTGGAGAAAATGCATACCCTATTGTAAGAGCTGCCAATATCTTTGCATGCCATGGTGTTTCCTTTTTCTTTAAAGCCAGAAAAACAGCAGGAATATCTTTTTTCAGTTGTTTTGCTCTTTCCTTTAAATTCATATAGCCCTCATTCTATTTTAAGTATTTTTTTATTTCAAATAATATTACTATGGCTAACTATGTATAATTTGATTCAAATGAATACATTAAATGTTCTTACTTTTTATCCATTGACGACAAATTCTCATTCTTATCATCTCTCTCAACTCAATTATATTAATACCCTTATAAACATTATAACTCCGTTGAGAAAACGTATCAACTAAACTTTCAATTGATTTTCTTTTAATTGATTCTGGGGTACTAGAATCACCTCTGCTGACTTAACTCTTCTGATTAGTAAGATAAAAAACTTTGGAACCATTTAATTTCAACCTCGATACAAATTATCATTGATTTTATCCCGGGATAGCTTTTTTTAATATATTAAGAGTTATAAGGGCATTCTAACTCAAAAAAGGCTATTGGCATAAAGCCAAAAGCCTGCTTAGGAGGATAGTATTTAAAATAATTAATTAAATTCTCCTTTGTTATTACCACTTTTTTGTACTTCACTTTTTACATTTTGTAATTCTTCGTTTCCTACAGATGTAGAACTATTTAAGCTTGGAACAGAATTAGTCATATTCCCTAAACTTGCTACATTTGAAATATTTGAAGTTAGTTCAGCACCTAAAATCATATTTTTGCTTGCGACAGAGTTCATATTCTGCTTAACATTTTGAATTTCTGCCTGACCTATTGATTTTGAATTTTTAATACTAGGAGCATTTCCATTTATATTATTTGTCATGTTATTTCCTCCATTTATATTTTGAAATTGTAAGCTTACATGAATTAGTATCTACATAAAAAAATGAGTTATTCTATCAGTATAATTTAGATAAATTATTGAAATTAACCAATTATGATATTTTAATGTAAAGAAATAATTTAAAAAAATAAAATTCATTTAGTGTGTTTCTTAAACATTTTTCTAGAATAAACAGCATTGCATTGTTGAGTTTACTTATTTTTTGAATAATTAAAATTAAAAAATATAATTATCGAAATGAATTAAATCTTACTGGTGCGAAGCCAGGCTATGAAAATAAATACAACAAAAAGATCGAAAAACACTACGTGTGCTGAACCTTTTTCTATCCTAAATTTTCACTTTTTTCATTTTGCAAATCATACTTTAATGCTGCGGTTTTTCCAAAATATCACTATGTCATTTCTATTTAGAATCACGCTCTCAACGCAAATAAATATATTTTTAGATATATAATTATTAAACATTAAAGAAAATGTAGCTGTTACAGAGATATAGCAATATATCCCGCAAACATAACTAACTCCCCGAATTTAAAAGAATAATTAACAAAGTTATAATTAGCACATAATATGGTATTCACACAAGGCTTCGGAAAATTTACGTAAAATATGTAAGATTATGCAAATTTCAAAAATTTTAAGTCAATTAAAACAGCACTTTTCATCCGTATGAGGCAAACATTCAAGATTTACGAATAACGCATTTCAATTTTCTATTGAAATCATGAGATTATAGATTAGAAAGCACCATTGCAAATTTATACCTATTATTAAGTATTATATGCAAAAATCCCGGGGATTCGCTCTGAAAGAGAATAAATTCGATGATAGCGCCATGCTTTGGGTCGTTCCATGTATCTGCGCCTGGTAATAGCAACATGCTTGTTTCACTCACAACAATATCATCAATTAAGCAATTGGGCACTATTGTCATCCCGCCCATTGTATTGATTGGCTCTTTAGAATAACTAACCGTTTTGAGCGATACACGTTGCTCGCCCTTTTTGAAAAATCGACCAGAATTCAGCTCCGAAATAACATACCCCAGTTCCCAGTCGGCTAAAGTATCAAGAACGTAAACATAGATTGTAAACATAAATTTCCTCCATTTTCATTGTGTTTCTAATTCGCCGCCTCTATAATAGTATGGACACAAACTCCCGCTTGGGGATTTTTTCAACATAGATATTCCTCCTCTTGATTTTTTAATAATACACCAGTGAATTTTCAATGTATTTAGATTCTCGTCCCTGCAAGCGGCTTGACGATCTCCCTTGAAAACTGTCTTATGTAAAAAGCACCAACAAACAATATAATTTTATTGCAATTTCAATGATTTCATCCAATGTAAACATACATATCATGCCTGTATTGATACCAAACATCAGACCGTTTAACGTCAAAAATATCATACTTGAAGCAGACGACAAACCGCATATCGCCGCCATAGTCCTAGTCGGCCTTCTTCATCGACTGAGTTCAGTAATGTTTCTGTGCTTCAAAGATGTGATTAGGTAACAAGTCATTTAAACTAATGATTTTACTGCCTTTACTTTCATAATAACTTAGCATTTCGTCAATTTTCCTTTTATCATAACTGGTAATGCAATCTGATAAGACATTAACGCCATAATTTGCTTTGCGTAAGTTGTAACAGGTTGATTTAACACAAGCAATAGCATCTGCACCTGCTATGTAGAAATCACATATTTCATTTTTACTAATAAAGTCTGTAAATTCTTCACTGGTTAATGCGTTTCCTTTGTATTTTGTAAAAACATTTTTTGATACTATTCTCAAGTCTGAAGCTAATTCAGATCCATGTGTATTGGGTTTAAGAGTCCTCGTGCCGGCTGATAAATTTTCATGCCTTATATAAATAACATGAATATTATTATTGACTGCCCAATCAATAGCTTTATTGATATTGTCAATAATATCCTTGTAATTCTTTGTTATGTCATTTTGAATATCAATTATTACTAAGGCTTTTTTCTGCATAGTGTCTCCTCCTGATAGGTAGATTGATTTGTTTACTTTTTTATTGTACCATGTAATTGTTGACAACATTATGGCAACAATCTATAATGATAAAAAGAAATTTTGAAAGGCGGCTATCAGATGAAAGTTGACAGGCTTCTTAGCATTATTATGATACTCCTTGATAAAGAGCGTATAGGCGCACAGGAGTTAGCAGATATGTTTGAAGTTTCACTCCGCACAATCTACCGCGACATAGACACTATCAACATGGCGGGTATTCCTGTTCGCTCAACATCGGGAGTGGGCGGCGGCTTTGAAATCATGCAGAAATACAAGATTGATAGAAAGGTTTTTTCGACTGCCGACCTTTCCGCTATCTTGATGGGACTTTCCAGTCTTTCCAACATGATACGAGGTAATGAACTGGTAAACGCCCTTGTGAAAGTCAAGAGTTTTATCCCCGCCGACAGAGCGAAAGACATTGATTTAAAAGCAAATCAAATATATATAGATTTAAGTCCGTGGATGGGCAACAGGAACATACAACCATATTTAGAAATTATCAAAACAGCTTTGCAGGAAAGCAAGCTACTTTCGTTTGAATATGCAGACCGCTACAGAAATAAAACTGCACGAACAGCCGAGCCGTATCAGCTTGTATTGAAAAGTAGTCATTGGTATTGGCAAGGGTATTGCCATAAAAGATATGATTTTCGCCTATTCAAACTATCCCGCACATCAAACCTACAAATACAAGATGAATTTTTTACGCCACGAGATTATCAAAAACCGCAGTTAGATTTTACTGATATTTTGGCAACTATGCAAACAAAAATCAAAATTCGTATTCATAAATCTGTCATGGACAGGGTACTTGATTATTGCACTTATGAACACTTTTCGCCAGATGGTGATGAGCATTACATTGTTAGTTTTCCTTTCATAGAGAACGAATACTACTACAATATTCTTTTCAGTTTTGGGGATAAATGCGAGTGTTTAGAGCCATTACATATCCGCACAGAAATGAAGCGTAGAATACATGATATAGCTACCTTATACGAAAACTAGAACAAGGAGTCTATTCTCATATTCACAATACTTTATGGTCGCTACATTGTGCTATTTCAAGGAATTGAAAATAATATTGAATATACTTAAGAGTTTGTTGCATATATCATGGTATTGTTTTCTTTATTCAAGAAGATGATTATTGGTTTATAGAGCAAGGATTTGATATGCCAGAAAAAGTTTGTGTTGAATTAGCAAACGAATATTTTGAAGATATTTTAACAGAAAAGAAAAACAAAAAACAAATGATTACTGATGCTCGAAATAAATTACGAGAGCAAATTTTAAATGATGAAGAGTTTCAAAAATGTACCAATATAGAATTAAGAAGAATGTATGCTAATAAAATATTAAAAAATAGTAATAACAACCGAAGCCTTTTTTATAGTGAAAAAGGTGGATTATATGATGTTCCAATTAATACCTTTATAGAAGATGTTTGGAGGGAATATAAAGATTCACTTAAAGGATAACATTGAGTTATTGTTCACATTATTCATATAATATGTCACAATTGTAAACAACAATTTTATTAAAACCTATACGTAGGAATTAATATAAAATCACATCAAAAAACACTTAAAGCTAAAATCTCTTTAAGTGTTTTATATGTGAATTTTCAAAATTCAGACTCTTAATTATGTGTAAAATAGCTCTAACATTATAATAATCTTGTCACCAATAAATATAATATGGTGACAAGATTATTATAATTAGTGACAACATTAATTATAACTCACACTTACAGTATACTCATGATTATTCCACAGTAACTGATTTTGCGAGGTTTCTTGGTTTATCTATGTCACAGCCGCGAAGCAGTGCTGCATAGTATGCAAGATATTGTGCCGGAATGATTGTTGCCAGTGGTGAAAGCAGTTCATTTACATCGTCTATTACGATTTCGTCTGTTTCCTGGCTCAATTTTCTCATTGATATTACAAGAGTTGCTGCTCCTCTTGCCTTAACTTCTTTTATGTTGCTTCTTGTGTTAAGGTTGATGTTCTCCTGTGTAATAACTGCTATTACAGGAGTGTTATGCTCAATCAGAGCTATTGTTCCGTGCTTTAATTCTCCTGCAGCAAATCCTTCTGTCTGAATGTAGGAAATTTCCTTGAGTTTCAATGAAGCTTCCAGACAAACAAAGTAATCCATACTTCTTCCTATATAGAAGCAGTTTCTGCTGTCTTTCAGATATTTTTCTGACAGCAATTTATAATTGTCCTTGTCGTCGCATAGTGTTTCCATGGAATATGCAATTTTACCAAGTTCCTTGAAGATGTTAATGTCAATTTTATTTTCAACCAATGCAGCAAGTATTGCCAGAACAGCAATTTGTGCTGTGTATGCCTTTGTTGAAGCAACTGCTATTTCCGGGCCCGCGTATAAGAGAAGCGTATTGTCTGATTCTCTTGACAATGTTGATCCTTTTACGTTTGTAAGCGTAAGAGTCTTGTAACCCATCTGTTTTACCTTGACCAATACTGCCCTGCAGTCTGCTGTTTCGCCGCTTTGTGAAATGAACATGAAAAGTGGTTTTTCAGTTAATAAAGGCATATTGTAGATAAACTCGCTTGCTATTACAACTTCAGTTGGTTTTCCTGCTATTTTTTCAAAGAACTGCTTTCCGATCAACCCTGCATGGTAACTTGTTCCGCATGCTATGATGTAAAGTTTGTCGCAGTTTCTTACGTCTTCAAGTATTTCAGGCTGGACGTTCATGTTTCCATTTTCATCTGAATATTCTGACATTATTTTTCTGATTACAAAAGGCTGTTCTTCTATTTCTTTCATCATGTAATGAGGGTATGTTCCCTTTTCTGTGTCTGATGCATCTATGTCTGCCTTGTAGGGCTCTCTTGTGACTTTGTTGCCGTAAATTGTGTATATTTCAATTGAATCTTTTGTAATTTTCAAAAATTCCTTGTCTTCAATTTCATAAAACAAGTTAGTATGATTTATCATAGCCATGGCATCGCTGCCTAACATGTTGAATCCTTCGCCTTTTCCAGCCAATAGAGGAGTTTTGTTCTTTGCAGCGTACAATGTGTTCATGTCTTCGCCGTCAAGAATTGCAAGAGCATATGAACCTTTAAGTTCGCTCATTGTATGTCTTATGGCAAGTTCAACTGTTTCTCCGTCATTGACGAATTTTTCAATAAGCTGCACAATTACTTCTGTATCTGTGTCGCTTGTAAATTTCGTGTCTTTTAAATATTTTTGTCTTAATTCTTCTTCGTTTTCTATGATTCCGTTGTGAACCAAAGTAAAGCGTTTTGAGCTGCTCTGGTGAGGATGCGAATTTATCTGGTTTGGCACTCCGTGTGTCGCCCATCTTGTGTGACCTATTCCAAGCATTCCTGTAACCTTGTTGTCCAGGCATTCTCTCAATTTTGCTATTCTGCCTTTTTCCTTGCATATATAGACATTGTTGTCATGGGCAATTGCAATACCTGCTGAGTCATAACCCCTGTATTCCAATTTTTCCAGTCCACCCAATATTATTTCCTTCACATCTTCATATCCGATATAACCTACTATTCCACACATATCAATTCTCCATTCTTTTTTAAATTAAAAACCAGGCTTGAAATAAAAATTTTCCAAGCTTTTCAATGTGACTTTTGAGCATGTCAAAAAAGTCAAATGACGCAAATCAACATCATCACAATATAAAATTATATTATGATTTTTTTATTTTACTTCAATAAATTAATTGTGGGATTGTAAACCAGATTGATACTATTTCATTAAGATGTGAAAGTTATTGATTTCATTTTGTTTTGACAGTCACCCGTCATATTTGCTGAAACCATTTCGATGTAACTGCACCGCAGAGCATCCGCCGAATATTCGATAACTCTGTCCTCGTCAACTTTAAAAGTTCTGGCGCTATAATACAATAATCTGAGATTAGCTTCCCTTTTTACTCTCCTTTCCATATTTATTATTAATTTATGTAAGTAAAAAAAATTAGTTACTTTATCTGTTTAATTTTATCACAAAACTAATAAATAGTACATGATTTTTTTGAAATAATATAAAATGCAAGCTGAAATATTTCCAACAGTCGACCTTTTGTTCATTAATTTGCCATGTATTATATTAAGTCTCATGTCAATAATATGTTTAGAAAGTCAATTAAATGATTTTCAAAAGAAATTTAATCTTGTAAATTATATTGACCTGCAATACATAAATGTACTCAGGTTGATAGGGCCCAATAAGTATAATTTACCAACTAAACAATATCTTACATGATTAAATTGAACACAACTGACAATAATAACAATACATCATTCATGAAAGGAGAAACAAAATTATGGCAACAAACAACAGCGGAAGCAACAACATAGTTGTTCCAGAAGCAAAACAAGCATTAAACCAAATGAAGGCTGAAATAGCTAATGAATTGGGATTAACAAACTATGAACAGGTAGACAAGGGAAACCTTACTGCTAGACAGAACGGTTATGTAGGCGGATACATGACTAAGAGACTAGTTGAGATGGCTCAGAGACAAATGAGCGGCTCAAGCGGAATGCAAACTAAATAAGTAAGAAAAAAGAATATTGCTATAAAATTGGTGAACAGGGTTACTGTTCACCAATTTTTTTAACACTACCAGTCTTTGTTCACAGGCATTTTCATAACTCTGCCATATCCGTTGAAGGAATCCTGATAATGGTAGACGTACTCAGTCTTAGGATCAAGAAATATGAGTCTTCCTTCTTTTTGTGCCTGGCTCCTGAGAAATCCTGCTCCGGACGGATAATCAGTTTCAATCTGGAACCAGGTGTAATCACCGCCGCCATTGTTTTTATACATGTTGAAAAAATCCTCGTATCTTGGCGACTCTGCTTCAGGATATCTGCTTGTTAGAGCAAATCCTCCAGGTTCAAGGTAAACTTTGAGATTTATGGAGCTGTTTGGCTGCACAACAGGAATTTTTAAATCTACAACCGGCTTGAAAACTTCGTAGATTGCAACTCCGTCAAAAATACCTCCGTTCACGTAATCAACCGTGTAACCGTTAAGTCCGTAAATAAAATGGTTCCTGTATTCTGTTGATGATACAGCACCGTAATTAGGATCGTAACCGTACTCGTTTGTGTCATTTGTGAGGAAAAGTCCTGTAGGGTCATAGGATGTTGCATATATTCCACTTTGGTCCAACTTGAACTGCACATTTAGATCCAGTGTTCCCGAAACAGTAGGATATGCTGTGTCATTTCTCACTTCTATTTCCACATAAGCCGGTTTATACATATAATCAGGATTTAATTTCAAAAATGGAGCATTCACAGGATTTTCATCTTTTTTATTGGCTGCGTTCTTAAATTCGGTAACAATGCCTGAAGCAGTCTTTTCTGTCATTTCGTCCGTTATTTCATTTGGCGGAATTCCTGCTTCTGTCAGTGCCACCTGAGCCAGGTATGCAATGTTGTCTTCTGCAAGTTTTTCAAAGTTTGGCAATGTCGGAGGTATTCCTACTGACATCAGTCCGTAATTAATCATACCTTCAAGTGCCACTGCCAGATATTCCCTGAATCCCGGTATTGGAAATACGCTTACAACTGTTTCAATGAGCTTTTTCTTTATGGCTTCATACTTTTGCTGGATGTCGGCATAAATTTTTGCCAATGTAGAAACCAAATCAACAAAGAAACCTAGAACACCGTCATAAAGTTCTTCATACCATGTCTTATCTTTTTCTTCAGGTTTAGGTATGTATACTTTTCTGCCTTCAGGAATCACCCTGTGAATTGCAGATTCATAATCCGGATATTCATCATTTGGAAACATCAATGCATTGACATTAGGAGACAACACTTCTCCATTGTACTTCCATTTGTTATATATTTCATGGGGTTCAGGTTCCCTGTATACGTAATAATGTGAAAGGTATTCCGGGTCCGCCCATTCTATTGATTTGTATCCTGTAATCCTTACGCTTGGAATGGAATAATCAATTACAACAGTCTTGTCATACTTCGATGGAGGAACAGGAGGTGCAATTATTGTAACCGGTTCTCCAAATCCATACTGAACTGTAACTATATCTGAGTATATTGTCTTTTCCATGCCAGGCTGTTCATCTGCAGCTATTGCTATAACTCTCACATTATATTCTATGAACTGTTCAGCAATCATCTGTGCGGAATCTTTCCCGAACTCTTTAAAGGGCACCAATACCGACGGAGGATAATTTCCGCTGTAAAGTTCATTTTTCAGATATTCTTTTTCGTAAACCAAATTGTTTTTGTCCAGATAGATTTGCTCTTCATCAAAGTCTTCGTCATATACCTGCACTATTACTCTTGAAGTGTCTTCATCCAGATTGCTCAATTGGAAAATCCTTGTGGTTGTTGAAGTTGGGTCAACGCTTACGTTGTTGCCGTTTGACCATGGGTCATGGACCGGTTTGTCTACAGTTTCAGCCTGGTTGCTTCCAAGACAGGATTTCGGCGTCCACAGCTCAAATGCTGCCTGTGTATTCTGAATTTTAGAAATTACTTTTTCACCATACAAAACGGCAATTCCTCTTCCAGGATCTCCGACGGGATTGCCTGATGCATCAACTGCAACAGCCCTTACATAAAATGTTTTCTGTGTCTGGGGAATTGGGTTTCTTACAAGTTTTGATGCTTCAAAATTGACTTTTGCAAAATCCACTGAAAATTCTTTTGCACTGACTGCAGCTTCGCCTGTCAGCACAATTCCTTGCTGTGTTTTAAAATCATTTTTGAATCCCGAAAACTGAACTTCTGAAACCTGCCATACGACCTTTTCAGCTCCCGGAGCATTGTCTAGTTTGAAAGAAAACCATCGGACATTGTCTCCATACTTGTCTATGAATGATCCGAAATCTGACTTGGTATAAACAGGCCCTTTTGCCCTTTCCTTGATTGGAGGCTGATAATAGATTACCGGAAGATCCGGAATTTCTATTTTAGGCGGATTTATAATAGGAGTATCCAAATCAGGTATTTGAGGTACTTGAGGTATATTAGGAGTAATTACAGGATTTGACAATGCGGCATATATCTCAAAATACCTGATGGCCTTTTGATCTGATGAAAATACAGGCAACGTGCTTGGTTTTCCTGCCTGGGTTGAAACGAAAAGTTCTGTTCTCTCATCAAACTTAGGGAAGAAAACATTGTTTGAAATCATTGTAAACTCAAACTTTTTCTGAAAATCCCTTATGGGGGCAGGTCCTTGTTCAACTGTTACGGTGCCTTTTATTTCTGCTTCCTGGGAGGCAGCATCAGCGCTGTATTTTTTATATGTACGAAGCAAAAGAACTATGGCTTGCTCTCTTGTTGTGTTGGACAGGGGATCTATTGTATCTGATGATACACCCTTCATTATTTCATTTTTGTATGCAAATTTCATTGCATCAGTTGCCCAGGCTGCTATTTTCGAAGCATCCTTAAAGGGGAAATTTCCAGTTGTATCCTTGTCAAGGTTGAGTATACTCACAGTAAGTGCCCTGTAAATCATGACGCAGATTTCCTGCCTTGTGATGTAGGCAGAAGGAGAGAAATAATCTGCAGCTGTTCCCTTAACAATTCCCAGTTTGTATGCCTTTAATATTTCCTTATTGTCCGTGTCCTTGAAAATATCATCTGCTGCGGCTGGCACTACACCTATAAGCTTTTCATAAAGCTTTATGACTAAGGTACAGAATTCTTCACGAGTAATATTTTTGTTAAAACTGCTCATCACATCTGAATATGTGAGAGAAAGCCCGTAAGCCTCTTTTATCTCCGGTTCCGCCCAAGCGCTTTGGGTTCCGTCAAATTGGACGGAATCAATTTCACCAAAAACTTGAAAAGGTGCTACAACATTCATGAACATTGAAATTAAAACAATGACAGCAGTAATGTGTTTAATTCGTGATTTCATGTTCTCACTCCTTTTATTATTTTCACATACTTTCTGCAGTTTTATTAGGTAATTTAATTATATTATAAACTCTAACCACGTCAATTTATATTTATAAAAAGATTTGAACCCGTATTAAAAAACACTCTAACTGGAGATTTAGTATTGCTTTAGCCTTTAATTATGATCCTCTTACTTGTTCTTGTGATCATACTATGAGCATTTTGGATATTTACCATAACAAGGTTTCATTATTCCAGCCTTACCTGGACTTTTATTCTTCTGCTTAAGGAAGTGTTTTTATGGCTAAATTTAAACCTAGTAAAAAAGTTAAATGTTTATCTTGTGGCAAAATTGAAGAAATTCCACGTGATGTTGTTGAATATTTTGATGAGATGGACGGCAGTGACCCATCTGTTCCTCCTCGTTTTAACTGTGAAAAATGTGGCAACTTAATGCATCCTGTCTATTACAAAAGTGTCTATGGATATATTTACAAATTAGATTAATTTATCATTTTTATGCACCTAAGGGCTTTTTTTTAAAAGTCTTCTTTGTGCTTTTTCTTCTTTTTTGTAATTTTGAGAACTTTCCTATTAAAATTTTTTAAAAAAGATGCTCTTATTCCAATAGCATCTTTACAAAAATACATTTAATTTCTACAAAATATACTTTACTATAACTTATGTTAACACTAATTTGATTATTCTGATTTACAGTGTATCACGAAATATCTCAGGACAGTAGTTTATTGTATTACTAACTATAAAACTCTTTTTAAATAAGCATGTTAAATATAATGGTACACTTATGAATAGAAATAAGTAGATGATACCTGATAGAATTAAAGCCGGCGTGAGCTGCAGCCGGCTAATCTTCTGTTGATTTTTTACATAGGCTCCCAAATAGAGCGACCATCCTTGTCATATCCAACTTTCTTTGAGGCCCTGACGAAGCTTCCATCTTTTGCATTAAATTCACAAATTGCCATCATGCTTTCACCTTTTTCGTTAGGTGATTCTGGTGATATCCCATAAATCAAAAGTATCAAAGAATCATCAAAAGCCGACTCATATATAGAATAATGATATCCTTTAATCCAGTCTTGTTGTGTTGTACCTGGCATGAGTTTCAATTCTTTGATTTTATCTAATACTACTTTATCATTAGAGTCTATCTTAATGTCATTAACTCTATATTTACCAATAGCTAAGTGACTCTCTCCATTTTCATTGTCAGGAATATCTTTAGCCTCACTTATAAAATCTATTCTAATTATATCCCCTCTCAGCGCACAAACAATAACTTTTGAACCCTTAATATCGCCAAATTCACCGTTCCAAGCGGCCCTCTTTCCGTCTTTACCCGGATCTATTGTATTGTCTTTTTCAATACTATCGGTACTTGTAATGCTAATTAACAATGGATCCTCCATAAGCTTCTGTGCAATTATATATTGAGTCATGAAATTAATAGCTTCTTTAGCAGAGTAGCTTTTAATATTACTGCTCTCTAAAACTGTTTCCGTATAGCGCCGTGTTTTGAATCCTTGCAATACAATAAATATACCAGCGCAGATAATTATAGAAATAAGAATAATTATTATCTTTTTTCTTCTATTTATCATAATTTCTCTTCTAATTTGTTATTTGATTGTAAGTAACAGTTTGGGTTCCAAAACTAAGAGCTTTTGTAGCGTTACTAAGACCCCCGAAAAAAAGGTCAATCCAATATGTCGACATATTAGGTCCTAAACCTGTATCTTCAACTGTATAATTACTTCTTTGGGTACCATCTGGTAAACTTATATACCTATCTAAATATATAGCAGTTCCAAATGGAATGATGGGATTTGTGAGATTTCCCTCAACATAATGTACTGCTATCATTCCATAATTTGGTTTTTTATTACTTGCTGTTATTGCCCCTGAGGCAGCAACATATGCCGTAGCATCTTGATTAGACCTTAGAATCTGTCCTGCTGGTGTGATATTATTAAAATACGGATTCATCCTTACTATGGTGTCCCATCACTTTCAGTTTTTAATAAATCTCTTTTTTTAAGCTCCTCATTTGTAATATCATTATCCAACTGTTTTAGATTTGAAAATGGTGAATATTTGCCGCTTTCATCTAGCCCAGCATTGATGGCATTTTTTAGCTCTTGTGGATCAACATTGTTAAGCCATGCAAGTCTTTCAAGATCATCCTTGGAGTGGAACAGATTGTTTTTGATAATTAATTCCTAAGTCTGCATAAACTCCAGCGGGAAATAAACTAATAATCGTAAAGACCGCTACCAAGAGCACTAAGAACCTTTTTTTCATTTTGTAACATCTCCTTTCAAAATATAAGATTATCTTTTTTATATATTATACCTGATAAATACATAAAGCGGATTTTAACTTTCCACAAAATTACGCCAATTTATTACACCTATTTTGGTTTTAGTGCTAATCCTATAAAGCTAACTCTTATTATTGTTTTATTTAAAACAATTATTTTCTCTTTTTATTTCTAAGATGAAATAACCCTGAAACAATAAAAATAGGGCTGGAAGCAACTGGTCATTATAGCAACAATATCGCTGATTTTCTCATTAATAAAAACTACCACATTTTTATTATCAATCCGTTACATACTAGTCTATACAAAAAAAGTCAAAGCTTTAGAAAGACTAAAACGGACAAAGCCGATGCCCAATCAATCGTATCTATGTTGATGACACAGAAGCTAACGCCCTATGTACCTGCATCATACCATGAAAAAGAGCTAAAGTCACTAACCAGATATCGTTTTAACCTTGTAAAAGATTGCTCTAGACTCAAAGTATCCTTTGCCAGACTAATGAACATCATATTCCCAGAATTAGAGAAAATAGTACATGAATTGCAGGTAAAGTCTGTTTATCAGCTTATGCGTAAGTATACAGATACAAATGCTATTTCAAAAACACACCTGAACCGACTGACTAATCTTTTATCAAAGTATTCAAAAGGGCACTACGGTCGCGAGAAAGTAATTGAAATCAGAGAAGCTGCCAAACATTCCATCGGTAGCTGTAATGGTATACAAGCTATAGAACTACAACAAACATTAGCTCGCATTAATCTGCTCCTGGAACAAATTGAAATTATTGAGGAAAGAATCAAAAGGATAGTTCATGAATAGATTCTCCTTTTATCACAATTCCCGGAATCTCTTATATAACAGCTGCCATGATCCATGCTGAAGAAAGTTTCCAAACATTCTTGCAGAAAAAACTTGCAGAAGGAAAACCTTATAATGTCGCAATCTCTCACGTTGCCAAAAAACTTGTAAGAGTTCTTTACAGTATGGAAATCAAACATGAAATTTATATAAAATAATGCTCATACCTCATATTATTTTTTCAGAACAGCTATAAAGGTGTTTTTATTTGTCATGCAATTTCTAGGTATACATTCAAAAAGTTTAAACTAATATAAATTTACTACTTGACATAGTTAGTCTATTAAATAAAAACAGCCGGTTGTTTAATTATATGATGTGACCCCAATAAGTTAGAC
>DIWF01000031.1 GCA_002422545.1 Firmicutes bacterium UBA6113 | reverse complement strand
GCACCTCCAAATGTTAGTTATTTTTGTCTAACATTTGGGGTGCACTTTATGCTCGCATCCCCTTTTTTATGGCATAGTTCATAATTTCTAATTAGTATACTTCTCAACGCTTAGGATTAAACTTATGACAATATTATTCCTTTTCCCATGGACTGGGCCTTTACGAGCAGCGCTTCTGCCTTGCTGAACAACTCTTCGATTGTTTCTCCGCTATATTCCACCAGGGCGCCGCTTGTGCTCAGTCTTGTGTTATTAATGTTAAGGTTGTAATTTTTTGTTTCCATTTTTACTTTTTCAACCATCAGCTTGGCTATGTCAATGTCCACGTTGTTCATTACAACTATGAATTTGTCATTTTCATATCTTCCAGCAACATCTATTTTTCTAATTACAGAAATAAGTATGTGGGCATAATCCTGAAGAACCTTATCTCCTGTGTTTATGCCGTAGCTAAGATTGAATGTCTTGAAATCATCAATGTCTATTATAAGCATGCAGAAGTTAACGCCTTCTTCTTTATATGATGCTATGCTGTTGTTTATGCAGTCTATCATGAACTGAAAATTGTAAAGTCTTGTGAGCATGTCCACGTTTGCTCTTGATTTTATTTCATTTTCAAGATGCCTTATTTGTCTGTCCTTTTCCAGAACAATTCTTCTGATTTCCTTTTTTTCTGTAACATCCTGTATTGCAACAAAAAATGTGTCATTCTTATATCCGAAAATGCTTAGCTTCAAGTATTTTTCAAAGGTTGGAAAATACTGTTCAATTATTTTATGTTCATTTGTCATAGCAGCTTCGCTTAAAATTCTAGGCCAGTCAAACAAAGAATCTGAAAGCTGCGGAAAAAGCATTGTCATACTTTGACCCACCAGAACATCCGGCCTCGAACCTGTTATGTCCTCAACTTTATTGTTGGCAAAAATTGTGACCAAATCAACCTTTCCTCTCTCTCCCCTTACAACTCTGCATTTTATCAATGCATCTGAAATATAATTGATAAATTCTATCATATTCACGCCCCCCTAAGTCATATCCTGTCAAATTTAAGTTTAGTACTCGTCAAACTCATCAAAGTTTCCATTTAAAAGATTTGACACTGCCTTTTTTACAGTGTTGTATTCAAATCCCTTGTTAATTAAGTAATTCGACAATTTGAGCGTTTTTTTGCGGGTATCCTCTTCCTTCATTGAAGCAAGCTTTTTTTTTGCCAGCAAAAATGCTCTTTCAATTTCCTCTTCTTCAGAAACACTGCTCAGTTTTTCATCTATTATTTCCTTATTTATTCCCTTGTTGTACAATGCTTCTTTTATTTTTCGTCTGCCGTCTTTTGATATATTTATTTTGCTGCTAATGAACATTTCACTGTATCTTTCGTCGTCGATGTATCTTTGTTCTTTTAGTTTCTTAATTGCATTTTCAATGAAGATTAAGTCATAACCCTTGTCCTGCATTTTGACCTTAAGCTCTTTTTCGCTTTTTGGAGCTCTTGAAAGCAAGTTGACTGCATAGTTGTATACATTCATTTCTTCCTCTGCAGTTAATATTTCACTTATGAAATCATCCTCTATTTCCATGTCCTTTGCAAGGGAATATTTTATCATAACATTCATGTCAACAGCAAACGCATAGCTGTCATCAAGGTAAATGTTAAGCCTGTCTTTGTTCTTTTTTTGATATTCGATTTTAGTTATTTTTTTCATATTTCCCTCGGAATAATTTTATATATTTTATCACATTTATCGAAAGTTATCAACTTTTGTATTATTTAAATGAAAAAAGGAGAAGATTTATCTTCTCCCCAAACAATTAATTTTGTTATCTTCGGGAGGACACGAGGTCCTCCCCTACATTAATTATTTTAAGTTTTTTGCTCTTTCTCTTACTTCAAGTTCTTCTTCATCTTTTGGATCATCCATCACAAGTCCATGAGGAACTTTCTTGCCTTCTGCATCTACTGAAATGAATGTTATAAACCCTTCAACAGGCTGGATTTTGCTAAGCTCCATGTCTAGTCTGGTGTACACAACTATACTTGTCTTTCCAACGTGTGCAACCTTGCTGGTGAATTTTACTATCTCTCCCCTGTTGATTGGAGTTCTGAATACAAAGCCATGAATATTGAGGCATACAACTTTTTCAGGATCGCCTATTGTTGAAGCAGCTGCAATGAATGCAGACTCTACAAACCATTCCGCTGTGCGTCCTGCGAACAAAGTGCCGTGATGATTCAAATCTTCTGATTTTACCAATCTGGAACAAATATACTCCTTCATTTAAAACCTCCACATATTATGCTTCTTGTTGTCTCTTATGCCACATAACCAGCATTGGGCCTGCAAGACATACTGTTGAATAGCAGCCGCTTATAACCCCAACAAGCATTGGTATGGCAAAAGTCTTGATTGAATCAATGTTGTAGGCAAATGCCAGTATGCATACAATCAAAATGCTTATGCCTGTTGTTATGCTTGTGTTGATGGATCTTGAAAGAGACTGGTTGATGCTTGTGTCAACAAGCTCCTCGAATGTTTTCTTTTGAAAATAAGGTTTGTTTTCTCTTATTCGGTCATAAATAACTATGGTGTCGTTGATTGAATAACCTATTATTGTCAGAGTTACTGCTATAAATGAGTCATTAATAGGCATTTTGAATATTACAAATATGAAGAACACCACCAGCACATCGTGAACCAGAGCTATTAATCCTATAACACCTGCGGAAAGCCCTGATATTTTTTGGAATCTGAAACGAACATAAATTATTATGAACAATGATGTAAGCCCCAAAGCTATAAGACCGTTTGTAAGGAATCTCTTGCCTATGAACGGCTGTACCACATTGGATTCAGACAATTCAAGCTGAGCATCGGGAAATGCTTTTTTAAGCTCTTTGTCAAGCGTATCCTGATCGTTAGCATCGAGTCCGTTGTTGCCTGACAGGTTGAATACAATTTTCTTGCTGTGGGTAGCCAGGTCTTCTGTAAGCTGAACTTCCGTGTTTCTGTTTAATATTTCAGTTGCCTTGTCTGCTGCTATTTCAGCATCCATTTCACCTGTGTATGAATATTTTATGATTGCCCCTCCCTTGAACTGAATGGACAAATTAACTCCGTTTATAAACAATGCAATTATGCCTATTGCCATTATAGCAGAGGATATAGCAAAAAATATTTTTCTTTTCTGATAAAATTTAATCATTATTTTGCCTCCTTAACTTTAACCCCATAAAGGGATTTTTTTGCGAACGCATCGTTCATGCTCATTGATTTAGAAATTATTTGTGATGCAGTCACTCCTGAAACAAAGTTAAGAATACATCCAACCATCAAAGTGTAGCCAAATGAAAGCATTGAACCTGTTCCAAATATCATCATTATTATGGCTGCTGCTATTGTTGTTATGTTTCCATCAAAAACTGCTGAAAATGCCTTCTTGTATCCTGTGTCTATGCAATATCCCAAAGACCTTCCGGCCCTCAGTTCTTCTCTTATTCTTTCAGCAATTATTACGTTGGCATCAACTCCCATTCCGATGGACAGAATTATACCTGCGATGCCTGTGAGAGTAAGAGTTACCTGAGGTATTGAAAGGGCAAGCATCTGGATTGATATCTGAAGAATAATAGCCAGGCATGCAACAAATCCCAATATTCTGTAGTAGAAAATCATGAACAGACATACAAATGCAAATGCCAGTATTCCTGCCTTTATCATAACATCGAGAGCTCCTGAACCCAATGTAGGCGTTATGGTGCTGTGATTTTTTGATACCAGTGAGAAAGGAAGAGCACCCGAGTTTATTTTGTCAGAAAGGTCCTTTGCTTCCTCAACGCTTCCTATATCGCTGATTACAGAGTTTCCTCCAGATATTTTTTCTTTTACATTAGGAGCCGAAATCAATGTTTCATCCATGTAAATGGATATTCTTTTGCCTACAAGTCTTTCTGTAGCATCTGCAAACTGTTTTGCTCCCTCGTTATTGAACACTAATGTTACCACAGGTTTACCTGTTTTTTTGTCAAGCTGCACGACACTTTCCTTCACGTCCTTACCTTCCACCAGAATATTTCCATCCGGGTCCCTGAAAGTAAGTCTTGCTGTTTCACCAAGTTCAGCAATTGCTGCCTGAGGATTGAAATTTGTTTCACCAGATTTCCATGGAAATCTTACTATTATTTGTCCGTTGTTATTGTCTACAGTAATTTCTCTGTCCAGAATGTTCTGAGCATCCATTCTTGTTTCCATTATGATTTTTGCTGATTCGAGCTCGCTTGCTGTAGGAACCCTGTCCAGGTCCGATGGTTCAAACACCGCTTCTACTCCGCCTCTTATGTCAATTCCAAATCTTATTTCCTTCATTCCCTTGATTTGAACCGATCCTGCATTTACACCAAAGACTGCAACCAATGATATGCATATTATCAGCAATATTACAAGGATGTACATGTTTTTATTTAATCTCATTGTTTCCTCCTGATTTATTTTATTATGTTGTTATGATTTCACGCTTCATCCTTTTTTTGCCGTCACTCTTATTTGCGTAAAATACCACAAACACGCTGTAGTTGAACAGCCTGCAGATTTCGCTTATGACTGATGAATGTTTGTGTTTATAAATACTTGCATTCAGGCACACATTTACCAAAATATACGTCTTGAACATGCTGAACATGAAATTGCTGCTTGCTTTGAAGATGTGAGAATTCTCGTTTTGAGCCGACTCTTCCTCCAATATGCTTATGCTTTCCGTTTCAGCATACATTTCTATGTTGTTTTGACTGTCAGTATCTAATTTTTGGTTGTTTTTAAACTGTAAAATAAAAATCGAGGCCATAATGACTAAAATCATTATGGCTGCAAATTTTCTGTTGCTTTTCATTTAGTCATCCTTCCCCGATTAATTAATCTTTTAATTAATATTGTATTATTTCTCGCTAGTCCATTTTAACATTAAATTTACAGCTGCATATATCACTATTATTACAAAAAATATTGCGGCCATTCCCATTCCCATGAGTTCTAATGATTTTATAACATCTATGTCCATACAAACCTCCTACAACAACAGTGCCGGTACAAGACCTATTATTACGCCGCCGGCTATAACTGAAGCAATTTGTCCTGATACATTAGCTCCTACAGCATGCATCAAAAGGTGATTTTGAGAGTCTGCTTCAAGACCCATCTTCTGAATAACTCTTGATGACATTGGGAATGCAGATATTCCTGCAGCACCAACCATTGGATTTATTTTTTCCTTCAGGAACAAATTCAGGAACTTAGCAAACAATGCTCCTGCGATTGTATCAAACACAAATGCCAGCAGGCCCAGGACCATTATTAACAATGTCTCCTTTGTAACGAAATATTCAGCCTTCATGCTTGCTGAAATTGTAAGTCCCAAAAGCAATGTAATGAGGTTTACCAAATCTTTTTGAGCTGTTTCAGAAAGTGATCTAAGCACTCCGCATTCTCTTATGAGGTTTCCAAACATCAGGAATCCTACCAGAGAAATGGATGCCGGTGCAACCAAACCTGCAATCAATGTTACAACTATTGGGAACAAAAGTCTTGTCATCCTTGAAACGCTTTTTGGATTGTATTTCATTCTTATTTTGCGGTCTTTTTCTGTAGTGCATATTTTTATTGCAAAGGGCTGTATTATTGGCACCAGCGCCATGTATGAGTATGCCGCCACTGCTATAGGCCCTATGAAGTTGCTCTTTAAAACCTGCGAAACCAAAATTGATGTAGGACCGTCAGCTGCTCCTATGATTCCTATGGCTGCAGCATCCGTGAGAGAAAATCCCAGAAGCGTTGCAACAGTAACTGTAGCAAAAATTCCGAACTGAGCTGCCGCCCCGAAAAGCAGAAGCCTTGGGTTTGACAAAAGTGGTCCGAAGTCAATCATGGCTCCAATTCCTATAAACAATAAGAGTGGCATCATTTCAGAAGCTTCTATTCCTACTTCAAAAAGCCAATCTATTATTCCCTGTACTTCCCCAATTCCTTGTAAAGTCTGATTTAACACGCCTGAACTTGGTATGTTAACCAAAATTGCTCCAAATCCCATGGGCAGCAACAGGGCTGGTTCAAGTTCCTTTGCAATTGCCAAGTAAATTAGAGTGCCACCTATAATCCACATTAAAATTTGCTGCCAAGTAACCTGAGTAATACCATTAGTTAAAAATTCCATTTTCCGCTCCTTTTTGTTTATTCTTGTGTATTCTAATATAAATAACTTCAATAAGCAATTATACATAATCCTCAAAATTATTCATTTATGGGACAAATCATTAATATTTTTTTATATTCAGCAAAAAGTGTTCATAATCATCCTTGTAACTTTTATTTGCTCTTTTTTGCTGTTATAGTTGTTTTATTCATGTTTTTCTGCAAGAATCACTGTACTTCCTGCATTCTAATTATGTTAGCTGCTTGTTTTCAATGGTAAAATCAATTCTGTAGCCGTTGTCAGCCATCTTCAGGATCAAATCAATTTTCTGTCCTTCTTTTGCTGCCTTTACAGCAGTTTCCTTATTTTTCAGAAGTTCCTGAACATTCTTACTTGTCAGTATAATGCCGTTTTCTTGCAGAACCTTGTCATTCTTCCATATGGAAAATTTGCAAGAAGGAAAATTTTTATATCCTGTGCAGAAAAAATTTTTTTTGCTTTCATAAACTTCTCTGCCACAGCGGGGGCATATACCTATAGCATTGCTTTTCTTTTTGCTGCCTGTATTTTCAAAGTTCACATTTTTTGCAGAACTTAATTTTCCTTCCTTTATTATTTCAGCTACATATTTTTTTATGTCTACTATGAAGTCCTTTGAGGATGCTTTTTTTTGTGCGATTTTTCCAAGTTCACTTTCCCATTCCCCTGTGAGGTCCGGCTTTTTTAGTTTTTCATGTACGATTTCAATGAGCTGTATTCCATTTTGAGTAGGAACCAGATTTTTTTTATTTCTTTTAATGTACCCAACAGCTATTAGCTTTTCTATTATTCCAGCTCTTGTTGCAGGAGTACCCAGCCCTATGGACTTCATTTCTTCCCTTAGCTTCTCGTCTTCTATCTGCTTTCCTGCTGTTTCCATAGCAGTCAGGAGAGTTGCTTCCGTGTATGGTTTCGGAGGGGAGGTTTTTTTTGTTACCACCTTCACTTCCTTGGGCATAATCTTGTCGTTGAGGTTAAGATTTGTTGTTATTTCCTTGTCCTCTGAATCTTCCTTCACCTTGCCAAGCATTATGTCTTCTACTTCCTTCCAACCCGGTATGACAACTTTTTTTCCTCTTGCCTTGAACTTGTCTATTTCAATTTTAAGTTCAATGTCCGTCTGGTCAAATTCCTGCTTCCTGTCAAGTACGGCAATGAATCTGGCAACAATGAGTCTGAGTATATTTTCTTCTCTTTCAGGAAGCTTGATGTTTGAAACTGTCCTGATATTAGGTGTAACTATTATTGCGTGATGGTCCGTAACTTTTGAGTCGTCAATTACTCTCTTGTCAGCGTTGATCTTTTGTTTTAATACCTTGTCTACGCAGTATTCGGAGCCTTTCCATCCTTGTTTAATGTTCTGAAGAAGATCAGTTAATTTTGTCTTCATGTCCTTTGTCAGGTACCTGGAATCTGTTCTTGGATAGGTTGCAAGCTTGTATTTCTCGTAAAGGTTCTGGGCTGCATCAAGGGTCTGTTCAGCAGAATAACCGTATCTTCTGTTTCCGTCCCTCTGCAGCTCTGTCAGGTCGTACAATAATGGCCTTTCAACTGTAGCTCTTTTCGTCTGAAGCTTTGTGACAGTCGCTTCCTTGTTCTGACACCTTGCTGCAATTTCCTCGGCCTTTTCCAATTCATCTATTCTTGTGCCATCCTTGTTAAACCAAGTGGCAGTAAACATTTCGCAGTCTGCAGCCACCTCATAAAAAGGCTGAGAAACAAACTCGTCGATTTCCTTCTGTCTTAACACTATAAGTGACAATGTTGGCGTCTGAACCCTTCCTATGGTTAGCATCTGGTTGTACTTAACCGTGAAAAGCCTTGTAGCGTTTATTCCCACAAGCCAGTCCGCCTCTGAACGTGCCTTTGCAGACTGGTAAAGAGCAAAATATTCCTTGTTGTCTTTCAGGTCCTTGAATCCTTCAAGAATTGCCTCATCAGTCATGCTGCTTATCCAAAGTCTTCTGACAGGCTTGCTGCAGCCTGCATTCACATAGACATAACCAAATATGAGCTGCCCCTCGCGGCCGGCATCGGTTGCGCATATTATTTCATCGATGCTGTCGTCAAGCATTAGCCTTTTTACTGTTTCAAATTGTTTTTCCGTGGAAGGATTAACCATGTATTTAAATTGCCTTGGGAAAATAGGCAGGTCATTTACATTCCAGCTTTTATATTTCGGATCATATTCTTCCGGGTATGAAAGCTGAATCAAATGTCCTACACACCATGTTATTTTGTAATCCTGGCTTTCTATATAGCCGTCTCTTGAACGGTTTATGTTCAAAACCCTGGCAATGTCTTTTGCCACTGACGGTTTTTCAGTAACTATCAATTTCATACAAATTCTTCCTTTTTTATTGCTTTGCCTGATAATTATAGCATAAAACCGTCTTCATGTCCTTTCTTTTTTTACAAAGAAGCTTACTTGCACAATTATTTATGACTCATCAACCTTACGATATTTCCTACATACGGATATAGCCTTTTTCCCCTTCAAAAAACAAAAGGCAGAAGAAACCGGTTCTGGTTTCTTTTTTTTAACATTATTTCTTCTCTTTCATATAATACAACATTAGTCTATGTAGGGAGGTATTCATTTGAAGGAAAAGCATTTTTTTGCAGGCAACAATACGTCGCATGGTTTTTTCAGTTACTTTGATTATATTATGAAAACCGATGAAGCAAGACACATTTACATTTTAAAGGGAGGGCCTGGTGTGGGCAAAAGCACATTCATGAAGAAATTTGCTCATGAGATGCTTAATAAAGGTTACTCGGCAGAATTTGTTCATTGCTCCAGCGACAGCGAAAGCCTTGACGGCGTTGTGATTCCAGAACTTAAAATTTCGCTGCTTGACGGCACAGCTCCTCACACTGTTGATCCATCCATTCCGGGAGCAGTTGACGAAATAATTAATTTGGGTATTTATCTAGACAAAAGTTCTCTCGAAAAGCACAAAGCACAAATAATGCAGCTCATAAAAAACAAATCAAATCTCTACAAAAGCGCCTACAGGTATCTTGAAGCTGCCGGAATCATATCAGAAGAAATAAATTCTATTTATGACCAATACATGAATCAGGATGAATTCAACAATCTTGTAAACAAAGCAAAGGAAATGTTGTTCCAAGATGCTCAACGAAGCTCCAAAAAAGGCAAAGTGAGAAAGCTTTTTGCTGAAAGTTACACTTCCGCCGGATACGTAAGCTACACCCCTTCTCTTTCAAGCGGCAAAATAATCTGGGCATTAGTTGGAGAAGACACAAATTACACATCATTGTTTTTAAAGGCAATAGTAGAGGAAGCCTCAGACAAAGGCTTGGATACAGAATGTTTCTTCAGACCACTTGACCCAACCAGACTTCAGCATCTCTTTATTCCCGAAAAAAATCTTTTTATCATGAGTACAGAAACAAGCATGAGCGTACATTATGACGAAGTTTTTGACATGCATCTCATTATGGACACTGAAAGCATCAAGACCCGCATTTCAGAAATTGAAAACAACCTCCACATGCATGACATGCTTATTAAAAATGCCCTGGAAAAATTGTCAGCCACCAAAAAGGCTCATGAACTTCTTGAAATTTTTTATGTTAACAGCATGGACTTCAAAGGAGCAGATGAATGCTTCAACACCGTAATTTCAAAACATACATAAAATTCAAGGAGGTTTTTTTATGGTTTTAACTTCAATGCACTATCTGTATATGGTGATGGTTGTCATCATCCTGGTTATCATGCTCATGAAAAAGGATATTGTTATTCCTTGCATAATCGGCATTTTCGCAATGGGTTACCTTTATTCCGGCAGTATTGTTGTGGCTGTTCAGTCAATTTTCAACACTCTCATTTATGCGGGCAATGAATTTTGGGGTATTATTGTTATTATTTCCCTTGTGGTTGCAATGTCAAAGGCACTGCAGGAAGTAGGGGCTGACGTCTTGATTATGTCTCCTATTAAAAAGGTGATGGTAAATCAGTCCATGGCATTTTGGGCAATAGGCATAACCATGATGATCATTTCATGGCTTGTGTGGCCCAGCCCGGCAGTACCTCTTGTTGGAGCTGTACTGCTTCCGGCAGCACTAAAAGCAGGTCTTCCTGCTATATATGCAGCTGTAGCCATGAACCTGTTCGGGCACGGCATTGCACTATCCAGTGACTTCTTCATTCAAGGAGCTCCATCAATAACTGCTGCAGGAGCAGGAGTAGATGTTACGGAAATAATTTCCGCTTCTGTGCCTATATGGCTCACCATGTCTGTAGTGACCGTTGCAGTTGCATTTCTAATGATGAAAAGAGATTTGAAGAAAAATCCTCAGCTTTATGTTCACGAAGATGAAATGGAAGCTTCAGAAGCTAAGGTTCCGGGAAAGTCAGCAAAAGCAATTGCCATACTCACTGCTCTGGCATTCATACTTGACATTGTAGCAATGTTAAAACTAAAACTTGCAGGAGGAGACGCCACAGCTCTCGTAGGTGGAACAGCAATCATCATAATGCTGGTAACAGTGCTTACAAGCTTTAATCTAAAGGATGGACTTGAAATCACGGTTGACTATATCAAGAAAGGATTCTCTTTCGGAATAACAGTATTTGCACCGGTTATATTCATAGGAGGATTTTTCTTCCTTGGAAACCAAGGAGGAGCAACGGCAGTTTTCGGCGAAGGAGCCCCAGGTATATTGAATGAAATCAGCATATTCCTTTCAGAAAATGTTCAGATGACAAAGCTCTCTACAGTTTTGACCCAGTCTGCAGTATCCATAATCACAGGACTTGACGGTTCTGGATTCTCAGGTCTTCCAATTGTAGGAACACTGGCATACACATTTTCAAATGTAATAGATATAAATATGGCAGGTCTTGCTGCTCTTGGTCAGGTAATCACTGTGTGGTTTGACGGCGGAACAGTGATTCCTTGGGCTGTTATTCCTGTTGCTGCAATATGCAATGTAAACCCTCAAGACCTTGCAAGAAGAAACCTCATACCTGTTCTGTGCGGCATAGCTGCGGCAATAGCAATATCCATGATAATACTATAAATAATTAAGAATGAAAGAGGGAATTTTGCCATGCAAAATTCTCTTCATTTATTTAAATAATAATCTACTATATTTAATTAAAACATTTCCTGTACTATTTTAAAAATTATGATTCTTGTTAATAGTACAGGCTTGTTTACTTCTCTCATGACTACTTCTTTCATCTCTGATGAATAACCAAGACATTCCAATTTCCTCCGGCTTGAAAAGCAATGTTTTGTGCTCAAATTCAGGAAATTTCTCATTACATAAAAGCACTATAATGTCAACTTCCATTTCATCAAATTCATGAATTTTCTCCTGTATGAGATGAATTATTTTATTTTTGTCGATTCTCACCTGAGTCCCGTCTTTCATACGGCTTACCAAGACATCTTCATTGTTTTTCGGTGCAATATTTTCAAGAATGTATTCAGCAGTCAGATTATCTAAAGCACCTTTTTCAAACAACTTGAACTTTTCTCCAAGCATAGGAGCAATTTCACTTGTAATGTCTATCCTTGGAGACTGTCCAATTGTTACGGTACCTATTTTAATAATTTTCTCCATATATCCTCCTTCGCAATTTAATTGTGGTTAAATTTATTATAATTGAATAGCAGATGAAAATCGTTTACTTTTTGAACTTTTTTAGTGTGCATATGCATTAAAAATCAAATATACCCATTGTATTAATTATTTTTTTTTGATACAATACCTTAATTATATTTGAAAGAGGTTTCCTATGAAAGTGTCAGACATTTTTACACTTAACAAAGATTTTATAGACTTTAAAATTCTTGCAGGAAGAGGCGGATTGAACAATGAAATTAAAAATGTCGATATTATGGAAGTTCCAGATGGAGTTTATTGGGTAAATTCCGGAGATTTTATTATCACAACAGGATATTGCTTAAAAAACAACGACACCACCTTGGAAAACATTATCCAGATGCTTGTGACGAAGGAAGCTGCTGCCCTTGGTATTAAGGTAGGAAGATACATTGACGGAATACCCGAAAAAATACTATTGCTTGCTGATGAATACAACTTTCCAATAATATTGGTACCCATTACTTCAAGCTACAACAGCATCGTCCGCCCAATTCTTAACAAACTTGTAGGCGATGAACATTATGATTTTTTCACCCTGAAGGATTTCAAGCAGGAACTGAATAGGCTTACTAAACACAATTTCAACATTACTGTCATAACAAATTTAATATCAAGCTATATCGGTCATGACATTTATCTGTTCTGGGAAAGCAATTTAAATCTGGTTAATGAAAACACCAATTTAAAAGCATTGAGCATTAAAAAAAGCATACTGGAATATACCACGGAACTTATGTCTACGGAAGAAAGCCTTAAAATAGAACTTAACAGCAACACATATGAAATATTCAAAATATATGGAATGAACGTTGTCATAGCTTTCCTGTGCATTGATTTAAAAAACGGGAAAAAATTTACAAAGACTGATATAGAAATAATCAAGGAAGTTATTCCTTTTATAACGGTATACCTGCTTTCCAATTCCAATAAGGCAGTGCTGTACCACAAGTCCCTTGAAGAATTTTTCTTCAGCATTATCGAAGGCAATTACTCCGATGATGAATTAAAGCTCAAGGAAGAAGCATCTTATAGAGACATTGATTTCAACAAAAGCAGGTATGTATGGACTATTGACAGCACCATTAAAAATGAGAGTGACTTCATTCGTTTGGAAAAGAAAATTGTCTCTATATTTAAAATGTATGACAATATTTTTTGTCACAAGTGCTACAATAAAAACTTAACCTTTATTATTGAAAACAAGAAGCTCCAGAGCAATGCAAAACTTCTTGAACCTTTTTACGAAAAACTGATACAAGACTTGAAAAAAAGTTTCAAGGACGAGGAATTCACAATAGGAATAAGCAAAATCTGCAACAGCCTTAAATATCTTAACCTGGCTGGTGAGGAAGCTAATTTCGCATTAAAGATAGGAAAGAAACTAAACAATAGAATCAGCGATGTTTATTTTTATGATGATTATATGATATATCACCTTCTTTACGAAATATCAAGTCATCCTACCTTGACAAAACTGTACAAGAACACCATATTGAGAATCAAGAAATATGACATTGAAAACAACTCTGAACTTTTAAAGACACTCGAGGTTTTAATCAAATGTGATTTTTCCATAAGCCAGACTTCAGACAAGCTGTTTATACACAGGAATACACTGTATAAAAGGGTTAATAAAATCAATGATATATTGGACAGCGACATAGACAAATCCGAAAGCAGGCTGATACTTCAAATAGCATTGAAGCTTAACGAAATTTTTGATTAACATATTTGCGCGATTAGAAATAAAAACACGGACATTTTGGCCGTGTTTTTTTAGTATACAAAGTGCACACTTTACAGACATAATTTATGTAATAAGTTATACGTATTTTCAAAATTTGTTGTGATATATTATATAAAATGTAAATTCAGGAGGTGAATTTGTGGATAAATACAAGATCGGCATTATAAGAGTTTTGACTTCAACAAATGAAGATGTGCTTTACGCCCATGAAAAAAAATTAAGTGCAATGTTTCCGCAGTTTGAACTTAGCACTAAGTGTATTGAAGACCAGTATGAAGGAATTCATGACGAAGAAACCATAGGTATGGCGATTCCGAAAATAGTGAGGCTTGCCAAGGAATGGGAGAATGATTTAGACGGCATTATCGTAAGCTGCGCAGGAGATCCGGCAGTTGATATCCTGACTGATGAACTGAAAATACCTGTTGTTGGAGGAGGCAAATCAACAGCATTATTAAGTCTCGCAGGATCCGAAAAAGTTGGGATTATAGGAATAGAAGAAACTCCTCCGATAAATTATACAAAAATTTTAAAGGATTTAATAATATCATACGAAAAACCAAGAGGTGTGGTTTCAACAAATGACCTTCAGACAGAAGAAGGAAAGGAGGAAATAATAAATTCAGCCAAGCATTTAATTGAGCTTGGAGCTGACACTATTGCCTTTGCTTGCACAGGTCTCACAACCACAAATGCCAAACAACTGCTGAAACATTTAAATATTAGAGTGCTTGATGCTGTTGAATCAGAAGGTATCATGATGCTGGCTGAATGCATAAGCAGGTATAAATACTTGTATAAAAAGGAGGATTTATGTTAAAGCAAGTTATTGACTTATTTGAATTATTAGACAAGCCTGGTGCAAACGGCGAAGAAATAGCCGATGTTTTCAGGCAGACAGGCATTAAGGATGTAGTTGTGAAGACCTTCATAGGGAAAAAAGGAGCAACTGATTTTATCAATGTTAAAATACCTGGCAAGACCGGCAAATCAAGCGGTGGAAACAGCCCTACACTGGGAATAATAGGAAGGCTCGGAGGATTGGGAGCCAGACCCGAGCTTGCAGGTTTTGTTTCAGACGGAGACGGCGCACTTGCTGCATTGTCTGCAGGTCTTAAGCTTGCAATAATGCACAGAAACACAGATGTGCTTGAGGGTGATGTAATTGTGTCAACACATATATGCCCAAATGCCCCTACGAGAGAGCACTTCCCCGTGCCTTTCATGGATTCACCGGTAGAAATTTCCGACATGAACGACAGTGAAGTTACCGACGAAATGGATGCCATTTTATCCATAGATACAACAAAAGGAAACAATATTATTACAAACAAAGGATTTGCAATTTCTCCAACTGTAAAAGAAGGTTACATTCTTAAGGTAAGCGCTGACATAGTACAGATAATGATGAGAGTAACAGGTCAGCTTGCTCATGTGTTTCCAATATCTTTGCAGGACATAACTCCTTATGGCAACGGCCTTTTCCACTTAAACAGCATTCTTCAGCCTTCAACGGCTACAAAGAATCCTGTAATAGGAGTGGCCATAACTACAGAAGTTCCTGTAGCAGGTTGCGCAACCGGTGCTACTCATCTTATTGATGTTGAATCTGCAGCACGTTTTGCAGTTGAGGTTGCTAAAGACTTCGGAAAAAACAAATGCAAATTCTATGATGAAAATGAATTTGAACTCATTGAAAATCTTTATGGCAAAATGACTCATATACAAAAAAATCCGGCATTGTAGTGCTGAAGAATTACAAAACAATAAACCAAGGAGGTATTTTATGAACAAAGATAAAAGACAACACCCATCAGCACTTGAGCCCGGTATTCTTTTAGTCAACATACTGACATCCATAATAGGCGTTATAATTGGCCTGGAGCTGATAGTAAGAATAGGTATCAGCACCAACACTTCAATTATCGGTGCTCTTCTGGCAATTATAATCTCAAAATTACCATTAAAGTTTTTCAAATCATTTAAAGATATTAACAGTCAAAATCTTATTCAGACATCTATTTCAGGAGCAACCTTCTCTGCTGCGAACAGTCTGCTTCTTCCAATAGGTATACCGTTTGTAATGGGAAGACCTGATTTGGTAATGCCGCTTTTCATTGGCGTTTTTCTGGCAACAATAATTGACGTTACAATTATGTATAAGTCTTTCGACAGCCAGATGTTCCCGGCTGAAGAACCATGGCCGCCTGGAATTGCTACTGCTGAAACAATTCTTGCTGTTGCCAACAAGGGTAAAAAGGCAATTTTGCTTATAGTAGGAGCTGTTGGCGGTATTGCAGGAAAAATGATGGGTATACCAACTGACTTATTCGGTGTTGCATGGATAGGAGACTTCTGGGCTCTTACAGCTTTCGGAGCAGGAGCCTTGTTCATAGGATATGCACCTGGAGCTCTTGGTATAGATTTCAAATCAATGTACCTTCCTCATGGAATTATGATAGGCGCCGGTATGGTTGCACTTGTACAAGCTGGAATTCTTTTGTTTAAGAAACAGGAAAACAGCGCGAGCGCAGCAGGCAAGTTCGGTAATAGTATGTCTTCCATGAAGTCCGCACTTTCCAAAGGTTTTGCAGCATATATCGTGGTTGCGTTAATGCTTGCAGTTATAACCGGATTAATGGATGATATGGGCGGCTTACAGCTTATATTCTGGATTGTATTTGCAGCTTTTGCAGCTATTGCATCTGAACTTATAGTTGGCTTATCAGCAATGCATTCAGGATGGTTCCCTGGTTTTGCTACAGCCCTAATATTTCTACTTGTTGGGATGCTTTTAGGATTCCCTTCAATGTCACTGGCAATATTGGTTGGCTACACAGCAGCTACAGGTCCTGCCTTTTCCGATGTTGGATATGACATGAAGGCTGGATGGATTTTAAGAGGTCAAGGACAAGATATAGAATTTGAGCTTGACGGAAGAAAACAGCAGTTCATATCTGAATTAATAGGAATTTGCGTTGCAGGTGTAATGGTTTTCTTGTTTGCAAACAAATATTTCGAACAAGGATTGTTTGCTCCGGTTGCCAACACATACAAAGCAACAATAGAAGCCGGCGCAAGTCCTGAAATTGCAAAATATCTGCTTATTTGGGCTATTCCTGGAGCTATTATACAGTTCTTAGGCGGACCTTCAAAACAGCTGGGAGTTTTATTTGCAACAGGCTTGCTGGTTGGAAACACAATGACAGGTTTGACAGTCCTTGGAGCTCTATTAATCAGAGCTATTATTATTAAAGCAAAAGGCAAGGCTGCTCAGGACACACTATACATTCTTGGAGCAGGTTTCCTTACAGGTTCAGCATTATACAGCTTCTTCACTTCAACATTTAAGCTTATAATACCGAAAAAATAACATAATAATGATTTAAATCAGGAGGTAATATTGTAATGGAATATCCCATAGGAGTTGAAATGTCGAAAGATTACTTGTCTTTTGAAACAGCACAGGCAGCAATGAAACTTGTGAGAGATGTTATGCTTGTGAAAGAAGGTGAAAATGTTGTTATCACGGCAGACACATCTTCAGACAGAAGAGTTGTTGAGGCAGTTGCAAATGCAGCATATACAATTGGTGCATATCCGGTAATTTTATACTACCCCACATCAGGCAAGGCATTTGAAGAACCTATAAAACCGGTGGCAGATGCTGTATCTGAAACTGATGTATGGATAGAACTTGCTTACTACTGCACAATGCACACACCTTGTTTTCAAAGATCAATAGCAAATGGAGCAAGATACACCTGTTTAAACGGAATGGATGTTACAATGATTACATATACTGTTGGCAAAGTAAATTATGACACAATGGTAGAATTCGGAGAGTATCTCACACAGCTTGTTCAAAACTCCGATGAAATAATTATAAAAGATTTAAACGGGACAAATCTTACAGCTTACAACAGAGGCAGAAGGGTTAAACACTCAGGTCAGAGGGCAGCAAAAAAGGGATTTCCGGTGATGCTTGGAGGCCAGGTAAGCTGGTGTCCAATGGAAGAAACAATAAACGGAACACTGGTATTTGATGCTGCTTTGTTCCCGCCTGCCGAAATAGGCATTCTTCATGAAAATATTAAATTAACAATCAAGGACGGCTCAATAGTAAATATTGAAGGAGGAAAGCAGGCGGACATATTCATTAACTGGCTAGCAAGCTTCAATGATCAGAATATGTACCGTTTTGCACACTATTCAATGGGATTTAATCCTGGAGTTACAAAAGCAACAGGAAGAATTGTTGAGGATGAAAGAATCTTCGGCTGTATAGAATTTGGGTTCGGCAGTCAGGGAGCGAGCCTTATGGGAGCGTTCTGGAATGCTGCATCTCACACGGACGGAGTATTATCAAAGCCTACCATTATTCTTGATGGAAGAGTGATAGAAGAAAACGGAATCTATTTAGACGAAAAATCAAGAGAATACTGTAAAGCTTTATGCGTATCAGGTTATTAAGAGGAGGAATACAATGGAGTATCCAATAGGAATTGAAATGTCGCAGGATTATTTATCCTTTGAACTGAGCAAATCAGCATACACGTTGGTTAAAGATGTAATGCTGGTAAAAGTAGGCGAAAATGTTGTTATTACAGGTGATTCTTCATCAGACAGAAGGGTTGTTGAAGCAACAGCAAATGCCGTTTACACGGTTGGTGGAAACCCAGTTATAATATATTACCCCACATCCAGAAAACTTTATGCTGAACCGGTTAAACCTATCGGAAATGCAGTTACATGTTCAGATGTATGGATTGAGTTTGCATATTCATCAATAATGCTATGCGAATCATTTCAAAAGGCTATGCAAAATGGCTGCAGATACATAAATCTTACAGGAATGGACGTAGTAATGATGACAAATACCATTGGCAAGGTTGACTACATGACAATGGTACAGCTTGGCGAAACAATAAAGCAAATACTTTACGAAGCTGATGAAGTAATTATTACAGATAAAAACGGCACAAATCTGAAAGCTTATAACAAGGGAAGGAAAATAAGACATTCAGGACAGCTGGCTACTCAAAAAGGATATCCGATCATGTTAGGCGGTCAAATAAGCTGGTGTCCAATTGAAGAAACAATCAACGGAACTCTTGTTTTTGACGCTGCCTTGTTCCCTCCCACCCAGCTTGGTGTATTGTCAGGCAATGTGGTAATAACATTTGAAGAAGGCGTTGTAACTAAAATTGAAGGAGGCAAGGACGCTGATATCTTCAGAGACTGGCTTGCAAGTTTCAATGATCCGAACATGTACCGGCTTGCACATTATTCCCTGGGCTTCAATCCGGGAGTAACAAAGGCAACAGGAAGAATCGTTGAGGATGAAAGAATTTTCGGATGTATGGAATTTGGCATAGGAAGCCAGGGCCGAGCTATAATGGGCAAATTCTGGACAGCTGCTTCACACACTGACGGTGTCGTATCAAAACCTTCAATTATTCTTGACGGTAAACCTCTGGAAGAGGACGGCAAGTATGTTCATCCTGAAGTTGCAGTTTTGTGCAAAAAACTTGGCGTTGCCGGATATTAATAATAGGATAAAATATAAATAGCAAAGTTTAGGCTTTGCTATTTTCTCTGAGAAGGAGTGGTATTCATGAACAATATTGACAATGTTTTTAAATATTTTAAAGAAATCTCCAAAATACCAAGAGAGACATCAAAAGAAAAACAAATAAGCGACTATCTTGTCAACTTTGCAAAAGAAAGATATCTTGAGGTTGTTCAGGATAATTTGTTCAATGTGACAATAAAGAAAAAATCCAGCATTAAAAATTATTCCGGTCCTGCCGTCATACTTCAAGGCCACATGGACATGGTTTACGAGAAAGCAGCTGACAGCGGACATATTTATGAAAACGGAATAGAGGTAATTGAAAGAGACGGATTTCTTTATGCAAATAAAACAACCCTGGGAGCAGACAATGGTATTGCATTGGCTTACTGCCTAGCTGTCTTGGATTCTGACGAAATAAAGCATCCGGATCTGGAAATTATAATCACTTCCCAGGAGGAAGGCGGTCTTGCAGGAGCACAGTCAATCAATACTGACAACATTAAAGGAAAATTCCTTATTAATCTGGATTCAGAAGAAGAAGGAGTGTTTTTCACAAGCTGCGCAGGAGGAGTTAGAAACTACGTGCGAATCCCTGCAGAAAAAGAAGAAATAAAATGTGATATAATGCTTTCCATTAACATCTCAGGACTTAAGGGAGGACACTCAGGACTTGAAATAGACTTGGAAAGAGGAAATGCTATCAAGCTTATGGGAAGGCTTTTGTACAAAATTAACAGTCCTGACATTCATCTGTTATCAGTTCAGTCAGCGGGCAAGGCAAATGCCATTCCAAATAAAGCCGCGGCGCTGCTGGCAATTCCTGAAAATATGATTGACGAAATTAAATCTACAATCGAAAAAATTGAAACTTCTTTCAGCAAAGAGCTTAAGTTTTCAGACGACATCAGAATAGATACAGAAATATCCAATTGTAGTAAAACAACAATATCTTACACTGATGATGCAAAAAACAAAATTATCAAAACACTCATGCTTATTCCATATGGAGTTATGAATAAAAATCTTGCAATGCCAGGTCTTGTTCAGACTTCATCCAATGTTGGCTCTCTTGATGAGAATGAAAAAGACATTTCCATTTTAAGTTCCATAAGAAGTTCTGTGGAAAGTCAGAAATACAACGTGGCTGACACTATCAAAGTCATTGCATCCCTCAATGGAGCCCAGTGTGATTTTTTTAATGATTACCCGCAGTGGGAATATAAGGCTGAATCAAAACTCAGAGACATGGCCGTTAACATTTACGAGGAGACGTTCGGCAAAAAAGCCAGACTGACTGCAATTCACGCAGGTCTTGAATGTGGTTATTTCTACAATAAATTAAATGATGTTGATATAATTTCCATGGGTCCTGATTTGTTTGAGGTTCATACAGCAAATGAACACGCAGGAATTGAATCCATTAAAAATGTATGGATACTTTTAATTAAACTATTGGAAAAATTATCAGCTGAAGCATAAAAGGCAGGTAATCCTGCCTTTTTTATTCCAGCTCATTAAGCACTCTTGCAACAAGTGTTCTTGGCAAAAACACCTTTTTTCCTGTAATGCTCTTAACGGTATCCTTCATGGCTGCCGTGTAACCCATGCAGTCCATGAATACTACGTCTACATTTTTATCTTTGAGATATTCTGCTGCTGCCTTTATATTTTCAAAATCCTTGTATGGCGATGCTGCAACTATTTCAAGGTCTGCATTTCCCCACCAGTGTTTTATCTGAGGCTTCTGGCTTTCATCCGGTATTAACAGACCAATTTTCCTTCCTTCAGCAAAGCTTTTTGCTATGTCCTGAAGCATTTTCTGCGGAGTAAGTAAAATGCCCTTATGCTCAAATTCAGGAAATTTTCCTGTGCAGAGCATGACTATTATTTCATTTTTTTCCTCTTCAAGTTTTGTTATGGCATTCTGGAGCATTTTCAGGATGTATTTTTCTGCTATTACGACCTGAGTACCGTCTCTCATTTTCGTTACCAGAACTTCATCGCCATCCTTAGGAACAAAGTTGTTGCTTATTTCCTCCAGTGTGAAATCGTCAAGAGCACCTGCCTCTGTCACTTCAAATTTTTTTGACAGCAATGGAAAAATATCTTTTGTTATATCAAGCCTCGGAGACTGGCCTATGGTTACAAAACCAATCTTTGTCTTTTTTCTTTCAGTTATTTCCCTTGACTTGTAGCAGCATCCAATGTGAGTTCCGCATCTTTCGCTTGGATAGCTGCATTCCTTTAATGATTCATTTGTTCCGGACACACATGTCTTGGCGGATTTTATATGTTTGAAAATCTGCACGATCTTATCGAGGTTTTCCTTGTTCCCAAGAACTTCAAGCGTAACCGAACCATTAGCACTGTACAGTCCTCCTGAACCTATGGCATACACCTCAACTTCATCGCAGAAAAGTTTAAGAGCTTCGATTTCTGTAATTACTTCACCGCTTATGGGAAACAGCCCCACAGACATTCCATAAGAAAAATATTTATTCTTTCTTCCTGTCATCTTCAATGTATCAGTCAGTCTTCCCGGAACCATCTTTTCTATGCCTGCGGGAATGATTATCTTTGCCCCTTCGGTATAAAATCCTCCCAAGGAATTTCCTATATCTCCTCCTCCTGGGCTTCCTGCCATTATTGCAGCATTGCCGAAAGCATCTATGGCATTTGCGGATATTATTACAACATCACCGCTTTCCATAGAGCAGATACTTTCTCTGAATGTGTTGTCAATATTTTTGTAACTGTTGTCTTCTATAATTACAGAATGGGGCAGCTCAGAGTTCTTCCATGCAGACACTGTTCCTCTTTCTGTTATTCTCCCGGAAATCCTCAAAGGAATTCCTATGATTTTTTCACTTATTTTCGAAACGGTAGTTCCACCCTTCAATATAACCTTGTTGTATTTCAAGGCCTTCTTCACGTCCCTGTGCTCGAGAACTGCTAATGATATGAGTTCCTTTGATTCTTCAACATTTAAAGTAATTTGAATTTTTTCCATTTGCCCTCCTAAAAGCTGTACTTGATTATTTCCTTGCCTGTCACCTTTTCTGCTTCAACAAACAGGTTCTTTTCAAACATTCCGCCCCCAAGCTTAATTTTATTTTTAGGAACTTTTAAAAGAATAATGTCTTGTCCAGTTCCTATTTCAGCGCTTGTTACAGGCATGCCAGTATCAGAATCTAAAGTGACTATAAGGTTAGGAAATGTTGCTAATCTGTTTTCGCTGCTTTCAACAGTCATATACTCGTTCCAGAATATTGTTTCAAACAATATGCCTTCTTCCTCAATATAAAAATGTCCCACATCAAATCCATCTGTTGAAGTAAGATTGCATTCCTTAACTTTTCCGCGGCATATTACCTGTGAATCCAGCATTTCTGACAAAGACTCCAAAATAATGTCTGCAGAGCCCATGTTTTTATAAATCACTTCGCCGATTTCTATGGCCTGTTTTAGGGCTCCTGAAGCACCTTTTTGTTCCACATATGCTTTTTTTACAGGGTTTCTCAGGACGCATACAAGACCTCCCGCTTCCACAGCTGCCTGTCTCACTAATTTAGATGTTGAGGAAATGCTTCCTGTTGCCAAAAGTTCAGTGTTTTTATTGTCCCTGCCGCCTGCCGCTATTTGTACTGTGCGATAATTTTCAATCGATGTAAGCCCCATGCTTCCCATTGTTCCTGTGGGGTGTGCTCTCCCGTTGCAAGGTGCATCTATTACGGGAATATTTGTAATAGCAGATAAAATCCATCCGTTAGTTGTTGATGTTCCCCCGTTTTCGTTTGTTATAATTCCTTTAATTTTTATTTGTGTATTTTTTTCAAACAATTCATATACCATTTTCCAATGTTCTACATCAACAAATTTTTCACTTGATGAAGGAGCACCCACCATTGAAGCTGTAACTATAATATCATCATCATCCAGTTCAGACAAAGTTACAAAATTAATATGATCTGTATGCTTCAAGGCTTCTTCCAAAGAATGCAGCCCGTCTTTTAGAGAACCTCCTCCGCCTCCGCCAAGAAACAGCCCTCCATATACAGCATAGATTCCATTTTCTCTAGAAATTCTCATACTTCTACCCTTCCTATTGTTTTTTATTAATTATATAATAAAAAGTAGGCCCCATGAGTATGCAATTATCCAAAAAAACATCATAAAATTTATAATATTGATTAATGAAAAAAGAAGGAATTTGCCTTAAGCAAAATTCCCTCTTTTAATTCTTAACTCTTTATTTTTAATTATAATTACTTTTTCATTACTTTTTTCAGATATTGTCCTGTGTAGGATTTTTTCACCTTCGCCACTTCTTCCGGAGTTCCCTGGGCAACTATTGTTCCGCCGCCGTCTCCTCCTTCCGGACCTAAATCAATAACAAAGTCTGCTGTCTTGATAACATCCAGGTTATGCTCTATGACAACAACTGAATTTCCTGCCTCAACAAGCTTGTTTAGAACTTCAACCAGCATGTGAATGTCAGCTATGTGAAGCCCTGTAGTAGGCTCATCCAGCACATACACTGTCTTTCCTGTTCCTTTTTTGCTCAGCTCATATGCTAATTTAACGCGCTGAGCTTCTCCTCCCGACAATTCAGTTGAAGGTTGGCCAAGCTTCACATATCCCAACCCAACATCATTGAGTGTCTTAATCTTGTTGTATATCTTAGGAATATTTTCAAAAAACTCCAATGATTCTTCTATGGTCATGTCAAGAACTTCCGCAATATTTTTCCCCTTGTATTTAACTTCAAGAGTTTCTCTGTTGTATCTCTTGCCCTTGCACACATCACATGGAACATACACATCAGGGAGAAAATGCATTTCTATTTTCAATATTCCATCGCCGTGACACGCTTCACATCTGCCGCCCTTCACATTGAAGCTGAACCTGCCCTTTTGATACCCTCTTTCCTTTGCTTCAAGGGTCATTGAAAAAATGTCTCTGATGTAATCAAATACTCCCGTATATGTGGCAGGGTTTGATCTTGGAGTTCTTCCAATAGGTGATTGGTCAATGGTAATTATTTTATCGATATTCTCAATGCCCAGCATCTCGTCGAACTTACCTGGTTTATTGCTGTTTTTGAACAACTTCTGGTGCAATCCCTTTGACAGTATTTCGTTTATCAATGAGCTTTTTCCTGAACCTGATACACCTGTTACAGCACACAAGACCCCCAATGGAATTTTGACATCAAGATTTTTCAGATTGTTTTCTCTGGCACCTTTTATTTCAATAAACCTTTCAGGCACTCTTCTTACTTCCGGTACTTCTATTTTTATCCTTCCGCTTAAATATTGTCCTGTTATGGAGTTTTCGTTGTTTTTTATGTCTTCAAATGTTCCCTGTGCTACAACCTCGCCACCATGGACACCAGCTCCAGGACCAATGTCCAAAATATAATCGGCACTTTCCATGGTTTCTTCGTCATGTTCAACAACTATGAGAGTATTTCCCAAGTCAGTAAGGTTTCTCAAAGTCTTAATGAGCATGCTGTTGTCTCTTTGGTGAAGACCGATGCTAGGCTCATCCAGCACATAAAGCACACCCACAAGACTTGAGCCTATTTGTGTCGCCAGTCTTATACGCTGGGATTCTCCTCCGGACAATGTTCCGGCATTTCTTTCCAGTGTGAGATACGTGAGCCCCACATCTGATAAAAACTGCAGCCTTGAGTTTATTTCCTTGATTATCTCACTGCCGATTATCTTGTTAATAGGGCTTAGCTCAAGCTCTCCAAAAAACTTTAAGCTCTTTAAGACCGAAAGCTGAGTTACCTCATAAATATTCTTGTTTCCTACCTTTACTGCAAGGCTGACAGGATTCAACCTGGCTCCGTGACATACAGGGCACAAACTTTCATACATGTAATCCTCAATCCATTCTCTCATTTCAGGAGACCTTGTTTCCATGTACCTTCTTTGAAGGTTTGTAACAACCCCTTCAAATTCTCTCTTATATGTTTTATTCTCGCTTTGATACTTGCTGTAAAAATCTACGGTTATTTCTCTTCCCTTTGTTCCGTACAAAATTTCATCTATGAATTCCTTTGGCGCTTCTGAAAGGGGTTTTGAAACATCAAATTTGTTGTAATCGGCTATTGCCTTGAATATCTGGTAATAATAACCGTCTTCATCTGCTCCGTAAGGAGCAATTGCTCTTTCCCCGATTGTTCTTGAGTAATCAGGGATTACCAAATCAGGATCAATTTCTTTTTTTACTCCCAGACCGTTGCATTCAGGGCATGCACCAATGGGGTTGTTGAAGGAAAACATCCTTGGTGATATTTCTCCGAAGCCTATTCCGCAGTCTGTGCATGCAAATTTAGTACTCATGAGAAGCTCTTCCTGACCCATGACATCAATGAGAACCATGCCATTAGACATCTCCAGAGCAGTTTCTACTGAATCCACAAGTCTTTTTTGTATTCCTTCCTTTATAATTAATCTGTCCACAACAATTTCAATGCTGTGCTTTTTGTTTTTGTCCAGATTAATTTCTTCTTCCAGTTCAAAAAACTCCCCGTCCACCCTCACTCTAACGTACCCATCTTTTTTAATGTTTTCTAGAAGCTTTTTGTGGGTGCCTTTGGCTCCTCTTACCATTGGAGCCAATATTTGAATTTTTGTTCTTTCTTCATATTCCAGAACCTTGTCAGTTATCTGGTCCACTGTCTGAGTTGTTATTGGTTTTCCACAGTTCGGACAGTGGGGAGTTCCAACTCTCGCATACAATAGTCTGTAATAGTCATAAATTTCTGTTACGGTCCCCACAGTAGAACGGGGATTTTTGCTTGTTGTCTTCTGGTCTATGGATATGGCAGGAGACAAACCTTCGATTGATTCCACATCCGGTTTATCCATTTGTCCCAGGAACATGCGGGCGTATGATGAAAGACTTTCCACATAACGCCTTTGCCCTTCTGCATAAATTGTATCAAATGCAAGAGATGTTTTTCCGGAACCGCTCACTCCGGTGAAAACAATCAATTTATCTCTTGGAAGCTCAACTGAAATATTCTTCAGATTGTTTTCCTTCGCTCCCCTAATTATAATTTTGTCCATTGTTTATCCTTTCACTCAACTTTATATCCTTTATCTGATCCCTTAAGTGGGCTGCTTTTTCAAATTCCAGATTTTCAGCAGCTTTGCGCATTTCCTTTTCAAGTTCAATGATGTATGAATTGACATCCTTAACATCATCTTTGGTCTTGTAATGTTTTTCTTCTTCTGCTACCTTTGTTGCCTCAATTATGTCTCTCACACCCTTGATTATGGATTGCGGAGTGATGTTGTGTTCCTTGTTGTACTCATCCTGAATGTCTCTTCTTCTGTTTGTTTCCTTTATTGCTCTTTCCATGGACCCCGTCATTTTATCAGCATACATTATTACTCTGCCGTCCACATTGCGGGCTGCTCTTCCCACTGTTTGAATGAGAGATGTTTCAGAACGCAGGAATCCTTCCTTGTCGGCATCAAGTATGGCAACAAGAGAAACTTCAGGCAGGTCAAGTCCTTCTCTCAAAAGGTTTATTCCCACAAGCACGTCAAATTCTCCCACGCGCAGGTCTCTTATTATTTCCATTCTTTCAAGTGTATCAATGTCAGAATGAAGATACCTTACCCTTATGCCTGTATTCTTAAAATAAGCTGTAAGGTCTTCAGCCATTTTCTTAGTAAGGGTTGTAACAAGCACCCTTTGATTTTTTGATGTTGATTTCTTTATTTCATTGAGCAAATCATCAATTTGATTTGCAACGGGACGCACGTAGATTGGAGGATCAAGAAGTCCTGTAGGACGGATGATCTGCTCAGCAATATTCTGAGAATGCTCTGCTTCGTATGGTCCCGGAGTTGCGCTTACAAACACAACCTGGTTTATTATTTTTTCAAACTCATCAAACTTCAGCGGCCTGTTGTCAAGAGCCGAAGGAAGCCTGAAGCCGTAATCCACAAGCGTGGTTTTTCTGGCTCTGTCTCCGTTGTACATTCCCCTTACCTGAGGGACTGAAACGTGTGACTCATCTATTATCATCAAGAAATCTTTTGGGAAATAGTCAAGGAGTGTAAAGGGTCTCATGCCTTCCTGAAGATTGTTTATGTGCCTTGAATAGTTTTCTATTCCGTTGCAGTATCCCATTTCCTGAAGCATTTCCACGTCATAGTTCGTTCTTTGTTCAAGTCTCTGCATTTCCAGAAGTTTGTTTTCGCTTTCAAAAGTTTTAAGTCTTTCTGCAAGCTCCTCCTTGATGCTTATAACTGCTCTCTTCACATTTTCTTCTGTTGTGGCATAGTGAGTTGCAGGAAAAATTGAAATATGGTTTCTCCTGCCTATGAGCTCTCCTGTGACTGTGTTTATTTCTGTTATTCTGTCGACCTCGTCGCCGAAGAATTCCACCCTGATGGCATTTTCAGAAGATGATGCAGGGAATATTTCAACTGTGTCTCCTCTAACGCGGAACGTTCCTCGTGTGAAGCTTATGTCATTTCTTTTGTATTGAATTTCCACAAGCTTCTTAATGGTTTCGTCTCTTCCCTTTTCCATTCCCGGTCTAAGGGACAACACAAGATTTTCATAGTCAATAGGGCTCCCCAAGCCATATATGCATGAAACGCTGGCTACAATTATGACATCTTTTCTTTCGAAAAGAGAAGCAGTTGCAGAGTGTCTCAGTTTATCTATTTCATCGTTGATGGATGCATCCTTTTCAATAAAAGTGTCGCTGCTGGGCACGTAAGCTTCCGGCTGATAATAGTCGTAATAGCTTACAAAGTACTCAACCGCATTGTCCGGAAAAAATTCCTTGAATTCCGAGCAGAGCTGTGCTGCCAGCGTCTTGTTGTGTGCAAGAATCAGCGTAGGTTTTTGGACCTTTTCGATGATGTTTGCCATGGTGAAGGTTTTTCCCGATCCTGTTACTCCAAGAAGGGTCTGATACTTTAAATTTTTCTTCAAACCTTCGGTAATCTTAAGAATAGCCTCCGGCTGGTCGCCTGTTGGCCTGAATTCTGATTTTATTTTAAATTCTCCCATAACGCACCTCTATACATAAACGTATGTTCGTTTCATTATATTACTTTTGATATACTTAGTCAATAAAAAAGTACCATATAAAAAACTGCCTTATCATAACCCATTTTTATGGCATTGAAAAGGCAGTTGCATGTTTTTAGTTTAATTTTTCAGCGTCATAACGCTGCATTTTATATCATTGTCTGTAAAGTCAAGTATCCCGTAACTTCCGCTTCCCCTTCTTGGGAAAATTGTGCTTCCAGGATTGAAAAACAATATGTTGTCCATATATTCAGTCAACTGGTCGTGGGTGTGTCCAAACAATGCAACGTCAGCATTATTTTCTTTAGCAAATTTTTTTAAGGCATCAAGATTGTATTTGACGTTGTGGATATGGCCGTGAGTAATCAGAACATTTCTCCCCATTATTTCCCTGAAGAGAATCCCGTCCTTTTCAACATCGTAGTCGCAGTTTCCCGGCACCTGATATACTGTTTCTATATTAAGTTTGTCCGCAAACTTTTGTGCATCCTTGTACTTATCACCGCAGTGGATTAAAATGTCATAGTCTCCGTGAGATCTGATTTCATCCAGATGGCTTTCAAAGACTGCTCCGTGGCTATCGCTAATTACCAGAACCTTCACTTGCTTCCTCCAGCTTTTTCTTTAAATTCATCAGTGCATTTGCTCTGTGACTTATTTGATTTTTTTCTTCGTCTGTCATTTCAGAAAAAGTCTTATTCCATCCGTCCACTATGAACAATGGATCATATCCGAAGCCGTTAGTTCCTCTTTCCTCAAAAGCAATCTTGCCCTTGCATTCTCCTTCAGCCATCAGGCGTCTGCCGTCTTCCAAAACAACTGCCATCACAGTTTTAAATGTGGCAGTTCTTTTTTCCATTGGAACACTTTCAAGATTACTAAGGAGAAGTTTGTTGTTGTCCTTGTATGATACAGGCTCTCCTGCATATCTTGCAGAATAAACTCCGGGTTCGCCGTTTAATGCATCCACAAAAAGTCCCGTATCGTCAGCAATCACAATTCCCTTTACAAGTTTGTGAAGTTCTTCGGCTTTCTTGAAAGCATTTCCTTCAAGAGTGTCCTTATCTTCTTCCACGTCAAAATCCACATATCCAAGATCATCCTTTGACACCACATCGAAAATTGTGTTTTTGAGAATGTCTTTTATTTCATTTATTTTATGTTTATTTCCGCTGGATAATATAATCTTTCTTCTCATTTTCCTATTTCTCCGCTGATTTCTTCTCCCAGCGCTTCTCTTTGTATTTTATAAAGTTTCTGACATCCTGCAGACGCCAGAGAAACAAGGTTCATAAATTCGCTCTGTGAGAATGTTGCTTCCTCTCCTGAGCCCTGAACTTCAACAAATTCGCCTTTGTTTGTCATAACAATGTTCATGTCCACATCTGCAGATGAATCCTCTTCATAGCATAAATCAAGTATTGTTTCTCCTCCGCTTAAGCCAACGCTAACTGCTGATACAAATGCCTTTATAGGCATCTTTTCAATCATTTTTTTATCTATTAGAATCTTGAATGCATCTGCCATGGCAACAAATGCACCGGTGATTGATGCAGTCCTTGTGCCTCCATCAGCCTGAATTACATCACAGTCTATCCATATTGTTCTTTCACCTATAATGCCAAGGTCTACCACAGACCTGAGGCTTCTGCCTATTAATCTTTGAATTTCCTGAGACCTTCCGTCTATTTTCAACTTATTTATATCTCTTGACTTTCTGATTTTGGTTGAGCCCGGTATCATTGAATATTCGGCCGAAACCCATCCCTTGCCTGTTCCCTTCAGAAATGGAGGAACCCTTTCTTCAACCATTGCAGTGCAGATTACTTTTGTGTTTCCTACTTCTATTAAAACTGAACCGTCCGGATGCATCAGATAATTTTTAGTTATTTTAACATTTCTCAGTTCATCGTTTTGTCTGTTGTCAATTCTGTTCATAATTACTCCTTTTTTCAATTCTGGAATTATTATACCCTAATTATACAGCTTTAACAATAATAAACAACTTTTTCATCGCAAATAAAAACTCCCGAAGGAGCTTTCATAATGTTATATTGTTGTTTCATCAAGTGATTTCAAATTATAAAGGTTTATTATGTTGATTAGTTTGATCGAATACTGTGAATCTGTTGCATATCCGCATCTTCTGAGAGCCCATGCTCCCTGTGTGCTGTCAAACATAACATCTCTGAAGGGCTGGTACCTGCTTTTTGTAAGAAGAAGTTCGTTGTGGTCTGCCCAGCTTTCGCTTACATTGTTGTAAGCCCTGAACTCAGCATCAATTCTAAATGATACCCCGTTATATTCTTCCCAAGTGTTTGATGTTACCGAGCCTGCAGAGCCTGTTCCCTTAACCCCAAATAGGTTGTTTGATAATTGTCCGTCGTATTTATCAACAGGAACGCTTTGTCCCCAGCCTGTCTCTAGTATTGCTTGAGCTGTCTGAAGCGCAGCTGACATTCCTGTAACTTCCTTTGCATCTGTTGCCAGTCCTGAAGCAAAATCCATGAATTTTTCCTTTTCAACTATGGGCTTAGCTGCATACAATTGTTTTGTATATACTGTGAAGCTTACTTCTTCTGTATTTATAGTGCTGTCTTGATATTTTGCTTCTGCCTTTATGCTGTAGCTTCCTTCTATGCCTGTTTCAGGAGTGTATGCATATTCAGTAAGGTAGTTGTCTCCTTCGCCGATTATTTTTGTTTCTCCTGTTTTTTTATTCGTCAGTATATACTTGATACTGTCAAGTGCAACATTGCTCTTAACCTTTAGAGTTACTGGTCCAGATACAACTTGTCCCGGTCCAACGCCTTGCAGCAGAACCTGAGGTGTTCCATTGACATTTACAGTGATCTTATCGCTTGTGTAAAGATTACCGTTTGAGTCCTTGACCCTTACATAAAGCTGTTTGCTGCCGGTCATGTCTGGGCCAGGAAACCAGCTGTTGCTGTTAAGAACTGTTTCTTTTCCTGTGTTCAGATCAACTGCAACATATTCCGATGTAGAAACATTGAAATTTTTTGAAGCGAAAAGACTTACGGATTTGTCAATTGTTTGTCCTTCCACAACTCCTCCAAGATTTAGTTTTCTTGCAACATCTACCTTTACATTTATTGTCTTGCTAGAATACTCATTGCCGGCTGTGTCGAATGCAATGACCCTCAGCGCCATGTTTCCGTTGTCTTCCATAACAGGAATCATTGTAAATCCTCCCAGTGGGTCTAGACCTGAAGAAATATAGTAAGCGTCCGTGTCAGGATTAATTATTTCATATTTTACATAAGCAGCTGAAAAATTTAATTCAGCAGCAAGAGGCACTCTGTCTTCTGTAACCAGTTCCCCTTCATCAAGTCCCGTAAGTTTAATATCCGGTTTTATGTCTACAGTCACAGAAATTGCATGGCCGGCCAGGAAGTCACCCTTATCATTGTAAAACGCAGCAACTAAAACTTTTTCGCCATTGTCTTCCATTGCAGGCATCCATTTGTACGATGCTGCAAGATCAGTTCCTCTAGCCACCACAACCCCCCTTGCAGTGTCCCTGTCAAGAAGCAGGTATTTAATTTCTGCCGCACCCTTTGGAACCTGAGTAGGTATTTCTGTTTCTAGATATGTTGTTCCTTCAATAGTCTGTCCCGATTCCACAGAAGAAATTTCAACGTCAAAAAACGGAACCACTTCTGATTCTACACTTGAATCCACATATACGGTTCTTTTATTGTTGTCCCATTCAATTCCTACACCAAGTGCGTTGCTTATAAAGCGGATGGGTACAAATGTGCGGTCTTCTTCTATTAAAGGAGCCACATCAAGCATGCTGTATGATGTGCCTTCTTCGTTTGTATATTCAACAAGATGGCTGTCTATACGTAGCTCAATTTCATTGCCGTCCTTGGAAATATGTACGATTCTGTTATCATTGTCCCAAGTTACTTCGGCATTGAGATTTTCTGCAACCACACGGATTGGAACCAGTGTACGATCATCTTTTATGAACGGCTCAGGATCGGCTGTCACCTTGTCGCCGTCTATAACCAGCTGTATAGGTGTGTCTGCATAAACCTTTGGAACAAAATTAATAGCTACTGTCGCTGTAACAAACAGCGAAGCAAATATGTACTTGTACAAATATTTTTTCTTCATAACATTACCCCTTCATTTCTAGTTAAATAAATTATACCATGAAAACATTAACTGAAACATAATAAAAAGGTGTGAATTTCTTCCATAACAATATTTTTAATCCATTTCATAATAAAAGCACTGACATGTCAGTGCTTAGGCTATTGACAAACTCTGACGCTGTCATCCTGAACGATAGTGAAGGATCTCATCTTTATTGAAAACATGAGATTCTTCGAGCAAGCTCTCAGAATGACAACGTCAAAAGTTATGTTGTCATCAACATAATTGACGGTTGTCAGTGCTTCATTTTATTCGAAATTAATCTGCAGATGCATTTCCGGTGCATTTTCAATTGTTTCCTTCATTGGACAGTCGTGTTCAACCTTGAAGATAAAATCGTTTATTTCTTCTCTTGTGTTGCTTGTTTTTATGATGTACTTTGTTGTTATTTTTGAAAATCCTATTTTTGCATTTATATTTTTGCCTGTAAAGCCGTCCGGATCAATTTCCCCTTCCATTTCCACCTTAAGTTTTTCAAGGTTTATTTTGTGTGTTTTGCTCAAAGTCTTAGCAACTATGCATTTGCATGCTCCCAGTGCACAAAGCAGCGATTCTGCAGGATTCATTCCTTCATTTGTACCGCCCAAGTTTTCCGACTCATCTATTGTGTATTTGAATTCCCTGGCAGAGCACTGCATTTTCATTCCACCCACGGATTTTACTTCTGTTTTTACTGTCTGTAAAGCCATATATTCCTCCATAAACATTTTTAATTAGTATTGTAAATTGACTAAAAGTTATTCACATACAATCAGCCTGATTATTATCTGTTAAGGAAAATATTTAAGATACTTAAAAGTATTTTTCAAAAATTGATTTAAATCAAAGTCATTATCATAAAAACAGATTAAAATGACACTATAAATAAGACATATAAAATAATTTAAATATATAAGGAGGAACTATGAATAAATTCAACAGCACACAAAAAATCGGAACCATTGCAACTGAATTTCCAAAATCAAAAGAGTTGTTTAAAGAATACAGAATTGACTTTTGCTGCGGAGGAGAAAGACCTCTTTCAGAAGCATTTCAGGAACAAAACATCAACGAAGATGAACTTATAAACAAACTAAACAGCCTGTACGAGAACTATTCAGCAGAAAACGACCTGAGCGATAAGGCATGGCAGGAAGCACCCTTAAGCCAGCTTACAGACCACATTGTCAACACACACCACGCATACCTTTGGTCGGAACTGCCAAGAATCAGTAAACTTGCAACAACAATACTGAGAGTTCACGGTGAACACCATCCGGAGCTTTCCAAGGTGCACAAGTTGTTCCACACCATAAAAATGGAACTTGAGCTTCACCTGGCAAAGGAAGAAGCTGTTCAGTACCCTGCAATCAAGAAGTTTGAAGAAACCAACAATGCAGCTGACCTCAAGGAAGCAGTAAGAATAATCCGTGAACTTCAGGATGAACACACAGAAGCAGGCAACATTCTCAAGGAATTAAGAGACATAACAAATGATTTCACAGCTCCTGAAGACGGATGTGAAACATACGAACTGACATACAAAAAGCTCAACGAACTGGAGTCAGACGTGTTCCAGCACATTCACCTTGAAAGCAACATCCTGTTCCCAAGACTTTTTGAACTTGAGGAAAAACTGTAAAATAAAATACCCTGGTTCCAGGGTATTTTTTCATCTCATTTGTTTCAAGCCTTCCATGTCCTTAACGATTATCTTCCTTTGACCTTTGAGCTTTATGATGTCATTGTCCTGGAAAACCGAAAGCTTGCGGCTCAACGTTTCCTGTGAAGTTCCAATAAGCGCAGCAAGATCCTTCTTGCTGACAGGAAGAGTTATTTCAAATTCGTTGTCTTTGTCTTCAATTGCATTCTTCTCAATTTCAAGCAACAGGTAGTTAGCAATTCTCTGTTCAACGTCCCGAAGCCCTATCTGCTCAATAAGCTCTTCGCTTTCTTCAATCCTCTTTGTGTAGGACTGAAGAAATTTAATTGCTATTTCAGGTTTTTTCAAGAGAAGTTCCTTGATCGCGGCACCGTTAATTATGCATATTTCAGAGTTTTCCAAGGCTTCAGCGTTGTTGTTCAACGTTGTGTTTGAAAACAATGAAAGTTCCCCCATGAAATCACCGGGTTCAAGGATGCGCAAAATCTGTTCCTTTCCGATGGCAGAAATTTTGTAGATTTTTACCATTCCCTTGTTTACTACAAACAGTCTTTCAAAAGAATCACCGGGAGTGAAAATTATCTCACTCTTTTTAAACTTCTTGTGAACAGAAGCTTTCATAATGCTTTCTTTTTCTTCCAAAGTCAAGTCATGAAATATGGGTACATTGTCAATACACAATTTTTCATGGCCGGAACAGCACGTGCATTTCTCCACCTGGTACCTCCCTCAATTTTTTTCTTTGTAGTTCATTAGCCTTACTGCATTTATGATTACCAGAAGAACGCTTATTTCATGAATAAGCATGCCTGAAGCCATAAATACGTTCTTTGTGAGGACTCCTGCAAGAAGGGTGAACACAACAGCCACTGCAAAATAAATGTTTTGCTTCATGTTTCTCATTGTAGCCCTGCTCAGTCCAAAGGCGTATATAAGCCTCTTCAGGTTGTCTGACATGAGAACTATATCAGCCGTTTCCATTGCAGCATCAGTTCCAGTTGCTCCCATGGCAATTCCAAGATCAGAAACTGCCAGAGCCGGAGCATCATTTATTCCATCTCCTATCATAGCAACAGTGGAGTTTTTTTTCAACTCTTTTAATTTTGAAACCTTGTCTTCAGGTAGAAGCTCTGAAAAATATTCATCCATTCCAAGTTTTGCAGCAACTGCATTAGCAGTCCTTTCATTGTCTCCTGTAAGCATAACAACTTTTTTGACTCCTGCCTTTTTAAGTTTATCTGCAAGACCATATGCATCTTCTCTGATCTTATCAGAAATTGACACAACTCCTATAATTTTGCCGCCCTCTGCAACCAGTACTGCCGTCTGTCCATTGTTTTCTTCGATTTGAAGATATTCTTCTATTTCTTGGGTAATAATCACACCTTCTCCAGCCATAAGCTTCCTGGTGCCCACAAGAATATTTTTTCCGCTTACAGTTCCCTTGACTCCAAAACCAGATAAAACTTCAAAATCTTCTGTTTGGGCTATGGGAATTTTCTTGTCCCTTGCTTCCTGTACAATTGCCTTTGCAAGGTGGTGTTCTGAAGGGACCTCCACAGGGGCAGCCATGCGAAGAATACCATCTTCTTCACCTTCAAATGCTTTAATTTTTGTCACAACCGGCTTACCAACAGTCAGAGTTCCAGTCTTGTCAAAAGCAACCACATCTACTTTTCCAGCTTTCTCCAGGTACTCACCGCCCTTTATGAGAATTCCTTTCCCTGCTCCATTTCCTATGCCTGCCACTATGGAAACAGGAGCAGATATTACCATTGCACCAGGACATGATATTACAAGAAGCGTAAGGGTGAGTTCAATATCTCTTGTTAACAGGTACACAAAAATGGACGTAATCATGATGCCAGGAGTGTAATACTGAGCAAAGCGTTCAATGAACTTTTGAGTTGGAGCCTTTGAATCCTGCGCTTCTTCAACCATTTCCATTATGCGGGCAAATGTTGTGTCATCCCCAACCCGCAGGGCCTCCAGCTCAAGATATCCTGTTTCTATGACAGTTGTGCTGAACACGCTGTCACCTGTTTCCTTTTCAGCAGGAATTGATTCTCCGGTTATGGCAGCCTGGTTTACAGAAGCCTTACCTTTGATGACAATTCCATCAACGGGAATCTTTTCTCCAGGTCTCACGATTACTCTTTCTCCTGTGTGAACGTCATCTGGAGATATTCGTACTTCTTCTCGATCCCTGAACACAGTTGCAGTAACAGGAGCAAGCTCAAGGAGAGATTTCAGAGATGATCTGGTTTTTTCAAGAGTTCTTGATTCAAGGTATGAACCAAGCATGAACAAAAATGTTACAGCTGCCGCCTCCCAGTATTCCCCTATAAATATTGCACCAACAACAGCAACCGTAACCAGTGCTTCTATGCCAAGCACCCTGTATTTAAGCGACACCACTGCATTTTTTGCTGTCTGGTACCCTGCAGCAACTGCTGCAGCAATCATAAGTGCATCTTCAGCAAAAGAATTCCCATTTATGTACTTCAAAATGAATGAAAAAGAAATCAATGCTCCAGATATTATTAATATGTTTTTTTTATTTTTCATGATATCTCCTATAATTCATGAGAAACTGCTCTCATGATTATTTTACACCGATGACTTCAAATCCCAGGTCTTTAATTATTTTTGAAAGTTTTTCAACATCAGTCTTGTTTTCATCAAAGTTTATTTTTGCTTTGCTGGCATTGAACAAAATATTAACTTCATCAACTCCGTCGGCTTTTTTAAGCGCCCCTTCTATTTTCTTCGCACAGCTTGGGCACACAAGCTCTTCCATTTGTATGGCAACTCTTTTCATATATTATCCCTCCAATAGTTTTATTTAGAATATACAGCATATTTTTTCTAAACACTTTGACCTAAATCAATTTTCAAAAAATAAAAACCATCTTAATTAAAAGATGATTTTTGAATTAATTACACGGGCGGATACAAGATCAATGTCATTAAGTTAGTGTACTT
>DIWF01000033.1:9538-22159 GCA_002422545.1 Firmicutes bacterium UBA6113 | reverse complement strand
GTCTAACTTTTTGGGTTCAGTTCAGTTAGGAGTTCTTTTTTATCCTTTTTACTTTTAAAAACCATAAAATACATAGCAGTTATACTTCTAAGCTCAAAGGCGTTATCACATTTACAGATGCAGGATTATCTCCTACTTAACTATTCTATCCAACAACGCAAATACTTCGCCGCGTGTCATGAAGTCATCGTATCGATCGTCATTAATTTCAATACCTTTAGATTCTAAGCTTAATTTATGTTTTTCTGCCCAATGTTCTTTTATTCCAAGAAAATTACAAATTACCTCAGCCTGTGCCTGGGCAATTTTCTTCAAGTTTTCATCTACTTTTAAAAATGCTTCATCCTGTATATTATCGTGGAATCCGGACTCAATTAGCAGAATGTGCTTGCAGTCGGTGGCTGCAGCTCCACGAATCACACCATAATAGTTATAAATCTTTCCGGATTCAGTATATACTCTTGTCTTAGCTCCTCTGTTGGTATTCCCCATTACTGCAGCAACATTACCGGCCAGCTTTTCGGAAAACTCTTTGTCCTGCGGTTTAGAGTAATCATAAAATACCTCCGTGCCTCGTGACTTACCATCATTAGCATTGGTATGCTCACTGATAAACAAATCATATCCTGCTGCCTTCTGTCCTCTGGCATACAATTCCGGGTCCTGCTCCCAGGTGCGGGTAAAATCAGCCTGTATGCCTTTTGCCTGCAATATCTCTTTTAAATAGGTCGATAATTTCCATACGCCTTGGTACTCATAATATCCAGTTGGTCCTTTATTAGCATTTCCCGGTGCATGGCCGGGGTCTATAATTGCCTTAATCATTACTTATCATCCTCTCTGTTTTTAAGCATTTCAAGTGTTCTTTTAATTATATCCGGTATAGGCACACCCATAAGTCCTGCATTCTCGATTATACTTATAGCTTCATTTACAACATATGCAATTATTACAGCATCCCTTATAATTTCTGTACCAGTCATTTTGTCCAGTTGAGTAGCCAACAATACAATCAACAGCGTTACGCCTTTTTTAAATAGACCCTTCCATCCGGCTTTGCTCTCCAATGCTCCACCCTCAGATTTCTCGGACTTTTTAAACACTCCTGCGACAATCAAACCTGTAATATAATCAACAGCCATAAAAAGTACTAGTGTCTGTAATGCCATGTCCCAACCTCCGAGTAAATTTGTTATTACGCTGCCGATTACTCCTAGTACACTTAAAATTCCTATCTTAAAGTTATTTATATTCTCCATAAATCATTTCTCCCTTCAAAGAGAGCTTAAGCTCCTGTTGTATTATATGTTGGTTGTTTAAGCTTGTCTAAAAACTGCCGCAGTTGCTTCCATTTCTGCAATCTCTTTGTCTAACTTGGTGTAGTTTAGATATTCCTGGCCTGGAAAGTAATATCAACATTGTATGTTGAGAGATTTATAAATGTATAAAAAAACATGTTACAGACAAAGGAGAAAAGCTTACTAATAGAACGATATTGTCAATAATTAAGGAACTACAAAAGATTTTCAATATGGCTATCAAGTGGAAGTTTATTTTGTAATGATGTCTAGTACCATAACACCTACTACCGCACAAAACACTGTCAAATATGAGCTCTCTGAAAACAGAACGTACATAACCTCACTTAAAAATAGTGCTGCTATCGGCTGCATGTTTTAAATACTCACTCAATCCAACACCTCTCAATTTTAATTTTAAAATATAAAAGGACCTCCGGAAGAGATCCTTTTGAGTCAATATACCGCCCGTCTAGGGCTGCGTTAGGACACGAAATTTTTCAAGTATTTCGCTGATTTTTCTAAAAAGCTATCTATTTATATTCGATAAATTAAATTCTATTATAGTTCTTTTGCAAAAATTATCAAATGATAATTTTTTTCGTATGCATTTGGCTGAATTCCAATTACCCTAAATCCGTAGTCCAACAACCACTTATAGTCTATTCGGTCTGACTGTAAGTTTTCAATAGCTTTCGGAACACTATCAATCGGTTTACCATGAATATTGAAATCACGAGAACTCATTCCTGTACGAAAAATACTATACCCTTTTGATCTTGCATATTCACTTGCAACTTCAAACAATTCCTTTAACTTATGCTCAAGCTTAAATATGCCATTATCATCATAACCGCTGCATTCCAACTCAATTGCACTAAATCCCTTCAATTCCCTGCATAAAATCCAGCCCTTAGGGTGATTTTCATCCTCTCCAAGATACCAGCCTACTGTACCTATGCTTTCGTGTATATCTGTTAATTGTCCATATGCATCATCATAGGACGGCCACCATTGAGGCCTAATAGTGGCCATCAGTTCTGCAACTTTCGATGCGTTATTTTCATTCATTTTAAAAGATTTCATTACTCTGCCCCCAATAATTTTTTATTAACGAAATTATATCATTCACATCAATACAGGTCAATGAATCCATTTTTATTCTTTGTAATCCAATTTTTTCTTTTTGTTCTTCTGTTAATATGTTAATCACTCTCTTTATTCCCAAAATACTTTAACACTTACAATTATTTAGCATAAACTTATCAGAGGTGAAATTTATGCAATCCTGTGAACTTGTTACTTACATAACAGCCCTTGCTTGTGCTATTTCAAAATGCTGTTCAAGCGATGAAATAGCTGTATTATCTTCTGCTTTTAATCAACTAGGCGATACCCTCGCAACAATTGCTGCTCAGAATCAGCTATGCGATAAGGATGCGGACAGTTAATCCGCATTCTTTATTTTTTGCTGTTAATATATTAATTGCTCTCCCATTCCTTACATAAATCTTCCTCTTGGACCATTTCATGATAATACTCTGATTTTTCATTGATGCACTTCTTACAATCGTCAAATATTGTTTCTTCCGTGTGTTTGTAGTTTTGGTATAGATGATGTTTTGAAAAAATCAACACAGCGGTTTGGCAGCTTTTTAGATGAAATAAAAACAAACTAAAAGGCAACTTCCAAAGCATTGAGTTGCCCAAAAGTTGCCCAAAAGTCAATTTTCTTATTTGTCCAAATTGTATTTCTTCTTGAATCTGTCAACTCTTCCGCCTTTATCGATAAACTTTTGTTTACCAGTAAAGAATGGATGACATTCTGAACAAATTTCAACTTTGATTTCGTCTAATACTGAACCAGTTTCAAATGTATTTCCACATGCGCAATGTACAGTAACAGTTTTATAATCTGGATGTATACCTTGTTTCATCCCGTTCACCTCTTTCTCGCTCTATATATTAATTAAATAATATCTCAATTTACCTTGAGTATTATATCATACCATTTTATATAATACAATGTTTTTTTGCTTTATAAAATTATTACTTTTTGTTTAAAAATTTCTGTCCAAAAGATCATCTTTCATTTTATCAATATTCAACAGCTGAGTTGAAGCCTGTTTGATAAAATCAGCATTTGTCTTGGTTTTTATAAGCCCGTCGATTATTCTTTCAGTTACATCTGCAACGGAGAAATTGCTCATTGCTTTTCTGAGCTGCCATATTGTCTGCATTTCTTCTGCATTTAACAACAGTTCTTCTCTTCTTGTTCCAGACTTGTTTATGTCAATTGCAGGGAAGACTCTCTTTTCTGAAAGTTTTCTGTCAAGATGGATTTCCATGTTGCCTGTTCCCTTGAACTCTTCAAATATCATGTCGTCCATACGGCTTCCTGTTTCAATCAACGCACTTGCCAATATTGTGAGGCTGCCTCCGAACTCAATGTTTCTTGCTGCTCCGAAAAATCTTTTCGGTCCATATAGTGCTCCTGGATCAAGACCTCCTGACAATGTTCTTCCTGTTGGAGTGATTGTCAGGTTGTATGCCCTTGCAAGTCTTGTTATGCTGTCCAAAAGAATTACAACATCCTTACCGTGCTCCACAAGCCTCTTTGCTCTTTCAAGAACCATTTCAGCAACCTTTATGTGGTTTTTTGGAAGTTCATCGAATGTGGAATAAACAACGTCTCCTTTTACGGAGCGTTTCATGTCTGTAACTTCCTCAGGACGCTCATCTATAAGAAGCATAATGATTTCTATTTCAGGGTAGTTTTCAGCTATGCTGTTAGCCAGGTTTTTCAAAATTGTTGTTTTTCCTGCCTTAGGAGGAGCAACAATCATCCCTCTTTGCCCTTTTCCTATTGGAGCAATCAAATCTATCAATCTCATTGCAATTTCTTTGTGAGATTTTTCAAGTTTTATTCTTTCATTGGGATAAATAGGGGTGAGAGAATCAAAATCTTTTCTGTTTCTTGCCAATTCAGGATTTTCATCATTGACTTGTTTCACATACAATAAGGCTTTGAATTTTTCACCTTGCTTAGGAGGCCTTGTTATTCCGGTAATTTTGTCTCCTGTCTTCATATGAAATCTTCTGATTTGAGAAGGGGATATGTATACATCTTCATCGCTGGTAAGATAGTTGTTTGTTCTTAAAAAACCATAACCGTCAGGGTGTGTTTCAAGTATTCCTTCAACCTTTACTGCACCTTCTCCGCTGGATTCAATTTCTTCAACTATTTTATCAGGCATTGAATTTTTCTTGTTTGATTCTTCTTCCGTTTCAAAGACTTCCAAACTTCTTGCATTTTCAACAAATTTTACACTTGATTTTCCTTCATTATCTTTATCTTCTATATTTTCGCTAACAAATGTCTGTGCATTGTTCTCTGTTTCATCCAAATTATCATAATAGTTGTTAAGCTTAATTAACAAATCTTCTTTTTTATACTTATAGGAATCATGCATCCCCAAAGATTTAGCAAGTTCTTTAAGCTCAGTGAGCTTCAAGGCTGCCAATTGGTTTTTCTCCATAAAAACCTCCATACTATATTTAGTTTTTGTCAATTCACAGGAAAATTAAGGTAAGTGTTCGGTAAGTGGTACAATGATAACATTTAATTAAATAATAGTCAAGGATAATCTTGTTGCAATTCCTTTCCTTTCGCTAACTGGATTATAATTTACTATTTGTTAATTTATTAACCAATCATTGACTTTAATTTTTATAATTATATAATGAATATATTAAGATAAATACAATATTGCAGAGGGGTAAAATGACTGAATTAAAGATTTGTGTAGGCAGTGCCTGCCACTTGAAAGGTTCGACGGAAGTTATAGATATTTTCAAAAAATGTGTGGAAAGCCGCAATGTTTCTGACAATGTGGAAATAAAAGGTGCTTTTTGCCTAGGGCATTGCACGGAGGCTGTTTCTGTGTGCCTGAATGAAAAAATTTATTCAGTTGCACCGGAAAATGCTGAGCATTTTTTTGATAACCATGTTATGCCCATTGTGTGTAAGGAGTTAATATGAGAATACTAGATTTTTTTCCTACCAATTGCAAAAATTGCTACAAATGCGTAAGAAACTGTTCTGTCAAGGCAATAAAAATGATTGACGACCAGGCTCAAATTGTGGAAGAAAAATGCATTGCATGCGGCAACTGTTTCCAGGTATGTCCTCAAAATGCAAGAAACATTCACAGCGATCTTGACAATGTCTCTGAAGCATTCAGACAAGGAAAGAAAATAATAGTAACTATTGCACCGTCATATCTTGGGGTTTATGAAGAACCGTACAAGCTTATTTCTGTGCTTAAGCATCTGGGTGCTTCTCTTGTTGAAGAAACAGCAATCGGTGCAGTCAAAGTTACTGAACTTTACAAGGAATATATTGAAAACACAGATTCAAGCAACCTGATAACAACCTGCTGTCCTTCTGTAAATATGATGATTCAGACTTATTACCCGGACTTGATAAAATACATGATGCCCATAGATTCTCCCATGATTGCCCACTGCAAAATGATAAGGAAGCGTCACGGCGAAGATGCCTACATTGTTTTTCTCGGACCCTGCATATCAAAAAAATGCGAAGCCTATGGATACCAGATTTCAGGAATCATTGATGGTGTTATTTCATTTGAAGAACTGGACAAGTTGCTTGAAACAAGGAACATTGACATATCAATGTTTGAAGAAAGTCTACCTGATCTTCAAGGCAACTATACAGGCAAAAAATATCCCCTTGAAAACGGCATATTGTCAGGAATGAAGGACACCATCACTTCAAACAAGTTCACTCCCCTTTCAGTATCAGGGATTGACAACTTAAGAGGTGCATTTGAAGCTCTGGAAAACGGAGACCTCAACAACGTGCTCATCGAAGCCAACAGCTGCATCGGAGGATGTCTGGGGGGCCCTGCTGTTCCTAAGAAAAGCAAGAATGTGTTTGTAAGAAAGACTAAGACAAGGACTGAAATACGTCCTTTCAAAACTATAAATCTTAAAAATTACACAGATGAAGAAAAAGATTTGGATTATGTGAGAAATTTCAGGAACAAACAATATGTGCACCCTGTTTATTTAGAAGAAGAAATAGTCGGTGTTCTTAAAAAGACAGGCAAGCATTCGAAGTCAGATGAATTAAACTGCGGAGCATGCGGTTATGATACCTGCAGAGACAAGGCCATATCGGTTCTAGAAGGTCTTTCTCATCCTCAGATGTGCATGCCTTACATGCGAAGCGAAGCTGAAAAAATATCAAATATTTATTTTCAATATTCTCCAAGCATCATAGTTATTGTTGACACAGACCTGAACATACTTGACCTGAATCCTGTTGGAGAAAAAGCATTCAGTACAAAAATAAATTCAGTAAGGAACAAAAATCTTTCAACTCTAATGCCGGTTGATGATTTCAAGGAAGTTCTTTCAACTGAAGAAAACACTGTTGGAAGGAAACTCACTTTGGATAAGTATGGCATAATAGTCTTCGAGCGTGTCATATACCTGCCCAAAAATAAAATATTGTTTGGAATTTTAAATGACATCACTGATGATGAAATGAAAAAGGAACAAATCATAAACTTCAAGCTAAATACTTTGGAAACAGCTGACAAAGTAATTGAAAAGCAAATGAGAGTTGCGCAGGAAATAGCAGGGCTTCTAGGTGAAACAACAGCCGAAACAAAGGCTGCTCTTCTCAAACTTAAAAAAGTCGTCCTAGAGGAAAGTGAAAACAATGGATAATTTTGTAGATATTAATTATAAAAGCATAAACAAGCACAGCGAAGAACTATGCGGCGACAAGGTAGAATATGTGTCTGATGACGACGGGTATATAATTGTAATGTCTGACGGTCTTGGAAGCGGTGTGAAGGCAAATATCCTTGCAACCATGACGACAAAAATTGCAGTTACCATGCTGAAAAATGGAGCATCCATAGATGACACCATTGAAACCATAATAAACACGCTGCCCGAATGCAAGGTGAGAAAGCTTGCTTATTCAACGTTCACCATAATTAAAATTGACAAAAATAACAATGCATATATTGCAGAGTATGATAATCCTCCCTATTTTTATTATTCAGGCAAAAGAATTATTCCTGTTGAAAAAAAGGAACGAATGATTGGAAACAAAAAGATTTATGAATCCAATTTCCAGCTTAACATGGGAGATACCATCTGTGTTGTAAGCGATGGAGCAATTCATGCCGGCATAGGACAGATGCTCAACCTTGGCTGGTCATGGAATGAAGTAAACGGATACCTGAAGGAGCTTAACAATGTAAATCGCTCTTCGCAGCTCATCAATGGAAATTTTATAGGAGTATGCAACAATCTTTACAACAACAAGCCCGGCGATGATACGACTATCTTAACTGTAAAGGTGAGAAAGACTGAAGCTTTAGATGTGTTTGTAGGACCCCCTGCTGATAAATCTCTTGATACTTATCTGGCAAACATAATGAAGACAAGCAAAAACATGAAAATAATTTGCGGTGGAACAACCGCACTCATTGCCGAAAGGGAACTTGAAAAGGAACTGATGGTTGATCTTGAATCAATGAAAAATGATGTTCCTCCAATAGCATACATGGATAATTTTGATCTTGTTACAGAAGGTGTTTTAACTCTTGGAAAAACTCTTGAAAACATTAAAAGACTCAACAAAGCAAGCTATGAAAATTCTCTAGAGTACAATGAATATGACGGTTGCTCTATTTTGACAAACTTGCTGATGGATGTGGGCACACACATTAACTTTTATGTGGGACGAGCAGTAAACCCTGCCCATCAAAATCCAAACTTCCCCATGGGCTACAACATCAAACAGAACATTGTTGAAGGGTTAATGGAAGAATTAAAAAAAGCAGGGAAAAATATTAATGTGATGTATTTGTAAATTAAGAGCAAAGATATGACTGCTCATTTTGATACAATTCAGTTTTGTAGGGGAGGACCTCGTGTCCTCCCGCAGCTGACAGTGACCAGCCCCTACAATCTGTAGAATTCAATACTCATCAATTATAGAGCGAGGACATCCTTGCTCTTTTTTTTCATACATACAAAATACTACAAAATAGCTTGTATCATTAAGTTATAATTTTATTAACCAAATTTTATAGGAGGTCCATATGCGAAACAAAAAAATTATCTTCATTTTATTAATTGCAATGTTAACAACTTTAATTCCGATTCAAGTATTGGCAGATGTGACAATTGCAGATGCAGTGTACATTAATGGAAACATTTATACTGTTGATGAAAACTTTTCAAAGGTTGAAGCTATGGCTATAAAAGGACAGTATATTATTGGAACCGGAAGCAACATAGAAGTTGACAAGTTTGTTGGTCCATCAACACAGGTTATTGACTTACAGGGCAAGACTGTTATTCCCGGACTAATTGAAGGACATATGCATTATCCGGGCGAAGGACAAAAATTAATTAAATTGGATGTATTTTGGAAACCAAAAGATGTTATATTGGCAGCTGTTAAAGCTGAAGCAGACAGACTTCCTGACGGTGAATGGATTACAGGCGGCGGATGGAATCAAGAGGTATGGGATATTCCTGAATTTCCTACTAAAGAAGATTTAGATTCTGTAGCACCAAATAACCCCGTTGCTTTAAAAAGAACTTGCGGACATGCAACCTGGGTTAATTCATTAGCACTAAAATTAGGTGAAATCACTAAAGATACTCCAAATCCACAGGGCGGAGAAATTTTAAAGGATGAAAACGGAGAACCTACAGGAATATTGACTGATACAGCTGCTGCATTTGTTAACAGCAAAATTCCTCCTTTAACTGAAGAAAGAAAAAAAGAAGCTTTGCTTCTGGCACAGGAAGAATTGTTTTCATATGGGCTTACAACATCAATGGATGCAGGTTCAGGAGTAGAAGATATACAACAAATGAAGGACTTATATGAATCCGGAGATTTGAAAATAAGATTGTATGTAATGGTTGATTCAGGTCCAGATGCTGAAGCATATTATGAAAAGGGCCCTGAAGTAGGACTGTATGACAACAGATTGACTATGAACTGCATTAAGTTTTATACTGATGGGTCATTAGGTGCAAGAAGTGCATGGATGCTAGAAGAATACTCAGACAGAGCAGGACATTTCGGTAACAGCAGACATACTTATGATGAATTTTATGAATTAATCAAGACTGCAAGAGACAATGGATTCCAGGTTGCAACTCATGCAATTGGTGATGCTGCAAATAAACAGGTTGTAGATATTTATGAAAAGGTATTAAGAGAAAATCCTCTTGAAGATCACAGATACAGAATCGAGCATTTTCAGGTAGCTACACTGGAAGATATTCAAAGAATAGCTGATTTAGGAATCATTCCTGCAATGCAGTCAGTACATGCAACTTCAGACAAAAATATGGCTGAAGACAGAGTAGGCTCTGAGAGAATAAAAGGTGCATATGCATGGCGTAAGGTTTTAAATACAGGAAATATTATAGTGAACGGATCAGATGCCAATGTTGAGCTTGTTAATCCATATCATGGATTATATGCAGCAGTAACAAGATCAGGAAGAGACGGAGAACCTGTTGGAGGATGGTATCCTGAAGAATGTATGACTCGTGAAGAAGCATTGCGTTCATTTACTATTTGGGCTGCTTATGGACAATTTGAAGAAAAAATAAAAGGCTCTTTAGAAGCAGGAAAGCTTGCAGACTTTGTTGTTATTGACAGAGACTATATGACATGTCCATCCAGCGATATAAAAGACATACTTCCATTAACTACTGTAGTGGGCGGAGAAGTAGTATATACTAAGGATAACTCCAATGTCACAGTTGTGTTACAGGGTGACAAGATGGTATTTGATAGTGCTCCCGTTCTTGAAAACGGAACAACTTATGTATTAGCAAAAAATCTGTTTGTCAGCCTTGGAGTAGAATTTACATATGATGAAGCTAACAACAAGTTTTATGTAAATAATGACAGCAGTAAAATAGAGATAGATGCCAAAGATTTTAATGGTATATATGTACCTCTTCGTGCTGCCGCAGAATCCCTTGGATATAAAATTAACTGGTATCAAAGCAGTATGTCTGTTTCAATAGGAAGATAATTTAGCTTATGTAAGACAGTAATCTTTGTCATCAAAATGCGGGAGGACACGAGGTCCTCCCCTACAATCTGATTAATTCTCCATAGGATATTTTTACAATTTATTATTATTTCACATATGCATAGGTCGGTTTTTTGTCCAATACGTGAATTGTGTCTATGAAACGTATTGTCCCTGACTTGGAACGGGTAACCATGGAGAAAGTCTGTGCCCTGTTGTTGGCCATGTATCTTACTCCCTTTAAAAGTTCACCGTCTGAAACTCCTGTTGCAGCAAAAATAATGTCGTCACCTTTTGCCAGGTCTTCCATAGTGAGAACTCTGTCCCAGTTGTCTCCTGCCATTTCCTTGCATCTTCTTCTTTCCTCTTCATTGTCAGGAACAAGTATTCCCTGGAACTCTCCTCCAAGACATTTGATGGCAGCAGCTGAAATTACTCCTTCGGGAGCTCCTCCCTTTCCAATCATCATGTCTACTCCTGAATCATCAAAGCATGTAGCTATGGCAGCAGCAACGTCACCATCTCCAAACAGCTTAATTCTTGCCCCAACAGCCCTTGCTCTATCAATGAAATCTGCATGTCTTTCTCTGTCCTGCATTATTACAGTTACTTCAGTTATGTCCTTGTTCAGTGCCTTGGCAACATTGTACAGATTTTCTTCAATTGGAGCTGTGATATCAATATGTCCTGCTGCCTGAGGTCCTACTGCAATTTTATGCATGTACATATCAGGGGCGTGAAGAAGACATCCTTTCGGTGCCACAGCAACAACTGCCAATGCTCCCGGCAGTCCCTTTGCAACAAGTTTTGTTCCGTCAAGAGGATCCACTGCTATATCAATTTCAGGGGAACCTTGTTCCCATGTTCCGATTTTTTCTCCAATATAAAGCATAGGGGCTTCATCAAGTTCACCCTCACCTATTACAACAGTGCCTGAAATATCAAGAACCTGAAACATGCTTCTCATTCCGTCAACAGCAGCTTGATCTGCAATTTCCTTGTTTCCTCTTCCCATGTATTTTCCACAGCCCAGTGCAGCAGCTTCTGTAACCCTTACTATATTAAGCGCCAGTTCTCTATCCATATAAATCTCCCTATTTTGTTTTGTATAGTGTAACACATTCGATAGATCTTGTGAAGTATGACACGTTATATTTTACAACTTTTAAATCATACTAATAAAGCTACAATTTGTACTATTTGTATATTTTTTCAGACAATTATTTATTATGAAAATTTAATAATTAACAATCAATTGACTATATTATGCAAATCAGTTAAAATGTTGGTAGGCAAAGAATTATAAAAATGGAGGGTTACAATGGAAAAATTAATTATCACTGCTTGCTTGACGGGAGCAGAAGTAACAAGAGAACAGCAGCCAAATCTTCCCCTGACACCGGATGAAATAGCTGAAGCAGCATACCAGTGCTACCTGGCTGGTGCATCAATGGTACATGTTCATGCAAGGGATGAAAAGGGCAATCCTACGCAGGACTATGCAGTTTACAAAGAAATAAAGGAAAAAATCGAAGCAAAATGCAACATAATATTTCAACCGTCTACAGGAGGAGCTACTTGGCATACACCTCAGCAGAGAATGCAGCCAATAGAACTCAGTCCTGAAATGGCAACATTGAGCATGGGTACTTGCAATTTTGCTGATGATGTGTTTATGAACACTGAAGAAAACATTAAAATATTTGCTGAAAGAATGAATGAACTTGGAGTAAAACCTGAACTTGAATGCTTTGAAAAAGGAATGGTTGACACTGCTCTTCGTTTTGCTAAAAAAGGATTGTTGAAAACTCCTATGCACTTTGACTTTGTTCTTGGAGTTCCTGGAGCAATGGGCGGAGAATTGAGAGACTTGTTATACATGGTTGAATCAGTACCTGCAGATTCCACATGGACAGTTGCAGGAGTTGGAAGATATCAGCTTCCTCTTAACATTGCAGCAATTATGCTTGGAGGCCACGCAAGAACAGGCTTCGAAGACAACATTTACTACAAAAAAGGTGAAATTGCAACATCAAATGCACAGCTTGTTGAAAGAGTGGCAAGACTTTCAAGAGAAATGGGTCGTGAAGTGGCTACACCTGATGAAGCAAGAGCAATTCTTGGATTACCAATAAAATAAATCAAAAATATTAGAAGGACTGTTGCGTTAAGCATTTTCATGTCATCCTGAGCGTTAGCGAAGG
>DIWF01000033.1:0-9511 GCA_002422545.1 Firmicutes bacterium UBA6113 | reverse complement strand
TCTTAATTCTTAACTCTTAATTATTTTTTAGTTTTTTTCCATTGCCAATTCCACTAGCTTCACAATCAAGTCCTTGTATTCAATGCCTATTTTTTTAAGCATTGAAGGATAACGGCTTAAATCTGTGAGTCCCGGAATTGTGTTTATTTCATTTAAATAAATTTTGTTTTCAGGAGTAACAAACATGTCAACTCTTGAAAGTCCCTTGCATCCTAAAGCTCTGTAAGTTCCTTCAGCAATTTGTTTTGCTTGTTTTTTAAGCTCGTCGCTTATTCTTGCAGGGCAGTGGATTTTTGAATTGTGCTGAGAATATTTCTCCACATAATCGAAGAAGTCATTTTTTGTGTCTATTTCATCAACTTCGCCTATTATTAGTTCTTCATTTCCTACTACGGCACAGCCGATTTCAAATCCCTGTATCATTTTTTCAATTATTACCTTGTCGTCATATTCAAAGGCTTCCATCATTCCTTTTTCAAACTCATCATAATTTCTTACTTTGCTTATTCCAAGGGAAGACCCGTTGTTTGCAGGTTTGATGAACATTGGAAGATCAAGTTTCTCATGAGCTTCTTCATACAGTTTTTTTATGTTCAGCTTATTTGAGTTAACTGCCCTCATAAAAGGTGCTGTCATGATTCCTGCCATTTCACAGATCACATGAGTGAATTCTTTGTCCATGCTCACAGCCGATGCAGTCATGCCGCAGCCCACAAACGGAACTCCTGTCATCTGGCAAAGTCCCTGTATAGTTCCGTCTTCGCCGTTTCTTCCGTGAAGAACTGGAAATATGCAGTCAATTGCTATTTTTTCAAATGTACCTTTTTCTTCATCAAGTTTAATCAGTCCTCTGAAGTTGTTGTCCATGCTTAGCAGTACCGGATTCAACTTTTCCTGATGCCATGTGTCATCATTTACCTTGTCCGATGAACCTTCATAGTGAAGCCATTTTCCGTCCTTTGTGATTCCTATTAAAGTTACATCAAATAGTTCTTCCGGCACATTCTTTATTATTGCAGCTGCTGAATGCAGTGAAACTGAATATTCGTCGGACTTTCCACCAAACAGTATTGCCAGTTTAGTTTTATTCATTTTTCCCCTCCGTATTCTTTAATGTGTTAACTATATATTCAAGTTTTAAAAATCTGGACCCCTTTATGAGAATTGCACAATTTTCATTCATATATTTCTTCAGATATTCTGCCGCTTCTTCCTTGGTGTCAAATTCAACAATGCTTTTTATATTTGTGTTTTCCCTTGCACCCTTGGCCATGAACTTTGCTTCTTGTCCTATGGTTACAAGCTCGTCAATTTTATGCAGAGCCAGATTTTTCCCGACATTGTAATGCATGTCGTGACTCATTTCCCTGTAGCCAAGCATATCCCCCAACACTGTTATTTTCTTTCCTGCATGGATAAGTTCAAATATGTCAAGTGCTGCGCTTATGCTTACAGGATTTGACTTGTAGCAGTCGTTGAGTATGGTGCAATCATTTATTTTTATAACTTCGTTTCTAAGTCCTGTTTTTTCTATTCTTAAAAGTCCAAGGCGTATTTCTTCATCATTCATGCCAAGCTCTCTTGCAGCAAGTATTGCAGCCATTGAGTTTAAAGCCTGGTGCTTTCCTAGCATATCAACATGTAGCTCTCCAAGACTGTGGTCGTTCACCTTGAAAGTTATTCCTTCCATGCTTTCGGAAAAGTCAGTTAAAAACAATGTGTTGTGTTCTTCAAGTCCGAATGTCTGTTTTCTTATGGAATCTTTCAGTTTTGTTGCATTTACCGTTCTTTCAATGAGCGGATCATCACCGAAATATATGAAAAGTCCGTTTTCCTTTATTCCTTCTGTAATTTCAAGTTTTGCCTTTGCAATTTCCTCTATTGAAGGAAAATTATCTATGTGAACAAGTCCCACGCTTGTTATTATTCCTATATCAGGCTTAACAAGGCGGGTCAGGAAGTCTATCTCTCCCTTTCTTTCCATGCCCATTTCAATAACTGCAGCTTCGCAGTCTTCATCAAGGCTTAAAAGAGTATATGGAACTCCTATTTCTGTGTTGAAATTGCCCATGGTTTTTTGAGTCTTGAATTTCTGTGACAAAACACCTGCAGTAATGTCTTTTGTGGAAGTCTTGCCGTTGCTTCCTGTTACGCCTACTATTTTGGCATTAAGAGTGTTTCTGTACCACAGGGCAAGGTCCTGCAGAGCTCTTATGGTGTCTTCAACCAGCAGCACAGCAACATTTTCGGGTGGATTAGGCTCGTCCTTGTTCCATAAAGTTGCACATGCTCCCTTTTCAATGACGTCATTTATGAATTTGTGGCCGTTTACTGTCATTCCCTTTATGGGAACAAATAAATTGTTTTTTGATACTTTTCTTGAATCTATGCTAACACCTTCGATGAAGTCTTCCCTGTTAAAGCTTCCAGCGCATTCTGCTTTTAAAATGCCTGCTGCTTCTTTTATCCTAATTTTTATCATAGCAAACCTTCTTCTAATTATTAAAATTATGCAACACTTTTATCACTTCAATCAATTAATTATATTGTAATTTTCATATTATTACAAGGGTAAAAAATTGTAAATACATGATACAGTCCAGGACTTTTGTGGTATAATGTCCATTGTGATTATTTGAGGGAGATTATTATGAATGAATTTAAAAAAATAATAAAAAAGGATGCAGTGCTTTTCATATCATTTCTTGTAGCAGCCATATCGGCAGTCTTCGTACCCCCAACGGCCAGATATATTTCCTACATTGACTTCAGAGTACTGGCAATACTTTTCTGCCTTATGACAATAGTTGCAGGCCTTAAGGAAATAGGGCTATTTAACGTGCTTGCACAAAAAATGACATCCGGTACCAGAAACACAAGAGGACTTTTCCTGAGCCTTGTGCTCATTTGTTTTTTCAGTTCCATGCTCATTACCAATGACGTTGCTCTCATAACTTTTGTACCGTTTTCAATTCTTGTACTGACTGTCACTGCACAGACAGAACATCTCATAACAGTTACGGCCATGCAGACCGTTGCAGCAAACTTAGGAAGCATGCTGACACCTGTTGGAAATCCACAAAATCTTTATTTGTATTCATTTTATGACATGAAGACATTGGATTTTTTCAAAATTACCCTTCCTGTAACCTTAGCCGGACTCGTTCTCATACTTATTTTTTCGGTTTTCGGGAAACGCGAAATGATTAATGTTCAATTTAGCCTCAAGGAAACTATAAACAGCAAAAAAAATCTTTATGCTTTTATTTTGTTGTTTGCACTTAGCCTGGCAGCAGTGTTCAGATTTTTGGATTATAAAATTGTTTTTATTATTGTCATTGCATCAGTCCTTGTTATTGACAGGAATCTTTTCAGCAAAGTTGATTACAGTTTGCTTGCAACATTTATTTTCTTCTTTGTATTTACAGGAAACATAGGAAACATCGAGCCTGTTAAAAATTATCTTTCCATGTTGATCCAAGGGCGTGAGATGCTTTTTTCAGTTTTGCTTAGCCAAATATTGAGCAATGTTCCAACAGCAGTTCTTCTTTCAAACTTTACTGCTGATTTCAAGTCTCTTGTTGTTGGTACAAACATAGGAGGCCTTGGGACACTGGTAGCATCGCTGGCAAGCCTAATTTCATACAAGCTCTATGTTCAGACCGAAAATGCAAAACCGCTTAAATATTTAAGTGTATTTACACTTATAAATTCAGGAATGCTGATAATTCTTTTCATATTTTCGTCAATGTTCATGAATTAATACAATTAATAAAAAAAGGAAAGGGCTATACAGCCCTTCCAGTTTGATTGACAAAGTTGTTTCAATAATGTAGNNATTAGGTTTGTCAATAGTCTGAGAGAACTGACAGCCCTTCCTTATTAAATAAGAAGGTTATAAAAAGCTTGCAAAGACCGGCGCCAGCACAACCGTCAACAGGCCTGATATGGCAATTGACAAACTGCTCATAGCTCCTTGGACTTCTCCCAGTTCCAGAGCCCTTGAAGTACCAATGGCATGTGAAGATGTTCCAAAAGATAATCCCACTGCAATTGGGTCTGTTATTTTAAACAACCTGCACACACTCTCTCCTATAACATTTCCCAGTATTCCCGTCATAACAATTGCTGCCACAGTTATTGTCTTGATTCCGCCCAACTCCGTCGACACAGCAATACCAATTGCTGTTGTTATTGATTTCGGCAGAATAGTAACATATTGTTCATGGTTCAGCTTGAACAAAAGTGACATAATCAGGATAGTGAAAAGACTTGTCATAACTCCTGTTAAAATTCCCACCATGATTGCCTTAAAGTTTTTGTTAAGCAGTTCAAGCTGCTGATACAAAGGTATAGCCAGACAAACTGTTGCAGGAGTCAGGAAATAACTCACGTACTTTCCCCCGTTGTTGAAACTCTCATAATCGATGTTGAATATCACTAGCACAGCAATTACAATTACTATGGATACCAGAAGCGGGTTTAGTATCGCCCACTTCAATTTCTTCTTGATCCATATGCCGGCGATGTATGATAAAAGGCAGAGAGCCGCACCAAAATATACTGAATTTCCAATTACCTCTTTCATTGTTTCTCACCCCTGTTCCTGCGAAGTATAAACTGTGTTGTTCTTCCTGTTGCTGCCATTACAAGCACTGTGGACAAAACAACAATTATTACTATAGGCAATATAATATTTGTAACATCCTTCCAAACAGTAATAAGACCAACTGCAGCAGGAATGAACATTATAGGCATGGTTTCCAGAAGAAAACCTCCTGCTCCCTTAACCTGGTCCAGTTTTATTATTTTTGCTTTCAGACATATAAGCATTATAACCAGCCCATAAATACTTGCCGGTATGGGCAGTGGTATAAATTTGTACAAAACTTCACCTATAAAAGTAATTATGAATATTATGACTATCTGATAGATGTATTTCATCAATTAACCTCTTAATATTTGACTTTTTAAAGTTGGCAGACCTTGTGCGGATTCAAAATATTTTTTGGGTCAAATGCTTTTTTGATACCAAGCATGAGCTCAACATGGGCTGGATCTAGTGACTGCATCAGGTATGATTTCTTTGCGTATCCTATTCCGTGCTCCCCTGAAACCTGTCCTTCAAGTTCCTTTGCCTTGTTGTATATTTTGTCCATGGCCAGTGTCATACGCTTTTCCCATTCTTCTTCGCTTAAATCATCCTTCAGCACATATGCATGAAGGTTGCCGTCTCCGGCGTGACCAAAGCTTTTTATGCGGATGTTCACTTCCTTGTAAAGGTTGTGGATATATTCAACCATTTCATTTACCGAGCTTCTTGGAACAACAACGTCTACTTCATCCATGTATGTTGTTGAGCCCTTGATTGCTTCAAGGAATGCTCCTCTTGCTTTCCATATGGATTCTTCTCTTTCAGTTGTGTCTGATATGAGAATATCTATGGCTCCCTGCTCCTGACAAATTTTTGCAACACTGTCATAGGCTCTTTCAATTTCTTCAGTTGAGTTGCCGTCAAACTTCAATAGCAGGTATGCATCAGAGCTGTTGTCCGGAAATTTCTTTCCAAGGTACTGTTCAGCATCTATTATTACTTCTCTTTGCATGAATTCAATAGCTGTAGGTATTGATTTTGATTTTACTATCAACGGAACTGTTCCTATTGCCTGCTCCAATGTTGGGAACGGAATCAACAGGCTTATTGCTTTCTTTGGGAGAGGAATCAGCTTTAAAATCGCCTTTGTGATTATTCCAAGAGTTCCTTCAGAACCAACCATGAGATCCTTCATGGCGTATCCTGTGCTGTTTTTTACAACCTTGCCGCCGAATTCGACAATTCTGCCGTCAGGAAGAACAACTTCAAGACCTCTTACATAATCTCTTGTAACACCGTATTTTACGGCTCTCATTCCGCCTGCGTTTGTGCTGATGTTTCCGCCTATGGTCGCAGACTTTTCGCCCGGATCAGGAGGATAGAACAAATCTCTTTCTTCCACATAAGCTGAAATTTCCATCAAAAGCACACCGGGTTCGACTGTGAGAGTTAGGTTTTCTTCGTCAAGTTCAAGAAAGTGGTTCATCAAACTTGTGTCTATCATAATTCCGTGCTCTATTGCAACTGAAGCTCCCACAAGTCCTGTTCCCGATCCTCTCGGTGTAACAGGGATGTTGTTTTCATATGCATATTTCATTATTTCAGAAACTTCTTGGGTTGAAGTTACCTTTACAACAACATCAGGATAGCTTGTTGTGTCGCTCAGTTCATCGTGGCTGTACTCTTCGTTTATATTTTCTCCGTAAAGCACTCTGTCTGCATCTTTTACTAAATCTATTATATATTTTAAATCTTCATTGTCCAGTTTTTTGTAGTTCATTTTATGCCTCCCTGCCTGCTTTTATTTGTTCTATTAAGTTAGGAATAATTTCATACAAATCTCCTACCAGGACGTAATGGGCAGTCTTGAAAATAGGTGCATGTTCATCTTTGTTTATTGCTATTATCTGTTCTGAATTGTTCATGCCTGCAACAAACTGAATTGCTCCCGATACACCGCAGGTTATTATGAGCTTTGGTCTTACTGTTCTTCCGCTAAGTCCCACCTGACGTTTTGCTTCAACCCATCCTGCTTCAGACATAGGTCTTGTGCATGCCATCTGGCCTCCCAAAAGATCTGCAAGTTCCTTTATCATTGCAAGGTCTTCTTCTTTTTTGACTCCTCTTCCTGCGACAACCAACACATCAGCTGCTTCAATGAACTGTTCCTTTTCTTTTGGTATTATGTCCATTACTTCAACCTTGCAGTTTAATTTTTCTGCATCAATGCTGCACTGAATTATTTCTCCACTCTCATCATGGTTTCTTTTTGGAGCATCCATAACCTTGTATCTAACTGTGGCCATCTGGGGTCTGTTGTTGGGGGTGAGTATCTGTGCCATGATGTTTCCACCAAAAGCTGGACGTATTTGTACCAAATCTGTGTTTTCATTGATTTCAAGTTTCGTACAGTCAGCCGTAAGACCTGTTTTCAGTCTTGCAGCAAGTCTTGGAGCCAGCTGTCTTCCAACAGGTGTTGCTCCAACCAATATGGCAGTAGGCATGATATTTTTTACAAAATCTTCAAACACTGCAGTGTATGGTTCAATTTTAAATCTGTCAAGCTTTTCATCATCATATACGAACACTCTGTCAACGCCGTAATGAAGAATTTCATGACATTGTTTAGAAATGCCGCTGCCCACCATTACCGCATAAACAGGATGATTTATTTTTCCAGCAAGTTCCTTTGCTTTTCCTATTAGTTCATAAGTTACAGGATGAATGTTACCGTCAATGTGATCAACATAGACTGCAACTCCCTTCCACAGACTCTTGTCTACTTCTTCCTTTTTTTCTTCCACATATTCTATTGCTCCGGCAGGTCCTTTTTTAACGCAAAGCTTGCACATTTTGCATGCAGCATTTATCTGAAGTTCACTGTTTATTTCTTCCAGCGCTCCAAAGGGGCATACGCTTATGAGTTCTTGCATGTTGCCTACTTTTGATTGATTAACAACTAATTTTGCCATGACTGCCTCCTATGCGAATTTCAATTCTTTCAATTTATTTAACAGCTGAGCTGTAAGCTCTGAGTTTGATCCTGCCCACATTTCCCTGTGTGCATTCACAGAAGGAGGAAATATGCGCTGAACCTGAGTTGGAGAACCATTTAGGCCATAGTGTTTTTCATCCTTGTCTTCCATGTCATCAAGGCTTAAAACAGTAATTTCTTTGTCTTTTGTGCTTATTTTTCTTGTGTATGAAGGCAGTCTAGGCATGAAAATATCTTTGTCTACTGCTAAGAGACATGGATATTCAACTTTGGCAATTTCTATGTCATCTGTCATATCCATTTCCACCGAAATAGAGCTTTCTTCAACATCTATAATTTTACATACATTTGAAACGCTTGGCATGTTCAGCCACTCGGAAACTTCAGGTCCAACCTGTGCAGTATCTCCGTCAGTAGTCTGTTTGCCGCAGAGAATCAGTTCAAAATCTCCGATTTTCTTGATTCCCTGGGCAAGTGTGTAGCTTGTTGCAAGAACGTCAGCTCCGCCGAATTTTCTATCGGAAATGAGCACACCTTCATCAGCACCCATTGCAAATGCTTCTCTTATTACACCTGCTGCCTGTGGAGGTCCCATGGTTATTACAGTAATAGTTCCGCCTGTTTTTTCTCTCACCCTCAATGCCGTTTCAATGGCATATAAGTCATAGGGATTCATTTTTGAATCTACGCCGTTTCTTTTTAATACTCCTGTAACCGGATCTACTTCAACTTTGTTGGTTTCAGGAACTTGTTTGATGCAAACCAAAATGTTCATATGTTTACCTTTTCCCTTTCTGAATGCATTAGCTAATAATTTCGTTTTCACTATACTGGTAGTACCACTTATGGTAAAAATAAAAATGCATGCGCATCTTTTTAACTGGTAGTACCACTTACTTTATTAGTATATCTGCAAATGTTATCACTGTCAACAATAGTCATTTTTTTAACATTGATATTTAAAAAAATCTTTTTTGCTTTCGATTTATATATTTTTTGTCATTCTATCCAACTCTTCGTCAATCAAGTCGAAATGTTTGTTTATTGCAGAAAAAGCAAGAGCTTTGTCCTTGATTATAAGGCTCTTCACCATTTTGTCGTGTGCATCGTGAAGATGCCCTTTGCTTAAGTCAGAGCTTAATATTTCCTTTCTCAAGTCGGCAATGAACTTATCCATCACTTCCGAAAGAGCTTTTAGTATATTTATTATCAAAGTGTTTCTGGATGCTGCTGCAATGTTGTAGTGAAGCTGCTTGTCTAGAATCACATTATATTCTTCTGTTTGATTTTCAAGCTGGGAAATTATATTTTTAAATTCATCGATTTCTTTATCTGTCACATTGTCAATGGCAATCATCAGCGCCTCCAGTTCCAGTGCGCGCCTCAACTGGCTTATTTGCTGGTAAGTTATCTGATTAAGCATAAACATCATGGACATGGATTCCACAAGGTTGTTTTCAAAATTGCCTGTAAGATAATTTCCAGCTCCCTGCTGGCTTGAAATGATGCCCATGAAATCAAGCATCCTGATGGCTTCCCTAACAGAATTCCTGCTTACGCCAAGAATATCAGACAATTCTCTTTCTGATGGAAGTTTTCCTCCGGTTATTAAATCTCCGTTTACAATTTGTTTTTTAATATAATCTATAACCTTTGTATAGGATTTTTTCTGCAATGCTTTTTCTTCCATAAAACCACCCGGCAATCATATTTTAGTTTATATCATTATAGCATATTATTAAGAAATAGTAAGTATTTTGTTATTCTGCCCATGGAGCAGACGAAATGTATTGGTATCCGTTTTCATAATTATGATATGTCACATTTGTAATTTTCCCTTTTGTTTTTTCCTGGTACATGCTATAATCATGCCCAGTGATAAAATTAAATATTTCGGATGAAGATAGTGGGAGAGAGATCAT